>CAIPFE010000001.1 GCA_903864275.1 uncultured Mucilaginibacter sp.
TAGAGATAGGAGTAGAGATAGGAGTAGAGATAGGAGTAGAGATAGGAGTAGAGATAGGAGTAGAGATAGGAGTAGAGATAGGAGTAGAGATAGGAGTAGAGATAGGAGTAGAGATAGGAGTAGAGATAGGGGTAGAGATAGGAGTAGAGATAGGAGTAGAGATAGGAGTATGACTATAAACAGTTACGTTTCATAATTTATTTGTTTTGACATTGGTGTCTTGATGTTTGTGTGCGTAAATAAATCGATTAGAATTTTTTAATAAAAAATCACTATTTTTTTGTATTTCAAATAAATCCGTTATCTTCGCATAAAAATATAAGTAAAAATGATTGAATTCACCTTTTTCGAACCCGACAGTGACTTAGGGGTAGTAAAAGCCACGATCCACAAAACCGGGAAATTGGGTTTTTCGAGCGGAGCAGCTAAGAAATTAAAGTTGGAAAAAACGCGATATTTTAAGATTGGTCGAAATGCTTCAGATGAAACCGATAAATCTATATATATGATAGCCGCCACAAGTAATGATAAGACGGCGTATAAAGTTAGTAAAGCGGGTGAATATTTTTATTTAAGGATAAAAAACATTATTGATGCCTTGCAATATGATTATTTAAATGACAGTGTCATTTTTGATATAAGGGAAATTGATGAGGAACCAAATAATTATTATAAATTATCAAAAAGAAAATAAAAAAAGCCAAGAACCGATTTAAGAAATGGTACTTGACTTTCCAATTAATTTAATAATTGTGGTTGGAAATACAATTATATTAAATTAAAATGGTTTTTTAAAATTTCTTTATGGGAAAGTCATATCTAAGCCCATGTTGAAACTTAGATAGAAATAATCTTAGAAAAACCATGAAGTATCCAATTGGTACCTTGGCTTCTACCGGACAGAATTGTCCGGAAAGCGGCGTTTGGAAAGCTCTAAGTCAACCATCAACTACTGCCCCGATAGCAAAGGGCAATAGAATGCCACCTTATAATGGCAGTGCGGTTACTTGGAGACTTATTCAATACGCTTAATAAGAGTTGATAAATCCTCTTATTGTCAAATTAAAGGGAGCAGTCTGATTAGCTGTTCCCTTTTTTTATTTTTGCTTATATTGTTTTAACAATTTACAAACACGCATGAAAATACTCTTATCATATCTTAAAAAACACCGCTGGGTGGTTGTTCTTGCCCTGGTACTTGCCGGCATTAATATAGCCTTTTCGCTTTGCGATCCGTTGATCACCAGGTATATAGTCGATTTGTACATGGTGCCGGTTAATCACAAGGTTTATAGTTACGATTACAGGCTGCACGGTGCATTAGTATTGGTTGGTTTGGGCGTTGGCGCCGCGATGGTATCGCGCATAGCAAAAAACTTCCAGGATTATTTTACCAATATTATTACCCAAAAAACCGGGGCCGAAATGTACGCTGATGGCCTGAGGCATTCGCTTGAACTTCCTTACCAGGTTTTTGAAGACCAGCGCAGCGGCGAAACTTTGGGAATACTCCAAAAAGTACGGCTGGACTGCCAGGCTTTTATAACCTCTTTTATCGGTGTACTTTTTGTGAGCCTGGTGGGGATGATCTTTGTGATCGTGATCTCGATAAAAGTAAACTATATGGTAACGCTTGTTTATTTCGGCGCAATCCCGGTTATCATGTTTGTAAGCATGGCCTTAAGTAAGCGGATAAAAACCATCCAAAAAAAGATCGTATCGCAAACCACAGCGCTTGCCGGCTCAACCACCGAATCATTACGCAATATAGAATTGGTAAAAAGCTTGGGCCTGGTAAAACAGGAGATAGAGCGATTAAACAGTACCACCTATAAAATACTTGAACTTGAGTTAAAAAAAGTAAAATATGTACGCAGCATGAGCTTTGTGCAGGGCACGGTGATAAACCTTGTACGCAGCATCATGGTTGTGCTGCTGCTCATCCTTATTTTCAAAGGGACTTTATCACCGGGAAGTTATTTTATGTTTTTGTTCTACTCTTTCTTCCTGTTTAACCCTTTACAGGAATTGGGCACCGTAATACAATCATGGCGTGAGGCCCAGGTATCGCTTGGTAATTTCGAGGGCATCTTGAACACCCCGATCGATCCCAAACCCGAAAGGCCGGTACTGCTTGAAAAAGTAAATACCCTCACTTTTGATAATGTAAGCTTTAAGCATTTAACCGCCAACCGCAACGCGCTTAACCATATCAGCTTTGAAACCAACAGCGGCGAAACCATTGCATTTGTAGGGCCGTCTGGATCAGGAAAAACTACACTTGTTAAGTTATTAGTTGGCCTTTATCAGCCACTGGAAGGCGATATTTTATACAATAATACGCTTAGTAAAGAGATCGACCTTGACCAACTGCGCGAAAAAATAGGTTTCGTAACCCAGGATACCCAACTATTTTCGGGCACGATACGCGAGAATTTGCAATTTGTACGCCCCGGCGCTACTGATGAGGAATGTATGGAAGTGTTACAACGCGCGGCATGTCAAACTTTACTTGCACGTGCGGACAAGGGCCTGAGCACGGTTATCGGCGAAGGCGGTGTAAAAGTGTCAGGCGGCGAAAAACAGCGTTTATCGATAGCTCGCGCACTGCTGCGCCGGCCGGATATTTTGGTGTTTGATGAAGCCACTTCCTCACTCGACTCTATCACTGAAGAAGAAATTACAGAAACCATCCGCGATGTTTCTGAATTTGAAAACCATATCACCATATTAATTGCCCACCGCCTGAGCACCATTATGCATGCCGACCAGATCTATGTATTGGAGAAAGGCCGCATCGTTGAATCGGGCAAACACTTCGACCTGATCGCACAAAAAGGGCTCTATTACGCCATGTGGCGGCAGCAGATCGGCGAGAAGCTAACGGTGGACGTGGACTGATTAGGTGAATGGTGAGAAGTGAGTGGTGAGTAAATGGTCAAAAAACCTTTAACCTTTCGCCTCTACTTCAAAAGATTATACGCGATAAAACTTGCCGCGTAAGCCAGCACAGTCATGTAAGCAAATTGTACGGCGGGCCAGCGCCAGTCTTTTGTTTCGCGGTATACCACGGCAACGGTGCTGGCGCATTGCATGGCAAAGGCATAAAACATCATGAGCGAAAAGGCCACCGCCAGCGAAAACACAGGCTTACCAGTTTCTGGATCTTTGGCCGATTTCATTTTTTTCTGTACCGTTTCCATCTTTTCGGCGCTGCCTTCAACGCTGTAAATGGTAGCCATGGTGCCTACAAAAACTTCACGGGCGGCAAAGGAAGTGATCAGGGCGATGCCTATTTTCCAATCGAAACCCAAAGGTTTTATAACAGGCTCAATTACATGGCCCAAAACGCCGGCATAAGAGTTTTCGAGTTTTTCGGATTTGATGGCTTTGGTAAGCTCATCAGGCTTAAGATGTCCGGTGTATTGCGGCTGCTGATATTTTTGTTCTATCCGCTCAAAGCGGTCGCCGGGCCCATAGGATGCCAGCACCCACAATATGACTGAAATGGCTATAATTACCTTCCCGGCCTGGAACACGAATGCTTTTGAACGTTCGTACATCGAGTAAGCAACATTTTTCCATCGCGGCATACGGTAAACCGGTATTTCCATAATAAAATAACCGCGTTCGCGCCCTTTTAGGATCAGCTTGAACACAAAAGCCACAACTATGGCCGATACAAGGCTGAACACATACATCCCCGTAAGGGCCAGCCCCTGCAGGTTAAACAGCCACCAAACATTACGGTTGGGGACAACCAGCGCGATGAGCAGCGTATAAATAGGCAAACGCGCCGAACAGGTAACCAATGGGGTCACCATGATGGTGATCATGCGGTCCTTCCAGTTCTCAATGGTGCGGGTGCTCATTATAGATGGTACCGCGCAAGCAAAACCGCCTATAAGCGGCACAACCGATTTGCCATTGAGGCCGACTTTGCGCATCAGCTTATCCATCATAAAGGTTACCCGCGACATGTAACCAGTATCCTCCAATATAGAAATGAATGCAAAAAGGATGGCGATCTGCGGGATGAATACCATTACGCCACTTAAGCCGCCAATTACCCCGTCGACCAATAAACCGGTTAACGGCCCGGCAGGCAGCAATTGGTGCAGATGACTTTGAACCCATACAAAAAGATCAGCGATCAGTTCCATCGGGTAAGCCGACCAGGAGAAGATGGACTGGAACATGAACAGCAGCACGCAAAAAAAGATAATAAAGCCAAATATTTTGTGCGTAAGTATTTTATCTATCTTATTACTTACTGTCTCATCCTGCGCGGTGTCGGGTGTTTTTACTGTGTCGTATAGCAGTTCGTTAATAAAGCTATAACGGGCTATGGTTTCGGCGCCTTGCGCTTTTTGCGAATGGAAGGAAAATTCTTTTTCCAGTTCTTCAATCCGCTCGCTTTCTTCGGCTGAAATAAATTTAATGGTTTCGTGCTGGTGTGCCAGCTGCAAAGCGTAGTAGGGGTTATCAAGCTTAAATTCCCCGCTAATGGCGCCTATCAATTGCGGCGCTATAGCTTCCACCTCGATAGATTCTTCCTGTAAAGCTATTTTATTGGCGAAATTTATGGCTGCTTTTAATTTATCAATGCCTTCGGTCCTCCGGGCAGACATGGGGACCACCGGCACCCCCAGTTTTTTCGAAAAAAGATCAATATCTATGCTGATGCCTGACTTTTTCGCCAGGTCCATCATATTCAACGCGATGATGACGGGTATTTTCAGATCGGCCACCTGGGTGTAGAGCAGCAGGTTGCGTTTTAGGTTTGTTGCGTCAAGTATTACAACAACCAGGTCGGGGGTAAGGGGGTTTGCTTTATCAGCAAGGATAGAAAATACAATGGATTCGTCCTGGCTTTTGGGGTAGAGGCTGTAGGTACCGGGCAGGTCAATGATCTCGGCAGTGCGTCCATCGGCCAACTGGCAATAGCCGGTTTTTTTGTCAACAGTAACGCCGGGAAAATTTCCAATTTTTTGATTAAGACCGGTTAGTGTATTGAAAAGAGTTGATTTACCGGTGTTTGGATTTCCTACAAGTGCAACTCTTAGATCAGCTTTCAAAGGTGAAAAAACTACTGCAAAATAATGGTCGACGCTTCAAACCTGCGGAGGCTTAACTGGTAACCTGACACATTAACAGCTATGGGGTCACCGAGGGGGGCGATGCGCGAAACAGTGATCTCTTCACCGGGCAGGCATCCCATTTCCATCAATTTTACCGACATTTCGAGGTCGGTAAATTCTTTTACAATTCCAATTGCCCCTTTTTTAAGTTCTGAAAGTGTCATAGTATTAAAATCTTAGGTCAAATGTAAAGCTTATTTAAATTTAATCCAAATAAGATTACGTGATTGATATCACTTTTTTTGTTGTATCCTGGTCATTTTTTAATGTGCGGATTTTTAGATGTGCGGATTTCAGATGTGCGGATGTGCAGATTAAGACAAGAAACCAGTCACGATTTAATTATCTATCCACATATTTGCACATCATCCCATCATTAACACTCTTCACTTCCGCATATCTGCACATCTCCTCATTTGTATAACATCGACCCATCTGCACATCCGCATATCTTCTCATCATCAACACATCTGCACATCCGCATATTTGCACATCTGCACATCGGGTTTTACTTTCCCAAATTTCGGGCAATTGCAGCTCTTGTGAAAAATACCGCAAGACGAAAGGGCAACCAGTCCCAGTAACAAAATGATAACAAACTTATTTTTTAACATAAAAATCGAATTGACAGCTATACAACGGTCAAAGTAATTATTATTGTTTACTTATACGAAATTATACCGCGCTATTGTTGCCTCGATGAGCGTTTCAAAATAAAAAAATAAACTTTCCCAACCCTCTTTCCCGCTTGCGGAAGAGAGGGTGAACGAGCGAAGCGATGTTCGGGTGAGTAAATTATCGAAGCGACATTGCCGTACTAAACCCCAATGAGGGATTGATAACTTTCAGCAGATAACAGGCTATCGATGTCGGATGCGTTGGTTAAAGTGGCCTTAACCATCCAGCCTTCACCATAGGGATCACTGTTAACCAGTTCGGGCTGCTTGTCGAGCGCCGGATTAATTTCGGTGATGGTGCCGGCAACGGGCATAAAAAGGTCCGAAACGGTTTTAACCGCTTCAACGGTACCAAAAACCTCGTCTTTTCCAACTTCTTTGCCCAAGGCAATAATGTCAATATAAACTATATCGCCTAATTCGCGCTGTGCAAATTCAGTTATGCCTATATAGGCATCGCTGCCGTCAACTTTTATCCACTCGTGGTCTTTAGTGTATTTTAATCCTGCCGGAAAATCCATGTTTTTTTGATTTTAATGCGGCAAAAATAGTAAAACTTTTGAAGATTAGCGTGCAAGAGCCAAGAATCAAGAGACAAGAATCACGACCTTAAACCAATGACACAATGACCAATGACTTAATGACTTCCCAATAGAAACCAAACGAGTAATAGTTTGTTATCTCTTTGCATAATAATAAAAACAAGGTTATGAAAAAGTTTGGTCTGCTGCTAATGATGTTGATAACCGTTTGGCTGGTGCAGGGATGCAGCGGAAATGTACAAAACGACAGCAAAGCTGATGCGGACAGCACGGCTGCGCTAACGAACACCTTAACAAAGCAGGGTATGCCCTTAGAAAAGCAGGATGCGCAATTTGCCTTTAAAGCGGCCAGCGGCGGTATTACAGAGGTTGCATTGGGAAAGCTTGCCGAGCAGAAAGGTCAAAATTTAAGGGTGAAAAACTTTGGTATGATGATGGTGAAAGACCATTCAAAAGTAAGCAATAAGCTACTGGCGCTCGCCAAAAGCAAAAATATTAACTTGCCAACCACACCTGGCGCAGCCGATCAAAAAATTATTGATGAATTGTCTAAAAAATCCGGCGAAGACTTCGACAAGACTTATGTGGCGGATATGATCAATGATCACAAAAATGATATTGAGGAATTTCATTATGCATCTGAAAATTGCAGCGATCCGGACCTAAAAGCCTTCGCCGGGAAAACACTGCCTGTTTTAAAAAATCATTTGGATGCGATAAATACGATACATGATAGTATGAAGTAAGGCAGGCAGATTTTGTGGTATGGTTCTTGTTTTCTAAAAATCGCTAGAGCCTAATTAATTCTTTGTAATTGTTAAATTAAGCGTGTCTGCTCTGACAATCCTCCTATTTTTATTCATCAAATCGCCAGTTATTTTTATGTTATATATTCCCTTATCGAAGAAGGCATCTTTTACGTTTATGGTATTGTCTTTTATTTTAATATCTGGAATAGGCTTATCATTTATCAAAAGATTTATTTGTGGAATTAAGTTTGGGGGTGTTGCTATAGTTATATTCAAGTCGGCTATGTTTTGATAAGCTTTATTGTTACTTAATATAATAGTTGAATCGCCATTTAGGTCATAACTAAATATATTTGAACTAAAACAGTGGCCAAAAGCCTTTGTTGTTTTTCCGGTCGCATCATATTCCATATAAAAAAAGAGGTTAACAATATCTAATCCATCATAATTTACAATTTTACTATCATTTGTATAATGATAAATACTCCCATAACCTTTATTATTCTTCCATGTTCTTTTATAATTTAATTTCCCATTTTCATAATACTCAACTTCTTCACCTTCCCTCTTGTTATGCCGGAAAAAGGACTGATTTTCTACTTGCCCATTTTTATAGTATTCCGTAGTCAATCCGTCTCTTAACCCGTTTACGAAATTTGTACTTACGTCAATGTTGCCATCTATATAACCAATTATTTCACCATTTAATTGGCCTTTATTATTGTACTGTTTTACAATAGTAGTTTTTTTTAATAATTTAATATA
This sequence comes from uncultured Mucilaginibacter sp., assembly GCA_903864275.1. Lineage (GTDB taxonomy): Bacteria > Bacteroidota > Bacteroidia > Sphingobacteriales > Sphingobacteriaceae > Mucilaginibacter. Next base: position 7,875 of record CAIPFE010000001.1, read on the forward strand.
TCCTGCATAAATCTTCTCCCTTTCTAACGATGCAAATATTAGAAGTAATAAAACCGAGAACAAAAGAGTTGTAATTTTTAATCTGTTTGACAATATCTTGGTGGTTTTTTGGTGTAGGTATTAAAGTTTTTATCTGGATTTAGATATAAAGATACATCATTCAAAAACTAAATCATTTATAATTATAGTACTACTATAGCTTTCCCTGCCTTTTTTTGCGACAACTTCAACACAGATAGAAGAATGCCCGGATAAATAATACTTTCCCTACCTTTACCCCATCCAGGATAAAAACCCGGCAAGCCCATGATCAAAGAAATTGAAATTGTTTGTCTACCCGGGCAGCAGGAGGATGAAAGTATTTTAAAAAATATCGCAGCCGCATCCCTTAATATATACCCGCAAAAAATATCAGCTTTAAAAATTCTTAAACGTTCCATAGATGCCCGTGGCCGCAAGGTGGTTTACCGCATGCAGGTGCAGGTTTTTATGGATGAAGTTTATAAGCCGGAAACTTTTACTGTTAAATACCCGCATGTTAAAACAGGCAAGCCTGTAATCATAGTAGGCGCCGGCCCGGCAGGATTATTTGCCGCTTTGCGATGTATTGAATTGGGTTTAAAGCCTGTCATTTTAGAGCGCGGCAAGGATGTGAAACAGCGCCGCCGTGACTTGGCCAATATCAATAAACAGGGCCTGGTTAACCCGGAGTCAAATTATTGTTTTGGCGAAGGCGGCGCGGGGACATATTCCGATGGTAAGCTTTATACCCGCTCCACCAAACGCGGGGATGTGAACGCGGTACTAAAAACCTTTGTGGCCCATGGCGCAACGGAGGATATTTTAATTGACGCCCGCCCGCATATCGGAACCAACAAGCTGCCGCAGATAATTACCTCTATTGCAGAAACGATATTAAACGCAGGCGGCGAAATTCATTTTGATACCAAAGTCACCGCGCTGCTGGTTGAGTTTGGAAAGATAAAAGGCGTCCAGCTGGCATCGGGCGATAAAATAATGGCCGATGCAGTGATCCTGGCAACCGGGCATTCGGCGAGGGATATTTTTGAAATGCTGCACCGGCAAAATATTTTAATTGAGGCAAAACCTTTTGCCCTTGGCGTAAGGATAGAACACCCGCAGGAAATCATCGACCAGGCCCAATACCATTGTGAACATCGCGGCCCCGACCTGCCGCCATCCTATTATAACCTGGTAGAGCAGGTAGATAACCGCGGCGTATTTTCCTTTTGCATGTGCCCCGGCGGCATCATCGCGCCCTGCGCAACCGAAGCAGACGAGATAGTAGTGAACGGCTGGAGCCCATCCAAACGGAACAATCCTTTTGCCAATTCGGGCACCGTGGTACAGGTAAATTTGGAAGATGTAGCTGGTAATGAACGTGACCATTTAAAAATGCTCCGTTTTCAGCAGGAAATAGAAAAACTGGCTTTCGATGCCGGTGGCGGTCATCTGGTCGCACCTGCGCAACGTATGATTGATTTTGTGGAGAACCGGGTATCTGCCAATTTGCCTGTAAATTCATACTTTCCGGGAACCAAAAGTACGGCATTGAAAGAAATTTTACCCGGCTGGATCAATGAGCGTTTACAGAAAGCTTTGCCTGCCTTTGGCCGCAAAATGAAGGGTTATTATACCAATGAGGCCATTTTGGTGGGTGTGGAATCGCGTACCTCATCGCCGGTAAAAGTCCCGCGCGATAAAGAAACGCTGCAGCACCCGCAAGTCAGCGGCTTATTCCCCTGCGGCGAAGGGGCAGGTTATGCGGGTGGCATAATTTCTGCTGCTATTGACGGCATCAACTGCGCGTCGGCCGCTTTAAAAATATTAGTATGACTATATCAGAACAACTATCGCAGGATTTAGAAAAAGTATTATATGGCAACCCCTGGTATGGCCTGCCGGTTTACGATATTATCGGCCAGGTAAGCTTTGAAGCCGCGTTTGAGAAGCCGCCCGGCTCGGTGCATAACATTGCAGGTATTGTATTGCACATGATCTCGTGGACGGAAGAAGTAATGGACAGGATGAACGGCCAGACCGCGCAGGTGCCATCCAGCGGCGACTGGCCCGATCCCGGAACACCGGAGGAGCAAAAATGGCAGAATTATGTCAGTGATCTGAAACTGGTTAACGTAAATTTGCTCGGCATTATCCAGAATTTCCCGGAAGAGCAGTGGGCGGACATGGTTAACGGCACAATTGAGAACGACCCGGGAACTACCTACGAAGATTTAGTAAAAGGTTTGATACAACATCATATTTACCACGCAGGACAAGTTTCTTTGTTAAACAGGTTGTTAACTTAGAATCGGTGAAATCAAAAAAAATGAGTAAAAAAACATTAGTATTAGGCGCAACGCCCAACGAGGCCCGTTATGCAAACCTTGCCGCAAATAGGCTGGTACGGAACGGGCATGCCATAGTTAACGTCGGCCTTAAAACCGGCGAAGTAGCAGGCGTACCCATTGAAAAACCCGGAACTATCCACGGCGACATTGATACAATTACCCTCTACGTTGGCCCGCATCACCAGGAGGAATTGTATGACTATATACTTGATACCCATCCCAAACGCATAATTTTTAACCCCGGCACCGAAAATTCCGAATTGCGCCGCATGGCTAACGAGAAAGGAATTGAAACGGAGTATGCCTGCACGCTGGTATTATTGTCTATAGGGCAATATTAAGGTAATGCATCAGGATGGCCGGTCGGAGATGCAAGTATTGTGTCTCTACCCCGTTTTCAATCGTTCACATATTTCCTTTATCGAAACACTTACCGGTTTAAACTCAATCCCGATGGCCTTTTTTATTTTTGAGTTATCATAATTCCGTGTCAGGGAAGCTGACTGTGCAGATATTTTATCAATAGCCGGGTCCTTGCCGGTTATCGCAGCTATAAAAGCGGCGCCGCGCCAGGCTAATTCCATCATCCAGGGTTTTGCAAAGATTGTGGGTGGTTTTATGCCAAATCCATTGGCTATTTCGGTGGTTAATTGTTTAAAATCCCGGTTTTCGGCACTGATGATGTACCGTTCGGCGGTGATCTTACTATTCATCAGCGCGATCATACATTTGGCAACATCTTCCACATCAACAATACCCGAGCTTCCCACCGTATAAAATTTAAGCCCCCTGCGAACGGTTTCAAATAACTCCCCACTGCCGTTAACACCGGCATTCGCGCCGATAATGAGCGAAGGGTTTACTATAACAGCGTCCAAACCTTCGGCAATGCCGCGCCAAACTTCCATTTCACTTTCCAGCTTTGATATGGCATAACCATCCGTTTCAAGAGCCTGGTCCAGGTGGTGATTTTCGGTTATTAAATCGCCGGGCTTGGCCTGCCCAATGGCTGCGATAGAGCTCACATGCACCAGCCGGATGTGATTTTGATTGCATAAGTTCACCAGGTTAGCCGTGCCTGTAACATTAGCGTTGATCATCTGCTTTTTATCGGATTGTTTTAAGGAAACCCGGGCTGCGCAATGATAAACCTGCGTAACATCTTCCAGTGCATGTTCAATGGCAAATACATCCATCATATCCGCATCAACCCATTCTATCTCCAATTTAAATGGTGTCAATACTTCCGGGATCACGGAACCGATCCGTTTGGTACAACGGATACGAAGACCCTGTTTTGCCAGCTGCATGGCCAGTTCCGAACCCAAAAAGCCAGTTGCGCCGGTGATTAAGATCATTTATCTGTGTGCAATTAAGATGATGTACAAATGTGCGTTTGTGCAAATGTGCAGATTTTTGTCTGCTTCGGAATTAAAAAAATCCGCACATTTGCACATCTGAAATCCGCACATTAAAAAAAATGTCTTTATCCGATTTTTTTACGCCCGTTGATGTTGAAAAGATCATCCCCGCAAAGGGATATTATACCAGTCAACTGGGCAGCAAGATCGAATATTTTTCGGTTGATTTCCCCGACCTGGAACAAAAAACGGATATGGCCATCGTAGGTGTGCAGGAAGACCGCAATGCGATCAATAACGCCGGCTGCGCTTTAGGGCCGGATTATATCCGCGAAAAGCTGTACCGGCTTAACGAAGGCAATTATAATACCAAGATTGTTGACCTCGGCAATATACGGCAGGGCGCCACGATAACCGATACCTATATTGCCCTTAAAACGGTTGTAAACGAGCTGGTCAAAAAAAATATAATCCCTGTTATTTTGGGTGGCGGCCAGGATCTGACGTATGCCCAATACCTGGCCTATGAAACGTTAGAACAAAAAGTCGACCTGGTTATCATTGATTCGGGTTTCGACCTCGATGATGACGATAACAGTGCCGACACTATCGAAACCACGTCGGCATCATACCTCAATAAAATATTTTTACACGAGCCCAACTACCTGTTTAATTTCAGCAACCTGGGCTACCAAACTTATTTTATAAGCCAGGAGAGCTTGCGCGTGATGGATAAGCTTTATTTTGATGCGCATCGCCTGGGCGTGTTGAGCGGCGATATAACGGTTGCAGAGCCTGTTATCCGCAACGCCAGCATGATCAGTTTTGATATTGGCGCCATCCGTTCGGCCGACGCCGTAGGAAATGCCAATGCAGGCCCGAACGGTTTTTATGGCGAGGAAGCCTGCCAGGCTGCCCGATATGCAGGTTTTAATGATAAGCTAAGCTCTATCGGTTTTTACGAGTTTAACCCGGCTTACGACAATAACGGGCAAACCGCCTTATTGGTAGCGCAAATGGTATGGTATTTTATCGACGGGGTTTATAACCGGAAAAAGGATTTCCCGCTTAATCCAAAATCGCAATACCTTATCTATAAAACCAGCTTGAAACACGGCGAGCATGAAGTTGTGTTTGTAAAAAGCAAAAAAACCGACCGCTGGTGGATGCAGGTGCCTTACCCTACCGGCGGCTCAAAAAACGAGCGTTTTCACCTGGTACCCTGCCAGTATGAAGACTATAAAACTGCAGTTTCAGGCGAGATGCCCGATCTTTGGTGGCGCACCTATCAAAAATTAAACTGACAGGGCATAATTCATTTACCATTTAAACGTTATCGTAGCTTATAGTACGACGAAACAGATGAAGAGGATATTTTTATTTATTATAACATTACTGCCCGTAATAGCTTTTGCACAGGAACTAAAATCATTTGAAATAAAAAGCAAAGTAGGCAACTTGACTACCCCCTCCAGGGCCTACCTTATTTACCAGTTGGGCGCAAACAGGGTGATCGACTCCACTTTTATTGTAAATGGCAGTTTTAGCTTTAAAGGAAAAATATTAAATCCGACAGCTGCTGTATTGGTTATCGACAAATTTGGATTCGGGCTGAACACATTGGACAGCTCGTCAGATAATTTGACTTTTTATATCGATAAGGGAGCGTTTGAAATTAACAGCAACGATTCATTATCCAAAGCGCAGATCACGGGGTCGAAAATAAATGATGATAATAAAAAGTTACTGGCCCAGTTAAAACCATTGATCGAAAAGGCCAAACGACTGAAGGCCGAACAGGATGCCGCTTCACCGGCGCAGCAAAATACTGCTGAATTTCAGAACGGGCTGCAGGCAAAGCATAAAGAACTGCAGATTGAACAAAACGCAACACTTAAAATGTTCATTTTGGCCAATCCTGATAGTTATTTAAGCTTGCTTGCTCTTTATTCTGTCGCCGGCCCATCTCCCGATCCTAAAGAGATCGACCCTCTGTACGATGCATTATCGCCGGATTTAAAAAGCACGGAAACAGCAAAAGTTTTTAAAAAGTCACTTGATGCGTTAAGAAATACCGCCATTGGCGTTACGGCACCCGATTTTACACAGAACGACGTAAATGGCGTAGCCGTCACACTTTCCTCATTCAGGGGGAAATACGTGCTGCTTGATTTTTGGGCATCGTGGTGCGGCCCCTGCCACCAGGAAAGCCCGAACGTCGTAAAGGCCTATAATAAATATAAAGATAAAAACTTCACCATCGTGGGCGTATCGCTCGACAGGCCGAATGGTAAAAACGATTGGCTGGCCGCCATAAAAAATGACGGATTAAACTGGACGCAAGTATCGGATCTTAAATTCTGGAATAATCAGGCAGCCCGTTTATATTCTGTCACCTCCATACCAGCCAACTTCCTGATCGATCCTAATGGGAAAATAATCGCCAGGGACCTCCGTGGCTATGAACTGGAGAATAAGCTGGAAGAAGTTTTAGGGAAATTGCAGTAGGGGAGTCCGAAAGTAGGAAAGACCGAAAGTCCGGAAGATAAGAGGTTGGTCAAACTTCAAATCTTTGGGACTTTTTTACTTAAAGATGCTGAGCTTCTTTCCGGCAAACTAATTCCCAACCGTACCTACTCCGTCTTCAAACTATCTACAGGGTTAGCCATCGCGGCTTTTATGCTTTGATAGCTAACCGTCAGTAAAGTGATCATCACAGCTCCAATTCCGGTTGCTGCAAATATCCACCAGGCTATTTGCGTGCGGTACTGGTAATTCTGCAGCCATTTGTGCATAAAGTAGTAAGCAACCGGCGTGGCTATCAGCAGTGAAATAATAACCAGCACAATAAAATCTTTTGATAGTAAACGCCATACGTTAAATACAGTGGCGCCCAATACTTTTCGCACGCCGATTTCTTTGGTACGCTGTTCGGCCATAAACGAGGCCATGCCGAACAAACCCAGGCAACTGATGAAAATAGCGAGACAGGCAAAAAAGCTGGTTAGTTTGCCGATGTGGTCTTCAGCGGCAAATTTCCGGGCATAATCTTCGTCCGCAAATTGATATTCGAAGGGAACCGATGGGATGATCTTTTTAAATACGCCCGCTATTTTCGACAATGCATTAGCAGCGCTCACTTTTGGGTTAACCCTGAGGAATATCCAGTTTGGGTTGCCGCCCAACCGAAAAATTGTAGGTTTTACGGGATCAAACGGCGATTCCATTACCATATCTTTTATTACGCCGATAATTTTATAGTCTTTATCAACACTCAGCCATTTGCTTTTCCAATGGATGGTTTCGCCTACAGGGTGCTGCAAGCCCATATATTTTGCTGCGGATTCGTTTATGACAAAGCCCGATGAATCGGTAATAAACTCCCGCGAAAAATCCCGGCCGTCTGCAAATTGCCAGCCAATTGTTTTGCCATATTCCGGGGTTACACTAAGGGTTCCAAAATTTTCCTCTATATTGGGATCTTTGCCTTTCCAGGTGAAACCACCGTTATGCGACGATACTCCTGTAAGGGGGCTTTCGGATTCGGCTATTTCGGCTACTGCGCCCGTGTTTTTTAGTTCATTCCGGAGAATGTCGTATTTTCCTAAAAAATCAATTGATGTCATCGGAACGACTACCAGCCCATCCCGCGAGTAACCGACAAGGCGTTTTTTCCCAAAGATCAGCTGGTTATATACAATGATGGTACAGATAATCAAGATGATTGAAACGGTAAATTGTACCACCACCAATACCTTTCGGGGAACTGAAGCCATGCGGCCGGCCCGGAATGACCCTTTTAAAACCTTAACAGGATTAAAAGACGATAAATACAGGGCTGGATAGACCCCGGCCAAAAACCCGGTGAGCAGTATAAAACAAGTACAGGTAAGCCAAAACCAGGGGTTGGCAAAAGGGATGCCTATTTGCTTGGCGGATAGATCATTCAATAGTGGCAAAGAAAGTTCAGCAAGCACAATAGCTATCGCAAACGCAAAAATGACCACCAAAAACGATTCACTAAAAAACTGGCTGATCAACTGCCTGCGCGCCGAACCAATAGCTTTGCGGATGCCAACCTCTATAGCCCTTTTCTCGGAACGGGCAGTGCTCAGGTTCATGAAGTTGATGCAAGCCAGCAATAACACGAAACAGCCGATGATGCCCACCAGCCAAACAAACCGAATGGGCCCGCTATCAGCAATGCCTTCTTTAAAGTTCGAATACAGGTGCCAGTTCTTCATCTGGCTAAGCAATAGCTGCGGATTTGATGCCGCTTCAAGCTTCATATTGTCAAGATGCGTTATAACCTTAAGTTCAGCATCTTTAACGTTAGCAGCAACTATGTCGAAGTTTGCGCCTGGTTCAATTTCGGCATAGATCAAAAAACGATGGTCATTCCAGGCGGTTGTATTTAGCAGGCCATTGTTGATGGTATATAAATCCCAGGGTAAAAAAAACTGCGTTTCATGAAATTGGGTATTTTGCGGAAGGTCTTCGTAAACCCCGGTTACCTTTACATCTAATGTTTTCCCGGGATCCCATGGATCGCCTACTTTCAGTGTTTTATTGATAGGGTCATTCCGGCCAAACAATGCCTTGGCAACCGATGAAGAAAGCAAAACGGAATGAGGATCGCTTAGGGCAGACCAGGTTCCCTTAACCATTTTTAACGTAAGCATTTCGGGGGCATCGGCGCTTATAAACTGCCCTGTTCTCGATATTTTATTTTCACCGGCGGAAAGAAAGCGATCCGACCTTTCCGTTGCAGTAATTATATGTTTGAAATTACTTTTATAATTTGATTTAAGTTCGGTCACCACCGGGTAAGGCATGTGTTCCCATACCCTGGTCCCGCCGAGAAACTTTTGCTTTTGCATTACCTGGACAATACGGTCGTAATTCTGATGGTACTTATTGAATGACAACTCGTCCCATATCCAAAGGCCGATCAGCATAGCAACGGCCATGCCCACAGCAAGCCCGCTGATATTAATAAAGGATGAAGCCTTATTTTTAATAAGGTTCCTCCAGGCAATTTTCAAATAGTTCTTTATCATGGTGTTAGTTCATTAGTTCACTGGTGTTTGTACGTTGTTTGCCTTTAACCTTTCGCCTTTATCCTTTCACCTTTTAACTGCGAACTGCTACTTCTAACTGCTACTCTGTTTTAAGGCTCTTCACCGGGTTCGCCATCGCCGCCCTGATGCTTTGATAGCTCACAGTAAGCAAGGTAATCAGCATAGCGCCGATAGCTGCAAGGGCAAACACCCACCAGGAGATATCCGTACGATAATTATAATCCTGCAGCCAGCTGTGCATAAAGTAATACGATACCGGCGATGCGATAAGCAGCGCAATAAATACGAGCAGCACAAAATCCTTCGATAATAATTGCCACAAATTGAATACCGTTGCGCCAAGCACCTTGCGTATGCCGATTTCTTTAACGCGCTGTTCGGCTACAAAGGACGCCATACCAAATAAGCCCAGGCAACTGATAAAGATGGCGAGCCCGGCAAAACAGCCGGCCAGTTTGCCTACCCGTTCTTCATTATCAAATTTTTTGGCATAGTCAGCGTCGATAAACTGGTAGCTGAACGGCATGCCGGCGTCATATTTCTTAAAAACAGCCGCCATCCTCGCCAGGGCGTCGTGCATGCCCATTTTGGGGTTAATGCGGATGTTCAGGTTGTTCATCCTACGGTTCGCCAGGTAAAAGAAAGTTTGCACGGCGGGGTCATACGGCGATTGGTTCACCATATCCCGCACTACGCCAATGATCTTGTATTTGCCAACACCTGCCCATTCAAGCGTTTTACCAACCGGGTGTGTAAAGCCCATAAATTTGGCGGCGGTTTGATTAATGACAATGGCCGAAGAATCGGAAGGGTAAGCCGGGTTAAAGTCCCTGCCATCGACTATGTTCCAGTCGACTGTTTTGCCGAAATCGGGACTAACGGCCATGGTGTTAAACTGCTCCTGCAGCGCCGGGTCCTTGCCTTCCCACTTAAAACCACTGTTACCGATATAAACATTGGTTATCTCAGACTCGGAACCGGCCACGCCGCTAACGGCGCCACTGGCCACGAGGTCGTTTTTCAGGGGCTGGTATTGCTTTTGAATTTCGGCGGTTTGCAGGGGGATAAAAACCAGGCCGTTGCGGTTATAGCCGATAGGGCGGTTTTGCGCGTATTGAACTTGCTTATACACCACAACGGTGCCTATAATAAGCACTACCGACACTGTAAATTGCGTCACCACCAGCACCTTACGCGGAATGGAAGCCAGCCGGCCAACACGGAAGGAACCCTTTAAAACTTTTACCGGGTTAAAGGACGACAGGTATAACGCTGGATAGCTGCCGGCAATTAAACCTGTAAACAAAGCAAACCCTATGCCTGCGAGCCAGAACACCGGGCTCGACCAAAGAACCGACATGCGTTTATCGGCCACATTATTGAAAAACGGAAGGAACAGTTGTACCAGCAACAACGAACAGGCAAAAGCGAAAACGGCAATCAGCAGCGATTCGCTGTAAAACTGCCAGATAAGCTGGCTGCGAACGGAGCCAACGGCCTTGCGGATACCTACTTCGCGGGCGCGTTTTTCAGAACGGGCTGTGCTGAGATTCATGAAATTGATACAGGCCAGCAGCAGCACAAAAACGCCGATGACGCCAAATAACCAAACGTATTGGATGCGCCCGCCATTATTTACGCCGTTTTTGAAATCGGCGTATAAATGCCATTTGCTCATCGGGTGCAAAAAAATAACCGGTTTAAAGCGCGCATCGCTTTGGCTGCTGATGGCATTCATCTTCACATTCTTTATCCTGGCCGAAACCTGCGCCATATCGGCATTATCTGCGATCTGCACATAGGTTTGAAACCAACTGGCCCCCCAGGGATTATGGAAAAAAGTATCATAGTGGTTGATGTTGACCAACAGCTGCCAGGGAACGATGAAAGTTAAATCCCCAAAGGAGGAGTTGTAAGGCAGGTCTTTATACACGCCCGTTACCTTCACGGGTGTTTTCATGTCCAGCGTCACGATTTTGTTCATCGGGTCGGCATTGCCAAAAACGGCCGTCGCTACCGATTGCGATAACAATATCGAGTTTGGCTCCGCCAAGCCAATGTGCGTGCCTTCGATCATATTTAGGGAGAGCATATCCGTTACACCCGGCTCGATATAGTTGCCTTTTTGGGTAGTGGTTTTATTATCGTGCGTAATGAAATGGTCACCGGTCCAGCCAGCCATCAGCACATGCTTAAAATTGTGACCATAGTTGGCCCTTATCGCCGGCGCAAGCGTTATCGCCTCGGAGTTCCAGGTTTGCGTTTCGTTGTTGATGAACTGGTTCTGCATACATTGTGCTATACGCTTATAATTCGGGAATTGTGTATCAAATGCCAGCTCATCATAAATCCACAAGCCTATCAAAATGGCCACAGCCATACCAACTGCCAGTCCACTGATGTTGATGAAGGCTGAGGCCTTGTTTTTGGTCAAATTTCGCCAGGCGATTTTTAAATAGTTCTTTATCATTTTATTTGGTCATTAGTCATTGATCAATGGTCATTGGTTGTTATTTAGCCGCTTTGCACAAATGACTAATGACCAATGACGTTTCCTCATTCACTCCTCAGGCTCTTCACCGGGTTTGTCAGCGCTGCTTTTATGCTCTGATAGCTCACTGTTAATAAAGTGATGATCATAGCGCCGGCTGCCGCAGCTGCAAATATCCACCATGTAATTTCTGTGCGGTATTGGTACCCCTGCAGCCATTGCTGCATAAAGTAATAAGAAACGGGCGTGGCAATGAGCAGTGAAATAATAACCAGCACTACAAAATCTTTTGAAAGCAACTGCCACAAGTTAAATACCGTGGCGCCCAATACTTTGCGTACGCCAATTTCCTTTATGCGTTGTTCTGCCATAAACGATGCCATTCCGAAAAGCCCCAGGCAACTGATAAAAACAGCAAAGCAGGCGAACGCGCTTGCCAGCTTGCCGATACGTTCCTCATTACCGAATTTTTTGGCGTATTCGTCATCCGCAAACTGGTAGTCAAAGGGTTGAGCAGGATTGTAGGTCTTAAATGTTTTTTCTATTTTATTTAGAGCTTCGTGTGCGCTTATTTTGGGATTCATTTTTGCAATCACAAAATCACCGCCGCCTTTAAGCATGTGGTATAATGTGGGCCTTACGGGCGCATACGGGGATTCCGAAACCATATCTTTAATTACCCCGATCACGCGAAACGGCTGCCCATCCCATTTAACGGTCTCGCCCACCGGGTGTTTCAGGCCCATAAACTTGGCGGCGGTTTCGTTGAGCACAAAAGCAGTAGAGTCGGAAAGAAATGCGGAAGAAAAATCCCTCCCGTCAGTAAACTGCCAGCCAACCGTCTTTCCATAATCATAGGAAACATCAATGTTCGGGAATTCAACGGCTAAGGCCGGGTCCTTGCCTCTCCAGTCGAAGCCGCTGTTTGATGAGTAGTCTCCCGTCGTAGAGCTTCCCGATTCAGCTATCGATATAATAGCGCCGTTTTTTTCAAGCTCATTCTTCACTACGGCAAACTGTTTGTGAATGTCGCCGGTGACCATAGGTAAGGCGATCAATCCATCCCTGCTATAACCAACCGGCCGGTTCCTGGCAAATTCTATCTGCCGGAAAACTACGATGGTGCCGATAATTAATGTGACAGAAACCGAAAATTGCAGCACAACTAATACCTTACGGGGAATAGCTGCCAAGCGGCCCACCCTGAATGTGCCTTTTAATACTTTAACCGGCTGAAAGGACGATAAATACAATGCCGGGTAACTGCCGGAAATAAGCCCGGTAACTAAGCTGAAGATAATACCCGACAGCCAAAATAAGGGGCTACCCCATAAAACCGACATTTTTTTACCGGAAACTTCATTAAAAAAAGGAAGCGCCAACTGTACCAAAAGCAGGGACATGGCAAACGCGAAAGCTACTACCAGCAATGATTCACTTAAAAACTGGTAAATAAGCTGCAGGCGCAATGAACCGATCGCTTTGCGGATGCCTACTTCCCTTGCCCGTTTTTCGGATCGCGCAGTGCTCAGGTTCATGAAATTAATGCAGGCCAGCAGCAATACAAAAACGCCGATAATACCGAACAACCAGACATACTGAATACGGCCCCCCGCTATCACTCCATTTTTAAAATCAGAATATAAATGCCAGTTCTTCATCGGGTTCAGAAAAACCTGGTTTTTTTGCTTTAGCTCAATTTTGTTTACTTTGGTCAATTTGATATCCCTGATCTTTGCCGACACCTTGTTTACATCGGCATTATCCGCCAACTGGGCATAGGTGAAATAGCAGTTGCAGCGCCAGGTATCGGCCTGTTTTTTTAACCCGTTTGCGTTTGAAAATTGTTCCCAGGGGGCAACAAAATCAACGCCGGCGAAGGAAGAATTGTCCGGCAGGTCTTCATAAACGCCGGTTACCTTTACAACCTGGTTGTTATCTATCTTCATCACCTTATCAATCGGGTCGGCATCGCCAAAATAAGCTTTGGCAGTGGATGCAGAAAGCAGTATCGATGAGGGGTCATTTAAGCCATTTTTATTTCCTTTCAGCATTTTAAAGGATAGCATTTCAAGGGCCGACGGTTCAAAATAAGTCCCGTTTGTTGTTATTTTTTTTTCGCCATAGGTAAGAATATGCCCGAAATTGTAAGTTGCCATGGTGACATATTTAAAGTCGCCGCCAAAACTTTTTCGCAGCTCATCGCCCATCGGCCAGGGTACACTGTTTCCTGTGCCTATTTCACCATTCATCATATTATTTTGCATTACCTCCGTAATGCGATCGTAGTTTTTAAAGTTTTTATCAAACGATAATTCATCATAGATCCATAAACCTATCAGCATCGCCGCTGCCATACCCACAGCCAGCCCGCCGATATTGATCATTGAAGAAACCTTGTTCCTTAAGATGTTTCGCCATGCGATTTTTAAATAGTTCTTTATCATATTATTGGTCGTTAGTCATTAGTCACTGGTCATTAGTCATTGGTTGTTATTTAGCCGCTTTGCACAAATGACTAATGACCAATGACTAATGACCACTTTACTCCGTTTTCAAACTCTTCACCGGGTTAACAATTGCTGCTTTAACCGCCTGGTAACTTATTGTTATTATAGTGATCAGCAATGTTGAAATCCCGGCAAGTACAAATATCCCTGCGCCAATATCAATCTTGTAGGCGAAACTCTGCAACCATTGATTGGCTATCCACCATGCCAGCGGGAAGGCGATCAATACTGCTATAAAAACAAGTTTTAAGAAATCCTTCGATAATATTAAAACAACATTGCTTACAGTGGCGCCAATAACTTTGCGTATTCCTATTTCCTTTTGCCGTTTTTGGGCGGTAAAAGCCGCCAGGCCGAATAAGCCCAGGCAGGATATGATGATGGCAATTCCCGCGAAGTAGCGCGACAATATGGCCACCCGTTGTTCCGAAGCATATAAAACCTGGTAATCTTCATCAAGGAATTTGTATTCAAAGGGAAGGCCGGGGTTGTACTGTTTATACAATTTTGAAAGCTTTCCAATGGTTTCACTTTCGTCGCCTGCCTTTAATTTAACCATTATATTGTCTGCGTTTTTCCGGTAACTTAAAAAGAACGGCCCCACTTTTTTATAAAGTGATTCGTAATGGAAGTCTTTTAGTACCCCGATGATGTGCATAGGCGTGCCCCACAACTTTACCGTTTTGCCGATAGGATCTTTAAGCCCCATTTCTTTTATCGCCGTTTCATTAAAAAGGACCGCCGAACTATCAGAGGGGTTGTCGCCCGAAAATGCCCTGCCTTCGGTTGTTTTGAGGCCCATTGTTTCCATGAAATTGAAATCCGCATACAGCCCGCTAAATTCCACACGGTGCATTTTGCCCGGCCAGTCAATTCCGCCACCGCCGCTGTGGTTGCCCAGCATATCGCCCTCCATGTCCGACGCATTCAAAACGCCCGGTATGTTTTTAACGTCAGTAAGAAAGGCCTGTTCGTTTTGCTGTAAGTTTCCATCGTTTGAAAAATGGATAATGTGTTCTTTGTTATACCCCAGGTTTTTGTTTTGCACCAGTTTCATTTGCTGGTAAACCACCATTACGGACACGATAAGTATGATAGAGATAGCAAATTGAAATATGACAAGTACTTTGCGGATCAGCGATTCTCCAGCCGAAGTCATTATTCGCCCTTTTAGTACCAGTACCGGTTTGAAACCCGACAAATACAGCGCAGGGTAACTGCCGGAGATAACGCCTGTTATTAAAGTAATGGCGGCAATGCACAGTACAAAATCAGTATTGAAATCAAGGGTAAGGTTTTTTCCGGTGATTTCCCTGAATGCTGGAAGCAAAAGCGAAACCATCGCAAGCGCAAGAACTATGGATAAACTGGTCATCAGAAGTGATTCGCTTATGTATTGGAAGACAAGGGTCAGGCGGGATGCGCCTACTACTTTTTTAATGCCAACTTCCTTTACCCTTTTTGAGGCTTTGGCAGTTGATAAATTCATGAAATTGATGCAGGCGATAACCAATATGAAAATTGCGATTAGGGAAAACAATTTAACATATTCTATCCGGCCGCCTGCGGGCACGCCATTTTCATAACGGTTGTACAGGTATTTATCGGTATAACGTTGCAAAAATAACGTCCCTGCCCATTTGAGTTCATCCGAACCCGGTTTAAATTTTGACGTAATAAAGGTTTTGATTTTTTCATTAAGCCGCGGCTCATTGGCACCGTCTTTTAAAACAACATAAGTTGATTGATTACTGCTAAACCAATTGATATCGCGTTTTATATTATCGCCATACAGCGCGTTCGTAAATACTATATCAAATTGGGCGGAAGAATTAGCAGGCGGCGCTTCAAAAATGCCGGATACCACGTAGCTTCCGTTTAATTTCCCCATTTGCCCGGTGCCACGGTCCCACTTTACCGTTTTACCAATGATATTTTGCGTATTATGAAATAATTTCGCAGCCATAGCCGATGACAAAAGAATGCTATGGGTATTTGGGAACGGCTGCTTTACGTTCCCCTGGATAAGACGGTAGGAGAAAACGTTAAAAAAATTGGGGGTAACATATAATTCGCCTGCCTTGATACTGGAGTTATTAACTGAAAGAATGCCTTTGGGGTTGTCATCCGCATCAGGCGATTTTATTGTTACGCTTTCCTTTACTTCGGGTATTTGCTCAGTAAGGGCTTTAGCCAATTGGTCGGGTGTAACCTCGACGGTTAATACCCCACCGTCTGAAAGGGGTACATTTTGCATAACCTCGTAAAGTTGTTTGCCGTTCTTTTGGAATTTGTCCATCCCAACCTCATCGGTAACCCATAGGTAGATCAATAAAACACAGGCTAAACCAGTTGCCAACCCAAGCAGGTTTAAAGCGGCAAACTGGCGGTCTTTTAAGAAACTGCGCCAGGCGATTTTAAGGTTGTTTTTAAACATGGCTATACTTTTTTATTTAGTTTCTGAGATATGCACCGTTGATAGAAAATGACCAACTAAAAACTGATATGTTGCATGCACTTACCTGGAATCGCCAGCTTGCAAACGGATTAGGAAAGCAATTAAAGGCAATCAATTTCATGCCAAATTGCAATTATCTAATTATCAATTTGTTGTGATGTTATATTGTTTCCGGCCTGTTACATATCCGAACGGTAAGTGTACGTTTCTGTTACAGTGGCGACCGATTATGAAAGATGCAGGAAAGTTCAAAAGAATTTACAACTTTTATAACCTTTCAAACAATTCTAACTAAAATCAAAAACTTTAATAGATTTGGGTATTATAAACCATTAATAACCAAAGCCGCCATATTCATTCTATTTATTATGAAAAGAGAATTAACCAAACTGCGTTTTATTTTTGTCCTGATCGTTTTATTGACCGTTACCCGGGCAAATGCGCAAAATGCTGCGCCATATTCGGCTAAAAATAAAACGGTAAAAGTTTATTTAACTGCTAAAAACACCGGCAATAAGCTAACGCAAACCGAAACTCTTCATTTCACCGATAAGCCGCAGCCTGTTGAAACAGAAGTAGCGGTATTTGTTGATCCGTCGAAAAAATTTCAAACCATGCTCGGTATCGGCGGCGCTTTAACGGATGCCTCCGCCGAAACTTTTTATAAGTTACCCAAAGACAAACAGGAAGAATTTCTGACCGCCTATTACGATAAAGACAAGGGGATAGGCTATACTCTTGGTCGCACCAATATTCAAAGCTGCGATTTTTCGAGCGCGAGCTATAGCTATGTTAAGGATAATGACGCAGCCTTAAAAACATTTGATATCAGCCATGATAAAAAATTCCGTATCCCATTTATCAAAGAGGTTACGAGCGCTGCCGGGGGTAAACTTACTTTATTTGTCTCTCCGTGGAGCCCACCCGGATGGATGAAAACTAACGGCGATGTACTGCATGGCGGCAAGCTTAAACATGAATTTGACCAGCCATGGGCAAATTTTTATGTTAAATTTATCAAATCATACGAACAATTGGGGATACCGATCTGGGGCCTGACCGTGCAAAACGAGCCTATGGCCACACAAACCTGGGAATCGTGCCTGTACACGGCCGAAGACGAACGGGACTTTGTAAAAAACTTTTTAGGGCCAACATTAACCAAATCCGGCCTTGCAGCTAAAAAGTTAATTGTGTGGGACCATAACCGCGACTTGATGTTCCAACGCGCCAGCACCATCCTCGAGGACCCCGGAGCCGCAAAATACGTTTGGGGCGTTGGCTATCACTGGTACGAAACCTGGACAGGCGCAGGCATGAACTTTGAAAACGAGCGAAGGGTGGCCGAAACATTTCCGGGCAAACACCTGATATTTACCGAAGGCTGCCCTGAACAATTTGACTTCGCCAAGTTAGGGGACTGGTCGCTTGGCGAAAGATACGGGCTGTCAATGATCAACGACTTTAACGCAGGTACTGTTGCCTGGACTGACTGGAACGTTTTGCTTGACGAGCAGGGCGGCCCTAACCATGTGGGCAATTTCTGCTTTGCACCTATACATGCCGACACCAAGACCGGCAGCCTGATGTACACCAATTCTTATTATTATATAGGCCATTTTTCCAAATTCATCCACCCCGGAGCGAGGCGCGTAGTAAGCGCCGCCAGCAGGGATAAACTTTTAAGTACCGCCTATATTAACCCCGATGGCAAATTAGCCGTGGTGGTGATGAATAAGACCGATGAAAATATTGATTACTACCTGTGGATAAAGGGCCAGGCTGCAAAAACAACCAGCCCCGCGCATTCAATTGCTACTTTGATAGTTGAATAACTGAATGTTTGTTTCAGGTATATCAATGGCTATGCCGTCCGATTGGGTCAAATGTCGCATAGGGTGTAATAATTATAGTGTCACCAATTTTTTTATGATACCATGTTGATTTTTTTACTATTGCGGCGGTTTGCCGTTTTTGCGCATCCAATGAGGTAACACTTAAAAAATACAAAGGTTTTTCATTTGCGGCTGGTGCAGTTGTACGCGGCGTGAACCCCAATTTATTACTCCAACCATATTTAAACGATGTCGTTTTGCCGGTTATGGTGTAACCCGTTTGGCCGGTTTGTTGGGCGCTACAGGAATAACAACAAAGCATTATTCCCGCAAAAGCCAAAAATAGGGTTGTTAAGCAACTCCTTACTAAATAACATTTAGGTATAAAATTACTCATGGCTAAAAACTAATGATAATCTATCTCGAAGTTATAAAAAAAATGAAAATTAAACTTCCGTATAGTCGAATTACTCTCGTACCGTATTTAGAGTTGGTTAGTAGCTTTGTCGAAGGTCTTTTTCCAATGTTGACTTGGCTACAAACCACCTTTAATTATAACCCTAACTGACTGGATGAAATTGTTTCGATTCCGACCTGTACATGAGTTCCACGGTCGCTATTCGGGGCATTGAGGGTCGTTTGGGTATGCGGCAAAATGCCAACGAAATTTATTTCTTCGTATTTGTACAATCCGCCAGCCTGCTTCAAATAGGCAGCACGCACCTTAACAGCGTCCATGGTATAATCCGTATTGTTGTTTACCGTTATTTTCAAATTGGTAATGCTTCCTATCAGCCGATAATTGTAAGTGCAATTTGCAGTTACATACAGCCTGATCCTGTTCCGAACCGCCGTTTTTGCCGCTTCTACAGCAGCATTTGCTGAATCAAGCTTTTTTTGATTAATATGTGCGGTGTTCGCTGAATCAAGCCTTTCTTGATTAATCCGAGCGTTTTCTTCATCACGCTGTTGTGCTCGGTTAGTCAATAAAATAGCAATTACAATTATTAGAATAATAGCGATTGCAATAGAAGCCTTAAGTATTATAGTACGTCTCTTTCTTTTTATTAGTTTCTCCGGAGGTAACGTGGTAGTTGAAGGAGATGCTATTGTTGAGTTGGAAGGAATGAAGTTCGACGCAGCAGACTTAATGCGATCAAGTATTATTGTGCCGGGGCTGTTTTCATAGTCACTAACTAATTCTCCCGGTAACTTAATGAGGCCGTTTGATAGCTTTACAGAATAATCGAACGTTTCTGTTATTACACTTTTTTCGTAGCTACCGATTGAATGGTTGTATTTTCGTAACTCGTCCAATAAAGGCATTATAATGTGCTTTTTTTCGTCTAATGTCATGGCAATAAGTGATTTGGTAAAGTAAAAGTAACAATTAAATCAAGAATCAATGGGATAAGAATGAACCTCTTTCACAATCTCCAAACCTATAACCCCCGAAAACATAAAACAATTTTGCAACGCTGGTAATTGAATGAGAGACAAATCGATCGTTCAATTGTAGTAGTAATTTAATATTTTGACAATTAACCTGGCTTAACGTCGTTCGGGGTTGAGCTGCAGGAAAATCTTTTTAACTTTGATCATAAGCAATTTTAGAAATTGACTATGGGAAAGTTTTATAATGAAATACTTGATCAGCATAGGGCATTTATAGAAAAGCAGCGCATGTTTTTTGTCGCCTCGGCGCCGCTGAGCGGGGAGGGGCACGTTAACCTTTCGCCCAAAGGCATGGATTGTTTCCGGGTATTTTCAAACAACCGGGTGGCATATATGGATATTGTCGGCAGCGGTAACGAAACGTCGGCGCATATTTTAGAAAACGGCCGGATCACTTTTATGTTTTGTGCTTTTGAAGGGCCGCCTCTTATTTTGCGTTTATATGGCAAAGGCTATACAGTAATACCCGGTGATATCGAATGGGAAACGCTGGCGCCTCATTTTAAACTGGTGATGTCTACCCGGCAAATTATTGTGGCAGATATCGATATGGTGCAAACATCCTGCGGTTTTAGTGTTCCCTTTTACACTTACACCGGCGAACGCGACCACGCTGAAAAATGGGCGGCAAATAAAGGTGTCGAAGGTCTGGAGTTGTATAAAGCCGAAAAGAACCTGGTTAGTATTGATGGTTTGCCCACCGCGCTTTTTGATAGCGTTGATTAGGTTGTATAAGTTGATTGAGTCGGATTAAGTTAAGCCTATCTATAACCAATATTGCAATAACTACGACCCTTACGACCAGCTTAAACGCTAAACCCGCCCATTCCTTTCCCTGTCATCCGGATAAACCCTTCACCGGCTTTAACGCCTAATTCCCTGCCCCTGAAATCTTCCATGGAGGCGTGCCCGCAGCCGTAAATACCCGGAGGGTCCTGGCTGGTATGGCAATACACCGCTTTTCTTTTTTGCTCCTGCGTATCGGTAATATCTACAAAATCAGTTGGCCGGAAACCCATGGTTTGTTCGCCGGCGCACACTTCAAAAAAGTACAGCGAGAACTTAGTTTCTGATCGCACCCATATTTGTATGGTTAGTAAGCTGGCACATTGGTGGTCTTTATGCGAATCGATAGGCCAGTGGGTGAAAACTATATCGGGCTTTTCGACGGCGACCAAATTTTGGAGGTGCTTTAGCGTTTCGTTGCTCACAACGGTATCGCCATCAATTTGCCCTGCAAAAACCGGTTTGGTATTCAATACTTTGCAGGCGTTTATGGCTTCCTGCTTACGAATACGTGCCGCGTCATCATGGCTGGTGCCGGGTATACCAGCTTCGCCGGTAGTTAAATAAATGATAGTTACTTCGTGGCCCATATTCACGAGCTTTGCCAATGTGCCGCCGCAGCCGCTTTCCGGGTCATCCGGGTGGCCGCCTACGCAAACAATTTTTTTCTTTTCCGATTGTGAAGCCGGGCTGGCATTCAGCAGCGTTGGCAAGCTTAGCAAGCCTAAACCTGCGGCGGAATTTTTAACAAAAGCTCTGCGGGAATTAAATGTGGAACTCATTAGTGAAATATTGGATTAATCAAATAAATAGCTGAAACTACAAAACTAATCTCTAATCTCCAGCCTCTAATCACTTTACTCAAACACTACCGTCTTATTTTTAAACACAAACACCCTGTCTTCAAAAACCAGTTTCAGGGCCGAGGCCAGCACCGCTGTCTCAATTTCTTTACCAGCTTTTACCATATCCGAAGCGGTGTACGAGTGGTTTACAGAAATGATCTGCTGCGCTATGATAGGGCCTTCATCCAGTTCGCTGGATACAAAATGTGCCGTGGCGCCAATAAGTTTAACACCGCGTTCAAACGCTTGCTTATATGGATTGGCCCCAATAAAAGCAGGAAGAAACGAATGGTGGATGTTGATGATCCGCATAGGGAATTTTGCTACCAAACCTGGCGATAGAATGCGCATAAATTTGGCTAATACAATATAGTCAGGTTCATATCGCTCGATAATCGTCGTGATCTTTTCTTCAAATACTTCTTTGCCTATTTGCTCATGCGAAACGGCAAAAAAAGGCATATCAAAACGTTTGCAGATATCTTCCAGTATAGTATGATTCCCAATTACC
Organism: uncultured Mucilaginibacter sp.; assembly: GCA_903864275.1. Classification (GTDB taxonomy): domain Bacteria; phylum Bacteroidota; class Bacteroidia; order Sphingobacteriales; family Sphingobacteriaceae; genus Mucilaginibacter. The sequence goes on from CAIPFE010000001.1 coordinate 29,580, forward strand.
GCTAATACTTTGGCGCCAAGCGTTCCGTAATAATTGCGGATCAGTATGTCGGCAAGGCAATGGTACTCTTTGGTTACCATCACCACCACCTTTTTTTCGGGCAGCGGGTTGATACCAATGGCAGCATTGGCAGGAAGGACATTGCGCAACTTTTCTTCCAGCTGGTCGCCATCGCCGCCATAAGTTATTTCTAAACGCATAAAAAACCGGTTCTGCGCCTGGTCAACATGTTCCCGCATTGAAACGATGTTAAGCTGCTCCTTTGCCATAACCTTTGTTATGGAAGCTACCAGGCCCACCTGGTCGGTACACTGAATCACGATGATCATAATTGCGAAGATAGTTGTAGCAAGTTAAAAAAGTTGTAATAAGTTGCAGAAGTTAAAAAGGTTGTAATAAGTTGTGAAAAGTTAAAAGCGTTGAAAATGTTGTAGAAGTTAAAGTGGTTAAAAACCTTTACAACCCTTACAACATAATCTGTAACAAAAATCCGGTAACCGGCGTCAAATAAAAAATGACGGAAACCCCCTAACGAAATATGATCATGCGCTATTTTTTATGTTTTATATGCCCGCCTTTGGCGATATTTACTACCGGTAAAATGGGCTCATTTGTATTGAATATCATTTTAACGTTGTTTTTCTGGGTGCCGGGCATTATACATGCCATATTGGTTGTGAACAAATTTTATGAAGACAGGCGCTACCGGAAACTCATATCCGCAGCCAGGAGAAGGTACTAATTCTTCCCTTTTTACAAACAATAAAGAAATAATATTAACAATTAAGTACGAATTGGCGCCTGATGCCCAATAATTTCTTATTTTCACCCTGATTAAAACTGGAATTTTCCAACAAGGGCGATACATGTACTTCAATAAATTTTTGGCGGGGCTTTTGTTCATATTACTGTTAAACTTTAATGGTATTATACTTTTTGCCCAGGCTAATAAAGAAAGCCTCTTAGTCAAATGGCAGCAGGCCCGGTCTGAAAAAGGATATCGGGCTGATACCGGCAACGTGCTACTGCTCAATCAGCTTTCAGAGCAATACTTATATAACCACACCGACAGCGCCCTATATTTTGCGAAGCAGGCGTTACAATTAGCTGAATTTCAAAAATTTGTTTTGGGACAGGCTATGTCATGGAATAGTATAGGCAAAGGTTATTATGTTCAGGGAGATTACACTACATCGCTGGATGCTTCGGCAAAACTGATGAAGATCAGTCGCCGGATAAATTACGAGTCCGGGATAGGGGAGGCATACCAGATCATTGCCCTTACTTATCTTGCGCAGGACAAAAATGACAACGCAATAGCCGATTTCACAAGGGCTCTTGAAATATTCACGCGTTTAAACGACCAGGCAAAAGCAGGCAAGGTTTATTTTGATATAGGTATATGCTATGACGAAAGCGGCCGGTCTGAACGGGCTTTTTATTATTTAAGTAAAGCCGTTGAAATTGCAAATGCCATCGGCGATAAGGAACTGCTTTCAATGACTCTGAACCGAACAGGGGAAACATACTTTCATCTAAAAAACTATAAAAAAGCGTTGGCCTATTACCAACAGGTAATTGCATCGAAATTTACGAACAATTGGGAAAAGGATTTTGCCTATTCGGGCGTAGCACAAACCTATTTTGAGCTTGGCGAATTTGATAAAGCAATCACCAATGCACAAAAAAGTTTGATTCTCTCGAAGAAAGTTAATTCAGCATCGGATGCTTTAAGGGCCCTGAAAATCCTTTCAGATAGTTATGCTGCCGTAAAAGATTATAAACATGCTTACAGCTATCAAACCTGGTTAAAAAAATCAAACGACAGCATTTTTAATAAAGAAAAAGAGAATGAGATAAATTATCTCCACTTAAAACGACAACAGGCGGATAATATAAGGCTTGAAAACGAAATTAAAGCTAAAGAGCAGGCAATAGCCTTCAGCAGCCGGCTTTTATTTTTCAGAAACCTGGTAGCATTGGGCACTGTTATTTTTTTTTATCATCATTATCAGGAACAGCCGCCGGACAACAGCGTTAAACAAGCTTTTGAAGCAACAAAACAATGACATCGAACAGCAAAAGGAAGAAATTTCGAGCCAAAACGAGGCATTGGATAAATTGAATAATACCAAAGACCAGCTATTTTCAGTGATCAGCCACGATCTGCGCAGCCCTTTTACTGCAATTTTGCAGACGCTTGACCTCATCCGTTCGGGCGATATCCCTGCCGAACAGGAGCCGGTTGTATTGGAGAATTTTTATCAGCAGGTAAACCTGGTTGGGTTAATGGTGAATAATTTATTGTTTTGGGCAAACAGCCAGCAATCGGGTATCAAAAGTAATTTAATTACACTTGATCTTACCGCTGCGGTTAATGAAATAATATCAGTATCAAGTTTCCTCGCAAAACATAAAAACATAAATCTTCACCACCATTACGATGGCGGTAAACTGGTGCTTGCCGATTTGGACCATGTGAAAATAATTGTTCAGAACCTGGTGGGGAATGCCATAAAGTTTACGCCTGCCGGGGGTAATATTGAAGTATATTACACAGAAGATGAAAACTACCATATAGTTCACGTAAAGGACAACGGGGTCGGCATTTCTCCCGAAAAAATGGCTAAGCTTTTCAAAGTAACCGGGCGCGAGATATCTGCCTACGGCACTAACAAGGAAGGCGGCGCAGGCATAGGACTTGCCTTAATAAAACAATTTATCGACGCCAACGACGGCAGGCTCGAAGTACAAAGCGCACCGGGAAGCGGGTCGGAATTTTCCGTCTGGTTTAAAAAAGCATAAATTTTATTTAGATGGATTTTGAGCATATCCCTTTCCAAACCATAAACTGGGAAAGCATTCCCAAAACAGAGCATCCCGGCACAACCGGGACTGCATTCTGGCAGACCCTGCAATTTAAAGGCTTAAGGGTAAGGGTTGTTGAATACAGCAAAGGTTATTTAGCCGATCACTGGTGCCAGAAAGGCCATATTGTTTATTGCCTCGAAGGCGGCTTTACAACTGAACTACAAAACGGCGAAAGCTTTTATCTTACCAAAGGCATGAGCTATATAGTTTCGGATGAATTGAGCTCCCATCGCTCGATAACAAAAGATGGTGTTAAGCTACTGATCGTCGACGGGGATTTTTTAAAGGTCCGGGATGGTTTATAGGATTAGTCCGAAAATCCGAAAGTCAGATAGAACTTGCAAAGCCATTTTAGCAAAAATAACTTAAGCCATTTAGATCGGTTACCAGGGTTAACTCTTATGACTATTTTTTAATCATAGAAAAGCTTTATATCACTTAATTCTTTTAAATTTAACAACCAATTTCAATTAAATCTTTATGAGCTCACGCAGGGACTTTTTACAAAAGTCTGCCATCATAGCAGGCGGCAGTATTTTAACATCGGCAATCAATAATCAAGCATTTGCCATTTTTAAAGGCCGCGTCGCGCCAAGCGATCAGCTAAATTTAGGCGCCATCGGCATCAATGGCATGGGCTGGGCAGATGTAACGGCAGCTTTGAAAGTACCGGGCGTAAACCTGGTTGCTATTTGCGACGTGGATAAAAATGTGATGGACAAAAGAATGGCCGACTTTGATAAAATGGGGCACGACTCAACAAAAGTGAGGCGTTACGACAATTACCAGGCGCTTTTAGACCAAAAAGATATTGATGCAGTTGTAATAGGAACACCTGATCATTGGCATGCACTGATAATGATGCATGCCTGCGAAGCGGGGAAGGATGTGTATTGCGAGAAACCCGTCGGCAATTCCATTGGCGAGTGTGCCGCCATGGTAAGTGCCCAGGAGCGTTATAACAGGGTTGTACAGGTGGGCCAATGGCAGCGCAGCCAGCAGCATTTTAAAGATGCCGTTGATTTCGTGCATAGCGGGCAATTGGGTAATATCCGTACAGTTAAAGTTTGGTGCTACCAGGGTTGGATGACACCGGCGCCTGTGGTTGCCGATACCCTGCCGCCGCCGGGCGTTAACTACGCGGCATGGCTCGGCCCGGCAAAAACGCGGCCCTTTAATTCAAGCCGTTTCCACTTTAATTTCCGGTGGTTTTGGGATTATGCCGGCGGACTCATGACTGATTGGGGCGTGCACCTGCTTGATTATGGTTTGATCGGGATGAACTCGCCGATCCCTAAAACCGTCTCGGCTTTAGGCGGCAGGTTTGCCTACCCTGATCTATACGAGGAAACACCCGATACCTTAACCACACTTTATGAATTTGACGGCTTTAACATGGTATGGGATTCGGCTATGGGAATTGACAACGGCTCGTATAACCGGGACCACGGCATTGCCTATATCGGCAATAACGGCACCCTTATTTTGGACCGTAACGGGTGGGAAGTGATTGAGGAACGGCAAAGCAAAAGCAAAATAAGCAAGCCATACGTGGCTAAATCAGACGATGGTTTGAATAAACATTGGGAGAACTTCGTAAGCGTTGTTAAATCACGGAAACTGGACGACCTTCATTGCCCCGTACAGGCAGCCGCGCACGTTGCAACCGTAGCCCAGATGGGTAATATATCCTTCCGTAGCGGTAAAAAATTAGAGTGGAATGAAGCTGCTCATGAATTTACTGATAAAGCTGTTAATAGAGAGTATTTGATGAAGGAGTACCATAACGGGTATAAATTGCCAAAGATTTGATTCCGAAATAAAAATAAATCCGAAATCGAACATCCGAATTCCGAAATCAAATAATCACTTTTGCAAATAATCATGCAAAAAGATAAGCTGTTAATTATTGATGACGAAGAGCGCCTGCGTAACTTGCTGGCACGCATACTCCAACTGGAAGGGTATGAAGTATTGGTAGCGTCAACCGGGAAAGAAGGACTAAAGAGACTGCAGCAGGAGGCTATACCTGTGGTGATCAGTGATGTAAAATTGCCCGATATAAATGGTATTGAGCTTACCTCCCAGATAAAAAGCACATTTCCCGCCACTGAAATAATCGTATTAACGGCCTTTGGCACCATAAACGATGGCGTGAAAGCCATAAAATCAGGGGCATTTGATTACATAACCAAAGGCGACGATAATGAAAAGATAATCCCGCTTGTAAGCAAAGCTATGGATAAGGCGCTGCTGCAGTTCAGGGTTTTGGAACTTGAGCAAAAATTAAACAACAAGTTTGGGTTCGACCGCCTGATCGGTAAATCGAGCGCTATAACAGATGTGATAAAACTGGCGCAAAAAGTAGCATTAACTGATACCACCGTTTTATTGTTGGGCGAAACAGGCACCGGGAAAGAAATATTTGCCGAGGCTATACACCAGGCCAGTAACCGGCATACCAAGGCGTTCGTTGCGGTAAATTGCAGCGCCTTTACCAAGGAATTATTGGAAAGTGAGTTGTTCGGCCATAAAGCCGGGTCGTTTACCGGCGCTGTAAAAGATAAAAAAGGGCTTTTTGAGGAAGCCAATGGCGGCACTATTTTTTTGGATGAAATAGGCGAGCTTGACCACGACCTGCAAGCCAAATTATTGCGCGTACTGGAATCGCAGCAATTTTTAAAAGTTGGCGATACGAAGCCAACCCAGGTAAATGTGCGCATTTTGGCCGCCACTAACCGCAACCTGCAGGAAGAAGTGAATAAAGGCGGCTTCCGGTCCGATCTCTATTACCGCCTATCAGTTTTCACCATAACCTTACCTGCCCTTCGCGACCGTAAAAAAGATATCAAACTACTGGCCGAATATTTTATGCATTACTTCGGTTTGAAAGTAAAAAAACAATTTACCGGCCTGAGCGATAAATTTGTAGAGAAGCTGGAAGCTTATAACTGGCCCGGGAATATCCGCGAATTGAAGAATATTATTGAACGGGCCGTAATATTAGCCGATGATGATTTTTTGGATGAAAGCCTGCTCCCCTATGAAATGCAGGAGCCGCAGACTTCAAAATCAGGCAATGCAATCTCGGCCTTTGATCTTTCATCCATCGAAAAACTGCATATTCAGCGGGTGCTTAACCATGCCCATGGTAATCGCGCCGAAGCCGCACGGCTGTTAAATATAGGCGTGGCAACTTTGTACCGTAAGCTGAAAGATTACGGGTTGGAGTGATTTCGGATCCCGATAGCTATTGGGACGGATTTTCGATGTCGGATTTTGTAAATCGGCAATATTCTTGGTGTAAATCATCGCCCAGACCGTCCTGGAGCCATAAAAATTCTCTATATTGACCCTTGATAAAATCACAGTTTTATTAGCGAAATCACAATGCGGAATAATAGACTAAAAAAATATTTACTTGCGCCCATGTTAAGAGCATTGATTGAAACAAGCTTTATAATTTTCCTGTTTTATGCAAATTTATTTATGGGGGAGTATGAAAAGAGCGGTAACGGAGAAAGAAAAGGTGCGCTTTGGGCGCTTAACGATATTCTTACGGTAAATAATTTCATAATTGCCATTGTGGCTGCAGTAATAGGCTATTTTGTATTTGAATTTTTGAGAAAGAAAATATAAGGATGTTCGATTTCGGATGTTCGATTTCGGATTTATAAATTGCTAATATTTTCGGGGAAAATCATGCCCCTGGTCAAGTGCAGACATTTGGAAGGTGAAAGGAAAAAACTTAAGTCTTTAAGACTTCGCAAGTTTCAAAACGAACTTTTCAAAAAAGTCGAATAAATCAGTAAAATCTCATAAATCCCGGTTCAGACAGACATTTTGATAAAACCCTATCAAAATGATAGCCCTATTTCATTGATCTCCTGGCCAAACATTACCATAATTTCCAGTTAATTTATTGAATTATAATTAGTTATAAACGTTAATAGTGTTTATGGCACACACTTAGTATACGTCCTGGTAATCAAACAAAATAAAATGAATATTATACCTACTCTCGTTTATGTGCTGTGTTTCATAGCGGTCATACTGCTCTATTTCAAATCGGCTAATTACATAAGAAAGATATTTTCCGGATCAAGCCGGCCCGAGTCGCCTTCAATGTGATAACGCTCACTTTAGAAAGTAGCCCGCATCATATAATTATAGTATTGATTTACAGAATTTTATACAGCGACCACTCTATCATTCGAAGCTCATGAAAAGGCAGCAATTAAAATACACATTAAAAGATATACTAATAATCGTTTTTTTCTGGCTTGCAGCCATAGCAATGGTTTACCTGGTTTATTTAAAGATCAAACTACTATAACACAAAATATAAAATAAATAATAACCCTTTAATTAATCAACTCAAAATGGACATCATACTAACAGTCGCTTATGTACTATGCATTATAGTCATATTCTGGATCCTCTTCAAATCAGTTAATTACTTCGAAAAAATCTAATCATCATGATCGCATTATTCATCGTAGCCGTCGCCGTATTTTTTTATATGGTTTATGTGCTGATTAAACCCGAAAAATTTTAACCCAATTAATTACAATCAAATCAAAAAATCATGAATACTGAATTAATAGGTGTCATTTTTATGTACCTGGCAATGGTAGGCCTGGCTATACCGCTTGGTAAATACATAGCAAAGGTATTTAAAGGCGAAAAAACCCGGCTCGACTTTATGGCTCCCCTTGAACGGCTTATATACAAGCTCAGCGGTATTGACCCTAACCGCGAAATGAACTGGAAACAACATTTAAAAGCAATGTTAACCATCAGCGTCATTTGGCTGTTTTACGCTTTTTTCTGTTTGATATTCCAGGGGCATTTGCCATTAAACCCTGATCATAACCCAGGCCAAACACCCGATCTTGCTTTTAACACGGCATTGAGTTTTTTAACAAACACCAACATGCAGGATTACTCGGGCGAAAGCGGGGTAACCTATTATACACAAGTTTTTGTGTTAATGTTTTTTCAGTTTGTAAGTGCGGCAACAGGTATTGCTGCCATGATGGTGGTAGTAAAGGCAATGAAAGATAAGGTTACCGATAAACTAGGCAACTTCTGGGATTTTTTAGTGAAATCTGTCACCAGGGTTTTACTGCCTCTAAGCTTTGTTGTAGCTATTATTTTAGCCTTTAACGGCACGCCAACAAGTTACAAGGGTAAGGACACCGTAATAGGTTTGCAGGGTGATACTGTTCACGTTTCGCGCGGCCCGGCAGCAGCCATGATCGCTATAAAACAAATGGGTACCAATGGCGGCGGCTGGTTTGGCACCAACTCGGCGCACCCCCTCGAAAACCCTAATTACTTAACAGATATGGTTGAAAATATCAGCATCATTCTTATTCCTATCGCCCTGGTGTTTGCATTAGGCTTTTATCTGAATAAAAGGAAACTGGCCTTGGTGATCTTCGGCGTGATGACTGTAGGATTTTTGCTGATGGCGATCCCATCTATCCGCGCTGAAATGAACGGTAACCCGGCTATAGCGCAGTTCGGTATAAGCCAGCCCGGCGGTTCAATGGAAGCCAAGGAAGTCCGTTTCGGCTCCGCCGCTTCAGCTTACTGGGGTATTACAACCACCGTAACATCAAATGGTTCGGTAAATGCCATGCACGACAGCATGATGCCTATATCCGGCATGGGACAAATGTTTGATATGATGATCAACGCCTTTTACGGCGGGGTTGGGGTAGGCTATCTTAACTTCTACGTATTTATTATCATCGCCGTATTCATATCCGGGCTGATGGTTGGGCGGACACCCGAATTTTTGGGCCGCAAAATTGAAGCGCGCGAAATGAAGATTGCCTCGCTCATTGCTTTGCTGCACCCGTTTTTGATATTGGTGGGTACATCCCTGGCATCATGGATACTGGTAAACTTCCCTAATGCAAATTGGTCGGTAAAGCCGTCGGCATGGTTAAACAACCCTACTTACCACGGATTTTCCGAAATGCTGTACCAGTTTGCATCTGCCTCGGCTAATAATGGTTCGGGCTATGCAGGCCTTACTGCAAACAATATTTTTTGGAACGTAAGCACGGGTGTGGTCATCTTCCTCGCTCGGTTTTTACCGATCATTGGCCCGGTGGCTATTGCAGGCATATTGGCCAACAAAAAATTCATACCCGAATCGGCAGGAACGCTCAAAACCGATACCACTACATTTGGGGTGATGGTTTTTGCGGTGATAGTCATTATCGCAGCATTATCGTTCTTCCCTGCATTGACTTTGGGGCCAATTGCTGAACATTTTTCACTCAAATAATTAAAAAAGAACACATCATGAGAACTGATAAAAATATATTATTCCAGCGGGACCAGGTGAACGAGGCTTTCAGGCATTCTTTCATCAAGTTGAATCCACGCTTATTATTCCGCAACCCGGTGATGTTCACCGTGGAGATCGGCGCAGCTGTAATGCTGGTGGTGACGATTTTCTCCCTTTTTAGTAAAGACCAGGGGAGCTTTGGTTATAACTTCACCATATTCATAGTTTTATATCTTACTGTGCAGTTTGCCACTTTTGCCGAAGCTATAGCCGAGGCGCGCGGTAAGGCACAGGCCGAAAGTTTGCGGAAAACCCGGGAAGAAACACCCGCCCGTTTGCTGGTAGATGGCAAAGAAAAGATAGTAATGTCGTCACATCTAAAAAAAGGCGATGTATTTATTTGCGAAACAGGCGATAATATCCCTACAGATGGCGAGATCATTGAAGGGATAGCCACCATCGATGAATCGGCTATAACCGGTGAATCTGCACCGGTGATCCGTGAATCAGGGGGCGACAAGTCATCCGTAACCGGCGGTACCAAAGTACTATCCGACAGGATAAAAGTGATGGTTACTACACAGCCGGGCGAAAGCTTTTTGGATAAGATGATAGCCCTGGTAGAAGGCGCTTCACGCCAGAAAACACCAAACGAAATTGCCCTAACCATATTATTGGCTGGCTTTACGCTGATATTCGTTATTGTATGTGTTACGCTGAAACCATTTGGGGACTATGCAAATACGCCTATCACTATTGCGGCATTTATCTCGTTGTTTGTTTGTTTGATCCCAACAACTATCGGTGGCCTTTTATCGGCCATCGGTATTGCCGGGATGGACAGGGCCTTGCGTGCCAACGTCATCACCAAATCAGGTAAAGCCGTTGAAACCGCGGGTGACCTTGACACCTTGCTGCTTGATAAAACGGGTACCATTACCATCGGTAACCGCAAGGCTACCAATTTTTATCCCGCAAATGGTGTTAACGAAACAGATTTTATTACCGCCTGCGTTTTAAGTTCGCTAGCCGACGAAACACCTGAAGGCAAATCAATCGTTGAGCTTGGCGAACAGGGTAAGATCAAAGTTGCTGCGAAAGTTCCTGAAGGTTCGACCTTTATAAAATTTACCGCCGAAACCCGGTCGAGCGGGCTGAACACCCCAACAGGTCTGCGTATACGCAAAGGGGCCTTTGACTCCATTCGCGAGATCAGCGTTAAAGCCGGGCACCCATTCCCAGCCGATGTTGAAGCTTATGTTAAAACCATCGCTTCAAATGGCGGTACACCATTGGTGGTATCGCAAAATGATGAGATACTTGGCGTTATTGAACTGCAGGACATTATAAAACCCGGCATTGCCGAACGTTTTGAGCGCCTGCGCAAAATGGGCGTTAAAACCGTAATGGTAACAGGCGATAACCCCTTAACCGCCAAGTTTATTGCTGGTAAAGCAGGTGTGGACGATTTTATAGCCGAGGCCAAACCAGAGGATAAAATGAACTACATCAAAAGAGAACAACAGGGCGGAAAACTGGTAGCCATGATGGGCGACGGTACAAATGATGCACCGGCCCTTGCCCAGGCAGATGTTGGCGTTGCCATGAACAGCGGCACACAAGCTGCAAAAGAAGCAGGCAACATGGTCGATTTGGATAACGACCCGACCAAGCTTATTGAGATCGTGGAGATAGGTAAGCAATTGCTGATGACCCGCGGAACATTAACCACGTTCTCCATTGCTAATGACGTGGCTAAATATTTCGCTATCGTTCCGGCTTTGTTCATGGTATCTATACCGGCATTAAGGGCCCTGAACATTATGGACCTGCACAGCCCGCAATCTGCCATATTATCAGCGGTGATATTTAACGCTATTATCATACCGCTGCTGATTCCATTGGCGCTGCGTGGCGTTGAATATAAGCCAATAGGGGCAAGCGCTTTATTGCGCCGTAACCTGCTGATCTATGGTCTGGGTGGTATACTCATCCCGTTCATCGGCATTAAATTAATCGACTTGATCGTAGGAACAATGATATAACTAACAGATGTGAGAATTGAGATATGAGTCCCGATAACTATCGGGAGAAGACAAAAAATAATAACGATAAAAATCTCACATCTCATATCTCACATCTCAAGTCTTTTTTTAAAACATCTCAAATCAAAAATAAAATGAAAACTTATTTCTTACCGGCCTTAAAGTTAACTGTCATACTATTGGTGCTGTTATCAGGCTTATACCCGCTTGTGATAGCCGGGATCGGAAAATTTACACCGGGGCATGGTGACGGTGTTACCGTCGAATACAAAGGGCACGTTGTAGGCTATGCCAACATAGGCCAGAAATTCACAAAAGATCAGTATTTCTGGTCTCGTCCTTCGGCTGCTAATTACCAGGCTGATGCCGGCGCCGGTTCAAACAAGGGCCCAACAAACCCTGATTACCTTAATAAGGATGTTAAAGGAAGGATCGACACTTTTTTGAAACATAATCCTGACGTAAAACGCGGAGATATTCCTGCCGAGCTGGTTACTGCCTCAGGCAGCGGTTTGGATCCCGACTTATCTCCCGCCGGTGCCGAAGTACAGGTGGCACGTATTGCTAAAGTGCGCAACATACCAGCCGCGCAGGTAGAAAAAATAATTGCTGATAATACCGAAGGACCTGTTTTGGGCTTATTCGGGCCGTCAAAAGTTAACGTTTTGAAAATGAACGTGGCTTTGGATGAGTTAAAAAAATGAATGGGCTAATCTCTAATACTGGAGCCTCCCTCAAAATTGTGCAGCGGTGCACTGCTGCACAATTGATTTAATACGTACAAAAATGAAAAAAATAATAATACTTGTGAGCATTTTAGCTTTTGCAATATTCACAGCAAGAGCGCAGGATACCATTAAAACAACCGGCGATGCCCCACTGGTCATCAGCGGTTCAGTAGATACCTACTTCAAGACCGATTTTTCGGGGCATGCCAATATCCCGACAAGTTTTGCCAACGAAAACAATTCCATATCTA
>CAIPFE010000002.1 GCA_903864275.1 uncultured Mucilaginibacter sp.
AGCGCTGTAGCCGCCACCTGCCACATACTGACTCTGGTATCCTGCCCAGGAAAATTCGTGATTATCCCAAATACAGACAAATGGCCAACGGGCACGGGCGTCCTGTAAGTCGGGATCCTCAAGATAGGCACGGTAGAGTGTGCGATAATCCTCGAGGGTAACAGGGAGATGAAAATTGCTGACCTTTCGACCTTGCGGAAACTTATACAGGTTCCTGATGCGACGGCCACGGTTCCCGTTCGGATTATCTTCGGCATACCAGGTAACCTCGTAAATAAAATCGCCCAGGTGCAACACGAAATTAAGTCGTTGCTCTTTCGGGCGTGCCTCATCTTCAAAGATCATCTTTCGGTAAGCATTCATGGCAGCTTCGTTAGGGCATTGACAACATACAAAGGTAAAACGAACAGGTGCATCCGAATCAACGGCGGGTGCTGTTATGGTGCGGCCGGTGCGGCTTGCGAAACCACGATCATCAATGAAGCGGTACCAATACTCACGATCGGGTTTGAGATCTGTAGCCAGGAAACGACATGTCCAATCTGAATCAGCACTAATATTTGCAGTACCGCCTGCCAGGATTTTATTGAATTCAGGGGTGGCCGATATTTCAACGATCAGCTTGCCGGCGAGATTTCCCTTTACCGGCGGGCGCCTCGTCCACAAGATAACTGTGTCAGCTGTTGGGTCGCCTGATGCTACACCTTGTGGAAAGAGGTCCCTGCGCTCAATTGCTTTAGCGGGAAAATTGTTTGCCCACCCTTTTTTTGTTGTTAAAACGACGCCAATGGACAGGGATTGTAAGAATTTACGGCGGGTTAAATTCATTAGATTGCTATGCTATAATTTTTTTTATTCGGGATTTACAGGCACAATATAAACTTATTTATTAATTCTCGATAGGCTTAAACAACCTAATTCCAGGTTTTTTGCATAAATATTTTGGGTAGAATACAGGACAAATGGCAATTCGATATTACACCCTTTCAGGGCTTTAATATTATTAAATCTTTATTCATAGGGCTGTCGCCCTATGCGGACGTATTGCGCCCTTTCAGGGCTTGGAAAATTTGCGCTTAAAGCCCTGAAAGGGCGCAATATGTCGGCGATGGGTGTAGCCCATCGAAACATATAAGGTGCGATCAAATAAAAAGCAGCTCAATTTTCTCTTTTACGGCGGATCATTTGCACAGGCGCCGGTTGTTTGCCTCACCTAATCCTCTCCAAAGGAGCGGACTTTAAGCGCTGATCCTTATTAAGCCCCTCTCTTTTGGAGAGGGGTTGGGGTGAGGCATCTATGGCGGATCATTTGCGCAGGCGCCGGTTGCCGTCACTTCATGGCCTGGCGGATACAAGGCTGCGTTGCACAAAGGCATCCCCAAAGCTATCTCGGGACGTAACCTGGCCGGTTTATTGTTAACAAGGGGAGCGTCATCGACAGCGGATGCCGCAGTGGCAGTAGCAGTAATATCATTCGCTTGCGGGCTGGTATCCAGGTGCAGCAGCTTATTTACGGTGCCGAGGGCGATGTTCAGCTGCAGGGCAATTTGGCGCTGGCTGAGGCCTTCGGCGGATAGGGCGGCTACTTGTGTGGCCAGCAGTTGGTGGTCTGCAAGGGAGCGGTTATAGCTGTGCCTGGCTGCGGTGAGGATATGCGGCCGCTCGGCATCGTAACCTTCGAAATCGAAATGCAGGAAATTGCCGGGCTTGCCTTTAGTTAAGGGTGTTTTGCTGATGCGGCACAGGGCAACGTTGTCTTCGCCATAAATTTGCCGGGTATTGCGCTGCTTTATTTGCTTTAAATAGCATAAGCCGGCTTCGGTATTGCTGGTGCCGATGGCAAAGGCGCTGTCGGCAAAGTTGATGAGCAGCTTGCTGCCATGCAGGTCGTCGGCTGATAATGGTCGTGCGGGATTGCGGCGTTTGGGGGTATGTGCCAGTACCAGGATGGATAGTTTATGATCGGCTTTGAGGCTTTTGAGGTTATTCATGAGCCTTAGGGCCACGGCAGCGCTTTCGGTACCGCCGCGCAGGCAGGTGATATTGTCGATAACCAGCACAGTCGCGCCAACCTGCTTTATTTTGTATTCGAGGCCGGCAATGAGGAGATCGTCATAGCCTTTAAAATTGCCGTTGGCGCCATTTTCCGGGTTGTACTGCGCGCGAAAAAAATTATTCGGGAACTGGTGATCGCCCTCCGGGTGACTGTAGCGCTGGTAAAACTGGGTGGTAGTGAGCTCAAAATCAACATACATTACCTTTTCGGGTTTTGCATCACAGGCAAAAGGGCCGGTTTGCTTTGCGCGGGCAATATTGTTAGCGATCTGCACAGCGAGTACCGATTTCCCGGCATTGGTATCGGCAAACAGGATACAAAGCTCGCCCTGGTGCCAGAACTCGCCGAAAAGCATTTTTGCCTGCGGTTCGCGCTCGCCGAGTTCCATCCAGCGGTTGCCTGTTTCTATCTTAAAAAGGCGGCTTGCGGCGATTGGGTCAGGCATTTGCGGTGATTTATTGCGCCCGGCGGGGCGGTGCACTTCTCCGCGTGCCTGTGCGCGGATCTGTTCGATAAATTCCGGGCGTTCGGAAGAAGGCGGTTCGCGGAATGTACCCGGGTAAGGCGCCGGGTAAGGCAAAAGGTGAAAATCGAGTGGTGCACCATCCATTTGAGTAAGCTTGGGGGATATGGGTTTGTGAATAAACCCGCGTGAATAACAAAGATAGGGGGTTGGGAGGTGAGAAGTGGTGACAGTGTTTTGTCAGTAGGGGGTTGACCCGATAGCTATCGGGTGGGTCTAATCAGCTAGTTGCCAAAATGCTGTTCATTACGTTAAAGGAAATACTTTTTTTATTTTTTTTACCCTCTTTTTTGCCTGCAAAAGAGAGGGTGGTCGAGCGAAGCAACGACCGGGTGAGTAAACTATCGAAGCAGCATATGCGCAAAAGCCTGGCGCGTAGTTGACTCACCCCGACTGCGCTTCGCTGGTCGACCCTCTCTACGGCAAGCCGTAAAGAGGGTAAAAAAAGAGCCGGCCCCCGCTTTTTTTTGGACCCGCGCTTCGCATTAGGGATTGCAGTGAAAAGCCCGCAGCCGCAGCGGCAGTGCGTCGGCCTGGCGAGGACTTGTAACGGAAAGCCCGACCCCCTTTCTACCAAGGGGGGAATGCCCTAAAATCAGTGAGCAGTTGACCCGATAGCTATCGGGTGAGTTGGATAGCGTTGATTGGGTTGGAACTTGTCATTGCGCGCGGGTGTCACACTGAGGCACTCGAAGTGCGTGCGCAAAGGCCATGCAGGTTCAAAGGATACCCGGCGCTTAACGAAAATAGTAAAACACGCCGCACTCCTTCGAGTGCCTCAGGATGACAACGCGCTTTTTCTCAACTCCGCACATTACCACTTTTAAATATTCACAAAAATCAACCAACTGATTTCCAGGCGTTCATGCAAATTTATTTTTGTGTTCGCGCGAAGTGAACGCGAACATGAACGCTTTGCCGGTTTTCCGTCGCTACAGGGCCTCATTGCGCGGGTGTCACACTGAGGCACTCGAAGTGCGTGCGCAAAGGCCATGCAGGTTCAAAGGATACCCGGCGCTTAACGAAAATAGCGAAAACCCGCCGCACTCCTTCGAGTGCCTCAGGATGACAACGCTTTTTAACTACTTTACTCAATCCAGCCTCCCGATAGCTATCGGGACCAACTAAATGTTGAATGTTATTAAACAGACTGCATATATTTACCTGAAATGCTGACAACCGACGAAACCTTTTGCAACGCAAGGACGAACAACTACCTGCTTAAGCTTGCCTGCTTTTTTTGGCTGCTTACAAAGTTGATGGGCTGGCGGTTGTTTACGCTTTACAGGACTTTTCCAACCGCACCCGTATTTGAGGGGCTGGACCGGGTACCGGCAGCCGTGCATACCGGCTTATACCTGCTATCGCTTGCGCTTTTGGCAGTACTGCTTGCAGCAAGAAAAAACAGGTTAATTTTATGCTGCCTGCTGCTTACGGAAATTTGCTCGTGCCTGCTGGATCAAAACAGGCTGCGGGCATCGGAGTACCAATGGCTTTTTATCGTTTTAATTTTTATTTTAAATGCCCGTAACCAAAAGCTGCTGACAGTTGCTTTTGCTTTTATTTTAGCCTCGACTTATTTTTATAGCGGCTTAGGCAAACTTAACCCGGCCTTTTTACAAAGCGTATGGACCAGGATGGTACTCGAAATGTTCCTTAAATTTTCCCCGTCCACCGCCTCATTAACCTGGTTGCACTATTGCGGTTACGCCTTGGGCGGTGTAGAATTATTAGCGGGTGCAGGCTTACTATTTCCGCTATCCAGGAAAACATCGGCAATAGTTTTGATAGCCATGCACGTGCTCATACTCATTTGGTTAGGCCCCCTGGGCCTGCGCTATAATTGGATCGTATGGCCCTGGAACCTTGCAATGATTGGTTATTTGTACCTTATTTTTTTAAGAAAGGACGCCCCGGTTGTCCATTTTGCGGATATCACCGCAGGTTGGAACAAGGTGATATTGATATTTTGGGGAATTTTACCCGCGCTGAATATTTTCGGCTATTGGGATAGTTATTTATCATCGGGCCTGTACTCCGGTAATATGCCCGGGATGGTTATCTGCATTAAGGATACCAGCAAATGCAGGCCGGTCAGCAAGTTTTTCAGGAAAGACAACAACAACATTTGTAACGGCAGCGGGCTCATTAACCTGCAGTATTGGGCAAATTCAGAATTGGGCGGCAGCGCCTATCCTGAGTTAAGGGTCTACCGGAAATTTCAGCGGCAACTTGAAAAGGAGTACCCTGCGGCCGGCATTAGCTGTATTTATTACGAAGGCGGCAAGCGGCTGCCATGAAACATTTGTAAAAATCAACTACTTGATTTCCAGGCATTCACGCAAATTTATTTTTGTGTTCGTGCGAAGTGAACGCGAACATGAACGCTTTTTTTGGCCTTGATGGTGATGAGGGAAAGGGATTGTCCTAAATTTGTCTTCATACTGAACATTCGCCGCTCAATTGCCGCGGAGGCTAGTCCTTTTTGTCTTGATACAAAAAGGACCAAGACCGAGCAAAGCGAGATAATGAACACCAATAAAAAACAAATAATAGGTGAATAAAAATCAAGACAGAAAAAAGCTTCCACGCTGCAAGGCTATACTCCCCGGCCCGCTTTTCTGTCGGGCCTTTGCGCTCCCAGGGTGGAAAAGTACAAACCTACTGCAGGATTAATATGCAAAAAGTCGACACGAAAAATCAACACGCTGACTATCAGGCGTTCACGCAAATTTATTTTCGTGTTCGTGCGAAGTGAACGCGAACATGAACGCTTGTAATGCGCCCGGGCACAGCATCCGGCCCTCTGCGAGCGACCCCGCTGAAGCGGGAAAGGCACCATGCGCAGCTGTAAAAAACCCTCCTAATAAATTAGTTTTCCTTGTAACACTGCGGGGCTAACCGCCGTCTTATAGCTATGAAATTAATACAAGTACTTTTTTTGACCTTATTTACGCTTTTACTATTCAAATCTGCCGGTGCACAAACCGCGGGCGGTAAAATTTCCGGCTCGGTTTTAGACGATGCCAAAAAACCGCTTGACGGCGCTACCGTGATGTTGCTTGCCGCGAAAGATTCCTCGGTGGTAAGCAGCCAGCTTGCGGGCAAGGATGGCAGCTTTGCCTTTCAAAACTTAAAAGATGATACTTACCTGGTAAAGGCCACCTTTATAGGCTATAAAAATTATGTCAGCAGCAATGTGGTGGTGAGCGGGCAACAGGCGGTTACCTTACCGGGATTCAGCATGTCGCCCACCGGTAAAATGCTGAAGGAAGTGGCCGTAACCAGCAAAAAATCATTTATCGAGCAAAAAATTGACCGCACGGTAGTGAATGTCGGCGCGCTGATCTCCAATACCGGCACAAATGCCCTGGAAGTGCTGCAAAAAACCCCCGGCGTGCAGGTAGATGCCGACGGCAATATCACTTTCAAGGGAAAAAGCGGCGTATTGGTGATGATCGATGACAAACCTACTTATCTTTCTGCATCAAACCTGGCTACTTACCTGCGCTCGTTGCCGTCTACGTCGTTAGACCAGATAGAGCTGATGGATAACCCGCCCGCCAAATATGATGCTGCAGGAAATGCCGGGGTCATCAATATCAAAACCAAAAAAAATACCATCAGGGGATTTAATGCCGTGGCATCTGTCGATTACGCGCAGGGCTTTTACGGCCGGACGAATGAGAGTATCAACATGAATTACCGCATAAATAAAGTTAACCTGTTTGCCAACCTTGATTATAATGAGCAGCACACGTACAGGAGGCTGGAGATCGACCGGGATTATTTGGACGCGAACGGCAACCCGACCTCGTCGCTAAAGGATATCTCGTATTTCAGGCCGACGAGCTATAATACCAATATTAAGGCCGGAATGGACTTTTTTGCAACGCCCAAAACAACCTGGGGTATCGTATTTACCGGCACCATAGAGCGCGACCACGACAGCAGCCCGGTGAACAGCCTGCTATACGGCCAAAACGGCGGATTGGATTCGACCATCAATACGCTCAATACATCCAAAAACAGCTTTAACAGCAAGGGGATAAACCTTAACTATACGCATAAATACGACAGCACCGGCAGGCAGCTCACCTTCGACCTGGATTATATCCGCGATCAATCCAACAGCAACCAGTTGTTTGTAAATAATACTTTTTTACCCGACGGCACTTTAACAAACTCGACGATGCTGAGTGATAATTTGCCCGCTACTATTAATATTTACTCCGCAAAGGCGGATTATTCGCACCCGCTTAAAGGCAAAGCAAAAATTGAAGCAGGCGTTAAAAGCAGCTATGTTAATACGGATAACGCCGCCAATTATTTTAACGTGGTTAACGGCGTAAGCACCATTGATTATAATAGTACCAACCGGTTTATATATAAGGAAAATTTAAACGCGGCCTATGTAAATTTTAATAAAAATTTCGGCCGGTTCTCCATACAAACGGGCCTGCGGGTGGAGAACACCAATGGCAACGGCCACCAGTTGGGTAATGCCGAAAGGGCCGATTCATTATTTATTAACCATTATACCGATTTGTTCCCGACTGCTTATTTCTCCTATAACCTGGATACCGCGGGCCATAATGTGCTGGTTGCTTCATACGGCCGTCGTATTGGCCGGCCAAACTATGGCAGTTTAAACCCTTTTACCTTTTTTGTTGATGAGTTTACCCAATTTTCGGGCAACCCATTCCTGCGGCCGCAGTTTACCGATAATTATAAACTGGCCTATAGTTACAAAAGCCTGTTCACCGTGGCGCTTGCCTACAATTATACCACCGATGTGCAGGGTGAAACTATTCACCGCAATGGCGACGTTTTCATCAGTACCCAGGGCAATATAGGGCAGCAAAAAACGCTGGATTTTTCCGTCAATACTAATTTTTCGCCCACCAAATGGTGGACGGTTAATTTATATACCGAAGTGTATAAAAACACTTACCAGGGGGCGTTTTATACCGGGTACCTCAACCAGTCGGAATTTACCGTCTCGGGCAATGGTAATAACCAGTTCACCATATCGCCCACCTGGAGCGCCGAACTCAGCGGTTTTTTTGATACCGGAGGTACCTACGGACAGTTTGTTACGCTGCCCAAGGGTATGCTTAATGCGGCTATCCAGAAAAAAATATTGAACAATAAAGGCTCCATCAAGCTAACTATGCAAAATATGCTGCAGTCGTTTAGCCCAAGCGGCACCATTACCAATATTGTGGATGCCAGGGCGACCTTCCATAACACCTTAGATACTCGGGTGGCTACCCTGGCATTTGTCTATAGTTTTGGCAATTCAAGCAATACGCCTCAAAAACGCGAAACCGGTGGGGCTGACAGTGAGCAGGGGAGAGCGCATTGATTTGGGAGGTCAGATGTCGGATGTCTGATTTCCGATCTCTGACTTCAGACCGTGCTGTTAGCCGCTATAGAAATTAAAACTTTTTTTGTAGTCTCCAGATCAACAGGATCCACCCCGTTTAATGCTGTGGCGCGATTTTTTAAGGTGATAGCGTGTACCTTTTTTAGCAGGGCTTTTGTGTTTTTGTTGACCTGCAGATCGATCTTGCGGCGATCGGTAGCATGAAGATTCCTTGTAAGCAGCCCTTTTTTTACAAGCAACTCGATGATCCTGGTAACTGATGCCTCATCTTTAAAAACCATCGTCGCAATGTCTTTTTGACTTACATTCCTGTTATCATCAATCGCTTTTAATACCAGCCA
The DNA here is from genome assembly GCA_903864275.1 of uncultured Mucilaginibacter sp. GTDB lineage: Bacteria > Bacteroidota > Bacteroidia > Sphingobacteriales > Sphingobacteriaceae > Mucilaginibacter. Next base: position 8,310 of record CAIPFE010000002.1, read on the forward strand.
TTGATCTATCGTTAAATCGAGGCCGGCTTTTTTTAATTGTTTCTGGGCAAACTGCCTGTACGTTTTGATCGCCTTGTCAAGGTGATAGAATATAATATCATTTAGCTGCTCCATGTAATAGCGCCGTATTTAAGAAGTTAATAGTTAATTTATGGTAAAATAAAACTATTTGGCTTTTATTAACAAGCCCCGGCGTTCGCTTTCGGCGATTCCGACATATCCCAATGGCATTATCATTTATACTCGGGCCTTTTTTGCGGGTCGATTTCCAGGCGTGGTTTTGCTCAATTACGCGTGTGCCTTATCTAAAATTTAAAGCAACCCAATTATTGATTGAATAAGTATTATATATATTTGATGTCGTTATTTTTTAATTGGCTGATAAGTAGCTATTTATCTATTAAATTTTGGGTGTAACTTTATATATTTACTAAACAATTAGCAATTGTAAGGCTAATGCATTTATTTCATACCATTATATGCCGGCTAATGTTGATTTACCAACCAGCGGTAAATGCCCGGTAAACCTGAATGAGATCAAAATAGCGTAATTTGTACATATGAAAATATCATTATCTATCCTTGCGATAGGAGCATTTTTTTTTGTGGGCTGTAACAAGCAAACCCAAAGGCCGGCGGCTACGTTAATGGTAACAACTTTTGCGGGTGGCGGGCCGGGCACAGCGACCAATGGAACAGGGACCGCAGCTTCTTTTAACCTTCCGATGGACGTTGCTGTTGATGCTGCCGGCAATGCCTATGTTACCGATGCAGCGAATCAACTGATCCGTAAAATAAGCCCTGCCGGTGTGGTAACTACCCTGGCGGGCGGCAATGTTAATAACATGGCCGACGGGCAGGGAAGCGCTGCCGGTTTTAGCGGCCCGGAGGGCATAGCAGTTGATGCCTACGGCAATTTGTATGTGGCCGATTACCCAAACAATACCATCCGCAAAATAACCCCTGGCGGCTTAGTGAGTACCCTTGCCGGTAATGGTACGCGCAGTTCGGTTGACGGTACCGGGACCGCGGCTTCATTTAACGGTCCGCACAGCGTTGCCGTTGATGCTGCGGGCAATGTTTACGTATCCGATTATCTGAGCGGGGATATCCGCAAAATAACACCGGCGGGTGTAGTAACAACCTTAGCCGGAAATGGAACCTGGGGTTATGCAGATGGCACCGGAACGGCAGCTTTATTCCGTGGCCCTTACGGGATCGCTATTGGGCATGATGGTAATATATACGTAGTTGACCAGGAAAATCAAATGGTCCGTAAGGTTACCCCACAAGGGGTGGTGACCACAGTAGCAGGCGACCCCACCCATGGCGGGATAATACTTAATGGTAACGGGCGTGCGGCAGCATTTAATGACCCTGCCGGGATAGCGATTGATAGCAAGGGCAACCTATACATCGGAGACCTGGCCAATTTTGTGGTCCGTAAAATTGATAACCAGGGTAATGTAACCACTTACGCCGGAACCGGGGCACAAGGTGCGCAAAACGGACCTGCATCCACTGCAACATTTAACGAGCCGGTCGGTATTGCTGTAGACGCCAATGGCGCAGTTTATGTTGCTGATAATGTAAATTTCCTGATCAGGAAAATTGCCGTGAATTAGGATGTATCCACAAACCTTTAACCGCTCACAGGTCACACGTTCAATGTGTTTGCAATTTCCAATATTAATATACAGTGCCTACCCGCCCATCACCAACGTCTTCAAAAAGTCCTTCAATTCGGTTGTTTGGGCGCGAAAGTTTTTTGGGGATAAACCTGAGAATGCTTTAAAATCGCTGATAAAGTGTGCCTGGTCGTAGTAACCGGCTTGCAGGCCGATGGTCGTAAGATTTATACCGGCATGTTTTTCTTTAAGTAAATGTACCGCTTTTTGAAAGCGGACCTTGCGGGTAAACGCGCCCATGGAAAGCCCGGTCGAATTGATGAAACGCTGCTCTATCCTTCGCCGGGATAAGCCCAGCGTTGAAATTTTAAGGTTTAATAACTGGCGTGTAGGGTTGTTAATAATTTGCCTGGCTATGCTGTAAACCAGCGGGTCATTCTGCTTCTTCGAAAGCTTTTTGAGCAAATAGCGTTCTAAACAATCAAATAATGCATTTTTATCGGCACAGAATTTCAGCTGATCGTAAATACCAGTATCGATTTCAAGATTATCCAAAGGCGCCAGCTGATTGGTGAATTCGCCGGCCGGAATGTTATATAGATGATCACCGGCCCAGGGGTACAAGCTCGCGCCAACACACGTGCATTTTTTAGTAAACGACATGATAAATGGTTTGGTAAGCTGCCCTGCATAAAAAATAGCAGGTTCAAAAAATTCGCTTTCTGAGCCAACCCATTGCATGGTATTTGGATTTTCAAGGTAACAGATGAGTTCAAATGCGCCATAAGGAAAACTAAGTTGCGAGCAAGGCACTTCATCCTCACCGATCTCAAAATACCAGTAATACCTTACAAAGTGGCTTAATGCTGCAACCGGGTATTTTTTCTGAAATATCATTGCTTAAAGATGCTAATTTTGATATGATCGTAACATGCTATAACAGTCATTTTCGCAAATTTCGCTTTTATACAATTTTTTGCCGTCTGCGTAGTCGATTTTTATCACACTAATAAAATAAATATGAACAAGACAGCCGCTATTGTATGGCTAATTAGCGCCTTTGGATTACAGGTATGCAGCGCAGATGCGCAATCATCGCCAGCAGAAATGAAAAAAGCGGATTCGCTTTACTTTGCTCAGGACTGGGTTGGCGCCAAAAATATTTATTACAAAATTTTACCCGACACGTCGGGCAACAGCATTGCCTGGAACCGCCTCGGCTTTTCGAACTATAATACGGGCAACTACGCAGATGCATTAAAGGATTATAATAAAGCTTTGGCAAATAAACCTATACCGCCGGTTAAGGCATCGGCATATTCGCGTATGGCAAGGATAAATGGTTTGCAAAATAATGCCGGTGCCGCCATCAGCAATATCGATAGCGCCATGGTTTATGGCTATGCAAGTTTTGACGAATTGGATTCGCTGAAGGATTTTGCAGCAATAAGGAACAATGACGATTTTAAAAAAGTAAGGGAAAGGGTGTACCTGGCCGCTTATCCCTGTATGGGCAATCCCCAGGCGAGGGCCTTCGATTTTTGGGCTGGCGAATGGAATGTGTATGTAACCGGCACACAAACCTTAGGCGGGCACAGCCTGGTGCAGGTTGTTTCAGGCGGGTGTGCGATATTGGAAAATTGGGACTCAACAGGCGGTGCAAGTACCGGCAAAAGTTTAAATTTTATTGATGGCGCCACCAACATGTGGAGACAGTGCTGGATTGGATCGTACCCAAACGGCCAGCAGGATTTTGTTAACGGTGAATATAAAGACGGCGCAATGCGCTTTACCTTTACCACCACTGATGCGAAGGGCAATAAGCTCATCGGCCGTTTTATTTTTTATAACGAGGGCCCGGACAAAGTAAGGCAGTTTAATGAAACCTCAGCAGATGATGGTAAAACCTGGACCACAAACTATGATCTTACTTATATAAGGATAAAAAAAGGCATGAGCAAATAATCCTGGAGGCACTTAATCCGCCAGCCCTAAATATAAAAGCCGGTTGATGAGCTATCTTATTCGGCTGTAGTTGGGTCAATAATCGTGGATACTTGGGTAACGGAGTTTGCGGGAAATCCACCCTGTTTTGCATGTTCGCGCACCATTTCCTCGTTAGGGGCAATGTAAACGCAATATATTTTATCGGGTGTTACAAAGCTATTTACCCATTGAATTTGCGGCCCCATTTTACTCAGTACGCCGCATGAAGTTTGTGAAATAGCTTTAAGTTGTTCTGCTGAAAGTTTGCCCGCGCCGGGGATCTCCCTTTCAATTACATACTTTGGCATAATTTATCGTTTTAGGTTTCCTACTCGTCTGGCCTTTCGGTATCGCCCCGTTTTTATCATGGTTCCTGGTCTCCATGTTTTATTTGCAGATCGGCATGCTGAATAAAGTTAGAGTTTTATATCTAAATTTCAAATAACTTCATAACCAGCGTTAGTGTTCACGTTCATTTCGCGCGAACACACGTGTTATATTACATGAACGCTTGAAAATCAGACAGTTGAATTTTTCACCATTGATAAAATCAGGTCGGGAGATCAAATTTTAACTTTCCTGAGCGCTTTAATTTCGCTAATCGTTACCGCATCCATCTTTTCTATAGCTATGGTAAAAGCGATGCTGCTTATCAATTTAATATCTTGTTTTAACCATGCCTGTGTTTCATTTGGATAAACGGTGTGCAGTTCGCGCAGTGTCCAGCCTACGCCTTTTTGTACGTAATATTCCTTGTCGGGTAGTAGCGGTGTTAGCAGTTGCCGCACCCGGTTAAATGAGGGGTGCTGCTTTTTGGTGCGGCTATAATAAAGTAGCGAGACCACGGATTGCCTTCTCTTCCACAGATTTTCGTCGGTGTTCCATTTCTTAAGCTGTTCGTAAACTTCATGCGGCAGCGCGACCAATATTTTGGTGTATACTTTGGCCAGGGCGTCGCATAGCCCCCAGTCGTCTACCTGGTCCTGCCAGCTCACGATCACAGGCCACATTTCTTTTAATTCCGCTTCATATTTGATATGCCTTTCCAGGAAAAAGTATGCGTGCAGCCTGAGCCAGAAATTATCTTCAGTCCGCCAAACATCGTCCCATATTGCTAATTGCGCCGAAAACGCCAGGCCTGAAAATGAATACGTGCGTTTTGCCTCACGCCGATGAGTCGGTACATCGCCCAATATAGCAGTGATATGTGCGCGTATTTCCTGAAGGGGGCTTGGGTTATTTTCCAGATTCATGGGATTGCAAAATTATTGATTTTTTGGGTGGGGAAGAGCAAAAAAAAACCTCCAGCTTTGCGCTGAAGGTTTTTTAAAATCAAAATGTGATGTTTCTTATTAGAAATGGAGTGACAGCTTCGTAAATATTCTCATACCATCAAAGCCCATTTGTACTGCTTCAAAAGGGCCGCCCGATTCGCCGTCGCCAAATGAACTGGTACCGTTAGGGATTACCGATCCTTTAATAACATTGGTGTTAGGGTGCACATTGAAAAGGTTATCTATCCCCACTGTCCATAATAAGGTTTTACTAAATTTTAAAGACGCATACAGATCGGTGGTGATCTTTGGTGTAAAGTCGAATATTTCGGGCACCTTCTGGCTGTTAGCGTCGAGGGTTACGTAAGGGAAAAATGGATCGGGGGCACCAGCAGGGGCGCTAACTTCACCAAATCCAAGTTCTTTTACGTCGCCGAAATAGGTAAAGCGGGTTCCAAATGAAAGTTTGTCGTAGCCGTATTCAAGGTTAAGGGTAAATTTCGCTTTTGGAGCGCTTGCCTTCAGGAAGTATTGTTCCCTGTCAGAAAAGAAAGTGGCGCTGTCCGATGGCGAACCCTTAAATGTATTAGGAATATTGATCTTATTGATCGTCAAACTTTGGATATTGCCTGCCAATAATGCGGTGAAATGGTTTTTATCCCAGCGTTTTTTGTAATCCAATACAAAATCAACCCCCCGGTTGGTTGTGTTAACTGCGTTGGCAAAAAACTGGGCATCGCCTATCCCCTGGGCTGCCAAAATATTATTTAAAGCAGTCCCAAGCGCTGCATCACCTTGTGCGTACAGCCCCGATATCACTATACGGTTTTTTACATCGATCTGGTAACCATCAACGGTTATGCCTAACTCAGGCACCGGCTGCCAGGTAAAGCCCAAACTATAGTTGGTTGAAGTTTCCTGGGTTAATTTGGGAATACCCGCTGTCCGCGCAATGTCCGAATAGTTTGGAACAAGCTTTGTATACACCAGGTTACCACTGATTATAGTAGTATTGGTATTGCTAAAGTTGAGTTGCTGCAATGAAGGTGCACGGAAACCAGTGCTTATTGACCCACGAAGGTTAAAATTGTCAGTCACTTTATAACGTGTTGCAAATTTAAAAGTGCTTACACCACCAAAGTCCGAATAATCTTCAACCCTTGCGGCTCCGTCAATCAGCCACGCCTTTGTAACGTCAAGGGCGGCTTCTGCATATGCGGCCACATTGGTCCGGCTGGCTGTTGAGGCATCGCTTGGCTGATAGCCAGGATAGCCTTCAGATCCTGATGCTTTAGTTGTCCCGTCAGGTAATGTAGCCGGCCCCTACAGGTAGGAGTTTAGCTCGCCGGCATAAAGCTGGTACCGCTCATACCTGAATTCTGTTCCGAAGGAAAGCTGTAATCCCTGGGCCACGTGTTTAAAACGCTTCGTTATATCAGCATTCGCGGTATTTTCCAGGAAGTTAAAACCGCCGTCATCAAAGCGGGTTTGTATGGGTTGGCCCGGCACATAAAGCAAGGAGGCATTAAAGGTTTTATTTCCCCAATAATGAAAATCATTCCTTCCTATGTTATTGCTGATGTCCCAATCCCAATCACCTGGAGTTGTGCCCCTAAAACCAACGGCAGCGGATAAATCTTTTATGTAAACATCTTCCTGTGGATCATAATATACGTTATTGGGGTCAAATGGTGTTCCCGGAGGAGCGTCTATCTTCATTATACCCGGTACAAAAATCAGGTTGCCATTTGCATCTGTAGGAAATTTTGTTGGATTTTGACGTAATCCGTTGTTATAGTCCCAACTCCTGGTATAGGCATACACATTTGAATGTTTATAGTTGTACCCGCCGAAGGAATAGAAGACGGTTTTCGTACCGCTTAGAGGGACCTCCATGTTGTACATGCCGCCACCTGATACAACGGAACCGTCGCCGAACGCCCTGCGTTCACGTGCTACGGGCTGGGCTTCCAGTATATTTGAATTTGTCTGCCAGTTGGTGTCACGTATAGCCCTGAAGGTTTTTCCCTGGTTTTCGTAGTTGGCGGCAACATTAATAAAGCCGCCATTTTTCCCCAGGGCAAATCCATAATCTGCGCCAAGCGTAAACGTTTGGCCATCAAATTTATGGCCTGTATAATAACCGTATGGGTCAACATTGTTCAGGGTATTATACTTTTGATCGTTAAAACCGCTAAAGCCACCGGTAACGTTAAGATGGTTAATGTCCTTTTTCAAAACGATGTTGATCACACCGGCGATAGCGTCGGAACCATACTGGGCCGAAGCGCCGTCCCGTAATACTTCCACATGATCAATAGAAGATTCGGGGATCGCATTTAAGTCGGTTCCGCTGTTGCCGCGGCCACGTGTGCCCACCTCGTTAACGAAGGCCGACAGGTGGCGGCGCTTACCGTTGACCAGAACTAATGTCTGGTCGAAGCCCAAGCCACGAAGGCTGGCAAAGTCGATAGCATCTGTTCCGTCGCCGCCGCTTTGTTTGTTGTAGTTGAAGGAAGGCACATTCTGGTTCAGCTGGCTCATCAGGTCGGGTTTTGCTGTAGTCGCTTCTATCGAGTTCACGTTGATTACATCTACCGGTACGGGAGACTCCAGTTTTACGCGCCCGCCGCCGCGGTTACCGGTTACTACTATCTCATTCAACGATTGGGCAGAAGAAATCAGTACCACATCTAACACCACATCAGCATCTGCGATGCTAACTTGTTTGATCAGCTGTTGATAACCGATGTATGAAAAGGTAACGGTGTAATTGCCTTTGCCCAATTTGATGATGTATTCGCCGTTGACATTCGTTGTCGTACCGCCGACACCTGACACGGCTACTGATACGCCCACCAGTGTTGATTGCGCATCGGAAACTTTTCCTTTCAATATGGCTTGCGCTTGTGCGCCCGCGGCCATAACGAGGAACAGTACAATTAATTTGAGTGTTTTAATGTAAAGTTTGTTCATTTTTTTGAGGGTTTTGGGTGAATTGTCGCATTTAATAAATTAAAATTTTAGTAATAAAAGCTATATCCGCTGCCGAACTGGCTCCATTTGCAATTGTTTAATTCGCAAATATAAAATTATTTTATTAATCTATTATATCGATAGATTTAATAGACAATTAATTTAATCAGTCGATTCCCTGCAAGGGATTTTGGCGTTTGTTACTGTGCAGCTTAGCTTTTGATTAAATAGGGGGGAGCAAAATAAATATAACGGCCCCGGGAGAAAGACGTGTAAGTAAGTTCAATTAAGAAATGCAACAAAAGCTAAATAAATGATACCAGATAGCATACACTATCCGGCATCATTTAAGGAAAAATTAGACTTTTGATTTGCAATGAAAAAATCACATTTAACCTTAGACCAAAGGTATAC
>CAIPFE010000003.1 GCA_903864275.1 uncultured Mucilaginibacter sp.
CTATTAATAAAAACAATAAACCGGGGTTTTTCAGCACTGTACAATAAGGCCTCGGCATTGAAACTACGGCTCAATGAACTCCTCTGGGTGCCGGCCAGGGGCGAAAATGGGCTTTTTGAGTTTTTCAGCAGACCCTAATTAAAATCCAGAAAAATAGAAATCGACCTTTCTACATTCAAAAATAACACCCATTCCGCTCCAGATAGCTATCGGGACAACATTCCGAAATTCGCATTAAAAGACTGCCATATACAACATTCGACATTTAAAAATTCCGAAATCGAAAACGGCGAAGCCCTCAACGAAGTTAATCCGACTTCCGAAATCCTCCTTACAGGTTTCCTCTCAACTCCTGCTCGTGCTCAATGGCTTCAAAAAGGGCCTTAAAATTCCCGGCGCCAAATGACTTGGCTCCTTTACGCTGGATGATCTCAAAAAACAATGTTGGCCTGTCCTCCACCGGTTTGGTAAATATTTGCAGCAGGTAACCTTCATCATCACGGTCAACCAGGATGCCCAGCCTTTTTAATGGTTCAAGGTCTTCATCAATATGGCCTACCCGGTCAATTAGCTCATCATAATAAGCAGTTGGTACGGTTAAAAATTCGATGCCGCGGCTTTGCAGGTCGGTAACTGTTTTAACAATGTCATGGGTGGCCAGCGCCAGGTGCTGTACGCCTTCGCCTTCGTAAAATTCAAGGTATTCTTCTATCTGCGATTTCTTTTTACCCTCGGCCGGTTCATTTATCGGGAACTTAACATACCCGTTGCCATTGCTCATCACCTTGCTCATCAATGCCGAATATTCGGTCGAGATCATTTTATCATCAAAGGTTAAAATATTTTTAAAACCCATTGTTTCCTCGTAAAAATGCACCCACTCGTTCATTTTATGCCAGCCTACGTTGCCTACGCAATGGTCGATATATAGCAGGCCGGTAGGTTCAGGCTGATAATGCGATTCCATTTTTTCGTATCCCGGCAGAAATGTGCCATCATAATTTTTCCGTTCCACGAAAAGATGGACCGTTTCGCCGTACAACTTTATCCCGCTGATGCACACTTCGCCGTTTTCATCGGTTAAAGTTTCAGGTGCACGATAAGATATCGCACCACGGAGGGTAGTTTGCTTAAACGCGTCATAAGCATCATCAACTGACAACGCCAGTATCTTTACGCCATCGCCATGCTTTTTAATATGCTCGGCTATAGGGTGGTCCGAATGCAGGGGGGTAGTTAAAACTAACCGTATCTTCCCTTGCTGTAAAACGTATGATACCCTGTCGCGCACGCCTGTTTCAGGGCCGGCATAAGCGAGGTCCTGGAAACCGAAAGCAGTTTTATAATAAAAGGCAGCCTGCTTGGCGTTGCCCACGTAAAATTCAACATGATCGGTACCGTTTAACGGTAAAAAATCAGTCGTTTTTGTTGGTTTATTTATAGTTAGTGTTTCCATTTTGGTTGTAAATGTTGTAAGGGTTGTAAAAAGTTGTAATGGTTGTAAATGTTGCGGAGGGTTATAAAAGTTACGGTTGCTTCAGTCCTTATTAACCTTTACAACCACTACAACACTTTCAACTTATTTTAACTTTCGCTCGCCCAGCTCTTATAATAATTTTCATCTTCAATTTTAATAGCATCTTCTGTCAGCATTAAAGGCCTGAACGGGTCTACCATCACCGCTAGTTCATCAGTCGACTCTTTGCCGATAGATTTTTCAACTGCTCCGGGGTGGGGGCCGTGCGGGATGCCGCCAGGGTGAAGGGTTATTTGTCCTTTTACGACGCTTTTACGGCTCATAAAATCGCCATCTACATAGTATAATAGCTCATCACTGTCTACATTGCTGTGGTTGTAAGGTGCAGGTATCGATAACGGGTGATAATCGTATTTGCGTGGCACGAATGAACAGATCACAAAGTTATGCCCTTCAAAAGTCTGGTGAACTGGCGGCGGCTGGTGCAGGCGACCAGTTATCGGTTCAAAATCGTGTATGGAAAATGCCCAGGGATAATGAAAACCGTCCCAGCCAATAAAATCAAAAGGGTGCGTGCCGTAGATGTAAGGATATATTAAGCCTTGTTTTTTTATCAGTATCTTAAAATCGCCTTTTTCATCATGGGTTTTCAAATTTGCCGGGCGTTTGATATCGCGCTCACAATAAGGCGATTGCTCTGTCAGCTGTCCATAAGCGTTTGTATAGCGTTTAGGCACCCGTATCGGGCTAAAACTTTCTATAATAAAGAGGCGGTTATCGGCCGTATCAAATTCCATTTGATAAATAGTCCCGCGTGGGATGATCAAATAATCGCCATAAGCGAATTTGATATTGCCGTAACCTGTTTTAAGTGTGCCTGTCCCGACATGTACAAAAACCACCTCATCAGCCTGGCTGTTTTTATAAAAATAATCCGTCATTGATTTGCGCGGGGCAGCAAGCGAAATATGGAGGTCGCTGTTTACCAGCACCGGTTTACGGCTTTTTAGGTAATCATCCTCAGGCTCAATTTTAAAGCCCATCAGGCTGGTATGTTTAAGGTGTTTTTCGCGGGCAATTTTTGGCTCAACTGAATACGGTTCGCCAAGTTCCTTAACAAGCGTAGGCGGATAAGCATGATAAACCAGCGAATAAAGGCTTGAAAAGCCCTCGGTTGATACCAGCTCTTCGGCGTATAAACTACCATCAGGCTTACGGAACTGCGTATGCCGCTTTGGCGGGATAGTTCCTAAGGTATGATAAACGGGCATGTTGTTTTTTTTAAGTTGAAAACGTTAAAAAGGGTGTAGTAGTTTTAAAAGGAGTTGTAAGGGTTGTAAACGTTTGAAATGTTGTAATGGTTTTAACCTTTTCAACAATTACAACACCTACAACTTTTATAACTTAAATTAATACTGCGCAAGCACGATCTTAGCGAGCACGGCGTCCCTGAAAGAAGAAGCATCACTCATTGAAGTGAGGCCCAGGGAAAAAAGAAAATGTTTTTGTATGCTCATAAATTGGTTGTACAAAAGTATACGTATTATTTTTAATATGCAAGAGTGGTTGATAGAGTCCGGAAGAAGCCGCAGCGTCATGACATTCCAACTTTACAACATTCCAACTTTTTCAACAACTACAAGTCTTACAACATTTACAACAAAATAACTTAGTTTTGGCACAAACCAATCCAACCAATGAAGTTAGTATCTTATAAAACCGAAGACCGTGAGCATTTGGGCATTTTTATAAAAGGTCATATTTATAACCTGAACTCCTGCGATAAGCTAATCCCCAATAACATGAACGAATTTTTATGGGGCGGCGATGAGTTGATGGAGCGTGCACACCGCATCAATAAAGAGATTAGCTCAGGGAAAATGGACGCGAGACAGGAACTATTTTTTGAATTGATGGCACCCGTGCCGCATCCTACCTCGTGCCGTGACGGCTATGCCTTCAGGCAGCATGTGGAAGCCGCCCGCCGAAATCGGAAGGCGCCAATGATACCCGAGTTTGACCAATACCCTATATTTTATTTTACCAATCATAATGCCATACAAGGCGCAGGCGAGATAGAGTGCATGCCCGATCATTTCCAAAAGCTTGATTTTGAGCTTGAAGTTGCTGTTGTATTGAACAAAAAAGCCCGCAATGTAAGGGCGGCCGATGCGGATAGTTTGATAGCAGGGTATATGATTATGAATGACATGAGCGCCCGTACCTTGCAACTGGAAGAAATGCTGCTAAATCTGGGTCCTGCAAAAGGCAAAGATTTTAGTACGGTTATTGGCCCATGGCTGGTTACGCCGGATGAGCTGGAGAAATATAAGGTGGCGCCGAAAGCCGGGCATACAGGCAATAACTATAACCTGGAGATGAAATGTGTAGTGAATGGCAAAGAAGTATCAAAAGGCAATATGGCCGATATGGATTGGACATTCGCCGAAATTATTGAACGCTGCGCCTATGGCTGCGACGTATTGCCCGGCGATGTCATCGGCTCCGGCACTGTTGGTACCGGGTGCTTTCTGGAGCTTAACGGAACAGGTTTATTGAATGATCCTAATTATCAAACCCAATGGCTGAAAAACGGCGACCTGGTTGAAATGGAGATAACGGGCCTTGGAATGCTGGGTAATATTATTAAGAAAGCGGACAGTAGCTTTTCGATACTGGAATTAAAGAAAATATAAAAAAGCCGTCATTGCGAGGAACGAAGCAATCCTTGTGCATGCAAATCAAGGAAGTATAGTGTTGGATGGAACGTCATTTAATAGCCTATTTGTTTGACTGCATAGTTCAGAGATTGCTTTGTACCTCGCAATGACGCATGGTCGTCATGCTAACCATAAAAACATCCGATCTTTCGCCGGTGCAGCTGCAAAGCTATCTTAATGCAGCCGTTGCCCCGCGGCCGGTATGTTTTGCATCTACCATTGATAAAGCGGGTAACATCAACCTCAGCCCGTTCAGTTACTTCAACGTGTTTAGCGTAAACCCGCCAGTTTGTGTTTTTTCGCCTTCGCGGAGGGTGAAGGATAATACCACCAAACACACGCTTGAAAACCTGAAGGAAGTGCCCGAATGTGTGATCAATATTGTAAACTATGATATGGTGCACCAGGTATCCTTATCGAGTGTTGAATATGCCAAAGGCGTAAATGAATTTATAAAATCAGGGCTAACCATGCTGCCGTCTGACCTGGTTAAACCGCCGCGGGTTGCCGAATCGCCGGTGCAGTTTGAATGCGTGGTTAAGGATATTATCCACTTAGGCCATTCGGCGGGCGCCGGCAACCTGGTCATAGCCGAAATTAAACTGATGCATATCAGCGAAGCCGTTTTAGATAGCGAAGGCAAGATAGACCAGCAAAAGATCGATCATGTAGCCCGACTAGGCGGTGACTGGTATTGTCGGGTAACCCCGGATAACTTATTCGAAGTGGCCAAGCCCAATAAAAATATGGGCATAGGCGTTGATGCGATACCTTTTGCCATACGTAATTCCAAGATACTAACAGGGAATGACCTTGGACAGTTAGGCAATGTAGAAGCATTACCTAACGATAATGAAATTGATGCTTATGCACAATCGCAGGAAATTAAGGAGTTGCTTGATGCAACTATTGGCGATAGCCAAACTCGCGAAATACAATTGCATTTAAAGGCTAAGAACTTGTTAGATGAGGGTAAAGTGTACGAGGCATGGATGGTGCTACTTCTTGTCTGAACCGGGATTAAACAGATTTTACTGATTTTTTTGATGATTTTTCAACTGAACGATCGAATGAAACTAAAATCCATTGATCACGATTTAGACAAAATTCCCAATTCTGCCAGCTTTTTCCTTAACTCACCCGCATTCGTAAAATGTATCGATTGTATCCCTATTTTCTCCGCAGCAACAATATTGCGGTAATTATCATCAATAAACAACGCTTCTTGGGGATCAACCAAATGCCTGTCGAGTAATATTTGATAAAACTCCGGTGCGGGTTTGCGCATTTTTTCCGCGCCGGATACTACAATGCCGTCAAACCAGTTCAAAAAATCATATCGTGCGAAAGCAACAGGGAACGTTTCAGCCGACCAGTTAGTGAGCGCATATATTTTGAATTTACCGCTTTCTTTCAATTCTTTGAATATCTCCACCGTATCCCAAAACGGCTCGCCCAGCATTTCATCCCAACGGCCATAAAAGGCGCGGATATTAGCCTCATGCTCCGGGAATTGTTTCACCAGTAGCTCTGTACCTTCGTGTAATGAACGGCCGGCATCCTGTTCCTCGTTCCAGTCGGAAGTGGTAACGGTGGCGAGGAAGTTTTTCATTTCCTGTTCATCGGAAAACAAATTGCGGTACAGGTAATCCGGGTTCCAGTCAATTAAAACCGCGCCGAGATCGAATATGATGGTGTTGATCATAGATTAATGTTAAAAACTTTCTGCGTGAAATGTTAAAAGGCTGTCTGTGGGGACACAGACAGCGGAGACGAGAAAAAACATCCCGTTGTTTGTGTCCCCACAAACAACAATGGTTGTCGGGTGATGTGGCGATTGCAAAATCTTATTCATTCTCCAGCAAATATTCCTTAAACCCTTTAAAATCCTTACCCAAAGCTACCGAATGTTTCTCCTTTTTTGCCAGTTCCCTCACCTGTTCCGGCACATCAACTTTGCCTGCCATGCTTTTAGGGTAAACATCAGGGAATTTGCAGGGGTGCGCGGTTGATAGAAATACACCTGCCGTATCCGCCTTATATTGGTCCTGCTGCCAGTCGCGCAAGGCCTGCCAGGCAATGGCGGTATGGGGACAGGCCACGTAATCATAATTATCATTGATGAATTTAATGGCCTCTAAAGTTTCCTCATCATCATAACGATAGCCTGTCACCAGGTTTTTCAGCACATTCATTTCGCCTTTAAATAGATCGGCAATACGTACCCAATTGCTCGGGTCGCCCACATCCATGGCGTTTGAGAGGGTGGCTACCGATGGCTTTGGTTGGTACACGCCGGTTTTTAAAAATTCAGGGACGGTATCATTTACATTGGTGGCGGCAATAAAATGTTCAACAGGCAGACCCATTTTCCATGCTAAAAGGCCGGCGCCGATATTGCCGAAGTTGCCACTTGGTACCGAGAAAACCACTTTGCTAATGCCTCGCTTTAACAATTGCGCATAAGCGCTGAAATAGTAAAACGTTTGCGGGATGAGACGGGCAATATTAATGGAGTTTGCCGATGTAAGCCTGAATTTTTCTTTCAGTTCTTTATCGGTAAAGGCCTGTTTAACCAGCGCCTGGCAATCATCAAAAGTGCCGTCAATTTCAACCGCGCGTATATTTTGTCCGTTGGTGGTTAATTGCTGTTCCTGTATGTCGCTTACTTTCCCTTTCGGATATAATATGGTAACGCGGGTATTGGGCACCCCTAAAAAGCCGAGGGCAACCGCGCCGCCGGTATCGCCCGAGGTGGCTACCAGTACATCCAGTTGTTTTTCGCCTTTCTCCAAAAAATAGCTCATCACCCGGCTCATAAACCGCGCGCCAAAATCTTTAAACGCAAGCGATGGCCCGTGCCAAAGTTCCAGCACGAATACATTCTCTTCCAGCTTTACAATAGGGGCAAGGAAATTGATGGCATCTTCAATAATGGCTTTCAGGTCGTGGTCAGGAATATCCTCACCGATCAGTTTTTGGGCTACATGGAAAGCGATTTCAGGCAGCGTGTATTGGTCTAAATTATTTAAAAATTTATCATCAAGGCGCGGAATAGTCACCGGCATATACAGGCCTTTATCCTGCGGCATGCTGTTAAAAACCGCCTCTTTAAATGATACGCGGGTGGATGGATTTTTGGTACTGTATAGCTGCAATTTGATTTACGATTTTAGAATTACGAGTTACGATTTATTTTATTTCGGATTTCGGAATTTCGTCCCGATAGCTATCGGGATCGGATTTTAAATTCTTGCCTTTTACCTTTCTCCCTTAACCTCACCCAATCACCCTCGGCCCCTTGTCATTAATAGTGGATACGTAAATATTTGATCCGATATTAATACTTGTTAAGTGCTGCTGCAATTTTTGGGTAACCCGTTTTGCTGTTTCTTCATCGCGGGTAAAGGCAAAAACCGATGGCCCTGAACCGGAGATACCGAAACTTACCGCGCCTAAATTCATGGCCATTTCACGCATCAGGTAAAAATCGGGGATGAGCATGGAACGCACGGGTTCAACCAAAATATCTTTCATGCTGCGGCCGATCAGTTCAATATCGTTCATAAACAGGCCGCTTACTAGGCCGGCGATATTGCCCCATTGGGTAACGGCATCCTTCATTAATATTTTATTGCGGATGATCTGCCGGGCCTCGCGGGTGGGCACATCCACATCCGGGAAAACAATGGCGCACCACAAACCGGCGGGGTGGGGCAGGCGCACTACATCAAGCGGCTCGTAGCTTCTTATTAATACAAAGCCACCCATCAAGGCAGGCGCAACATTATCCGCATGGCCATGACCGCAGGCCATTTCCTCACCTTTCATAGCGAAGGGTAACAAAGTAGCCGGATCGGTATCATCGCCTAATAACGTTTTAATCGCAAATAAACCCGCCACCGTACTTGCCGAGCTTGAGCCTAAGCCGCTGCCAATCGGCATTTTTTTATGGAGCTCAATATCCAACCCTATGTCAGTACGACCAACGCTTTGCAAATAATGCTGTACGCTAACGCTCACCGTATTTTTAGCCGGATCTAGCGGCAGGCGGCCATCATCGCCGGTAATTTTGCTGATGGTGATGCCTGGTTTGTTGGTGATACGCATCACTACTTCGTCGCCCGGCTCATTAACCGCAAAGCCCAATACATCAAACCCGCAAACTACGTTGGCAACGGTAGCCGGGGCAAAAACGGAAATACTGCTTCCCGCCCCCCGACCCCCTAAAGGGGGAGAAGTGGCGGCGGATGGATTTTTCAAACCTTCTATATTTTCTTCCATATAAACTATCAAACTATCCCTCCCCCTTTAGGGGGCCGGGGGGCTTGGGGACTTGGAATTACGCGCCCACATTTATCAAATCCGCAAACACTCCCGCTGCTGTAACCTCCGCGCCGGCGCCCGGGCCTTTTACCACAAGCGGGCGTTCTTTATATCTGTCGGTGGTGAAGGATATGATGTTATCACTTCCCGAAAGGGTATAAAAAGGATGGTTCTCATCCACCATTTGCAGGGTGATGGCGGCTTTGCCGTCTTCCAGCTTGCCAATATAACGCAAAACTTTTTTCTCCGCTTCGGCTTTTGCTTTCAGGTTGCTGAAAAAAGCATCTTCCGCCTTTAAGGCTGCATAAAAATCATCAACGGTTTGCGCATCGAGGCAGGCTTTCGGTAGCATGCTTTCGATATTTACATCTGCCGCTTCCATGGGGTAACCGGCATCACGGGCAAGGATCAGTATCTTGCGCATAAAGTCGGTGCCGCGCAGGTCATCCCGCGGGTCGGGTTCGGTATAGCCTTTTTCCTGCGCTGTTTTTACCACATCGTGAAAATTGGCATCGCCTTTAAAATTATTAAATATAAAGGAAATGGTGCCCGATAAAATAGCCTCTATCTTCATGATCCTGTCGCCACTGTTCATCAGGTCTTTTAAGGTACGGATGATGGGCAGGCCCGCGCCAACGTTCGTTTCATAAAAAAAGTCGACGCCATGCTGATGTGCGGAATCGTGAAAGGTTTTATATTGTTTGTACGACGCTGAATTGCCTATTTTGTTGCAGGTAATTACTGATATGTTCGATTTAAAAACCTCATCGTAAAACTCAACTGGTTTGGGACTGGCCGTATTATCGATAAACACACAGTTGGGGAGGTTCATGCTTTTCATCTTTGCCACAAACTCCTTTAGGTCGGCAATCTGATGTGATTCCTGCAATTCTTCCTGCCAGTTATCAAGCGAAATGCCATCGCTGTTAAATACCATTTTACGCGTATTGCTGATACCGGCAATTTTTACCTGTATGCCGTTATGCTCCTGCAAATAAGCGCTGTGGGCATTTAGTTGCTTAAACAGCGTTTGACCAATATTGCCGGTTCCCAAACAAAAGGCATGAAGTGTTTTAGTAAGCTGCACAAAAAAGCCATCGTGTACGGCATTTAATGCTTTGGCAAGATCATGCGCGGATATGATAACCGAAATATTGTATTCAGATGATCCCTGCGCTATGGCCCTCACATTTACGCCGTTACGGCCAAGTGCATGGAACAACTTGCCGGATACGCCGGGGGTTTGTTTCATGTTTTCGCCCACTATGGCGATGATCGCCAGGTTTTGCTCAATCACAACATGCTCCAGCTTTTTGGCGATCAGCTCCAGTTCGAATTCCTGTTCAATTAATAAACGGGCTTTTTCAGTATCACCGGGCTGCACGGCGAAGGTGATGCTATGCTCCGATGAGCTTTGGGTGATGAGGATGATATTGATCTGTTCGCGTGCCAGTAACGAAAATAAACGCCCGCTGAAACCCGATTTGCCTACCATCCCGCTGCCCTCCACGTTTAGGATGCTGATGTTATTGATGGATGAAATGCCCTTTATCGGCAGGTTTGACGGCTTGCAATCGTGGCGGATAACAGTACCCTCAAAATCCGGCTCAAAAGTATTTTTTATTACGATGGGTATCTTTTTCAGGAAAGCCGGGATCATCGTCGGCGGATAGATCACCTTGGCGCCAAAATAAGAAAGCTCCATCGCTTCGGTATAAGTAAGCTCGGGCAGGGAGAATGCTTTTTTTACCATGCGCGGGTCGGCGGTCATCATGCCATTAACATCGGTCCATATCTGTATCTCTTTGGCGTTTAAAGCCGCGCCAAATATAGCGGCGGTATAATCACTGCCGCCGCGGCCCAGGGTGGTCATTTGTCCCGCCTCGTTTGATGAAATATAGCCGGTTACCAGCAGCATATTGTCGCCGTGCTCCTGGTGAAAGCCACGGATGAGTAGTTCAGTCAACTCCATGTTTACCTTGGCCTGGCCGAATGAGCTATCGGTCTTTATCAGTTCAGATGCATCCACAAATACCGACTCCGGGAAATGCTGGGCAGCGATCTTGCTGATCATTATAGTCGAGCAGCGTTCGCCGAAGCTCAAGATCATGTCGCGGGTTTTTGGAGTAAGCTCGCGAAGGGTAAGTACGCCCTGCAATAACTCTTCCAGCTGGTTAAAATAGATCTTCAAGCGGGTATAAGCCGGATTTTGATGTTGCGCGCTGAGCAGGCTTTTTACAATATCGAAGTGGCGTTTTTCAAGTTCGGCCAGCGCAGCTGTAAAATCACTGCCGTTGGCGGCGCCTTCGGCCATTGATACCAGCAGGTTAGTTACCCCGCCCAGGGCGGATAGCACCACCACCGGCTTTTCCTTGCTTTTAACCTCATCCTTTAAAATATTCAATAAAGTTTGGATGCTTTGAACCGATCCTACGGATGTACCGCCAAATTTTAAAATTTTCATTTTTGTTGTACGTTTTATAGCCTGGCTCTAAGTTTTCTGCTGCTAACTTAAAGCATTTAATATCGAATAATAAATTTTGAATATCGAAGTGAAATTCGATGTTCGACATTTGAAATTCATTATTCGGCATTCCTTTAACGTTGTATTTTAATTTTAAGTTAGTATAATTACTACAGCTCATTCCATGTTATCACCAAAACCAAAAAGCGCCTTCCTCTTTTTGGAGGAAAGCGCTCATTTGGTTTGTTGTTATGTTTTACACCATACGACTATCTTCCTCCGTATTTTACCCCGGTGGTTGTTGTTGTTGTTATAAAGGTGTTGTTACTTATCATAATTTATGGCCGCAAAGTAAGTGGAATATTTTTTAATAAGCAAATGTTATTTTACTTTAACAAATACGATTGCAAACCACATGTTTTTTATATAATTACCCGGATATGAACAGATGGCCCCTCATTTTATTATTGTTATTAATAGCCAATGCGTGTTTTGCACAAAAGGATAAAGATTCGGTAGTTAATAACCTGCCTATGGTTAATGGCAGGCTGGTTTACGCTGATAGTATTATGGTAAAGGGCCATAGCAAGGCCACGCTGGAAAGTGCGGCAAAAAAATGGCTTATTAGTTATTTTAAATACTACCAGCCTGATACGCTGGCGAAAGATAAAGATCCAAATAGTAGTGTATTAAGCTGGGGCGTACTTGAATATAAAGTAAGGCCGGGCTTAATAAATATCCCTTTTTATGCTATTATAACCATAGACATAAGTTGTAAAGACAACGGCTATAACTATACAATATATGATATTCATTTCAGGGCTGAGAACAAATCAATCGCACCAGTTTATCAAAAGCACCCGGAGTATTTGATCGGTTTGTATAAACAAAAACATATTGGCCTGTTCAATTCTATAATTATCGACAGGGCAGAGATCAGGAAGTATCTTTCCGCTATGAATACGGCTATACGTGAGTGTATAGCTTCGCTAAATAAAGCTATGACAAATTAATATGTGCAATTTAGTGACCGGTGATTTCATTAATCCGCATACAATTCCGCCTTAAACCTTTTCGCCAAAAAGCCGGTCGCCAGATCAGTATCAATTTCTGTTACAAAAACGCCTTCTTTTCCATAGGGCTGGTGTTCGATACACTGCCCGTCAGGCCCTATTAATGAGCTGGCTGATTCCGGGTAACGGAAAGCATAATTTGAGCTTGCAAAATAGATGGTATTTTCAAGCGCCCGCATCATCATTGCCTTTTCGTAATACGGGTTGTATTTATGCCCCCATTCGGTTAGCTCCGCGCCTTCCATATTGCTCCCGGCACAGTGGGGATGGAATACTATTTTTGCATCCCGCCGCGCGGCCCACCTTACCAGTTCGGGATACCGGAAGCCTTCATGACAGATAGCAATCCCGAACTTTACGCCATTTACTTCAAAAATGCTGCGTTCGGTGCCGGGGACCCATATATCATCTTCAGTAGGGTCTAACTGGGTTTTCGCCTGGTAGCCTGACAGCCCGCCTGTATTTGATATCACGTGGGCTAAATTTAAAATCCCACTGTGCGAATACCAATCCATAGGCAATATAATGGCTATATGATTTTCTGCGGCTATTTTACACGCTTTTTCCAACGCGGCCTGCAAAGCCCCCGGTGAGCTGACCTCAACATCAAACTCCTCCAACGGGTAGCCGGGAATATAGGATTCAGGGAAACAAATAATCTCAGCCTGCCGTTTTGCCGCATCAATTACCAGTTTTTCGAGCTGGAATAGTCCGTCTTCAATAGATTTTGGAAATGGCGGCGAGGCTATGGCTACTTTCATGGCAGTTTTGAATTGATAATTCAAAAAAAGCAATAATTTTTGAGACAATCGCAAATAAAAAAAATCAGGATATATAAAAAAGTATATCTATATTTGATATACAATTTTAATTATATGAAAAGTATTTTGTTAAAATTAGATGATAAACTGTTTGAGGAAACAGACAAACAAGTAAAGGCTGAAAAGACAAGCAGGTCAAATTATATAAAAAATGCCATTGAACAATACAATAAATGGCAGAAAAGAAGAGCACTGGAAGAACAGATCATAAGAGAAGTTGAATTATTAAAGCAATTTGACCCGGATATTGAATTGAAGCGAGAGTTTGAGTCAGCTTCATTACATGACCTGCAAAGACACTTAGATGAGTAATATTTACCCAAAGCAATACGAAATATGGTCAGCAGACCTTGATCCGTCAATTGGCAGCGAGCCTGGAAAAATCCGCCCTGTGGTAATAATACAATCAGACATATTAAATAAGGCTGGTCATAGAACAACTATCGCTTGTTCCATATCCTCACAAAGTAAAGCCGGGGTTTCATTTATACGTATAGCTATTGAACCGACCGGAAACAACGGATTACTGAAGAAATCCTACATCCTATGTGACCAAATAAGAGCAATCGATGTATCCCGTTTAAGGAATAGAATTGGTATTCTTGATTTCGTCGATATCAATCGTTTGAATACAAGCATCCAGGCAATTCTTACACTTTAATGGAAGGGTTAATAACAAAATCAACCGGAAGCTGGTACCAGGTGCAATTGCCCGACGGGCAACATATCGATTGCCGCATTAAAGGTATATTCCGCACAAAAGGTATTACTACCACCAACCCGCTGGCTGTTGGCGATGTGGTTGATATTGATATGGAGCCCGACCAGGATACCGGCGTGATCATTAACCTGCACCAGCGTAAAAATTATATCATCCGCAAATCCATCAACCTTTCCAAACAAGGGCAGATCATTGCCGCCAACCTCGACCAGGCCTTATTAGTGGTTACCCTGGCATCCCCACGTACTTCTTTGGGATTTATCGACCGCTTTTTGGTAACAGCTGAGGCTTATGATATCCCCGCCAAACTTGTTTTTAATAAACTCGACCTGTTCAGCGACGAAGGTTTAGAAATACTGGCTGATTATAAGGCCATTTATGAGAAGATTGGTTACCCCTGTTATGAAGTTTCCGCGTTGGAAGGGACAAACGTTGAGCAGGTGCAGGAAATTTTGAAAGATAAAGTAACCTTGTTCTCCGGCCATTCGGGGGTAGGCAAATCAAGTTTAATAAACGCCTTGCTTCCTGACCTCGACCTTCGCACCAACCAGGTAAGCGATTGGAGCGATAAAGGCATGCACACCACCACCTTTGCCGAAATGTTCGAACTGCCGCAAGGCGGGTTTATTATCGACACCCCCGGCATCCGCGAGCTTGGCGTGATAGACATTGAAAAACAGGAACTCAGCCACTTTTTCCCCGAAATGCGCGACCGCATGCACGATTGCCGTTTTTATAACTGCCGCCATATTAATGAGCCAGGCTGCGCTGTGCTGAAAGCATTGGAAAATAGGGAGATAGAGTTATCGAGGTATGAGAGCTATTTGAGTATTTATAATGGGAATGATACTCGAGCTTAGAGATTGGAGTTTAAAGCTTAGAAAAGCGCTTAACTAATCTCTGATCACTGATCTCCAATCACTAACTCCCCAAAGCCACTTTAAAATCATGCAGCAGATCATCGATATCCTCAATCCCGATAGATAGCCTGATCATCGAATCAGAAATACCCATTTCAGCTCTTTTTTCGGGGCCAAGCTCACTAAAAATGGTATGGGCTACAGGGATGGCAAGTGTGCGGGTATCGCCGAGGTTGCTTGATTTTATTACGAGTTTCAGCTTATTTAAAAACTCGAAGCAATCGATATTGTTATCCAGTTCGATACTCATCAGGGCGCCGTATTTCAAAAACAAACGATGGGCCAGTTTATGCTGCGGGTGCGATTCGAGGCCGGGATAATACACCTTTTTTATTAACGGATGGCCTTCAAAAAAGGTGGCCAGCGCAAAAGCGTTATTGCAGGCGCGTTCCAGCCGCAAAGCCAATGTTTCGGAACCCACAGAGATCGAATGGGCGGCTTCGGGCGATAAAGTGCCCCCTGCGTCACGCAAGCCTTTTTTCCTGATCTGGGTAATACCCAAAACGGCGGGTTTTACCTGTGTTTTAAACCCTTCGAAAATATTCGGGAAATTTTCCCAATTAAATAAACCGGTATCGGTTACGCTGCCGCCAAGGGCATTGCCGTGGCCGCCGATGTATTTGGTTAACGAGTTGATGATTAAGCTTGCCTTTACTTTTACCGGGCTAAATAAATAAGGCGAGGTCATGGTATTATCTACGATGTAAACAATGCCTTTTTCGGCGCAAAGATCGCCGATCTTTTCAAGTTCGGCAATTTGGGTGGCCGGGTTGGCAATGGTTTCTACAAAAATCATCCGTGTATTTTCCTGTACTGCTTTACGTACTTCTTTTATCGATGTAGCATCAACAAAAGTTATTTCAAGCCCCATATCAATAAACGACTGGAAAACACTACGTGTATTACCGAATAGGTACGAACTGGCTAAAATATGGTCGCCCTGTTTAAAAAGCGACAATATAGTGGAGGTTATGGCAGCCATTCCTGTGGAAAACGTAATGGTGGCCATGCCATTTTCCATGGCGGTTATTTTAGTTTCGAGCGCAGTAGTAGTGGGGTTACCTTGCCGGGAGTACGCGTAGCCTTTCTTTTTGTTTTGGAAGATGTCAACCAGGTCCTGCACATCGTCGTAGCCGTAGGTAACTGAAGTATGGATAGGTTTATGTAAAGCGCCGTGTTCCGGTTTGTCTAGACGGTCAGAGTGTAATATGGTAGTAGTAAAGCCCTTCTTATGAGTCATTATATTATGCTTATATCTAAAAAACAATTCAAACTGCGAACTTACTGAAATAGGCAGGAAATCTTGATTAAATTTAAAATTCGTTGGTGCAATCTTGACGAGGCTGTATAAAGTTCGTTAAGTTTGACGTTTAACCCAATTATTCAATAACTTAATCATATAAACTACCACATGAGGGCGGTAATACAAAGAGTCTCGCAGGCAAGCTGCGCTGTTGACGGTGTAATATCGGGGGCTATCGAGACAGGTTTTTTGGTTTTATTAGGAATTGAGGATGCCGATACCGAAGATGACCTGCAATGGCTGGCCCAAAAAATAGCCAACCTGCGCGTTTTTGGTGATGAAAACGGGCTGATGAACAAGGCCCTTGCAGATATTAACGGCGGCATTTTATTGATCTCGCAGTTTACTTTATTTGCGCAAACAAAAAAGGGGAACCGGCCGTCGTTTATCAGGGCAGCAAGGCCGGATAAGGCGATTCCTTTATATGAGCAAATGACTACGACATTGGAAACCGTCACCGGTAAAAAAGTGCAAACGGGAATTTTTGGTTCCGACATGAAGATCAGTTTGATAAACGATGGGCCGGTTACCATCATTATGGATACTAAGGACAAGGAAAATCATTAAGTTTTTTTAAAACGTTTTATGGAAATTAAAGAAGCACAGCATCTTGTTGATAAATGGATCAAAACCACCGGTATCCGGTATTTTAATGAATTGACCAATACTGCCATTTTAATGGAAGAAGTTGGCGAGGTGGCCCGCATAATGGCAAGGCAATATGGCGAGCAGTCGTTCAAAAAATCGGATACTGAAGTTAACCTGGCTGATGAGATGGCAGATGTGCTTTTTGTGCTGATATGCCTGGCCAACCAAACAGGTGTTGATTTGACCGATGCGCTGGAAAAGAATTTACGGAAGAAAAGTCTAAGGGATGCGGATAGGCACAGTGGGAATAAGAAACTTTTTTAGTAGCAGGTTTAAGTGGCAGTAGTAGTTTTTGAAGCGGATGTGACTGTTACTGCTACTTCCCACTGCTACTATCTCTGCAACTTTATTAATCTGTCGCCTTCCAAAACCGGGATGGCTGTTGTTAAATCAACCTGTAAACAAAATTCAATATCCTTTTCGATGCCCAATTTTTTGAGGCGTTCGCTGTGGGATGTTTTTTTGAGGTAGGCATTTATATCGTTTTTGCCAATTTGGTAAAGATCATTGGCGGCAATGGCAGCGTCATCCAGTTTAAAATCAAATGCTTTTAGCTGCTCAATTACTGCCCCGGCAAAGAGGGTATCTTCGAGGTTGAAATTGTTTTTCCAGCCGGCGCAAACCAGCAGTACGTTTTCATCCTGGGTTGTAAGCCAATTGCACAGCGCGCTGAGATTTAAAAATGAGCCAATAACGATCTTTTTTGCACTGCGCGATAAATGCAGGGCATGGGTGCCATTGGTGGTTGTGAGCACCACCGTTTTGCCTGCAACTTTTTCTTTAGTATACGAGAAAGGCGAATTACCAAAATCAAAACCTTCTACTACTTTACCGTCGCGTTCGGCAGCCAGCAAGTAATCAAGGCCCTGTTCGCGGTAAGCGGCACATTCTTCAACTTCAGCTACCGGGATGATCGCAACAGCGCCGTTTTCAATACCATAACAAATGGATGATGTCGCCCTGAAAATATCAACAATTACAACAATGTAATCCTCCACCTTAAAAAGCGGGACAAGGGCAGGGGAGAGGCAAACCTCTGCCCCCCGACCCCCTGAAGGGGGAGGTTGGCCCCCCGGCCCCCTAAAGGGGGAGGTTTTGTTATTTGTATTGATCGACATCTATTTTTCATCCCCCTTTAGGGGGTTAGGGGGCTGAGCTATTTATTAAAAGGCGGTTTAACAATCTTTGCTTTTATTTTATTATCCCTGATATTGATAAATATTTCCGTGCCTTCTTTAGCAAACTCGGTTTTAACATAACCCATGCCAATTGCCTTTTGCAGGGACGGGGATTGCGTGCCGGAGGTTACTTTACCTATATTATTGCCGTCAGCATCAACAATTTCGTAATCGTGGCGGGGGATACCGCGGTCTATCATTTCAAAGCCGACCAGCTTACGTTTTACGCCTTCCTGTTTTTGCTGCGCCAGCGCTGCCGAATTGGTGAACTCCTTATTGAATTTAGTTACCCAGCCTAACCCAGCCTCTAAGGGGGATGTGCTATCGTCAATGTCGTTTCCATAAAGGCAAAAGCCCATTTCAAGGCGCAAAGTATCGCGTGCACCAAGCCCGATGGGTTTTATCCCAAAAGGCTCGCCGGCTTTAAAAATTGCATTCCAGATGTGTTCGGCATTTGTGTTTTCGAAATAGATCTCAAAACCGCCTGCGCCTGTATAACCGGTTGCTGATACCAATACATTATCTATCCCCGCAAACTTTCCTTTTTTGAAGGTGTAATATTCCATCGAGGCCAGGTCGATATCAGTCAGGCCTTGCAAAGCTTCGGCAGCTTTGGGGCCCTGTACGGCGAGCAGGGAAGTACGATCGGATATATTTTTCATTTCAACCCCGAACGTGTTGAAGCTGCTGATCCAATCCCAATCTTTTTCAATATTTGAGGCATTAACCACCAGCATGTAAGTTTTTTCATCAATTCGATAAACCACGAGATCGTCAACTATACCGCCATCTTTATTAGGCAAAAAGGAATATTGTACTTTCCCGTCGTATAATTTGGAAGCATCGTTGCTGGTAACCTGTTGGATGAGGTCAAGCGCAAGTTCGCCCTTTAAAATAAATTCGCCCATGTGGCTTATATCAAAAACACCGACGCCCTTACGAACAGTTTCATGTTCGGCATTGATGCCGGCATATTGTACAGGCATGTTAAAGCCTGCAAACGGCACCATTTTGGCGCCTGCTTTTATATGTATATCGGTTAAAGCGGTGTTTTTCATATCCGCAAAAGTAGTAATGATTTACGAATTACGATTTACGAATTACGATTTAGGAGCGTGGATTTATGATTTTAGAATTAAGATTTACGAATGCAGAATTACAAATTGTGATTTAGGGATTTTTAAATTAAGAACGACTATCTTTTAACAAAACGATAAATCGTAATTCGTAAATCTAAAATCGTTAATCAAATCACTGTTTCGTAAAAGCTCACCAGGTTTTTAGTTACCTTATTTACGTCGTGCTGTTCTTCAACCAGCTTACGGGCGTTAAGGCCAATATATCTACAAAACGCCTCATCAGCGATGCAGATCTTTATGGCCTCGTAAAATTCATCCTGGTTATTCGCGATCAGGATGTTCACATTATTTTCGTAATTAATACCTTCGGCGCCTAATGAAGTTGAAATAATACACTTTTGCATCGCCATTCCTTCCACAATTTTTACCCGCATCCCCCCGCTTGACAATAGCGGCACGATCATAATCGACTTGCTGTTTAAAAACTCAAGTGCATCATCAACTTCGCCCTGGATAAAAATTTTGCCCATAACTTCATAATCATCAAAACGTTCCGGAATATCATTGCCCGCCACATAAAAACGGACCCGCAGATCGCCCTCGGTTAGTTCCTTGTGAAAATTTTCGAGGAACCATTCGATCCCTTCGCGGTTAGGCAGCCAATCCAGTGAGCCTAAAAAAAACAGGGTTGGGAAATCGGTTTTACTGAAATCGGGTTTATAATGTTCCAGGTTGATTCCCATCGCCAATATTTCGATAGGTATTTTTGTGCCATATTCCATCAGGGTGGCCTTGTCCTGTTCAGTAAATACAGCTATGCCGTCAAAATTATTTAATTGCTGTAATTCGTAATTTTTTATGCGCTTAGCGTGCATTTTCAGGTACGATTTCTTAAACGGATCGCTTTTTTGCTGGGAAAGCCGTTCCCATATCTGGTTTTCAATGTTGTGGGCACGATAGATCAGCTTTGCTTTGGAATTTTTCCGGACTGCCCCCAGGTATAAAGATACCAGCAGCCCTTCAAACTGGATAATATCGAATGTAGTGTTTCTTAACTCGCGTACTAACAGCCTTTCAAATTCGTGGCTGTAATACCTGTCGATATTAAATGAAGTTTTGCTGAACAAATTCACCGCAACCTCAAATACCGATACGTTAATGTCAATGTCAAATGCCCGGTATTTTATTTTGGAAAGCAGGTCGTTATCATCCTCATTATTTTCGTGGTGATTGTATTTTTTCGCGTTAAGCGCCACCAACGAAACCTCGTGTCCCAGGTTTACCAGCCCCCTGATAGTATTGCAAACTACTATAGGGTACCCTCCATTTTGCGGGAATGGTACACGATGAGTTAAAATAAGGATCTTCAAATTTTTATTGGTTTTCAACAAAAATAATAATTTGAAGGAATTGGCAAA
Organism: uncultured Mucilaginibacter sp.; assembly: GCA_903864275.1. GTDB lineage: Bacteria > Bacteroidota > Bacteroidia > Sphingobacteriales > Sphingobacteriaceae > Mucilaginibacter. The sequence goes on from CAIPFE010000003.1 coordinate 20,149, forward strand.
GGTTTGGGCGGGGATTATGCCGCTTCTTTTAAATAATTACATTAAATCAGCAATGGAGAAGCGTCCAGAATTGCCACTGTTGAAATAAACCATCCATTTAAAAAAGTTCCAGCTGGGGGTCGGTAACTCTGAACGTTAAGCGGTGGTAGGGGGTAACACCTATTTTTAAAATTGTCTCCCTGTGTTTTATGGTGGGATAGCCTTTGTTTTTATGCCAGTCGTATTCCGGGTGTTCGGCGGCTATTTGTTTCATATAATCATCGCGGTAAGTTTTTGCAAGGATGGAAGCCGCTGCGATGCTTAAATATTTTGCATCGCCTTCCACAATACATTGATGGGGTACGTTCCCATATTTATTAAACCGGTTGCCATCAATAATTAAAAATTGCGGTATTAATGACAATTTTTCTATGGCCCGGTGCATAGCCAGGAACGATGCATTGAGTATGTTGATCTTATCTATTTCAGTATTGTCAACCGATGCCACAGCATAAACCACCGCTTTTTGCTCGATTTCAATTCTTAATTGATACCTCACCTCTTCAGTTAATTGTTTTGAATCGTTTAGCAGTTCATGCTCAAAATCGTCGGGCAAGATCACCGCGGCTGCAAAAACAGGGCCAGCAAGGCAGCCACGCCCTGCTTCGTCGCATCCGGCTTCTAAAAGATCATATTGGTATCGCCCTAATAACACCTGGCAAAGATACTTTTGGTGATTGAAAGACTTTTCAATTTAAGGGAATTGTTGAAAACTTAATTCGCTATATACCACAACGCCTAAAAAATCCTTAGCGTCAGCAACGTCACATCATCAATCGGCTTGCCTTTTATCACCAGGTTGATATGGTTCATCAGCAATTGGTTAAAGTTGTCAGGTGACAGGTCGCCATGTGTTTTTATAAATTCGAAAAGGCCCTCTTCACCCCAGTCTTTATTGCTGTTATGCTCATGGTCCATTAAGCCGTCGGTATAATTTACTATCAAGCTGCCCGGTTCAACATCCAGTTCGCCCTGGTTCAAAAATGGTAATTCGTCGAATACACCTATCATGGTAGTGCCCAGTTTAAGCGTTACAGCTTCTCCCCTGGAATAAAGCACAGTAGCATTATGGCCGGCATTAATATAATTGAGCTTGCGGGTATCCTGGTTGTATTTGGCCAGGAACAACGTGATAAATCTTTCGCCTTTTGTATTATTAATTACAACTTTGTTTAAACGGTCGATAATATTGGTCAGGTCGTCTTCCACTGCTGACCACGCATGCAGGCTGGCCTGGAAATTCGCCATTAACAGGGCGGCAGAAATACCCTTTCCCGACACATCCGCTACGCACCATAAAAACTCATGGTCGTTAAGGCGGATAAAATCAAAGTAATCGCCCCCGATATTTTGGTGCGGAATATATCTGGCGCTAACTTCAACACTCTTATCCTTATAAGCTTTTAAGGGGATCAGCATGTTTTGCACCTCAACCGCTAATTCCATTTCGCGCTGAAACCGTTCGGATAGCAACCTTTCGCGAAACAGTTTTTTATTTTCGAGAGCGACCACGATAACATTCACAACGGTTTGAATAAAATTCAGGTCGTTGTGGAGCAATTCGCCGGAGGTATTAAAATCACCTATCAAAGCAAATGCTAAGGCTTTCTTTTTATGGTATATGGGGATAAAATAGTCGTACTTTCTAAGCAATGGGTCCTCATGGTTGGCGAGGGGTGCAGGCCACTTGATTTTGTTTAATTTCAGACACGCTTTTTGCAAAGCGCTGATGGGTTCGATATCTCCGCCATATTTCGAGAGCAAAACATAGCTATCGCTCTTTTCAATTAAAAAGCGGAGCTTACCAACCTGCAGATAGCTTTTCAAAATAACCTGCAGCATCTGGATCAATACCGGGGTTCCAGTATCCTTGTTAATGGCCTGGGTAACTTCAAGCAATGCGTTTAATTCCGTTTGCCGTTTGAGCAACAAGCGGATTAATTCGTCTTCCGGCGACATCTCGTCAATATTTTGCATCAGTTAATATAGAAAGGCTGCCTAAAATAAATATATTTTTTTTAAAAGTGGGTACTTTGTGATTTTATATCAAATGCATCCCTTAATCCTACAGTTACCAGGTTAAAAGCATATACTAAAAACATAATTGCCAGCCCCGGCAGTATTGCAAGGTACGGCGAATCCATCACAATATAGCCATAATGTTCTTTTATCATACTACCCCAGGTGGGCATCGGCGGCTGCGCCCCGAAGCCTAAAAAGCTTAGGCCGGCCTCTAATAATATGGCTGACGCAAAGTTTGAAGAAGCCAGCACCAATATAGGCCCTATAATATTCGGTAAAATATGCCTGGTTATTATGCGTGCATTGGTAAAACCGAGCGCGCGTGCAGCTTCCACATACTCTACTTGCTTCAAGCTTAATACCTGCCCCCGTACCAACCGGGCAACTTCAACCCACATGGAAAGGCCAACAGCGATAAATATTTGCCATAAGCCTTTGCCCAGGGCAAAAGATATGGCAATTACCAGCAATAACGCAGGCAACGACCACAATATGTTCATAAGCCAGCTTAATACGCCGTCAATCCATCCGCCAAAATAGCCTGCTACCGCGCCAATAGTTATGCCCAGCAACATGCTGATAATAACAGACATTAGCCCTACCGCCAGGGATATCCGGCTGCCCAGTATCAGCCGGCTTAGCATGTCGCGGCCATAAATATCCGTACCAAGCCAGTAAGTTTTGCGGATAATAAGGGCTGATGGCCCGTTTGTGGTGGCGGGGATCCTGTAAGCTTTCTTTTCGGGCTTATCTTCCGCCCCGATATATTCATCCACATACACATAATTTTTTGTGAAGTGATAGCCCGTTATAGGTATATCCCGATAAGATGATGGCTGGCCAAAAAGCATTTTTGTGAAAACATTTACTGTATCAACCGGCTCCGTTTTGCGGAGGCGAAGCATCATAAATTCCGACCCCGGTTTTTTTATGCTCAGCTGAATTGTCATGTTATTGGCGAACGGTGTTGAATCCGGCATGATCAAATAGCCAAGTGTAGCAACAACTATAGTAATGACTATGAATACGAGCGCAGCAACAGCAATTTTATTGCGTTTAAATGCTTTCCATGTACGCTGCGAAGGGCTAAGATCAGTCAATTTTTGTTAGGGTATTCTTTTTGTTAAAGATAGTGAGTAGTTGATTAAGTTGATTGAGTGAGTAGTTCTTATTTCTACAACTAGTGTTGGATAAACCCCTATCCAGCTTAATCAACTAATTAAGCCTAATCAACTTAATAAACCAATTCAACGCACCATCCTCCCCTTCCAAAGGTATTTGCCTTTGTTTCCTATGATGCCTATATATACAAAGTACACCAAATATAACGGGATGGAAATAATAAGCAGCGCTATTAATTTGGGGCGTTTAAAAAAAGTGGTAACAGGCAATAATAACAGCAATTCTGCCACAAACGTTAATAAAAACTGGAGGGCGAAAAGCTTAAAGAAGAAAATATTATAAAAGCCAAGGATTAAATTTGTTAATACAGAAACATTAAATAACCACAAACCAACAACCAGGGCCACCACTTTTTTATCTTTATACTTTACTGATTTTGAGGCCCACCGGCGCCTTTGCTGTAAAAACGCTGCAAGGTTGTGTTTTGCATGTGTAAATACAACAGCATCATACAGTTTTAAAAAGCCAATTTTGCCGGGAAAACGGGCGGCTACTTTTTGCAGCAGCAACTCATCATCGCCCGAGGCCAGGTCATCAATCCCTTTGAAGCCTCCAACTTCGTTAAATATATCCTTGCGGTACGCCAGGTTTGCGCCGTTGCAAGTGGAAGCACGCTTATTACCAATAAATGCCGCGCCGGTAGCGATCAGCGAGTAAAACTCTAATGCCTGCATCCACTCAAATAACGATTTTTCTTCAAAATAACTTACCGGCGATGAGATCATAAACAGGTCGTTCATTTCGTAATAACCTACCACTGTCGACAGCCATTTGCTGCCCATCCTACAATCGGCATCGGTGGCAACCATCAATTCGCCGGTTGATAGTTTAATCGCTTCAGACAATGCTTTTTTCTTGTACGAGTTTAAAGGTTTGTCCTCGTTCAACTGTAAAAGCTGTACGCCGCGGCTTGCGTAGTTTTTGATAATTTCGGAGGTACGGTCGGTTGAGTGATCATCAACAATAATTATCTCGGTGAGGTGTTTGGGGTAATCTTGTGCTAAAATATCTTCAATGGTGAGGTGTATTTTATCTTCTTCGTTGCGGGCGGCTATCAATACAGTTGCCTTCGTGTTAACCCCCGAAAGTTTTATTTGAGGGGGTTTAACCACATTCCATCCTACTATCACATAGATCGTTACAGACAGGAACAGCCCTGTAAGCAGCAGCGATAATATACTAAGCAGTGCGATCAAAGAATTTTAGTTTAAGTACGAATATCGATCCTAAAATAGCAGGAATTATTAGGTTAACGATATAAATAAGTGAAACAGCCACCACTATCGCAATTGACTGATCGGTGACATAACTAAACAAGGTAGTTGCAGTAATACTCCTTACACCAATATCCAGCAGGTCTAACGATGGTATAGCCGATTGAATAAAGAAAAAAACAAACATGATCAGTGCCATTTCAAAAAGAGGAAGCTGCGGTATAAGCAGGTGGATGATGAGATAATATTGGAAGGTAAAAACAAAAAAACGGGCCAGGCAAAACCACATGATGTTTAAAAGCTCCATGGGTTTATATTTGGCCATAATATCAAAAAAACGGTGAAATTTTTTAAGGAACTTGATGCTGTTTAGCAGCGACACCATCCATTTGATGTTAAAATAAAAGGTAAGCATAAAGCCCATAAATACCAGGGCTGCCACAGTAATGCCTGCCATTAGCCAGGCATTAAGGTTAAGATAGCTATACAAAAACCACACAGAAGCCCCTGCCCCCAATATATTTGTAATAACATTTTGTCCGAAAGCGCCTACCGCCATGGCGAATACCCCGTGGATCCTTTTCCTGTTGGGTAAAAACATTACGCGGCCGCCATATTCGCCTATGCGGTTGGGTGTAAATACCGCCCATGTTAAGCCGCAAAAAACCGATTCAATAGCCAGCCAAACCGACATCGGCGATAAAACCCGTGTTAAATGCCACCATTTTAATGATTCGAGCACCCAGTTAAGTACCATCAACAGCACAACGAAAACCATAGTAATAAGCACTTTGTTGTAGCTGACATGGGATACCAGGACCTGGAATTTTTTTAAATGATCGCTATTTTTTAAATACCAATGATGTATAAACCAAAACGCCAGTACCAATATGGCAAGTTTAAGCAGATAGGAAAGGATTTTTTTAGTGCGGGCGATCAAAAGCTGGAAATTTTGTGCAATGTTACGAATTGAAGTTTATAATTCATGGTTGATAGTTTCATTGTCGGTTTTAGAACAAATATTCAGGCATTTACATCTTTGTGTTCGCTGATCACTTGTCACCGTGCCAACTAATTGGCACTTATATTGCAAGCGGAAAAAATTTTGAGAAAAAAAAGTTTTGCTGGTGATAAATGATGAAGACGATAATTTGTTAACTTAGATTATAATTCATATAAAACTTAATAATTGCAACTATTATTTTACATTTGTTGGTCAAATTCGGAAGGTTAACAGCAGTAAAATAAATAAATGGCTCGATTTTTAAATTAAAAATGAGTGTAATTTTATACCCAAATTGGGTAATTATTTGCCCGTTTTTCCCGAATTTATTTCGATAAAGTACTCTGGAAAAATACAATACTTCAATGTTTCTTTAATTAAGCTATTTTTGATTTTCAGGTACGATTTTTGCGTCTTCATTCATGTTATTATTATTCACTCTCAAATTTTCCAAATTATGAATACCCTAGCTTGGATCGGAATAGTAATACAGGCAGTTCCTGTATTTTTTATCATCAAAGTGAGCATCTCAATGATAAAACGCAAAAGCATTTATTAATGTTTTTGGTTTGTTGTTATTATTGAATTGAAGTGAAAATATTTTCCTGTTCAGGCGTAATCCGTTTGGACATTTTTTTTGTAACCCGCTAAACAGATTCACCGTATAAACTGGTGAGTGAATATTTAATAATAATGTTAGTTTGAGTTATAGCCAGGGTTGAGAGCCTGGCTATTTCTATTTTCAAACTATACCTTCCCTTTTTTGCCAAGCTGATACTTTGTAATACCTTTATCACCTTGTTTAAAAACAGACCGATTCTGATCGTTTCATGAGATATATTTTAAAAATGCTGTTGTTTTTTATCGTGCTTACGCCCTGTGTGGCACAAACATATAGGCCTGCGTTACATCTTACAAAAGGGGACACCTATTACCTGGCAAGTACCGGAACATCCGCTATAGTCCAAAGCATTAGCGGCCATGAGAACAAGGTTAATATAACGCTTTCATTCAATATGGCTTTTAAGGTGACTGATGTCATGGATTCCGTTTATAAAATGGAAGTACGTTATCAATCGCTTAATATGAAGATCCGGATGGCTGATACGACCATCGACATGGACTCCAAAAAAAACAGCATTTTGGATGTCCCTTCTTCCCTGATCGGGGCAATGATGAATAAACCTTTTAATATCCTGTTAGCCAAAAGCGGTAAAGTAAAATCAGTGGAAAATGTTGAAAAAATGATCAACAGTGTGGTCGACGGCTTTATGCAGATTGATACTGCAAAAAAGAGGCAGATAAAAAGGCAATTTACGGAGTCGTTTGGTGCAAATTCGTTCAAAGTCATCCTGGAAACAGGGACTGCAGTTTTTCCCGGGATAGCGGTAGCTAAAAACGCTCAATGGACGGTAAATACCAGCGTAGAAGCCCCGGCAAAAGCAAACCTGCAAACAATGTACCAGTTAGTTGATGTGACGGGTGATTTTTACCAGGTTCATGGTGATGGTACTTTGGTCTCGGATAAGGACGCAAAACCTGCAGAGGTAAATGGCTTGCCAATGAAGTATGACCTTAGCGGCACTGTGTTGACTGATATTAAAGTTAATAAGCGAACGGGCTGGATAAGTGAAGCCAACGTAAAACAGCTAATGTCTGGAAGCGTTGAAATTTCTGACAACCCCAAAATGCCCGGCGGGCTGACCATACCGATGACCTTTAACACCGTGGTAAGTACTACGGATAAACCATAGTGTTAAGCATTTAGCCGAAGGTCGTAAGTCGGATTTTGTTCTTTTCTTCACTTAGGACTTGAGACTAAGCATCAATTTTTGAGTGAGCCGGGCATCCTTCACTTCAATATTTCTTCTACCGGCAATAGCTTTTCATCAATTTGTCCGTTGATAACAGATACATAATAGGTATTGCTTTTGTCGTCAACAGCAACTGATTTGATGTACTTTTCATTTTCAAACACAACCCCCGCCAGGTCATCAATAGCATAACCGGCATTCAGCTTGCCTTTCAGGATGTTGTCAAAATAAAGCGGCTTACGCAATGGTTCGCTATGGTAATGCGGGCAGTGACTGGTTTGAATAAAGCCCAAACCTTTTACGATGGACAGATCCTTAGGCCTCGAATCGGTAGTGCCACCCTGGAACCAGCATAGGGAACCGGCGCTGCCACCTGCAAGAACTATCCCTTTGTTATAGGCTTTTCGTAATACGGTATCAATACCCTGCGCCTTCCATATCGCCATCATGTTGAGGGTATTACCTCCGGCAACAACAATGGCGTCCATGCTCAAGAGGTTTTCTTCAAATGTTTTCGGTTCGGTGTACGAGGCCACAAATGTCATCTGAACATAGGGCCTCATCTGTAGATCCTCGCAAGCTTTATACCAGGCCAGGATGATATTTGCATTATCAGCCGAGGCGGTAGGCAAAAAACATATCTTCGGGTTATCCTTTTTTGTTAAGGCAATTATATAACGAATAAAGGGCTTTGTGAAACCGCCGCCATAAGCAAAAATAGTGCGGGTAACTTCGGGTTTGGGGTTGACCTGTGCCATAGTCGTAAAACAAATTGAGAATAATAAAATAAAGTAGCCGGTTTTTTTCATGGGCGGCTAATTTAAGTACAATTTATTTTTCTATGCAAATAAAATTTGGACGGGTAAAAACGCCAAACTTTGGGCGACCACAAGGGATCGCCCAAAGTTTTTTATGCACTATTCGCTTCTTAATGCTTTGATCGGATTGGCAATCGCTGCTTTGATAGATTGAAAGCTCACCGTTAACAAGGCTATCACGATTGCTACAATAGCCGCCGCAGCAAATATCCACCATCCGATTGGCGCCCGGTGGCTAAAATCTTCCAGCCATTTGGTCATAGCCCACCAGGCTATCGGCGAAGCGATAACAATTGATAGAGCTACCAGCTTTACAAAATCTAAAGACAACAATTGCGTTATACTTTGTACGCTCGCGCCCAGAACTTTACGGATGCCGATCTCCCTGCTGCGCTGCTCGGCCATAAAGGCTGCCAGGGCGAATAACCCTAAGCAAGCAATGATGATGGCGAGGATGGCGAAGCTGGTAAATATATGGCCCATGCGCTGCACGTCGGCATACATATTGGCGTAACGCTCATCCATAAAAGTATAGCGGATGGGCTGTGATGGCGACAAGTTCCGCCAGATAGATGATATTTGTGTCAGGGTGCTTTGCATATTGCCACCATTTACTTTTACCGATACAATGGATGGGCTGATACCTTTATAAAGGCACAATGCACCTATAGGCTGCCTCAGTGATTCAAAATTAAAGTCCTTTACAACACCGATTATCCTCATTTTGTCACCCCCGTGTGTAATGTTTTTACCGAGAGGATTTTTAAGATTCAATTTTTTTACCATGGTTTGGTTGATGATCACGCCGCCGTTATTGCCATCGGGGTTAAAATTTATCCCTTCTACCAGCTTGATGCCAAATGTTTTTAGGTAATCCTCGTCTACTATCCAAAATTGAGAATCCACGCCTGTTTCAACTTTTGATTTCCCTTCGTTATACAAAGTATTCCCGTTGCGCTTAGTGCCTTCAATGGGCAAATAATCGCCAATGGAAACACTTTTTACTGATGATAATTTCAGCAGGTCCTGCTTAAGGTTTTTTATGCCGTTATCACCAAGGGTATTGGTCCCCTGTAATAGCACCACCTGGTCTTTATCAAACCCAATATCCTTGTTAAGGATATACTTCATCTGGTTATAGATCACAAAAGTACTGATGATCAAAATAATAGAAGCGGTAAACTGGAATACAACCAGGCCGTTTCTCAATACAGAATTTTTGCTGCCGGTACTTATCGAGCCCTTCAGTACACTTGCTGGTTTAAATGACGACAGGTAAAATGCCGGGTATATGCCGGCCAGCGTACCTACTATAAATGCAGATGCAAGTATTATCGGTATAAAAAAAGGCTCCTGCCAGGGCATAGTTAATGATTTTGAAGCCAACGTGTTAAAATACGGCAGCAACAACCAGGTAAGTATTATGCCAACGACAAAAGAAATAACGCTGTACAGCATCGATTCGGCCAAAAACTGGTTAATGAGGCCGTAACGTGTTGAGCCGACTACCTTTCTAAGACCAACCTCTTTAGCGCGATTGGCGGATTTAGCTGTTGACAGGTTTATAAAATTAATACAGGCAATGGTCAGTATAAATAGGGCCACAGCTCCAAACAGCCATACAAAACGGATGTCGCCATGCTTAAACTCGTCCTGGATATCATAGGAGTATAAGTGCATATCACTAATCGGCTGCAGCTTAAAGGATAGCTTTTGTAATTCTTTTGCCGCATCCTTATAACTGATACTCAAAAGTGCCGGCAAAAGGTAATTTTTGTCGATGTCAGCGGTTATTTTCTTATTCAACTGATCAATATTTGTTCCGGGCCTGAGTAAAACGAAGTCGGGGTAATTGCTGGCATTCCAGTTGTTTTGCTCGCCTTTATAAAATTCAACCCCATTCATGGTCAATAAAAAATCATATTGGAAGTCGGAAGTTTTTGGCGGGGTTTCCATTACACCGCCAATTTTATAGGGTTTAGTTTGGTCGTTGTTAAGGAACATTACCTTGCCGACCGGGTTTTGATTTGGGAAATACTTATCTGCCTTACGTTTTGAAATTACCATCGTATTTGGCTCAATAAGGGCTTTTGTCCTTTCGCCGTATACCATCGGCATTTTTAAAATGTTGAGGAAGTCCGCATCGGCATAGGTGAAACCTTCTTCGTGGGTGTTTTCCAGCTGGTCGGCACGCCTCAACTCGTTGCTGCCAGCACCAGGGAAAAGAGAGTTGGGCATTAATCGTGCCGAGAGTACTATCTCGGGGAAATCAGCTTTCAGCGCTTTTGAAATAGGCGCAGGGTAATCATCCCCCTTTTCAACTTTTCCGTCGTGCGTGTAATATTCAACCAGCCGGTAAATGCGGTTAGTGTCGGGATACGATTGATCGTAGCTCAACTCATCCTTAATATACAAACCTATTAACAAACAGGCGGCAATGCTCAATGCAAAGCCACCGATCTTGATGGCCGAATACATTTTTTGTTTACGCAATTGCCTGATGGCGATTTTTAAATAGTTTTTTATCATGGTGTTAGTTCATTAGTTCACTGGTTCATTAGTGCTTATATCTTTCGGAATTTCGGACTTTTTCTAACCTCTAATCTCCAGTCTCTAATCTCTATTCCGAACGCAAACTTTCCACAGGATTCGTCAATGCTGCTTTAATTGCCTGGAAACTTACGGTTAATAATGCAATTACTGCCGTTGCAGCCCCTGCTAAAGCAAATACCCACCAGCTAACGGCAGTTGGGTAGGCAAAACTTTGGAGCCACTGGCTCATGGCATACCATGCCAGCGGGAATGCGATAACCGCTGCAATAATTACCAGCTTTAAAAAATCCTTCGACAGCATAGAAACCACATTTTGAACAGAGGCTCCCAATACCTTACGGATGCCTATTTCTTTTGTACGCCGTTCAGCCGTGTACATAGCAAGGCCGAGCAAGCCCAAACACGCTACAACAAGCGACAGAAAAGTAAATACACTGAATACTTTGCCGACAGTTTGATCAGTTTGATACAAAGCGTCAAACTCCTGGTCGAGGAAGCTGTATTCAAAGGGGTTGTCGGGCATAAAGCCCTTCCATTTGCTTTGAATATGGCTGATGGCTTTGGAGTAATCGCCCGGTTTAATTCTTACAGCTATATAAGATGTTCCGATATTGTAAGTTTTGGATGTTGTATAAAACAAAGCGAACGGGGTCATCGGGTTGTGTAAAGATTCTGTATTAAAATCTTTAATTACGCCTATTACTTTAAACTTTACATCATTGCCGCCGGGATAGGTAATGGTTTTCCCGATAGGGTCCTTCCAGCCAAGCTGCGTTACGGCATTTTCATTGAGTATAACCGACGCGGAATCTTTAAAATCCTTCGAAAAGTTTCTGCCTTCGGCCATTTTGAGCTTTAGCGTTGGCACGTATGCCTCATCAACAATAAAAGACGACAGGCTGATATTCTTGTCGGCGCTGCTTACATTTTCCCCGGTTGTTTCGGGCGTGTAGTAGTCGGTAAATGAATTTTTAGTGGGCATACTAGTGGATATGCTGGCACTCGCCACTTCAGGCAGTCTAAGGAGTTCCTGCCTGAAAGTTTCTTCATTATTGCCTAAGCGGTCGGCATCGGCAATCATCAAAACATTTTCTTTATTAAACCCAAGGTCTTTGGATTGGTTATAAAGCAGCTGTTTATAAACGATCATGGTGCAAATGATCAGCACAGTAGATATGGTAAACTGAAAAACGACAAGCGCGTTGCGGGTAAAAAAGCCGCCGCCTGAATTTTTAAAATCGCCCCCGCCCCGTAAAATTGATGCAGGTTTAAACGAAGTAAGAAAAAATGCCGGGTAACTCCCCGCAAACAGGGCAGTCAAAATCACCAGCAGCAGCAGACCGGCCAATGAATAAAAACTAAAAAAAGCGGGGAGGCTTATGGATTTTGCAGCCAACTGGTTAAATGCCAGCAGGCACACTACAACAAGAATAATAGCTATAAATGCAGCAATTAATGTATATACCAAAGCCTCCGCCATAAACTGTGCGATCAACTGGTTACGCGCTGAGCCCAATACCTTACGGATACCTACTTCTTTTGCTCTTTTTGCCGACTGCGCCGTGGCCAGGTTCATAAAATTTACGCAAGCCAGCAGGATAATAAACAGGCCGATGGCTCCAAAAATATACACATATTTAATATCGCTCTGTACAACAAAGCGGGAACCGATATTGGCCGAATACAGGTGAACATCCGTTAAACGCTGTAATTCAAGGTCATATTTGCCACCTTTTTTTATGAACTCATCATAGGGCTGGCCAATGCGCCTGAAGGCAGTTGCGGCCTGCACTTTTATCATGGCCGGAAATTTTGCCTCGATATTTTTAATCGAAGCGTCATCCGTTGAAATATTATCGCGGAGTTTAACGTAAGTACCCATTTGCAGCCAAACCCAGCTCCAGTTAAAGTGCTTCACGGGCGGCATCCCTACGTTTGATTGCAGCACGTCAAACTGCAACGACGATTGTGACGGCGGGTTTTTTAATACCGCGGTTACCGTAAAGGGGGCATTATACATATCAAAAACCAGGTTTTTCCCAATCGGCGAAGTATTACCGAAATATTTTTTGGCCGCCCGTTCTGTTAATACTACCGAGTTCGGCCCGTTTAAACAGGTTGCACGGTTACCCTCCAACAACGGATAGCTAAATACCTGCAAAAAATTGGAATCGACGGAAAGCAAACTTTTCTCGGTCACCGAGCCTTTCTGGCCATTACGTACAAAATGGATGATCTGATCGCCGGGCATATATATGCGTGTATAGCTTTCTATCCCGGGGATATTATTAACCAGCGCAGCCCCAGCCGGGGGCGGCGTATGGCCGGCAGTAAATTCGGAATTAGCCATTAATTCATGGGTATTAACCCTGAATATCCGGTCGGCATTTTTAAAAAACCGGTCGTAGCTTAGTTCATCGCTGATATACAGGCTAATAAATATAACGCAAGCCAGGCCAATGGCTAAACCGCCGATGTTAATAATGCTGCTAACCTTGTTCCTTACCAGGTTACGCCATGCAATTTTTAAATAATTCGTTTTCATGACTATTTAATTACTGAATTATTCAATTATTGATTTTTAACTGCTACTGCCCACTGATAACTGCCCACTGCCCACTGCAAACTGCCAACTTTCCCTCACTCCGCCCTCAAACTCTTCACAGGATTCGATAGCGCCGCTTTTATACTTTGATAACTAATTGTTAATGCCGCCAGCAAAAAGGCCACAGCCATCGGGATTATAAAATACCATACATCAAAATGAATGCGGAATTTGTAATTCTGCAGCCATTGAAAACTACCCCAGTAAGCCAGTGGCAAAGCAATTACACCTGCAATAACAACTAAGCCGATGAAATCTTTTGCTATAAGCAGCAATATGTTGCTTACTGATGCTCCTAACACTTTACGGATACCTATTTCCTTGATCCTTTGGGTTACAGTGATCAGCGTTAAGCCAAATAAACCCATACAGGCAACAAAAACGGCAAAGCCCGAAAATAGTGTAAAAACCTGGCCGAAATGCTGTTCGGCTTTATATTGCTGATTGAAAAAATCATCCAAAAAGAAATATTCGAATGCCGATTCGGGAAAAACGCTTTTATAGGTTTTTTCAACCTGGGCTATGGTTTGGGATATATTATTGCTGCTTAGCTTCAGCTCGTAATCAGATGCGCTGTTGGGATCGCTTAAACGAAAAACGATGGGGGTAAAATCATCTTTTAATGAGAGCTGGTGAAAATTCTGAATCACACCCACAATTTCATTTTGAAACACTTTGCCTCTGCCATTCCTTGTTTCCACCAATTTACCGATAGCATCCTGCGGGTTCTTAAACCCCAGGGATGTAACAGCGGCTTCGTTAAGCATCATGGCCGGTTTTTTGCCCGCCCAGGCATTTGCCGAAAAATTATTCCCGGCGACAATTTTTATTTTAAACTGATCAATAAAATTGCCGCCGATCTCGAAGGTTGAAAGCCGCAGATTTTTTTCGTCGGGCGACTGCGCGTGGCTGGTGTACGCCATGGTGTAATCAATAACTTGGCCCGGTATGCTCGACGAAAGACTTACACCCTGCACATGCGGGTTTCGTGCTGCTTCTGTTCTGAAAACACTATCTTTCAACTGGTACTTCGCATTATCCGCATCGGTCGCCCTCACATTCTGCGGGAAGACAACAACAAGGGTTTGCTTCATGTCCATCCCTTTATTTTCGTTTTTCATGTAACTTACCTGGCGGTAAACTACCAATGTGCCAATCATAAATGCGATGGTTGCGGCAAACTGGAAAACAACGAGAGATTTTCTTAAAGTAATGCTTTGCGCCGAATTCATGAATTTCCCTTTCAACACCTGCACAGGCTTATAAGCCGAAAGCACCAGGGCCGGGTATATCGCCGATAACACAACGCCCAATGCTAAAACCGCGGTAAATGTCAGTAAAAAGGGAATGTCTTTCCATAAGGTGAAGCTGATCTCAACCCCGCAAAGCTTGCTAAACCAGGGCATAGTGGCCAGTACCACAAATACAGCGACTGCCAGGCTGACCAGGTTAAGCAGCAATGATTCAAAAAAGAACTGGTTAATTAATTGAACCCGCTGCGAGCCTAATACTTTACGGATGCCGACCTCTTTCGCTCTTTCAATCACTTTCGCAGTGGAAAGATTCAGGTAGTTGACGTATGCTATTATTAAAATAAGTGCCGCAATAACGCCCAGGTACCAAACCATATTGCCGTTTCCGCCAGGGGTTATCTCGTCGGTTAGGTTCGAATACAGGTGTATATCCCGGAGCGGCTGCAGCGTAAGCGATATGTTGCTTAAATTGCTTTTACCCTGTGTGGGGCTATTGTTATTTGTTTTGCTGACCTCGCTGATACTGCTTTTCAAAAACGCGGCTAATTTTGCATCGAAGGTTTTCTGGCTTGTTCCCGGCGATAATAAAACGTAGGTATAACTATCGGGATAGCTCCAGTTGCCCGGGTTTTGGCCGCTTGAATACACGAAATCAAATTGCAGCTGCGAATTTGCCGGTACATCCATAAAAACGCCGGTAACTGTTGCGGTTATATTTGTGCCCGAATTCTGTTCCTGTAAATTAATGATCTTACCCATCGCATCCTGGCCGGGGAAATATTTTTTCTCCATTGCCTGTGTTATTACAACCGAGTTTGGGGCATTTAATGCAGCAATCGAACCTTGCAGCATGGGAAAGGAAAAAAGCTTCAAAAACGAGGCGTCGGCCTGGTAAATACTTTTTTCGTTAAAAGCCTTCAATGTCCCGTCTATCTGCCGCGCGGCGGTGAGGCCTTCCATTTTCACTATCCGAGTCATTTCCTGCACTTCCGGGAATTGCGATTTCAATGCGGGGCCAACAGCGGAGTATGTCCGCGGTAAATTTTCGATCAAATTCCCCTGGCTGTAATTCTGGTGTTTTATACGATAGATGTTATTGGCATTTTTATGAAAGTTATCATAGCTCATTTCAAAGCTGATGTACTGAACGATGAGCAGGCATGCTGCCATCCCAATTGCCAAACCAAGGATATTGATAAGGGAGAAAAGTTTTTGGCGAACTAAAACCCGCCAGGCGATCTTTAAATAGTTTTGTATCATGGTGTTTATTTTTTAGTCCATAGACCATAGTCGATAGTCCATAGCCATACTCTTTTGCATTCTTTATATTAAATTTACTTACTTATCTGCCATTGACTATCGACCATGGTCTATGGACTCCCTCTAATCCACTAGCCTATTCTGTTTTTAAACTCTTTACAGGATTCGCTATCGCAGCTTTTATTGTCTGAACACTGATAGTGAGTACAGCAATTACGACGGCAATAGTGCCTGCGACTAAAAATATCCACCAGCTTATATTAATACGATAAGCGAAATCTTTCAGCCAGTTGTTCATAAAATACCAGCCAAGCGGAGTGGCAATTAAAATTGACAATAGGATTAGCTTTAAAAAATCTTTTGATAGTAAAGCGGCAATGCCCGAAATGCTGGCACCAAGCACTTTACGAATGCCAATTTCTTTTATTTTACGTTCTACAACAAACGTAGATAAGCCAAAGAGTCCAAGGCAAGCAATGAGCAGCGACAAACCGGAGAATCCGTAAAAAATATCCTCCATTTTTTGTTCACTGCCATACTGCTGCGCAATTTTTTGGTCGACAAAATCATATTGCAGCGGCACCTGGGGCACAATATTATTCCAGGTTTTTTTAAGGTGGTTTATCGCTTGTGTTATATGCGCTGCATCTATTTTTACAGATAGGCTGCTTACGCCATTGACGTAACTGATCAGCAAGGCGTCTACCGGTTTATGCAGGCTTTCAAAATTAAAGTCCTTTACTACGCCGATCACATATTTTTTGTCCTTGCCTTCTCCAAACGGTTTGCCAATTGCATTTTGCGGCGTTTGCCATCCAAATGTTTTTACAGCCGATTCGTTTACCAAAACGGCTTTTGCAGAATCAGTAACCATGCTTTTTGAAAAGAAACGTCCAGCTGCGAGTTTCAGGCTGTAAGTATTAAAATAATCGGCATCAACACTTAAACCGTAAATGCTTGTGGAAACTTGCTCGCCTTGTAAGTTCTCAGTCTTTGTCCACCCATTACCCAGGCCGCCAACGACGTTTGCATTATGCTTTGCGACATTAATAATATATGGTTCCTTTAATAGATCATTCCGGATGGAACTATAGTGCTGAATAACACTTTGATCGCCGTTAAAATTTATTTCGATTACAGCGTTACCGTTAAATCCGAGCGATTTGTTTTTTATATAATTCATTTGCCGGTTAATGATCAAAATAGATGCTACCAGGGCAATGGTGATAGTGAATTGAAAAACCACGAGGCTTTTTCGTATGATATTACCGCTTTTGCTTTGCGAAAAATTTCCCTTTAACGCAACTGCCGGTTCAAAAGAGGAGAGAATTGCGGCGGGATATATGCCGGAAAGAGCGGAAATAACAATTATGAAAGCAAGTATCATTAAAATATTTGTACCGCTTAGTGTAAAATTATAGGGTTGACCTATAAATTTTGCGAACGAAGGCAATATCGCCTGGAATATCGCCACGCCCAATACAACGGCGACCGCACAAATGAGCAGCGTTTCTAAAAAAAACTGCCGGATGAGCTGTATTTTGGTTGCGCCAATCACTTTTCTGACGGATGTTTCCTTAACACGCTTAATTGCGCCTGCAGTTGTAAGATTGATATAGTTAATACAGGCAAGCAGTGATACAATAATACCCACGATAGAAAAAATATTCACCTCAGAGATATTCCCGTTGTTTGAAGCATCATAGCGGAGATGCGATTTTAAATGGATCTCGCGGATAGGCTGCAGAAAATACTGGTATGACATTTTGTTTTCTTTCCAATCCTTCGCAGAGAATTTGGCCACTACCTGGTTAATTTGCTTTTCTGCTTTTTGCCATTGCCCGGGGTTAACAAGCTTTACATAGGTATAGGGCCAGCCACCTACCCACATGTTGTCTGGGTCTTGTTTGAAAGTCTGAATGGCCCAGTTTCTGAAATAACTATACGGAACTAAAATGGTATATTGAAGATGTGAATTTGCCGGGGGATTTTCCGCAACGCCGCCAATAGTCATGGGATGATTATCCATTAAAATTGTTTTACCTATAATATCCTGCGTGGTGCCAAAATATTTGAGCGCCATATTTTCAGACAGCACAATTTTGTTGGCAGCATTCAACGCCTGCGCAGGTTGGCCTTGTGTTAACCGAAATCCAAAAAAAGTGAAAAAATTTGAATCGACAATAGAGGTGTTTGATTCGAAAAACTGGTTATTGCCCTCTTTGAATTTGTAATTGAAACTGAAAACACGGCAGGCAGTTTTTACGGCAGGCAATTGTTTGGGCAATTGCGCCCCTAAGGCTACCCCCGAAGGGGCCTGCGAGAACGCTTCGCTCTCGCTTTTAAAAGTATTTACAACGCGGAAAATATCATTTTTTGATCCATGAAAATCATCAAAGCTCAATTCCCGTTGAAGCCAGATACCAATGAACAAACAAACTACAACACCAATGGTAAGGCCGCTTATGTTAAGAAGCGTGTACATCTTATTCTTAATAAGATTGCGCCAGGCGATTTTTAAATAGTTTTGTATCATAGTTTGTTTATTAGTTCATTGGTTCATTAGTTCATTGGTATTGGCGGGGAAAGCCCACTCTATATTTCCCCGGTAAGGAGACTTTTTGATATTCTTCTTTTGGGACTTTCGGACTCCTCCTAACCTCTAATCTCCAGTCTCTGATCACTAAATTACTCCGTTTTAATACTCTTCACCGGGTTAGCCAGCGCCGCTTTTATACTTTGATAGCTTACCGTTAATAAAGTGATGATAACCGCAACTATGGCGGTTACTGCAAATATCCACCACGAAATTTCTGCGTGATATTGATAACCCTGCAGCCATTGATGCATAAAATAGTATGAAACAGGGGTTGCAATGAATAATGCCATAATTACCAGCAAAACAAAATCCTTCGAAAGCAACTGCCATAAGTTGAAAACCGTTGCGCCCAATACTTTGCGAATACCGATCTCCTTTGTCCGCTGTTCGGCCATAAAGCTGGCCATACCAAACAAGCCCAGGCAGCTGATAAAAATTGCGAGAAGGGCGAATGCACTGGCAAGTTTTCCAATCCGCTCCTCGCTGCTGAATTTTTTAGCATATTCATCATCAGCAAACTGGTAATCGAGCGGTTCACCAGGCGCATATTTTTTGTAGATGGTTGCAATGGCGCTGATTGCTTTAGCTGCACTGGCTTTTGGGTTGATCCGGATGTTTATCGGACCAGCATCGGTAGTGATATAAAAAATGGTTGGTTTAATGGGCTCATAAGGCGATTCAACGATCATGTCTTTAGTGACACCGGTTACCGTGTATGGTTTATCATCCCACCTCACGATCTGGCCAACCGGTTTTTTGAGCCCCATATATTTTACGGCCGACTCATTTAATACAATATCATTTAAAACTGAGGGGCCATCATTTGAGTAGTCCTTCCCTTCGCTGAATTGCCATCCAATGGTTTTTCCATACGCCGGGGTTATTGCGAACATAGCAAACTCATCCTTCATATTAGGATCCTTGCCCTGCCAGTTAAGACCGCCGACCGTACGGCTGCCTTTAGTTATTTGGTTGCCGGATTCGGCTACTTCCGAAATCGAACCGGTTTCAAGCAGGTCGTTTCTGAAAGCTTGAAAGTGATAATGAATATCCGCTGTAAACGGCCTGGCTATAACCAGCCCGGCCCGGCTGTAACCGATCGGGCGACTTTTTGCAAATTGAACCTGGCGGAATACAATGATCGTTCCGATGATCATGGTTATGGAAAACGTAAACTGAACGACTACCAGCGCCTTACGTGGAATACCCGCCCATTTACCCGCCTGAACTGAACCTTTCAACACTTTTACCGGTTTAAAGGACGAGAGGTAGAACGCGGGGTAGCTGCCGGCAAACAGGCCGCATAGTACAGCGAATCCCAATCCCAATATCCAAAATACAGGCTCGGCCCATAAGATGGCCATTTGCTTCCCGGCCAATTCACTGAAAAATGGAATGAAAAGCTGGGTTAAAAATAACGATAGGGCAAAAGCCAAAATGGCCATCAATAACGATTCACCTAAAAATTGAGCTATCAACTGCCCGCGCATGGAGCCCATTGCTTTCCTGATACCCACCTCTTTTGCCCGTTTTTCGGAACGGGCGGTGCTCAGGTTCATGAAGTTGATACAAGCGAGCACCAATATAAATATGCCGGTAATACCAAAGAGCCAAACATATTTAATATCCCCCCCGGTATTTACCCCGTTTTTAAACTCGGAGTACAAGTGCCAGCGGCTCATCGGGTAAAGAAATATCGCTGGATTCGACTTTTTCCCGTCGGCATCAACGTTATTGGATTTTAGCTGGCTGATCTTTGCAGAAACCGCAGCCATATCTGCTCCCCCGGAAATCTGGACAAAAATCTGGACGAAATTGTGGTTCCAGTCGCCGGCTGATTGTTTTACGTCATCAGTCCTTGCGTATACTTCCCAGGACGCGATAAACAAAATATTGTTGAGCGTGGTATTTGCCGGCAGATCGGTATACACGCCAGCCACTTTAAGGGTCTGATCATCTAATCTTAAAGCTTTATTGATAGGATCGGCATTGCCAAAAATTGCTTTAGCTACGGATTCAGAAAGAATAATGGCTGAAGGGTCTTTCAATGCGGACCGCGTGCCTTTGAGCATGTTTAGGGTCAGAATTTCCGGCGCACCCGATTCCATAAAATTCCCCTGTGCAGACACGCTTTTATCCTTAAAGGTAAGCTGATGCGGGTTGGTCCACGACGACAGCACCACCTGTTTAAAATTATGGCCATAAACCTGCCGAAGCTTAAACGCAACGGGCATAGGCATGGCTTTGAGGCTGGTAGTTTCCCCGTTCGATGTTTGGTTTTGCATGACCCGGGCAATCTCATCATAGTTTTTATGGTACTTATCGAAGGATAGCTCACTCCATATCCACAGGCCAATTAACATGGCTACCGTCATGCCTACCGACAGGCCAACAATATTGATCAACGAATGCGTTTTGTTTTTTAAAAGGTTACGAAACGCGATTTTGAGATAATTTTTTATCATGGCTTGTTTAGTTTATTGGTTTATTATCCGAACCCGGATTAAGCTGATTTATCTTATTTTATTGATATTTCACATCAGGTCAATCACCTGAATCTGCTTAATCCGGGTTCAAACATCTTACTCTGTCTTCAAACTCTTCACTGGGTTCATCAACGCTGCTTTTACAGCCTGCGAACTAACGGTAATTAAAGCAATAACTACAGCCAGCAGACC
Organism: uncultured Mucilaginibacter sp.; assembly: GCA_903864275.1. Classification (GTDB taxonomy): domain Bacteria; phylum Bacteroidota; class Bacteroidia; order Sphingobacteriales; family Sphingobacteriaceae; genus Mucilaginibacter. The sequence continues at coordinate 41,189 of CAIPFE010000003.1, forward strand.
CGCCAATGCAAACATCCACCAGCTTAGCGGAATACGGTAGGCGAATGCCTGTAACCATGTGGTCATACCATACCAGGCAATGGGTGTCGCGATGATAAACGAGACGCCCACCAGTATTAAGAAATCCTTTGACAGTAAACCCACTAAGCCGCTTACGCTTGCGCCAAGCACTTTGCGTATGCCGATCTCTTTGTGCCTTTGTTCGGCGCTGAAGGCTGCAAGGCCAAATAACCCGAGACAGGAAATAAGTATGGCAATTAAAGTAAATGAGTTGATGATCTGCGACAGTGTAGTTTCAGTTTCGTATTGCTTTTGCACTTCATCATCAAGGAAAGCATATTCAAATGGCACGGCCGGCATGTCTTTAAGCCATACTGCGTTCAAACTGCTTAAAAGTTTTTTATAATTGTTGCTGTTTACCGATACTATCATACTGGTCTTATTGCCGGGATTATTGTCATAGATAAGCATGAACGGTTTCACACCGTCGTGTAATGAATTATAGTTGAAATCCTTCATTATCCCGACACATGTAACGAAGGAAGCCGGCGCACTGGTAAATTTCGAATAGAGCCTTGCACCCTGGGCGGTTTGCGTATTCAGGTTAAGCCTTTTTGCCAGGGTTTGGTTAATCAGTACTTTGTTCGAGTCGCCGGGCATAAAATCCCGGCCACTTACCAGTTTTATCCCGTTCGTTTTTACAAAATACTGGTCGCATGCTATGTTTTGCGCATCAATAGCAGTGGCCATGTTGCCGCCGTCGGGATAAACGCCGTAATCGTGCAGCACAAACTGGCTAAGGTAATTATCGGCACTGGTAACGTATTTAACCCCGGCCAATTGCCTCAGGTCGTTTGCAAGGGCAGGCATTTTGTTTTGCGCATCGTTGGTATAAAAGTTAAATACCAGTTTTTGGCTCTTATCAAAACCCAGGTCTTTTGATTTAATATAATTCAGCTGGCTGTAAATAATAATTATGCCCGTTATCATCACAATAGACAACACAAACTGGAAAACTACCAGCGATTTGCGTATGCCGGTTGCTGAGATGCGGCTGGTAAAATTGCCTTTAATTACCTTGATGGCCTCGAAAGCCGACAAATAAAAGGCCGGATAACTACCGGCCAAAAGCCCTGTTACCAATACAAGGCCGGTAAGCATTAACCAAAGGCGGTAATCGGCAAAAAAAGTTAAGTGAATGTCTGACTGTGTAATTTCATTCAGATACGGCAGGAAGAAATAGAGTAAGGGCAAAGCGACGATCACGCCTATAAATGCTAATAAAAACGACTCGCCCAAAAACTGTTTTACCAGGTCGTATTTGCCGGCGCCTATTACTTTGCGCACACCAACCTCTTTTGCACGCGTTGATGCACGCGCAGTGGAAAGGTTCATGAAATTGATGCAGGCGATCACCTGTATCAATATGGCGATCAATACCAATATCAGCAGGAAAGAAGGGTTTGTAGTTTTAGTTAACTCTATTTCGTACCCCGCTGTGGTATGGATGGCGGTAACATGTTGCAAATGTAATTGCTTTTGCATACCCAGGGTCTTCAACCTGTCAGCAGCATATTTATTTAAGAATTCAGGCAGTTTCTTCTCAAGTGAACCGGGATCAGTACCGGGGCGGAGCTTAACATACGAGAACAGGAAATTATTGCCCGCCCATTCAGTAATACTCGCAATAGCCTTTCCGGTTGGCCCGCTTTTCATGCTGATGAACATATTGCCTTCGATGTGCGATTTGCCGAGGCTTTCGTCAATCACCCCGGTGATCTTAAAATCGTGCTTACCATAGGCATCGTCAATATTGACCATCTTGCCAACGGCATTTTCCCGCCCAAAAAGCTTTTCAGCCGTGGATTTAAGCAATACTACGTCATAAGGGTCATCCAGCGCGTGCGCTGCGCGCCCTTCAACAAAATTATAGTTGAAAATATTAAAGAAAGTAGAGTCGACATATAAGACGCCGGTTTGATAAAACGATTGCTCCTTGTAACGCAGCAGGTGTTCTTTGGCGCCCAACATTTCTGTTTTCACAACCCGCGTATAGTTTTGTACCTCGGGAAAGTCCCTCGCCATGGCCGGGGCAATTGGCGGCGATGAAGTACCGCTATGGTGTTTATCGCCGGTTAAAACCAGGTCGGTTGTTATACGATAGATGTCCTTAGCATCTTTGTGGTGCTTATCATAACTGTATTGCTGCTGTACATATAGCAAAATGTACAAACAGCACAAGGTGCCCGCAGCCAAACCGAAAATATTAATAAGGCTGAACGTTTTGTTTTTCAGCAAAAAACGAAGGGCGGTTTTGAGATAGCTTTTTATCATAGTGGGTCTGTCATTGGTCATTATTCATTAGTCTTTGGATTTGACGATAATGTTTTCAGACCTATCCAAAAATATATTTTTCCATTAGGTGCCCCAAGAAAATGCCAAACAAATAACACGTTCATTATCAATTATTTAAATTGATTTTAATTGCGATAGTTGTCCGCTTTTGATACAATGGATGTTCGGTTATGAAGTTTCCAATTGCTTTTATACCTTAGACCACTCAAACCCACTTACCATGAAGTACAAATTGTTAACCTTCGTATTATTTGTTACTACCTCATGCTTCGCCCAAACCGATACAAAACTAACCGACAAACTGCAGGATGCTATAAAAGGCTTTAATGGCCAGGTGGGCATTTATGTGCAAAACTTAAAAACCGGCAAAACAGCAGCTATTAATGCTGATACGCTTTTCCCTACCGCGAGCATGATAAAAGTGAGCATCCAGTGCGGACTGATGGATAAGATAGAAAAAGGCGAAATGCAATATGCCCAGAAGCTGGTTTATCGCGATTCGTTATTGTATAAAGGCGAGGATATTTTGGGATCGTTTAAGGATGGTGACACCATTGAGGTGAGCAAAGTAGCTTTGCTAATGATCACCATGAGTGATAATACGGCAAGCCTTTGGCTGCAAAAGCTGGTTGGTACCGACTATATTAATAATTGGCTTGCCAATAATGGCTATAAAGTTTACCGCGATAATTCGAGGGCCACGGGCCGCGATGCCATGCACGAAAAATATGGATGGGGTGTAACCACGCCTTATGAAATGTGCCGCTTGTTTACCATGATCAACGAAGGGAAGGCCGTTAGTCCCGCGGCGAGTGAGCGAATGGTGCGTAATATGGGAAGGATATTTTGGGATAATTATGCCTTGTCGCAAATACCGCCTTATGTACATACCATCTCCAAACAAGGCGCGCTGAACGAATCAAAGTCAGAAACGGTGCTTGTCAACGCCCCGCATGGCGATTATGTTTTTTCCATCATCACTAATCATAATAAAGACCAGCGCTGGGTACAGGATAATGAAGCCGATGTATTGATCCGTAAAGTATCAGCCCTGCTGTGGCATTATTTTGAGCCCAAAAGCGATTGGAAGCCTGCCGACGGGATGGATAAGTTTATGAAGGATGAATGATGTTTAGTGATTGGAGACTGGAGATTAGAAAAGTCCGGAAGTCCGAAAGATGAAAAAAGATTGAACCAGAGATTTAGAGAAGTATTAAATTATGAAGTATGCAATCCGCCTATGGGCATTATTTATCTTGTCGCTTTTAAGCACACGCCTGTTTGCCCAACCCTCCCCCGAAGGCAACTATTTCGCCTCCTTCGATAGCACGAAGATCTATTACGAGGTAAAGGGCAGCGGCTACCCTGTTATATTAATCCACGGCTTCTCGGGCACAAGCCAGGGCTGGAAAAGTTGCGCGGTTTACGGCGACCTGCTTAAGGAGGGTTATATGGTCATAATACTTGATCAGCGCGGCAACGGCCGGTCAGATAAGCCACACACCGATGCGGCGTATGCAAACGATGCCGAAGCCAAAGACATTATGGGCCTCATAAGCAGTTTAAACATAAAACAATACGATGCCGTAGGCTATTCGCGCGGCTCTATTATTGCATCAAGGCTGTTGTTGCTTGATAGCCGTTTGCATAAAGCGGTTATGGGCGGTATGGGTGATGCTTATACCAACCCTGAGTGGCCGCGCCGTGTGCATGCCTACCGTGCACTTATGGGTGATACCACCCTGCATGATGTGGATGATATGATTAAATATATCCATAGCCAGCATTTTGATAACCTGGCGCTGGCGTTGCAGCAAAAGTATCAACCGTCAACAAGCGTAAAGCAATTAGCGGCGGTAAAAATTCCTGTTTTAATTATCCGGGGGACTGAAGATAAAGAAAACGGATCGGAGACCGGCCTTCAACGAATGATCCCTAACTCGGGCCTTGTTTATGTTCCCGGCAATCACAATACTGCTATAAGGACGCCTGAATTTTCAGCGGCGGTGGCTAAGTTTCTAAGTAATTAAATAAAGTCGAACGGATATGTTTTTCCGGTTAAAGCCGTTAGTGTTACTTATTGCACTCAATTAAAAACAAAAGGCTGGGTTTTCTTTTAAAATACAAATGGGGAAGTTCTTTATACTGCTTATTTTGGGGTTACTCCCGTGTTTACTGCTTGCGCAAAGCCCCATTGATAAAAACCACATGAATTTTGATACTACGGGCCAAAAAGACTTGATAGACGTAGCAAGGTCGCTTCTCAAATCCAAACCGAGGCCAATTTCAGTAGACGAAAAAAAGAAAATATACTTTTCTATTTTACCTGTTTCTACTTCTATACCGGGCGGCGGAATGGCATTGCTTACCTCGACAACAGCAGGTTTCTACCTCGGGGATAGAAATACCACTTATCTTTCAAGCGTTACTTTTACCCCTTATTTTAATTTAAAAGGGAGATACGGCATGCCGGTCCGGTCAAGCATATGGCTAAATAATAACAGCTGGGACATACAAGGTGATACCCGTTTTTTAGTTTATCCCCAATTTACCTGGGGCCTTGGTGGCGGGCAGCCTCAGAGTGATAGATTTTTGGTGAATTACAATTATATCCGTTTATATCAAAGCGCGCTTAAACGGATAACGTCATATTTTTTTGTCGGCGTTGGTTATGATTTTGATTATTATATTGACATCGAAAATAATGATAATACTATTGTTAATAACAGTAATTCCATAAGCAACTTTACACACTACAAATTTGGCACTTCGACTGACGCCAACGCTGTTTCATCGGGGCCAACTATAAACTTGCTTTACGACACCCGCAAAAACTCCTTAAACCCGGTCCCCGGAATTTATGCAAACTTAGTTTACCGTTATAGCAGCATCGCACTTGGAAGCAATAATAACTGGCAATCGCTGTACGCTGATTTTCGCAAATACATATCGCTTACTGACAGCGGCCCCAAAAATGTGCTGGCATTTTGGACTTATTACTGGTCCACACTTACCACAGGTGCTCCCTACCTTGATTTACCGGCCATTGGGATGGACCCTTATAACCGGTCAGGCAGGGGGATCCAGCAAAACCGCTTCAGGGGTAAAAGTTTAGTCTATTTTGAAAGCGAATACCGCAGGGATATCACGCGCGACGGTTTATTAGGTTTTGTGGTGTTTGCCAACATTAATTCAGCAAGCCAGCTCGTCGGCAATCGCTTTCAGTATTGGAACCCTGCAGCCGGCACAGGCCTGCGCATAAAATTCAACAAGAAATCCGATACCAATATCTGCATCGACTATGGTCTTAGTAAAGACTTTTCAACACTTATAATAGGCCTTGGCGAGGCCTTTTAACATTTTATAGTGTTGTAAATGAGACGGGAGTTCCAGGATTTACGACACACTCGGCCATCCACTCTAATCGGGCACTAATTATTCCTGCGGCACTAATTGTCCACGTTTTCAAACAAAAAGAACGCTTTTTTCTTTTATTGATAATGAAGAAATTTTTATTGCTGCTGATTTCCTGTTTATCACCGTGCCTCCTGATGGCACAAACCCCTGTAGATACAACTAATAATGTTGATATTGATACCACCGGACAAAAAGACCTTATAGATATTGCCAGGTCGATTGTTAAGGACAAACCCCGAAAATTGTCGCGGGAAAGAAAACAGGTATATTTTTCTTTTTTACCTATTTCCACGTCAGTGCCGGGAGGGAGTTATGCATTGGTTACTTCTACAACAGCCGGTTTTTACCTGGGCGACAGAAAGAGCACTTATCTTTCCAGTGTTAACTTTGCCCCCTATTTTAACCTGAAGGGAAGGTATGGCCTGCCTATCCATTCAAGCATCTGGACACCGGATAACACTTTTAATATCCAGGGCGATACCCGCTTTCTTGTATACCCCCAGTACACATGGGGCTTAGGCGGGGGGCAAGCCGAGGCCGACAAAATTTTAGTTAATTACAGTTACATCCGTTTTTATCAAAGTGTGCTTAAACGGGTAACTCCGTTTTTTTATGCGGGTCTCGGGTACGATCTTGATTATTATGTTAATATCAACACCAACGGAAGCCCGGCAACCCTGAGCGATTTTACCGGCTACCAGTATGGCACTGCGCCCGGTAAAAATTCTTTTTCCTCCGGGCTTACTTTCAATTTATTATATGATACGCGCCAAAACTCTATCAATCCTATTCCGGGCGTGTTTGCAAATCTAATTTACAGGCACAATGTGGAATTTATAGGTAGCGATAACAATTCCCAATCTGTTTATATCGACCTTCGCAAATATATTTCCCTAACCTTTGCCGGCCCTAAAAATCAATTAGCTTTTTGGGCCTATTACTGGACAACAATCTCAACAGGTACGCCTTACCTAAATTTGCCGAGTATTGGGAACGATCCCTACCAGCGCTCGGGCCGGGGGATCGAACAAAACCGGTATCGGGGCCAAAGTTTGATATATTTCGAAACTGAATACCGGCGGGATATTACCAGTAATGGTTTGCTTGGTTTTGTGCTGTTTGCCAATGTAAATGCAGCGAGCCAGGCTGATACCCGCCGGTTCTCCTATTTGAACCCTGCGGGCGGGGCGGGCCTGAGGGTTAAATTCAATAAAAAATCCAACACCAATATTTGTATTGACTATGGATTTAGTAAAGACTATTCAAATGTCACATTCGGCCTCGGCGAAACTTTCTAAGTAAAGTTTCATATTAATTTAAAATACCGCAGTATTTATTAATAATAAGTCAAAATTTAACTAACAATATAATAATAGTTTCTTTTTAATTACGAAAACAATTTAATTATATTTGTCTAAGCTTTATAAGAACGGAATACCCATAATAATCAAATATCAAAGTATGGTAGTATCATTAAACAACGGTGATAGGATTATTAAAGACGAGAAAAAGGCCTATCACTGCCCCCGGTGTAAATCGAAACTTACAGATAGGATCCGAAGAGGCTTTTTCGTTAAAAACGTTCTGTTCTGGCTCCCCTTGCGAAGGTATTCATGCAGTAAATGCAAACGCAAAATTTATTTTTGGGCTTAATCAAAAGAATTGAACTAACGGCCGGAACTGATTATATAAATTAATTTATTTTCGTTTAAATGAATTATTCTGAGTTTTTAGCGCTTAATAAATAAAAACATTTATTTTTGGCAATTACTACTTAATTAATTGTTGAGTTAAATTGACTGAAAAGAAGAACACCCGGGAAACCTATTATTGTTCAAAATGTGGCGTTCCATTTCATTTTCGGGTACACAGGCATTGGCTGGTTAAACAATTGCCTTTTTTGTTTCCGGTTAGGAGGTATTTTTGCGCCAAATGCAAAAAGTCGTCTTATGTGTGGGTAAAAAAAGAAACAGACTAAATTAGTTCACAGTTGATGGTTCATAGTTTACGGTAAAAAGTTTGACCATGGCTGGATCAATATTATTAGCCGCAAATTATCGTTCGGGGGGTAATACATTAGTCAGAAATTCTTCACGGCCTCGATGGTTCCCGCTCTAGCATCTTGTCATACACATTGCCAACTCAAAACTGCCCAGTTCATTACTGCCCGCCACTGCTACTGCTACTACCACTTACAGGTTCCTTTGCTAACATAGCCTCCCTGATATACCTGACAGGGGCGCTGCCATAACTTAAAAATTTCTCGTTGAAATCTTTTAATTTGTACTTGTCGCCCATCTTCTTTTTATAGGCTTCGCGCAGGTCCATTATTTCTTTGTAGCCTGTAAAATAGCTATCCAGTTGTACGCTGGTTACACTTACGCGTTTCCATTTTCCGTCGGCTTCAGCCTGTTGCTGAAATGCTTCATGGGTTAGCAGGTTCAAGGCATCCTGTTTTGACATATTTTGGGTATGCACTGCATAGTCAAGGATGGTATTACAAACCGAGCGCAGGTGCCATTTGTACCACATCAGCCGCATTTCGGGAGCATCACCGCCAAAGCCATTGTCCAGCATCATCTCCTCACTATAAACGGCCCAACCCTCTACCATAGCGGTATTGCCAAAAATTGATTTGATAAGGCTTGGCGCCTTATTGGCATATAAAAGTTGCACATAATGGCCGGGAATAGCCTCGTGAATGCACAATATCTGCAAAATATACTGGTTGTATTCGCGCAGGTAGCTTTCGACCTTGGCGGGCGGCCAGCCTGCCAGGCTGCCTACATTGAAATACGAATTGCCGCTTTTATCATAAGGCCCCGGCGAGCTCATAGATGCCCCGGCAACCCCTGCCATATAGCCCGGCTCTTTCCGCACCACCAGCGGTTTAGAAGGGTCGAGCGTGAGCAGGTCTTTGGCTTTTACAAACGCGGTGAGTTTCGGTAATTCGTTTTCAATAGCCGACTGAAATTCACCAGGCTGAACATGTTTTGCTGAAAGTGTATCAATAACTTGCGCTATCAGGTCGAGCGAGTCAGTCGGCATAGCCTTTGTGCCAAAATATTTAGGCCATAACTTTTTGCTGATCTGCGCCATCTCGTGATGGATGTGTTTTTTACGTTCTACCGCTGCATTATATATCTGCTGGGGGGTAGATTCTGATTGGATATCGTACTTAAACTTTTCGTCATAGAGCTCCCGGCCAAGCCTGAAGCTGCGGGGCTTATCGTTTTTCAAGTTTTTCAACCATTCGGCGAAAGCTTTTACCGTTTCGGCTGAAAGGTGTGCCCTGTCGAGCATCAGCTTTTGTTCAGCCTGCGGGATATTGGTTTTTTTCAGCGAGTCGGTAAAGTCTTTTTCGAACACGCCAACGCCGCCGAGCAGCTGGTCTTCCGCCAGGTTCGTTAGGTCGGTAACCGGGTTTTTAACCTGTTTTTCAGCCTCTTTGTAGTAAGCCGGTATGTTGAGCATTTTCTGGTAGAAATTGCGCATACGATTGGCAAGCGGCGCATAATGCTCATTAAGGATATAGGCAAATGTGCCGGTAACATTATAGGCAGCAGGGTCCCACTGGTACGATTTTAACTGCTGGATCGTCCACTCTATCGATTCCATTTGATTTTGCATCAGGTGGTAATCAATTTTATTGGCATCGGACAAGATGGTCACATCAAACCTGCTTAATGAATCTATCTGTACTTTTGCAAAAGTCACCAGTTTATCCCTCAGCTTATCGTCAGGCACAAACAGCAGGCTGTCATACTTATGATAGCCGACAGATGCTGCCCAATCCGGATTTAATTTCCATAAGCCTTCAAGGAAAGAATTTTCATAAGTAGTGAATGCCGCGTCGTCCTTGCCTAACTGCGGGCCGGTGTTGCCATCCTTTTTACACCCGATAAACGCGGTAGTAATTACAATAGCCGTATATAAAAGTTTTTTTATCACGTGGTTTGTCCGATTTACTTTGGAGGCATAAACTTAAAACATTTAGCCGGAATATAGGAACAGAACGCATATAGTTCTGAAAAAATTTCGGGACAGGTTTTTAATTACGCATCATTTAATTAAATGATAGAAATACCAACCATTTTTTGGGATATTTGTTGTTTAGGAGAATCAGGAACCAAGAGTCAAGAATCAAGACCTTTTTTCTGATCTTGACTTCTGGCTCTTGCATCTTGACTCTTTATAAATTTGCATTATGGAAAATCAGCATAAAATACTTTTAAGCGAATTAACAAAGCTGCTGCTTGGCGGCAGCGCCCATGTGTCATTACAGGATGCTTTAAAAGGCTTGCCACCCCGGCTGCGGGATATAAAGCCTGATAATATGCCCTACAGCATCTGGCAATTGGTTGAGCATATCCGTATAGCCCAATGGGATATGATGAAATTTTGCAAAGATGCCGACCATAAATCACCAAAATGGCCCGAAGAATACTGGCCAAAGGAAAGCGGCCCCAGAGATGAAGGCGCCTGGAAGGGCTCGTTAACACAAATCAGCAGCGACCTGGATGAGTTTATAGAACTCATGGAACACAGCGACATTTACCAAAAACTACAACACGGAGACGGCCAGACTATTTTGCGTGAAGCTTTGCAAATAGCTGATCATAATAGCTACCATATTGCGGAGATCGTTGCCATCAGGAGGTTTTTGGGGGATTGGAAATAGCCTACCTTACCTTATTCACAAAATCAACAATACCGGGTACAAGCCCCGCGCTAAGCGGCGCGTCAGGTTTACTATTTACGGCGGCGTTTTGTTCTTCATCCGCCGGGGCATCTTTTAATTGGTGGTTCATGCCTTTAATAAGTAATAGTGCAGCGTCAGATTTTGCTTTTTTTAGTTTGTCGGCATTATCGGGCGTAACAGCCAGATCTGTTGTTCCCTGTATAATTAAGGTAGGTATTTTTATTTTTTTCATTCCCCTTATCGGCGACATCCTGCACCACGACATTAAAAAGGTTTGGATGCTTGGTCTGGCAATATAATAAATAGCGGGATCAACAATGGGCGTGGTTTTCCCTTTACGCATGCTGTCTAAAATAGTTTTAAACTCGTCAGCCTGGTATTTGGGCTTCGTTTTCATTTCATCGGTCAATATTTTTTCAGCCTGTTCGCTCCAGCCCTCGGCCGAAATGTAGGCTTTTACAGGCTCATCAAACATCGCTAACATGGCTACTTCCGCTCCTTCGCCATGCCCGAAGAGGACGATCTTCGAGAACCGCTGGTCGTCGTTTAACATGTTTACCAGGCCGACGGCGTCATCCCCATAATCATCGATACGCAGCTGCGCTTCGGTTGTAGTAGTTACGCTTTCGCCCACCATGCGTTTATCATAGCGTACAGAAGCTATCCCGTTCTTGCCCAAATCGTGCGCTAGTAGCTTGTAGGTATTTGCAGTTATACCAGTTTTGGGATTGTTGCCGTCGCGGTCGGTTGCGCCGGCATCGCCAATAATTAAAACTACGGGGATCTTGCCGGTCACATTGCTGGGCATTACTAATGTCCCGGAGATCTGCCCCGATAAAGTTTTCAGCAATATGGGCGACTCTGTTATTGATGGATCAACAGCTTGCGGCACAGCAGCACTTTCCTGGTAAGGGCTTAAGAGCAGCCCGGTTAGTTTATTTTGTGCATTAAGCGACAGGTTCAATAAAAAAGTACTGTTTTTAAAAGTAGCCTTATAAACGGCCAGCGAACCCCCATATTTAACAAATTCTGTCTTAACAAGTTCGCCGTATTGCGATTTTAGCTGCAGTGTAGTTGGTTTGAAATTTGCCAGCGGTAAAGCGGTTTTCATTTCGGGACTAAACATGCTGAAAATGCTGTCGGGCTGGTTATTATTATAGTAATGCGTAAATTTAGCGAGGGCGGCCGTATAATTAGCCGGTTCGGCCTGGGCAATTACTCTAAAGGTGATCAGCAGGGTAATAATTAAAAAAACAGCTCTTTTCATTGGGGTACGGTCAATTTGAAATTACAGCTTCGAAATTAATAAAAATCAGGTAGGTTTTCTTGCTCGTCATTTAAATAACATACCGATTGTAGAATAGTCCGAAAGTCAGTAAAGTCCGAAAGAAGCTGTAAGCGACCATAAAAAAATAACTTGAGTTATATGGAAGAGGACTTTTTAAAAACAAGACGAATAAAAAAGTCTCCCCGCCAAGCCGGCGGGGGAGATTATTAATGTTATTAATTGTTTTTTTATGCGTTCATGAAGGCTTCGCCGTTTAGAGGGTATTACCTTTGGGCTTAACTGTCCCCGCAATCAACAGCCCGATCCCGCTCATGGCCAATGGCACAAACAGGTTGGTCCATGATGTTTCACCATGAATATCTGCAAAGAGTAGCGGCACGTGAAGCAGGCAAATCCATAAAAAGAACATTAAACTTAACAGCGTGGCTGATAAGCGTACGCGTTTTTGAATAAAAATGCTTAGCGATGCTGCAAAGAAAGACACTACTGCAAAATAGGCCCAAAATAACGGCCAGGGTATCCAGCCCGGGATGATGGAAACTACAAATTTCGTAAACAGGAAATGCAGCACTGCGAATACAAACAGGGATATTGCAAAGCAATATTTGCCGGCAGCTATCAATTTATGCCGGGCGATTTTATGATTGCCTGCCGTTAAAACAGTACCCGACAAAATTAAGGCCCCGCTAAATAACATAAACACTTCAAAAGTGGGTGTCCACTCACTGGAGACGTTTATATGCGTAATCAGCTTAGGTAAATGCAGAAAAAGCAAAAACGCCAGGAAAATTCCCCCGGCCAGCAAAGCGCCCGGCCACGCGTATTTTTTTGTCAGCATCAATATCCCCGAAATGATCATGCAGATGCCGCTTAAATAAATAAGTAAATTCCTGCCGGGCAGTGAACTGCTAACTGGCAATAACCCGGTCGGAAAATTACCGGTTACCAGGTGGATGATACCGATGGCTAACACGGAGATGCCAAAAAATATCCTGCCGGTTTCTAAGTAAAAATCGTTTCTCATAAAATTAAATTTTATAATAATAACTTCAATAAAATAATAAGAAACTCAGCTTGTTTTTTGGTGGATGGCAGGATAAGAACTGCTTTCTTTAAGATAGAAAATCCGGATGAAACTTTAGCTGCTGGCAGGAGCTTGAACAAATATAAAAAGTTTAGCGGAAAATCCACCTTTTTTTAAATCGCTGCCAGGCGGCTTCTTACACCTTGAATTACAAGTATTTTAAATATATTTATTGCTCGTAAACTATCAGCCGGCCCTTATGAAACAATTGATACTTATCCCCTGCGTATTATTTATAAGCGTTGCCGTTGTTTTTTCGCAGCCCGGGCCGCCTAAACGGCATGAACAAAAGCTTTTTGATAGTTTATTTACCCTTAGCCGCAAATATTTTGAGCAGGGGAAATTAGACAGCATCCCCCGTCTTAACCAGCAAATGATGCCCCTGGCGCAAAAAACTAATGCCGACAGCGACTTCTTTATGGTTGATGGGTCCATAGCTGAATACTTTTATGCTAAATCAGATTATTCCCAAACTTTTGAATATGTTTTTAAGGCATTGGAGGTAGGTCAGAGAGGTTACCGCCAGCGTTTGCCGCTTTTATACAGCAATATCGGCTTAACTTATATCGAACTTGACAATTATCCATCGGCCCTATATTATTTGCACAAAGGGCAGCAATACCTGCCATTGGATAATTGGGGGGATGCTAAGATCGGGATAGCTACAAACCTGGCCTATGTTTACCAAAAAATGGCTAAGCCCGACTCGGCATTAAAATATATTCAACTGGCTTACCAGTTTAATTTAACGAAAACACCTGATCAGGCCTTAAACCAGGCCGAGATTTACCGCAATTTCGCCTTAGTTTATGAGCAGCTGAATGAGCCCGCGCTGGTGGACTATTACTATAAAAAAAGCATCCGGTATTCCGATTCGGTGAAAATTCCGTCCATCGTTGCTTCTGCATCAAAATACTACAGTGAGTACCTTGTTAAACAAAAAAAGTATACCGATGCCAAACATTACGCGCTTTTAAGTTTCAATGCCGCCAAAAAAATGGGTTTTAAAAAAGGGGTTATCGGGGCCTCGGACCTGTTGTATATCCTGAACGATCAACATGGGCGAAACGATAGCGCCTATTATTATCTAAAAATCAAAAACCTGTACCAGGATAGCGTAATAACCGAACAAAAAACTAACCAGATGCAGGCTGCATTGGTTAACCAGCAAATAAAGGAAGATGAACAAAATGCCAAAGCGGCATTGGATGCCGAGCAACGGGCACATAATGAGGAATACGCCGCCATAGCATTCGGCCTAATACTGCTTATAATTATATTCCTGCTGCTGAGCCGCAGTATTATCGTAAATACCCGTGTCATCGAGATAATTGGCGTTATCGGCTTGCTTATTGTTTTTGAATTTATTAACCTGGTATTACACCCTTATTTATCAGCGCTTACCAATGATTCGCCCTTATTAATGCTCCTGATTTTGGTGTTGATAGCCGCAGTGATAGTGCCTGTACATCACCAACTGGAGCAATGGATAAAACATAAACTGGTGGAGAAAAACAAAGCCATCCGCCTGGCCGCGGCCAAACGGACTATTGAACAATTGGAGGGTAATACGTAAGGAAGTTTACAGCTTTGAAATTAGTAGAAAACTAAACGGCTTAATGCTAAGTATTTTAAATATATTTATTGCTGATTAATTATTGGCCGGCCCTTATGAAACAATTGATGCTATTCCTGGTGGTGTTTTTTACGATTGTTTCCACTGCTTTTTCACAAATTGCACACACAGGCAAAAGCAAACTGCAAGCGCAGTTCGACAGCTTAAAGGATGTGAACCGTGCTTATTATTTAGCCGGTAAATTAGATAGCCTGCCCGCTATCAACAGCAAAATGTTACAGCTGGCGCAAAAAATCAGGGCCGACAGTACGCTGGCGAGTGCATATGTTTCCATTTCAAATTATTTTTTTTCGAAGGGCGACTATGCAATTTGCATAGAATATACGCTGAAAAGCATTGATTACGTCCAAAAAGGGGACCAACAGCGTTTAGCCCTAATGTATGGTATCCTGGCTACTACATATACGCAACTGGAAAACTATCCACTGGCTTTATATTATTTGCGTAAAGGACAGCAATTTATACCCATTGATACCGATGGGCGCGGAAAATCGTACGTGTATAGCGGCCTGGCCGTTGTTTTTTGTAAAATGCTCCGGCCCGATTCCGCATTAAAATATGCACAACTGGAATACCAGCTAAATCTTAAAAAGCAAGCAGAATATAAGTATAGCCAGGCTTTTGGTTATCGCGATTTTGGCCTGGTGTATGAGCAGCTGAACGAGCCCGAATTAACAAATTATTATTATAAAAAAGGGGTAAGGTATTGCGATTCTATGAAATATTTACGGATGCTTTCGCAAACAGCTGAATTTTACAGCCTTTATTTAATGAAGCACGCAAAGTATAAAGAGGCCAAAGACTATGCCCTTTTTGGCTTTAGAGTCGGAGAAAAAATGGGTAATAAAGGCGAACTCGTCGCAACATCAAACATACTTTATAACCTGTATGACCGGCATGGAAGCGCCGATAGCGCTTACTATTATTTAAAATTAAACCATTTATACCAGGATAGCCTGCAGGCCGAGCAAAAGACCAATCAATTGCAGGCGGTTGTAGCCAACCAGCAAATTAAGGAAACCGAACAAAGCGCTAAAGCT
Source organism: uncultured Mucilaginibacter sp. (assembly GCA_903864275.1). Classification (GTDB taxonomy): domain Bacteria; phylum Bacteroidota; class Bacteroidia; order Sphingobacteriales; family Sphingobacteriaceae; genus Mucilaginibacter. The sequence continues at coordinate 56,711 of CAIPFE010000003.1, forward strand.
GCCCAGGACGAGGAGCAGCGCCGCCATAATATACAATACGCCGCGATAGCATTAGGTTTGGTATTGCTGGTAATCGTTTTTTTAGTGCTGAGCCGCAGTATTATCGTAAATACCCGTGTCATTGAGATGATTGGCGTTATTGGTCTGCTTATTATTTTTGAATTTATTAACCTGGTGCTGCATCCATATTTATCAGCACTTACCAACGATTCTCCTTTATTAATGCTCCTTATCCTGGTGTTGATAGCAGCAATAATAGTGCCCCTGCATCATCAACTGGAGCAATGGATAAAGCATAAACTGGTGGAGAAAAATAAAGCTATCCGCCTGGCCGCTGCCAAACGGACTATTGAGCAATTGGAGGGAGGGGGATGAAGAAGTCGGAAGTCGGAAGTCGGAAGTCCGAAGTCGGAAGTCCGAAGTCGGAAGTAAGAAAGAAGTCCGAAGTCGGAAGTAAGAAGTCAGAAGAAGAAAACAATTCCGCTCCCGATAGCTATCGGGATGAATATCCGACATCCGAAACAAAAAAAGAACTGCCAACTGCAAACTCAAAACTGCCAACTGAAACCATGGAAGTACATCACCACCCCGAAGTAGAAAAGAAAGGCTTTAAGCAATATTTCCTGGAATTTTTAATGATATTCCTCGCCGTTACCATGGGTTTTTTTGCCGAAAGCATAAGGGAACACGTAAGCGACCGTGAAAAGGAAAAAGATTTTATGCGCAGCATGGTACAGGACCTGCAAGCAGATACGGCAGCGCTCCATGCCGGGATAAAGGATTTTAAAGGCGTTTTTTCAGCAGCTGATACCCTTTTAACCTGTTTAAAATCGGACAAGCCCGACGGGGATATTATCAATAGGGTTGTATCACATCGCTTCTGGATCTATACGGGTTATAGTTATAATAACCGCACTATTCAGCAGTTAAAAAATTCCGGCAATTTTAGGCTCATCCAAAATAGCAGGGTCACCGATAGTATTGTGATATATGATAACTATCAAAATGGCATTATGTTAACCCAGTATAATGATTTAAAAAATACAATGTATGCCTATAAGGATATTGAAGCCAGGGCAATTCACTACAAAGAATTGCAACCTTCTAAATTTTTAAAAGGAGCAGCCTTCAGTTTAACCGATTTTGCTCCCACAAAAAAACCTGCGTTTATAACGGCTGATAAGGAACTAATTTCATTGTACTATAACCGTGTCTACATTCACGAACAGCTTGGGCGACTGTTTATAATTAATATGAAGCGTGCCGCCGACTGGGCCACAAGATTGATAGCGTTTATAAAAAAGGAATATCATTTACAGGATGAGTGAAGAGGAGGAAGTCGGAAAGTCCGGAAAGTCCGGAAGTCCGAAAGTTGTGAAGAAGTCGGAAGTCGGAAGCCCGAAGTCAGAAGATGAAAATAATTCAAAAACAGAACTGCAAACTGCCAACTCAAAACTGCAAACTGAAACAATGGAAGTACATCACCACCCCGACGTAGAAAAGAAAGGCTTTAAAGCATACCTGCTCGAGGGCCTGATGATATTTATAGCCGTTACTATGGGCTTTTTCGCCGAAAGCCTGCGCGAGCACATCAGCGACAAAGAACGGGCCGATGAACAGGCGCACAGTTTTTATGCTGAGCTAAAAAGCGATTCGGCTGCGGTTGCCCTAGCGATGAAAAACTGGGACAGGAAAAACCGGGCGCTTTTTTATTTAAAAAAATATTTTGAGGCGGATAGTCCTCTTGTTAATTGTTCCAAAGCTTTTTCCCTTAATTTTTACTATGCGTTCCGGGTCAACACACCATCCAGGTTCGAGCCCAAGACAGTGATCCTGGAGCAGCTGAAGAACTCGGGCTCACTGCGCTATTTTAAAAGTAAAGAACTTCAACGGCTTACCGGCGAGTTGTCTGTCGCTATTGCCTTTGTGCGGGCCCGTAATGAGATAGATAACGATTATGTCGAAACCCACATTAACCAGTTTATAATAAAATATAACGACCCCTTATGGTACGACAAGGTAAATCCCCATGACGAACAGGTTTTTATCGTGCTGGCGAACTATGAAAAAAGTAATTTGGTGGTGCCCTATCATTTTAATAACCCCGCTGGATTTAACAGGAACGAGTCGCTGAATATGATCGGCGATTTTCAGCTGATCCTCCAGGCCAGCCGTTCCATTATGTATAAAAGGTACCAGGTGTTAAACCATACCCTGCTGGATGCATTGCGAAAGGAGTATGACCTGGAATAAAATGGAAGAGAAGGGAAAAAGTCGGGAAGTCCGAAAGTCGGAAAGTCCGAAAGTTGTGAAGAAGTCTGAAGTCGGAGGTCAGAAGTCTGAAGAAGAAAATGATTCCGATCCCGATAGCTATCGGGACGATATTCCGAACCCCGAAATAAAAACACTGCAAACTGCTCCCGATAGCTATCAAGACTCAAAACAACAAATTGAAACCATGGAAATACATCACCACCCCGACCTACACCACGCTACGAAACCCTGGAAAGAGTATTTTCTTGAATTTTTGATGATATTCCTGGCTGTAACGATGGGCTTTTTTGCGGAAACTATCCGGGAAAATGTTTCAGAAAACGGAAAAGCGACGGAACTGGCCAAAAGCCTTTACCAGGAAGTTTATGCTGATTCGGTGAACATGCAATACCGGTTAAGCCTCCGTATGGAAAAGGAACACCAGATGAACTATTTCAGAAAATACATGAAGGACAGCAGCCTGGTGCATTTATCTGATAAATTTTATCCAAGTTTTTTCTGGACGTTTGCTGTAAGCAGCGTTATCCAGTTCACGCCAAACAATGGTATATTAGACCAGCTAAGAAATTCTGGTTCACTCCGTTATTTTAAAGGTATCGAGCTTCAAAATTCTATCAGCCGCATCAACGTCGTTATTTTAAATTTAAGGAACAGGAATAGCCAGGAGGATGCCTTTGTCGAAAATTTTTCACGGCCATTTATGCAGAAATATTATGACTTTGACTGGGAGGATGAATTAACCCAATACGGCAAGGTATCAGGTCTGAAGGCTATATTGCAGAACCCCGTTTTTCATACGGCCCGCCTGCCGCAAATAAGAAATATCAATAATTTTAACAGGGGAGATGCAGAAGCGCTCGCCACTCATTATATGCTGCTGATAAGGATCACAAAACTGCTTTTTTACGACCCTTATATCCAGGCCAACCATCAGTTGCTGCAAATACTGAGGAGACAATACAATTTAAAAAATGACTGAGGGGAGAGGGCGTCGAAAAGTCGGAAGGTCCGAAAGTACGGAAGTTGTGAAGAAGCTGGAAGTCGGTAGTCCGAAGTCTGAAGGAAGAACGAAGTCTGAAGTCGAAAGTCCCAAGTCAGAAGAAGATAGTAATTCAAAAACAGAGTTGCAAACTGCCAACTCAAAACTGCAAACTGAAACCATGGAAGTACATCACCACCCCGAAGTAGAAAAAAAAGGCTTTAAAGCATATTTGCTCGAGGGCCTGATGATATTTTTAGCTGTTACCATGGGCTTTTTTGCGGAAAGCCTGCGCGAGCATATTGGCGATAATACCCGCGAAAAGGAGTTCGCCAAAGCGTTATATGCCGAATTAAAGGTTGATTCGGCCACTGCTGCGAGCAAAATGCAGTTGCGCATTGAAAGGGAGAAAACCCTGGATTACCTTTACACTTATTTTAAAGACAGTTCGTTAACCACGCTTCCACGGGCGTTTTATCCGGCATTCACAAACTTATACATCGTAAATATCTATACTTTCGAACCGAAGGACGGCATCCTGAGCCAGCTTAAAAACTCAGGCTCACTACGTTATTTTAAAAGCCTGGCGCTCCAAAAGCTCCTGGGCGATCTTAGTGTTTCCATCAATAATATAAGAAACCGTAACGACCAGGAATACCAATTTTTTGCCAGTCCTTTAAAACTTTTTCTGTTACAACATTATGATTTCCACTGGCTCGACCAATTGCGCGGATCGTACCCGGTAACCAGGAGTATTCTTTATTTAGTAAAACCTTACCTGCAGAGTAAGCGGACCATAAAAGGACAAGTACTGAACGTAGCGACATTCAACCGGACGGAAGCAGCCAATATGGTATCGTTCATCAAGCAAATGCTGTTGTCATCGCGCACATTGCAGCTAACTGATTACGTTGCAATTAACCACCAGATATTACAAGAATTGCGGAAAACTTACGACCTTCAAAATGAGTGAGGAAAAGAACCGGAAAGACGGAAAGTCCGGAAGGCCGAAAGTTGTTAAGAAGTCTGAAATCGGAAGTCAGAAGTCGGAAGAAGGAATTGGTTCCGCATTCGACATTCCGAATTCCGAAATAAACAACCCAGAAATAAATAAATCCGAAATCGAACATCCGACATCCGAAATAAAAAATAAATCCGAAATCGAAAATCGAAAATCCGAAATGGAAGTACATCACCACCCCGAAGTAGAAAAGAAAGGCCTTAAAGAATATTTGCTTGAGGGCCTGATGATCTTTATAGCTGTAATGATGGGTTTTTTTGCCGAGAGTATTAGGGAACACATCGCAGACAGGGAGCATGAAAAACAAAGTATTGAAAGCCTGGTAAAGGCCGTGGCGAGCGATACGGTACAATTGCACCACGTGATGCTGGAGGCTGCCGGGTCAATAAAGGCGATTAACAGTTTGATGGGTTTGAAAAACCTGGACCTGACCCGGCCCGCAAATAATCAGAAATTTTACCTCTTTTCGATGGCCGGATTTTCAAATGACACTTACTTCAGGAGCAATGAGGGTGCATTGCAGCAGCTAAATTCTTCAGGTACGCTACGGCTGATCAGCAACCGCGCTACTGTTGACAGTATTTTTAAATATGAATTGCTTAACAAAACCATCGCTGCCCAGGAGGCCGACGATTATTTTGTGTTTAAAGAAATGCTGACCACCATGGCGAAGGTACAGGATCTGTCTTTTTTCCAGGATACCAGCGCTGTTCGAAAACAACTGGCCGGCGCTGCTGGTGTTCAATATACCTTTATGAGCAGTAAGCTACTGCCAATCAGCAACGATAAGGTTTTGATGCAAACCTATTTCAATTATGCATCATTATACATGGCGATCAAATCTTCCTATAATTACATGCTCGAAAAGCAATTGGATTTCAGCCGGCGCCTCATCATTTATTTAAAAACAACATACGACCTTCAATAATGGCAGAAGAACATAAAAAACCGAAGGACGAAAAGCCCGCGAAACCAAAAGCCAAAGGTGGAAGGCGCGAATTAGTCCAAAAGGACTCCTTTGGAAAAGAAGAAAATGATAAAAAAACCGAACTGCCTACTACTAACTCAACACTGCAAACTGAAACTATGGACGTACAACACCACCCCGATGTAGAAAAAAAAGGCCTGAAGGAATATATCCTTGAAGGATTGATGATATTCCTGGCCGTTACTATGGGCTTTTTTGCCGAGGGCCTTCGTGAACACATCAGTGATAAGGCTAAAGAAACGGAGTATGTTGTTTCCTTAAAGCAGGATCTGCAGCACGATACTGCCAACCTGGCCCAACAGACGCACCTGATTAATGTGAAAATAACGAGAATGGATTCATTGATCCTATTGCTCAACAAAACATCCTTAAGCGCAAATGAAACAAATGATGCTTATTTTTATGCAAGAGTAGCAACGCGAAAACCAACTTTTAAGGTGACGGACAGGACTATTGTTCAATTGAAAAGCGCCGGTACATTCAGGCTGATCAAAAATGAAGACCTGGTCAGCCGCATCCTTGAATATCAGCAACAAGATGAAAGCTATACCGCAAATTCCTTAAATGATGTAACCGAGCGCGGGTTTTTATATCCTTTTATATCAAAAGTTTTCGATGCCAATGTTTTTCAAACCATGGTCGACAGTACAAATATCATCCACAGAGCTACAGGTATTCATTACATTAAAAAGGCTGACAAGGAATTCATCAACCAGTTTATTTATTACATTCACCAGTTAAAGTCCTCATTTATAGTAGAGAAAGAAGTTTTGGTCGATATGAAAAAAAGGGCAGGTGATATGATTGAAATAATCAACAAGGAATATAATGAATAGTAAAGGGAGTCGGAAAGTCCGAAAGCCGGAAAGTCCGGAAGATAGTTTGAAGTCGGATTGCGGAATGTCGAATGCGGAATTAGAAAATCCTTCCGCATTCGACATTCCGCAATCCGAAATAAATAAATCCGAAATCGAACATCCGCAATACGAAATCAAAACCATGGAAGTACACCATCACCCCAATGTAGAAAAGAAAAATTTTAAAGAATACATGCTCGAAGGCCTGATGATTTTCCTTGCCGTAATGATGGGCTTTTTTGCCGAGAGTTTGCGTGAGCGTATCGACAATAATGAAAAAGGACATGAATATGTCCAGTCATTATTGGTTGACCTAAAGGCCGATACCGCTAAAATAAACGACTATTTCGATCATTTTGTTATAAGCAGGGCGCGGTACAAACTGCTGCTGGATGATTTGGAAAAACCTTTGCGGCATGATACAGCTTACCTGTCAAAATTTTATGATGCAGCCCACTATACTTTAGGCCTGGCATACGTAAGGTTTACCAACCGCGTTGTGAGCCAGTTAAAAAGCAGTGATAACTTTCGGCTGATAATTAATAATGAAGTTGCCGGTGAAATAACAGACTACAGCAATGGTACTGTGGCCTGTGAAAATCAAGAGAAAGTGGTTGAATATTTTACAGAGGATAGCGAAAAATTTGCCCGCCAAATGATCAATATGAAAGCATACGGATTTTTAGATACCCAACGAGGCATTGATAATACAATTGCCCTGATTAGTACGAACCATAAAGACATAGAACAATATGCCAACGCTATTTATATCAAAGCAGCAGTTGAATCGAGTTATTGCCAGTCGGTTAGGGAACAAAAACAACGGGCAATTAAGCTTATAATGCTATTAAAAAAGGAATATAATTTAAACGATGAGTGAGCAGAAGAAAAGGCCGGAAGTCCGAAAGTCGGAAAGTTCGGAAGATAGTCTGACGCCGAAAGTCGAAAGTCCGACGCCGGAAGAAGGCAACAATTCCGCTCCCGATAGCTATCGGGATGACATTCCGCAATCCGAAATAAACAAATCCGAGACAGAACTACTCACTACTCACAATTCACCACTCACCACAATGGAAGTCCACCACCACCCCGAAGTAGAAAAAAAAGGCTTTAAGGAATATTTACTTGAAGGCCTGATGATATTTATTGCTGTAATGATGGGCTTTTTTGCTGAAAGCCTGAGGGAAAACATAGCTGACCGCTCAAAAGAAAAGGAGTATATTATATCGATGATACAGGATGCCAAAACCGATACAGCCAACATACAGCAGGCACTTAAATTAAACGATAAGCGCCTTTGGGCGCTGGATTCTGCTGCCAACCTGTGTTACAGTTACAATGGATCGGGAAGCACAGATAGCGCAATTTACCGCCAGTTTAGAAAATGCCTGGTACATCCCGATTTTGCAAACCTCACCGAACGAACCCTGTCGCAGCTAAAAAATGCAGGAGGTATGCGGCTGATCCGGAAAAAAACGGCGGTGGACAGCATTATCTCTTATGAAGATTTTTCAAAAAGGCTAATTGTTCAGCAGGATGCTTACAACACGTACCTGGGCGGCATGGTAGAATTATCGATCAAATTGTTTAATTATAAATACTTTATTACTTATCAAAAACCGGGAGTGCCCGTTAAACGGCCTGCTTATACGTCCGCAAAACTTATCAACCCGGATAAGGCAATGATCCTTGAATTAGCTAACCGGACAAGATTGTACGCAGGGGTGGTTGACTTTTATATTTTCAGACTGGAAGAAGCTAATGCGCACGCGGTAAACCTGATAAAGACTTTAAAAAAGGCATATAATTTAGAGGATGAGTAAGGGGAGAAGTAGTCCGGAAGTCCGAAAGTCGGAAAGTCCGGAAAATGGGAATAAGTCTGAAGTCGGAAGTCCGAAGTCTAAAGAAAAGGAAGAAACCAATTCCGCTCCCGATAGCTATCGGGATGACATGCCGCAATCCGAAATTGAACCACAGCCAACTGCCAACTCAAAACTGCAAACTGAAACAATGGAAGTTCATCACCACCCCGAAGTAGAGAAAAAAGGCTTTAAAGAATATTTATTGGAAGGCCTGATGATATTTATCGCCGTTATGATGGGCTTTTTTGCCGAAAGCCTGCGCGAGCATCTGTCTGAAAATAGCAGGGCAAAGGAATATGCCACTACCCTCTACAGCGACCTTAAAGCGGATACTGTAAGCCTCGATAAATATTTAAGACGTATTAACTTCGGCGCTGCAAATGTGGATACTTTAATGCAGCTGCTTTCGGCAAATGATCCGAAGGATATACCTTCAGGTAAACTCTATTGGTATGGTTTATTTGGAGCAATACCGTTAAACTTTGCACCGCATGACGCTACACTCCTCGAAATGAAAAGCTCAGGCTCACTACGTTTCTTTACAAAACCAGCCATTAGCCGCATGGTGGCCGAATACGATCAGCGTTTACAATTGTTTAAGTCGATGGAGCAAAATGAACTGGGGATTTATACAGAGGTAAGAAAGACAAAGGCCCTGCTTTTTAATTTTAAATACAATGATGCCGCAAATACAGTGGTGCAGCGCATTTATATAAAATACAACAGGGCATCTATAGATTCATTTATAAAAACAAACCCGCCGTTGCTATCGACTGATAAAGTTATTTTTAACCAGTTTGTTGAACTTGTACGTTCCAGGTTCCTTAAAAACCAGGCCACTTATGCCGATAGCCTGAACCATCATGCCATTGTATTGTTAGCCGCGCTAAAAAAGGAATATGATTTAGAGGATGAGTGAGGAAGATAATTTCGGATTTTTCGCTGTCATTTGTTTTTTTTAAGGTGCTCAAGATGGCTTTGCCGTTTCGGATGTTCGATTTCGGAGTTAGGAAGAAAAGAATAGATCCAAAGGCGATAGCCATAGCGAATGCTATCCGAAATCAAGAATCGTAAAAATATCCTCCAAATCAAATGATAATTCCGAAGTCGACCATCCGAAATCCGACATAAAAACAAATCCGAAATCGAAATTCCGAAATCCGAAATAAAATTCGCCCAACGTTTTTCATTTTTATTACGATGATGCAATAAACAAGATTTATTAATCATCTTAACATCCAAAAAAATGAAATACTCACTTTATGGCTTTACCATCCTTTTACTCGCCTTTTTCATCATATCCGCATGTAATAAGTATAATAACTTGCCGGGTTTAAACGGGAAGCTGGTTGCCAGTGCATCTGCGGTGAAGATCGATCAGCCGGATTCCCTGGTACTTGTGGACGCAAAAGCATCCGATTCGCTGAAATGGAGCGTTGTGCCTGCAGGTTTTGATACTTTGTTAACCAAAAACAATACCGCCTTAATTGTCTTCACCAAAGCAGGCAGCTATAAAGTTAGTGTCAGCGATAATGGCGCTGCACCGGCCAGCACTTCAATTACCGTAAGCGATTCGGTTTATAATTCAGGTACCCGCTACAATACTATTCCCTTCACCGGCGACCAAATAACATTGATCCCGGGCTACTATAAAAGCAAGCTTGGCGATACAAGCTATATCTACTTTGTAGCCCAAACAACCGCTTATTATTGTGCCATCGACAGGATAAATTACACCGACAGCCTTACCACAAATAATGCTTTTTCGCTTAATTTTATAAATTTACAGCAGGCGACGCCTTGCACGGCAGGTTCGGGTACAATATCAACCGGCATTAATTTCAGGCAACACCAGCTAACCCCTATGGCCAATGGCACGTACCCGCTCGCTGTTACTTTAAACGGGAAAACTTATACCGGGAGCATAGTGGTATCAACCGCAAACATTACCTTTAACTGGAACTACACATCAGGGGTGCTGATAGCGCCGGGGCAGGTTAATAGGTGAGTGTTGTAAGTGTTGAAGAAGTTGTAAAGGTTGTAAGTGTTACAAGAGTTATAATTGTTGTGAAGGTTGTAAATATTGCTGGAGTATAAATTACAACTTTTACAACCCTTACAACCCTTACAACTTCTACAACCCTTGTAACTTTTTTTAACTTCACCCCAACCCAACGTTTGATGATTAATATACGAAGAGGTTTTCAGTGGCGCTTCAAAAATGAATTTTTTGAATGAATGTTTCCAAAAGGCAAGCTGAAAAACTGGTATCAGGATGTATAAATAACGACCGCAAGGCCCAGGAAGCCTTGTATAAGCTTTTCCATGCCGATATGTTAAGGGTATGTTATAGCTATTTGCCCGAAAAGGAACTTGCCAAAGAAGCTTTTAACATGGGTTTCCTGAAAGTATTTCAATCCATTCAAAATTTTGATATTGAAAAAGGGGAGTTAGGGGGATGGATCAGGAAGATCATGATCTATACTTCTATTGACCTTTGCCGCAAGGAATTGAAGTTTAATACCCTGGCGTCACTGGAAACTGATGACGAAAGCTTTTTTATTTCGCCATCAGTTTTAGAAAAATTATATTTCGAAGATATTTTGCTAAATATCAGGACATTACCCCGCGCTACACAAACAGTTTTTAATTTATCGGTACTGGATGGTTTTACACATAAGGAAATAGGCGAACAATTAGGTATAAGCGAAGGCACCTCGCGCTGGCATTTAGCCGAGGCGAAACGAAAATTAAGGGAATTACTTGAAGAAACTGGTAAAAACACTGATCAGCCAAAAGAAAGGAGTGACAAAGCAAAATGAAAAATGCATTAAAATACCTCATGCTTTGGCAGAAAAAGAGAAGTGAATTGCCTGTCAATGACAACCCGCAAGCCGACTGGAACGATATGCGCTCGCTCCTCGACAAGCATTTGCCAGTTACCGGTAATAGCGGCGGCGGGCTATCTTCAAAAAAATTCAAGCTGTGGCCGATGCTGCTTGTTTCTTTATCCGCTGCAGCAATGACTTATTTTACAGTTCACATTGTTGAAAAAAGGAATAAACAGTATCAACATCATAACAAAAATTATAAGCTAAGAGCTGGGACAAGTCATTACGGTGATAGTTTGTCTTCGGCAGACTCTTCGACCAGGAAGGATTCAACAGCAAATAAAGATGATAGCCTTGCGGGATTAAAACAAGCTGGTGCGAATAACCCCGGTATGGCGAAGCCAGGTTCTGACAAAACAGCAAATACTACATCGGGTACCATTCCCGCAAAAGATTCTTCAGCTGCAGCTAAAGGAGGTAATTCAGTGTTGGCGAATATTTCCGTCAAAAGCCGGGCAATCGTTAATAGCCGGCAGAATAAAAATGCTGGTCGAACTTCTTTAGCTAACAATCAGGTAGGGCATAACAGGCCTTTTTCTTCACGTGGTGGGCAAAACAGCACAATATTGGCACCAGGGACAAATCAAGGCTTATTTCAATCACGGGGTACCAGGCAACCGAACACGTCTAACATGGCCGGCCATCAGTATAATGCCGATGCGTCCAACAGCAAAATGCTGCCAGGCGAGTCGATATATTTAACGCCCGCGCAGCCAAAACCTGATTTTGATTTAGGCACAAATTACCTTGCCAGCGCTACCGGCGCCTCAAACAATTTAACGCTTCAAAAACCGGTATTCGCCCGGTTGAATGACGGTAAAAAAAGCAGCCAGAACGGAAAAAACGACAAGCAAAAAAATGGGATCGGCAAAAATGCAAAGGGAAAACCTCCGACTCCCCTCAATCTCGACTGGGGCATTTTAGCCGGTGTTAATTCATCAGGAAGCTTTACCGCTAAAAGTCAGAATGCTAATTTTTACGGCAGCTCGCCGGTTGATCTGTATGTTGGCTTATTTGCAACGTACAATATAAATGATAAGTGGGGCTTTAATGCACAGGCAAGGGCGTTGAGCCCCCAAAGCTTTTCGGGCACCTACACCCATGCCAATCAAAGCAAAGTAGACTCAGGCCAGGTGCTGCAAATAACGGATAAAAGAAAAGCCTATTTTGTGAGCATACCCGTGCATCTTGTTTACAAAGCAACCGATATATTGAGTTTTAAAGCAGGGCCGGTTATAAATATCCCGGTTAAACAGGTAGCCGGCAGCAGCGTTTTACAACCCGCCGGCATCAAGGCCGATAGCACGTACTTCGCCACCGCAACCACGGCATTGAACGCGACAAAATATACACCGACGTTCAATTTGGGTTTCTCGGGCGGAGTAAGCATTCATTACCAGCGCCTGATCATTGAGGCGACCTATTTAAAAGGCCTTAGCGGGCAAAAAGTTACTTCGGGCCTTGGCAATTATAATGGGTATTATAATAGTTTTCAGTTTACAATAGGGTTTCAGTTAAACAAACTAAAGAAACCGTAAATCAGCAACAAAGACAATATTTTTTAAGTCTTCTTACCCTCTTTCCGGCTTGCCGGAGAGAGCGTGGTCGGGCGAAGCAAAGACCGGGTGAGTAAACTATAGGAACGACATTGCGCAATACATGACGGCGAGTTTACTCACCCCAACATCGCTTCGCTTGTTGCCCCTCTCTGCCGCAAGCGGAAAAGAGGGTGAGAAAGATGTTTCCTATTTGAAACTTGCGCCAATAATCCTTAAATATTTCTAAAAATCAAACCTTTTCATACAATTAAGTATTTACAGGTTATGGAATTAAGTACACAAGTTGCCTGGCTGTTTATTTTGGCTATCCCGATAGCCTGTATGGCGTGGACAGTAACCCACGAAGAAGTTTTTAAAGAACCGCGCGAATATTGCCTGAAACGGTGTCACAATGGTAAAAACATAGTCGAGCGCAAGTTTTTTTACCTGTTTACCTGCGAGTATTGTTTCAGTCATTATATAACAGCTGCGATGCTGATCATCACTAATTATAAGTTATTGATCAACGACTGGCGCGGGTACCTGATCGCAGGCTTTGCATTGGTGTTTGTTGCCAATGTGTATATGAGCCTGTTTGCTTTGATACGAATCGACTTAAAGAAAGTACGGTTGGAAACAGAAATAGAGGAAAGGCAGAAATAGAAAAGCAGCTAAATCACCAACTGCCCAAACAACTTCTCCAGCGTTTCCAAAGCATCTTTACAAAAGCCGGGGTGCACTTTCGAGGTTTGTACAATAGTACTACGGGTAGCGGTAAGCCAGCGGAAACGGGAGGCTATATCCAGTTTGCCAATTGGTCCGGCATCTTCGTCGCCATTACATATCCGTTCCATTGCGCAGATGTGTTCTTTTAATTCGGCAACATCAAGGCCAGGGGCAAAGGCATGCAGGCGTTCTTCATCCAGCAGGTACTTTGCCTGCAAAAATTGCTGTTGGGCGCAATAAACTATTACCCCGATATTCAGGAATTCCTCGCGCTCAACCCTCGGCATCACGCGGATAACGGCATACTCAAATAGTTGTTTTTGCTGCATGTTGGGCTTCTTTTACAAATATTTCTGAATGTTCAATCCTGGTCAATAAAAATTGGGAATATGCCTGTCGGTACTCCTCCGGGGAATTAAATGCTCCCTCTTCGCTAAGCCAGTCATCCGGGATCAATTCCAAAATTGAGTTTACCCGTTCACCGGTAAGAATTGAACGGTACTCGCCGTCAACTGCTTCAAGTTCTGTAGCCCACGGCAATAACACATGATCTTTTACCTGCATAAAGGGGCGTTTAGCCTGCTCAAGCCAGTTATGCCACGAATGATGAAAATACAGCGATGCGCCGTGATCGATGAGCCACAATTCCTTATGCCAGGTAAGCATATTGGTATTGCGCGGCGTACGGTCAACATTGGTGAGCAGGCAATCGAGCCACACAATTTGCGAGGCAAGCTTCGCATCAAGTATGGTAATTGAAGGGTCAAAAGTAATAGCGCCCGAAAGGTAATGCAGAGCCAGGTTAAGCCCGACGCTTGCTTTTAATAAATCCTGTATTTCTTCATCTGGTTCAGTGCGCCCGAAGGCTTCATCAAGATTGGCGAAAACTATTTCGGGCACTTTCAATCCCAGGGCCCTCGCAATTTCGCCGCCGATAAGCTCCGCTATCAACGCCTTTGCCCCTTGCCCGGCGCCGCGGAATTTAAGCACGTATAAAAAGCCGTCGTCAGCCTCAGCTATAGCAGGCAATGAGCCGCCTTCACGCAATGGTGTAACATAGCGTATTACATTAACTGTGCGGAGTTGCGGTTCGTTCAAATCCATCGGGCATCTCGTGTTTTATTTAGTTTTGAAGCAGTAAATTTACAGTAATAAAGGGAACAAATTTTTGCTTTCAAACACTATAAGAATAATGGGATAACTTATTAATGATTTTATTGCACACCTTTTATAGCCGATATTCTTATGAAGTTTCATAAAAAATTTAGGCAAAGTAAATCTATTATTAATAGTGGGTAAAAAAATTTATGCGTATCTGCCTAATTTTGTTACTATATTGTGGCGGATTTAATTTAAACGTAAGTTTTATAAGCAATTTTCTACAATAAATGTTAATGAAGTTTTTGACCTGGTCCTTATTCTCGGTACTCTTAGCTGGTTTATCTTGTAATTTGTACGCGCAAACAAACACTTCGGCTATCCAGGGTAAAGTGTTAAAAGAAAACGCGGCGCCTGCCGAAGGCTCCACCATTGTTTTGTTAAGATACAAAGATTCCTCGATAGTAAGTTCTGAGGTTACGGGTCAAGCCGGGATGTTTCGATTTGCCGGCATTGAACCTGATAAATACTTGTTATTAGTAAGTACTATTGGTTACAGCAAATCATACACGGGACCGTATATTGTTTTACATGGTAAAACCTTTGTTACGGCAAACATCGTGTTAAAACCATCAGCGACAGTTTTAAACGAGGTTTCAATAGTTAGCAGCAGGCCTGATATTGAGGTTAAACCCGGGAAGATCATTTTAAATGTGCAGAATAGTTTACTTGCTGAAGGGAATTCGGCATTTGATATATTAAGGGAATCGCCGGGCGTAAGGGTTGATAACAGCAATAATATAACAATTGTCGGCCGCCAAAACGCTTTGATAACCATCGACGGTAAACCCACCAATTTATCGGGTGAAGACCTGGCCGCCGTGTTAAAAGGAATGCAATCCAATACCATCGATTATATAGAATTGATCACCAGCGGTTCTGCAAAATACGACGCATCGGGCGGCGGCATTATAAATATTGTATTAAAAAAAGGGAGAAACATGGGTGCGAACGCCACCGTCACTGGTTCTGCCGGTTATGGAAAATATTATAAAAGTAACGCCGGTATCGTTTTTAACGACCGCACGGATAAGTTTAATATTTTTGGTAAATATAGCTTTACTGACAATAAAACCTTTCATGATTTTGTTACCGACAGGAGTATTAATTTTAATAATATCGTAAGTGATTATGATGTAGATTATAACGCTGTTGAACACGATAAGAATAATACTTTTGGTTTCGGCACCGATTATAATATTTCAACAAACCACGTTATTGGGTTTTTAGTGACTGGCTCGGTGGTTGACGTAAATTTTATGAAAGACAATAATTTAAAAATTTATAACCAATCGATATTGGATTCAACCATCACTTCAACTTCCAATCTCAACCGGCATATCAGCCGCATGAATTATAACCTTAACTATAACGGTAAGCTGGACCAGGCAGGGAAGACACTGTCGGCAGACTTTAACTACAGTACAATTAACCGCGCTTCAGCTGAATACATAACCAATAAATTTTACAATGCATCCGGTGACCTTTATCGCGACTCGCTGTTAGAGAATCTGTCGCCGTCAGACATCAGGATTTGGGTATCCAAGGTTGATTTTGTTGACCCGGTTTCGAAAACATCTAAACTTGAAGTAGGAATTAAATATAGCAATGTAATAAGCAACAACGACCTGATATTCGGGCCCTTTGTGAATGGCAGCTACCAGAGTGACCCCAACTTTAGCAATCACTTTGTTTACAAAGAAAATGTTAATGCAGCTTATGTAAATTATGACAATAAATTTGACAAGTTCAATTTGACAACAGGGTTACGCGCGGAGCAAACTGTGGCAAATGGAAACTCGGTAACATCGGGCCAAATCGTCAATAGCAATTATGTAGATTTGTTTCCGCAGGTATTGCTCACTTATAAGCATGATGACAAGCACGATTTTTCGATAAGCTATAACAGGGGCATACAGAGGCCAAGCTATGAAGACCTCAACCCGTTTTTGTACTATGTCGACCTTTATGATTACGGTTCGGGCAACCCAAATTTGAAACCGCAATACACCAATTCAATTGAACTGTCGTACAACTATAACAAAACGTTTTTGGCCACCTTGTACAGCTCGATCATCAGCAACGCTTATCAATTTAAATTTTATGAGCAAAATGATGCGTCGAAAGTAAATGTGAACATACCTACCAACCTGGGCACTATCTATAACTATGGTATAAGGTTATTTGAACCGGTCGTATTTACTGCCTGGTGGAATGCCGATTTTAACCTTGATGCCTCATACCAGCGCTATGTAGCCTACCCGGTGAATGGCAACCTCAACAAAGGGACCCAGGACATCATCTTTTCGACCATCCAATATTTTACCATCAGTAATACCATAGCTGCAGAAATTGATGGTAAGTACGAGTCGCCGGCATTTTATGGCATCAGTCAATTTAAAGCCGCGTACGGAATAAATGCAAGTATTTCCAAACAACTATTTGATAAAAGGGGGAGCTTGAAATTAAGTGCCGTTGATATTTTTAATACCGTGCGCGACAGGTACACCATCAATTATCAAAACCTGAACCTGTCATCAACTGATAAAAGGGAAAGCCAGGTAATAAAGCTGACTTTTAGTTACCGGTTTGGAAAAACCGCCGTAAAAGGTTTAGTCCACCATACCGGGAATGAAGATGAGGAAAAAAGAACGGATACTAAAAATTAGGGTGAACTTATCATAGCTTTCAGGTAAGGTCCGTTATGCCGTATGGCCGCTCAGCATGCTCATAAAAATAATGCACAGCACCATTACACTGATGCCAAAATACATGTAATCTTTTTCGAGCACAAAGCCGATGGCCGAACATACCACGCGGAGTATGGGTGTGGCAATCAATAAAACAATGCCTGTTTGGATGATTGCCTGTCCTTTCAGATCAATCACACTGTAAATAATGCCCGGAAAATGCCTTACGAAATTGGGTATCCCAACAAAAGTTTTATAATTAGGGTCTGCTGAAAAACTCAAAAAGCCCATTTTCGCCCCTGGCCGGCACCCAGAGGAGTTCATTGAGCCGTAGTTTCAATGCCGAGGCCTTATTGTACAGTGCTGAAAAACCCCGGTTTATTGTTTTTATTAATAG
>CAIPFE010000004.1 GCA_903864275.1 uncultured Mucilaginibacter sp.
ATGTAAAGTGGCCCAGGGTAAAAACAAGATGAGCGTATTGAATGCTGTTAGAAACAAAATCATCCACCGAATCTTCGCCGTTGTCAAAAATCAAACTCCTTATAAAAACAACTTGCTTTTATCATAGAAATCGCCATGACGTGGGGATGATTTGGCTTGATTATTCCTTATGGCATGCTTTAAGTATTTGCTGAACTTTTTCAAGCGCCGTCTCAAACGTGATCCCGTTTTGCTGGTCGTGGCGCAAAGGGTGGTTATCCTCGATCACTTCAATTGCCGGTATCAACCCTGGTTCATTTTCGCGGGCTACGGTTTTAATGTTTATCGTATCAGGATAAGTAGGCACCACGGTTTGCAGCCAGCCAAAGTAAGGCGCGTGGTCAACCCTTGCGGGATCATTCCACAGATCATTCCTGATCTCAAAATTATCTTTGCTGATAGATGTCCAGACGTTAAATACCAGGTCCTCGTTATGGTCAGTAATAGGTATTGTAATTCGTCCCCTGTGAAAAAAATGGCTTTCGTCAATCACGCACAAGCTTTCGTATAGTTCAACCCGTTGTTCCCGCTCCTCCGGCGGAATTGAGAAGTAATAATCCGGGTACTCACCACCGAAGCATAGCGGCACTTCATCATAAGTTTTACCACAACAATTGCACGTAAAGGAATAGCGAGCCGGCATGAGAACCTTATTAATTATAATGCTAAGATAATCATCTATCTCTTAATCTTTATCGTATTACGCTAACAGTTAACTAAGGCATTATTGAGTAATTTTTTATTTAAAATATTTGAGTATTTTCGGTTCCAACCTTTGACTAAAAATGACGGCGTACCTTTTGCCTTTATTAAAACTGCTAGGACTTTTGTTTACGGCATTCTTTGGAATAGCGGAACATTTGAACAAAAGAAAGAGATCTCTTAATTCGGAGAGTACCCGGAAAAAGTGGGGTATAATTGCCATTTTAGTTTCTTTTCTGGTAGCCGCTGGAGCAGAGTTAATCGATGATATTGGAAAAATTCATGAAGCGGCTGTGTCAGAAAAGCGTTATACGGAGGCCAATGAAAAGACTCAACGCATTATAGCTGACTTAGATAGATCGTTGCACCCTCTCTTGCCTATACGCGTGTCCATTACAATCAAGTTAAACACACAATCTCACCTTTTTGATGCCCTTCGTACTAAAATAATAAATGAAACTCGCAAAACTGATTGGAAACGTTTGATATTAAATGGAGATTTATTCCCAAACCGAAATTCAGATCCACAATCATATGCGCTATTAACAGCACAGCCTAGACCGACAATTTTCTTAACCAAGTCACCGAGACACAATGTATTTCCAGCGAACCAAGATGTTGATCTTACATTTGTGCTAAAGAATAGTATCGAATCTCCGCAACTTGACCAAGAATTGAAAGAAAGGTACTATACTTACGACAAAAGTGGCGATATTTTTGTTGAATTTCCCGTGGAAGACTTTTCTAAAGCGGTTTATTCGTCGGGCGAAATTATATCCACGTCAGACTTACCTGGCTCTCAGATAAGTATTTGGATTTACCCGTATGCTTCTCCCGAAATAAGTAAATATATTAGCGTTTCCTCGCTAGACATAATATTTCCCGGGAATCAAGAAATAATACTTGATTCTTTAAAATTAGATTCCAAGAAAAATCATGCCTATATAAGGCAGCAAGGTTGGTTTAGCTATAGATTCCCAAATACAAAAAAGGGCTTACAAAAATTATATCAACCTTGAGAAGCTTCCTCCTCGGGCGCTAGTACGTCGGGCAATGCCCGAAGCGTAAAGGCTACTGGTGCCGGTCCCGCCCGTTTAGCTGATTGCCAATCCGTTCTGGCGCTATTATGTTGGCCATTGCCTCCGGCGCAAATGCAGGCGATTACTCGAGCTAAAGGAATATTTTCCTATTGTCAATATATTCTTTGATCTCCTCGGGCGAGTAGGCTTTCTTTCTCCTGTGGATCATTGAATGGCAATTTGGGCAAACAGGTATAAGAGCTTTGACGGGGTCAACTGTATGTTCTACTCCAAATAATGGGAATTGCGTCAAATGATGAACATGAATAAAATCTTTTCCTATATCCCCATAAAATTTTTCAAAATTAAAGGTGCAAACAAAACACGAAAGCCCATAATGGTCGATGCATTGTTGCCTGGCCTTAATATTTCGCTCATAGACAGTTTGTGTGATTTGTTTTGGAGCTCCCTCAACCAATTCGGCGATGCTATCTTTGCGCGTGACATTTCCCCAAAGTTTATCAATCTTGTAAGCAACTTCAGCAGCAATAACCGCGCCTGAAGATCGAGGGTTGTATTTAGGAATTTCCTTAACAATGGTCGACCTGGTCAACAAATCATCTTTGGATGGATCGAGTAAAACATCAAATTGAATCCAAACTTTATAAACTTTTTTATTTACTCCAATACGTGAATCTTCTGCCAAAAAAGGAGGTATATCACAAATGACACCCGATCCAATAATGCCGTTATTGTTCTTTCCTGTTACAGCAAGATATGCCTTATCTCCCGGTCTGATCATCCTGTGATGTCTGCAGACCCATTTTTCCAAAGTAATACCTGATTCCTCGACTTCGTGGATGGCTTCAGCTAAGGTTTTTTGTTCTGGATCGTCCTTACTTGGCTTCCAAGGCCAATCTTTGGGACTCCAAAGGAAAATAAAGGTATTCATATGAGCAGTGATTTTCTTTTTGTAAAGGTATTGATTATTGGAAATGATTATAGCTGGCTTTGGCTTGTTCGGGCATTGCCCTCAGTTTAAAGTCTACTTGTACCCGATCTTATGCCTATCCCACTCTGGCGCTAGTATGTCGGGCAAGGCCCCAATAGCGCGGCGTTTCCGTGACTTTGGAGCTTGAAAAAGACGGGTACCTGTGCAATCAAAACGACCTAATAGCTCAAAAACAGGCAAAAATATTTTTTTCGCAATTAGTTTATACTCGAGTATATAAATGAATTTTTCTAAATTAGCTGTAACCTTTTAACACATCACCATAAAAACTAATAATCCTTGTTATTTATATTGTTCAATCCGTTTATTGGGCAAAGAGATAGAACTGAACTACACGCTCAAACAGGCCTTACTATTTAACCATTGAATATTAAATTAGTTAAAAATGAAAACAAGCAAATTCGTTTTTTACGTTGGCATAAGTACATTTTTATTCTGCTTAGGCATTTTGATTGGGGTTTCGTCATCTCCGGTAGCAGGCGTTTTTATTACAGGCATTTTAGGTTTATTAGCGGGAATTGCTGGATTTTGGTATTCAAAGCAAAATTATGATAAAGATGCTCCAATAAAGTTAGATTTTACATTTTTAGGCCTAACACTTTTTCTATCATCTATTTTTCTCGTACTAGGTGTTTACTTAGGGTCATGCTATAGGATAAATTATTACAACATTAAAAGCGTGGAATTTATATGGTCTAAAAAGAATAAACCGATAAACTTAGCCGAAGCTTTAGATTGGATAAGAATCAATGAAATCCTAACAGAAAAGGGATATTCAAAAAGTCAAATTCAATATCTTTACAGCCTCAAAGATTCGTCGGAATATGATGAGTTTCCTCCTTATTATAAAATGCTGATTGAAAATAATGAACCTATCAAACCATCACGTGAACCTGTGCCGATTGACGTGTTGCGCGAAGTGAAACGATTGAAAATCAGATAGTATTATTACCCTCCTTCTGGCGCTAGTATGTCGGGCAAGGCCAGAAGCGTAAAGGCTACTAGTGCCTTGTACCATACCTGCCCAGCTGATTGCCAATCACGTTCCCGCAAAAATTACGTTTCATTAATTAGCAAGCGCAGAGATGGCTTTTTTCGCCTTTGTTGGGTATCTTCACCAAACAGGGCGGCATAACTTCGAGTTTGACCGCCCTTATAATTATGGCAAATTTGACAACCACAATTTAATGTCGTAATTTTATAAAAAAGAATTTATGCTGACCCTGGATAGAATTACATCGAACCCTAACGTAATGAACGGCAAAGCCTGTATCAGGGGAATGCGTATTACTGTTTCAATCGTACTTAATTTTCTCGCTAACGGTGTAGATAAAAAAGGAATTATAGAATTATATCCTTACTTAGAGCCCGAAGACATTGATCAATGCCTGCAATATGCCGCTTACCTTGCCGAAGAAGAATTGTTCACAATTTAATACTGTAAAGATTTGCGCTTCCTTTTAGATATGGGTATATCGTACCAGGTGGCACAATGGTTAAACAGCATTGGTCACGACGCTGTACACTTAAGCAATGAAGGGCTGCATACGTTGGAAGATTATCTTATCGTTGAAAAAGCGATAAAAGAGACCAGGACAATTTTAACGGCGGATATGGATTTCGGGCAAATTCTTGCTTTCACAAAATCCAGTTTAGTTTCGGTAATACAATTCAGGCTGTTCGATCTATCACCGGATAACCTTATATCAAAACTTGATATCGTGTTTGATAAATTTTCTGATGAAATGAGCATTGATCCTGTTATTATAACTGTCCAGGAAAATAAGATACGTCTGAAAAAGCTGCCACTGTGAACTGCCGTTATTCGGCCAGCTTAGTTATTATTTCAAAGGCAAAATAAACCAGGCATAACGGTTTTTTGGTGATAATATCCAACAAAGGCGGGAGTGAATCCTTATATTTGGATATAAGAATAAATGCTCATGGAAGGGATTATTTTGGATGATGATGATTTTATCCTGTTTATAAAAGAATTGCAGGATAAAGCTGCGGAACGCGGGCTTACCGAAGATATATTGAATGATATATTAAATGAGCCTGACTGAAAAGTTTTTTGCCAACCACGTTCCCACAAAAATTACGTTTCACTAATTGGCAAGCGCAGAGATGGCTTTCCCGAACTTTCGGGACAGGCTGTACCTCGCCATGACGTGACGGGGAGATGACGCCAGTTACCGAAAATACAAAATTGCAAATAGCCAAAATTTAAATAGCTGTTAATCAGGCGTTCACGATTGTAAAAACGCGCGTGCTGTTGCGAAGTGAACGCTGGTCTTAGAGATTAGAGATTAGAGATAAGTGATTAGTGATTGGTGATTAGACCGTCAAAGTCCGGCCGCTTCGTGACCTTGGAAACTGTCCCAGGCACGCGAAGCCATTGCGCACAAGCCATGCCCGTCATTCTCGCGCAAGAAAATGAGAAATGCAAAAATTGCATATAGTAAAAAATTAAATAGCTGTTAATCAGGCGTTCACGATTGCAAACTTCCTATGTTAGTGCGAAGTGAACGCCAACGCCGGCAATTTCCAGGTAATTCCAGGCGCCAATTTACCAACTCATCCAACACCAAAAATGTAACAATCCGAAAATAAGCCGGTCAAATATTATATTTGATAAAATAACAGCGCCAGTAACAAAAAATCCGAACCTAAATGACAATCAGCACCATTGATAAGTCACGCCGCAAAGCTGCCAGGGTAGCTGGCTTCACTTTCCTGTTTTCGATAGCAATTGTGGTTGTTGCTAATTATGGTATTAATTTTCGCCTCATCGTTCCGGACAATGCTACCCAAACCGCCCGGAATATCCTGGCGCACGAAACCCTGTTTCGCATTAATATCGCCTGCAACCTGCTCTATGTGGTAACCATTGTAGTAATGCTGGCTTCCCTCTATGTTATTCTCAAACCTGTGAACCAACACCTTGCGTTGATTGCAGTATTCTGCCGACTAATATACGCCCTGATGTGGGGCCTTACCGCACTCAACACCCTTAGCGCCCTGCGGCTGCTAAGCAAAGCTGCTTACCTGCCGGTCTTCAAAACAGATCAGTTACAAACCTTAGCGCGGCTGCACCTCACCACGAGTTGGGATGCCTACTATTTTGGCTTGCCATTTTGGGGATTAGCTTCTGCCGTTTGCAGTTTTTTATGGTTTAAGTCGGGGTATATCCCGCGAGGATTAGCTGCCTTTGGCCTGATCTCGTCCGCGTGGTGCGTATTCTGTGCTATAAGTTTCATCATTTTCCCCGACTTTGATAAAACGATAGGCCTGTCATTGTTCGATATGCCGGTGCTTATCTTCGAAATGGCATTGGGATCTGTGCTGCTGTTTAAGGGGCTGGCACAGCCGGCATAAAATTGATAGGGTTTGCAAGGTTATCAGTCGTTTACCTATTTAAAATTGCGTGTGCTGTTGCGAAGTGAACGCTGAGGTTGATGGTTAGAGATAAGTGATCAGTGATTAGACCGCGCCGCAAAGTCCAGGCGCTTCATGACTTTGGAATATGTCCCAGGCACGAGAAGCTATTGCGCGCTGGCCATGCCCGTCATTCCCGCGCAAGAAAATAAAAAAGTTGCCAATAGTAAAAAATTAAATAGCTGTTAATCAGGCGTTCACGCAATATTTATTTCGTGAACGTGCGAAATGAACGCGAACGTGAACGCTGATGAGTTTCCAAAACCTGGTGCAAGTGCAGCGCAAATGGCCAAAACCACAGCATATATTCCCTTGATCTGCAAACGCAGTCTGCCGATTGGCGAATCGCTCCCCGCGACGCGTCGGGAGGGGTCTGGCATTTCAAAATAAAAAGTCCCAAAATTTCAAACAACTGATTATCAGGCGTTCACGCAATATTTATTTCGTGAACGTGCGAAATGAACGCGAACATGAACGCTGATGAGTTTTCAAACCTGGCGAAAATGCAGGGCAATAAGCCAAAACCGCAGCATATATTTCATTGATCTGCAAGCGCAGTCCGTCGGTTGGCGAATCGCTCCCTGCGACGCATCGGGAGGGCCTGGCATTTCAAAATAAAAAATCCCAAAAATTCAAACAAGTGATTATCAGGCGTTCACGCAAATTTATTTTTGTGTTCGTGCGAAATGAACGTGAACATGAACGCTGCTAACCTTCAAACTTTTATTTATTTTTAGCAGCCTTACGAGATCAACCCGATAAAAACCAACAATTAACCCTGACTAATGAAAAATCCCGAAAAATTTACGGAGTCGTTTACCAAAACCGTTATCCGTTCTATTATCACCACCACTATAATTGCGATCATTTTATATTGGGCACATGTGTTTCCGACCGGCGACAAAAGCAAACTAGAGTTGTTTGAAATGATTTGGTCGATAGTGTTTTGTATCGTTTTCGGCGGGCATTGGCTGGAATTGCTGTTTATTAACTATATAAAATTTGCCCTGCCTAAAAATATTTTGTTGCTGTATGTTATCAGAATTGCCTATTGGTTTTTATGCGCCATCCCCTTGTTCTTTACAGCGGAATGGGTTGATAATTTATTTTCGCACAACGCAGGCCACCTGGGCCAATGGTGGATATTCGGTTTCTTTTATATTGGCATTGAACTGCTGATGCACGGCATTATGCAAATAAGAGCTAAGAAGAGTTTTTATAATGGGGTTTATTGAAGTACTCTCCGTAATTTTTGATTGCTTTAACACATCCATTATCCATTTATTTTTTAATCTTACCTTCCTGTAATTATTACCGGGCTTATGCGTCTTAATATTTAGGGTCTGCTGAAAAACTCAAAAAGCCCATTTTCGCCCCTGGCCGGCACCCAGAGGAGTTCATTGAGCCGTAGTTTCAATGCCGAGGCCTTATTGTACAGTGCTGAAAAACCCCGGTTTATTGTTTTTATTAATAG
>CAIPFE010000005.1 GCA_903864275.1 uncultured Mucilaginibacter sp.
AGCGCTGTAGCCGCCACCTGCCACATACTGACTCTGGTATCCTGCCCAGGAAAATTCGTGATTATCCCAAATACAGACAAATGGCCAACGGGCACGGGCGTCCTGTAAGTCGGGATCCTCAAGATAGGCACGGTAGAGTGTACGATAATCCTCGAGGGTAACAGGGAGATGAAAATTGCTAACCTTTCGACCTTGCGGAAACTTATACAGGTTCCTGATGCGACGGCCACGGTTCCCGTTCGGATTATCTTCGGCATACCAGGTGACCTCATAAATAAAATCGCCCAGGTGCAATACAAAATTAAGTCGTTGCTCTTTTGGACGTGCCTCATCTTCAAAGATCATCTTTCGGTAAGCATTCATGGCAGCTTCGTTAGGGCATTGACAACATACAAAGGTAAAACGAACAGGTGTATCCGAATCAACGCCGGGTGCTGTGATGGTGCGGCCGGTCCGGCTTGCGAAACCATGATCATCAATGAAGCGGTACCAATACTCGCGACCGGGTTTCAGATCTGTAGCCAGGAAACGACATGTCCAATCTGAATCAGCACTAATATTTGCAGTACCGCCTGCCAGGATTTTATTGAATTCCGGGCTGGCCGATATTTCAACGATCAACTTGCTGGCGAGATTTCCGTTTACCGGTGGACGCCTCGTCCACAAGATAACTGTGTCAGCCGTTGGGTCACCTGATGCTACACCTTGTGGAAAGAGGTCCCTGCGCTCAATTGCTTTAGTGGGAAAATTGTTTGCCCAACCTTTTTTTGTGGTTAGAACGACGCCAATGGACAGGGATTGTAAGAATTTACGGCGGGTTAAATTCATTAGATTTCTATGCTATAATTTTTTTTATCCGGGATTAACAGGCACAATATAAACTTATTTATTAATTCACGATAGTCTTAAACCACCTAATTTCAAGTTTTTGCATAAATATTGATCAATATCATGGTCCCTCCCTCCGCAGCAGCAACCCTCGTTTTGGGCCTTTAACCGGATTCCCGCGCCAGGGTTGGGACAAGTCTATTTCAAGAAACTTTATTAATTCGCAAACCAACATTATCTTAAGTAAAAAATGCGAAAATTTATGCCCGGAAAAAAGGGATATTCGAAACTGGCCTATAACCTAATGAAAATTAGACCGTAAAAATTTGAGGTTTAAACCCTTAAAAATTCACTAACCGTTTCAAATCCCGGAGAAAAAAGTTCGAGAAGCTGCCACTCAAGGCTACCACGCCGCTCTGCGAAAGCAGGGCTGCTTTTATAAATTTGCTGACCGGTTCCGCTGTGGTTTCTCCGACAATATTGTTCAGCGCAGTCCCGGCATCACAAGACCGGTTTCGCAAAGTGGCTTTGCCAACATAATTCTGCTCCGACTGGAAAGAAAAAATACTGATAGTCATGACATGGGTGCTTATTAAAAGATTAAATAATTGTTCGGGGAAAGGTATAACTAACCGGATTGCTTCAAATGCCGCCTGTGAGCGGTGACGGCCTGAAGCCTTTGACGACGAGGTAGATGCCCAGCGAGAACTCGAACACCGCGACCGGAACTGCCGCAAGCGCTGTCGAAGGAGCATGTTGCGCAATGAGGCCGAACAGTACCGCGAAGTAGCCTGCCAGGAGCGGGAATGCCCCGATGATCCCGATCAGGGAAAGGCCACGTGGCACCAGGCGCGACTGGTATAGCATTAAGCCCAGCAACAGGTCGCAGATGGCCGGCATGAAGCTTTGTCCGAGGAGGAAAATGCGGTCGTAAAGGGTTGCAAGCGCCTGGCTGGTCACCAGGGCATTTGCTCCAACTCCAGCTTGTCGCAAAGCTACAATCGACAAAAGGAACGCCACGCCGACGAAAATGGTGCCGGATTCCAGGATCCGCGCGGCAACGAGGCCTAGCGCGGCACTTTCACTCTGCCTCCTGACTACCGGGTACAGTACGACGGCAGTGCTGATGCCGGCCAGGGCCACGATGATCTCGAGTATGCCGCCAATGATGACAGCCGTATCAGGCCCGTTACCTACGATGTAGTTTGGATCGTGTACCGGCCCATATAGTGCGAGGGTCGGGATCGAAACAAAGGTGAGCAGGTAGAACAAACCCGCTACGAGCGCTGTCTTCCTGCTTGAACTCATGGGGGCCCGTTCCCTTGATACACCTGTGCCGATTGTAGTATTTATGTTCGTTTTCATTTTATTAAATTTATTGGTTACTTCTTGTGAGATAATAGACAATAATGGCGCGAATGGCCGGATATTCTTATTTATTTCCGAGGGGGTTTGTCTTCCACGGATTAGAAATATGCACACTTACGATGAAGCTCCTGTTGTACATTTCATGGCTGTAAGATATATTGGTCAAACCGTAGTTATACCTAAGGTCTAAGGTTATCCTTTTTCGTTGGGTATGAAATGTATAGCCACCACCTATTTGAACGCCGGCATCAAAACGCTTAAAACCTTCGGCCGATTTAGTAAAAGAAAGGTCGTTTGAGGAATCATTAATTTCCCTGGTGCCGTAAAAATTATAAGCAATGGAAGGCCCGGCATTAATGTGAAATTCGCTGAAATGAAAGCGGGCAAGCACAGGTAATTCAAAGGCATATAAACGAACTGTTGATTCGCTGGCTGTAAGCGGATTATTTGCCGTAAGCTTGCCACCCTTCATTGCAAAATAAAACTCAGGTACAATGGAGAACGCCGGCGTTATACCAGCTTGAAATGACACGCCAACCTGGGCGCCCAAAACAGATTTTTTGTAATCTTTCAAGGCACTGTTTGAATTTCCATAATTCAGGTTGGTACCCACCAAATTCAGCAAAACGTCTAAATAAGTCTTGGTTGTTTTAATAGTGTCGTTGGTTTTTTGTGACCGTGATCCGCTGCTTTGGCCAAAAGCATTTCCGCATAGGAAAATCATAACGAGTATGAGCGATGTGTGTACGATTTTTTTCATGATCTTTTTGTTTAATTTTTAAGTTAAACAAAAGTATATCAATGAGTTATGGCCGGCAATTTTGATATGCAAACCGGGCTAATGTGTCTGCATCCTCGTGATTTTGATCTGCCAAATGGCAGCGGGATTATGGCTTGTTGTTGATGAGTTGAAAGAAACTGTCCTTATAAGTATCTGAAATGGGGATCAGCTGATCTGCTATTCTTATTCTGCTCCGCTCAATTGATTCGATCTTGTTCAGGGCTACCATATACGATTTATGAACCCTGCACACTAAACTTGATGGGATCAACCGTTCAAACTCGCTGAAATTCTGCAAAGTCATTACTCTCTTATTGACGGTGTGGATTCTCCTGTAGTCCCGCATCCCTTCAATGTACACGATCTCATTAAGCATGATCTTCTCCAGCCGGTTTTCCGTCTTAACAAAAATAAAGTCAGGCTGGGGCTCCAGGGTTCGAACGATGATATTCTCCCGTGCTTTATTTACAGCTTGTAAAAAACGATTAAATGTAAACGGCTTTAAAAGATAGTCTGTGATCTGTAGTTCGTAGCCTTTTAAAGCATACTCCTGGTAGGCTGTTGTAATAATGACCTGGCTGCTTATTTTCGAACTTTCAAGTAATTCGATACCCGATAATTCATCCATATTTATATCCAGAAAAAGCAGATCTACTTTACTGTTGTTCAGGTAAGCAAGCCCGGTAAGGGCATTATCAAACGTTGCACTTAAATGCAAAAAAGGAACTTTGTTTACAAAGTCCTTCGTTTTTTCAAGCGCAAGCGGCTCATCTTCAATAATTATGCAGCTACATCTATCCATTGGGAATTGTTAAGTTTACGCTGTACAGTTCATTTGTTTTGTGCACTTCCAAAGTATGTTTTTCAGCATAAATAAGGTTTAGCCGTTTTCGGATAAGTTCGTTACCTAAGCCGCTATCTGTTTGCTGGACCGACGGCCTCGAATCAAATTTATTTTCACATACCAGCTGGATTGTTTCATCGTATATAAAGATGTCGACCGCAATTGCATTTTCCAGTTTTTTATTATTGGTATGTTTAAAGGCGTTTTCAATAAAGGGAATAAAAACCATCGGGGCGATCAATTTATGGCCAATAACGCCGGTTACCGCAAAGTGAACGTAATTTAAGTTCGCTGTCCTTATTTTTTGTAATGCTATATATTTTTCTATGAATTCTATTTCCTTGTGAAGGAATATCTTTTCGGCCTTTGTTTCATAAAGTATAAACCGCATTATATCAGATAACTTATTCAGATAGTCTGACGCTTTAACGGCATCTTTTAAAATCAGGGCATCAATATTATTGATGGTGTTAAATAAAAGATGCGGGTCGAGCTGCGATTTTATCAGCGCCATTTCCATCTCATAATTCTTTTCTTTCAGGCTCGCTTTCAGTTTAATTTCATTAAACCAGGTAATAAATCCCTTTATAACCAGGGCCGCTATTCCGCAAATTAAACCAATAAATGTCATCACCATGATGACCCTGAAAGCGGTGGACCTGCCGTTTTTTCCACCCTCATCCATATCCATCACATGCCCCGATTCGATAAGATACCGATGCACGATATAAGCAACCAGCGCCGCCCCTGCCGACATTAGAATGGCGTAAACTACCGCAAGGAAAAACTTTTCCTGTTGAAGATATTTAGGAAACAATATGAAATAGAATAAATAAAAGGAGATAACGGAAGGTACAAATGCAAAAAGAAAGATATTTTTCAAGGCATTTACAACCCTGAGTTGCGGATCACTTACAGCCGGATTATCTCTATAGTAAACAAGTAACATGATCGCTATCAGTATAATGTAACATGTCCAAAAACCTATATGTAATAAAGCGATAAATGATTTTTTCATAATTTATTGTTTCCAACAAGAATGGATCAAATGTCTGCCTTTATTTCGGCTTTGAAGAAAATGATATGCAAACGGGTCAATTATGTCTGCAAAATGGAAAGTACCAGGCGGATATTGCAGATGACCCGTGAGTTTGCGCGCGAACATATTCGTCAATGAAGGAATTTAATCCATCATGACACCTCCTTTTGCCAGGGTCAATGAGATCTGGCCGGCATGATGTGAGTTATGAAACAGGATATGAGCAAAAAGCCGCACCCGGGTAACTTTCCCAAAAAATGGGGTGTCGATCATACCTAACCAATCTTCGTTGGGAATAGTTTCTATAATTTGCGCTAACAGATCGTATCCGTTCTTTACCAGCTGCCTGCTTTCTTCTGTATTTTTGCCCTGTCCCGTATCGGTGCTTCCCATCGTTGTATTTTGAACGTCCGTTTTAAGCCCCAAAAATGTGGTGAATAAATTCATCGTTTCGCCAATGTGGCGATAAATAAATCCAATTGAAGCAGCTTGCTTGTTTAGCCTGAAGCCGGCATTCTCATTTGAAATCCTATCGAACGAATAAGAGCTCGTCATCTTATTTTGTTCTAAAATGTTTTGAAGAAATGCTTTTTCCATGATTCGAATTATATCCCCTTTTCGGGAGAATTTTTTATTAAATAATCGCTTTGTATTTAAGTAACAAATGGATTGTATGAAATTGGACAATAAATTGAATTTTCTAGAAAGAATTGTCCGAAAGTTAGTTTGCGAGGACACGCGATAATCGACGAGAATGAACCTTATTGAAATTCCGAAATCGAAATTCCGAAATCCGAATTCAAACCCTAACTTTGCCCCGTCAAAAAAAACAGGAATTTCATGAGTTTCAGAACCGAACACGATACGATGGGCGAGGTACAGGTACCTGCCGATAAATACTGGGGGGCACAAACCGAGCGGTCGCGCAATAATTTTAAAATAGGCCCTGAGGCTTCGATGCCAAAGGAAATTATTGCGGCATTCGCTTACCTTAAAAAAGCTGCTGCTTATACCAATACCGATTGCGGCGTTCTATCTGCCGAAAAACGCGACCTGATAGCGCAGGTATGCGACGAGATACTCGAAGGCAAGCTGGCCGGTGAATTTCCGCTGGTGATATGGCAAACCGGTTCGGGTACACAATCAAATATGAACGTGAACGAGGTGATCGCTAACCGCGCCCATGTATTGCTGGGTAATAAACTTGGCGAAGGTAAAACCTTTATCCACCCGAATGATGATGTAAATAAATCGCAGTCATCTAACGATACCTACCCAACAGCCATGCACATCGCGGCCTATAAAATGATCACGGATGTAACCATCCCCGGCATTGAAAAGCTGCGCGATACATTAAAAGTTAAATCCGATGCCTTTAAGGGCGTTGTAAAAATCGGCCGCACCCACCTGATGGACGCTACGCCGCTTACTTTAGGGCAGGAATTTTCGGGCTATGTGTCACAACTTGACCATGGTTTAAGGGCGTTAAAAAACACCCTCGATCATTTATCCGAACTTGCTTTGGGCGGCACTGCCGTTGGCACCGGCATCAACACCCCAAAAGGCTATGATGTTAAAGTGGCCGAGTATATTTCCATGTTTACCGGCCTGCCATTCCGCACCGCGGATAATAAATTCGAGGCCCTTGCGGCACATGACGCTATCGTGGAAACACATGGCGCATTAAAACAGATTGCTGTTTCATTAATGAAAATAGCCAATGATATCCGCATGCTGGCATCTGGCCCGCGCTCGGGGATCGGTGAGATCCACATACCTGATAACGAACCTGGATCATCCATTATGCCAGGCAAGGTAAACCCAACCCAAAACGAAGCCGTTACCATGGTAGCAGCCCAGGTAATGGGTAATGATGTGACCATTTCTATAGGTGGCTCAAATGGGCATTATGAGCTGAACGTTTTTAAACCCGTTATGGCGGCTAACTTTTTGCAGTCTGCCCGTTTGATCGGGGATGCCTGTACTTCATTTAATGACCATTGCGCTGTTGGCATCGAGCCAAATTATGCCGGCATAAAAAAGCACCTCGAAAACTCACTGATGCTCGTGACTGCGTTAAACCCGCATATCGGTTACGAAAACGCCGCCAAGATCGCCAAAAAAGCATTGAAGGAAAACAAATCACTGCGCGCAGCGGCTACCGAGCTTGGCTTATTAACCAACGAACAGTTTGACCAATGGGTACGGCCCGAAGATATGATTGGTAGTTTGCCCCCCGACCCCGTAAAGGGGGAGTTTTAATTGCCGGATATGCAAAAGACCTTTCGCCTCCCGAGAGCTATCGGGATACCTTTCGCCTTTTACCTCCCGGCTTTGTGCTTTGTGCTTTGCGCTTTCTGCTCCAGCTGCCGGCTTAACCCCAACATGCAAACGCCGG
The DNA here is from genome assembly GCA_903864275.1 of uncultured Mucilaginibacter sp. Lineage (GTDB taxonomy): Bacteria > Bacteroidota > Bacteroidia > Sphingobacteriales > Sphingobacteriaceae > Mucilaginibacter. Next base: position 7,259 of record CAIPFE010000005.1, read on the forward strand.
GCGAAGGCTACTTGCAGGGAGAATGGCAGCAGGATTCCATACCAAAACAAAAACTATTGCTTACTTATTCATTATATCAACTTAGATTTAGCTGCGATTCTTTTTTTGTGGCGATCAAATCATTCAGCAAGGTGAATACCGGGGCCGACTCCTGTATGAACTACGGCCGCTGGACTGAATATTGCCGCGGCACTTATGAAGAAAAGAATGACACCCTGCATTTAAAAGGGCAGTTTTGTAATGCCGATATGACCATAAAAGATGACAAAGGCTGTTTCCGCTCCGGCGATTATGAAGAGATTTTCAGGATCAGTAAAAAATCGGATTCGCTGGTCCAATTTGCTAGTACGTCAAACGTTATCCCGATAGACGCGCATTTAATAAAAAGAACATCCTGCCATATAAAACCATTGTAAGATGAGAAACAAATTTGTAAAAAAGCTGCTGCTGATTATCGCAGTAATTTACGCGCCGCTGCAAACGATGGCCTGGGGCACGGAGGGCCATCGTATTTGCGGGCAAATTGCCAATACATATTTAACGCCTAAAGCCCGCAAAGCCATTGAAGCTATTTTAGGCAACGAATCAATCGCCATTGCTAGTAATTGGGCCGATTTTATAAAATCAGATCCCGATTACAACTATTTATCACCCTGGCACTATATTGATTTTGATAAGGCATATACCTACCCCGAAATGGTGGCATATTTAAACCATGATACCAATGTTGATGCTTACACCAAACTTCAATTCCTGGTAGGTGAGTTGAAAAAGAAAACTCTCAGCCAAAAAAACAAGCTGCTTTACCTGCGTATGCTGATCCACATTGTGGAGGATGTGCACCAGCCTATGCATGCCGCTCATTCGGATGATAAAGGCGGAAACGATTTTAAGGTGAACTGGTTCAGTAATCCCACCAACCTACACGCGGTTTGGGACTCGCAGCTGATAGATTTTCAGCAATTGAGCTATACAGAATATGCAGCAGCAATTAACCACAGCACTTTAGCACAGCGCGCCGAATGGCAAAAAGCCCCCATCAGTCAATGGCTTTTTGAATCGAACCAAATCGCCGAAAAACTGTACACCGACATAAAACCCGGCGACACCCTGAATTATAAATATAATTTCACCCATATAGATATTGTTAACCAGCAGCTGCTCAAAGCCGGGGTCAGGCTTGCAGGGGTGCTGAACCAGTTGTTTGGGTGAGGGTTGTAAGGGTTGTAAAAGTTGTAAAGGTTGTAGTGATTTAACGATCACTAAAATTTTGTCATTATACACCTTAACCTTTTTAACAATTAAAACTCATTACAACGACTACAACTTATTACAACGACTACAACTTATTACAACTTATTACAACTTATTACAACTTATTACAACTTTTACAACCTATTACAACGTCTATGAAAATACTAATGGTTTGCCTCGGTAATATCTGCCGTTCGCCGCTGGCGGAGGGGGTTATGCAGCATTTGTCAAAAGAAAACGGTCTGGATTGGCATGTTGACTCTGCAGGCACTGGCAACTGGCATATTGGCGAGGGTCCTGACCGCCGCTCGACGCGCACGGCGCGTAACCACGGTATTGATATCAGCGGGCAGGTTTGCAGGCTGTTCAGGGTCAGCGATTTTGATGAGTTTGATAGGATCTTTGTGATGGATAAAAATAACCTCAAAGACATATTGGGCATGGCACGTAATGAAGACGACGAAAAAAAGATAAAGCTTTTATTAGGCGATAAAATAGTCCCCGATCCGTATTACGACGACCAGCAATTTGAGCCGGTTTTTAAAATGATAGAGCAGGGTTGCAGGGAGATCATCGAAAGCCTTCGACAGAATTGAATAATCGTAAGTTTTAACACGGAGATGCAAAGAAAACACTGAGGACGCTGAGTTTTAACAATTCCAATTTCTTCGTGTTCTTTGTGCCTCCTTAGCGCCCTCTGTGGTTAAAACATTAACGCTTAAGTCTGAAATACGCCAGTTCCTCCCCGTCCCTCAGCAAATTATCCACGCGTTTAAGGCTGGCCTTTTCAAGGACGCGTTGTGAACCCACGTTCTCCAACTCTGTAACTGCTACAACTTCCGAAATGTCCTGGTCAGACAATCCATGAGCAACCATTGCGGTGGCCATTTCAGTGGCAAATCCACCGCCCCAGTATTTTCTTTCAAGACTGTAGCCCAGTTCAAGCACCCCGGCTTCATCATAAAAAGGGCGCAGTAAACAGCTCCCCATAAAATCCCCATCGCCTTTGCTAAATATACCCCAAAGTCCGGTTGTTTTACTGGTGGCATATTGCTCCAGTCCCCGCCTGAAAATATTGATACGTTCCTCCCTGCTGCGTTTAGGGATATACTGGATAACCAATTCGTCATTAAAATGGTTTAAATAAATAGTTTCTTCATCCGGTAAAAACTCGCGGATAATCAAGCGGGGCGTTTGTGCGATGGTGGCCATGATTTCAAATATAAAATAATCCGGCGCCAATTTTCCCTAAAAACCTTCTTAAATTCATATCAAAGTCCGCTCGTTTACTTATCTAAAAACCAAAGCACTTTTTTTATTAACGACACCCGCTTGTTGGTAAAGGGATGATCGGTAACCCAAACCTCGTAATCAAAAAAAGCGTTATTATGTGCTTTTATATCATCAGCAAGGAGCTTGTTGCGATTATTCTCGTCCAGCATAATGATTTGCTTATTGGAAAGTTCGCTTAAGCCATTTTTGAAGTTAAAATATTTGCTGTCGTCAATAACAGGGGTGAATATCTCATCAAGGCTGGAATTCAAAACAAAATAACCCTCCTGGTCGGCTTTGATTTTCTTCAGTTGTCCAGGCCCGGCAAAACGGTTTACATCTGCATATATATCCCAGGCAGATAACGCAAAGCCTTTTTTAACTCCGGGTAAATATTCTAACGCCTTTAAGCACACAAAACCACCCATGCTATGGCCAAATAACACAATATTCGAAGTGTCAATTTTAAATTTAACGGCATTTTTTTTACAGAATGCGACCACGTTTACCGCATCTTCAACGCAATGTTTAAAGCTAAATTTTCCCTGGCTGCCCCACGATCCCCTGTAATCGAAATAAATAACATTCCAGCCATGTGCCCGTACTACCTGGGCAAGATCCAGGTTTCGCTCGTTGCCCGGATAACCATGCAGCATTAACAGTGTGGGGTGCATCTGAGCGCCATTGGCAGTTAATATAAATCCCTGCAATAAGCTGCTATCTGATGGAATATTCAATTCTGAAAAACCAGCGGGAGATTTTGGGTCCCAAGGTAAATCCCTTATCACTAACGTATCGCCCTGGGATTGTGCAAACAAACGGCTTGCAAAAAGTATAAAAACAAAACAATAAAGCAGGATTTTTTTCATATTTTAAAAGTTTTATGATATCGCTAAATATACTTTTTTTTAAGCATTATGGTAACTACTTCACCTGCATATCCTAAAAAACGGCAGATCAGCCCCATGCCAAAAAACATTCCCATCCCGTGCAAAACCGGCTTTTGTTAATACATTTTGCGATGCTAAATTTTCGGGATGGGTACAGGCACATATTTCTGTTAATCCCTTATCTTCAAAACCATAGAAGACCAACGCTTTCGAAAGCTCGGTGGCAATGCCGATGCCCCAGTATTCAGGGTTAAGCACATAACCTAACTCGATGCGCGTTGGGTCGGAATCGGCGGGCTTAAGGATGCAAACGCCGATAAAGTCGCCATCGGCCGGATTAAATATACCCCAGCGCCCCAGGCCGGATTTGTCTTTATATTGGTTTAGGGCTTCGGCAAATTGTTTTAGCGTTTCGTCTTCGGTTCGCTTATTAACGAACTGCGTAACCCGCTCATCCCTGTAAAGGTTAACCAGCAATATTTCTTCCCTCGGCGTAAATTCGCGGACGATAAGGCGACGGGTTTGTACAATGATGTTCATGGAGCTAATTTAACCAGGATTCATCGGATTTAAAGATGGCAAGGATTTTATTTACTTTCTATTGATCTTTATTTCTTATTAAAAATCATTAAACAGGGAAGCCCGCTTGAACTCAAAAAACATACAACAAGTGAAAAATCGTGTTAACTTTGGCGCTTATGGCATCTTACAAACCATCCGTACCAAAAGGCACCCGCGATTTTTCACCAACCGAAATGGTGAGGCGTAATTTTATTTTTGATACCATTAAAAGTGTTTTCCGTAAATACGGGTATCAGCAGATTGAGACGCCGGCGATGGAAAAACTTTCCACCTTAACCGGGAAATATGGCGAGGAAGGCGATAAACTCATTTTCAAAATTCTAAATAACGGCGATTTTTTATCTGACGCAAATATTAATCGATCAAATTTTATTGACGATTCTAAAAAACTTACCTCTTTAATTTCCGAAAAAGCCCTCCGCTACGATCTTACCGTACCCTTCGCCCGTTACGTGGTGCAACACCAAAACGAGATCACTTTCCCGTTCAAACGATTCCAGGTGCAGCCGGTTTGGCGCGCCGACAGGCCACAAAAAGGCCGTTACCGGGAATTTTATCAATGCGATGCTGATGTGGTTGGCTCTGATTCATTGCTAAACGAGGCCGAATTTGTGATGATATATGACGAGGCCTTAAGCAAGCTGGGATTGAAGGATTTTACCATAAAAATAAATAATAGAAAAATTCTATCAGGCATAGCTTATATTATAGATAAATCTGATAGTATCATTGATCTTACCGTAGCGATTGATAAACTTGATAAGATTGGCCTCGATGGCGTTACAAAAGAGTTGATGGAACGGGGGTTTACAGCAGCAGATATCGAAAAAATTAAACCGGTTATATTGTTGGAAGGCTCGAATGCAGAAAAAATTGAAAGCCTGCGTTTGGCGCTGATCAATTCGGATATTGGCTTAAAAGGATGTGACGAAATTGAAACGGTTTTAAACTACATCGCAAACTTGCCACTGCAAACTGCAAACTTAGAACTGGATATAACCCTCGCACGCGGCTTAAACTATTATACCGGCGCCATTTTCGAAGTAAAAACAAACGAGGTGGCTATGGGCAGCATCGGCGGCGGCGGCAGGTATGATGACCTTACGGGAATGTTCGGGCTAAGCGGACTTACCGGGGTGGGTATCTCCTTTGGCGCCGACCGTATTTATGATGTAATGGAAGAGTTAAGCCTGTTCCCGGCGGCAAGCAACCAGTCAACCCGGTTGCTCATCTGCTGCTTTGATAAAGAGGGTGAAAAATTTGCACTGCCCATATTACAACAACTGCGTAGGAAAAATATTAGTGCCGAGCTTTACCCAGCAGGTTCAAAACTCAAAAAGCAACTGGATTACGCCAATAATAAACACATCCCCTTCACCATCATCATCGGCAGCGAAGAGATTGAAAGCGGGCTGCTCACGATAAAAAATATGGAAACAGGCGTGCAGGAGAAACGGACAGTTGAGGATATTTTAGAAAGCTTTGTGTAGAAGCTGAAAGCAAAAGGCGGAAAGCAGAAAGCTGTTTCACGGCAAGGCTTTTCGCTTTCCGCTTTTTGCTCTCCGCTCTTTTCCTAAACATGCTCTTTAGTCCGCTCAATCACCTCCACATAATAGCTTTCGTAAGCGGGCAGGATGTTTGCAAGGTCGAATTGTTTGGCGCGTTCAAGGGCGTTATTTTTAAATAGTTGCAGCCTTTCTTCATCTTCAAGGATGTAAACCGCTTTTTCGGCCATACCATCTACATCGCCAACATCTTTCAAAAATCCGGTTACGCCTTCAACATTCAATTCAGGCAACCCCCCGGCATTTGAGCTTATGACCGGCACTTTACAAGCCATGGCTTCAAGGGCCGCTAAACCGAAACTTTCAGATTCTGAAGGCATTAAAAACAGGTCTGATACGGATAGTATTTCTTCGATGGCATCCTGTTTGCCTAAAAAACGAACATTTTCGCTAACTCCAAGGTCCCGGCTTAATTGTTCGCATCGTGACCGCTCGCCACCATCGCCTACCATGAGTAGTTTAGCTGGTATTTTTTTAATGAGTTTGGCAAATATCTGTATTACATCTTCAGTGCGCTTTACCGGGCGGAAGTTAGAGGTATGGACTATTATTTTCTCGCCAAAGGGCGCTATTGCTTTTTTAAAATGATCCTTTGGTTTCAGGTTAAAGCGGCTAAGGTCAATAAAGTTTGGGATCACCCTGATGTCGTTCTCAATATCAAAATATTTATAAGTGTCGCTCCTCAAATGTTCAGAAACGGCAGTAACACCATCAGATTTATTGATCGAAAAAGTAACTACCGGTTTAAAGGTGCTGTCCCGGCCCACCAGCGTAATATCGGTGCCGTGCAAGGTGGTAACTACCGGGATATATATGCCATAAGTTAGCAATATCTGTTTGGCCATAAAAGCCGCCGAGGCATGCGGGATGGCATAATGTACATGCAGTATATCCAGCTTCTCGAAACGCACGACGTCAACCAGCCGGCTTGCGAGGGCGAGTTCGTACGGCGGGAAATCAAAAAGAGGATAATTAGATACCGAAACCTCGTGGTAAAATAAATTTTCGGAAAAAAGGTCGAGCCTGGCAGGCTGGTTATAGGTTATAAAATGAACCTTGTGACCGCGGTCGGCAAGGCCTTTGCCGAGCTCAGTGGCAACAACCCCGCTTCCGCCGAAGGTTGGGTAACAAACTATTCCGATCTTCATTTACAGGCTTTGCTTTTTTTGGTAATGAAACCGCCGCGGGCTGCTTATGTTTTACATAGGTAGTATGCCCGCGGCAGTTTCACTGCTGCAAGTTTAACAGCAATTTATCGGAATATTGTTAAGCGGATGTAATTTGTTTAAGTCGGATTTCGGATTTTCGATTTCGGAATTAAGTAATATTCAATAAATCCGAAATCGAAATTCCTAAATCCGAAATCAAGCAGTGATCCACCAGGCATTACCGAAAGCATCTTTAACACCTGCGCTGCGGCCATAACTCTGATCGGCTGGTTCACTTACCGACGTGGCGCCGTTCGCGAGTGCATTATTGTACGTAGTATCGCAATCGTCAACATAAACAAATAAGCCTGCCGGCTGTGGTTTATATAACTCGGTGGCATCGGCGATCATTATAACACTGCCGCCAATGAGTATCTCGGCATGCATGATCAGTTTTTCATCGCGCATGGCTTTGAATTTCTCTTCGGCGCCGAAAACCTTTTGGGTAAATTCCATAAACGCGGCGGCATTTTCAACAATAAGGTAAGGCATTACCCGCTGGTAGCCTTCCGGGATATTTGATGTTTTCATGATTTTCTATTTTTGTTTAAACAAAAATAATACTACTACGCGCCGCCTGATTGTAAAAACAAGACAATTTAAACGTACTTATACTCCGTACCTTCGGCATTGCCCGAAAAGTAAAATCCGGGATGATACCCCGTAAATGCCTTTATATCATGTATAAAATGCGACTGGTCGTAATACCCGCATTCGAGCGCTATTTGAGTAAGCGATTTATTTGTTCCGTATTGTTTTGTGGCATTTTGCAGGCGCACTAATCTTAAATAAGTTTTAGGGTTAAAGCCCGCGTATGCTTTAAACTTACGGTCGAACTGGCGCGTAGACAAATTAAATCGGTTTGCTAACTGGGCTACCGTATTTATTTCTCCGGAGTGTATTACATGCCTGATGGCTGTTGCGATAGTTTCATCCTTCATCTTGACATTAAGCAGCCGCTTTTCAAGGAAACTTGTTAATATTTCAGCCCTTTTGCAGTTATCGTGTGCGGTCATGATTTTTTCTTCAAGTTCTTTTCCTTCCCAGCCTAAAAAAATTTCAAGGTCGAGCATTTCATTGGTTGTTTCATCAGACGGGACTCTAAAAAAGGAAGGTACGGCAAAGGGATAAATATAGGCGCCGAAGATGCCAAAGCTCTGCTTAGTTTCAAAACGCTTGTAATGGTCAGATTGAAAATGGATACCCGACTGCCAGTTGTGGGCTATTCCTCCGTCCGTAATGAGCTCGTCAAAAGTGGCCCGATAATGAAAAACCATTTCCACACAGCCATCCGCTATTGAACGGTAGATATACGAATCTTCATTCTCACCAAAATCATGCTCTAATACCCAAAAGCACCTCACGTAAGGCCTTAAACGGATCGGCGGAGGAATGGTATAATAGCGCATTTACGAATTACGATTTTAGATTTACGATTTTATCAAATTTAAAAATCTGTTTGCAATTTATATGCCTGAAATCAAAAACATTCCGCATTTGATATTCCGCAGTCCGAATTAAACAAATCCGACATCGAAAACGGCGAAGCCTTCAACGAAGTTAATCCGACATCCGAAATAAAAACAATCGTAAATCTAAAATCGTAATTCGTAAATCTACTACATCCCTTTCTGTATCGCCTGGTAAATCACATCTTGTATCCGCGGCCTGATGTTCAGGCTGGATAGTTTGCTGCTGACGAGAGGGTTAACGCGGTTTGATAAAAATATGTACACCAGGTTATACTTAGCATCAACCCATACGCAGGTGCCGGTAAAGCCTGTGTGCCCATAAGCCTGCGGGGATGCCAGCTGCGATGGATAATGATGTTCGGGAATGGGGTCCCAGCGGTCAAAGCCCAGGCCACGACGACTGACATCGGATTGTTTGGCGGTGAAAAGATCAACCGTTTCGGGTTTAATATATTGTACACCGCCATAGGCTCCCCGGTTCAACATCATCTGGTATAAAATGGCGAGGTCGTTGGCGTCCGAAAACAAGCCTGCATGACCGGCAACACCGCCCATCAGCGCTGCGGTGGGGTCATGTACATAGCCGTCCAGCAGGGCATGGCGGTAAACTTCGTCATCTTCGGTCGGCGGTATGCGGCTAACCGGAAACCGGTAAAGCGGTAAAAAACCGGTGGTTTGCAGGCCCAGCGGGGTGTATAGTTGTTGCTGGATGTAAACATTTTCGGGCGTTGAAGTAAGCGTTTCAATAATTTGCTGCATAAAACACATGCTCAAATCGCTGTAAACATATTTCCCCCGGGTTTTTAAGGGCGAGTTCAGCATCTCAGGCCACATCACATCTTTAAAAAAGTCCTTCCTTAAGTAGTAACCATTATTCACTTTTGTAGGATATGCCGCCGACGAATCGGTGCTGTGATCCGTGGGCTTTAAGGGTTCAAAGGTTGGGATATCGGGGACCAGGCCGGCCTGGTGCTCCAATATCTCGCGGACCTTGATATCATTTTTGCTGGTCTTCTGCGCCATGGGCAGGTAGGCGCCAACAGTCGAATCAAGGTTTAATCTGCCCTGGTCATAAAGCAGCATGGTTTCCATTGTGGTTGCCGATATTTTGGTCATGGAGGCCAGGTCGAAAATATCTGTAATATTTTCGGGCACCGTCCTGTCATAACTATGATGACCATAAGCTTTATTAAATATCACCTTGCCGTCTTTAGCCACCAAAACCACGCATCCGGGCGTGGCCTGGTTTAAAATTGCCTCGGTCGCTATGTTATCGATCCCCAGCAGGTCAGTTGCATTGATGCCGGCATCTTCCGGTACAGTATACTGTAAACGGATCTTATCCGTGGTAAAGCCCATTTTTTTCCGGTAATTACGCGATAAATTCCTGTCAAGCTTTTGCGTTATGGCGATGCCGCCAAATATAGCCTGGGCGCTGAAAAAAGCTGCCACCGGCGAAACCCGCTCGCACCATATAATAGGCGCCGAAACATCATTCAATTTAATTAATGCATTACTGCTGCCAAACAGTGCGATAATTACCCTTTTTATTTTTTGATTACTATTGATAAAACTTAACACCTGCGGATTATCGAGGTCAGCATCCGTTAGCTGGATGATAAGGGTGTTGTATAGCTTCAGATCGAATGACAGGTCATCCAGCGTTTTTACGCCTGAATAATCGTTTCCATTAAATGATTGCGCTTTACTATACTTATTCAGCAGGCTGTCGAACCCTATAGCATATTGGTTTGAAAAATGAATACTGGCAATTTTTAACTGGTCGGGGTTTTGAAGCGGGATTACATAAGCGGAATTGTTAAACAAAACGGTCGATTGCTGAACCAGCTTTTCCTCTTCAACATAAGCCCGTCCTGTAAAAGGTGGGTTTTGCGCGCATGCCGAATTAAATACGATAAATACAAACAGCGTTAAAGTGTGAAACAACCGGTTATTTTTTCTCATAAACTTTTTCGCCATTTACATATGTTTTTAACACTTTAACGCCGGGCACAGCGGGTCCGTCTATTTTCATGATGTCTTTATCAAGGATCACAAAATCGGCATACTTGCCGGGCTCTATGCTTCCCTTTTCTTTTTCTTCAAAGTTTGCTTTTGCAGCCCAAATCGTCATTCCTCTCAATGCTTGTTCGCGGGTAAGGGCATTTTCAGGTTGAAAGCCGCCTTCAGGATACCCTTTAATGTCCTTCCGTTCAACTGCTGCATAAAACGTGTACATCGGGTTAATGTTTTCAACCGGGAAATCGGTACCTAAAGGCAGCCAGCCATTTTGTTCCAGCAATTGTTTATAAGCGTACGCCGATTTTAAACGTTTTTTTCCAAGCCGGTCGCCGGCCCAATACATATCGGATGTCGCGTGTGTAGGTTGTACCGATGGGATGATGTTATACTCACCAAAATATTTAATATCATCCGGCGAAAGCACCTGCGCATGTTCTATGCGCCAGCGGCGGTCGTTTTTGCCCTTCAGGACGCTTGCATAGATTTTTAGTATTACCCGGTTTGCCGAGTCGCCAATGGCATGGGTACATAACTGGAAACCTTTGTTGACGAGTTTTTTTGCAACATCCATAAAGTGCTGCTGGCTGCTCAATAAAAATCCGCGCCAGTTTTTTTGGTCGGAGTAAGGTTGCAATAGACACGCCCCGCGTGAGCCCAGGGCGCCATCGGCGTACATTTTAAATGAACGCACATCGAGACCGGGCGTTTTAAAAACACCGCGTTTAAACAAATAATCGAAATCCTCCGGACTGTCAGAAAGCATTACATACATCCGCATTTTTAACGCGCCTTTATGCTGTAATTGCGCGATTATATTTACCATAGTATAAGGCAGCCCGCAATCTTCAACAGTAGTTAAACCCACGGCAAAACAATTATGCTGTGCGTCCAAAAACGCCCTTTGGGTAACCGAATCGGTTGGCGGTGGTATTTTGCGCCTTACCAGCCCTTCGGCGTTATCAACCAGTAAACCGGTAAGTTTTCCGTTGATTGTTTCAATTTTACCCCCGGCAATGGATTGACCCGGTTTAATGCCCGCGATATTCAATGCCGCCTGGTTTACCATGATGGCATGCCCGTCGATGCGGGTTAGTAATATTGGCCTTACTGGGAACATCGAATCCAGCTTGGCTTTATTGGGGAAATCCTTTACCTTCCACTTATTCTGGTCCCATCCGCGGCCAACTATCCATCCTTCGGTATCTTTTATGGAAAAAGCATTCACAGAATCGACAACTTCCTGCCAGCTTTTGGTATTTTCAAGCTTAACTTCCTGCAAACTCAAACCATAACTATAAAAATGCGAATGAGCATCAATAAAGCCAGGGTATACAGGTTTGCCACCGGCATCAATAACATCGCGGGCTTTATATTTCTCCTCTAAAGTATCAGCATTGCCAACAGCAACAATTTTTCCGGCGTTTACTACAAATGCATCGGCGGTTGTAAAATTGCTGTCGACGGTATAGACTAACGCGTTTTTAACCAGCAGGTCGGCATTGTACTCCTTTTGTTTACAGGCTGCTAAAAAAAGCAATAATACCAGGGGGGATATTTTATTCATAGGTATTTTTTAAAAGTGGCAAACTACAAAACTATATACAAAAACAAAGGCATAAAGTTATGCCATCAAATATTTAATTTAGCACCGAAAACGTAATTGAAAGGGAATTTTTACAAAATGCCAGATATAATCCATCTTTTACCGGATGCCGTTGCCAACCAGATTGCCGCGGGCGAAGTAGTGCAGCGGCCGGCATCAGCCGTAAAAGAACTTGTGGAGAATGCGCTTGATGCGGGGGCGGATAAAATACAACTGATACTTAAAGATGCCGGGAAATCAATGATCCAGGTTATTGATAATGGCTGCGGTATGAGCTTGACCGATGCGCGCATGAGTTTTGAGCGGCATGCCACTTCGAAAATACGCAAGGCCGAAGATCTGTTTGCCATCCGCACCATGGGTTTCAGGGGCGAGGCCATGGCCTCCATTGCCGCCATCGCCCAGGTTGAGTTAAGAACCCGCAGGCACGAAGACGAGCTTGGCACTTGTATTTTTATTGAAGGCTCGGAAGTTTTAAGCCAGGACGCATGTTCGGCCAATCCGGGCACTTCGATATCTGTAAAGAACTTATTCTACAATACGCCGGCTCGCCGCAACTTTTTAAAAAGCAACCCGGTAGAGATGCGGCATGTTATTGATGAATTTCAGCGCGTGGCGTTATCGCACCCGAAAGTTTTCTTCACCCTGCACCACGACGGGCAGGAGGTTTACCATTTGCCGGCGGCAACGCTTAAGCAACGCATCATTCATTTATTTGGCAGGGAATATAATGAACGGCTGGTGCCTGTTGAGGAAGACACATCGGTTATTAACCTGCGCGGTTTTGTCGGTAAACCCGAATATGCGCGAAGAACGCGCGGCGAACAATTCTTTTTTGTGAACAACCGCTTTATACGCGATGCCTATTTAAACCACGCGGTGCTGATGGCTTTTAAGGAGTTATTACCCGAGGATACCTACCCACTGTATGTATTATTTATAGATATCGACCCGGCTAAAATTGATATCAACGTTCATCCTACCAAAACCGAGATAAAATACCAGGATGAACAAACCATTTACGCTATTATCCGCTCGGCGGTAAAACGCTCTTTGGGCAGGTATAACATTACCCCCAGCCTTGATTTTGACCAGGATAATAGCATGGGGCAATTAGTAACCCCAAAACCGCTGGAAGAAATTGTTGCGCCAACCATCAGTTTCAACCCGGATTTTAACCCGTTTAGCGCAGATAAAAAAAAAGAACGCGAGATCCCGTTTTTGAGGAACACCGGTGAATACCGAAGCTCCCCTATCCCGCAAAATTGGGATACGCTCTATGCTATCAGTAAAAAGGAAACAAGCCCGCAGCAGGAAATTCATGAAGAAAAGAGCATTACTGCGGATGACCGGGAAATAAACAAACCGAATGAACGGCAGCTTTTCCAGGTACATAACCGGTTTATCCTGTCGCCGATAAAGTCGGGTTTTATGGTGATCAACCAGCAGGCCGCTCACGAACGTATTTTATATGAACGTTTTTTGCAGCAGTTGGAAAATCATTCAGGGCTGAGCCAGCAAAGCCTTTTTCCGCAATCAGTTACATTAAACAGCAGCGATTTCGAACTATTAAAGGAACTTTTACCCGATATTCGCGCACTGGGATTTGATATACGCGAATTCGGCAAAAACACGGTGGTAGTTGAAGGCATACCCGCCGATTTGAACAATATTGGCGAGCACGAACTGCTTGAACAACTGCTTGAAGGGTATAAGAATAACCAGGCGATATTAAAACTCGATAAAAGGGACAGCCTTGCGCGATCTTTAGCGCGAAATGCTGCAACGAAATCGGGCACAAAGATGTCATTGGAAGAAATGAATTTACTGGTAGACCAGCTTTTTGCCTGCCAAATGCCTAATCTTGCATTAAATGGCAAACTGGTAATTACTACTTTTACATTGAACGAACTTTTAGAACGATTTGAAAAATAATCCCGCTGTGCGGGACTCAAACTATTTTATGAACGGAAACAGTCAATCACCTTTCGCAAATTTAACACCGGTTGTAAAAAATCTGCTGATCATTAACCTCATTTGTTTTATACCTTTTATAGTATTAAGTGAAAATAATTACCAGGGGATGGTAGTTAATAATTTAGGGCTATTTTATTTCAATTCGCCGCATTTCAGGGTATGGCAAATTTTAACCTACATGTTCCTGCATGGCGGGTGGGCACATATACTTTTTAATATGTTCGCCTTATTTTCCTTCGGCCCGATATTGGAATATGCCATCGGGCCAAAACATTTTTTTAGTCTTTATTTTATTTGCGGTATCGGCGCTGCGTTGTTTCAAATCCTGGTGCAGGCCATTGAAGTGCATTACATGATCGGGAGCTTTACGATTTTCGATGGCATGCAAATTAATGACCCGGCGGTATTTGCTAAGTTACAAGCCATTTATGCTGTTCCTACCGTTGGCGCATCTGGTGCTATATTCGGTTTGCTGGTAGGCTTCGGCATGCTTTACCCCGACCTGGAACTGATGTTGTTATTTGTGCCAGTGCCCATAAAAGCGAAATACATTATCCCGATCTATATAATAATTGAAATTGTTTTAGGCGTAGGCCAGTTTGGAGGCGATAATGTGGCCCATTTTGCTCATTTGGGCGGCGCGTTGCTGGGCTTTATCCTGATAAAAATTTGGCGGTACCGGTAATTAAAATTTCTGATTATTATAAGTAAATTGCCGTACTGTTTGTATTTTGTAAAATACTAACAGCAAAAACAACTTTTTTTAAAAAATACAGTTATCAGCAATAGAGGAATTTCGTTTTATGAGCACCCTGTGGCAAAATATTCAATACAAAATGCTGCGTTCCGGCAGTAAGCTAAACCTGCTCATAGGTATCAATATTATTGTTTTTTTGGTTGTTAATGTTACAGATGTTATTGGCAAATTCCTGTTTAATACCGCTGCGGTAAGTTATTACACCAGCGAATATCTTTTATTGCCGGCCTACCTGCCAAAATTACTGACCCATTTCTGGACGCCTGTAACCTACATGTTTATGCACGATGGTATCTGGCACATCCTGTTCAACATGCTTTGGTTTTACTGGTTCGGACTGATATTTGAAGAATATCTTGGCAAAAAACGTACGCTGGGACTGTATTTTATGGGTGGCCTTGCCGGTGCACTCCTGTTTATATTCAGTTATAATATTTTTCCTTTTTTTACCCATGTGCATGCGGCCGAAGGTGCTACACTGGTCGGGGCGTCGGCAAGTGTGATGGCCATCATGGTTGCTACAGCGACCTTGTTGCCTGATTATACCTTGCCACTGATCCTCATTGGCCCGGTAAAGCTAAAATGGCTGGTGCTTTTTTTTATTGTTATTGACTTTTTGGGGATAACAGGCCTGAACGCGGGCGGCGAGCTATCGCACCTGGGCGGCGCTTTGATAGGTTTTGTTTACGTTAAACAACTGCAAAAGGGCAGCGACTGGATAGAAAACATCAACAAATTATTTAAGCCAAAATCAAAACTGAAAGTAGTTTCGAATAATACTTCAAGAAAACCGACAGATTTTCCGCGACAAGAAGAAATAGACCTTATATTAGACAAAATTTCGAGATCTGGATACGATAGCCTGAGCAAGCAGGAAAAAGAAATATTATTTCGCGCCAGTAATAATGAAGGCTAAAAAGACCAAACGCTCATTTATCGGTAAGATCATGGCAGGTATAACTATATTGTTATGGCTTGCCTTAATAGTCAGTTACTTCGCGCCATATATCGATCCCCAGAGCAATTGGATATTCGCTTTTTTTGGCTTAGCCTACCCCTTTTTATTGATAGCCAATTTAATTCTGGCCATTTTTTGGGTGGCCAGCAGAAGATGGTACGGACTCATAACTTTCGTAATTATTGCGTGCGGCTGGGGCATGTTGAATAATAATTTTGGTCTCCATTTGCAGTCAGCAGAGCCCTTTAACCCCAGTAATCTTGTGCATATGATGACTTACAACGTGCACAATTTTAAGCGTTATGGTTCAAAAAACGATACCTCAACCAAACACGAAATATTGGATTTCATATATCGCGACCAGCCGGATATTATAGGTTTCCAGGAATTTTATACGCGCAACCAGGGCCAGTACGATATGCGCGATTCCCTGGTAAAAATAATGGGTGGGGCCTATTATTATTTCGAGCCGATCATATTTAATAGTACTGAGGCTATCGGCATCGCTATTTTTTCAAAATTTCCGATCATAGCCCACGGATTTATCCCTTTTTCTGACAAAAGGAGTGAAAATGCCTGCATTTACGTCGATGTTAAAAAGGGGGATAAGATATTCCGGATATACAGTGTGCATTTGCAATCCATCCGTTTCGACCCGGAAGATTATAAATACATCAACAACATTACCGGCCAGGGGACGGCCGAGGCGTCATCAGTCTGGCGTGTAGGAAGTAAATTGAAAATCGCATTTATAAAAAGAAGTGCACAGGTTGCCAAAATAAAAGAAAACACTGCTCACTGCCCTTACCCCTACATCATATCAGGTGATTTTAACGACACGCCCGCATCTTTTGCTGTTAATGAAATGGCAACAGGGTTGAAAAACGCTTTCAGCGAAAAAGGCGTTGGTTTTGGCCGGACCTATAACGGCAGTTTCCCCAATTTCCAGATAGATTATATTATGGCCAGCAAGCAATTTGATGTGCTGAATTACCGCATTATCGAAAAAAAGCTGTCAGATCACTACCCGGTGTGGAGTGATCTGGTGTTAGCTCATTAATTCATTGGTTCATTGGTTCATTGGTTCATTGGTTCATTGGTAATGCATAGCGGGGAGGTCGTTCACTGGTTCATTCGTAGAATAAATAGTTTCAAGATATGAGTTATTATAGTTTGGAAGATTTAGAGGTTTATCAATTAGCTGAAAGCTTTAGTGACGAGATTTGGTTCATTGTTACTGAATGGGATTATTTTGCAAAAGACACTGTTGGCAAGCAAATGGTTAGATCCGCTGATTCGATAGGAGCCAATATCGCAGAAGGATACGGCAGATATCATTACAAAGAGAACAGGAACTTCTGTTATTTTAGCAGGGGTTCAACTATAGAAACAAAAGGCTGGTTAAAGAAATCAAAAACCAGGAAACTCTTAGGTGAAGAGCAGTTCAATACACTATTTGAAAAACTTCAAGTCATCCATCTTAAACTAAATGCCTATCTGAAGTTTATTGGAAAATCAAACAACGGCGGAAAAGACGAGTGAGCAGAGTTGATTCATTTGTTCAACTTTAAGGCGCTCGCCTATTGCGGTGTAGCGGACTTACCTAACAAAGCAGACCAATGAACTAATGAACCAGTGAACTAATGAACCAATTACTTCCTCATTTCCTCTTGTATAGCCCTTAAAAATTCATTGGGATGCTGGGAGCCGATGATGTAGACGAGGCCGTCCCTGTCGGTTAAAAATATGGCGTCGCTGCCTGAGGCGAAGAAGCGGATTGCCCCTTTTGAATGGAGATTGTAAACGGGATTGTTAAACAGGTATTTGCTGTACTTATCTTTTTCGACTTTCACTATACTGTTCAGATCAATTTTAACAAGGCGTGTGGTCCACAAGCCATCCAGCATGACACTTTTATTTTGAACGCGCGTGCGGAAATGCAGTAAAAAGCCCATGGCGATGGAGATGATAATGATAGCGAAGCCAACCACAGCCAGCAAATCGCCATTTCTTTCACGTTCGTCAGTAAAAAAATAGGCGGCGAAACAAAACATAGCCAGCACCAAGCGGATCGTCATAGATATAAATTCCCTGCCCAGGTATTGTTTTTCAATAAAAGCCGGTTTATCGCTCATCCTTTAAATTTTATTCAATTCGAATATAGTTACTTTTTTAGTGTTATCGCTAATTTTATAACGTTCATCTGGCCGGTAACCTCCGATCCATATTATATCGCCGTTGCCATTTACTAATAACGGTATTTCGTCTTTTTTGTGCAGCGGCACTTTCTGATCAATAAAGAAATCACTTAGCTTTTTCCTCGTTTTCATTCCCAGCGGGTAAAAATGGTCGCCCTGCCGCCAGGGGCGTAAAGTTAAGGGATATATGAGCAAATCTGCATCAATGGATGCAGCCATCGGGTTGTTTTTTACAATTAATGCACTATCATCATGCAAAACAAATATTTTATACCGCCCGTAATTA
Organism: uncultured Mucilaginibacter sp.; assembly: GCA_903864275.1. Lineage (GTDB taxonomy): Bacteria > Bacteroidota > Bacteroidia > Sphingobacteriales > Sphingobacteriaceae > Mucilaginibacter. The sequence continues at coordinate 25,303 of CAIPFE010000005.1, forward strand.
ACCTCGTGGTCGTGTTCGCTGATCGGGGTCTCCGACTGTTTGTGGCTATTTTTTTTTGTTAATATCAGCCTCTCCCGGTCGAGTATGAGCTTATGGCTTGTCGTTTCAAATACCCTCCCGGAATGTTTATCAAGTGCCGGAATTAGGTCATCAATAATAGTCTCGTTAAAACCATATTCCTGCAGCAGCTTAAAAAGCAAAAGCCGTTTTGGCTTCAGAATTTTTAAAGCTTCAATTGAAATGTGCAACTCACCACCATTAGCGATAAACAACTCTTTTTTTAATAGAACTGTTTGCTGTTCCAAGAGCAGTTCCAGGTCGCGAAAATGTTCCAGGTTCCTTTCAAAAGTATTTTCCAAAGCAGGGTTCAGCTCTTTTAGCTTGGGGATCACTTCCAGCCGTATTTTGTTACGCGCATATTTTACAGATGAGTTTGAGCTGTCCTCCACGAAGGCCAAATGGCTTGTATTAACTATGTTCTGAATCTCCTGATGGTTTAAAAATAATAGCGGCCGCACCAGCAACCCGTTTTTTGGCAGTATGCCATGCAGGCCGGCAATGCCGGTGCCGCGGGTAAGGTTTAACAATATTGTTTCAATTGCATCGTTTTGGTGATGTGCCAGCGCGATAACAGTATACCCTGACTGTTGCCGCACCTGCTCAAACCATTGATACCTGAGGTCGCGTGCCGCCATTTGCGTGGATATTTTTTCACCGGCAGCATATTTTAAAGTATCAAAGCCGGTGGTGTGGAATGGCACGCGAAACTGCTCGGCCAGGTTATTGCAAAATTCCTGGTCTCTTAATGATTCGTCGCCGCGCAAGTGAAAGTTACAATGAGCTATGCCAAAATTAAACCCTGCTGATTTGAGTAAGTGAACCATTAGTACCGAATCCATACCTCCGCTCACCGCGGCCAGTATTTTACTGTCGCGCCCAAACAAATTATTTTGCTCAATAAAATCAGTGAAACGGTGTACCGGCAGCATCCATCAAAATTATTAATTTAAAACCCCAACAAAAAACTAATTTTGCCATCGTGAATAAATATGTTTTAAGCCTTTTGTTTTTGCTGACGGCAGCAAGTGTTTTGGGCCAGAAAAAATCGATCGTTAACCTGATCAGGTCCCAAAGCAGCACCGGCATAAAGCTCAATGGCAAGGATGTGGTAAAAGTATACCAGGGAACGTTTAAACAGGATTATTCGACACTTACCTCTGACAGCGCCTATTTTTACGTGCAGGACAACCTTGTAGATGCCTTTGGCCATGTAATTATAAACCAGGGTGATACGTTAAATATATATTCGGATAAGCTGCATTATGATGGCAATACCAAAGTGGCCATCCTGACCGATAATGTGCGCATGGTTGATAGAGACGCCACTTTGACCACCAACCACCTTAACTATAACACAGCTACGAGGATTGGTACTTATACCGATGGCGGCAAACTGGTGAATAAGGACAATACCCTGCTAAGCAAAAATGGGTACTATTTTGCTTTCTCCCGCGATGCTTACTTCAGGTATAATGTATCGCTCACCACGCCGGACGCGTTGGTGAAAACCGATACTATGCGATATAATACCAAATCAAAGATCTCCTACTTTTACGGGCCGACCAATATTTACAGCATTCCGAAAAAAGGTGAAAAAGAAAAAGACAGGGATACCCTTTATACCGAAAACGGCGACTACAACACCACGACCGAGCAGGCCGCCTTCGGGAAAAATAATCTGTATCATTCGGGCACCAAATCATTGAAGGGCGACAGTTTATTTTATGATAAGCTTAAAGGCTATGGCCGCGCGGTTAAACGTGTCACTTTTGCCGACAAGGAACAGAAAGTAACTATTAAAGGCGATTTGGGTACGTATTTTAAAACCGAGGAACTAACTGTAGTGACACAGGACCCTTACGCCATAATGGTAACAGAACAAAAGGACAGCACAAAAACCGATTCGGTGACTAAAGCTGATTCAATTGCCAAAGCTGATTCCTTGCTTAAAAAACAACCTGCAAAAGGCCAGAATGTGATCAGTATGGCACAGCTGATAAAAAAGACCATTCCAGGGGCAGCTGATATCCCAGGGGCTAATTCAAAAAATGTGGAGGCAAAGGCCGACTCGTTGATGAAACAAACGAAAAATAGAGCCGCCATAACGGCCCTAACTGATACGCTAGCGGCAAATTCAAAAAATATAAAAGGGAAAGCCGACTCGTTGATGAAACAAACGAAAAATAAACCAGCTAACCCGAAAGTCGCGACGGCCAAAAAGGCGGCCACGGGTTTGAAAAAACAAAATAAGCTTGCAACAGGCGACAAAGAAAAGCAGCCTCAAAAGCCGGCAATGCCAAAAGACACTTCGAAAATGAAGGTGGACTCTATTTACATGTCGGCGGATACGATTGAGACGCGGATATTGACCTATAAGGACCTTAAAATATACCAGGAAAAGCAACGGCTGGCCCATATAAGGGATACTGTAACAAGGGTTAAAAAGCCTGCGGAAAAAGAGTCAAAGTATTTGGCCGGCGTACAGCGGAGAATAGAGCCCGATACCACTTACCGCCATCGTGATTTTTTTGGTAAGGCTAAGCCGGCAGCCGTCTTAAAAAAGCCTGAAAAGCCCCTCAGCAAAAAACAGATGGCACTGGATAGCATTGCCAAAAAAAAGGTGGCTGATTCTGTTTTGATGGCCCGGGCTTTAGAGCCAAGCGATACGGCCCGTATAAGGATCATTATAGCACACCACCATTTCAAGATGTTCAAATCGGACCTGCAGGCGAAGTCTGACTCCATGTTTTACAGCAATGCCGATTCCACTATCCGCTGTTTTGTTAACCCGATGATGTGGACACAAGGCTCGCAATTATCCGGAGATACTATCTTTTTGCAGATGAAGCATAAAAAGCTGGATAACATGAAAATGTTCCCCAATGCCTTTATAGTAAATATCGAGAAGACGGACTCGGTGCATTTTAACCAGGTTGGGGGCAAACGGATGCGGGGCTTTTTTAAAGATGATAAACTGCACCGCATGTTTATTGAAGGGAATGCGGAAAGCATTTATTTTTCGCGCGACAGCGGGAAAATGACGATAAGCGGCATGCAAAGGTCGCTCAGCAGCCGCATTCGTGTTGATTTTAAAAATAACCAGGCCACTAACCTGGCATTTTATACCAAGCCCGAAAACCGGTACGGCCCGCTGGATAAGTTTAAAGATGACGATAAAGTATTGAAAGGGTTTATCTGGAAACCAAAAGACAGGCCGGTTTCAAAGGAATCTATCATACCATCCTATAATAAAAAACCATCTGCTACTAAATCACCACCGGATAAATCAAAAACAGGTAAGCCGGGGACTAAAAAACTGCTCAACGGAAAAACAGTTAAGGGTGGCACCCCTACTGTGCCGCCTGGCAAATTGCCGGATTTGAAAACAGGGAAAGACAGTACACTGAAAACCGACACGACAAAAATGCCGGGTTTAAAAACCGGTAAGGATAGTATCCGGAAAATTGACACAGTAAAAATGCCCGCTTTAAAAACCGGGAAGGATACCACAAAAGTAAAACCTGTACCGATAAAGGCCCCTGCCACCGGAAGTTCAATAAAGTGACCGGGCTTCGCTGACGGCACGAAAGTATAAGTGTAGGCAAGCGGCTTTATTCCAACCCAAGCCTTGTTTTTAAATTTTCACGATAGGTACTGCCGATGGGTATTTTTTCGCCATTAATAATTAACTGGTGAACTTCTATCATCGTAATATGCTTTATAGCCACCACGAATGATTTATGTACCCGCACAAACCCTTCTTCGGGCACAATTTCAAAAATATCCGTCATGTTTTCGCGGATGAGAATTTTCTTATCCTTCAAATAAACGGTAATATAATTACCATCCTTCTGTAAATACATGATATCATTAATTTTAACCTGGTAGGTTTGCGGACCGCTTTTTATGAAAACGGTAGGCTCATCCTCATTGCTTGCGCCGCTTTTTGAAGGCGATGTCCCCGCCGCTTTGTTTATTGCTGCCAGGAAGCGCTCGAAAGTAATGGGTTTCAGCAGATAATCGAGTGCGTTCAGATCGTAACTTTCCACGGCGTAGTGACTGTAGGCGGTCGTAAAGATGATCATCGGCCGGGGCGACAGGGTTTGCACCAAAGACATTCCGCTAAGTTCGGGCATATTAATGTCGAGAAAGATGAGATCCACCTTTTCGCGGTTCAGAAATTCGATGGCCTTCAGCGGTTCGCGAAAGGTGGCTTTCAGGTCAACCAGGCTGGTTTTGCTGCAATACCGTTCTATCACTTCCAGGGCCTTCGGCTCATCATCAATTGCAATACAGGTTATCATTCCAGGTCGATTTCAAGTTTAACAATATATTTCTCATCGTCTTCATTCAAATGCAGGCTATGTTTGCCGGGGTACAACAGATCGAGCCGTCGCTTTACATTTTCGAGCCCGATGCCACTTTTTTCGTCATCCATCTTTTTAATAGCGCTATATTTTGTGTTTATGCAGGTAAATATCAGTCGCTGACCTGAAATAACGATAGCAATATCGATCCCGGACGTTTGCCCGATAGCAACGCCGTGTTTAAAGGCGTTTTCTATGAATGGGATAAACAGCATCGGGACAACGGTGGTGCTGCCGGGTTGTGCCGGGTAATCAAATGTTACCCTAACCTCATCATCAGCATAGCGCAGTTTATTCAGGGTGATGCAATCTTCCAGGTAGGCTATCTCTTTGTTCAGCGGCACGCTTTCGGCGTTGCTGTCATAGATCATATAGCGCATCATACCCGATAGTTTTGAAATGCCATCGGCAAGCTCATCGTTGCCCTTTGATTGGGCCATTGAAAAAAGATTATTGAGCGTGTTGAACAGGAAATGCGGGTTGATCTGAGATTTCAGGAATTTTATTTCGGTGCTCAGCTGATTGGCTTCCAACTGGTTGCGCAACAGTTCATTTCGTGTCCACTCTTTCAGAAAGGAATAAGCTACTGATAGCCCGGCAACGGCCAAAAAAATAAGCAGCATATTGAGCTGCATGTGGAGCCCGTTACTATTTGAAAAGAACGCGATATCTCTCTGCATAAGTTGATCGGGGCCGCCATTGTGTCGCTCGATAACAGACGGGGACCCTAATGGTGCGTTATGGTTTAATTTAGGCCCCGCGGGCGAAAGCTTAACGGATATATGCTGTTGAGGTGGAGGAAAAGGGATATTCTCGTTTAATTTCGAACCAACAAAAATATAGTTGGCGCCAAAGACAAGCAGGAACCAGCCGGCTGCAGCGGCTATGCCGGCCGCTAAGTTTTTACGGCGGACCACTTTTTTGAATATCCAAAATATATTGCCGTAAAACAGCAGGGCCAGGAAAGCAAGCGTGAAGCGCGAAGCGGGGAAAATGGAATCCATTGCGAACCTTTCCACGATCGTGTCGTTTTGACTTACCCGCAACTTAATGCTTGAGCTGGTTAGCGAGTCAAGCGTATAATACACCCCGATCCAGAATGCCAGGTGGATCAGTACCTCGATGATATGTTTGGCTTTGATGCGGCGCATTTGTCAAAGGTATATCAAGCCTGGTTTATTAAAAAACTAATGATGTTAATATAGTGATTTGACTGGTAAACAGGCAATTTTTGAAATCCGGGCCGTGCTTTCCGCGAATTGTTCCTGGTGAAGCCCGGATAACAAATATCCGTTTTTCATGAATAGGAACCCGCCATTCGTACCAAAGTTTTTAACGGCTTGTAATTGCATTATACTATTGCGTAAAAAATATCACAGTCATGAAAAAGCATTTATTATTATCAACCTGTTTACTGATATCAGCCTGCTCGCTCAGCGCACAGCAGCCAGATACAGCAAGTACCATGGTACATTACAAATTTTCGCATTTGCGCGACACCACTAATCCCAAGAACATTTATCAGGAAAACATGATGCTGCTGCTGGGCAAAAAAGCAACCGCTTACAAAAGTTATGACACCAGGCTGGCAGACTTAGATGTAAAAAGGCAGGTACAGGAGCAGATGGCGGCTAACGGCGGCAGCGGCGACATCCGGATCATGCGGAAAAACGGCGGCAGCAGTACTGAATATTATGTGTTCCCCGGCGACAACAAACTGATCAGGAAAGAGAAACTCATAAACAGCTACCTGATAGAGGAACCCTTCCCGGTTATTAACTGGCAAATAAGCACTGATACAGCCACCTTTGGAGGTATGCATTGCCAAAAAGCCACCGCCCGCTTTAAGGGCCGCGACTATACTGCCTGGTTTTGCCCGGATATTCCTTTTCATGGCGGCCCCTGGAAGTTGTCGGGCTTACCCGGATTGATATTAGAAGCTTATGATACCAAAAAACAGGTGATGTTTAGGTTTGATGGTATTGAAGACATAAGCAAAATGGCTGCACCCGCGAAACCCGCAAACGACGCTGCACAACCTCAACATGCTATAGTTCTGATAGGTATGGATGATTCAGATACAGACCCCAGGCTTATAGCATTACCCGTAGGTGCCATTAAAACTACAGAACCCGAATTTGCAAAGCTAAGAGAAGCGATGCACAAAGACCCCAATGCGTTTCTGCAGTCGGCCATGGGGGGTTCAGGTGCAGACATGAGCCCAAATGGTCCCAGGGCAAACATAAACATAAAAATGGGCCCGCCGCCTGTAGTTAACAACCCGATAGAATTGCCCGAAAAGAAATGAGCAATAAGTTTCGTCAGGAATAGCATAAATATTAAATTCATGAAAAAGCATTTATTATTATCAGCCTGTTTACTGGTACTGGTTTTTTCGGCCAGGGCACAGAAACCGGATACCGCAAATATCATCGTCCACTACAAGTTTTCGTACCTGCCCGACACCAATAACCTGAAAGGCATTTACCGGGAAAACATGATGCTGCTGGTGGGCAAAAGATCAACTGCTTACAAAAGTTATGACGCCAGGCTGGCAGATTTAGATGCAATAAAGCAGATACAAGATCAGATGGCTGCCAACGGCGGACATGGCAATTTCCGGGTCGACCGGAAATACGCCGGCACCAGTACCGAATATTACCTGTTCCCCGGGGAAAATAAACTGATCAGGAAAGAAAAACTCATCAACAGTTACCTGGTAACAGAGTCTTTACCCATAATTGCCTGGCAAATAGGCAATGCGACAGCCACTTTTGGCAGCTTGCATTGCCAAAAAGCAACAGCCCATTTTAAAGGCCGCAATTACACCGCATGGTTTTGTCCGGATATACCTTCGCACGCCGGCCCGTGGAAGTTATCGGGCTTACCGGGGTTGATACTGGAAGCTTATGATACCAAAAAGCAAGTGGTGTTTAAATTTGACGGGATCGACGACATCAGCAAAATGGCTGGATCAATGAAGCTTGCAACCAAAAAGCCGCAGCCGCCCGGCGGTTTAAAGTTTTTTGGGCTGGACGACATCGACCTTGACCCACGGCTGATCGTGTTGCCCACAGACGCCATTAAAACTACGGAACCACAACTTGCCAAGCTAAAAAGGGCGATGCACATTGACCCGAATGCATTTTTACAATCGGCTATGGCAGGTCCGGGCGGCATGAGCCCCAATGGCCCCCGAATGCATGCAGATGTAAAATCGGGCCCGCAGCCTGTGGAGAATAACCCGGTAGAGTTACCTGAAAAAAAATGAGCAACATGTTCAAATTAACCGGGCTTTTTTTCATAGGCATACTTTTTTCGGTTGGGGGCTTTGCGCAAATCATAAAGGGCACCGTTACCGATAGCGTTGGGAAAGCGGTACCCTACGCAAATATCAACCTTAAAAACGACAGCAATCTTATTGTTGCCTATGCCATAAGTGACGATAAGGGCGGCTATTTACTCCAGGCGCCGGCGGGCGCAAAACCACCCTTGCTGGCTGAGGTGAGCTGCATGGGGTATAAAAAACAAAGCAAAACCATCAGCGATTTTTCTGCGCCTGTTAATTTTGTGCTGTCCACCGAGGTTAACCAGTTAAAGGCTGTTATTGTAAAAGATAAGCGGCCCTGGCTGCGAACCAACGGCGATACGCTTGGCTATAAAGTAGCTGAATTCAGCAGCCCGCAGGACAGGGTGATCGGCGACGTGATTAAAAAGCTGCCGGGCATTTCGGTGGCAACCGATGGAACCATCAGCTACAACGGTAAAAACATCTCCAATCTATATATCGGCGGTGATAATTTGCTGGATGATAAATATAATATCGCCACCAATAGTATCCCGCAGGGCGTGGTCGACCAGGTCCAGGTGATACAAAACGATCAGCATATAAAAATGCTGCAGAATAAAGTAGTGAGCGACGATGTGGCACTGAACCTCACCATAAAAAAGGATGCGAAGCTACAATTGGTTGGCCAGGAAAGTCTCGGCGCGGGCCTGCCGCGTAACTATGATGAGGACCTTAATGCGATGATGTTTAAGGATGCCTATAAAGCCATCAATTACCTTAAAGGGAATAATATTGGCGACGACGTTGCAAACGACGTGGTATCACATAATATTTCTGACTATCTGCAAAAAATTGATAATAATTTGCCATCTACGGTCCTTTCATTGGGCTCTGTCCCTGATCCTAACCTGCTGCAAAACAGGTATTTGTTTAACCAGTCGGGCATTTTTAACGTGAATAATCTGGTAAACCTTAAAAAAGGGGAGCAATTGCGGATCAATTTTTATTACCTACATGATACGCAGCGACAGGATTATAGAGAACAGACGCAAGTTTACTTGCCCGGCGATACAGTAAAATATAGCGAGACCGAAAAAAATAAATACCGCCCTGATATTTTGCATGGCCAGTTTACCCTGAATATTAATAAAGACAAATATTACCTTGATGATAAACTGGCGACGGATTACAGCCGGAAAAACTACTATTCGGCCCTGAATACAAATGGCGTGGCTGTTAACCAGGCTTTGAATGACAATACGATGGATTTTTCCAACGAGCTCAATTACATGCGGTCGCTAAAGTCGAATAATATTTTTGAGGTTTACTCCTATGTAAACCATACCAGCGAGCCGGAAAACAGGGTCATCGAACCAAATTTCAATCCCGGTATATTTAACAACGGCGCTGCATACCAACAATTGGTGCAAACCGCCAATATCCCAACCTGGTTTACCAATAATTTCCTTTCATTTAAAATACCGTCTAATTATATCACCCAAAGTTTCAAGGCAGGCCTCCTTGTACAATCGCAAACGCTGCAGTCGGGTTTGAGTGCTGTGCAGCTAAACAGCAGCAGCAATTTGGTTTCTGATAGTTCACTTAACCATTTAAACTGGTCGAGGAAAAAAGTTTATGCCGAAGCTGCATACGACCTGCCGGGAAATATCTTGAAAATAATGCTAAACCTGCCGCTTAGCCTGCAACAAATAAGCTATGCCGATAGCTTGTATAACCTTAACAAAAGCCTGACCCGTTTATATTTTAACCCACGGCTGTTTGTTAAATACCAGGTATCTGTCGAAAATTATTTCAGCTTGCTGTACAATTATCGCAATGATGTTGGCAATATACAGGATGTTTACCATGGTTATATTTTAACAGACTACCGCACATTTTACGCAAACAATGCCGATCTGACAGAAAGGAAAAACCAGCTCGCGGCTTTGGGATTTAATTATCGCAAAGCGCTTACGCTCTTTTTCTTCAGCATCAATACTCAGTTCAATCATATCCTGGCAAATAACATTTCATCCGGCACTATCACCGACAATTTCCAGCAACGCGTGGTGCTTCCTTTTCAAAATGCAACCAATGCATGGACGGTTAACGGCTTTATCAGCAAATATGACTTCGCCCTGCGCACCACCTTCAGTGGCGGCGTGCAATGGCAATCAAATAGCTCAAACCAGATATTGAACAATACCTTATTGCCTTACAATACCATTTCAACAACCCTCAACGCAAACGCCGAAACAAAGGTAAACGATCAGATGACCTTCAGTTATAAAGCTTATCTCAGTCAAACCAATAGCAGTTCCCCAGCCGGGGCAGGTAACTATAGTGTTAAACAATTGGTGCAGCAGGCGGCGATAGATTACAACCCGGTTGAAAACGTGTTTTTTAAACTTTCGGGCGATCATTATTATACTTATCAGCAAGGTAATGACCTTAAGTATTTCTTCGCTGATGCCTCCATAAAATTTCGCTTCAACAAGCTCAAAACCGATGTGGAATTCAGCGCGGTAAACTTTTTAAATATTAAAAATTACAGCTACCTCAATTTATCGGCAAATACGTTTACTGCAAGTTCTTATACCCTGCCGGGGAGGATAGTGATGGTTAAGTTGATGTTTAATTTATGAATCCCTTTAAACCGCGCCTAAAAAGGCTGCCAGGTTTTCTACAGCAATTGCCCGGTGACTGATCAGGTTTTTTTCATCCAAACTCATTTCTGCAAAAGTTATGTCGTACCCGGCAGGCTGGAAGATAGGGTCGTAACCAAAGCCCTCGCTGCCCGAACGTTCGTGGCGGATAGTGCCTTCAACCGTGCCTTCAAAAAAATGCTCCTCCCCGTTCCATATCAGCGAGATCACCGTACGAAAACGTGCATTGCGATTGTTGGTTGGTCCTAATTTATCCAACACTTTATTGATGTTTGCATCATGGTCGCCTTGTTTCCCGGCGTACCGCGCGGAATAAACGCCAGGCTCGCCATTTAATGCATCGATCTCTAAGCCGCTGTCGTCCCCAAAGCAGTTTAAATGGTATTTATGATAAATGTATTTGCTTTTTATAGAGGCATTTTCCCGGAAGGTATGGCCGGTTTCGGCAATTTCATCGAAGCAGCCAATATCATCCAGGCTTAATAAATCTGTACGCCCTTTAATTTTGGCGGCTACTTCCTGTAGTTTATGATGGTTATTTGTAGCAAAAACTAATTGCAGCATTACAGTTGTTTCATTTGTTCCCAAAAGGCTTTTTTATTTTCATTGTTTTCCATCATCTCGTCAAAACTGAAACTGAACAAGGCAGGATAATTATTTGATCGATGTATCTTGTTAAGCGCGATTGGCCCGGTATCCACCGGCAGCGCTTGTTGGCCAAGTAAAAGCAGTTTTTGAGGCTTAAAAAAATCCGTTAATTGCTTCATGGTAGTACCTGCATACTGTGCGATGTTAAAAATTGCCGTGTCATCCATGCTAAAATTCAAACGTTTAAGTATGCTTTCAAGGGCTGTAAGATGTTTATCGTCGATAAACTCGAATTCAGGATAATGTACAATGACCAGGAAGTTCTTTTTATTGCCTCCCATAAAATTAAAGTTGTCCGGCTTCGTTTCTGTAACAGGCAGAGGCTCCTTATATGCAGCGACCGGTGTTTTGTCTTTGTTAAGCAGGTAAAGTTCATCCGGCATTATAAAACTAAAAGCAATCGGGTTTTCTATTTTCATTAGGATGATTTTTTTACCCCCTCTGTCTCCTTCGTCGACATCTCTCCCTAAACTTAGCGGGGGAATGATAGGGGGTAACTTTAACAAATTTTAACAAAAGTAATTAAACAGTTTGAAGCATTATCGGCATATTCGCACAATTATAGCCGGTATAAATTAAATCGGGTTAGTTATACGTCTATAATTAATAAATTTTACCGAAATTCGGAGCTTTTAATCCCGACACATCGGGTAGCACAACTATAATAATGTACATGAGAAAGTTTGGGATAGCCATTTTAAGTATTGTTTTTTTAATATCAGCGGCCAGGGGACAGACAAAGGCCCCGGATACAACCGCAAAGCCAACAGGACCTACGCATACACTGGACAAAATTGCCGGCGTGGTGGGCAGCAGCATCATACTACAATCGGATATTGAGTTAAAATACGCATCGTACCTTGCCCAGGGCAACCAGGCAAACCCGGAAATTAAATGCCAGATACTGCAGGGGCTTCTTACACAAAAATTGTTAGCACAGCAGGCTGTTATTGATAGTATTGATGTAAAAGATGATGAAGTTGATGCCGATGTTGACCGCCGCATGCGCGGAATGATACAAAGGGCAGGCGGGGAAGACCGGCTGGAGCAATTTTTAGGACGGTCGGTGATCCAATACAAAGATGAGATCCGCCCCGATATGAAGGAAGAACTCGTTGCCCAGAAAATGCAGCAGAAAATCACTACTGACGTAAATACTACACCCGAGGATGTAAAGAAGTTTTTTAACAGGATACCGAAGGATAGCCTTCCCACTTTTAATAAAGAAGTAGAGGTGGGCGAAATAGTATTTAATCCAAAGCTTAACTACTCCGAAAAAGAAGCCTACAAGCTAAAATCCGAGGATTTGCTAAAACGTGTTAAGGCTGGCGAGGATTTTGGCGCATTAGCGCGGCTTTACTCGCAAGACCCGGTCTCAGCCGTCCAGGGTGGCGATCTTGGTTTTAATGACCGTACTACCTTTGTGAAGGAGTTTACCGCCTGGGCATTTAAGTTAAAGGCGGGTGAATATTCGCCGGTATTTGAAACTGATTTTGGTTTCCACTTTTTACAGGTAATTGAAAGGAGGGGTGAACAGGTACATGTAAGGCACATTTTAATTGTGCCTGTAACTACCCAGGCAAGCCTTGACAGGGCCAAGGCCAAAGCCGATAGTGTTTACGATCAGCTGACCCATAACAAATTGATAGATTTTTCGACCGCTGCCGCTTATTACTCAGATAATAAGGACACCAAGTATAACGGTGGGATGATGCTAAACGCCGATAATGTGGATACCCGCACAACCTATATCCCTACCGATAGGCTCGATCCGCAGGTTGCGCTTGTTGTTGATACGATGAAGGTAGGGAGCATTTCAAAACCGCAATTATTTACCGGCCAGGATGGAAAAAAGAGTTATAAAATATTGTACCTGAAATCAACCACCAACGCGCACAAGGCAAACCTGGAACTCGACTATCCTAAAATAAAAGAATATGCTACTAACGATAAGATCAATCGTACGGTAAGCGAGTGGTTCCAGAAAAAGAGAAAACAAACATTTATTAAAATTGACCCGCAGTATCAATCGTGCCCTATGTTAAAAGGCTGGTCGACCCCACCAACTATCGCTGAAGTTAAACCTTAAAAAATATGCAACACCGCTCGGATGTGGAAGCTGCTGATGCTTTAAGGAAGGCCTATCAGCTAATAAGCGCTGAAATAGCGAAAGTTATTATCGGCCAGGACGAAGTAGTTAAGTTCGTGCTCATTTCTATTTTCAGCAACGGGCATTGCCTGCTGGTGGGTGTTCCCGGGCTGGCCAAGACCTTATTGGTGCAAACCGTAGCACAAGTGCTCGACCTCGATTTTAAACGGATACAATTTACCCCCGACCTGATGCCGTCGGATATTATTGGCTCAGAAATATTGGGCGAGGACCGGAATTTTAAATTTATCCACGGCCCGGTATTCGCAAACATCATCCTTGCCGACGAAATTAACCGCACCCCACCAAAAACCCAGGCTGCCTTGCTTGAAGCTATGCAGGAGAAATCGGTTACTGCGGCAGGTATCAGCCACCAGCTTGCGAAACCCTTCTTTGTTCTGGCTACGCAAAACCCGATCGAGCAGGAGGGCACTTATCCGCTGCCTGAAGCCCAGCTTGACCGTTTTATGTTTAATGTATATTTAGATTACCCTACTTTTAAACAAGAACTGCAGGTAGTTAAAAACACAACGAGCAGCGCACATCCCGAAGTTAGCAAGCTTTTGAATGCAGACCATATCATTTATTTTCAGCAATTGGTGCGCAATATACCTGTAGCTGACAATGTGCTGGAGTACGCAGTAAAACTGGTTGCAAAAACCCGCCCGGGCGGCGAACACGCCGCACCGCAGGTTAAACGCCTGCTTAACTGGGGCGCAGGCCCCAGGGCATCGCAATTCCTCATCCTGGGCGCCAAATGCCACGCGGTTATCAATGGAAAATATTCGCCCGATATTGAAGATGTGCAGGCTATAGCAAAACCGATATTGAGGCACCGCATTGTACGCAGCTACCACGCCGAAGCCGAAGGCTTATCGACAGACGATATTATTGAGCAGCTGTTTTAATTTATTTCGGATTTGTGAATTACAAACTGCCAGCATTGCCACTAACTTTATCACAGGTCTTCACTTGTGCGGACGTAAAGCGCCCATAGCGGCTATTTATCCATCATTAGCCCTGAAAGGGCATTATATGTTAACGATGGGTGGCAGCCCATCGACTGGTGGCGACCCATCGAACCTCATCCGCCCCAAAACATAGATCCTGTAAAGTATAATGATGAGCGCCGGGATGCCCAGCCAATGCGCATGGAATGAGCTGCGGATATCGCCATGAAATAAATAGGATAGGGCATGCCCCAGGCCGCAACCCGGGCACCAGGTTATGCCCAATAGCTTTAATGGGCATAAACTAAAATGGGCTGGCCCGTTTGGATCGGTAAGCGCCAATGAGATAAGCGCTGCTATCCAAAAAACCAGCTCAAAATATTTTAGAAATAATGACCTAATCAACTTTATTGCGTTTGTTGGTTTGCAATACCGATACCGCTAATGCAAATAATATGCCCACCAGCAACGCGCCGAATATCCGCCCCGAAAAATCCATCAAATTAGTGCCGCTTTCTATCTCAGCAATATAAAGTATCGCCGCCGCAGTGGTAATGATCCCGCCGAGAATTAATATTTTAAAGCTTTGTATCAGTGCTTCTAAAAACCCCAGCTGGCCGTGGCCATCATGAATACGATAACTCCTGACACCAAAATATAAAACGACCAAAGGGATAAACACGGATACATATTCAATAGGCGCCAGTTTGGTGCTTTGCGGCGAATAGCCGAGCCAGTGCATAATAAACATCCATAGTCCGCTAAAAATGCCTATGAGAAGGCCGTAAATGATTGCATTTTTCATGGTTACTGCTAGTGGTTAGAGATTGGAGATTAGTGATTAGATGAAAATAAAAGACTATGCCATTTGCTGGCTAATCTCTAACCTCTGATCTCTAACCCCCAATTAAAAAATAAATTTAGTGTTAATAAGTAATTCACAGCACATATTGTTTGGAAAAATTTTACGCGGCAGCCTTTTTTAGGTTAAAAACCCTTTTTTGCGTATATTTGCGACAGTTTGAACATCCGTGATATTTTAGAACGCTATAAAGCTGATGAACGGATAAAAGCGTTGGCTCAAGCCATAAACGCCGCTAAAAATCCAAGGATTCAGTTACGTGGATTAGTCGGATCGAGTGATTCGGCCGTGGCGGTAGCATTGTATTTTTTGCAGCATAAGCATATGATATTTGTGCTGCCCGAGCGCGAAGAAGCCGGGTATTTCCAGGCCGACCTGGAGAATTTAACTGGCAAAGAAGTTTTACTTTTCCCCTCATCGTACCGAAAACCATTTGAATTTACACAGCCCGACAGCAGCAATGTGCTTGCCCGTGCCGAAGTTTTGAATGAATTAAACCATTCTTCTGAATTCGGGCAACTGATCGTTACTTATCCTGAGGCGCTGGCCGAAAAGGTGATTGACCGGGCTTCGCTCGAAAAAAACACCCTCGAAATTTCTGTAGGCAACAAGCTTGGGATTGATTTTATCAACGAGTTTTTAGCGGATTATGATTTCGATCGTGTTGATTTTGTTTATGAGCCAGGGCAATATTCTATCCGCGGCGGTATTGTTGATATTTTTTCATTCTCGCACGAGCTGCCCTACCGCGTGGAGTTCTTTGGCGATATTATTGAATCTATCCGCACGTTCGAAATCGAGAGCCAGCTTTCGGTCGAGCAGGTAAAAAGTATTACGATAGTGCCGAATGTGCAATCGAAATTCCTGACGGAAAACAATATTTCGTTACTGGAATACGTGGATGCCGGCACGCAGCTATGGATAAAAGATGTACAATTTACTTTGGACATTATTCAAAGCGGCTATAAAAAGGCCACGCAGGTGTGGAAAGCCTTATCGGCAGAAGATAAAACCCAAAACCAGGACTGGATAGATCCCAAATTTGGTTTTACCGACGAAAAACTGATCGCCGACCAGTTGCATGATTTCGCTGTTATAGAATTTGGCAAGCAGTTTTTTTACAAGCCCGATCAGTCGTTCAATTTTGATATGCGCCCGCAGCCATCCTTTAATAAGGACTTCAGCCTGCTGATCCATAATTTTAAAAATAACGAGGCGGAGCATATTGAAAACTTCATCCTTACGGATTCTGCCCGCCAGGTGGAGCGCCTTTATGCCATCCTTGAAGACCTTGATAAAACCGTAAAATTTACACCCATCAGTGTTTCCTTACGGGAGGGTTTTGTCGACCGCGAACAAAAACTGGCCTGCTATACTGATCACCAGATATTCGACCGGTATTATAAATACAAGCTCAAAAAAGGCTACCAGCGTTCGCAGGCCATTACCCTTAAAGAGTTGCGCGATCTGAAACCCGGTGACTATGTAACCCATATCGACCACGGCATCGGCAAATATGCCGGGCTTGAAAAGGTGGAGGTTAATGAAAAGATGCAGGAAATGATACGCCTGGTGTATGCGGATAACGACCTGCTGTATGTGAATATCAACTCGCTTAACCGTATCTCAAAATATAGTGGCAAGGAGGGCACTGTGCCGCGCATGAATAAACTCGGCACAGATACCTGGGAAAGGCTGAAGAAAACCACAAAAAAAAAAGTTAAAGACATTGCCCGCGACCTGATAAAGCTTTACGCTATCCGTAAAGCGCAGCAGGGAAATGCCTTTTCTCCCGATAGTTACCTGCAAACCGAACTCGAGGCTTCCTTTATTTACGAGGACACCCCCGACCAGGAAAAGGCGACCGCCGATTTTAAAAAGGACATGGAGTCGCCACACCCGATGGACAGGCTGATATGCGGCGATGTGGGCTTCGGCAAAACCGAAGTAGCTATCAGGGCCGCGTTTAAGGCTGTGGCCGACAGCAAACAAGTAGCCATTTTGGTGCCGACCACCATTTTGGCGGCGCAACATTATAAAACATTTACCGACCGGTTGAAGGATTTCCCCTGCAATATTGATTATGTGAACCGTTTTAAATCAAGCAAGCAGATCAAAGATACTTTGGAGAAACTGAAGGACGGCAAAGTGGATATTATCATCGGCACGCACCGCCTGGTGAGTAAGGATGTAAAGTTTAAAGACCTGGGTTTGATGATCATCGACGAAGAGCAGAAATTCGGCGTATCTACCAAGGAAAAATTGAAACAAATGCGCGCCAATGTGGATACGCTTACGCTAACCGCAACACCCATACCGCGCACCCTGCATTTTTCGCTGATGGGCGCAAGGGACCTCTCTATCATATCTACCCCGCCGCCAAACCGGCAGCCGGTTGTTACCGAACTGCATGTTTTTAACGATACCCTGATAAAAGAGGCCATAGAACATGAAATAGATCGTGGCGGACAAATATTTTTTATCCATAACCGGGTTGCTGACCTGCCGCAGTTAGGCGGTATGATCCATAAGCTGGTGCCAAAAGCCCGCATAGGCATAGCACACGGTCAACTGGAAGGCGATGCGCTGGAGGATGTAATGCTGAAATTTGTAAACGGCGAATACGATGTGCTGGTAGCCACCACCATTATCGAAGCCGGCCTCGACATCCCCAACGCAAATACCATCATCATCAACTACGCCCACATGTTTGGCCTGAGCGATCTGCACCAAATGCGCGGTCGTGTTGGGCGGAGTAATAAAAAGGCTTATTGCTATTTGCTTAGTCCGCCCTTATCAACCCTTACCAACGAGGCCCGCAAGCGTTTGAGCGCCATTGAAGAATTCAGCGACCTCGGCAGCGGCTTTAACGTAGCCATGCGCGACCTCGACATCCGCGGCAGCGGTAACCTTTTAGGCGCGGAGCAAAGCGGCTTTATTGCCGAAATAGGTTTTGAAATGTATCATAAGATCCTCGACGAAGCCATACAGGAACTGAAAGAAGATGAATTTAAAGGCGTTTTCCCTGATGATAAGCCGAGGCCATTCATAGCCTTCACCCAGATAGATACCGATTTGGAAATACTGATCCCCGATGAGTATGTAACCAATATCGGCGAACGCTATAACCTGTACACCGAACTCTCCAAACTCGAAAACGAGGTGGAGCTAAAAGCCTTCCAGCAACAGCTGCACGACCGTTTTGGCCCCATCCCGCCCCAGGTAAACGACCTGTTGAACACCATGCGCCTGCAATGGCTGGGAAAAACTGTCGGGTTCGAGAAAATATCCCTCAAAAAGAATGTACTGCGCGGCTATTTTATCAGCAACCAGCAATCCCCCTATTTTGAAACGGATGCGTTCAGGCAGGTACTCTCCTTCGTGCAGGCCAACCCCCGCAGGTGCAATTTAAAAGAGGTAAAAAACACATTGAGGCTAAGTATTGAAGGTGTTTATGGTATTGACCAGGCGGTGTTGTTATTGAGCGGGGCGGCGGAGCCGGTGGGGGTGTGATTAATTTAAGAAAATAATCTGATCAAAAATTCATAACATTTTTACTTTAGAAACTCTATTCACCTATGCCAACTCCCATCGATCTCAGCCACAGCATTTTTGATGGCGTAATCACCTGCAAAGTATGAAGCCACTGCAAGCAGCGCAGCCTTCAAAATCAGAATATCTGAACCTAATTAAACAATCGCCGCCTGTGAAACTTTACAAAAAACGGCAATAGGGCCAGGTAGCCCAGGAAAGCCAGTACCTCCATTATCCGGCCTCCATGCTTTATGGGTTCTATGGTCCGGAAATCGATCAGGACGAAATAAAAGTTTGCAAGCACAAGCAATACGATGCCGGCGATTGCGATAGCAGTTACATTTTTCATAGTTGTATTTAAGTTAAAGGATTATTCCTAAGGCAACAGCGCACCTAGCTTCAAATGCGCCTGGTATTTTTAACAGAAAAAAACAATAGTTGTTTGCCTTGCTGTATTTACATCGTGCTGATATTTAAATATTTATTGGCCCGTTTAAAAATTGTTGAAAAGTAGCGCAACGGCCAATTGGCGAATGGACATGTTGTTGACAAATACGTTGTTAGCACTATGTAGTCCGGCTTTGGTTATGTAGTTTTGAGGTCGGAATAAATCTCACTCATGCAAAAGCTCATCGATCTCAGCCACACCATTTTTGACGGATTAATCACCTACAAAGGCCTGCCCGCCCCAATCATCTGCGATTACTTAAGCCGTGAAAAATCAAGGGAGTTTTATGAAGAAGGAACGGAATTTCAGATCGGTAAAATTGAAATGGTTACCAATACCGGCACCTATATCGATTGCCCCTTTCACCGGTTTGAGCATGGTCACGACTTGTCGCAAATTGCGTTGGAACAATGCGTCGCGCTGGATGCCATTACCATTAATGCAAAGGATGCAACAGCGATCGACACGACATGTTTTGAGGGGAAAGATATCAAAAACAAAGCCGTACTGGTTTATACCAACTGGGCAAGGCATTGGAACACGGCTGATTATTTTGAAGGCCATCCCTACCTCACAGCCGAAGCAGCAACATATTTAAAGGAAGCAGGGGTAAAGCTGGTTGGTATCGACAGTCATAATATTGATAATACCGCAGGCCGCAGCCGCCCGGTACACACCACCTTGTTAGGTGCGGATATATTGATCGTTGAACATTTATGCAACCTGGATAAATTGCCCGAAAGCGGTTATAAATTTAATGCAGTACCGCCAAAAATAAAAGGTGCAGGAACATTTGCGGTAAGGGCATATGCCAGTTTGAAATAGGTGAGGTACATTCCCCTAGTCATGCTGAACTTGTTTCAGCACCCCACAGGACCGGGCGATGACAGGTGTACGATATGCTTGATGGCAACGAGCGGCCTACCTGTCGATGGGTTCCCGAAACAAGTTCGGGATGACGGTATTTTTATGAACTTCCTCCAAAAATAAATCCGAAATCGTAAATCGTAAATCCGAAATCCTCTACTTCACTCTTTTATAAATATCTTTCAAATTACGGCCCATTTCTTTGTAGTCAAGGCCATAGCCAACTACAAATTCGTTTTCAATTTCGAAGCCTACATATTTCAGCTCGTCGATTTTTTTCAGCAGCGCTGCAGGTTTTAACAGCAGGGAGCAAAGTTTTATGGAGGCTGGCTCTTTTGGTTTCAATTTATCAATCAGATAATGGGCCGTATTGCCGGTATCAACAATATCCTCGATAATTACTACTTCGCGGCCCTTAATATCCATGCTGAAATCAATATCGTCGCGTATTTTAAGGCTGCTTTTTGTGCCGCCGTAATAAGAGGCCAGCTTGGTAAAGGTAATTTCGCAGGGGATGTCAATTTGTTTTATCAGGTCGGCAATAAACAAGAAACTGCCATTCAAAACGCCCACGAAAACAGGCACACAGTGTTGATAATCGGCACTAAGCTGCAGGCCGATTGCTTTAATGCGATCTTCAATAGCTTTAGCCTTTATAAGGGGTTCAAATTCTAAGTCGGCTATTTTTGTTTTCATGGTACTAATGTAGAAAAAAAGTCGGAAAGAAGAAAAGAAGTCAGATATCAGAAGTTAGAGGTCAGAAAGAAAAATTCAAAGCCCGATGTATTCGGTTAGCATCGGACCTCAGGCTTCCGACTTCTGACCAAAAAACCCTATCTTTGCGCCTCAAATGACGGATCACCAGGTTCATACTTTACCCAACGGCATCAGGATACTTTTTAAACATGCACCGTCTACCATAACGCATTGCTGCTTTATTGTTAATGCCGGCTCGCGCGATGAACGGGAGGGCCAAACAGGCCTGGCGCATTTTATTGAGCATTTATTATTTAAGGAAACCGAACGCCGCAACACCAACCAGATACTGAACCGCCTGGAACTTGTGGGCGCCGACCTGAACGCCTATACCACCAAAGAATACACCGTTGTCCATGCCTCCCTGCTGAACCAGCACCTGGAGCGCACGGTAGACTTATTTGAGGATATTTTGTTTCATTCCACCTTCCCCGAAGAAGAACAGGAAAAAGAGCGGGGGGTGATACTGGATGAAATTGCTTCATATCTCGATCAGCCGGAAGAAGCCATACAGGATGATTTTGAAAACCTTTTGTTTAAAGGCCACCCGATAGGTGAAAACATTTTAGGCACCCCAGAAACTGTTGCCAAATTGAACAGCGCTGATATTGCAGCGTTTATAAGCGCTAATTACAATACCTCCGAAATGGTTTTTGCTGTTTTTGGCAATTACGATTTTAAAAAGGTGGTTAAGCTTTCTGAAAAATATTTTGGCGCCGTACCCACCAATAATGTTCAAAAACGAAGGTTGAAGCCTGATATTAATTCCGGTTTATCTGTTGTATTGCCCAAGCCGATCTCACAGGCCCATTGCATAATGGGCAATAATGCCTATTCGGCAAACCATCATTTCAGAGATGGGCTTTGGTTACTGAATAACTTATTAGGCGGGATAGGCATGAGCAGCAGGTTGAACCTCGAAATACGGGAAAAATACGGGATAGCCTATACCATTGATTCGAGTTATACAACATTTACCGATTGCGGTATTTTTTCTATTTACTTTGGAACAGATAAAGAAAAGGTTGAAAAAGCCACGCGCCTTGTTCATAAAGAACTAAAAAAGCTTCGCGATATAAAACTTGGCACCTTGCAATTGCATAACGAAAAGCAAAAGTTTATAGGCCAGATAGCTTTGGGTGAAGAAAATCGCATGGGGGTGATCATGTCTATGGCCAAAAATCTTCTTGCTTTTAACCACATCCATACCCTCGAAGAAATATTTCATAAAATAAACGCAGTTACAGCCGAACAATTGCTGGAAATAAGCAATGAAATTTTTGATAATGAAAAGATGATCACCTTACTATTTGAGCCTAAGCAATAATGGTGTATTTTTGTATGATAAAACCATTAAAAGCTTTCATCATAAAAAACAAGTAACGTTAATGAAATTTCCTATCGTAGCATACGGCGATCCAATTTTAAGGAGAAAAGCAACGGCTATTGAGCCGGATGAATATCCCCACATCAAAGAGCTAATTGAAAACATGTTCGAAACGATGTATGCTGCGCGCGGCGTTGGTTTGGCTGCACCGCAGGTTGGCCTTTCCATGCGCTTGTTTATTGTTGATGCTTCACCTTTTGAGGAGGATGATCCCCAGTTAAAAGATTTTAAGAAAGTTTTCATCAATGCAATAGCCTTAGAAGACAAAGGCGAAGAGTGGGCTTTTAATGAAGGCTGCCTCAGCATCCCGGATATCAGGGAGGATGTTTCGCGTAAAGCGACGATAAGGCTATCCTATTACGATGAAGGATGGAAACATCACGAGGAAACATTTTCGGGCATGGCAGCGCGTATTATCCAGCATGAATATGACCATATCGAAGGTAAATTATTTATTGATAAGCTTAGCCCCCTGCGCAAGCGCCTGATCCAGAAAAAATTGAACGATATTTCAAAAGGGATCGTTGAAGTAGAATACAAAATGAAATTCCCTGCGGTTAAGAAAGGACGATAGGTAAGTCAAAAGTCGTCAGTCTGAAGTCAAAAGTCGAATTTCTTTCCTTTCTTTCCTTGGGACTTAGAACTTAAGACTTTCGACTAAAAGCAAAGCGTCTAATTTCCGGTGGTGCTGCTGTTATTATTACTATTATCCGCGCTTCGGCTTTTATCCCCTTCTGATATTTCTTTGATCAGGCTTCCCCAGTTAAACGGATTTAAGAGCGGGTTAACGGTTGAGTGGGAATTTAGTATGCTGTTGTGAAAGTCCTGTATATTGCTCATTTCGAGGCCATCCCTTGGTAACGTACGCTCCATGGTTTCTATCGATGCGGCGCTGAGGTTTTTTCTTGCGATGGCCAGGTCGTCATCAGCAATTTTCATTGTTAAAAAATCCTTTGTAAATTCTTCGGTAGTTGCCCATGGGAAAACCCTGAAAACCGGCAGGTTAATGATCTGCGGCTTAAGCAAAACCTGGACAGTGTAGCTTTTATTTTGGACATTGGCTGGAATAACCACGTTCACGGAAGCATATCCCACGCTTGAAAACCGGATGGTATCCTGTTCATGCACCACAAACGAAAAATAACCTTCGTAGTTCGACTGGCTGATCTGTCCTTTGTATGATGTGTTTACAATGCTTACATAAGGCACAATAACATTGGTGCTATCGGCATTATGAACAATACCGGTAAACTGCACCAGCGGCCTTTCCTGCTTTTGTGCAAAAGCGGCTGCCGCTGCAAATAAAAACAATAACAGACTTAATATCTTTTTCATGTACCAATTAAATGGCTGGTTTACTTTATTGGACTTATTTAAAAATCCTTCCGTTTTTTTTACACAAAAATAGCTTATTGCTACAAGCTATAAGGCATTTTAACAAAACTTAACATTACCTGAGGTTCTCCGGCAATACCGCGTTCGGATCGTCAATGTCCGTCAGGTTCAAGGCTTCGACGCTAGTAATTTCAGGGACCGCTTTTTTTATAGCCTCTTCAATCCCTGCCTTAAGCGTCATAATACTCATCGGGCATGATCCGCACGAGCCGAGTAATTTCAGTTTAACCACCCCCCCGGGGGTGATCTCTTCTACTGAAACGTTCCCGCCATCAGTCAGCAAATACGGCCTGATCGTATCCAATGCCGCTTCCACCTTTTCTAATAAACTCATTTGTACCAATTTATAAGTAAAGTTATTAATTATTTACAATAAAAGTATTATTTATAGCAGCAGCGTTACAAATGGCAACCTGCTGGGCTACTTTTTTAGCCAAATCAACAAATGCCCGGGCCATTATGTTGTCTTCTTCCAGCACGATGGGTTTCCCCGAATCGCCGGAGTCGCTTATCCCTTTCACCAAAGGAATTTCGCCCAAAAACGGCACTTCCAGCTTTTCAGCAAGCTTCTGGCCACCACCTTGTCCAAAAATATAATACCTATTTTCAGGCAGTTCGGCTGGCGTAAAATACGACATGTTTTCAACTATGCCCAAAATGGGCACATTAATGGCATTCATCATAAACATACCTATCCCTTTTTTCGCATCGGCCAGGGCCACATTTTGCGGCGTAGTAACAATTACGGCCCCGGTTACCGGGAAAGATTGCGTCACCGTGATGTGTATGTCGCCGGTTCCGGGCGGAAGGTCGACAACCAGGTAGTCAAGTTCGCCCCAGTCCGCATCGTTGAAAAGTTGTTTTACGGCTGTTGAAACCATAGGGCCCCGCCACGGCACCGGCTGGTTGGGATCGGTAAAAAAGCCTATTGACAATAACTTTATCCCATATTTTTCAATTGGCTCGATCCGGCTTTTGCCATCAACATCCCTCGCCTTTGGCCTCGCGCCTTCCAATCCAAACATAATGGGGATGGACGGGCCGTAGATATCCGCATCGATCAAACCCACCTTCGCTCCTGTTTTTGCCAGGCCGAGTGCCAAGTTTACCGCTACGGTTGATTTGCCGACGCCACCTTTGCCCGAAGCCACCGCAATAATGTTTTTTACGCCGGGTACCCCCGTATTTTTTTGCGTGGTAACTTTCGACGCCATATCAATATGCACAATCGCTTCTTTGCTTACAAAATACTTAATGGCATTGCGGCAGGCATTTTCTATCATCGCTTTAAGCGGGCAGGCAGGTGTGGTTAAAATAACCGAAAAGCTGATATGATCGCCATCTATGTGGACGTTCTGTATCATGTTGAGCGTAACCAGGTCTTTTTTAAGATCTGGCTCCTCAACATTGCTTAAGGCCTGTAAAACTTGTTCTTTGGTGATGGTCATAATATTTCAAACAAAACTACCTAAAACGTGTCGGATTAGTGTCATTTGAATGATAAAATGCAGTGTGGCAGGAGAAGGGCGCAGTCAGGAGCGGGGTGGGCAGAAAAATATTTTAAACACGCCAAATCCTTCGTGTAATCAGGAAAATTCGGGCTTTCCCGCTTCTTTATTAAATTTACGCTTATATTTTTTAACCAGCAGGGTGATCATCGTGCCGCCGATCGCCCCGGGGAGTATCCAAACCAGTAATGGAGGAAGAAAATGGACATTCACTACGCAAAAGGCAGTAAAAGTTGCAATATAAGCGCTCAGCATCCTGATAAAGTGATTGAAAAACCAATGCATTTTTTGAGGAGAGGCGGTTGATGAAAAACTCTTTACCTCGGCCTGCGCGGCGCTGCCCAGTGCTGCGCCGAAAACAAGATAAAGTATCCCCAAAAATACCCCGGCATGATGCATAAGTGAGAAAACAAGGATATACCCGCCATAAATAAACATTAATGATGATACAATGAGCGTAAGCCAAGCCACCAGCCTGTCGGCAAAAAGTGATTGCAAATCCCTGCGGTGAAGTGTTACGGACCTTACCCCGCTAAAGGTGAAGTAAAAACCCAGCATACCTATACACAGCAAAAATTGCAGGAAAGGTTTTTCGGGATGAAGCAAAAACAGCCCAAGTGTAGTGCCTGAAACGCCGTACATCGCCCGCGCATATATTTTGCCTGCTGAGCGGTGAAGCTTTCCGCCTTTTTGTGCAACCATCGGTACTATGCCCACAGTTAGCGCAGTAAAACCGCAAATAATATGAACGATCAGGATAACCGTGTGAATCTCCAATGTTGGGTAATTGTTTAATGCACAATTTAGCCATGTAAATTCACATCTGATTTAAAAACCTGATGAAGTGTTTATAAACGGCGCTGAATGGTTAATTTATCGAATCAAGTTAAACTTTAGCCATCGGATCGATTAACGAACCATTAGCCGTATAGATTTTTAAGTTACCAGCAAAGAATTGACTGTTGAGGATCAAAAAAGGGTCAGTGATTATATCAAACAAGAAAAGAAAAATCAATTGGGTCAAAAATCCGAGAAATTATGAATATAAAAAATTATTGAGGTCTTTTATTATTGATCTTCCCGGCTTCTTCCAGCTCCGCATCCATCTGGTCGTCAAATTTAAATCGGTATAATACCCAATCGTTTTTGGGCTTATAAAACATAAAAGTGAAGCGGATAGGCTGGTTTTCGTGTTTTACCAGGTAGCTGTAAAAAACCAGGCTTGTGGAGGCTGTTTTCTGCACGATCAGTTCATGGCCAATATATTTCCCGATAGTTTGCCGCAAAGCGTCCAGCTTGCTTTTCAGCGTGGCAATCTGTGTGGTGTCGGTAAATAATTTATTGGTGCCGAAAAGGTAATCTATAGCGGGGCTGGTGCCGCCATCTTTATATTTTTTAAAAAAGGTGTCTAACAAAGCTACAGTACTTTTAAATCCGGGTGCTGCTACTTTAGCGGGTTTCGCATCCGTGGCCGGTTCATCTGATTTTGTATCCGCGGCCGGTTTAGCCGTTTTTGTATCTGTGGTTGATTTAGCTGTTTTTGTGGATTTGCCCGCTTTAGTTGTTTTTGCGTCTGTAGCAGGTTTATCAGTACTTTGTGAACTTGCGTAAAGCGAGCAGCAGCATATCATGCCAATGATCAAAAGCGACCTGGTGAAAAAGTTATTGGTACTTAAATATTTCATGAGCTTTGTTTTGATTAGTTTAAAGTTGATTAAGTTGGATTGAGTTGATTAAGTTACGCATTTAATTTTTTAAACCCACTGAGGAACAACCACTCACTTAATCAACCACTCACCTAATCAACTATTTAACCACATACATCACTTCCTTAACCGCTTTAATCACTCTTTCAGGGTTCGGGAGGTATTCCTGTATCAGGGTTGGTGCGTATGGCAGGGGAACATCTCCGCCCATGATGCGTAATACCGGGGCGTCTAAATAATCGAACGCGTCTTTTTGCACTTTAAAGGCAACCTCGGTAGCTATGGAGCCTAATGGCCAGCTTTCTTCAACAATCACCAAACGGTTTGTTTTTTTAACGGATGCGATAACCGTATCATAATCAATCGGGCGAACAGTACGCAGGTCGATCACTTCGGCGTGGATGCCTTCTTTTTCAAGTTCGGAGGCAGCGGCGTTAACCACTTTCATTATCTTTCCAAAGCCTACCAGGGTAACATCAGCGCCTGATTTTGTGATATGGGCCTTGCCAAGGGGTATATAGTAAGTTTCTTCCGGCACTTCGCCTTTATCGCCATACATTAGCTCCGACTCCATAAAAATAACCGGGTCGGGATCAATAATAGATGATTTTAACAAGCCTTTTGCATCAGCCGGGTTTGAAGGTACAACCACTTTTAAACCGGGGCAATTGGCATACCAGCTTTCAAAACACTGGCTGTGCTGCGAGCTGAGCATTCCGGCATTGCCGGTCGGACCGCGGAACACGATGGGAACCGAGAACTGCCCGCCGCTCATCGACATAATTTTGGCCGCGCCGTTAATGATCTGGTCGATGGCCACTAACGAAAAGTTAAAGGTCATAAACTCGATGATGGGGCGTAAACCATTCATAGCCGAGCCGATACCTATACCGGCGAAACCAGCTTCAGAGATGGGGGTATCAATTACGCGCCTGGCGCCAAATTCGTCCAGCATGCCCTGGCTAACCTTGTAAGCGCCGTTGTATTGGGCAACTTCTTCGCCCATCAGGTATATTTTATCATCCTTGCGCATTTCTTCAACCATGGCTTCCCGAAGCGCTTCTCTGAATTGTATTTCTCTCATCGTATTGTTAAATGATATTTTTTGCGAACGCAAATATAATCAATGAAGTGTGATTTGCAATTTGCGGCGTTAATAGCGCAAGGTTTTTACATTTTTTGGCAAAACGTGCCTATTGTTATCAATGTTTGGTAAAATTATGTTGCATGCCAGCAAATTATACTTAATTTAGTTTAATGAAGCTTAAGCCTGTAATTTTACTTCTTTTGTTCAACGTTTTTGTCGCTAAAGCTCAAAAATCGATCATCATTAATATTGAAGATTTGAAAAGGCCCGCAGAAAAACTCCGGGTTGATTCATACCAAACAATACTTGAAGATTTGATTCAAAGCTATAATGATAAAAATAGTTATGAAGACGAATACAAGCATGTCAAACCCCAGTTTAACATCGTAGCTAAAAGTGCTATAGATGATAAATTAGTGAATTTAGGATATCATCCTTTCTTTGAGGGGATGTATCATGCATACGCAGAGCACCGGCCCTTTACCTTATCGCCAGATATGATTTGGTTATTAATATGCCAAGGCTTTTCCCAGCATGTAAATAATAATTCAGAAAGCCTGCGGCACCTATTTGTCGATTTTAATGGCAAAGTTTCCTTGATTGTACGTACTAATAAAATTTCGCTTGATAACCCTAACAGTCCCTGGCAGGACGTATTTTCGCAATTTAGCGATCAAATAAGTAATAATACCGGCAAACAACTCGCTGAAACATTAACTGCTGATTTTACCACAACAACTCCGATTACAAAAATTGCTTCCCAAATAACTTTAATGGATGCGATGAAGTCATACTTTGAATTTATAGTGATAAGAATTGGATGTGGTATACCAAAAATAACCCTTGAAGGAACCGAAGATGACTGGCAGAAGGTTTTAGCCAAAACCGAGGCATTACGAAAATATGACTTGGACTGGTGGGTTGATGAAATGGAACCGGTTTTAAAAAAAATCATAGCGGCTTCACGGGGAGAGGAAGACAAATCCTTTTGGCGTAGTATGTTTAAATATCATTCAGGTGTTGCATGTGGCCCTCCGGCTATGGCCAATGGTTGGATCGTTAAGTTTTTTCCCTATGACAAACGCGGAAGTAGAAATAACCTTGATTCTGTATCTCTGAAGAATGGGCTACCTGATGAGCTTGTTAAAGTTGATTTAAAATTTGAGGATGGAGATGGCAAAGGTAATTTTATTACAACCCCCCTGGAGCTATGGGCGGGTTTTGTTGGCTTGAAACAAGATGACAAAACTTTTGACTTAAAACCTGTGATCGGCTGGATGATACGAAAGAAAAGTACAGATAATAAGGATTTATTGATGGCCAAGCTAAAAGATGAAAATATCATCACGAATAATCCATACGGAGGAATTGTGATAAGTGCAAAAACAGTACCTGACGAAATAATGGAAATTGGCCCAATACACACCTTGATGATATTTTTTGCCGATGACATTCGAATACCCGATGAAATGGGTAAGGTTAAAATAGAAAAGTTTGAAATGCGCGGCAAAATAGATGAAGCAGGGATAGCCAGGATCTGTAAGTTATTCCCCAATACTGCCCTTATTATTAATGATAAACAATACACAGGCGGAAAACCTTTTGAGGGGATTAGATAAATATCGGTTTCCCTTAAATGGCGAAATCATCATAAGGGCCGTAAAAAAATTTGTATTATAAAATATCCTGCCTAAAGGAGACGGCACTAAAAAACTCTCCTATTCCCCCGAACTATGAACCATGAACTATGAACTAATTATATCTTTGCCAAAAAATAACACCGATGCTGCAAGTTAATTATATCCGCGATAACAGGGAACAGGTTTTAGATCGTTTGGCTGTGAAGAATTTTAAACAGCCCCTGCTGGTTGATGAAATTATTCAACTGGATGATAAACGCCGTCAAACACAAACCAACCTTGACAATAGCTCGGCCGAAGCAAATGCTGCTGCGAAACAGGTGGGGGAATTGATGCGCGCCGGAAACAAGGCTGAGGCTGAAGTACTTAAATCAAAAACCGGCACCTGGAAGGAAGATATAAAACGGATTGGCGAGCAATTGGCTGCAATTGAAGATGAGCTTTATCAAAAGCTCGTGCTGCTGCCAAACCTGCCGCATAGTTCCGTGCCCAAAGGCACTACGCCCGAAGAAAATGAAGTGGTGCTTGAAAACGGCGCTAAACCGGAGTTGCCCCAAAATGCACTGCCGCATTGGGAACTGGCTGCCAAATATAACCTGATAGATTTTGAGCTTGGGGTTAAAATAACCGGCGCAGGTTTCCCGGTGTACAAAAATAAAGGGGCTAAACTGCAGCGCGCTTTGATCAGCTTTTTTTTGGATGAAGCCGAAAAAGCAGGGTATAGTGAAGTAATGCTGCCGCTGATGGTTAACGAGGCATCCGCGTTCGGCACAGGCCAGCTGCCGGATAAAGAGGGGCAGATGTATTTTGTGGGAAACGATAACTTATACCTGATCCCAACAGCAGAAGTACCTATTACCAATATGTACCGGGATGTGATTTTAAAAGCGGATGAACTGCCGGTAAAAAACTGTGGTTATACGCCATGTTTCCGCAGGGAGGCCGGCTCTTACGGCGCCCATGTGCGCGGGCTAAACCGTTTGCACCAGTTTGATAAGGTGGAGATAGTGCAGGTGACGCATCCCGATCAATCATACCAGGTTCATGAACAAATGTGCCTGCACGTACAGGGACTATTGGAAAAATTGGGACTGCCCTACCGCGTTTTACGTTTATGCGGGGGCGATATGAGCTTTGCATCCGCATTAACCCACGATATGGAAACCTGGAGCGCGGCCCAGCAACGCTGGCTGGAGGTATCGTCGGTATCGAACTTTGAGACTTTTCAGAGCAACCGGTTAAAACTTCGTTTCCGTAATGCCGAAGGTAAAACGCAATTGGCCCATACGCTTAACGGCAGCGCGCTTGCTTTGCCCCGGATAGTAGCAACATTGCTGGAAAATAACCAAACCGAAACTGGTATTAAGATACCAGAAGTGCTTGTACCTTATACTAAATTTGAGTGGATAACCTGATAAAAGGTAACGGGATTCGGGTTATTGAAAGGAAGCGTTTACCAGCAGATCGGTAACGGCAGAGTCGAAGATTGATTTAACGTGGTTAATGGCGGCTTTTGTGTGGTTGTGCAATTCATCTTTGTAGATGACGTGGTTAACGCCCAGCACCTGGAGGAAGGTGTCAATTTTTCTGTTGGGGCTGCTCTTAAAGCAGCATATCTTAATTTTATTGTAGTAAGGATTTGTGCGGATGCGGCGCAATATTTTTTCCATATCGTCACTCAGGTAATCATAATCAAATACGATCATATTTGGGGCCATCTCATAAATAGCTGGAAAAACACGATCGGCGGAAGTGATGTGTTTGATCTGTTTATGGCTGTTTAACAGCTGTACCGAAAATATATTGGGGGCAACCAATAACACTCTTTCGAATTTATGGTATATCATGATCGATCAATTAGGGAGGGTTAGCACAATATTTATTTTCTCAAATTGCTGTACATAAGTAGGTTTAATGATAAATTATAAAAACATCCGAAATCCCTTTTACGAAAAGGATAATAAAAGGTTACAATTTTTTTTTTGATTTGTTAGCCTATTTTGTGGCTGATTTTTTGATGCAGAAAGGAGCGCCAGGGCAGCACAAAAGCACCGGGAAATAAAATAAAAATTAAGGAATTACAAATGCTTGGGAAATATCATTGCGACATTAATTAGAAACTGCTCCAATCCATTTCAAAATTGACGAATCAAGCACGGCATTAAAATTATTGACCAGTTTTTTGCTCTTCGAAGCATTCACCAGGTCTTCCTGGTAGATGAGGTAATCAACGCCAAGCGCTTTTAGCAAGCCATCTGTTTTTTCGTGCGGCCCGCTTTTATAGCAGCAAATTTTCAGCTTATCGTAAAAGGTATTGTTGTTGATGCGGCGGAGGATTTTTTCAAGGTCTTTCCCTACGAATTCGTAATCGAATACGACCATTTCGGGGTTTAGTTCGTTGAGCGAAGGGAAAACACTGCCAACTGACGAAATGCGCATTACATTTTTATGGTTAGTTAATAACGCATCCGGAAAAACTTCGGGTGCCACCAAAAGTACTTTATTATAGCGTGTACGGATCATGCCATGGTTTATCAGGGATATAAATATATAATGTATTATCCACATTGTCAAGCACTTATTGATCAATGCGCAACAAAATATAAATTTAATATTGTGTTAACGGGGATGACTGAAAATCCGGTAAAATCTTTAATCTGTGAAATAAAATTTCTTCAAAATAAGTATTTATTTCTCTAAACATTATACTTGAGCTACTATAACATTTACAAGGGGGCTGTAAGGCTACAAAAAATCCTTGAAGCAAGATTTTCAGGTTGTTGAGATTTAAAATTCTTCTTAAAACGGGCGATTTATTTACAAAAATTGCAATGCCCCAACGGCCACGCTTGAAAATATCCGGAAATAATCAGGTTATGGTTGGAAGTTTAGTTAACAATTTCAAAAACAGCGTTTATCTGGAAACTTAATTTTATTTTTTTAAAATCAATATCCGAATCGGCTACCTGCGCCTTTGCACTAAATAACACGGCCCTGTTAGCAATAAAGCCCTGGTTATTGCCATTGTCAACTTCGGTAATATCAATAACGCCGCCCAGTTTTTCGCCGATACTATTTAATAAATAGGTGGCTTTATCTTTTGCAGCCAATAGCGCCTGTATTTTCAGATCATGTTTTAATTCGGTGATCTTTGAGTAATCGTAGCTGTCGATATTGGTTGATTGTATGCCTTTCGGATCAACCCCGCTCAACACCCGGTTAAATTTATCCAGGTCGTGAAACCGGATGCCATATTGCTTGGCCGCCAAAAAATCGGGATCTTTTTTCTTCTGGTAATAATTATTGTATGCCGAAAGGTTATTGATAGTGAAATCGTCTTTCGGGATACCCGCGTCCTTCACGGCATTTTCCAGTTGGTTTTCCAGCGCGTCAATGGTTATTTTGTTTTTGCCGTTCATATACTCCTGTAAAGAAATGGACACATTAATGATATCGGGGGTAACTTCCTGTTCAGCGGTACCGCTCACTTCAATTTTCCGGCGAAGGTCCACGCTTTGGGCAAATGTATTGCAGGTAAAAGCAAGCAATGTTGCCAGTAAAAATAATTTTTTCATTGTATAATGTTAAAAAAGGGTAGAAATACTGACGAAGATAAAGTTTAATTTGTATAGTTAAGAAGTCCGGCAATGCCGGGGTTTTAATTTTAATCAGGTTTTTATCGCTGCAGACAATAAATAGTGTAATAGTCATCAATTAGTACTAAGTTTAAGAAAAAAAATATTATGTGGTGGTTAAGCGGGAGGAGAACTAATAAAAGATTGCTTACCGCTACGCAAAACGCCAAAGAATTGCATGTCTCAATAGACCTGTTAATGGCAAAAAATCAGATGCGAAGGGATAAACTGGCTTTTGACCTCGAGGCAATAAGGGCCATGCTGTATTAACGGTAACATTTTGTATGGCCGATTTTAGCAGAACATCATCAACTCCTTGCTGACAGAAAATTTTCCTGGTTTTGCGACTGAAAACTGTGAGTTAAAAATTCGGGCAACG
This sequence comes from uncultured Mucilaginibacter sp., assembly GCA_903864275.1. GTDB lineage: Bacteria > Bacteroidota > Bacteroidia > Sphingobacteriales > Sphingobacteriaceae > Mucilaginibacter. The sequence continues at coordinate 58,636 of CAIPFE010000005.1, forward strand.
AAAGATTTTAGCCGGCTTAAAAGCCCCGGCCGCCGTGATTCCTGCATAACGGTATTCTCTGACAATTCAAGCTGATTTGCCGGTTCGTTAAACCCATCGGTGCCGTCCATAAGCATGTCCTCCCTGATGATCATATTCCGTATCTCGGGGTACCTGTTTACAATGTCGTCAAGCTCTGTCAGTTCGCTGAATGTGGCCTCACCAGTTTTTTGCCTTCTCATTAAAATCTCAAAACGGTCCTGCAAGTAGGTGCGCCGTTTTATTTGTTTCCCGTTATTCATTACCATGTTATTATTACGATTATAGGCAATCAAACAATGTGCCGTTGTGTTAAATAATTGATTAACAGCAAATTGTAATAAAGTATAATTTTTTAAACTGCAACGTTTTGATACAATTAACTGTTCGTTTCCGGTCGGCTATACCATTCTTGTCATTCACGCTTTTTCGCTATTTTTGGGCAAATCACATAATTATGAGAATAACCAGTACCTGCCTTTTATTTGTAACGGCAATTATTTTACTGACGGGATGCAAGCACAATGAAAACGACAATCCCGTAACCGGGGATGAAATAAAAAGTCATATCGCTGTGCTTGCCGACGATTCGTTACTGGGACGCAAACCATTTACCGCAGGTGAAACAAAGGCCATAGCCTATATCTCGTCGCAATTTAAAAAGCTGGGGCTTGAGCCTGGCAATAATGGCAGCTATTTCCAGGATGTGCCGATGGTTGAAATTACCAGTTCACCATCAGCAACATTGAACATAAGCGGTGGTAAAACGAGTATAGCCTTGCATAGTTTAACTGATTTTGTGGCCTCGACCCGGCGTGAGGTGGATACCATACAGCTAAAAAACTCTCCGCTCATTTTTGCCGGATATGGCATTGTGGCGCCAGAATATAAATGGAACGATTATGCCGGGCTGGATGTAAAGGGTAAAACCGTAGTTGTACTGGTTAACGACCCCGGCTTTAAATCGGGGGAGCATAACTTATTTAAAGGCGATACCATGACTTATTATGGCCGGTGGACCTATAAATATGAAGAAGCGGCGCGGCAAGGAGCCGCGGGGATAATTATCGTTCATCAAACCGAGCCGGCAAGCTATGGCTGGACTGTGATACAAAACAGCTTTACCGGCGCCAAACTTTACCTGCAGCAAACTGATAAACACCTTTCTAGATGCAAAGTTGAAGGATGGATCACCGAAGATGCCGCTAAAAAACTGTTTGCGGCGGCTGGGATAACCGGCGATATCCGCGCTATTGCCCGCAAGCGTGAATTTAAAGCTGTACCTTTAAAGCTTAACGCGACATTATCCATTCACAACAAATTAAAATACTCTACCTCGCATAATGTGATTGCGATGCTGAGAGGAAAAACCAGCCCAGATGAAACAATTCTTTACACCGCCCATTGGGACCATCTTGGCGTTGGTAAGCCAGATGCCAAAGGCGATAGTATTTATAACGGCGCGGTTGATAATGCCAGCGGCGTAGCTGCGGTATTAAGCGTGGCCCATGCATTTACCCAATTAAAGGACCGGCCGGCGCGCTCCATTGTATTTTTAACTGTAACGGCCGAAGAACAGGGCCTGCTGGGATCGGAATATTACGCTACCCATCCTATTTTTCCATTAAATAAAACCGTAGCCGACCTTAATATGGATGCTTTGGGCGATTACGGCGAAACCAACGATTTTGCCATAACCGGAAAAGGTCAAAACTACCTGGAAAATTATGTGGTAGACCTGGCAAAACAGGATGGCAAAAAGGTGACCGGCGATAAAAACCCCGGCGCAGGAGGTTATTACCGGTCGGACCATTTTAATTTTGCAAAGGTGGGCGTCCCGGCGCTTGATATAAATAACGGCGCCGAAAGCACCGCCCATGGCCAGACCTGGGGCAAACAAAAGCAAAAAGAATACGGCGACCTGCATTACCACCAGGCATCCGATAATTATTCGGCAGCTATGGATGCTGACGGTATGGCCGAGGTGGCCAGCCTGCTTTTTAACGTTGGGCTTAAACTTAGTAATGAAACTACGTTCCCTGGTTGGAAGGATGGATCGGAGTTTAAAGCTGTGAGGGAGAAATCGCTGGGGAAATGATTTCGGATCCCGATAGCTATCGGGACGGATTTTAGAATTCGGATTTAAGACCTTGGAAAGAACATAAACACAAAATCCATCTGCAAGTTTATTGACAGATGGATTTTGTGCTTATTGGGTCTCCCCGATAATATATGATAGAGTTGCGGTTATTTATTTAATCCCCGCAATCGGAATTAATTTGCTGCCCTGGCAATGTGGTAGCATTCGTAAGCCAGGTGCCTGTTGTAATCGTTAGCAATACTTTTGTAAGTAAATAGGTCGACAATAGTGCCGAGCAGAAAAAACCCACCTGTAAAGAAATAAAGCAAGCCTAAAATAATTTGCCCGGTCATAAACCTTTGAACGCCTGCAAGGCCTAAAAATCCTAATAGCGTAGCCAGTAATATATCAGTGGGATTTTTTCTCCGGCTGTTATAAACCAGCATAAAAGTTTGCATTTGGTTTTGGCTAAGCCCGGCGGATGCATGATGAACAAAACTGTATTCATCTATTGTCATTCCATTAATATCGGAATATGTGTTTTGGTAAGCGTCCATTTCAGTATCAGATTATGGTTGTTATTAAAATCTGATTTAAAATTACTCCCAAACATTAAAAACAGCAATGTGAATTAGGTTAGCGGCAAAAAGAAGTCGGTGAGTGCGGGGATTTTGGCGGTGAAAAATTGCCGGAATCAGAATTTTCAGAATTAAAGGATTTTCAAAATGGGGTCAGTTAGTATTTAAAACTCATAATCCCGCTCAACTTTGCAGATCCTGACCTTGTAATGTTCGTACCATTTTTCGCGGCCGGTCTTTTGGGCAAAAAGGTGCCGGGCGTTTGATTTCCAGTTTTTTATATCTTCCAACGACCGCCAGTAGGAAACGGTTATGCCCAATTCATTCCTGGCAGATTCAATACCCAAATAACCTTCCTGCTGTTGGGAAAGTCTATCCATTTCTTCCGCCATGGCGCTGTAGCCCTGGTCGCCGTCTGTGCGTAGTGAGGTAAAGATTACCGCGTAATAGGGGGGCGGTGGTGTCTTAGCTATCATATTGATGTGCAAATGTGCGGATGATTTTTAATTTTTTAAATGTGCAACCATTTTTTAGTCATTTTCGCACATTTGAAACCCGCACATCGGCACATTTTCACGTCCCGTATTCCGGCGTCGTTACTTCGCTTTCTTCAAACTCATAGTCTGTTAGCGGCGGGCATGAACAGATCAGCGTCCTGTCGCCGTACGTGTCATTCACACGGCCAACTGATGGCCAGAATTTATAATTAGCTACGTAAGGCAGCGGGAAAGCAGCTTTTTGACGGGTGTAGGGATGTTCCCATTCGTTAGCTGTTATTACTGATGCAGTATGCGGTGCGTTTTTTAACGGGTTATCAATTTTGTCGGAGATGGCTTTTTCAACATCATCAATTTCATGACGGATAGAGATCATCGCATCGCAAAAACGGTCAAGCTCATGTTTTGGTTCTGATTCTGTTGGCTCAACCATAACCGTACCGGCAACCGGGAAAGATACGGTTGGCGCATGGAAACCATAATCCATCAACCGCTTGGCAATATCGGTAACCTCGATGCCAAAGTTTTTAAAGGCGCGGCAATCCAAAATCATTTCGTGTGCGCAGCGGCCATGAACGCCGGTGTATAAAACCGGGTAATGATGCTCCAAACGGGTTTTGATATAATTGGCATTCAGTATCGCATAGCGGGTTGCGTCTGTAAGGCCCTCACTTCCCATCATAGCGATGTAGGCATGGGAAATAATAAGAATAGATGCTGATCCCCAGGGCGCAGAAGATACGGCGTGGATGGATTTACCCCGCTCAATATCAACAACCGCATGTCCAGGTAAATAAGGTACCAGGTGTTTTGCCACACCGATAGGCCCCATACCCGGACCGCCGCCGCCATGCGGGATACAGAAGGTTTTATGCAGGTTTAAATGGCAAACATCCGCGCCGATATTGGCCGGACTTGTTAAACCCACCTGCGCGTTCATATTGGCGCCGTCCATATATACCTGGCCGCCGTTTTGATGAATAATATCACATATTTCGATGATCGATTCTTCAAATACGCCATGGGTTGAGGGGTAGGTCACCATCAGGGCCGAAAGCTCATTTTTATATTGTTCCGCCTTTTCTTTAAGATCGGCAACATCAATATTGCCGTTATCGTCGCATCTTACCACAACTATTTTCATCCCGGCCATAGCCGCTGACGCAGGGTTAGTGCCATGCGCCGATGAAGGGATCAGGGCTATATTGCGGTGGCCTTCGCCCCTGTCGCGATGGTAGGCGCGAATCACCATTAGACCGGTATATTCACCTTGCGCCCCGGCATTTGGCTGAAGGCTCATGGCCGCAAAGCCGGTGATCTCACAAAGCCAGTTATTCAGTTCATCAAACAGCTGCATATAACCGCCTACCTGGTCGGTTGGGGCAAAGGGGTGCATTTTGCTGAACTCCGCCCAGGTAACGGGCACCATTTCGGTGGTGGCGTTCAGTTTCATGGTACACGACCCTAAGGCGATCATCGAGTGGCAAAGCGAAAGGTCTTTTGCCTCAAGAGATTTGATATACCGCAGCATCTCATGCTCCGAATGATGAGAATTGAAAAGTGGGTGCGTCAAATAAGCTGATCTGCGCTGCAGGCCGGTAGGGATAACAGTTTTGAGATCTTGCTTCAATTCATCAAAACCAACATCATTCAGCGATTTACCTTTTACCCTTGCAAAAAAACGAACGATGGTTTTAATATCTTCGGGCGAGGTGGTTTCATCAATTGAAATGGTAACCTCCGAACCTTTATAGTGAAAGTTCATTTCGTTATTTATTGCTTCGGCGTGTACCGGTCCGGCCAGGTCGCCGAGGTCAAACCGCAGCGTATCAAAAAACGATTCGTTTAATTGTTTATAACCCAATTGCCCTAAAGATTTTGACAGTAAAACCGCTAAGCCATGTATCCTTTCGGCGATCAGTTTTATGCCCGCGGGGCCGTGATAAACGGCATACATACCGGCCATTATAGCCAGCAATGCCTGCGCAGTGCAGATATTCGAGGTGGCTTTATCCCTGCGGATATGCTGCTCGCGGGTTTGCAGCGCCATACGCAAAGCATAATCGCCGGCGCTGTCAATAGTAACGCCAATGATACGACCGGGGATCGAGCGTTTATATTCTTCTTTTGTAGCAAAAAACGCGGCGTGCGGTCCGCCAAAACCCATAGGCACGCCAAAGCGCTGACTCGAGCCAACAACAATATCAGCGCCCCATTCGCCCGGAGGGGTTAAAAGCGCCAGGCTCATCATATCGGCAACAACAGTTAATTTAATGGCTTTAGCATGGGCTTCAGCCGCGTAGGCGGTATAATTGTAAATTGCGCCATTACCAGCAGGATATTGCACTATCGCGCCAAACATATCATCGGTAAGCTCAACAGTACGGTGGTCGCCGATTTTTAATTCGATGCCATAAGGCTGTGCGCGGGTTTTTAAAATATCAATGGTTTGCGGGAACAATTCTTCGGACACAAAAAACACATTGGCTTTTTGATTTTTACGGAGACTATATTGCATAAACATGGCCTCGGCGGCAGCTGTGCCTTCATCAAGCAGCGACGCGTTGGCAATTTCCATCCCGGTAAGGTCGATCACCATGGTCTGGAAGTTCAGCAGCGCCTGCAAGCGCCCCTGTGCAATTTCGGCCTGGTAGGGGGTATATTGGGTGTACCAGCCCGGATTTTCAAGAATATTGCGCTGTATTACGCCGGGCACTATCACATCATAATAACCCTGGCCTATGTATGATTTGTAAACTTTATTTTTTGAGGCAGTTTGTTTTAGCGTATTCAGGTAATCGAACTCACTTTTTGCGGGTGGAAGATTTAAAGGGGCTTTAAGCCTGATCTTTCCCGGAATGGTTTGTGCGATCAATTCATCAAGCGAATTTACACCGACAGTGTTTAACATTTGTGCGGTATCGGCCTTGTTTGGCGCAATATGCCGCGACTGGAATTTTTCCTGGTAATCAATATTCAACTTCATGAAATGAGGGTCAATTAATTTAGCGCAAAGGTACAATTTTTGAAATTGAGTAACAATTGCCTAACCTGATATTGACGTGGGTTTTACACGAAAAATTTGATCATCATAGAGTAAACCGTTTTGGTAAGGGATAAATTATTTAATGGCCGGAGCTAACCCACCAATATTTCCCTCCCCCCGATTAATCCTTTTCAAATTAAATCTATCAAACATACAAACGCCAGCAGTTGCAGGCGCCGACATTAAAATTTAAAGCCATGAAAAGGAAATTTTTTGCATTTGCACTTATAATAGCCGCTTTTGTATCGGTAACTTCAGGATGTTATGTTGGTTATGGTTATCCCCATCATTATCATCATGATCACTATCGTGGTTATTAATAAAACTGTTTTGTTTAGGTTAGTGTGTTTTGATAGGGCCCCGGGTAATCCGGGGCTCTTTTTTTGACCGCTGATTAACCTGATTAATGGATTATTCACGGTTTAAATGTTTTTTTAGCGGCGTTCATGAGGTCGCTGCGTTTAGTTTCGTTGATTTAATTTGGCTGCCATTAATGATTGAAAAAATGCAGGCTGCAATTGTTTGTTGATGTGTTTTAATCTGCAAAACAATTTTTCTGATGAAAAAATGTTAAATAAATGCCGCACAAAGAGGATAACGCCTATCTTTACAAGCGAGGACAGCGACTATGGGATTGCCACTAAGAATTACTTTTAAGGAAAATGATTACGTCTACCAGATCATTAACAGCAAACAAATTAACCAGCACACCACTGAATTTGACATATTGTTAAACGGTGATAAGGTATCGTTGGTTAAAGATGAAAAGAGCTTGTGGATTCAAAAGGATGGCGCTAAATCCATCGATCCGGAACTGGTACATGCGCTTGGGCGGTCGGTATCGCTGCGGTTGAGGCTGTGAATTTAAGTGAATGTATGTTTATAGCTTCTTCATCAGATCAATACCTGCTATTGGAAATCCAGACCTTCCAAAATTGCTTCTTAAAATTAAATAACTAAATTTGTGGCATGAAGGCAAGCTTAAAAACGCTATTGTTTCTTATTGTATTTGGCTTGATGCTCATCAGCGTAAAGCCCGTTAAAGCACAATGCGCCCAATGCGCCGCTACTGTGGCATCAAATACGAAAAATGGTGGTACAGCTGCCAATGGCTTAAATAAGGGCATCATGTTTTTGTTGGCTGCCCCTTACCTTGCTGTTGGCGTAGTGGGATTTGTTTGGTATAAAAAATTTCGCCGTAAAAATGTTAGCATTGACATGCGCGACGAAAAGCTGCATTTAAACTAAGCCTGGATTTTTTGGCTTTCCGCAAAAATTATGTCTCAAACCATTAAATCTTGGGCTATGTTGCACACCAGGTGCCCCCGTTGCCGCCGAGGCAATATGTTTAGCGGGGGGATGTATAATTTCGGGTCCAACAAGATTCACGAACATTGCCCGCATTGTAATTTGCATTTCGAAATAGAACCGGGTTATTTTTACGCGGCCATGTATGTGAGTTATGCCCTAAATGTAATGGAAGCGTTTGCAATTGTTGCGGTCACTTATTTGCTGACCCATAATTCCGATTCGCCCTGGCTGTACACAGGGGTACTATTGGTGGGCTGCCTTTTACTTGCGCCCATAAATTTCAGGTATTCCCGGGTTTTGCTTTTGTATTGGTTATCGCCTAAGATAAATTACCAGCCACATTTAGATACCGATGATACAACGCCATACCTTTGATTTTTTAAAAGCGCTGATTGAAAATAATAACCGGGAGTGGTTCCAGGCCAACAAGGGCCGGTACGAAGCTGCGCGCGAAAATGTAATTGAATTTACAGCCGAATTGCTCAAACTGCTCCATAAAATAGACCCCAATATTGACGATGCCCTGGATGCTAAGAAATGTGTAATGCGCATCTACCGCGATATACGCTTCAGGATAGATAAAACACCGTATAAAAATAATTTTGGTATAAGTATCCCTACAAAAGGAGTGAAAGCCGGCAGGGCCGAATATTACCTCCAAATTTCGCCCGGAAATTCAATGATAGCGGGCGGATACTGGATGCCCGAAAAGGATCATTTAAAAGCTATCAGACAGGAAATTGATTATAATGCCAACGATCTGAAAAAAATAATTGACAATCCTGAATTTATTGAGTTATTTGGCGAATTCCGTAAACAGGAACAATTAAAAACTGTTCCGAGGGAGTATAGCGCTGAAAATGAAAATATTGAACTGTTGAAACTAAAAAGCTTTGTAGCTTTTCGCGAATTGAAAGACGAAGAATTATTACTTCCGGACGCTGTCGCAGCCGTGGCCGCAATTTGCAGTAAAATTTACCCGCTTAATGCTTTTTTAAATAACGCCCTTGCTTAACCTTAATATCTTTTTACCATGAAAATTAAATATAGTTTGCTTGCAGCAATTTTATTGATGGCATTTCAGTCATGTGTCGTGCTTTCCCCTAAAAAATATAAAGCGTTGGTCGCTGAACGCGATTCGCTTTCTATCCGCACCGGGAGCCTCGAAGACACAGTTGCAAAGTTGCGGGCAGACACGATGCGCTTACACCGCGAACTCAGGGACCTAAAAGGCACTTACGCGACGTTAAACGACAACTACAATACATTGAATGATAAATATGGCGCCCTGAACAATAATTTCAACAGCAGCTCATCAAAGGTGAGCGAACTATCTACCGACCTGAAAAAAAGAGAGGCCAGGTTAAAGGAAGTTGAAGATGCTTTGCGCAAGCGCGATGAAGCTACCAACGCTTTAAAGAATAAATTGCAGCAGGCACTGCTCGGCTTTCAGCAAAGCGGTTTAACGGTTGATATAAAGAATGGTAAGGTATATGTTTCATTAGCTGATAAGTTACTTTTCCCGTCGGGAAGCATCGTGATTGACGAGCGGGGAAAGGCGGCGCTAAAACAACTCGCAGTGGTGTTGAACAAAGAGGCGGATATTAACATAGCAGTTGAAGGGCATACCGACGATAAAAAAGTAATTAACCTTGGGCAGATAAAAGATAACTGGGATTTAAGCGTGCTGCGTGCGACGTCAGTTTGCCGCTACCTTACCGAAGCAGAGAAAGTAGACCCGCACCGCCTTACCGCCACAGGAAAAAGCGAATACCAACCAAATGACCCGGCGAATACCAATGAGGCGCGCACTAAAAACAGGCGGATTGAAATTGTGCTGACTCCAAAGCTGGATGAGCTGTATAATTTGATAAAGCAATAACCGACCTGGATTAATCGGATTTAAGGATTTTTACGATTTAAAGAGAAATCGGGCTGGAAAAATCCTGCAAATCCTTAAATCCGTTTAATCAAGGTCAAAAGGGGCTCTTGAAGGAACTAAAATCGGGGAGCTGCTCATCTTTTGGCGATAACAAAACGTCGTCCTGCGCTATGCCCCAGTCGATATTGAGGGTTTTGTCATTCCATATCACGCCAATTTCTGAAGCCTTGTCGTAATAATTATCTACTTTATAGGTAAAAATAGTGTTGTCTTCGAGGGTGGCAAAGCCATGCAGGAAACCGGCAGGTATCCAAAGCAGCCGTTTATTCTCGCCGCTAAGTTCAACCGAAACATGTTTTCCATAGGTTGGGGACCCGTTACGGATGTCAAGGGCAACATCAAGTACACGACCGTTAATTACCCGCACAAGTTTGCCCTGCGCAAACGGATCAGCCTGGCCATGCAGGCCCCGCACGGCGCCTTTATGCGAAAAAGATTGGTTATCCTGCACAAAATCCACGGCGATGCCTGCCTCTGTAAATTTGGCTTTATTATAGCTTTCGTAAAAATAGCCCCTGCCGTCATTAAACACACGTGGCTCAATGATCAGCAATCCTTCAATGGCAGTCTCAGTGATCTTCATTTTTAGTCAACAGTTTTCATTAGGGTGTTGAAGATCACAAACTGGTTTTCAAACTCCTGGTTATGTATTGCCTGCAACTGGTGCAGGTGCTTATTATAAAAATGCGTAAAATCTTCAATACTATCGGCATAATACTGAACACAATAAGTTACCCCTTCGTTCGGCGAATCAATAACATTAAGTACTTGGTACGATTTAAAATAACCGGTAGCCATTACCGCCGGGATATGCACTTCTTTTACCCATTTAAGCCATTTCAGGTGGACAGCTTCTTCCACAATTACGGTATCGTTGAATATGATCATAGCGGCAAATATAAGTTGATTAAGTTGGATTGGGTTGATTAAGTTGGATTGGGTTGATTACTTGAGTAGTTGGTCGAGTTGATTAACGTCAAAAGCGTTATAAAACATTGATCAGATTACAGTTGCAGGTACTTTGCGCCACCGCTAAAGCTAAGGCGGCATGCGGTCAGACTTTCCTACTTCCGCACTCCCCTTCCGTCATACCAAAAACAACTTTCCTACTTTCAGCCTCCCGGTCTTTCGGACTTCCCATACTAAAACTATCTTTGCCGCACTATGTCTGATAAAAAAGTTAGAGTAAGGTTTGCGCCAAGTCCTACGGGTGGTTTGCACCTGGGCGGGGTACGTACCGTGTTGTTTAATTATCTTTTCGCCAAAAAACACCATGGCGATTTTATTTTAAGGATCGAGGATACCGACCAAAGCCGCTATGTAGAAGGCGCTGAGGCATATATTTTAGATTGTTTGGCCTGGTGCGGCCTGATGCCCGACGAAAGCCCGGTTGCCGGTGGCGCCTATGCCCCTTACCGCCAAAGCGAACGCAAGGCCATTTACCGCGAATATGCCGAAAAACTGGTGCGCCAGGGCCATGCCTATTATGCTTTTGATACCACCGAAGAACTGGAACAAAACCGCCGCGAGATACCTAACTTCCAATACGGGCAGGTTTACCGGGATGGTTTGCGCAATTCGCTATCGCTAACCGAACACGAAGTAAACGAGTTGCTTGATGCCAATACCCCGCATGTTATCCGTATAAAAATGCCTGCGGATGAACGGGTGAGCTTTAATGATTTGATACGCGGCCAGGTAAGTTTTGAAACCAACCAGGTTGATGATAAGGTTTTATTAAAGGCCGATGGTATGCCTACCTACCATTTGGCTGTTGTGGTGGATGATTACCTGATGAAAATATCGCATGCCTTTAGGGGCGAGGAGTGGCTGCCATCAGCGCCTGTGCATTTATTATTGTGGGATTATTTGGGCTGGAAGGCCGATATGCCCAAATGGGCGCATTTGCCGCTGATATTAAAGCCTGATGGTCATGGTAAATTAAGCAAACGCGATGGCGCACGCCTGGGTTTCCCGGTATATGCCATGAACTGGTTCGATGCCAAAACCGGCGAGCTTACGCCCGGTTTCCGCGAGCTTGGCTTTTTGCCCGAAGCATTTTTAAACCTGCTGGCCACCCTCGGCTGGAACGACGGCAGCGACCAGGAAATATTTTCGCTTGATGAACTGGTGCAAAAATTCTCCCTCGACCGCGTAAGCAAGGCCGGGGCAAAATTTGATTTTGAAAAAGCCAAATGGTTCAATGCGGAATGGATAAGGAAGGTGAAAGCTGAAAGCTTAAAGCCAAAAGTAAAAGCCATTTTGGAGGATAAGGGGATTGTGGTTGCCGATGATGCTTATTTGCTGAAAGTTATTGAGCAGGTGAAGGACCGCTGTGTTTTATTGCCCGATTTCTACCAGCAGGCCGGCTACTTTTTTGAAGCGCCAAAGGAATATGATATTAACGCCGTTAAACCAAGATGGACGGATGCTAAAACAGAGTTTTTCAATTTACTGATCACCAAACTAAGCACTTTAGAAACCTGGGAACCCGCTGAACTTGAAACCACCTTTAAAGCCCTGGCCGAAGAAAAAGCCATTAAACCCGGCGAGGTTTTGCTGCCTTTCCGCATCATGCTGGTTGGCGGCAAGTTTGGCCCACATGTATTTGATATTGCCGGGTTGCTGGGGAAAGCGGAGACTTTTAAGAGGATTGAGTTGGGAGTGGGGGTGTTTAACGAGGTGTAACCGATATTTTTTCGCGGCAAACTTTAAATGATATATTTGTTTTATAGCTAAACCGCTAATGAAAATCCATTTAATTATTTCGATAACTATTTTAAACCTTCTATTGCTCATTTCCAAAGTAAATGGCCAAGATTCAATAAAATATTCGGAGCGGCCTAATGGTCATAACGCTCCATATCGTATTCCCATAAATGAAATATTGGAATCTCCTGACGTGTATGAAGGGACACAAATCCAAGTAGTTGGTTATTTAAACTTGGATTGGGAAGCGGATGCAATATATTTAAACGAAGGGGACTTCAAAGCAAACAGGTATAACAAAGGTTTGTGGGTACATTTAAACCAATTCAAATTCAAGAATTCGAGCAAATTGAAGGGTCATTATGTTGTTATTGATGCCGTTTTTGACGCAAACGACCATGGACATATGAACCTTTGGGGCGGTGCATTGAAGCAGATCACAGCTATAAAACGGTATAAAAAGTATAGTCGTAAAAAATAAAACGTTTCGGTTTTTCCCACCTTTGTTGGTGTTATCACCACAGGTGTTCGGAATATCTAAAAAAGCGGCGGTCGAGTGCGATTCCCGCCCTGGGGCGGGGAAGGGTGGGGTTTAGCGAACTATCCGGGCAACCGTTTATTCGCTCCAACATGACGGCGAAACCCCTCCCCGCCACTTCACTGTCAGCCGCACCCCTCCCCGTGGGAGGGAGTTTTGGCACCAATTGAAATCTTCCAAACACCTGTGGTGATAACACCAACAAAGGCGGAAAAATGGAATTGCGTTAGCGGGCGTCGCGGATACCGGCCTTGTGGGCAAGGCTTGTGTAGTATGAGCAGAGCACGCGACCCGCTTCTACCAGCGGGGAACGCCCTTTTTAGCCATTTCAAGATTATTTACTGCCCTGCCGCATTCAAATACCCCGCCAAATTATCAATACTTTTCGCCACTACGCCTATCTGTTCCTGCGCCTCCGTCCAGTTGCGTTGTTCAATAGCTTCGCGGATGCCGGGGAGGGTTTTTACGCCGTAGCCGGTATAAAAGCCGGGGGCGTAAATGGTATGCCTGTACCAGGGGCGGCGGGGCAGGCCGTCGTTTAATAATTGCTGCTCGGCATGGTAAAGCAGTTTGTTTAGTTTATCATGGTCGGCAGCGGTTAATGAGGCGGCTATCCAGGTGATGGATAATTTATCGGCGCTTTTTTTAAGGGAATCCAGCGCGGTTTTTAGCGTGGTGAAATCAAGTTTGGGCACTTCGGCTTTTGCTGCCGGGGGCTGCTCGTGTTTGGTAGGGTCGGCGGCGAGGGTGAAATCGTTGGCTTTTAACAGTTGGTTTTCGAGGTCGGTATTTTCGCGCATTTTGTCGGTCAGTTCCGTTAATTCGGTCACATATTTGTCGATGGTGGTTTGCAGGCTGCGGAAATCAAAGGGCAGCAGGTCGGCATCGGCCATACGCAAAATGGCATGCCCGGCGGTTTCGGATAAAGCAACGCCGTACTTAAATGATGAATCTTTAAACCGGCGGTAATCATCAAACGAATCGTAAATTGAATGGTATTCCCCGCCGCCATCTTCACCGCCAAAGCCGAGGTCAAGGGTTGGGATACCAAGGTGCTGCAAAAACGATGAATAATCCGAACCGGAGCCAAGGGATTCCAGGCGGCCACCCTTGCGGTCCAGTATTTCTTTTTTATCTTTTGCGTTTGCCGCGCTCACCAGTTCACGTGCCCTTTTACGGTCGTACACACTCACATTGGTTTGCGGGTCGTTTACATGCCGGGTGATCTCATCCATAAAGGTCTCCAGCGCCTGCGAACCGCCGCCGCCATAAAAGCCGCGGCCATTCCCATCCGAATTGATATAGATCACGGCTTTTTCCTGCAACTCTTTATTATGGTCTTCGGCAAACTCAGTAGAACCCAGCAAGCCAGGTTCCTCGCCATCCCATGAGCAATAAACAATGGTGCGTTTTGGCTTCCACCCGGTTTTTCGCAAGTCGCCCAGGGCTTTGGCTTCATCCAGCATGGCTGATTGCCCGCTCAAAGGGTCACCGGCGCCATTTACCCAGGCATCGTGATGGTTACCGCGCATTACCCATTCATCCGGCCAGGTTGAACCTTTTATCTTAGCGATCACATCATAAGCCGGCACCATATCCCAGTTAAATTCCAGCTTCAAATGTACCGTTGCCTTACCCGGACCAACATGATAAGTAATAGGCAAGCCACCCTGCCAGTCGCGCGGCGCCACGGTGCCATCCATCGCGGCCAATAGCGGCTGCGCATCATGATAACTGATAGGCAGTACGGGGATTTTTAATATGGTAACTGCATCCTTCCTGTCCAGACGTTTGGCATTTTTGGTGGCCCCAACGCCGGGTGTAAGCGGGTCGCCGGGGTAAATAACCATATCCATTACCGAGCCGCGCTGTACGCCGAATTCGTTTTTGTAAGCGCCTTTTGGATAAACATCCCCGGCAGAATAGCCGTCATCCCCGGGATCCGAATAAATGATACAGCCAATGGCGCCATGTTCATAGGCCACTTTTGGTTTTATGCCCCGCCACGAGCGGCCGTATTTGGCGATCACAATTTTGCCTTTTACATCAATACCCAATTTGGCAAGGGTTTCGTAATCTTCGGGCAGGCCATAGTTCACAAACACCAGCTGACCGGTTACATCCCCATCGGCGCTCCAGGCATTATAGGTTGGCAGCTGGTTGTCTTGTCCTGATGTAGCATCGCCCGGTACAGCGGGTTCTTTTAATATGGCTGTATATTGGGTCGGGCCGGTAAGCTCGAGTACACGGGTTTTTGGTGTTGGGTATAGCACAGTATAGGTTTCGATGTGGGCATCCATACCATAGCTTTTATATTTTTGGAGGATCTTCTCTGCCACCGCCTTGCTGCCCGGCGAGCCTAAATTATGCGGGTAGGCCGATAGTTCCTTCAGCGTTTCGCCGATATGCGGCGCGCTCAGCGAGGCATCAAAAGCCTGTTCAGTCTGCAATTCTTTGGCCGACGAGGCATCGGTAAAGCCGGTGATCTTTTGCTGGCCATTTGCAATGGCGGCGATGGTAAGCAGCCCGAACGTTATAGTTTTTTTCATGTGGGGTGGTATTACGGGTGAAATTAGGCAATTTGGGATAGATTGGCAAATGGGATAATATAAATCACACTGTCGTCGGCTGGGGACTAACCTGCATGGTGATGTTGCGTACCTATGGCACGCGACTTCTATTTTTTTGGTTTTCTATCGATATTTGGCCCCTACAGGGCCAATATCCTATCACATAGAAAAATAACTTTCATGGGCGCCGTCGGCGCCAAATATTGGTAGAAAAAATCATAAAGGTTCAGCGTGCCGTAGGTACGCAACTGTTGGAGCGGCATTTGTGGCAGTGCCTGGCGGCCTGTTGAATGTGTGAAAATCGTATCTCAAAACGTCTTTGTAGTTTCAGTTATATGTGCCAGGTGATGGTTACTGTGCCAGGCGTACAAAGCCAGCGCTTTTTTCAGCTGCATGGTTTGGCCTGAAGCGGGGTGTAAAAAAGTACGGTCCCAAGCCTCTTCTGTAAAACTTTCGAGTAGTGCAACCCAGCGCAGATGTATCCCTTCGAGTATTTTTAAAGAGGATTCAACGGGCAAACGGTAATCCGACAACAAAGCCCAGTCGGCTTCTTCATAGGGTTTTATGGTTGGGTTTTCTTCGGCCAGCGCCCATTTAAAACGCAACAGGGAGTTCATGTGGCTGTCGGCAACATGGTGTACTACCTGGCGCAGTGTCCACCCGCCGGTGCGGTATGGCGTATCGAGCTGCCTTTCATTCAGCCCGATAATTGCATTGCGCAATTTTCCGGGAAACAACTTGATGGTAGTGGTCCAATGCCTGATATCGTCAGGGGTATAGGATACGGGCGCTGTAAATTTCCCAATGGGATACCTCATCCGCTCATCTTTCGTGATAGTTAGTTCTTCTGCCATGGCCTTAAAAAAAAATTAAATTAAGTATTATTTTAATCTTCAGCAAGCTTTTGCTTTATTTTAGCGTTTAGTATCTGTTTAATGAGGTTTTGATGATAAAAAAGCTGACTGTATTCCTGCTTATTTGCAACTGTTCTTTAATTTATGCCCAAACTATTAAAACCGATGTACTGGTTATCGGCGGCAGCGCCAGCGGTGTCGCGGCGGCACTGCAGAGTGCACGAAGCAAGGTAAAAACAATATTGGCGGTAAAAGATACAGCATTCGGGGGCTTTACAGGAAGTGGGATGGTTACCATTGAGGCTAACCGGAACATCTCATCCGGCATTTGGGGCGAATTTCGCAAACAGGTACGCGATCTATATAGAAACACACCGGGGTATGATACAGCTTATAATGCGGCTTTGAGGTTCGAATCAAATAAAACCACTTCGATCCTGAAAAACCTGGCCGACACTACAAAAAATCTCACGGTACATATAAACGCAGTATTTACCGCTATAAAAAAAGACGGTGACAAGTGGGAAGTAAGCTTCGCGGAAGGTGGTGGACAAACAATTAAAATTGTTGCAAGAGTAGTGGTTGATGATACCGAAAATGGTGATGCGGTGCAAAAAGCCGGCGCACAATTTACCACCGGGCTTGATAATATGAAAGATAACAGTCAATTTAAAACCTACCGTACATCCATCGCAAGCGGCGAAGCTTTGCCCGGGCAGCAATATAACGATGCAAACGGGCCAAAAGGCAACTACCCGCCATATCCATCTTATTCTATTCCTATGAATTCAGTATTAGTAAATGGCGCTGATAATTTATTGGTCACTGAAAAAGCATTAGCGGGTAACAAGGATATTCAATACCTGGCCCTCCAGTTAACTTTAGGCCAGGGTGTTGGCGCCATGGCCGCCTATTGCGCTTTCTTTAAAACCACTACAAAAAATTTAAAAGTTAGGATCATCCAGGGGGAGCTATTGGATTTTAAGGCCGATCTGCTACCATTCACGGATATTCCACAAAAAGACCGTGACTGGCGGGCCATACAACAGGTTTGCGAAACAGGCCTGCTCAGGGGCGTTCAACAGGGGACGGGCAATAATACGCAATTCATGTTTAAGCCTGATTCGTTGGTCAGCACCGCAGAAGTACAACCTGTTTTAACAGAAATTTATACCCGCGCCTTTTTATGGTTCGGGAAAGAAAAGCCGGGCGAAAAGTTTACCCTCGGCAACCTTTTATCCTTTATCAGTGATTATACATTGACTGATCCGATTGTATTAAAGGCCCGGATACAAAAAGAATGGAAAGCCCTATATAAATTCGAACCTTATTTCGACCTTAACCGGGCAGTAACCCGGCGGGAATTTGCCGTTTTGGCCAATAAGTTTTTAAATCCATTTGCAAGGACGGTGGATTTGAACGGGGCGATGGTTAATTGAGGCTGTCAACAGCACTTAATTATTTATAAAAACTCTCAGCTCACTATCTACATATGCATGCGCCTGAATCAGCATCCCTTCTTCAATAAAATGGAATTTAAATTCTGAATAACTGTTTGGGTAGCCAATGATACGTAACAATTCATTGGTGATATTTTGGGTTTGTTCAAGGTTTAATGTCGACGAGGTTGATACATAAATAGTTGTTTCCCTTGCCAGTTTGTCTTCGGTTGCCATTATAATTGGTTTAAAATTACTGCATACGTAGTTTATACCATTTAGGATTCGGATGGTACAAAAGCGCCCTGCTTTGAGAGTAAAGGTAGGTTGCGTGAAAAAGCTGGCATAGAGGGGAAATACCTGAATTTGCGATATTTTCACGGTATATTTTTACGTATAAGTACGGGTTTTGGCCGGGTATAAGTACGCTGCTCAAGTTTTCAGGGAGCCAAAGTCTGACAAACCTTCGAGATTGCAGTCAGGGTATTAGAACTGTTGTTTAACAAAAGCATAAATATGCTCATCCAAAATCATTCCTTTTTTAATGATCGAACTTTTCAGGATGCCCTCCATGGTAAACCCGGCTTTTTCAAGTACCCGCATGGATCTTGGGTTGTTACTTAATATCCCAGCTTGCAGGCGTACAACATCCAGGTGGTCAAAGGCATACCTGGTAACCAGTTTTACAGCCTCAGGCATAATACCGCGGCCCCAGTATTCTTCACCGAGCCAATAGCCGATCAGGGGCGCTTTGCGGTAAATATCGTTTCGCAATTCCAGGCCGATCGCTCCGCAAAGTTTCCCATCAACCGCTATCGAAAAGGTAAGCATGGGGTCCTGGTGCTGCATCAATTTTATCCAGTTGATGGCATCATCCATTGTGTATGGGGAGGGAAAACGGTCTAACAAAAAATCAGTGATATTGGTATTATCGGCATGCTTTTGCAATGATTCTGCATCATCCAAATTCCATCCGCGAAGCGTAAAACCTGGCCCTTGTATTTCCATCTGTAACAAAATAATCGCTAAAATTAGCAATGATTACTTAAGTTGGTAAATTGCAGTTTGAAAATTGGCTGATTAGGTTTGATTAGGTTGATTAGGTGAGTGGTTATTGAAGAAGTTGTGAAAGCTTTGACTGTTAACCATCAGAACGCACGTGACGCTTTTAACTCAATCAACCAAATTCAACTTAATCAACTATTCACCAACGATATTATGAAGAGAATTTTTACCCTTTTACTCATCCCGCTTTGTAATGCGGCCTTCGCCCAGAAGCTGGAAACGTTAACGGTTGAAAAAATAATGCGCGACCCAAAATGGATAGGCACATCGCCCTCAAATATCCATTGGAGCGATGACAGCCGAAAAATATATTTTAACTGGAACCCCCAAAATGCCGACCGCGATGAATTGTTTTCTATCACCACAACTGACATTAAACCCGTTAAAGTAAGTATTGATGAACAAAAATTACTATCATCCCAAAACGGCGAATGGAACAAAAGACATAGCTTGAGGGTATATGAAAAAAACGGTGATATTTTTCTTTTCGAAGTAAAAACGGGTGAGCAAAAACAGCTGACGAACACCACGGATCGCGAAAGCAACCCAACGTTCGGCGCAGATGAAACCAAAATATTATTTATGCGCAACGATAATTTATACTCGCTGAAACTTAATGGCGGCGAGCTGGTGCAGCTGACCAATTTTGTACATTCAACGGCAAAAGCAGGGCAGGGGGCTGGCGCAGGCAAAGACAAGGCGGCAGGCAATGACCAGGAACGCTGGCTGAAAAGCCAGCAGCTCGAGCTTTTTGACATTATAAAAGTAAAGGATAAAGACCGGAAGCTGGATTCCATTGAACGTAAGGAATTGGAGCCGAAAAAGTTAAAAGAGATAGCCGTTGATGACAGGGTCGTTAACGGCGTTGCGCTTAGTCCCGATGGGCGCTTTATTACTTACCGATTGGCAAAGTCGGCCGAAGGCGAAAAAAGAACAATAGTCCCCGACTATGTGACCGCATCCGGTTTTACCGAGGATATCCCTAACCGGGAAAAAGTTGGTGGACCACAAAGAAGTTTCGAATCCTTTATTTTTGATGCACAGCGGGATTCGGTATATAAAATAATAACATCAAATATCCCCGGCATAAAAGACCTGCCCGATTATGTAAAAGATTATCCAAAAGAACTGGAGCGACGAACCAAAAACAACGAGGACAGAAAGGTAGCGATCCGAAGCCTGTATTGGAGCGAAGACGGCAAAAATGCTGTAGTTGTTGTAACCGCCCAGGACAATAAAGATCGCTGGCTGATGAAACTTGACCCGGTAACCGGCAATTTAACTTTGCTGGACCGTGAGCGTAATGACGCCTGGGTAGGCGGTCCGGGTACAAACAACCTGGGTTGGGTAAACAATACCCATTTTTATTTTGAAAGCGAGGCAAGCGGCTATGCGCATATTTATTTGATCGATGTGAGCGATGGTTCAAAAAAACAGCTTACCAGCGGCAAATGGGAAGTACAAACCCTGCAATTATCAAACGATAAAAAGACGTTTTACTTCACCGCGAACATCGATCATCCCGGCATCACCAACTTTTACCGCATCCCGGTTACCGGCGGCGAGCCGGTTAAACTCACTTCGATGAAAGGCATGAATGAGATATCGCTTTCGCCGGATGAAAAATGGCTGGCTATCCGCTATTCGTACACCAATAAACCCTGGGAATTGTATATCCAGCCTAACAAACCGGGCGCAGCGGCTGTGCAGGTTACAAATTCAACTACCGAAGAATTTAAATCGTACCCATGGCGCGACCCACAGACCATCACTTTTAAAAACCGTTATGGCAGTGATGTTTATGCGCACCTGTACCTGCCCGAACATCCCGATCCTGCCAAACCTGCGGTAGTGTTTGTACACGGCGCAGGCTACCTTCAAAATGTGCAGTATGGCTGGAGTTATTACTTCCGCGAATATATGTTCAACAACATGCTTGTTGATAACGGCTATACCGTTTTGAATATCGATTATTCAGGCAGCGCGGGCTATGGGCGCGACTGGCGCACCGCGATTTACAGGCACATGGGCGGCAAAGACCTGAGCGACCAGGTGGACGGCGTAAAAATGCTGGTGGACAAATATGGCGTTAATCCTAAACATGTAGGCTTGTATGGCGGCTCGTATGGCGGCTTTATTACGCTGATGGCCATGTTTACCGAATCTGATGTTTTTGCAGCAGGCGGCGCCGTCCGTTCGGTAACCGACTGGGCGCATTATAACCACGGCTATACCGATGCAATTTTGAACGAACCTTATAATGATGAAAAAGCCTATCGCCAAAGCTCACCGATATATTTTGCCGATGGTTTAAAAGGAAACCTACTGATGCTGCACGGCATGATCGACCAGAATGTAAATTACCAGGATATTATCCGGCTGACACAACGCTTAATTGAGCTGCATAAAGACAACTGGGAACTGGCCTCATACCCGGTGGAAGACCACGGCTTTGAACAGCCCAGCAGCTGGACGGATGAGTATAAACGGATATTTAAGTTGTTTGAGACGACGTTGCGGCGATAGTTGACCCGATAGCTATCGGGTGAGTTGATTGGTTGATTGAGTTGGAATACGGAGACAGAAAAAGTAAGCTGCCAGCGTTCACTTAGCGTTCACTTCACCACAGCACAGGTAATTTTTATTGCGTGAACGCCTGAAAATCAATAAGTTGATTTTTTGATATTTTAAAATTTGTGCAAAATGAACGCTTTATAAAAACTGCTAAATTGGAGTAAAAGGAATACCATCAACACACTAACCTCTTCCCGATAGCTATCGGGACACTGATCTCTAACCGCTAACGCCAGCTTTTAACTTTAACCGTTTATGGTAGAAAATATACGAGCACACCAACAGGGCAATTAATACCGGTATAAATACCCAGTCTTTAACCGCAAAGCCCGAAGCATAAAAAGAAACGCTTGCGCCGATAAGATCAAACATAAAACCCGCATAAGCCCATTCTGTGAGCCGCGGAAAACCTGGCGTAAGGATAGCTATTACGCCCAATACTTTGGCTATCGCCAAAAGGTGCAGTACATAAGGCCTGTACCCTATTGCTGATAGCATTTTTGCACCGTCGGGGTTGTTCATAAAGCTTGAGGCTGCCGAAAAAAGCATCATAGCCACTATCAGCCCGGTTGAGATCCAGTAAATAACGTTGATCGTTGTCTTGTTCATGTTAATTGTACTTAGGTTATTTAGGGTCTGCTGAAAAACTCAAAAAGCCCATTTTCGCCCCTGGCCGGCACCCAGAGGAGTTCATTGAGCCGTAGTTTCAATGCCGAGGCCTTATTGTACAGTGCTGAAAAACCCCGGTTTATTGTTTTTATTAATAG
>CAIPFE010000006.1 GCA_903864275.1 uncultured Mucilaginibacter sp.
GGACGTGGTTAATTGTTTTGAAATTGACTTGTTCTTCATTATCATAGGTGATTATGTGGCGGGGACATGCCAGCATCTTCACAATGATAACGAGAAAATTAAGATATTGTGGTGTCTATATGCGGACAGTCATTAAATATTTTACACTTATTTGGACATTAAAAATGCACTTGTAGACAACGAAGGCACCAAAGCCGAAATTAAAGCAAATGAACTATATGACCTATTAGCGTCAGAACCTGCCAAAGGCCTAAACCCCGACCAAAGCAAACTCGTCGCCACTTATCTTGAACCGTTGCTTATTAATAGTCGCCACATGGCTAAAACAACTTTTGTAGACGAGCAAAGGCCTTATTTCGCCAAGCTTTCAACCGCGATGTTTGAACTGCTAAAAGGGCTGAAAATAAATACCACGACCATCTATCAGCAATATTGTTCCGCAAATAACCTTTACTGGCTGAGTGATTCCCCAACCATCACAAATCCTTACTATTACAGCAAGGACATGGTTTCCGTTGGTAAAATAACGGCAAAGTTGGTGCCTGTGAAGTGACTGGAGGCTGGAGATTAGAGGTTAGGAAAGCGCTTTTTCTAATCTCTAATCACTGGTCTCTAATCTCTAATTAACTAATCTCCAATCACTAATCCCTACCCCCACCACTTCAGCGGGAACTCAATTTCATCAACCGAGCTTACGATCAGGTCGGGCTTGAAGGCGTAATGGCTCAAATCCTCCTTTTTTGCGATGCCTGAAAGTACGAGGATGGTTTTATACCCCATCTGAACGCCGCCCTGGATGTCGGTTTCCATGGTATCACCCACTACGGTTGTTTCGGCAGTTTCCAATCCCAGGAATTTGCGCGCCGAGCGCATCATTACCGGGCTCGGTTTCCCTGTAACAAATGCTTTCCGGCCCGAAGCTTCTTCAATCATGGCCGTGGTTGCAGCAATGCCTAAATTATTCCAGCCGGGTTTTTTTGGGGACGGGTCCCGGTTGGTGGTTATAAATTTTGCGCCGCCTAATATCATATCTACCGCGCGCTGTACCATTTCGAGCGTAAAATTTCTGCCCTCGCCCAAAACCACAAATTCGGGGTCGCTGTCTACCAAAGTGATGCCATTTTCGTGCAAGCTTGTTAACAAACCGCCTTCACCAAGTACATAGGCCGTGCCGCCGGGCCCCTGTGCACCCAGGAACTTCCCGGTCGCCATTGCGCTGGTGTATATATGTTCTTCGGTGACCTCAATTCCCAGCCGCTTTAATTTACGCACCGCTTCAAGACTGGTGCGCTGGCTGTTATTGGTCATAAATGCAAATGGTATCTTGTTTTTAAGTAAGTGTGCAATAAATTTATCGGCGCCTTGTATCATTTGTTCGCCGCTGTAAATAACGCCGTCCATATCAATCAAAAGTCCTTGTTTCATATTATTTTTATTAGTTAATAATTTATCAGAACAGCATATTATTTGCTGTTTGCTTTTATCAAAGATAGGCAAACAGGTCATAATAATGAAAATATATTAACAAATATGATTTATTGTTAATAATTTAACATTAATTAAGCAAATAAATTAAATTATTGTTAATAACTCCCTGGCACCGATGGCACGTTTATTAATAAACCGAAGATACATGAACTTGTTAAATCTTTGCAATGATCTGATGCAATAATTCAATAAATTCCCGTGTTCTTCAATTATCGACATCAAACGTAAAACTGTTATTATGATTCTGGGTTAACATCGCTTATAAACTATGAAACAACACATCGCCCACATTGCACTGGTAGTTGAAGATTACGACGAAGCCATTCGCTTTTATACCGAAAAACTAAATTTCGATCTCATTGAAGACACCGTTTTAAGCGAGACCAAACGATGGGTACTGGTAAGGCCAAAAGGCGCAGCGGAATGTTGTTTACTATTAGCAAAAGCCGTTGGCGATGAACAAAAAAGCCGCGCAGGTAACCAAACCGGCGGGCGTGTTTTTCTTTTTTTGTACACCGATGACTTTTGGAGGGATTATCATCAAATGCTTGAAAAAGGGATCAATTTTGTTCGGGAGCCAAAGGAAGAAGGATATGGTGCAGTGGCGGTTTTTGAGGATCTGTATGGTAATTTTTGGGATTTGCTGGAGGCAAAAAAATGATCATCATTTGCTTTTCAGGAGTTCATTTACAAACTCAAGCAAAACCAGCGCATGGTTATGCTGTTCATCGTGCGCCGCATAAAGTAACGTTACTTTTTCGTTTTTACTGATCATGTCCAGCAGCTCATTAACCGCCGGGTTTTCCTTTAATTCGAGCAGGTAATTTGCTTTAAACTCGTCCCACTTCGCACGGTCACTATCCTGGTGAAACCATTTCCGTAACGCTTCCGATGGCGCAATTGTCTTTAGCCATATATCAAGGTGCGCTGCTTCCTTTTTTACTCCACGCGGCCACAAACGGTCAACAAGGATGCGCTTGCCGTCGGATTTATCAGCTGGTTGGTAGATTCGTTTTATTTGAAGTGCTCCCATAAATTAAAGTTATGGTTTATCCTGGAAAGATTTAAACAAAAAACGCCCCTGCATTTCTGCAGGAGCGTAAATCATCACCCCGGTTAGGGCCTGGTGATCAGTTGTTTAATTGGCCACCAAAGGATTTTTATCCCACCACAACCTTGTGCCGCCGTTATCAGCGCCGCCGAGGGCTGTTACACCTGTGGCTACACCTTTCGGGTTTGTTGCCAGTTCATCAGACGGGTAAGGCAGCCGTTTTACAAACCCGGCAGTTGTTATGGTACCGCCGCTGTGATTTACCTTTACAGGGAATATTTTTGGATAACCTGTACGCCTGAAATCAGACCATGCCTCCTGGCCATCGGGATATATGGCTATCCATTTTTGAGTTATTATCCTTTGCAGGTTTTGTTGAAATGTAGCACCGTTGCTCCAGGCAATGGTGATGTTGTTTAAAGCAGCTATATTGTTGGTAGCGTCAACCGGGTCAACATAATTATTCTCGGTGCCCGTTGCATTTGTCAGATAATTTGCCGGCATTGGTACCCCTTTATCCTGGAAAGACATCGTTATTCCCTGTTCATAAAAGGATTGCGCTGTCCCTGCGCCCATGTTCCAGCCGCGCAGGGCCCCTTCAGCTCTTAAAAAATAGCTTTCAGCCGCCGACATGATCTGCATTGGCGTACCTGCAGATACATTGAGTAACGAAAAGTTGATATATACAGGTGTGGTAATATCAAGCCCGCTGCGTATGCCCACATAACCGCCATTATAACCCGATTTAAGGAAATAGGCGCCTTCGCGCGGATCGCTGTAACCTTCAAGTATTGACTGCATGGTGGCATTCATACTGATGTCCTGGTAGGCGTTGGTGATATTCCATAACGCATTTTGGTAGGTTAAGCCGTTGGTCATATTTAACAACGCATCATCGCCTACAGCACTTAACAGGCCGTTGGGATCTGCCACAGCCTTTTCTGCCTGCGCCTGTGCTGTTGCCGGATCCACATAAACTATGCGCATCGCCAGGCGTAGCCTAAGGGTATTGGCAAATTTAAGCCATTGCTTATAGTCGCCGTTATAAAACAGGTCAAAGGCTTTAAACGGCGTGGCGCCGGGGTAAGTTTTCACATAAGTGCTAAGCACATTTACCGCTGTATCCAACTCCTTGAAAAATTGCGAATAAATGGCCTGCTGACTGTCATAAGGCACGTAAAAATTGCCTGTGCCGTATTGCGAGTAAGGAATGGGGCCGTAAATATCAGTGATACGGTGCATAGCCTCCACCTTCAGGATCAGTGCTATAGCCACAAAATGCTGGTCCTGCGGGCGCGCTTTCTGTTTTACCTGTTTCCAGTTATTCATTATGTGCTGATTACCCAGGTCAAAAGCTTGCGAGTTCCAATCATAGCGCATAAAATAATTGGCGTTGTTCGGGCCAAATCCGTAATCAGGCGAAGCCATATAACCCGAAAAGATGTCTGCATTCAGGTTTTGCTGTATCTGGTATATATAATCTACCGGGCTTGCGATGTTTTCCTGCATATCCGGGAGAAACCCACCGATGTTCTGAAGATCACCGGTAGCCTGCGTCTGCGTTACCTTGCTGGGATCCGTATTAAGGCTCTGGAACTCCTTTGTACATCCGCTCATTATCAACAGGCACGCCGCGCACGCCCATAATGTGTTTTGTTTAAATATCGTTTTCATATATGCTAATATTAATATTGTTAAAACCTTGCTGATACATTAAAACCCAATGATCTTACGCTCGGCTGGCCAAATAAGTTTAAGCCCTGCAAAGTATTGTCAGTCGAAAGCGTTGTTTCCGGGTCATACGGCGCTTTCAGGTAAAAGAAAAACAAATTACGCCCGGTAAAGGCAATACGGATATTGCTTATTTTATTATTAAACACAGTGCCCGGAATAGTATAGCCTATCGAACCTTCACGCAACCGAATGTTGGTGGCTGAATATAAATACTGGGTCAATGCGCCTGAACGTCCGCCGGCAATATTATAATAGGTTTGGGCGTCAACACGTGTTCCATTTACTAAAACACCCCCGTTGTCCCGCGCTGTAGCCGATGCCTGCGAAACGCCATAGGCATCAAGATAGGCCCCGGTCATATCAACCACTTTCCCGCCAAAACGGCCATCTACTGTAAATGCCAGGTCAAATTGTTTAAACTTAAAGGAGTTCGTCCAGCCAAGGATGAAATTCGGGTTTGTGTTGCCCGCGTCCACATATTTATTGGCATCGTTAATTAAACTCGGCACGCCGTCAGTTATTACTGGTTGCCCATTGGCATCCCTTACAAAATCATTCAGGTAAAGTTCCCCGAAAGGTTTGCCAACCCTTGCCTCCAGCTGATAGCTATTTACGGTGTTGGGGAAAGTAAATATGTTTTGCGGCCCATTTACAGGGTCGGTATATAAGGCAATCACCTTATTCTTATTCATTGAAAAGGTAACTGTAGAATTCCAGGATAAGCCATCAGCTAAATTTCCATGATAACCCAGACTCCCTTCAAAACCCTGGTTTTCAACATTTCCACCGTTTACGTATTGACTTTGAAAACCGCCTGAGGAAGAAGTAGTAGCTATATTAAACAGCTGATTGTAAGAGTTGGTATGGTAATATGTTGCATCAAAACTAATATGGTCATCTGCAAAACGCCATTCTGTACCAATTTCAAATGAATGCGTTATTTCAGGTTTTAACGTGGCTAGCGGCTTGGTAAGGTTCAAATTAAGGAAACCATTGCTTAATGTATATTGTGCCGGCGTACTAACAAACGGCGGGATGCTATTACCGACAACCGTGTACGATGCACGTATCTTGCCAAAATTAACAAAATCAGGCATTTTAAACATGCTGCTCAATACATCGCTCAAGCCAACTGAGGGGTAAAAGAACGAATCGTGATTGGTATAAGCTAGAGCCGAAGACCAATCGTTACGCGCGGTAACATCTAAAAACAAGTACTTTTTATAACCAAAATCGGCACTTGCAAAAAGAGATTGGGTTTGATTTTCGGTTTTATTGGTTTGATTGAACGGATTCCCATTGGAAAGGATCACATTACTTACATTAAAGTAGTTATCGATGTTACCCAAATGACCGCCGAAACCCAGGGAACTGTTCTGATTGTCCTGGATACTTGCACCCAATGTACCATTAATATTAAAATTGCTCGATACATCCTTGTTCACATTCAGCAAAAGGTCGCTGTAAACCTGGTTTTGCCCGCTCGATGTATACGCATAGCTGCCGTCCGGACCCGATAAAAGGGTGGTGCTGCCCGCATAAAGCTTCTGGTCGCTGGTTTGATCGGCCTTATCCACTTTTACGCGGCCCTGCAAATTCAACCAATTGGTGATATCATATTTTGCGGACACGGTGGCCAACAAACGGTTCAGGCCCTGTGTATTGGGGTTACGGTATTGTATCCAATATGGGTTTTCCGTAACATCCCCCGAAGGGGCTGTATACGATTCGATCCAGTTTGGCAGGTTAATATTTCTCACTGGATCCAGGAACTCATAATTTTTATATTGGTTGAAATCGGTGCCCCTGGGGAACAGGTATACGCTGGTTAACGGATTAAAATAAGTCCCAGATGTCGCCCTGTCGGTTACATCCTGGAAAATATACGTAGCACTCAGGTCAAGTGTAACTTTATCATCGGCCAGTTTGGAGGTGTTGCGCCCGGTGATGGTATTTTTATTAAATATATTGCCAGGCTCTATGCCGTCGGCATGCGTATTTGAATAAGAAATAAAAGTTTGATTTTTTTCGGTCCCGGTACTCAGCGTAAATGAGTTGATAGAAGTAGACCCTGTTTTAAAGAAATCTGCCGGCTGCGAATTTGGAGACCCTCCGCCCTCTTTTGCGCCATAAGAGTTTAACGACGATTCATCGGTTGCATTTTTATCGCCGCGCGCGTATTCAGTTTGCAATACTGGGGCTTTAACAGCCTTATCAAAGGTAGTATTGGTGCCGAATGTGAGTGTGGTTTTGCCGGCTTTACCTTTTTTGGTTGTGATAAGTATCACACCATTTGCGGCTGCACTGCCATACAAGGCCGAAGCTGACGCCCCTTTTAATACGCTGATGCTTTCGATATCATCAGGGTTGATATTTGATATACCATCGCCGCCATCATTACCATAAGAGAACACGCCGTTTGGCTGGGTACTTGTCAATGAATTTAGCGGAATACCATCCACAACATATAAAACGTTGCTGCTTCCATAAATGGATTTGTTACCCCGCAATACCACTTTGGTTGAACCGCCTGCGCCGGATGAACTTTGGGTTATTTGCAAGCCCGATACTTTACCGTCAAGGCTGTTTACAAAGCTGGGGTCTTTTGCAACCTCCAGTTCCCGGCCTGATACAGTTTGCTGATCATAGCTTAATGATGAGGACGATTTGGTTATGCCCAACGCAGTAACAACCACTTCGCTAAGCGCAGTCGCGTTTGTGCTGAGTATTATATTGATCGTGCTTTCGGCGCCAACAGTAACTTGTTTGGTGGTATAGCCGATGTAGGAAAACACCAGGATATCACCAGGCGATGCATCAAGGCTATAATTACCGTTAGCATCGGTTTGCACCCCACGCGTTGTGCCTTTTATGCTTACCGTTACACCGGGCAGGGTTGTTCCTGTCGAATCCTTTACGGTGCCCTGTATTTTTTGCGGCGCCGCAACCTGCAGGTTATCGGTACCGGGCGATACAATCAGTTTGTTTTTAAAAAGGGAAAAATGAAGCCCCGTTTGATCAGTAATTTCGGCCAGCACTTCTTTTACCGGCAAATTTTTGCAATTGATTGAAACCAATTTCTCTGCCGCGAACTCGTTGCGGTCGTAATGAACATCCAGTCCGGTTTGCCGGCCTAAACTGGCTAATACCGTTTCTAACGGTTTTTTCACAACATTCATCGTTAATGTTGAGTTTCGCTCATTTACAGTATCTGATGTTACTGGCTGGGCCATAGCCCCTGCCGAAGCCAGGAGCGAAGCTAAACAGCAGACCTTTAAAAATTGTAAAGTGATTTTCATATTTATTGGATTTGTGATTTAATTAAGTGCTATTTTATTATTGTCTATGGTGTAGGTAAGCCCTTCTGTCATACAAACTATTTTCAAGACATCGTTAAGCGATTCCTGTTTGAATGTACCGGTATAACTCCAGTTGGTATGCGCACTGTGATTTTGAATAACAACATTGAAACGGTTTTCAATAGAATTCACCACTTCGTCCATGGTTGCATCCTGGAATGATAACACGCCATCCTTCCATGAAGTGATCGGAATTTCATCCTTAAAATCACTTTTTATTACCCGGCCCGATATCTTATTGAGAACGATCTGCTGGTGAGGCAGCAATATTTTTGAATTGTTTGTTTTCAACGCCGGATGCAAGTCATCAACCCTGATCTTGCCGTGGATCAATGAAATTGACACCTTATGTTCACTGGCATAGCTGCGGATATTGAACGCGGTACCAAGTGCCGTGGTGACAAATTTGTTGGTGTACACAGTAAACGGGCTCGACTTATCTTTGGCGACTTCAAAAAGCGCCTCCCCTTCGTCCAGGAAAACCGGGCGCCTATGATCCATAAATTTAACGGGGTACCGCAGCCTGCTTGAGGCATTCAAAGTAACCTGGCTGCCATCGGGAAGTTTTATACTCTTCCTGGCGGCTTTGCCGGTTTCCACATAAACCCAGCCTTTGCTGATGTGCTGCGCCGTTGAAGGCTGGGCAGCTAACTCTTTCCTGAGGCTTCTTTTTAAGTAGAGCGCCCTGATGCCAATAGCGCAGCTTGCAATTATTAAAACGGAGGCGGCTATTTTAAGCCAGCCCATATCGTTCCGCTTAACGGTTACGGGCTGAATTTGAATTTTTCCTTCAATCCTGCTCCTTATAATTTGAAGCTGTTTGTCAATAAGATCGTCATTTAACTGCGCCAGGCCCTCGTTTTTAATACCCGCGAGCCACTCTTCGATCAGCAATACCTCGCCGGAAGTGCATTGTCCCTGCTGGTACCTTTCAAGAAGCTCTTTGATTTGTTCAATATCCAATTTGCTGTTTGTTTAATAGGTAGTCGAACAAGTCAGCAACAGGTACTATGCGGATAGGAAAAAATTTATACGACACGTTTTACGATAGCTGTCAAAATTC
The DNA here is from genome assembly GCA_903864275.1 of uncultured Mucilaginibacter sp. Lineage (GTDB taxonomy): Bacteria > Bacteroidota > Bacteroidia > Sphingobacteriales > Sphingobacteriaceae > Mucilaginibacter. The sequence goes on from CAIPFE010000006.1 coordinate 8,696, forward strand.
TCTTTTGATGAGACATTTTTAGTGCTTTTGACAAGACAAGGGACATCCTGACATCATGTTCAAGATATCCTCAGTTCCCGGCTTCCAGTTTTTTTAGACGATCTTGCGCATCCTGGTTCTTTGGGTTAATCATCAATGCCTTTTGGTAAAGAAGGACCGCTTCTGTTTTATCCCCTTGCGTTTCAAGGGCCTCGCCATAACTTTCGTAAGCATTCGCGCTGCCCGGGAACAAAAGCGTGACCACCTTGAAGGTTTCCAGCGCCTGCGGCAAGTAGCCGTCCGCCATAAAGGCATAGCCAAGATCATTGAGGTTACTTTCTTTGAGTATATAATGGCTCGTGTCAGCCTGGTGCGCAATGATTTGGGTATAAGCGATATCCGGGCCTTTTGTTTTCAAGGCTTCGCCATATTCCCGCGCCAGGGACCGCTTATTCAGGATATTTTTAACCGGCCTGCCGTTCAGGATATCCAGCGCCGTGCGCGCGATCAGGTCCGCTCCGCTCCAGTCCTTATTGTCATAGGTAATAATGGTTTGCTTTTTATCGATGTTCCGGACAAAGGCCGACCAGATACCCGGATAATGCCCGCTATGCGAAATAATATGCCCCGCAGAGGTATCGGCATCGACCAGCCAGCCAAGCCCGTATTGGATATGCCCCATCTGCAAATCACGGTACATATTATAGTCCTTCCCATTAGTTAATTGGTTAGCCGTATAAGCCAGTTCAAGGGTTTGCGGCTTCAGCAATTTACCGTTATAGAGCGCCTGATCATAACGCAACATATCAGTGAGTGTGCTGATGATGCCGCCATCACCGTACAGCCTGCCCAGATTATAAAGTATTGGGTGCAGCTGCGGTACCGAATCATTACGGTGGTAGGCCGCGTCATAAAGTTTACCCGGCATGTAATTTAATACGCGGGCGGTATCTGCCTCCCACTCCGTCTGCACATAGCTATGCGTCATGCCTGCCGGCGTGAAAATATATTTTTTAAGGTAGGCCGGGTAAGTCATCCCGCTTAGTTTTTCAACCAACAGCGCCAGGAGCTCAAAGTTGGTATTACAATAATCAAATCTCTCCCCTGGCTGGAACTTCAGCGGCTTATGATAAGTTAATATTGCCGGGATAATATCCCGGTTGGTAAATACCTTACCCGGCCGACCCCTCAATACGTACATATCAAAATCGCTCAGGCCGGAAGTATGGGTCAGCAGGTGACGCACAGTAACATTTTCATATGGGAACTCCGGGAAATAATGCCGGACCGGGTTATCCAGCTTCAGCTTGCCTTTTTCCATTAGTTGCAGGATTGCCGTTGACGTGAAAGTCTTAGTATTCGAACCAATATTGAAGGGATTACCCGGACGGTTCGGTTTTTTGGTGGCCAGATCAGCATAGCCAAAGGTACATTGATAGATCACCTTCCCGTTCTCCGCTACCAGGACACCACCGTTCAGGTGTTCAGAGTTGCCTGGTGCGGTAAATAAACTGTCGAGGCGTTTGGCTAAGTTTGCCCGTGCCTGTTGGGCATAGCTATAACTGGCACCGCCCAGTAATAAACCAATAATTATTTTTTTCATGCTATAAGAATAATTTCTTACAATGATAAATAAACAATTTGATGATAAGAAATATTTCTTATCATTGATGCGCCAATAGCTGCAAAAAGTGGTGCACTATAACCTCAAAAGTGACCATTTTCAGAAGTTTATCCGACACTTTTTGCAATAGTCCGTGCAATACAAACAACAAGGCACTGCTGTTTGTAATTTCAAACCTTATTATAGTTTGAAACAAAAATGGAGCGAAAGGTAAGATTGTCCGTATTCGTCAAGATGGATGGTTTCCAAACAGCGACCGTCACTTTTTATCCCAAAGTCTTTTGGATATCACCCGCCCGATCACTTGTTCACGGTAGCTCCGGCTTATGGGAATCCGGCTGCTGCCGATAAACAGTTGGTTGCCTTCGATACCATCGATCTTGCCGATAGCGGCTATAAACGATTTGTGGACCCGGATAAATGCGGCACCAGCGAGCTTGTACTCAAGGTGTTTCAGCGAAAGCATGGTCACATATTTACCCTTTGTGCTGTGAATAGTCACATAATTTTGCATGCCCTCAACGTAGAGGATATCTTCAAATAACACCTTTTCATATTTGCTGCCGCACCTGATAAAAAAGTAATCTTCATCTTGTTTAGCCGGGTCGCCCGTTAACAATTTATAATAGTCCCGGGCTTTGGCAGCCGATTTAAAAAAACGTTCAAAGGTGATAGGCTTGAGCAGGTAATCCAGCACATTCAGCTGAAATCCTTCCAGTGCATAAGAAGGATAGGCCGTAGTAATGATCACCATCGGAGGCTTTTGCAGGATCTTCAGGAACTCGATCCCATTCATTTTAGGCATCTGGATATCGAGGAATACTAGGTCGGCGGCCTGGCGGTCAATCAGCGGCAGTAATTCAAGCGGGTTTTCGCATACGGCGCTAAGCGTAAGAAAATCAACTTCCCTCACGTAACTGCCTAAACCTTCCCTGGCTAAGGGCTCATCATCGATGATTACACAGTTGATCATGCTATCCGGTTATTAGTTGTGTGGACGAAGATATTTCCAGTTGCTTTAGTTCCAATTCCAGCTTCACGACGAAACTACCCGGGTTTTGCCTTATATCCAGCAGGTATTGCCCTGGGTAGATAAGATCGAGCCTGCGTTGCACGTTCTTTAAACCGATGCCGCCGTAATTGATCACTTCAGGCGCGTTGTTTTCGGAGGTACTGTTAGCGACGGTGAAATGAAGTTGTATCCCCATTACGGCCAAGTCGATATTGATCCAATTAGACTGGCCCTTATCTTTGGATACATGCTTGAAAGCATTCTCTACAAAGGTCATCAGTATAAAAGGGGCTATGCCTGTGTCCGGCGCATATGCCTCTCCAAGGTTCAACTCAACCGCAAGGCTTTTATTCTGCCTGAGCTTTTCCAGTTCAATAAAATTCTCCAGGTAGGCGATCTCTTTATCCAGCGATATCTGCTGATCGTTGCATTCATATAACTGGTGCCGCAACAGTTCGGAGAATTTGGCGAGGGAGGCTGAGGCTTTGTCCGGGTTCTTATGGATCAGGAAAAATATAGAATTGATGCTATTGAACAAAAAATGCGGGTTAAACTGGTATTTCAGGAATTTTAGCTCCGTTTCAAGTCTTTCCTTTTCGAGCGCCTGCTGACGCCGTTGCGTTTCGATCCATTTTTTGGTGAGCTTGATACTCATTGCCAGCGTAATCACGCCTAAAGTGAACCTGAACGGTTCTTCCTTAATCAAATGGTAATAGCCGTTTAAATTAGGAGCGATGCCGAATGCTTTTTCTGCAGTGCTGCCATCGAGCCACGCGGTGATATAATAGCCGGATGTAATCAGCGCAGAGGTGGTAATAATGGTAAGCGCGAGGTAAAACAGATAGAACCCGTAGCGTTGTTTTTCGAGATAGCGCGGGATCAGGAAATACAGGTTAAAGTATACCCCGAAGGCCGGGAAGATGACATAAGATAAGAACTTGGTAACATACACCGAAAAAAATATGGTATGCATGGCGTTATAAGGGCTGTCGATCGCCAGCGACCAAAGCAGATAGTTATACAACATCCAAAAGGGGATATGATACAGCTTATATTTAAACAGCCAGTTTTGCCGGGGTGTAAAAGGTGCCATAGCCAATAAAGTTAAGGTTAATCGATCAATATCCATAGTATGTTGTATGAGTGGTTGACCTTAATTGACGAACTACACCTTGCAAGGGATAACCGGTACGTTGTCCTGTTTCAAAGCCCGAAGTTATCTATTTCGGCTGTTTCACGTTCGTTATCAATTAGCTGTCGCAGTTCGTCAATCGGATTTCTGTGCCCTGCCAGCGCAGGCTTTCTTTGAAATATGAAAACGCTGACACTCATTCTTTGCGGGCTGTTTTTAACCAAAATTGCGCGGAGCCAGGTAAGCGGCAGGCTAACCAGCCCCGATGGCGGCCCGGTGGCATTTGTCGGCGTGCTGCTTTTGAAAAGTACTGATAGTTCGATCGTGCGTTCAGCGCTGTCGGATGAAAAGGGCGGTTTTATACTGAATGCCGCGCCATCGGGCACTTACCTTATTAAGATTAGCGGCCTGGGATATGATAACTACTCTTCGCCGCTTATTGTACTCAGTTCAACGCATCCGGCATATAATGCCGGCACCATCCTGCTAAGAGCCTCCAACCAGCAATTGGGCGAGGTGGTGATCCGTTCCAGCAAACCCCTGATACAGCAGGAAGCGGGGGGATTAGTTATAAATGTACAAAACAGCCTGATGACCAAAGGCAGTTCCATTTTAACAGTGCTGTCGCGTTCACCCGGCCTGATCATTGACCCGCGGACCAACGACATTAGCCTGAACGGAAAAAGCGGGGTCATGGTGATGCTGGATGGTAAGCTCCTGCGCCTCTCCACCGCCCAGGTGACGGCCTTGCTGGATGGCATGACGGCCGACGATATCGACAAGATCGAGCTGCTCAGCACGCCGCCTGCCAAATATGACGCCGAAGGCAATGCAGGGCTGATCAATATCGTGACAAAAAAGAACAAGCAATCTGGCACCAGTGGTTCTGTGACCACATCTGCGGGTTACGGTAAGGGAGAAAAAGCCTCGACAGATATCAACCTGAACCATAACAGCGGCAAATTCAGCCTGCACGGTTCCTATAGCTACAACCATGACCGCAGTTACGGTTTGCTGCTGGCATCGGGCACCGAGAATGTGCCCATCATTGGCGGCCAGACCGCTTTTCACTACAATGGTGAAAGTAAACCGCTAACTAATTATAACAGCGTTAGCGGTGGGCTGGATTACCGCGCGAACCCTCAAACCACAATTGGGGGCAGTATCTATTATTCAGCCGGGCTGAACCAAATTAACAGCCATAACTTCGGGAATTACCTCTTGCCCGATTCCAGCCTGGTTTTTGATTCGCAGTTGACCGGTTCCGGCCATTCGTATTACCTGCACCCCTCTCTTTACCTTGACCAGGCCTTTGGCAAGGAGCAAAAGCTCAGCGTTGATCTCGATTATTTCAATCTCGATAACCATGGCCTCACCGGGGTACAAAGTAATTTCAGCGACAGCCTGTTCGCCGACAGGCTGCGGAACGTCGCCAATACCAACATCAAGGTGGGTGTGGCCCAACTGGATTATACCAGTCAATTCAATAAACTGCTGAAGATGGAAAGCGGTGTAAAAGGCACCTATACCCGCAGCCAGAGCAACTCCGGGGTTGAAAACTTTGTAAACGGCCAATGGGTAGCCGTCGGGGCAGGAACCTCGAATGACCTGGCTACGCGGGAACTGATCGGTGCGATTTACACCACCCTGAGCTTGCAGCCCGACAGCCTGACCAGCTTGTCCGCAGGGGCCAGGTACGAATATTCACGTAACTCAACGGATCATTCGCTCAACGCGCAGTACTTTGTCGACCGCAGGCTGGGGAAATTGTTTCCGGACGTTTTCTTCAGCCGGAAACTGAATGCTACTGATGAACTGCAATTATCCTATACCGAACGCATCCGCAGGCCATCCTTTGCCGAGCTGGCCTCATATGTATCCTACAATGACCCGGTTTCTGTTTTTACGGGCAATCCGGCTTTAAAGCCCACGATCACCCAAAACATGAAGCTGGCTTATAACCTGAAGGATTACCTGTTTTCTATATTGTATAGCCACGATACCGATCCCATCCTGGGTATCCAGGTCGTGCCCGGCCCAACCAGGGGGCTGGTTTACCTGACCCCCGAAAATGCCGACTGGCAAAACAACCTGACCTTCCAGGCTACTGTCCCCGTTAAACCCTCAGATTGGTGGACAATGAATTACGGCTTCACCGGCGGTTTGCACCAGTACCGCATCAGCTTTTTTCCCCAATTGCTGAAAAAAAGCTATTTCAGCTATTCCCTTAATTTTACCGAAAGTTTTAAGCTGCCCCACAATTATACTATCGAACTTTCGGGTTATTACAACTCATACTCCTATGGAGGTAATTTCCGCTCGAACGGCAATGCCAATTTCAACCTGGGGTTCAAAAAAAAACTTCCTGATCAAAACGGCAGCTTCCAGCTCAGCATCTCCGACGTCTTCCGCGCAGCCAGTTACTACAGCCAGCTTGGTTTGCTGACTACCGACACTTTTGACAGTAATGTCAAAGTTAACTACCAGGCCGAATCGCATAGTTTCCCGATTTTCAAGCTATCTTATTCCCGATCTCTGGGGTCCAACAGCAAAAAAACCACGCGCAAAAATAACGGTACGAAAGAAGAACAGGACCGGCTTTAAAGGCTACGACGGTTGTGAAAAATCGCACTAACAGGTGAAACTCGCTGAACAAAGGAATGCCGAAAAAATCAGCAGCGCATCAACACCCATATAATTCATACGAAGGATGCGCAGGGCCTTAGAAATTTGATTTTTTACAGTTTGTGCAGATATATTTTTTTGCCTGGCGATATCAAGGGTGGTTTGGTGTTGAAAACGGCTCAGGATAAATATTTCTTTCATTTTTTCGGGAAGGTTGTTGATCGCAATTTCTACCTCCTGCAACTGTCTTTTATGGTCGATCCGGTTTATAAGTATAAATTGATCAGCCATCAGTTCATCTGCAAATTCAAAAAGGTACCGCTTGAACCGCACATCTTTACGATAGATGTCAATGATCTTATGGCGGGCCGCCTGGAACAGGTACGATTTAAAGGAGGTACTTATTTCAATTTCGCACCTTTTCTCCCACAGGGCAACAAATATATCCTGCAGCACATCGTTACAAAGTTCCTGGTCTTTTAATTTATCTAAAAGATAAAGATATACCGGCTTGCTATGAAATTTATAAATAGTATCGAACGCTGAAATATTATCCTGTTTCAGGTCGCGCAGAAGATCAGTGTCACAGTAATCAATTACCATATATATCGAGCAATATATTTCCCGGCATAAAGTTAAAATTAATAATTATTTAACAACAACAAAATCGACGGGGATTGGAAATGAAAAAGGAGCGAAGAAATTTGCAAGGAAGAATAGCCGTTGAATGCCCGTGAAAGCATTTTACCTATTACCGGGCAGCAAGTTCAGGCTGTTTTTTATTGGCAGGCTTCCCAAAATCATGCTTTATATTATAGTCTAATGTAGCCGTGGTCCAATAGCCGCAGTCGATCAGGCGTCTTATAGTCATGATCGCATCGTTCGGATCACGCATGTCTGTTAACTGGAAGGCCGCCAAAAACCCCCTTCTATGCAGCTCGGGCAAACCCTGCGAATTCCATAAGCCAAAAGGGAAAGCAAAATATTTTACCGGTTTCCCGGTAAGGATTTCCAGCTTCTTTTTTGGTACATCTATCTGCGTTTCCCAATCGGCGCCTTTAAGCTTTTTAAAATTGCCATGGTCCTGTGTATGACAAGCAATCACATTTCCTTCGTCCGACAATTGCTTTATCTGCTGTCGGTACATATAGTGCTTATTTTTGGCGATGTTGGTGAAAACAATAAAATATACCGCGTTAAAGCCATATTTCATTAATTCGGGGCGGGCTATCTCGTACTGGTCCCCATCCGTATCGTCAAATGTCAGCATTATAGGTTTTGCGGGTAATGCTCTGCCTTTTGTAAGATAATCGTACAGCTCATCGGGCAAAATGGTGTGATAGCCGCTATCGGCCAGCATTTTCATGTGCGCTTTAAAAGCTGCAGGCGGAATAATATAGTCTTTATCAACCTGCTTGTCACTTGCCCTCCAGTTGCGTATTTGGTGATAGCATAATACCGGCACCTGTTTACGCGCCAAAACAGCAGCGTTATCTACAGGCTGTGCAAATGAAAAACTACCAAAAAAACAAAATGAGGTTAGGGTAATGAAGCGTTTTAACACGAGAAAATATATTTCTCAAATATAAAAAAAGACTGTTATGATAAAAGGGCGCGGTTGTGGTTTTTGGAAAAAAAAGTGATTTGCAGGTCATTCATGCACCTGGGTTAACAAATTAAAATTGGGTGGAAAGTTCCAGCTTTTGGTCGGTGTTATCCCCGCACCATGTAAAACCAAAAAAAAACGCCCCTCAATTTCTTGAGAGGCGAAAAAAATCCGGGTAAATGATGGGGCTCGAACCCACGACCCTCGGTACCACAAACCGATGCTCTAACCAACTGAGCTACATCTACCGTTTTGGAGATTGCAAAAATAGGAATCTTACAGCTAATTGCAAAGCCTTTTTTGTGTTAAGTTAAAAAGGTTGTAGTAGGTTGTAATGGTTATAAAGGTTGTAGCGGTTGGAGGCTAACAATTTAAAACTCTTACAACTTATCTTAACCCTTACAACTTATTTTAACTTACTACAACTCATTACAACCCCTACAACTTATTCCCACTAAAATTACAATAGCCTTACCCACCATCCTTTAGCTATAGGTAACTTTGTATCATGGCAGAACAATTGGTTGAACTAAACGTTACTGGGATGCATTGTAACAATTGCGCCATGTCTATCCATAAATTATTGGAGAAAAAAGGCTTGCGTGATATCCTGGTTGATTTTGCCGGCGAAGAAGTCAAATTCTCAAACAATAATGGCGCCGACCTCGGTGATATTGTAAAAGGTATTGAAGGTTTAGGCTATAAAGTGGTGGACGACCCGGCAACACAGGTTACCCCATTTTATGAAAAAGTGGAGAACAAATTTATCTTTTGCGCCATCCTCACCGCTCCCCTGCTGCTGCACATGGTTTTGCCCTGGCACTTTTTACAGCTGCCCATAGTACAATTACTATTATGTCTTCCTGTTTTTTTGGTGGGATGCCTGCATTTCGGAAAAAGCGCTATCAATTCGCTGAAGGGCGGCGTGCCTAATATGGATGTGCTGATCTTTGTGGGATCGACAGCGGCATTTGTGTACAGTCTTGTTGGAACTATCGAAAACCTGGGCGAGCATTACCAGTTTTACGAAACCTGCGCCACCATTATTACGCTGGTGCTGCTGGGCAATGTGCTGGAAAAGAGGTCGGTTACGCAAACTACTTCGGCTGTGAAAGACTTGGTAAAAATACAGCAGGTAAATGCCAACAGGGTGGTGAACGGCGGTGTTGAAGTGATCAGCGCGAAAGAAGTTCGGCCCGGCGATACGCTGTTGGTAAACCAGGGCGATAAGATCCCGGTTGATGGTGAAGTGCTGTCGGGCAATGCATCCGTTGATGAAGCCATGCTTACCGGCGAAAGCATGCCGGTTGAAAAGGAAAAATATGACACGGTAATTGGCGGCACTATAGTACAAAATGGTAATATCAGGATGCTGGCCACTAAAGTAGGCGCCAATACGGTATTAGCCCAGATCATCGAGCTGATGAAAAAGGCGCAGGCCGCCAAGCCCCCGGTGCAGAAATTAGGAGACAAGGTAGCCTCCATATTTGTCCCGGTTGTTATCCTGATAGCGCTGCTGACTTTTGGGATCACTTATTTTGCGATGCATACGGGGTTGCAAATTGCTTTGATGAATGCCATTGCCGTGTTAGTGATCTCCTGCCCATGCGCTATGGGATTAGCAACACCTACCGCTGTAATGGTTGGCCTGGGCAGGGCGGCCAAAAACGGCATATTGATAAAAGGCGGCGACACGATCGAGGCCGTTGCCCATACCAAATATGTAGTATTTGATAAAACAGGGACATTAACTACCGGCAAATTCAGCATCAACTACATTAAAGTTGAAGGCAAAGCAACTGTAGAGCAGATCAGGGGGATGATCGTTGCTATTGAGGAAAGATCAAATCATCCCATAGCCAAATCGCTGGTGACTGGGTTGAAATCGCGCCCGCAAACAAAATTAATCTTAAAATCGGCGCAGGAAGAAAAGGGTTTGGGCATGCGGGCCGAAGATGTTGATGGGAACCATTATTTTTTGGGAACAGGTAAATCGGTAAAAGAAGATGATTTTAACCTTTCACTCTATAAAAATCAAAAACTATTGGCCCAGATCGCTATCGACGACGAAGTTAAACCCGAGGCGGCAGAATTGATCGCGCAGCTTAAAAAAATGAATATCGTCCCCGTACTATTAAGTGGCGATAAAAATAACCGGTGCTTAAAAGTGGCTAAACTTATCGGTATCGATGATGTTTACTCCGAACAGCTCCCCGACGGAAAACTAACGGTCATTGATATGTACAAACAAAAGGGCAAAACGATTATGATAGGCGACGGCATTAACGACGCCCCTGCCCTCACCAAAGCCGATGTAGGCGTCTCAATGAACGACGCCAGCCAGGTTGCCATACAATCAGCAAGGGTTATACTATTGAACACCGATTTGAATTCGGTTGTAAAATTCTTACAAATCAGTAAACATACACTGATTACCATAAAACAAAACCTTTTCTGGGCATTTGCTTATAATATTGTCGCCATACCCATAGCCGCATTAGGGTTTTTAAACCCGATGGTAGGCGCCTTTGCCATGGCTTTTTCGGATGTGGTGGTGATTGGGAATTCGTTGAGGTTGAAGGCGAAGAAGATCGGCCCCCCAACCCCCTAAAGGGGGAGCAATGGTGTTTATATCGTAGTTTATTGTTTATTTTGCAGCTTAATTTTACTCCCCCTTTAGGGGGTTGGGGGGCAAATGATCGAAATATTTACAGACGGCGCGTCAAGCGGTAACCCGGGGCCGGGTGGTTATGGGGTGATATTGCGCTCGGGCAAGCATTACAAGGAGCTTTCGGAAGGCTTCCGGAAAACTACCAATAACCGGATGGAGCTGCTTGCGGTAATTAAAGGCCTGGAGTCTATAAAAAGCCCAAACCAAAATGTTACTATTTATTCCGATTCGAAATATGTGATCGATGCCATCGAAAAAAGATGGGTAAACGGCTGGCTGCAAAAAGGTTTTGCCGGTAAAAAAAACAAAGACTTATGGTTACGTTATCTTGATATAAGCAAACTGCACAACATTAAATTTGAATGGGTACGCGGCCACGCCGGTCACCCCGAAAATGAGCGCTGCGATGAGCTGGCCGTAGCCGCCGGGAAGCAGAGGGACCTGCTTGTTGATTCGGTTTTTGAGAGGGAAGCGGCGAAATTAGTTGATTAAGAAGCGGTTTGAATTATTAATTTTTTACCCATTAATATCATCATCGCGTTAGTAGATAATAAAGGTCAAATCTTAAAACTGAAATATAAATGGACACTTCTTTTTATTTGGACAAATTTCAAAAGGCTGCCGACCGGCTTGACAAAAAACTTCTTGGCGAAAAGGAAGTTGAAGCTGCAGTTGTCATGTACGGGGAAGATTGTGTTGTTTTGAAATTATTTAAAAGGTTATGGACAAACCAATTTCAGAATCCATTGACTTCTGAATCACGAATTTTCTTTTCTGCTTGGATAAGCGATTCAACGCTAGAAGAACAAAAAATATTGTACAATATACATGCCCTGAAGCTGAGACAGCTAAAAGGTTATTCTATTCAAAGCAGAAAATTTGCAGATATTTTTAGAGACAGCTTTAAAGATTTTGAGCATAAGTGGGAAAATGTAAACGTGAAGTTGGGGCCGCAAACCTTAATGGAGGGGTGGCTAAAAACAGACTCGGAGAATTTTCAAGACGAGATTTTGAAACTTGGCAATAGGTTTTTAGAAATAGAATATTTAGTTGACAACACTCTTGCTCGCTTTAAATAAACAAGGGAAAGGCTGCAAGAAGAAAAACAACGAACCGCTATCATAAGTTGCAACGGGTGCGCTGACTAAAAAATACTTAAATACAGCTTTTCAATTTGGCTTTAGTGCATAGGTGGTTAGGCTAATGAGTGGACACAAACAAACTATCAAAAAACCTTATTGATATAATTGTTAAGCATAAATAACTACTCAATCAATCAACCTAATCTAACCGCTCACCAACTCACTGCAACTCCACCACCCCTTCAAAACTCCTTTTCAAAAGCTGGGGCGAAAAAAATGACATCATTTCTTCGGCTTTATGTACCATGTTCTCCGAACCTATAAATATTGCGGAACGCTGGTGCAATTCGTTAACCTCGAGTTCCAAAATCCGCTCGTAGCCGTTGGTAGCCTTACCACCAGCCTGCTCAATAATAAACGCCATGGGGTTACACTCATAAACCAGGCGCAGTTTCCCGCTGGGGGCGCTGGCGGTTACCGGGTAGATAAATATGCCCCCTTTTATCAAATTGCGGTGCACATCAGCAACCATTGAGCCGATATACCGCGAAGTATAGGGGCGGCTTGTTTTTGCATCCTCCACCTGGCAATACTTGATATACTTTTTCACCCCATCCGGGAAATGCGAGTAGTAGCCCTCATTTATTGAGTAGATAAGCCCGTCTTTTGGTATTTTCATATCAGGGTGGGAAAGGCAAAACTCGCCGATCGACGGGTCTAAAGTAAAGCCGTTTACACCTTTGCCGGTTGTATAAACCAGCATGGTTGATGAATCGTAGATCACATACCCTGCGGCAACCTGTTCCGTGCCGCGTTGCAAAACATCATCCATGGTGGCTTTTCCGTGGGTTGATGTACGATGGTAAATTGAGAAAATAGTGCCGACGGCCACATTTACATCAATATTTGACGAACCGTCAAGTGGATCCATGGCCACAATGTATTTGGCATCTTTAGATACTTCCGATTCTATCGGGATAAATTCATCGTTTTCTTCCGAAGCTACAATACAGCATTCGCCACCATGTTTTAAGGCCGATATAAATTGTTCGTTGGCGTAAACATCCAGTTTTTTCTGGCCTTCGCCCTGGATATTGGTTGTCCCAGCCTCACCTAAAATGTCTGCTAATCCGGCTTTATTTACCTCTCGGTTCACAATTTTAGCGGCTATCCCTATGTCGCGCAGGAGCCTGGATAATTCGCCCTTGGCGTAGGGGAAGTCGGCCTGTTTTTCAAGAATAAACTGACCTAAAGTTTTTGCTATCTTCAATGACTTAGTGTATTTAGTACGTGTTATTTTTGCAATTCAATAAGGTCGAAGGTATGAATTTTTTCTTCAGAAATGCAAAATCTAACTAAAGTTCGTACTTGCTGCCAGCCCTGTTTCCCGGCTGCGCCGGGGTTTATATGCAAACAATTGATCTTTTTATCGTAAATAACCTTCAAAATATGCGAATGGCCGCATATAAACAAATTGGGTGGCTTAGTGTATATTTCACGCTTTACCGCGGCGCTGTATTTGCCGGGATAACCGCCGATATGCGTCATCCACACATCCACGTTTTCACAATTAAATCTTAAGTTTTCCGGGTAGACCAAACGTATATCGGCACCATCTATATTACCGTATACGCCTCTCAAAGGTTTAAAAGCGGCGAGCTTATCGGCCAGTTCAATATTGCCGAAATCACCGGCATGCCAAATCTCATCACAGTTTTCAAAATGTTTAAAAACTGCATCATCGAGATAGCTGTGCGTATCGGAAAGGAGGCCTATTTTAACCATGTACCCCTGATAAAATTAATCGTAAAAAAATAGATCAATATCAAACAACCGGATAACACAATGTTGATTAAGAATTTGCCCTTCTTGTTTAGCAATACCGACAGGATGAAAAAAACAAGGTAACTAACTGAATAAACAATCGAAGGAGTTGCTATTGAAAGGAAAGTACCCCGGGGAACCAGCGACGACCCCATTTGATGGAATATTTTAAAAATTGCAACGGCACAAACGCCTATAGGAAGTAACAATAAAAAAGTTAAAATAATTGATGCGATTTTCATATTAAAAAACAACAAAATAAGATTGTAGCAATTTTACATATTCCTCCGAATAAACTTTCTCTTCTCTGTAAATTGTTACTTTAAATATTTCCGGAGAGACTTTATCAAAACCAAGGCGCAAAATCACACGGTGTGCAACTGAATGCGTATACGAATGAATATTAATTACCTTTTGCGAATAAAGCAGGTATTTTGCAGCCAAAGCAATGATCATATCGGACATTGCTACCGGCAATATCAACCAGCTACAGCCGCCAGGCGACAAATGTGCTGCAATACTGTCGATCAGCTTTTCAAAAAAATCAATGTCCGCATGTTTAGCCAGTGTTTTTTTAGCACCGGGAGATTTTAATGAATCGATATAAAAAGGCGGGTTCGAAATAATAAGATCGTATTTCCTCCCGGGAAATTGTTCGAAATAGCTTTCAAAGCCTGAAGGATACACCGACAGTCGATCTGCAAAGGGCGAGGCTGCAAAATTCCGTTCTGCAGTTTGTGCGGCATCTGCGTCAATTTCAACGGCGTCAATCTTAGCATCGGTAAAGCGTTGGGCCAGCATTAAGGCAATAACCCCGGTGCCGGTGCCAATGTCTAAAATAGTTGCAGGTTTATCAGCATCCGCCATCGCGCCAAGCAATACACCATCCGCATTGATCTTCATGGCGCAGCCTGTTTGATCGACGGTGAATTGCTTAAAACGGAACATTTTGATTTACGAATTACGATTTTAGATTTACGATTTAGCTTCTCGACCCGACCAATGCCTAATGAACTAATGACACCACATAGCTAACCGCGTATTTCGAAGGATAATTTTTTGACGGCTCAATGACCAGTTCATCATCCTTTTGCTTCCATGCTACTTTTTGGTCGCTGCCAAGCATTTTTATATTGGCTATTTTGCCGTTGCCGGATTTGATGGACAGGGCTTTTATATTTAGCTGTCCATCGGGCAAACCCAAAGATGTAACATACAACAAATCTCCCTTGGTTGTAAAACGTACATCCCGCCAGGTAAATGGTTCTTTCTGATCAGCAAACGAGCCGCTTGCCGATTTGGTGGGGCCTTCCCCGTAGACTTTCCATGGGCGGGTCGCGTAAATTGCATCGCCGTTTACATCAAGCCATTTGCCGGTGCCTAATAGAACTGCCGTTTCCTGGTCGGTGATAGTGCCATCGGATTTTGGGCCGATATTTAACAGGAGGTTGCCATTTTTACTTACGATATCTATCAGGTTAGTGACTACATAGCGGGCGTCCTTAAAGGTATTGGTGGTAGTATATCCCCACGATTGATTGCCGATGGCATCATCAGTTTGCCATGGCAAGGCCCGTATATCGCCCTGCTTCCCCCGCTCAATGTCAAGTACCGCCACGTTGTCCGGGTAGGCATTGTTTTTATAGTTGATCACCACTTCCTTGTTCCAGTCCTGCCCTTTGTTGTAATAAAAGGCGGCAAATGATTTTTTGTATGGCGCAAGGGCCGGCTGCTCTATCCACCAGTCGAACCAAACCAGTTGCGGCTGGTAATTATTTACCAGTTCCATATCGCGCATCATCCAGTCGTTCATATACTCGGGCGACATGGTTTCGCTTTCCTCGTGGGCAGGGCCGTAATAAACATCATATTTAGGATCGAGCACATCCGAATCAAACTTTCTGCCCCCGTTAAAGAAAAACCAATGCTCGATACGATGCGACGACAGGCCAAATATCAGCCCTTGTTTTTTTATTTCGGCAGCCAGCTCGCCCACCACATCACGGTGCGGGCCCATGTCAAAAGCGTTCCATTTGGAAACGGAGGTTTTGTACATGGCAAAACCGTCATGATGTTCAGCCACGGGCACTACGTACTTGGCGCCAGCCTTTTTAAATAAAGCTACCCACGCCTGGGGATCAAATTTTTCAGCCTTAAACATCGGGATAAAATCCTTATACCCAAATTTGCTCTGCGGGCCGTAGGTTGCAATATGGTGCTTATATTCATCCGAGCCGACCTGGTACATTTGGCGGGGGTACCACTCAGAGCCAAAGGCCGGCACGGAGTAAACGCCCCAATGTATAAATATCCCAAACTTGGCATCACGGAACCAGTCGGGTATTTTATATTTTGAAAGGGATTCCCAGTTGGCCTGGTATCTATCCTGGGCCTGCAAGTTCGTTCTTAAAAAAACTACAAGGCATACTATAATAAAGGTCTTTACTGCTCTCATAAATTGGTTGGGTTCTTAGGTGTTGTAATTGGGCGCTGTTTTGCTTAACAGGTTACCGTACTAATATAAAAATAATTAACTTACAATATCGCTGTAACAAATTAAAATAGCTGATACCTATTGGATATTAAAGCAAATAACTGTTAGACGAATTTTAAACATGGATACTAAAGAAACCCGCTTTCTGCAACTGATAGGAGAGAACAAGGGCATCCTGTTTAAAATATGCAAAATTTACCAGGACGACCCGGATGACCGTAACGACCTGCTGCAGGAAATGACCTTACAGTTGTGGCTGGCTTTCGATTCATTCAGGGGCGACAGTAAATTCAGTTCGTGGATGTACAGGGTGGCGCTTAATACGGCTATCGTTTTCTTTAAAAAACAAAAACGCCGGCCTGATAGTGAACCATTGCCTTATCAGTTTGATAAGGAAGAAGAGCAATCGGCGGCAGGAGAAAAAGAGGCACAGTTGAGTATATTTTATAAAGCGGTGCAGCAATTGGGAAAGGTGGAGAAGGCGCTGATCTACCTGTATATGGAAGATCAGCCATACGAGGAAATTGCTGCCAGCCTCGGAATTACTGAAGGAAATGTGCGTGTGCGGATAAACCGCGTAAAAAACAAATTGAAGGAAATAATTAAAACAGTGAATTATGAATATTGATGATTTAAAAGATGCCTGGAACAATGATGAACCAAAGGGCATGACTTTAGCGGTTAGTACCGCAATGCTGGGTAAAACTACTTCTGCTATAGGAAGAGTGCGTAAAAATATGAAGTCCGAGTTTATAGCAATGCTGGTGTCTTACGTTATCCTGACTATCTATATTACATTGATGTCGATATATGGAGGACAGCGAACATTCTTTTTTCTTAACACTATCAGCATTTTACTTTTCACAGTACTGGTGTTGAATTGCTTTTACTATTCGCGCTTTTACATTTTCTACAGGTCAATCAGCCGTTATGATTTTAGCATGCGGGAAAGCATCCGTAAAATAGCTTATGAACTGGAGCTTAATACCGAGATATACAAAACCTATAATATTTGTGTTGCGCCGTTATCTGTGATGGTTACTATTACGTTAATATCGGGCAAGGGTGTGTTTGATTATATCCAGCGTGTTTTAGTTGCCGATAGCTTTATTTCCCCGGGTAGTTTATTGTTGGTATTTGCAATCATATTAATCTCTTTTGGGCTTACTTATTTTTGCATAAGCAAACATGTGCGCTTACAATATGGCAAATACATTGCGGAGCTTAAGCAGGTGATGAATGATTTGGGGGATGAGGGGTGATTAATAGATGCCTGAGCAGAAAACAGAGGAATTGCTATTAAAATCGTAATTTTGTTATAAAATAAAAATATGCCCGAGTTATTTAGATTTTTTGGTATAAGATTTTTCTTCTTTAGTAATGAGCATTTGCCAATTCATGTGCATATAGAAAACGCTGATGGCGACGCAAAATTTGAAATTAATCCTATTAGACTTGTCAGTAATAATGGCATGAAAAATAAGGATCTCAAACTTGCCGAAAGTATTATAGAAGACAATGAAGAACTAATTGAAAACCGGTGGAAAGAATATTTTAAAAAGTAACAATATGATCACTATCAAGTCAGTTTGGTTTAATAATAGTAATATCTTCGTCGAAATGAGTGATGGTGAAGTTATAGAAAATCCGATCAATTCTTACCCGAACTTAAGTAAGGGAACACCAAATCAAATAAATAACTACGAAATAAAAGGGGGTGGCCGATGGATACATTGGCAGGAATTGGACGAAGACCTTTCGGCAGAAGGGTTTTTAAAGTCTCCCCATCCCCAACCGGGGAAGATTTAGACATGGATGCCCCCCATTCTCTCATAAAACTCAATAGGCAACCCATCCGGGTCAGCAACAGTAAAACGCTTGACGGCAAAATCATCAACCCTAATGGGTTCAACAGATATACCAAACGACACCCGCCTTTGTGGGTGTTTGTCACCACCAACGAGAAACGTAATCAACTTTTACTTTTTATTTAATATATCGTTAGCGGCTAAAATCAAAAATAAATAATCAGTAGTACCGCCGCCCAAAACGTATTCACCCTGCTGCCATAAAAACGGCCAGTTTAGCAATTCCGGGAAATCAGGGCGGATCAGCGCTGTACCCGACGTGATCCCTCCGGGGATATACGACCAATCCGCCCTGTTAAAACCGTAAGCCGTCGTCATAGATTTGGAGCCCACACCTGATACGAACGAAGCCGTATTAGAACCGGGGTGACAGCCCAGCACAAAGTTTATCGCACTCAGCATATAATCATCAGGGAAAATGGTTGGGAAATATTTATACAGGAAATACTGCTTGTAGCCAAAATTCTGTATCCCCCAGCCTGCCCCCCAAATAGCCGGCTCATATGGCACACTGTAGGGAGTTTTGGTACCGTCTGATTTCACTCTTTGGTAGTATGCGGCAACCGCTTTGTTAATGGCATCGTGATACCCGGGATCATTGATCAACGTCATCGTACGCCCCGCCAGCCAGCCGGTATTCTCTATGCGTTTGGCAATATCCTGGGTATGGCTAACTAAAAAATCGGCATATTGCTTATCGCCGGTGGTAATTAACAATTCAACTGCCAATGGAACACGACTCATCTCGCGCCTTTCCCTGGTATTTTTCCACACTTCCTCCGCTATTTGCAGGCATTGGGTAGCAAGCGTATCATTATAGCCTTTCATCACCCGCGATGCAGCAGCCAATGCGGCCGCAGTTTCAAGGCTCCGTTCCGGGTTATTTTCCGTAAATACCCAACGGTCATCAGGCGAATCAGGCATCCCAACTTCAGGAACGGGCCTGCCATTAGCCGGCGTTTTATAAAATTTATTGTCTGTTATATTAGCCGCATCGCCAAGTATGGTATATTGTGGCAACGTAGGTTCAATCATACCGCGGTAAAATCTTCCCATCGACTGGTATCCACCTACTATCGACAACAATCCATGCTCTATCTGCTGCAATACATCGGGTTTGCCATCCGGTTTTTGTATATCAACGGTTTTGGCAGCCTGGTTAATGGTGGTATTGTCATACTGCACATTAAATTGCTCGTAAGCCAGTGTCAAACCATGCACCGTTTCCGCCTGCGATTCTATTCTCAGGTCAAAATCCCCGGCATCATGCCACCCACCCCTGTTCAATCCGGGCACCGTTTCGCCGGATTTATATTTTGTCAAGGTTGATGGGCCCTGTATGTAACCATCAAAATGATCGGAGTCAGTCGGGGCCATCCGGGCGTCATCCTCGTGGCACCAGCCATGCCATATACGGTAATTATCCTTCACCTTCATGTGGCACATCTGTACTGGTAAAAAATACTCCAATGTTGGCTGCCAAACGTTGTTGGCATAAACATCCTTGCTGATCCGGAACGGGTGCGTTTGAAATTTACCATAACTCACCACGTACATCCCCGGTGTTTTCACGCCGCTAAAATCAAACTGAAGGTAATGGTAACGCAAAAAATTACCCCAGTCTTTAGTACCGGTAATCTGTACTTTTTCAAAACCACCGTCTTCTTTTATCCTTAACAAATTAGCTTGCAGTCTTTTAGTATCATGCTTATCCAGTTCTATTACCGCTATTTTCTTTTGTCCGGGGTGATAGCCTACTTCCGATACCTGTATAGTCGGGTCCGATTGCCAGCCTTCAATAGCATGTGGGGTAACTAACCACTCAATAGCGTTTTTGGCAGCGCCTTTTGGCACTAAGGACCGTACCACGAACCAGCCGTTATTGTATTTGCTCCGGCCGTCTATCAGCTCCAAATTACCGCCGCCTAAATTCTGTATGGTCATCCGCTGTTTGTCCGACTCCGGAACAATCGTCAGCGTTTTGCCCGATGCCATGGGCGTAACCTGGAATTCGCCATCACCATCCTTATAAACCTGGTCGTTACCCTGCTGCGGAAAAACCCCAAACTGCTTATCCATAAAGTACGATTTACCAAACAATATCCCGGGGAATAGTTCAAAGTTGAAACCCACCTTTCCTACCCATGAATCAGGAAGCGGTTTATCCAGGTCGACGATAATCTTGAACGATTTACCTACAGGGATCACCCGGATATTGTAAGCAAATTTCAAGTCCGGGTAAATCACCGGGTTAAATCCCTTGCGATCTATGGCTTCATTCGGATATTCCATCCGTACGCTAATCTCTTCAGCCTTTTTATCAACCACCATCTTGCCCACTTTCGGTATCGGCGACCACTGCCCAGGTGTGGGTTCCAACCTCAGATCGCCGTTAGTAGCTACCCTTTGGCCGTTTTGTATCACCCCAACGCCCCCCTGGTGCCCTTCGGGATAAAAATCCTGTGCCAGCATTACATCAACGCCCTGGTATTCCAGGTAATTAAGGTTATTGAGCGTCATGGCAGCTGGTTTAGCCTTTTGGGCAAATAACCGGCCGTTGGCAAAAACAATTATACACAGCGCTGCAAATTTTATTAAGTAATTGTATTTCATAAGATTATGATATTTATTAAACGGAACTGTACTGCAAATTATGAAAAGATATATGGAAAGAAAAATGCAAAATCAGATATAATTGGTTGCGGACAAATGCGCATGCTTATCTAACAAACTTAACCAGCCTTGCGGGGTAAATGATAATACTTTTTTACCAAAACGTGGGTTAATATCATTAAGCACCGTTGTTTTTTATCAAAATATTGTTCAAAACAGACTGAAGCATACCGTTGACCCCAATAAACCTTAAATTAGTGCCCAATAAATAAACCAATTATGCTGTCCTCTAACTCTTTATTTCATAAAGCGTTCTTTGTGTGCTTATTAGTATTTAGCATGCCTGCATTTGCCCAGGATAAAGCTGAAGAAAAAAAACAACTATCTGCACAAATGGAGAATTCCATGGTTATTAATTTGCTAAAGCCGTGGTATCCGGCATCGGTTGATACTTTGGACGGCGGTTTCCTCAGCTCGTTCTCTTACGATTTTAAACCAACGGGCAACCAGGATAAAATGATAGTGACCCAGGCACGCCACACCTGGAGCAATGCCAAGGCTGCTGAGCTATTTCCCCACATACCCTATTACCGGACCGGTGCTGAACATGGCTTTAGGTTTTTGCGCGACGTGATGTGGGATAAGCAATACGGCGGCTTTTATACTTTCGTCGACAGAAAGGGAACGCCTAAGGAAGGTGGCTTTGCACCTAAAGAAGCATACGGAAATTCATTCGCTATATACTCGTTAGCTGCTTATTATCAGCTAACCGGCGATACCAGCGCCCTTAACCTGGCCATAAAAGGTTTTATGTGGCTGGAAAAAAACAGTCACGACCCGGTCTACAAAGGTTATTTTCAGCACATGCTGCGCGATGGTTCGCCTATAAAACGCAATGCTGATACGCCCATAAATGCGGAGTTGGGGTATAAGGACCAAAATACATCCATACATTTATTGGAGGCTTTTAACGAGTTGTACACCGTTTGGCCAAACCCACTGTTGAAAGAGCGCCTGAATGAAATGCTGTTGCTGATACGTGATACTATCGTCACCCCAAAAGGCTACCTCAATTTGTTTTTCCATGATGATTGGACACCTGTTGACTTCAGCGATTCAACCGACGCCGCGATATTAAAACATAAGGGCCTGAACCACGTATCCTTCGGCCACGATGTGGAAACCGCCTACCTGATGCTGGAAGCATCGCATACTTTAGGATTAAAGAATGATACCAAAACACTAATTATCGGGAAAAAAATGCTGGATCACGCGTTGGCTAATGGCTATGATAACAAAGTAGGCGGCTTTTACGACGAAGGCTATTATTTTAAAGATAAGCCCGGCATGACCATCATCGCCGATACCAAAAACTGGTGGGCACAGGCCGAGGGCATGAATACCTTCCTGATTATGGATAAGTATTTTCCAAATGATCCTCACCGGTATTTCGATAAGTTTAAACAGCTCTGGAAATACACGCAAACTTATTTGATCGACAGTGTTCATGGCGACTGGTACGCACAGGGTATAGATAAACAGCCTGAATACAAAACCGCTTTGAAGGGTCAGATCTGGAAAGGCACTTATCACAACTTCCGCGCATTTATGAACTGTATCCAGAGTTTGGAGCCTGATACCATAGCGCCGCCGGTACCGGTTAACCTAAAGTTCAACAGATCAACCGGTTCATTAAGCTGGACCGTATCGAAATCCAACAAATTCACCGGTTATAATATTTATGCCGATGGCGAAAGGATAGGTTATACGCCGTTAACCAATTGCAAACTTCCAAAAAACCTTAAAGGGAAAAGTTTAACCATAACCGCTGTTGATATGCACGGAAATGAGTCCGAATTCAGCAATAAGATTTATCTTGACGGTAGATTATGAGGAAATAAATATTGCAGCATCAATATGTGCAACGTGAAAAGAATTAACTACCAGGTTCGCTAAGGGATGCCACGATGAAAATAGTCTTTCCGCCCGGAGTTTTAGAGGAGCCTTACCTCTCATAAAACTCGATAGGCAACCCATCCGGATCGGCGAAAAAAGTAAAGCGTTTGCCGGTATATTCATCTATCCTCACAGGTTCAACACTTACGCCGGAGGCATGCATGTGGGTTACGGCCGCTTCAATGTTATCTACTTCAAAGGCTAAATGTCGCAAACCGGCAGTTTCGGGCCGGGACGGCCTTGCGGGAGGGTCAGGAAATGAAAAAAGTTCAATTTGATATTGCCCGCCAACTTCCAGGTCGAGTTTATGGGAATCTCTTTTTTCGCGGTAAACTTCGCGGATAATTTTAAGGCCGAGGATGTCGCTGTAAAAATGCTTTGACTTTTCGTAGTCGGAGCAGATGATGGCGATATGGTGTATGCGGTTAAGTTTAAGCATAATCGAATCATGTTATATAGGCACGCACTGCCTCAAAACCATTATTTCTCAAAAATCAACTACGCCCCTAAAATTTCGTGCAGCACATTATTATAAACCATTTTTATATCGGTGATATGGCCGAATAATTCTTCATCAATATTTAAAAAACCATTGGTAACGGTGCCTAATAAACTAAAATCAACTTCGCTGGTGGCCATCATTTCAATAAAACGTTCGTGGTCATCGGGGGATACGCTCACCACTATCCTGCCCTGGGCTTCGCCGAAAAGGAAGGCATCTTTACGAATAGCGCTGTCAGTTTCAATTTCAAAACCAAAATCATTTGGTAGGGCTGATTCAACCAGAGTTACATACAAGCCGCCGTCGGCAACGTCATGCGCAGATTGTATCACTTTATGTTTGATGAGCTGTTTTACCACCTGGTGCATGGCATATTCTTTATCCAAATCAAAATATGGTGCAGGCGCTGTAAGTATTTTATGGTAAGATGCGAGGTATTGCGACGATGCGATATCATTAACAGATTCGCCGATTAAATAAATAATATCGCCAGGCTTTTTAAAATCCAGGGTCATCAGGTTCGAAAGATCGTCCATTACACCCAGCATGCCGATGGTTGGTGTTGGGAATACCGGGCCTTCATCCGACGACTGGTTATAAAAGCTCACGTTACCACCGGTAACCGGGGTTTCAAATTTGCGGCAGGCTTCGGCCATACCTTTTATCGCGCCTACAAACTGCCAGTAAACTTCGGGTTTGTAGGGGTTACCAAAATTCAGGCAATTAGTAATGGCAACAGGCTCACCACCGGCGCAGGTTATATTACGTGCCGCTTCAGCAACGGCTATAGCGGTGCCCTTCTGCGGGTCGGCGTAAACATATCTTGAATTACAATCAACCGTTATAACAATAGCCTTATCGGTATCTTTAACTGCCACAACCGCCGCATCGCTTGGCCGGTTGGTTGTCATGGTTGAGGTACCGATCATAGAATCGTACTGATTAGTAACCCACCTTTTCGATGCAATATTGGGGTGGCCGATCAAATGTTCGGCAACAGCAATCAAATCAGCAGGTTCCTCAACCTCGTTGATATTAAACTGCTGGTTTTGTCTAAAATAGGCTGGCTCGCGGTATTCGCGTTCGTAAATTGGTGCACCACCGCCTAATACAAGGTCATCAGCAGGCACATCGGCAACCAATTCGCCGTTCATATAATATTCCAGGCGCTGGGTATCGGTTACTTCACCAATAATTGCGCAGTTGAGGTCCCATTTGTCAAATACAGCTTCAACCTCTTTTTCCCGGCCTTTAAAAACAACGATCAACATCCGTTCCTGTGATTCGGAAAGCAAAATTTCATACGGTTTCATGTGTTCCTGCCGCATCGGGACTTTATCCAAATATATCTTCATCCCGTGCTCACCCTTGGCCGACATTTCGGAGTTTGAACAAATGATCCCAGCCGCACCCATATCCTGCATGCCGACAACAGCACCGGTTTTTATCACTTCTAAAGTGGCTTCGAGCAATAGTTTTTCCTGGAACGGGTCGCCCACCTGTACCGCGGGAAGGTCATTTACGGAATCTTCGGTTATATCTTTTGACGCAAAAGCTGCCCCGTGAATACCATCCTTGCCGGTGGCCGAACCTACGATGTACACCGGGTTGCCAACGCCATAAGAAGTTGCGGACACCGTCTCGCCTGCCTTTACAATGCCGGCCGAAAAAGCATTGACCAGCGGGTTTACGTTATAACATTCATCAAAAAACAACTCACCGCCAACGGTGGGTATGCCGAAAGCATTGCCATAATGGCTGATACCTTTTACTACACCTTTGACCAGCCATTTGGTACGGTCGAGTGTCAGGTCACCAAAACGTAGGGAGTTTAATTGTGCGATGGGCCTTGCCCCCATGGTAAATATATCCCGGTTTATACCGCCCACGCCGGTCGCAGCGCCCTGGTAAGGCTCAAGCGCTGAAGGATGGTTATGCGATTCGATCTTAAACGCGCAGCCAATGCCACCGCCCAGGTCAACCAGGCCGGCATTTTCTTCACCCGCTTTGGCCAGCATACGCGGACCATCTTTTGGCAAGGTTTTTAGCCAGGTTATAGAGTTTTTATACGAGCAGTGTTCGCTCCACATTACCGAAAAAATAGAAAGCTCGGTAAAGTTGGGCACGCGCCCTAATATTTCTTTTATTCGGTCAAATTCTTCGGGTAGTAAACCAAGATCTTTGGCGGTTTCAACGGTGGTTAATGCCAGGTGCTCCAATGTGTTATTGTTTATTTGAAAGGAAGCACAAAATTAGGAAAAAGTGGCGAAAGGAAGAAGAGATTAGTGATCGGAGATTGGAGATTAGTTAAAAAATCAAAGGTTAGAGATCAGTCGCTGACTAACCCCTAACCTGCATCACCCATCCTTATCACAAAATATTTTAACGCTCCTCTGAGGACAACTGAAAATTAATCGGTATATCGTACTTCACCCTCACCGGCAGCCCGTTTTGCATCCCTGGTTTCCAGGCTTTTGCAAGTTTTAGTACGCGTAAGGCTTCTTCATCAAAACCATTGCCGGCTGCCCTCTCGACTATTATATTCGATAAACTGCCGTCTTTTTCAATAATAAAGCTCAGGATAACCCTTCCGCTTACGCCAGCCTGCTGTGCCTCGTAG
Source organism: uncultured Mucilaginibacter sp. (assembly GCA_903864275.1). Classification (GTDB taxonomy): domain Bacteria; phylum Bacteroidota; class Bacteroidia; order Sphingobacteriales; family Sphingobacteriaceae; genus Mucilaginibacter. The sequence continues at coordinate 34,304 of CAIPFE010000006.1, forward strand.
GGAAACCTTAAGTTTTTATTTAAAAATTTAGCCCATGCTTTTTCGCCGCCAATGGGTTCGGGCATTGCATCAAGGTCAGCGAGAGTATGCACTTTAACATCAGGTGCTGGTGCGCCGCCGCCATCGTCATGCTTTGCCGGAAGCACATTAGGAGGACCAACAGGCCCTTTGGTGTCTACCGGTCCAATAGCGCCGGTTATTTGCGCATTTATTACCGGCTTTTCTATTACGGGAGTAGACACAACAACCGGTGTAACAAACCTCGTAGTTGCAATAGGACGTGCGGGCGGTTCGGTCCGTAGCAGTTTGGGGGGGGCGGGGTGTTTAATGGGTGCCACAGGTGGGAGCAAAATATGGATGGTAGGGTCAATTACAACAGGGATCATCCTTCTTGTGTCAGGATGCGCCCTGAACACAACGGTCGCCCCGCATAATAACCCAATACCCAAAAATGTAATAGCCATTGCCATGACCATGTTTTTAGCATAATGCTGCCTTAGGTCATAAGCGCCGTACTCCTTGTTACGGTCGTCAAATACAAGCTCGAGCCACTCGGACCTGTACAAATCAAATTTTGAGTTAAGCATGATGATTGAAATTAAATTTTTCTATTTAACGTAATCAACATATTTAATATTGTTATTTTATTGCAACTTTGTAACATTTAGCATTATTTCAATCATTAAAATGCAACATTGTGTATTTTACAATTATAGCATCTTTTTATTGGGAAACTTGCAATAAATGCAACATTGTGTATTTTGACAGCTCGCTTAATTAAGCCCGGTTTTACCTAAAACCAGTTATAATCACGGCACTTATGTAAAAGTGATCATTTTGCAGAAAATAAAATTTGAAATATTCAAAATCATATTTCATCATTTTAAATTCATCAATACTTGCATTATTTTATCCAAAAAATTAAAAACATCGCACAAAATATACTATTTCCTTAAAATTTTCTTATATTGGGATGTGCATAACAGGGTTTTTAAAATAACTATCTTTTTTTTATTCGTCTTTTCCGGATGTTTTGCATACGCCGGTAATATTTCGATAAATAACCTCCACAAAGACCATAAAAAAGCAGCCTCTTTTAAAGAATCAGTAAACAAAAACCCTTTTAACCCTTATAACTATGAATGCATAGTTAATAACGTACCTGTTCAAATAAACCTGCCGCAGCAACGCACAGTACATTTCTGGCAGGTTATAAAAAATGGCCCAAATACTTACATCATAACTGTAACGTATCTCAATTTTATTTGCGGACAAGGCAACAGCGAACTCTCGCGTTTCCGCAAACTCATCCTGTTTCCGTTTCATGTTTTTTGGTAGGAACTGATTGAATTTAATCCAACCGTTTGCGCTGATTACGCAAACGTAGTATTTGTTTCAGTTTAGTTTTTAATACTGCCCGGGGTTTAAATAAATTCCGGGTGGTATTAATTCTTTTTATCCTTTTACCAAAAACTCAGACCATGAAAAAATTCATCCCCTTTGGCATACTTATAATTGTAGTTATACTTGCCCTCATTTTCCCTTCGGTTGAAACGGTAACCGTAAAAAACAGCCAGATCAATTCAGGCGATACCGCCTGGCTGCTGGTTAGTACAGCGCTCGTGCTGATCATGACACCAGGCCTTGCTTTTTTTTACGGCGGCATGGTAAGCAAAAAAAATGTTTTATCAACCATGATGCAAAGCTTTGTTTGTATGGGTGTTATTACCATTATTTGGGTAATATTCGGCTTTAGTCTTGCTTTTGGCGACGACATAAACGGCTTCATCGGTAACCCATCTACATTTTTTATGATGAAAGGCATGCTGGGCAACGCAACCTGGAAACTGGCCCCAACCATTCCATTGGTGTTGTTTGCCATGTTCCAGCTGAAATTCGCGGTTATCACGCCCGCATTGATCACCGGTGCCTTTGCCGAGCGGATACGCTTTAATTCTTATATTATCTTCCTGTGCCTCTTCATGATCTTTATCTATGCGCCGCTGGCCCATTCTACCTGGCATCCCGATGGTTTTTTATTTAAACTTGGTGTGCTTGATTTTGCCGGCGGCACCGTTGTACATATGTCTGCCGGGTGGGCAGCCCTCGCATCGGCATTATATCTAAAACAACGTAACCAAACGAGCCATTCACCTGCGCGCATAAGCTATGTACTTTTAGGTACCGGGTTGCTTTGGTTTGGCTGGTTTGGTTTTAATGCCGGTTCGGCATTAGGCGCAAACACCCTGGCAGCTACCGCCCTGGGCACTACTACTACAGCTTCCGCAGCAGCGGCTATAGCATGGATATTTTTTGATATGCTTCGCGGTAAAAAGCCATCGGTGATGGGGGCCTGTATAGGCGCTGTGGTTGGTTTAGTAGCCATTACCCCCGCCGCCGGCTTTGTAACTATCCCGCATTCATTAATTGTGGGCATTGTTGCTGCAGTAGTAAGTAATTTGGTTGTAATATGGAGGTCATCAACAAATGTCGACGATACTCTTGATGTGTTCCCTTGTCATGGGGTGGGTGGTATGGTTGGTATGCTGATGACCGGTATTTTTGCGCACGTTAATGTGAACTCAGCAAATACAACTGGTAATGGCTTATATTATGGCGAAACCCATTTGTTTTTTGTTCATATTATGGCGCTTGTAGCTGTATCAGCATTTGCTTTCTTTGGCTCATTAGTGTTGCTGAAGGTCACAGATATCATAAGCAGGCTGCGTGTATCTTCTGAAGAAGAACTTATCGGCCTTGATATAAGCCAACATGACGAAGAGCTTTAATTTGCGCTCACCCTATTATTTGAAAAAGCCGCTTATTTTACCAATAGCTAAAGCTGCACAGTTAAATGTGCAGCTTTTTTATTTCACCATTTATCAGTAACTACCTTTTTAGTGCTTTCTTCTTTTTTTATGATCTCTTCCTTTTTCGGCGGGCTTAATATGAATTGTTTCAGCCTTTCGCCAAACTGCTTGCAAAAAGCGCCGGTTTCGTCAAGGTACCCATCAAGCTCCTTTTTATCAAGTTTAGTTATGGCATTTTCTAAGGGGATGTCGATCCCAACCTGGGGCACAAAATTTCCATACCTGTCGCGCTGATACGGGGTAAAAACAAAACCAGTTAACCAAAACCTGTATTTCTGGTCTTTAACCTCAATATTAAATTCGTAGGCTATTTCCCCTTTTTCATGCTTCAAAACTGAAATACCGCCATAAACTAAAAATTTATTTTCCCCGCTTATAATTTTCCCTTCGGTTAGTGGTTTCAGTTTACTTTTAGGATAATATGCCTTTAGAAAGCTCAATCCTCTAAAATGCAAAGTATCCTGCGGCAGGCCCGGTGCATCAGCTACCTGGTAATAAATGTATTTATTGTGCTCATCAAATGACAACAAGCCTTGCTGAGCGACGGTAATTTTAGCAAACAGCACAAAAACTAAAGATAGTAATATTGTTTTCATGCCATAAAGATAAAAGCCGCTCCCGATAATCGGGAACGGCTTTTAAATAAATTATTAACAATATTTTTAGAAGGCATAAACCGCTGCCATCAGAAACTGTGTTGCGCCGGTTGTGAAAGCGTTATTACCGTCAGTAAACATGTCAGCTTTTGAACTGTTGTCAAACCTTACTTCAGGGATAAATGTTAATGGCCCTGCTTTGATATTAGCAGTAAAGGTAATGCCTGTTACTGATTCGCTGGGCGCAGGCCCGGCATCAAAGAAAGTACCTGATTTGGTGGTGAAATACTCGCCTCTTAAGCCTAAGGTTACCGCTTTTGATACCGCTACCTGGGGATATAGGGCTACGCCCGAAAAACCTCCGGTTACACCGTTTGTAGCTGAAAAAGTAGCAGCATTTAAACCTAATTTAAAGGCGCTGGTAATCTGGTAAGCGGTTGTAAGGTCGAATTCCGTCCCATAAGATGAGCCGGTAACTACGTTAAGGTATGCAGTCCAGTTTTTTACCGGGGTTACTGTTAGCTGTGCCCCAAAGGTATTCACCTTGCCTCCTGACTGGTAAACATTCCAGTAGTCATTAAAGATACCGGCCATTAAGCTCACCGCAGGCGAGAAGGTGTAAGTTGCCTTGAAACCGGCGTTCTGGAACGGGCCGTTTGTAAA
>CAIPFE010000007.1 GCA_903864275.1 uncultured Mucilaginibacter sp.
CTATTTGAATGAGTACTGCTATAAACTTAACCGTAGAAACTTTCAATCTGATTTATTCGACAGGATGATTGTTGCCGGGGCTAATGATACGTGGTATTAATTAAATTATTATTTTAGGTGTCTATATGCGGACAGTCATTATATATTTTTCCAATTTACTTCGGATGTCGCATATATACCTGCATTGCCATTTAACTTTGCATCAACGCCAAGCCTGTATATCCTGTCGGCTTTCGTATTGTATTTATCGTAGCCGAGTTCGTCGACCACGTAAAATACAATAAGCAAACAGGTTGCCAGGCCAACTGATAAGCCCAACACATTTAAAAAGGTAAAGCCCTTGTTCTTTAAAAGGCTGCGGTAAGCGGTCTTGATGTAGTTTCGTATCATTTTATTTGGTCATTAGTCATTGGGTCATTAAGTCATTTTTTGTCTGAACCGGGATTAAGCAGATTTCAGAGATTCTTGCGATTCTTTTCGAAATCTGGAAAATCCATAAAATCTACTTAATCCAGGTTCTAACAATTTACTCGCTTCTCAAACTATTCACCGGGTTGGCAAATGCGGCCCGGATGGCTTGAAAACTTATGGTAATTATTGCAATTAATATGGCGACAAAGCCAGCCAGCGGCAACACCCACCATTGTACACTTTCCCGGTAGGCAAAATCCTGCAGCCATTTGTTCATTAAAAACCATCCAGCGGGCAGTGCTATAAGGATGGAGATCAGCACCAGCTTTATAAAATCAAACGACAGCATGGCGGCAATGGTGGATACGTTAGCACCTAATATTTTCCTGATGCCGATCTCTTTCGTGCGTTGCTCAGCGGCATAAGCGGCAAGGCCGAATAAACCAAGGCAAGCAATTATTATTGCCAGGGAAGTAAACACGATAAATATGGTACCCATGCGCTGTTCGGCAAGGTACGATGCTTCAAAATCCTGGTCCATAAAGGAGAAATTCATTTTTACGTTCGGGGACAGCTGGTTCCATCTTTGCTGAATTTGCGATAATACGGTCGCGATGTTATTTGCGCTTACGCGGACGCTTAAGGCCCCGGTGTTTTGGCCCATTACCAAAACCATCGGGCTTACCACATCCCGCAAGGAGCTGAAATTAAAGTCCTTAACAACGCCTATGATATGATAGGTTCTTGAGTTCGATATATCCTGTCTACCTCCGTTCGACCGGTATAAAGGCTTATTTAACGGATACGTAAGCCCCAAAAACTTTGCGGCGGCTTCATTGATGATGATACCCGATGAATCTGTCGCCATCTAGCTTGAAAAACTACGACCCGCAGCCATTTTCATGTCCAGCGTATTGATATAATCTTCGTCAACTTCCCATGTTTGGGGGAATAAGGCTTTCTTTTGATCGAAAGTGGCATCCTTAAAAAATATAGAAGTGTTCTTCGCGAACGCTGTTGGAAGATAGCCGGTTAAAGTAGCATTTGCCACCCCCGGTATTTGTTTTACTTCCTGCTTGAAAATTTTTGCGGTGTTATAGCTATTTAGTTCCGGTGTGTTTTGCACGATAAGTACCTGGTTACGGTTATACCCGAGGTCTTTGTTCTGAATATATTTAAGTTGCTTATAAATAACTAGCGTGCCAATAATAAGGAAAATGGAAATCGAAAATTGGAAAACAACCAGGAAGCTTCTCAACCCTCCGCCTTTAAAGCCTGCTGATAATTTCCCTTTCAGCACACTGCCGGGCTGAAACGACGAAAGAAATAAGGCCGGGTACGAGCCTGCCACTGAACCGACAATTAAAACAATACCCAATAAGGCAGGAATTAGCCACGAAAGGGTTTGAGAATTAACTGCAATCGCTTTCCCGGCTAACTGGTTAAATGCAGGCAGTAATGCCATGGCGGCAAAAAAGGCGATTGCGGTTGCGGCAAATGTTACTAAAATTGATTCGGTAAGAAACTGGAAAACAAGGCTTTTTCTTGACGATCCCAGTACTTTGCGTACGCCAACTTCGCGGGCGCGGTTTGATGACCGGGCAGTGGAAAGGTTCATGAAGTTTACACAGGCGATCAATAATATAAATAACGCTATTGCCGAAAAAATATAAACGTATTGAACCGTACTGTTTGGCCCAAGCTCACCGGTACTGTTTGATTTGAGATGTATATCAGTCAATGGTGTTAAATTCAACCTGAAAAAACTTCCGCTTTTTTCAAACGCAGCCATGCTCATTTTTAATTGCGACTGCATTTCCGGCCCGCTGTATTTGTTTAAAAAAGCGGGCAGCGCTGCTTCCAGTTTTTTATGATCTGCAGCATTTTTAAATAAAACATAAGTGTTATAGTCGCTCCTTAACCATTCAGTCGACCGGCTATCCGGGAAGGTCGACATGGATATAAAGAAATCAAAGTCGAAATGCGAAGCCCTGGGTATGTCGCGGATCACACCGGCAACTTTGTAAAAGGTATTATCGTCAAATGTTAATGTTTTTCCAACAACATTGGTGTTGTTAAAGTATTTTTTTGCCATACTTTCAGTTATCACAACGCTGTTGGGTTCTGCCAGTGCTCTCCCAGGGCTGCCGCTGATCATCGGCAAGGTAAATACATCAAACAACGAAGGGTCGGCGAAAGCCATTTTATTTTCGAGGATATTTGTTGTCCCTTTTTTAACATGCTTTGATCCGGCGTTTTTTATGCGCACAGTATTTTCGACGTACGGGAATTCGCTTTTCAGGGTTTGCGCCAGCGGCGGCATAGCCACGGCATAAAGTACACTGTTTTCACCAAGTTTCAGGTCCTCGTTTACCCTGTATATCCGGTCGGCTTTGGTGTTGTAGCGGTCGTAGCTCAACTCGTCGACAACATAAAATATAATGAGCAGGCAGCTTGCCAGGCCTAAAGAAAGCCCCAACACATTTAACACCGTAAAGCCCTTGTTTTTTAACAGGGTACGGAAAGCGGTTTTTATATAGTTTCGTATCATCTTTTTAGTTCATTGGTTCACTTGTTCATTAGTTCATTGGTGTTAAGGGTCATTTTCTTTTCGGTCTTAGCCGCCTTTCGGGTCTTTCGAGCTCAACTAATCTCTGATCTCCAGCCGCTAATCTCTACTCCGAACGCAGGCTTTTCACCGGGTTTGCCAGTGATGCTTTTATGGCCTGGAAGCTTACTGTTAAAATTGCTATCGCGAAAGCCAGCAGACCTGCTACGGCAAATACCATCCAGCCAACATTTACTTTGTAAGCATACCCTTTTAGCCATACCTGTGAGCCGTACCATGAAAGCGGAAAAGCAATTACAGCCGCAATTAATACCAATTGCAAGAATTCTTTTGAAAGCATATTTACAATGCCAGCGATACTGGCGCCCAATACTTTCCTGATGCCGATCTCGCGCGTGCGCTGCAGCGTGCTATAGGATGCAAGGCCAAGGAGGCCCAGGCAAGAAATAAATATGGCCAATACGGCGAAATACATAAACAACTTACCGAAGCGATCTTCAGTGCTGTATTGTTTATTGAAATTATCGTCAACAAACACGTAGTTAAAAGGGCGCTGCGGGATCAATACCTTCCATTTATTTTCGACAGCAGCTATGGTTCCAGGAATATCTTTTGAAGCAATTTTTAAAGTAAATATCCTGGCGTTAGCCGGGTTTACCCTCATATTTAACGGTTCGACATCTTCCTGTAAGGACCGGTAGTGAAAATCTTTAACAACGCCTACAATAGTGCCTTCACGGCCCCATTGTGTAAACTTTTTGCCAATAGCATCGTTTGGGGAGGTGTAGCCCAACATTTTAACCGTGGCCTCGTTTATTACGGTTGCCTTAGTTGAGTCGGTCGCAAAGGCAGTGGAAAATGTGCGGCCCGCTATAACTTTCATCCCGTAAACCGGGATAAAGTCGTAATCGACATCGTACATATTAATATTTAATGGCTGCATAGCGCCCTGCCGGTTTTCAAATGCCGAGTGGGCGTTTGCGCTGCCCACGCCCGGTAATCCATGTGAAATAGCCACAGATAATACATTTGGAATTGCTTTAAACTCGTTTTTAATAGTTTCATAATTTTTTATAACGCCATCATCATTGCCAAAATCAATGGTTAACATTTGATTTTTCTCGAAACCCAGCGGCTGGTTGCGCATGTAATTCAATTGGTTGTAAACGACAAGTGTTCCGACGATCAGTACGATGGAAATGGTAAATTGGAAAACTACGAGCCCTTTACGCAGCAAGGTCCCTTTTGACGATGAGCTAAACCTGCCTTTTAATATGACGACAGGCTTAAAGCCTGATAAGGCCAATGCCGGGTAAATACCCGCCGACAAGCCAATAAATAACGAGATAAGTAAAAGAATAAACAGGTAACCATGTTCGGTAATGTCCTGGCTTATGATCTTCCCCGAAAGCTGGTTGAACATGGGCAGCATTAAAGTAACCAGCACCACAGCAAAAACAAAAGCAATAACGCAAAGTATTACTGATTCGCCTAAAAACTGCAGGGTTAACTGGCTCCGTGCAGCGCCGATGACTTTACGGACACCAACTTCCTTAGCGCGTTCAGTCGCCCTCGCTGTTGTTAAATTAATAAAATTAATAGCAGCAATAAGCAGGATAAATAACGCGACAATTGAAAATATATAAACATTGCTGAGGCTGCCCTGTTCAAAACCTCCGCGGGGATCCATATAAACGTCTTTTAAGGGCTTTAAAAATAAGGCATAATCCTCTCCGCCTTTTCGGTCACTTTCACTGATATGTTTTTTTAGGAACGCAGGAAATTTTGATTCCAGACTCTTGGGATCAGTCCCTTTCGATAAAAGCAGGAAAGTATAGGATCCGAAATTACCCCATTGTTCTGAGGCGCCGGGATTCAGTTTCTCAAGTGTTGACGCAGAATAAAGTATATCAAATTTAAATTGGGAATTCTCAGGCACGTCCTTCGCTACCCCGGTCACCGATACCAGGTTTTTGTTGTCCATCAATAAGGTTTTTCCCATCGGGTCGGCATTGCCGAAATACTTTTTGGCGGTACTTTCGGTAAGAATTACCTTATATGGATCTTTTAGCGCGGTCTTGGGATCGCCTTTTATTAATAGAAAGCTAAAAACATTAAAAAGGGAAGGTTCCGCAAAATCTATCCGCTTTTCCTGGAACAGCTGATCGTTTGCTTTTACCAGCATACTGACCGGGAAGAACCGTGTGGACTCCAGCACTTCCGGGAAATCTGCTTTGATAGCCGGGCCCATCGGAGCGGATGACCATGATGTTTTCATTACATCGTTCGCCGACTTTAAATCGACATTCAACCGGTAAACCCGGTCGGCTTTTGCATGAAACTTATCGTAACTCAATTCAAAAGTTACGTACATGAATATCAGCAGAAAGGCAGTCATCCCAACAGCCAGCCCGATAATATTTATCAACGAGAAACTCTTGTGCCGCCAAAGGTTGCGGAATGCGATTTTTATATAGTTGCGTATCATGGTTAGTTCATTAGTTAATTAGTTCATTGGTATTAGCAGGTTTAGCTGCTGTTATAACTGCAAACTGCCACTGCTAACTGCCTACTCGCTTCGAAGGCTCTTCACCGGGTTTGCCAACGCTGCTTTAACGGCCTGAAAACTTATAGTAACCAGGGCAATTATTATTGCTGTGAGCCCGGCCGCTATAAATACCCACCATTGTATATCAATATGATATTGGTACGTTTTCAGCCAGAGGCTCATTTTCCAGTAGGCAACAGGGAAAGCAATAGCGCTGGATATAATAACCAGTATTAAAAAGTCTTTCGACAACAGGCCAGCAACGCCGGCTACACTTGCACCTAAAACCTTTCGGATGCCTATTTCCTTTGTCCGTCGCTCGGCTGTGTAAGCTGCTAATCCAAATAATCCCATGCAGGAAATTATAATAGCTAGTGAGGCGAAGACCCGCGAAAGTTTACTAACCAGCATTTCGCTCTGGAACATCTGGTTGAACTGGTCGTCCAGGAAAACATAATCAAACGGGTACGCGGGATTATCCTTTTTCATCACTTTTTGAATACCGGCCAGGGCTTGTTCAACGCCTTTTTGGTTATTTAAGCGCATATACATTACCTGCGCATATTTTGGAGCCAAACTAAAAAACATAACCGGGTCGGGCTTGCCGTACATATTTCCGTATACATAATCGTTTACCACGCCAACCACGGTATAAGTAGAAGTGTCGCCTTCATAGCGCAAAACCTTGCCGATAGCGCTGCCGTTGCCCATTAATTTTTCCAGCGATTGTGTAATTACAGTATGCGCTGAGCGCACTGTATCAGCCACCGTTAGGTTACGGCCTTCGAGAATTTTCAAACCGAGGGTTGCCATAAACTCGGGTGTTACTGCCCTGTTTGATACCAGCACCTTGGAGCCCGGCGTTTTGCCCGGCCAGGTCATGCCGTCGCCGTTATTGCCGCCGTAAATTATGCCGTGATCAGCCAGGGCAACATTTTCAACATCGCCTGTGTTTAACAGGTCTTGTTTTATGGGATTAAAGTTTTCGCCCATCGTGCCTTGCACATCCATCCCGACCACGTTGTCTTTATTAATGCCAAGTTGCCTGCTTTTTACATGCTGTATTTGCTGGTAAACTATAATGGTGCTAATGATCAAAACTATCGAAGCGGTAAACTGCAGCACAACCAAACCTTTGCGGACAATTGCCGCGCCGCTGTCTTTTAATTTCAGCCCTTTGAGCACCGATACCGGATTAAACGACGACAGGTATAAAGACGGATAGCTCCCTGCAATGGCCCCGCAAAACAGGGTAAGGGCAAGCAATATCAGAAGATGATAAGGGTTAGCAAAACCTATTACCAATTGTTTTTGCACCATTGTGTTAAATGAAGGCAATGCGATCAAAACGATAAGCACTGCAATTACTGCTGCTATAAGGGACATAAATATAGCCTCGCCAATAAATTGTGTGATAAGGGAACCCTTCCCCGCCCCTAAAACTTTACGGACACCCACCTCACGAGCACGTTTTTCGCTGCGCGCCGTAGCCAGGTTCATAAAATTGATGCATGCGATGAAAAGGATGATCCACGCGATAATGGTGAACAGGTTAACATATTCTATACGGCCGCCGCCAGTTTTCTTCCCATCTTTGAAGCTATCATATAGCCGCCAGTCGTTCATACTGAACAGGAACAAATGGCTTATCGCTTTAGGCTCATGCTTTTGAACATAGCTGTAAAGCTGTTTATTCACCGTTTCGGGGTTAATGCCTGGTTTTAACTCCACATAGGTGCTAAGGGAATTTGCGCCCCACTGTTTTAGATAGGAGTTTTGATCGAAGTAAATTTTAAAAGGCATCAGCCATTCAAATTGCAGGCTGGAATTTGTTGGAAGGTCTTTTAAAACTCCCGATACCACATAGTCCTGCTTGTTATCCACCCTGATGGTTTTGCCGATTAAGTTGGTTTCTGTCCCGAAAAACTTCTCAGCAGTTTTCTCGGTAATAACAATGGAGTGCAACTGAGAAAATGCCGAAGATGCATTGCCCTGCACAAAAGGCAGCGTAAACAAGCTAAAAATGGAAGACTCGGCATATTTACCCGATGCAAAAAATGATCTGTCGCCCCGCGCAAATAATAAAGAAGTTTCACCTTCAGATGTACGGCAGATATTAGCAATACCCGGCAACTGGTCCTTTATTTCCGGGCCAAGGGGGCCGGGAGTTGATGAATGCGTAAAAACATAAGTATCGTACTTCTGATTTTCACGGACGATATACAACCTATCCTTTTTAACGTTGTTGGCATCATAGTTAACCTCATCCTCTACCCATAAAAAGATAAGTGAGGCAATGGCAATCCCAATTGCCGGGCCGAAAATGTTGAGCGAGCTGTAAGCCTTATTTTTTTGAAGGCTTCGTAATGCTGTTTTAATGAAATTTTTGATCATGGTGTTAGTTCATTTGTTCATTAGTTCATTGGTATTTCCGGGCTACCTGCATTTGTTTATTTTTATAACTGCCAGCTGCTACTGCAAACTGCCCACTGATCACTCACTTCTTAAGCTCTTTACCGGGTTTACCAGCGCGGCTTTAATGGCCTGGAAGCTTACTGTTAGTACTGTTATTAAAATTACTGATGCTATCGCGATAAGGAAAACAATGGGCCGTAAGCTAATGCGATAGGCAAAACTATGCAGCCATTGGTTCATTAGATACCACGATAAAGGGAATGCAATAAATACTGCAATACCCACTAGTTTCAGGAAATCCTTGGTCAGCATAAATGCTATACCGTTAACAGATGCGCCTACTACTTTACGGATGCCGATTTCCTTTTGCCGTTTTTGTGCGGTAAATGCTACCAGGCCGAAAAGCCCGAGGCAGGAAATAAGAATGGCCAGCACCGAAAAATATTCGGAAAGCAATGATACTCTTGTTTCTGTTTCGTATTGTTTCTGATAGGCTTCATCCAAAAAATTATAGGTGAATGGGAATCCCGGGTTATAGGTCTCGTACAAACGTTGTATTTGCGCGATGGTTTCTTTTTGATGATCGCCTTTTATGCGGACCATCATTTTATACCACGGGCTGGTGCCCTCTGCAAGTGCAATGAATGCAGGTTTTACAGCTTCGTGCAATGATTCGAAATGGAAATCTTTTACAACTCCGACAATTTGTATGAGACTGTTACCGCCTTTGATAGTCTTACCTACTGGGTCCTTAAGGTGCATAGCTTTAACGGCCGCTTCATTCAGTATGATTTTGTTGGCATCGGCGGCGAAACTTTTCGAAAATGTTCGTCCGGCAACCATTTGCATACCCATAGTCTCCACAAAATTATACCCGCCAAAAAATCCTTCAAAGTATACATTCTTATCAGCAGCGTTGCCATCCCAGGTAAAGCCAGAGGTTGCGTAGTTGCGTCCTACAATATTGTGCTGGGTAAAACTTGCGTTTACTACTCCGGGAATATTTTTCAGATCGTTGGCAAATACATCCTCCTTGCCCTGCATTTTTCCTTCCGAATCAAACCTGATCACATTTTCTTTAATGTAGCCGGGCGTTGTTGACTGTATAAATTGTATTTGCTGATAAACCACCAGCACGGCAACAATAAGCATAACGGAAATGGTGAATTGAAACACCACAAGGCCTTTACGTGCAATAAGCTCGGGTATTGAAGATTTTAGTTTACCTTTTAAAATGGCGAGTGGATTAAACCTGGAAAGATACAAAGCCGGGTAACTGCCGGATACCAAACCGGTAAATAAGGCAATGCCTATTAAAGTGACAACAAGCGATGTGTCAAAATGCATGTGAATGTCTTTGCCTGTTAAATAGTTAAACTGCGGTAATAAAAGCCATGCTAAACCAACCGCAAACAGGGTTGTAAACAAGGCCATCAACATCGACTCTAAAAGAAACTGGAAAATCAGCTGGCTGCGGCCGGCGCCAACAACTTTTTTTATTCCTACCTCCTTCATCCTTCCTGATGCCTTCGCCGTCGATAGGTTCATGAAGTTAATACAGGCTATAACTAGTATGAATATGGCGATCACAGAAAACAAGTTAACATACTCATCGCGGCCGCTCACCCGCGAGCCATGGATAAAAGTATCATGCAGATAAATACCCGGAAAGTTCATGGCAAAGAGCTTCCGCGTGGTATCGCCGCCGCCTTTCGTAACTACATCAGCGATTTTTTTATTAAAAGCGTTAATATCGGTACCTTGTTTTAGCAATACATAGTTATGAGGACCACTGTTGTTCCAGGTTTTAACCCAGCTTTGTGCCGGGATACTCGCCAGGTAATCAAATGATAACACAAAATCAAACTGCTGTGAGGAATGGGATGGCAATTTTTCAAAAACGCCCGAAACAAAAAAGTCGGTATCGTGCTGAAAACGGATGTCTTTACCTATAATATTTTCAGTAGTTCCGAAAAGTTTACTTGCCAATTCATCAGAAATAACAATTGAATTTTTGACGTCAAGCACTTTCCCTCTTTCTCCATGCAACATTTTAAAGGAGAAAATATTAAAATAGTCTTTGCCCACATACTCGCCAACCGCTTTTATATTTTTTTCGCCCGAAGAGATCGTGAATTTTTGAAACCAGTCCGCAGGAGCAACAGGTGCGGCGTATAAAACTTCAGGAGCCTGTATCTTTAATACTTCGCTGACAAGCCCCGAAGATTCGTCAGAAAGTCCAACCGTTTCTGCGACTCCGCGGTGCTCCATTACCTGGTAGATCCGGTCGCCATTCGCAAAAAACTTATCGTAGCTCAATTCATCATGAACCCATAAATAAATTAATAAAGTACAGGCTATTCCGGCTGAAAGCCCCACTACATTAAGCAATGTAAACTGCTTATCTTTTTTAAGGTTGCGAAATGCGATTTTTATATAATTCTTTATCATCTTGTCAGTTCACTGGTTCATTAGTTCATTAGTATCGCTTTGTTAATGGAGCGCGTTAAGCCCCCTCTAAATACAGCAAACATTTAACACCTCCGCAAGTAACTGCGAACTGCTACTGCCAACTACTACTACTCGCTCCTTAAACTACTCACCGGGTTCGTTAACGCCGCTTTGATTGATTGAAAGCTTATGGTAAAAAATGCGATCAGTATAGCCCCAAAACCGGCAATAATGATAACCCACCATTGTATATTTTCACGGTAGGCGAAACTCTGTAACCATTTTTGCATAGCCCACCACGCAAATGGCGTGGCAATTACAATTGCAATGAGCACCAGCTTGATAAAATCCATTGACAGCATGCGTACTATGGTTGATATATTGGCGCCCAACACTTTGCGGATTCCTATCTCTTTTGTGCGCTGTTCTGCGGCGTATGCTGCCAAACCAAACAGACCCAAACAGGCTATAATAATGACTAATGACGTAAATGCAATGGAAATAGTCCCCATACGCTGTTCCGACCGGTAGATCGCATCAAAATCCTTATCCATAAATGAATAGCCAAACACCTGGTTGGGCGATACGTCTTTCCATTTATTTTTAACCTGCGCCAGTAAGCCGGGAATATCCGCCGTATTAATTCGGATACTCATTAAGCCGAACGAGTTAGGGGCTGCAAGGTTCACAAGTAAAGGCGGTACATTTTCTCTTAGCGATTTAAAATTGAAATCTTTCATTACGCCAATGATATGGAGCTTGTTAGTTTTTGAAAGTTTGCTATCTGCTGGTGCATAAACAAACTGGCCCACCGGGTGCGAATAGCCGAACAGTTTTGCAAAAGACTCGTTTATAAGCACAGCAGACGAGTCTGTGGCCATATCCTTCGAAAAATTTCTGCCGGCTATCATCTTTATACTAAGGGTTGGGATATAATCCTCATCGACCCACCATTCGTGCGATAATACTGCCCCTTTCTGATCGATAACCGGGCTTTTAAAAAATGACCTGGTATTATCATTGACAATATCCGTGGGAGACGAATCACCAAGGGAGGCACTTTGTACGCCCGCCAGTTGCTTTACTTCCTGTTTAAACGTTTTTGCACTGTTACCAAGCGTCCAAACATTTTTAACTATCAGGATATGGTCGCGGTTATAGCCCAGATCCTTGTTTTGGATATATTTTAGCTGGTTGTAAATAACAAGTGTGCCGATGATTAAAGTAATGGAGATAGCAAACTGAAATACAACCAGCACGCTGCGAAGTGCTCCGCCTTTAAAACCCGCAGCAAGCTTCCCTTTGAGCACGTCGATGGGCTGGAAACCCGAAAGAAACAACGCCGGGTATGAGCCGGCCAGGCAGCCTATAACAACAATTATTATAAAAAGCGCGGGTATCAGCCAGCTTAATATCCGGGTGGTTACAACCAGCTCTTTCCCCGATAACTGGTTAAAAAGCGGCAAAAATGCCCAGGCCGCAATTACGGCAATGACTGCCCCCACGAGGGTTACCAATATCGATTCGGTTAAAAATTGGGCGACCAGGTATTTTCGCGGCGAACCCAAAACTTTACGGACACCAACTTCACGGGCACGATTTGAGGACCGGGCTGTTGAAAGGTTCATAAAGTTAACACAGGCTATAAGCAATATAAATATGGCAATTCCCGAAAAAATATATACATAGCTTATATCGCCGTTTGCTTCAAACTCAAAAAGCATTGCCGACCGCAGGTGGATGTCTTTAAGCGGCGTGAGCGTAAATTTTAAATGGTTGCCACTTTTTTCAAGCGCCGCAAAGTCCAAATGGACTGCGCTTTGCAGTTGGGCTGCGGCATGCCTTTGAAAAAACGCTGGCAACTTTGCAGCAAAACTCCGGTAGTCGACCCCGGGCTTTAACAAAATATACGTATAGAAATTATTAAACAGCCACGAATTATCCCTGCTTTCTGCAAGAATGGTGGGCATTGACATAAAAAAGTCGAAGTGAAAATGCGATTGCTGGGGTAAGTTTTTAATTACCGCCGTTATTTTAAATTGCGAAGTATCATTAAAAGTTAATACCTGCCCTGCCACATCTGTCTTGCCAAAATATTTTTTTGCAATATCTTCGGTTATGACTACGGTATGAGGAGCGTTTAAAGCATTGGCGGTAGTGCCGCTGATCACAGGCAGGGTAAACACATCAAATATAGAATTGTCGGCATAAACCATCCGGTCTTCCTGTATGCTCTGGGTGCCTTTTTTGACTTTATTGCCGCCGTGATTCCTGAACCTTGCAACCTGTTCGATCTCCGGGAAATCGTTTTTTAAAGCTTCAGCCGCTACGGGGGGAGTTATGGCGTACTGGTTTTGGACGCCTCCGAATTTTATGTCGTAATTTACACGGAAAACCCGGTCGGCTTTTGTGTTGTACCTGTCGTAACTTAACTCGTCAAACACATAAAATACGATCAGCAGGCAGGTAGCCAGCCCTAAAGCAAGCCCGAACACATTAATAAAGGTAAATCCCTTATTTTTCATCAGGCTGCGGAATGCGGTTTTTATGTAGTTTCGTATCATGGTTCAATTAGTGAATTATTGAATTAGTGATTAAAAAAACTGCTTACTTAATTACTTCATTTTTACAACCGTAAACTGCCAAATGCTACTGCTAACCGCAACTATTCACTCCTCAAACTACTCACCGGGTTTGTTAACGCCGCTTTTATTGATTGAAAGCTTATGGTAATAAATGCGATTAGTATTGCCCCGCCACCCGCAACTGCTATCACCCACCATTGTATATCCTGCTTATAAGCAAAGCCTTGCAGCCATTTTTGCATAGCCCACCAGGCCAACGGCGAGGCTATTATAATTGATATGATCACCAGCTTAATAAAATCTTTTGAAAGCATGCCCACAATGGTTGATATATTTGCACCTAAAACCTTGCGGATTCCGATTTCTTTGGTGCGTTGCTCAGCTGCATACGCTGCCAGGCCGAATAAACCTAGACAGGCGATTACAACCGCCAGTGAAGTAAATGCAATAGCGATTTTCCCGACACGCTGCTCCGAACGATAAAGCCCGTCGAAATCTTCGTTCATAAATGAATAGTCAAATTGCAAATTGGGCGATAAGCTTTTCCGGTCATTTTTAACCTGGGCCAAAAGACCGGGTATATCTGCAGAATTCATCCTTATACTCAGGCACCCGGTGTCCTCCGAATCAAAAAGGATTAAAGGCGTTACATTATCTCTAAGTGATTTGAAATTAAAATCTTTAATTACCCCTATGATATGAAAAGGCTTCATTACACTGGCTTTACTGTCCATTGGCAAATAAAGTAATTGATTCAGCGGGTTTGAAAACCCCAGCAATTGTGCTGCCGCCTCATTTATTATTATCGCGGTTGAATCAGTCTTCATTTCATTTGAAAAATTTCTCCCAGATTTTATTTTTATGCCAAGCGTGGGGATGTAATCCTCATCCACATTCCATATAGAACTTTGTACGGCCCGCTTAGCATCCAGCACGGGATCTTTGAATAAAGATGAATTATTGTTCGCGCCATCTGTGGGTAAATAGCCTGTCATGGTAGCGTTTTTCACACCCGCTAATTGTTTAATTTCCTCTTTAAATGTTTTGGCCTTTTTACCGAGCGTCCATACCCGGTTCACGACCATAACATGGTCGCGATCATAACCCAGGTCCTTGTTTTGAATATATTTTAGCTGGTTATAGATAACCAGTGTACAAATGATCAAAGAAATGGAGATGAAGAACTGGAACACTACCAGGGAGCTTCGCAGGAAACTTCCCTTAAACCCGGCAGCAAGTTTGCCTTTGAGTACTTCGATAGGTTGAAAACCTGAAAGGTATAAAGCCGGATAAGAACCCGCAATGCAGCCTACCACAACAATAAACGACATCATTACAGGAACCAGCCATCCTACGATTTGAGCAGTGATAGTCAATTCCTTGCCTGACATTTGATTGAACAGGGGCAGAAATGCCCACGCCGTAAATATCGCTATAATGGCCCCGACAAGTGTTACTATAACGGATTCTGTTAAAAACTGCCCGATCAGGTATTTACGGGGTGAACCTAATACTTTCCTCACACCTACTTCCCTTGCCCTGTTGGATGAACGGGCAGTAGAGAGATTCATGAAATTAACGCACGCGATAAGAAGAATAAAAACAGCTATTGCAGAAAAAATGTATACAATTTTAATATCGCCCTTACTTCCCAAATCGTATTTGGTGTGCGATTCCAGGTGTATTTTTTTAAGCGGTATAAGGCTGAAACGGAAATAATTCCCGGTTTGCTCCAGCTTGGCGAAAGTCATGTGTAAAATACTTTGCAATTGCGGCTCGCCGTGCTTCCGCAGAAATTCGGGCAACTTGGCTTCGAATTTCTTAGAGTCAACACCCGGCCTTAAAAGTATGTAGGTATCAAAATTATTGCTAAACCATGAATCGTCCTTGCTTTCGGCCAGCGAAGGCATAGAGATAAAAAAGTCAAAATTAAAATGCGACTGTTTCGGTATATTTTTAATTACGCCTGTCACCTTATAAAGGGCAGTATCGTTAAAAGTTAAAACCTGGCCCACTACGTCCGTATTATTAAAATACTTTAAGGCCATCTTTTCAGTTATTACAACCGAGTGCGTCTCCTTTAAAGCTGCAGACGGGTTCCCCTGAATCATAGGCAGGGTAAATACATCAAAAATAGACGGATCGGCGTAAACCATATTATCTTCCTGGATATTCTGGTTACCTTTTTTAACCTGGTTGCCCCCGCGCTGCCTGAACCTGGTTACCTGTTCAATTTCTGGAAAATCTGCTCTTAAAGCGGCGGCCGTAGGCGCCGGGGATTCCGAGTATGAGTTTTCATTGCCGCCAAATTTGATGTCATTGTTTAGGCGATAAATGCGTTCGAGATTGACATTATACCTGTCGTAGCTTAATTCATCAAATACATAAAAAACTATCAGCAAACAGGTTGCCAGGCCCAGGGCCAGCCCTAAAACATTGATAGCGGTAAAACCTTTGTTTTTTAAAAGGTTCCGCAACGCGGTTTTTAAGATGTTCTTTATCATTTTGTTTGGTCATTAAGTCAATATATCATTAGTCATAGAGCCTGTGGCGGCTTTATTTTTCTTTCGGACTTTCGGACTGCAAAGTAAGGGCAACACTCATGCTAACCCCTCCATTTTGGAGGAGGTTAGCGGAGGCACTTAACTATTAACTTATATAAACTTTCGTGTAGAAGGTTAGTTCATTTGTTCACTGGTTCAGTAGTCAATTCTATTTGATAAAACCATTACCACTTTAACTATGAACCACGAACTATGAACCAACTTATATCATAATGTTTTCCACAACAGTTTGTCCATCCAACAGGCGGATGATACGGTGGCTGTAACGGGCATCATGTTCAGAGTGTGTTACCATGATTATGGTTGTTCCTTGTTCGTTCAGATCGGTTAGCAATTCCATCACTTCGTTACCGTTGCTGCTATCGAGGTTACCGGTGGGCTCATCCGCCAGTATAAGTTTTGGCTTGTTAACCACCGCCCTTGAAATGGCGACACGCTGCTGCTGACCACCCGACAATTGCTGCGGATAGTGGTTACGGCGATGCATGATCTGCATTTTATCCAACACTTCTTCCACCCTCTTTACGCGTTCTGCTGATGGCACCCCGGTGTAGATCAATGGAAGCTCCACGTTTTCAAAAACGGTCAGTTCATCGATCAGGTTAAAGCTCTGGAACACAAAACCGATGTTATGCTTGCGCAGATCGGCGCGTTTGCGCTCTGTAAAATGGGCTACCTCAACGCCGTTAAAAACGTAGCTGCCTTCATCCGGATCATCCAGCATGCCCAGTATATTCAGCAGGGTTGATTTTCCGCAGCCCGATGGGCCCATTATGGCAACAAATTCGCCTTTTTTAACTTCAATGGATAGCTTGTTCAAAGCAATCGTTTCTACCTCTTCGGTGCGGTAAAATTTTTCGAGATCTGTAATTTTTATCATTTTTGCCTCCTAAACCCCTCTACTTTTTTATTTTGCGAAGGATTTGATTTTTTTAGTTTTTAAGTTAATTAATTAGTGTTATTTATTGGTCTATTTTTAATTGTTCGTTCTTCTGTGTTGCCCTTTACCCCCATTTAACCCGATAACTATCGGGTCTCCCCCGGCAGGGGAGACTTTAAAGCTCTATTCCCTCACTACTCACTACTCACTACTCACTACTCACTACTCACTATTTCAATATCAGTTGCTGTATGTCCCCATACGTTTCATAGCTGGATGTTATTACTTTGTCGCCAGGCTCTAACCCACCGGTCAGCTCATAATAATCAGGACTTTGCCTGTTTATCTGTATCGGTACCCTGAACGCTGTTTTACCATCCTTGCTTAGTTTAAATATCCAGTTGCCGCCCGTTTGCTGGTAAAAGCCGCCCCTGGGCAGTAACAATGCAGGCGCTTCATCACTAAATGCCAGCCTAATCTGCAGTGTTTGCCCTTTTCTCAAATCCTTAGGAGTGTTGCCAACAAATTCCATGTCTACTTCAAACGTGCCCGTGGTTTTTACCGACACGTCCACCTTTTTAACTATAAGTTTGTAGTTATTATTATCCAGATCGATATAATAAGCAGTTAAACCGGGATGAACCTTTTGTATATAATGCTCCTCAACATCAGCCTTAATTTTTAAGCCTGTAAGGCCGTCAATTTGCGCCAGGTGCTCCCCTTTGTTTTTGCTTTGCCCTACCTCGGCATCCAGCGAAGTTAATTGCCCCTCAATAGGTGCCCTAACGATAAGTTTGGATACTTTTTCCTTCATAACATTTAATGCATCCTGCATTTGGGCTATCTGCTCTTTTGCCTGACCTGCTGACTGTCGCACAAGTGCAGAATCCTGGCTCAATATCTGCCTGGTCAGCCTTCTTTTTTGCAATTGATATTCGTACGTATTTACCGCTATCTGGTATTCCTGCAAACCAATTGCCTTTTTTGAGTAGAGTTCCTTGTCCAATTTATAAACTCTTTCGGCATCCCGGTAGGTATTTTCAACATCGGCCATGTTTTGAAGCTTGGTGATGGTATTTTGCTCCGCCTGGTTTTGCTGTATCTGCATTTGTATCTGCTGGGCTGTTACGTTTGTTTGCTGGCCTGCCAGTTGGAGTTCAAGGTCGGGGTCCGATAACCGTATGATCGGGTCGCCTACCTTTAGTATCGCGCCGTCTTCTACATATTTTTGTTCAACGGTTCCCTGGTCGGTGGCGTCAAGGAAAATTGTCCTTAGCGGGTACACAACGCCGTTAATGGGAATAAACTCCTGGAACGGGCCTCTTTTTATTTCGCTGATAGTTAAACGTTCGGTTTCAACATCGAGCTTGCTTTTTCCCGATGTAAAGTAAATACTCCCGGCAATCAGCAAAACAATAGCTGCTATGCCGCCTATAGTTAGTAGTCGTTTGGTATTCCAGGTCTTTTTTTCAATTACTCTGTCCACTGTTATTATTTTATTATTTATAATTATTTGTTAATGGTTATAAAAAGATATGCCACAAATTAAATAGCTGTTTTTCAGCAATTTAAACGTAAAATGCAATATCAAGGCGTACGCTTCTGTTACAGCAAGTGTACGGTAATGATACAATGGCTTTGGTCATTGGTCATTGGGGCATTAGTCATAGGTAATCGGGCTTTTAAGTCATTAGTGCATTTGTTTATTGGTATAGAGCTTAATAGTAATAGTGTATTATGTATAATAAAGATTTATTGTTCATATTTATCGCTTTGAATGCATTTAGCATAAAAATTGCAGCGTTTGAGAAGAATGTTTATAGTCAAATAGGTTATTGAGCACAAAATATGAAGTAAATTTACGATTTTACATGCCATATCCGCGAAAAAACTAATGAATAACACTAATGACTAATGACCTGTGACTAATGACCAACTAAAGAATGATATTAAAGAAATCTACTGTTTTAATTGTTGACGACGACCCGGATGTGCTGACGGCTGTTAAGCTTTTGCTGAAAACCGAAGCACAGGAGGTAATTACTGAAAAAAATCCTGAAAACTTAAACTGGCTGTTGCAGCGTAACCAGGTTGACCTTGTTTTGTTGGACATGAACTTTAACAGCGCCATTAATACTGGCAACGAGGGACTATACTGGCTGCGTAAGATAAAGGAATGGAAGCCAGCGGTATGTGTTATAATGATAACCGCTTATGGTGACATTGACCTTGCTGTGCGTTCGTTAAAAGAAGGTGCAAATGATTTTATTGTTAAACCATGGCATAACGAAAAGCTGATAGATACCATAAAAGAGCTGCTGGATAAAAAAGAAGGGGTTAAAACCGTTAAATCTGTAAAAACCACAGCGGGCGATACTTCTATACTTGGCGATTCGGAGGTGATGCAGGATATTTTCTATAAGGTAAATAAGATAGCCCCTACCGATGCCAATATTTTATTGCTCGGCGAAAATGGTACCGGCAAGGACCTGATGGCAAAAGCAATTCATGAGCGATCGTTACGTGCCGAAAAACCTTTTATAAAAGTGGATGTTGGTGCGCTAACCGATACACTTTTTGAAAGCGAGTTGTTCGGTCATAAAAAAGGCGCTTACACCGATGCCCGCGAAGATAGAATGGGCAGGTTTGAAGAAGCTGAGGGAGGCACTTTGTTTTTGGACGAGATCGGCAATATCTCTCTTCAGCAGCAAGCCAAATTATTAACAGTTCTGCAAAACCGGCAGGTAACACGCCTGGGTACCAATAAAGCTGTTGATATCGATATTCGCCTCATCTGCGCCACCAACTTGCCATTATACGAGCTGGCAAACGAAAACCGGTTTCGAAAAGACCTTATTTACCGCATAAACACGGTTGAGATTAACATGCCGCCGTTGCGCAAACGGAATGATGATATTATTATCCTGGCAAAGCATTTTGCAAAACTTTACGCAGGGAAATACTTGAAATCAGCTATGGATTTTGATGCCGGGGCGGTTCAGAAACTTAAAAGCTACAACTATCCCGGCAATGTAAGGGAACTGCAATATACCATTGAAAGGGCCGTTATTATGGCCGACGACCCTTTGCTGAAGGCCGACGACCTTATATTTTCAATTTTAGAAACCTCTGGCGGGGATGTAGTTGTTGATGATGACAATGTTCCGCTGAGTACGCTGGAAAAGAACGCCATTTTGCGTGTTATCGAAAAACACAACGGCAATATTACCAGGGCCGCAAAAGAACTTGGTTTAACCCGAACCGTTTTATACCGCAGATTAAGCAAATATGATATTTAATCGTTACGAGTGGCGGCTGGTGCTGCGTGTGGTGATCATGTTTATTACCCTTACCATCACATCGGTATTGGTGGATAAAGGTTCGGGGTATTATATTTTTTTGGTGATAACTATTCCTTTGGTAGTTTATGAGGTGATCGACCTGATCCGCTTCCAAAAAAAAGCACAGGACGAAGTAAGCCAGTTTGTTGAATCTATCCACTACCGCGATTTTTCCCGCCATTTCGATGTTCGTAAGGCGCCCAATGAGCTCAAGCCGTTGCGCAAAGGTTTTAACGAGATCAATACCACCTTTAAGCTTATCAGCCGCGAACGCGAAACGCAATATCATTACCTGCAAAAAATACTCGAACTGGTGGATACCGGCATATTATCCTACGAGCTTGAAAATGGAGAAACAGGCTGGATAAATGAGGCTTTCAAAAAGCTGATTGGGGTGCCATACCTTAAAACGATACATTCGCTTGAAAAACGTGAGGAAGTATTATACCAGGAGATCATAAAACTTAAACCCGGCGACGCAAAAATTATAACTATTACCCGTAACCAGCAGCTGGTAAAAATTTTAGTGACCGCAAGCATCCTGCGCAGCGAAGATAAAATATACAAACTGGTGGCGTTTCAGAATGTAAGCGAAGCGTTGGACGAAACAGAATCAAAAGCATGGCAAAAATTGCTCAGTGTGATGACGCATGAGATCATGAACTCGGTTGCCCCTATCTCATCCTTAGCAGATACCTTGAAAAATCGATTGCAAAGCCCGGAAATTAAGAACAGCCCGTTCAGCAGCCAGATGGAAGACCTGGAATTGGGAATTGACACTATAAAGCGCCGGAGCGAAGGCTTGCTTAAATTTACCGAGAGTTATCGTAACCTCAATAAGATCACCAAGCTTGATCTGAAGAAAATATTGGTACGCAACCTTTTCGAGACCCTGAACAGCCTGATGCGCCCCTCATTTGAGAAAAAACATATCGAGCTTGAAATTATCCTGCGGGACCCTGCCCTTGCAATTGAAGCGGACCTTAACCTGATTGAACAGGTAATGATAAATTTGATGGTAAATGCGATAGATGCAGTTAAAGACAGGGAAAAACCACAAATCACCCTCTCAGCCGAAATACAGGCCAATAATAAGACGCTTGTAAAAGTAACCGATAATGGTATGGGCATGCCCCCAGAGCTGCTTGATAAAATATTTATCCCCTTTTTCAGCACGCGCAAAAGCGGCAGCGGCATAGGACTAAGCCTTTGTAAACAAATTATGCTGCTGCATAAGGGCAATATACAAGTACAATCAAGCAATGGGGTTGGATCGTCGTTTATATTGCAGTTTAGCCCGGTGGGGGGATAAAGGGCGATGTCTGAACTAAGACATATTTAATTTTAAGAATACATGTTGAGCCCGAGCGCTTATTTTGACGCTACGGCCATTTAAAAACACAGACTGCCTGTTTATCATATTTTTTTCAGCAGTTCGGCATTGTCAACTTTCATAACGAAATATGGATTTGTTCCACCTACTCGCTTTATTATAATAAAGAATGGGCGGTTAAAGGCCATATTTTTGGGATGAACTTTTTCAGTCACCCCTGTTGAATCTGTAGAAGAAGTAACACGAGCCTCACTTTCCACCACTCCACCGTTTTCATCCAGTGTCAAACCGGTTCTTTGATAGGCAGTTTCAATAGTGTATTTTTTTCCAGCAACTAAAAACGTCTGGCCTGCTATATTTTTATAATTGGCTTCGATATTAAATCTGACAATGGGAATCGAAAATTCGTCATCAGCGTCAAACTTGTATTTCCACGCCATTTTGGGGTTGAGTTTTTCATGATTTCCTTTTTCAATGAAAACATTGGTTTGTTTAACTGCATCAGCTAATGTTTTAACATTTTGCAGACCTTTGGCAATGACTATACTATTAAGCGTATCCTTTGGAGTCAGTTCAATAATAAAATTGTCGTCGTCCCTGTAAAAAGCTATTTGTGTGAAATTGGTGATTTTTTCATCAACTTCTTTCATTCCGAACGCCGCAACTTTCCTTTTGTCGAAAAGAATTCCTTCGTCTATCTTCTGAAGTTTTGACGGAAACAGAAGCTCTTTATTAAAAAACGCTCGTATATCAATTGTTCTTTCTCCAAATGAAGCTTCCGTCCGAATTTCACCTTTATTTAATGAATTATTAAATGAGGTTGACTCATTCATTAATCTAAAATCTGAGGCATTGGGGTTATTTAAAATTAAAGACGGATTAAATGTTTGTTTTACAACCTGCCACGCATATAAAAGTGAGGAGGAATAAATAATATTTTTATTCTCTGCTAACTTGTTTTCCAACGTTGGTACAAATTCAGTTTGGCTAAACTTTGTAATTGAGGTTGGATTAGGCAATCCAGGATCATGTACAATTAACCTGCATTTAGTTAAGACAACAACGGGTATCAATACGAAAAGCATGATTAGAAATCTTTTCATGGGCTTTTTAAAATGTCGATTAGGTTTTCAAATTACAGTGCCGTTGAAAAGATTCAAATTCTCGCTAAATCAAATATACGATTTACATTATTAAAAAGAGTTATTGTCAATTGGGGTTCAAACGATACTAATCCTGCATGATCTTAATTTTCTCTTTCTTTAAATACATGCTGTCAACAGGCGATAACTTAAGTAATACGCTAATATTTTTTCCCTTCCATTTTCCGCTAAGCCGAAGCTGTTCCGCTGCAGGATAGTTATATTGGAGGGTGTCGGTTGACGATTTATTGTCCGAACGTAAAACAAGGTGTTTTTTCAGGCTGTCGATATCGTACTGGTACCAATCCTCTTTATCTTTCATATTCAAGATGACTATGAAATTGTCATAAACAAACAATACGCGTTTCCAGCGGAAGCTATCAGCGGCAAGGGTATCCTTTGTGACGAAAGCAGTAACGTTATATTTTTTCTCTTTCCGGGCGCTGGCTGTTTCTTTCCGGTACGTTTTAGCGTCGCCGAAACTTACGAGCGTGAGGATCAGGACCGGAACGAGTACAAGTATTGAAAATAGTAAATTTCGTTTCCATTTCTTTTCAAAGGTATAATGCCCTTGATGGGTTGTGACTGGAGTATCCGAGAAAAAGAATTGAAACACCTTAGCTAGCCACGGCGCTAACAGGTATAAAGCGTATAACCATAAAAGCGAAGAAAAAAACTTGACTGAAATATTGTAAAACCAATTTAACGCAAGCACATTGGTCAGTACACAAAGGGTAAAAAGATAGCCAAAAACGGCTGTACGGCGCGAAAACAACAAGATGGCGGCAATTATTTCGCAACTGCCGGTAAATATCATGTAGCCGGGAGACGAGCCCATAAATTTCCATAACAGGTCTTCTTTGCTTTGATTGCCAAAAAGCCTTATCATATCCATCGTACGCGGATATGACATTTGAACCGGTATTACTTTATCAATACCATAACCCAATATAACAACAGCCAGGGTGTAACGCAGATAAACATTGAACCAATAAGACAACTTATCGTAATTAATACGCTTTTTATCAATAATGCCCCAGCTAATAGCTGCTATGATCGCTCCAAAAAAAATGGTGATATAGTATACCACGCCATAATGATTGTCGACCGGAAGGCTAACATGCAATTTAGGATCGTAACCGGTATGATAAATATGTTTATCAAGCCAATGAAAAAAACCGCTAAACGGTTTATAGAGTTTATACTGATCTTCAATGTCAGCTTTGGCCACAGCGGCATACGCAAAATAGGTGGTCATCACCCAGCAAAGGGTTGACGTAATGCCAAAAAAAATGAAGAAAAATCTGAAGCTAACCTTTTGCCAGGATTTCCACGGCGTGCCAGGGGTTTGCATGTTAAATTGCTTTTGGTAACAAATTGTAAATAAAGGTAATAACAAAATGTGTTTGCTGCCAAAAAAATACTTCCGGCCGAACAGCATAACACTTAAACAAGCCTTAAGGAACCCAAGAACACATCCGAAGGATCGACCAGAGACGATAAAGTGATTTTCATACAAGGAAACCTGACAGCCTCTGTTTCCCTGGAGTTTTCGTGGAGTATAGGCCTATCACGGAAACGGATGTTTTGAAGGAAACGGCCTCTTACCTGGTGTGTTCAGAGGCATATACCGGGAAATTAGTTTCCCGAAGCATAGTCATTAGGGTTTCGATCTTTACTGGCTTGGCAATATAATCGTTCATGCCTGATTTAATGCATGCTTCCCGGTCGTCTATCATGGCGTTGGCGGTCATTGCTATAATCACCGGTTGCCTTTTATTGTGCTCCCTGATATAGCGGGTTGCTTCTAGCCCATCCATTTCGGGCATTTGCACATCCATCAAAACCAGGTCAAAATATTTCCCGTCCAACTTTTCAATTACTTCCCTGCCTGTTGTCGCCAAAGCCGCATCATAACCAAGTTTCTCGAGTACTTTCAGGATCATTTTCTGATTTATCAGGTTATCCTCAGCAACCAGGATATTTAATGGGGTGATGACCGCAAAGTCCTTACTGAGAATATTCAGGGATTTCCGCTCAATCTCTGGTTGGGTTTCATGCAGTTGAAATTGGTTTAGTATAATTTTTTCGAGGTGCAGGGGTTTTACAGGCTTGGTTAGTACCGCAGTAAATAAACCGGGATACTTTTTCTGACTTTCATCGCCAACCGAGCTTAATAAAATAATGGGGATGCGTTTATCGCATTTTTTAATCAATGAACTCAGCATCAATCCATCCATATCAGGCATTTGCATATCAGTTATTACTAAATCTATGCTCGCATCAGCTTCCAGTAAAGCCAAAGCCTCAGCACCACACGAAGCCATTAACGGTATTACCTGCAAATGCTCCATTTGCAGCTGCAAAATACGCCGGTTAGTTTTGTTATCATCCACCACTAGAATTTTCTTGCCTTTAAGTTCGGCCTTAGCAACAGTTCCAGCTTCCGGTTTTTGTTCATCGCTTATGCGGCAGTTTATTGTAAAAGTAAAAGTAGTGCCACTTCCTTGTTCGCTTACTATGTCGATATTCCCGCCCATAAGCTGTACCAGTCGCTGACAAATCGCAAGCCCCAAACCTGTGCCGCCGTATTTACGTGTAGTGGACGAATCAACTTGTGAAAATGCTTCAAATAATTTAGGCAGTTTTTCTTTTGTAATGCCAATACCTGTATCCCTCATTTCAAAACCAAGCTCAATACCGTGCCTGCCCGACCTTTTTACCAGGGTTACGCCTAAATATATTTCACCGCGATGTGTAAATTTCAAGGCGTTCCCCAGTAAATTTATAAGTACCTGCCTTAGTCGCATTCCGTCACCAATTAATCGCAAAGGCACATTCGGGTCGATATGATAGATGAGGTCAAGACCTAATTCTCCGGCTTTTCCGGCAAAAAGGTCAAGCACTTGTTCAACGCAGTCCCGAAGGTTGAAATCATGCAGGTCAAGCTCCATTTTCCCAGATTCAATTTTTGAAAAGTCTAGGATATCGTTAATGACATTCAATAATGCCTCTCCGCTATGCAGGATAGTTTGCGAATATTCCTGTTGCTCCGGGCTGAGCTCTGTCTCATTCAAAAGTGCTGCCATCCCAAGTACACCGTTCATCGGCGTCCGTATTTCGTGGCTCATAGTCGCTAAGAACACGCTTTTTGCCTGGTTAGCCATTTTTGCTTCTGTACTTGCTTTTTCCGCCGTTTCCCTCGCTTTTTCCGCTTCCTCACGCGATTTGCGTTCATCTATGGTCATCCGGGCCAGCAATTCGGTGCGATCCTTAACTTGTTTTTCAAGTTCTAACTCCCGTAATTTAATAGCCTTCACCCGGTATTTGAAAATGGTATAGATGGCCGCCAAAATAGATAATATGGCCAGTGCGATAAACCACCAGGTTAACCAAAACGGCGGGATAATGTTTATCAGCAATGTGTCTTTAACAGGCGACCAGAGGCCCGCGCTGTTCCTGTATTTTAGTTTAAATACATATTGCCCGTGGGGAAGGTTAGTATATGATGCAGTGTTCTTACTGCCCACGTAGTTCCAGTCCGGGTCAAAACCTTCAAGCTTATAAGCATATTGCTTTTTGTCGGCCGAGCCAAAATCCAGCGCCGCGTACTCAAGCGAGAAAACAGATTGTTTATAGGATAGTGTGATCGACCTGGTATCGGAAATATCCTGCTTTAATGGTGACGGATCGGAACTGCTTTTTGCAATAACAAGGGGTTTGTTAAATAACTGGAACGAAGTTATCACTAAAGGCGAGAACGCTATAGGGCTTAATACCTGGCCGGGAAAAAATGCGTTGAAACCATTGATGCCGCCAAAATATAATTTACCATCACTAGCTTTTAGTGCCGAGTGAGGTTTAAATTCATCCCCTTGTACGCCATCCTCCGTTGTATAGTCTTTAAAACTTTTAGTTAACGGATCATATTCGGATAACCCGCTGTTTGTACTTACCCAAAATTTACCATAATTGTCTTCCTTAATGGCGTAAGTGATGTCACTTGGCAGCCCATTTTTTTTATCGAAATTTGTAAAATGTTTCGTTTCGGGATTAAACAGATCCAAACCTGCCAGGGTACACAGCCATAAATTGCCTTTACCATCCTCCAAAATATCCGTTACGCCATTATTGCTCAGGCTGTTTCTTTTCTCATCATGGCGAAAATGGGTAAAAGTGTTTGTTTTACGGTCCAAAAGATCAAGGCCGGCATCTGATGTACCTATCCATAAGTTCCCTGTCCTGTCCTCACATAATGAATAAATATAATTACTGCCTATACTCTTAGGGTCATTGACATTAAACTTAAAATTTTTAAAGGTATTTGTTTTTTTATCATAACTATCCAGGCCGCCGCCAAATACGCTGATCCACGTTTTTTTATCCCTGGTGTGTATCAAATTATAAACGTTATTGCCGCTTAAACTATTAGGGTTAGCCTTATCATTAGTGAAATAACTAAACTTTTGAGTTTTAGGGTTCAGTATACTGATCCCGTTTCCCCAAGTACCGATCCATATATTATTATCCTCATCCTGTTTAACGACCAAAACATAGTTGCCTGATATGCCTTTATTACTCCCCGGCTGATGTTGATAGTTTATAAATGTCCCCTTTTGCGCATCGAGCTTATTGATACCGCCGCCATCTGTGCCAACCCATATATTCTTTTGTTTGTCTTCAAAAAAAGCAAGCACAAAATCGTTCGATAAACTGCCCGGCGAAGCATTATGCCGGTAAAGTGTGAAACTTTCTGTAGTTTTCTTAAAAAGGTTTACGCCACCACTGAATGCGCCCAGCCACATATTTCCCAGCCTGTCGCTGCAAATGGCATAAATTGAATTACCATTAATACTGTTATCGTCTATTTCGTCGTGGTGATAATTATTAAACTTGTATGTTTTTGTATCCAGGATAGAAAGGCCGCCATTTTCAGTTCCGATCCATAGATTGCCTTCAGCATCCTTTTTCATGCTATAGATCGTATTGCTGGATATAGTATTTGCAATATTATCGTCGTGCTTAAAGCTCTTGAAAGTCTTATCCTTTTTATCAAATAAATAAAGCCCATCTTCCTGCGTACCAATCCATAGCTGATCTTTGTTATTTTCAATTATACAGATCACATTGTTACCGGCTATATTTCTTGTCGCAGGGTCTTTGTATGGAAAGGTCGAAAAAGAATTACTTTTTTTGTTATAAAGGTTTAATCCACGGGATGCGGTTCCCACCCACAAATTATGTTGTGAATCTTTAAAAACCGTGCGGACGTTATCATCGGCTATGCTGGTTGGATCCGATTCAGAATGCAGGTGATGCCTGAATATATTTTTTGCGATGTCAAAGCAATCCAGTCCGCCCTCCTGTGTAGCTATCCACAAGTTACCTTCCGAATCAAGGGCCAGCCTGTTAAGGATGTTGTTTGAAAGGCTGTTTTTATTTTGACTGTCATGCAGGTAGCGGGTAAAAGTGCCCGTGTTTCTATCATATCTGTTTAAACCACTCTGGGTAGCTATCCATATATTACCACCTTTGTCTTCGACCAGGCTGGTGATCATGTTATTGCTTATGCTGTTATCATTTTTTGAATCATAACGATAGGTAAGGAATTTATAGCCATCGTAGCGATTTAAACCATTCCTGCATCCAATCCACATAAATCCGCGGCTATCCTGAATAATACAATTAACATTTATTTGCGAAAGCCCTTCCCTTGTTCCGATATGCTCAAAGTTAATGGTCCGGTTCTGTGAAAAACCTAAACATGGCAATATTGCAAACACGAGAAATATTATACAATTGAAAATATCAACTTTTCTGGGACCACTCATCATCAAACAAATACGAAATCAGGTTATGTTTACCACCTGGTAGAAGGGCAAACAGTATATAACTATTAGTTAAATATTTGTACGCATATAAATTTTAAAGGTTGGCTTTTTTTATTCACAGGCTCCTTTTTTATAGCAGTTTTGTTAGAGGCTGTTGTAAGAAATAATTGGAGAATAACCGTCCGCATGTGCCTTAAGTTCTTCAGTAACAATAACAAGCACCTAGATTTGGTGAACATTGAGCAGACGGCAAGTGCCGACACGCGGGTAGCCACACTCACGGAAATTATTGAGCTATGAAATTTTTCTCTAATGATAATAAGGGATAAAAGAAGTCGACCTTTACTTACAGGCTCACGGCCTTTCTCTTATCTATCATATTGCGTATTTTATGGTGCAGGGTTATAGGTTCAAACGGTTTTTCAATAAAATCATCAGAGCCCGCATTTTTTGCCTCGTCTTTTTCTCTCTGAATTACCGAAGCGGAAAACGATAGTATCGGTATGTCCTTCCGGGCGTCGACCATTTCCTTACGGATCTTTTTTGTGGCCTCATTGCCGTTCATCACCGGCATGTGCACATCCATTAGTATAAGATCGTAATTATTGTTTTTTAATTTTTGGAACGCTTCCCATCCATTAACGGCTACATCCACCTTAATATTCCATTCTTTTAACATATTAACGATCAAAAATTGGCTTGCTGCGTTATCCTCCGCTAACAATATTAAATCGTTATCAAATTTTGGAAGGTCGGCTAAATGATTTTGAATTTTATCGGTCTCTTTAATTCCGTCGGCTAATGCGTACCAGTTGGTAAAGGTAAAAGTCGACCCGGCCCCTACTTTACTGTCGACCTTTAATGTGCCCCCTTTTAACTCTACGAGTCTTTTAACGATGGACAAACCCAAGCCGGTACCGCCGAATTTTTGCCAGGTTTTATCTTCAATTTGCTCAAAACGGGTAAATATTTTGTCTTTCGATGATTTAGGAATACCAATACCTGTGTCTTTAACTACAAACTCAAGCAACGCATTATCATTCTTTTTGTTCAGTAATTTAAGATGAAGGCTTACACTGCCTGATTCAGTAAACTTTATAGCATTGTTGATCAGATTCATTAAAATTTGATTTAACCTCAGGGAATCAACCATGATCAGCGGTGGTACGTCAGCATCAACCTTACAAATTAG
The DNA here is from genome assembly GCA_903864275.1 of uncultured Mucilaginibacter sp. Classification (GTDB taxonomy): domain Bacteria; phylum Bacteroidota; class Bacteroidia; order Sphingobacteriales; family Sphingobacteriaceae; genus Mucilaginibacter. The sequence continues at coordinate 29,263 of CAIPFE010000007.1, forward strand.
TTCCAATCCTTTTTCCGACGCAAGCGGGCTTGTAAGGCTGCAAATATCATTTACTAAATTTACAATGTTGATTTTCGACCGAACGATCTCTATCTTCCCGGCATCCATTTTAGCGCTTTCCAATATATCATTAACAATGCCGCGCAAAGATTGTGAAGAGATTTCCATCAATTTGACCATTTCCTGCTGATCCTCGCTGAGCGCAGTATCTTTTAACAGATGCGTTAAGCCAATAACGGCATTTAAAGGCGTTCGAATTTCATGGCTCATATTCGCTAAAAAGTTCTCCTTAACTATTTTGCTTTTTTCGGTCTGCTCCATAGCCTTAAATAACTCTTCCTGGTAGCTTTCCAGTTCTTTATTTTTCCGTTCAATTTCCCTTTGATGATTAACCAACGTTCTCAACGAATTAACTTTTGCAAGCGTCACATACAGATCAAGCGGCTTAAATAAATAATCAACGGCGCCTTTACTTAAGCCTTTTACGACATATTCAGAACCTACGGAATACCCTGTCATTAAAACAACCATTATATGTCCTGTTAATGGGTTTGTTTTAAGCAGCTCCAACAATTCAAATCCATCCATTTCGGGCATGTGAACGTCGATCAGCGCTATTGAAATATCATTATCGATACATATTTGAAATGCATTTTTTGGGTAGTTTGTTGTAAAAATGTTTAACCCTTCGTGTTTTAAAAATGATTTTAACAGGTACAGGTTTTCAACATTGTCATCAACAATGAGAAGGTTAATATCCGGGTGTAAGTTCAGGTCCATGGTATTATCTTAAAGGCTGGTGTCATTTCACCAAATAATGTAATTTATTTTGCAGGTGTTAGAATGATTTAACAACCTGATAATATAGTTTTAGTTTTAATTATTTATACTACAGTGATCTTGTTTTACAACAATTAGCAAATTATCCAAAATTCAGATAATAACCCGCGATTCAACTATCGACTAAGTGCTTGTAGCATTTGCTTTCTTCATATTTTACAATAAGGAATAGATAAACTGAAAATGTATCGATCTAAGATAAACTAAAATTAATTAAGATAAAAATAAAAATTTTATGGGCCGATGTTTAATGCATACCCCGGTCAGGATGTGAGTTCGCCGGGAAATGAATTTACAAGGAAATCGCGAACCTTAGTTTTGTTTACAGTACGATTATTATTATTTCGTTCCAAATATTGAAATTTAGTGCCCATGCCAAACAAAACTATATTCGCCATATCCGGCAGTTTAAGGGCCGGTTCATTCAACCATAATATACTCAGGTTCCTGCAAAAGCTGGCGCCTGGGGAAATAGGCTTTACCATTTATGATAATTTAGCACAAATACCGCCATTTGATCCCGGCCTTGACCACGAATCGCCACCGGAGTCTGTTGCCGAATTACGCAGTTTTATAAAACATGCCGATGGCATCATCATCTGCACACCCGAATATGCCTACGGCGTACCCGGCCAGCTAAAAAACGCCCTCGACTGGACGGTTTCAAGCGGTTCATTGGTTGATAAACCGTTGGCGCTCATTACTGCATCCACTGGTGGCGAAAGCGCGCACGCGGCGCTGCTGCTCATTTTGGGGGCACTATCGGCAAATGTATTGCAGGAGGCCACTTTGCTGATCCCGTTCATCCGGTCGAAAATGGATCTGCAGGGTAACCTAACTGATGATTCAACCATTGAAAGCTTAAAAGCTGCTTTTGACGCGCTTTGCGCAGAGTTATAGCGGTTGTTATAAAGAGTTGTAGAGTTTGTAAGAGTTGTAAAGGTTAAAAATTTATGACCCTTACAACCTCTACAACGCTAACAACTTCTAAAACCTCTTAAAACCTTTACAACTTCTACAACCTTGTTACAACCAACTCCAACCTAAACACTGCCAATTTGACAACCTTGCACCTTTTGGAACATGCATTGATGAACAAGGTTATTACTAAAATGTTAACCCAAAAAAGATAAAAGATTATGCAGGAAAAAGGCACAATTTCGATCCATACCGAAAATATATTCCCGATCATTAAGAAATTTTTATACTCTGACCATGAGATATTTTTGCGCGAGCTGGTATCAAACGCCGTCGATGCAACCCAAAAAATAAAGCGCCTTGCCTCATTGGGACAGTATAACGGCGAGCTTGGCGACCTTAAAATTGAGATCGCCTTTGACGAAAAAGCAAAAACCATAACCATTTCCGATCATGGTCTGGGCATGACTGCGGATGAGATAAAAAAGTACATCAACCAGATCGCCTTTTCGGGCGCCACCGAGTTTGTAGAGAAATTTAAAGAAGCCAAGGACGCCAATGAGATCATCGGACGTTTTGGCTTGGGCTTTTATTCGGCGTTCATGGTGGCCGACCAGGTGGAGATACAAACTTTATCGTACCAGGAAGGCACTGAACCTGCACACTGGGTTTGCGACGGCAGTACCGAATTTGAAATAAATGAAGGTAACTTGGCCGAAAGGGGTACCGAAGTAACCCTCCACATCAATAAAGATGGCGAAGAATTTTTAAATAAACACCGCATACAGGAGATACTCGACAAATATTGCAAGTTCTTACCGGTGCCTATTAAATTCGGCACAACCACGCAGGATGAAGAAGATGGTGTTGATGAAGAAGGGAAAACCAAATACAAATCTATTGAGGTTGATAACATCATAAATGATACCAACCCGATATGGACGAAAGCGCCGGCTGACCTGAAGGATGAGGATTATATAAATTTCTATAAACAGCTTTACCCCTTCTCGGAAGACCCGCTGTTCTGGATACACCTGAACGTTGATTACCCTTTTAACTTAACCGGGGTTTTATACTTCCCGAAACTTAAAAACGATTTTGAAATACAGCGCAGCAAGATCAAACTTTTCTCGCGCCAGGTATTTATTACTGATGAAGTAAAGGATATTGTACCGGAGTTTCTAATGCTGCTGCATGGGGTGATAGATTCGCCGGATATTCCTTTGAATGTATCCCGCAGCTTTTTACAGGCCGACAGCAATGTGAAAAAAATCAACAGCTATATCACAAAAAAGGTAGCTGATAAATTGGCAGAACTATTTAAAGCCGACCGTAAAGGTTTCGAAGAAAAATGGACCGATATTGGTTTATTTGTGAAGTACGGCATGGTAAGCGAAGACAAGTTTTATGATAAAGCAAAAGACTTTGTTTTGTTGACCAACACTAAAAAAGAGAACTACACTTTAGCTGAATACAAGGATAAGGTTGAGCCGGAACAAACCGATAAAGACGGCAGGCTGGTTTACCTTTATACCAACGATCCCGATAAACAGGATGCCTTTATACAATCGGCCAATAAAAAGGGCTATGATATTTTGCTGATGAACTCCCCTATCGACAATCATTTTATAGGCCATTTGGAGCAAAAGCTTGAAAAAACTTCCTTCAAACGCGTGGACGCTGATGTGGCTGATAAGCTCATCAAAAAAGAAGACGCACCGGAGCACGTATTAACAGAAGAACAATCGACTAAAGTGAAATCCATTTTTGATAAAGCCATTAACAAACCCGCCTATAAGGTAGAACTGGAAAGCTTAAACCCGGATGAGTTGCCCGTAACGGTAACTATGGACGAGTTTATGCGCCGGATGAAAGAAATGGCCGCCATGGGTGGCGGAATGAGCTTTTATGGCAGCATGCCCGATAACTACAAAGTAATAGTAAATGCCAATCATAAGCTTATCACCCGTATTTTGAACGAAGAAAGCGAAGAAGTACAGGCAGAGCTTTCAAAACAGGCCTTTGACCTTGCACTGCTTTCACAAGGCTTACTAACCGGCGCCGAGCTTACTGAATTTGTTAATCGGAGTGTGAATCTGATTTAGGTTGTAGTTGTTGTAAGAGTTGTAAAGGTTGTAAAGGTTGTAAAGGTTGTAAAGGTTGTAAGAGTTGTAAATGCTGCTAGCTCTTTTAACTTTTATAACCTTTACAACCTTTACAACATTTTTAACCAAGCTTATATTATTGAGATCGTTTAATCGTTGATATATTATTAATGCATTAACTATGAAATCTTTAATAAAATTATTTTTAGTGGTTGTCGTCATTTTGGGGGGCCTAAATGTAAGCCATGCGCAAAGTACACGGGCAGAACGGCAGGCTGCTAAAGCCGCTGGAGTGAAAAAGATGGTCGATGACGTAAATTTCGTATTCAAGGCGAATTACGCAAACCCGCAAGGCGGCGGCAATAGGGCGCTAACCTCGGATTATGACCTAAAGGTTGTCAAAGATTCAGTAATTGCCTATCTACCCTACTTCGGGAGGGCTTATTTGGCCCCCGACCCTGGTACCACCGAAGGCGGCATAAAGTTTACAAGCACCAATTTTAAGTACGACGCAAAACAGAGAAAGAACGGCGGCTGGGAAATTGTGATCAAGCCCAAAGATCATGATATTACCAATTGGAGGGATGTTCAGCAAATGATATTGAATATTTCTACCAGCGGATATGCATCCCTGCAAGTGCTCAGCAGCAATCGCAGCCCCATTTCATTTGACGGGGAACTAGAAGATCGTCATTAGCCATTGGTCATTAGTTGAAGGCATTATTAATCAAACCAATGACTAATGACCAATCTCCCCGGCATTATCTTTTAATCCGACGCCGGACAGCTTTCTTCTGAAAGCTTCATTTATTAAATAGAATATCTTATCGGCCGCAGGTTTACTGGTTAAACCCTGCGGCCTTATATTTGAAATACAATTGCGCGATTCGTCCGTTAATCCCGGCCGGGGATTATAGGTAAGGTAGGCCCCTATACTATCCGCAGAACTTAGGCCGGGGCGCTCGCCGATCAGCAGGATGGAAAATTTTGCATTTAAGCCATACCCGATATCGTCGCCAATGGCTACCCTTCCCTGCTCAACAAGGCAAATGGGACCAGGCTTTAATTTTGCACCCAATAACATTGGTATCAATATTTCAACCAGGTCAAACGCGTTTTCGTTTACTGCTGTTGCGGAAAGGCCATCGGCTATAATAACAACCACATCATAGCCCGTACCATTATAGTCCTTTAATTGTTCGGTCGACTCGTCGTTTAGCTGCCGCCCATAGTCGGGCCGTTTTAAATATTTGTGGCGGGTTTGGGCCTTGCTGTGCAAATGTAAGACCGGTAAATTAAAAACGTTAAGGTTATTTAATAACCCTTCCGTATCCAATACAGAATACACGGCATCGCGGGCATGGGCATGGGCCAATTTAAATTCCAACGATTGTTTTAACGGGATGCTGTTGCCAACCCGCCCAATTGCTATGCGGGCTGCGGTAAAGCTCTTTAGTAATGATAACGGATCGGTATTAATTATCTCATCTTTCATTCTACGATCCCCGATAATAATTTATGTGACGGGCTAATTTTTAAAATATCACCATTTTCATCCACTATTCCCTGTTTTTTCAGCCATTGCTCAAATTCCGGTGCGGGTCTCAGGCCCAAAATTTTTCTCAAATATAAAGCATCATGGAATGAGGTGGATTGGTAGTTCAGCATAATATCATCCGAACCGGGAACGCCCATTATAAAATTACAGCCCGCAACGCCTAACAATGTAAGCAGGTTGTCCATATCATCCTGGTCGGCTTCAGCGTGGTTGGTATAGCAAACATCAACCCCCATTGGCAATCCAAGCAGTTTGCCGCAGAAATGATCCTCCAGTGCCGCCCTGATTATCTGCTTGCCATCATATAAATATTCAGGTCCGATAAAGCCCACAACCGTATTGACTAATAGTGGTTTATATTTTTTTGCAACAGCGTAGGCCCTTGCTTCGCAGGTTTGCTGGTCAACGCCATGATGGGCATTTGCCGAAAGAGCGCTTCCCTGTCCGGTTTCAAAATACATTACATTTTGTCCAACAGTGCCACGGTTAAGTGATAGTGTCGCATGGTACGCTTCATCAAGCAAGGCCAGGTTGATCCCAAAGCTGGTATTGGTTTGTTCTGTACCGCCAATGGATTGAAAACACAGGTCAACAGGCGCCCCTTTATTAATCAGGTCGAGGGTAGTTGTGATATGACTCAATACGCAAGATTGGGCAGGAATATCAAACTGCTGCCGCACCCTATCTATCAGCTCTAAAAGCTTCATCACCGTTGCTGGGCTGTCAGTGGCGGGGTTTATACCTATCACAGCGTCGCCGCTTCCATATAACAAACCATCAATCATACTTGCTGCAATGCCTTTAAGGTCGTCCGTCGGATGATTGGGCTGTAATCGTGTTGAGAAATGCCCTCTTAATCCAATAGTATTGCGGAACTTTGTAACCACCCCGCATTTTTTTGCACCGGCGATCAGATCCTGGTTGCGCATTAATTTTGATACTGCAGCTGCCATTTCAGGAGTGATACCCGCCGCGAGTTCCTTTAAAATGGAGGTATCTGTTTCATCACTTAGCAACCAGTCGCGAAAGCCGCCTACTGTTAAACTACTAATTGAATTAAACGATTCAACATCATGACCATCAATAATTAACCTTGTGATTTCATCTTGCTCATAAGGGATAATTGCCTCACTCAAAAATGTTTTTAAAGGCACATCTGCAAGTGCGATCTGAGCGGCGACCCGTTCCTCGTAGCTTTCCGCGTAAACACCTGCTAATGCATCCCCGGTGCGGTAGGGCGACGCTTTGGCCAGCAATATTTTAAGGTCATCGAAGCGGTAAACAATATTTCGTACGGTGAACTTGTACACGGTGGTAATTATTGAATTAGTGATTTATTGAATCAATATGTGCAAATCGATGAAATCATAATATAATCGGTGAAATCACAAGACAGTTGGTGGAATCATAAAATCGTCCATCAGTTTAAGCTTATGTTTTCCCAGCAGCACAAAGATGATTATTACGAGCACAAGTCCGGCAAAAAAATAAAGGCTTAGTATAAAATTGTAATAGATCATAGCAAACAATGTTATAGTTGATATGATCAAAGCTATTGCCGGGAAAACCGGGTAAAACGGGGATGAAAACGAGCGCTCCAGCCCTGGTTCTTTAACGCGCAACACAAAAAGGCTGATCATACTCATCATATACATCAAAATCGCCCCCATTACGGATACAATGATAATCTTGTTGGTATCTGATTCATAAAGAGCATAACAACTGATCAGCCCCCCTCCTATCAGGGCCCAATGGGGTGTTTTGAACCTGTGGCTGATACGTGACAAAAAGCGGGGCAGATAACCGCTCCTTGCCATAGCAAATACCTGCCTCGATGAGGCCAGTATGGTGCCATGAAATGATGCTATCAAGCCAAAAAGACCGATGCTGGCAAATATTTTGGTAAAGCTGCTGGCCTTGCCCAGCGCAATACTGATGGCTTCGGGAAGGGGGTAATCTAAATTGCTGAGTTTCCTCCAGTCGGTTAAGCCACCTGTAAATATCATCACGCCCAGGGCCAAAAAAACAAGGGTGGCCAAACCAGAAATATAGCCTTTCGGAATATTGCGTTTTGGGTCCTTTACTTCTTCGGCAACCATTGCGACGCCTTCTATGGCAAGGTAAAACCAAACTGCGTATGGTAAAGCCGCAAAAATACCAGTCCATCCAAAGGGCATTGGGTGGCTTACAAAGTTTTGCATTTTAAAATGCGGCGAGACTATCCCCATAAACAACAACAACTCCACCACGGCAAGTATGGTAATAAATACGGAAAATGTAGCGGACTCCTTTATCCCTAAAATATTAATAACGATAAAAACAACATTAAAAAACATAGCAGAATATAAAACGGGTATATCCGGATCTAAAAAATGGAGGTAAGCGCCCAGGGCAAAAGCTATAGCGGGGGTGGCAAACAAAAAATCAATGAGGGTGGCATAACCGGCCACCAAGCCACCGAAAGGCCCCAAAGCCCTGTAGGCATAGGCAAATGCCCCCCCGGCATGCGGAATACATGTAGTTAGCTCGGTATAGCTGAATATAAAAGTGACGTACATCAGCGTGATCACGAGGGTTGCAATCAGGAAACCAATTGTACCCGAAACTGCCCAGCCCAAATTCCAGCCAAAATACTCGCCCGATATCACCAAACCGACGGCAATGGCCCAAAGATGGACAGGCTTTAACACCCTTTTTAACTGTTCTGCATTTGTATTTGCCACAAAGTGTTTCTTGCAATTTATTTCCGCCTTAAAATACTCAAAAAAGGCATTTTTACAAAATGTTGAAAAGTAAATATTTGTTAAATGTAGCAGTTACCCGAAATTAGCCGTAAAAGGTTTAAAGAGCCGGAAAACATGTTGTTGTCGGTACATTAAAGATTTAAAAGCCAGTATGTTAAAATAATATTATAAATATCAAACACCTTTGCCACTTTTTGCGTTTAAGATATAAAAACCGGCCACCCGGTAATTTTGAAAAATTAAAAAAACATGTTGAATATTACAGTACCTTCGGACGGTCCCTCGCAGCTTACTTTTACAGCTTTTGAGCGTTTCGATCTGCCCACGCCACCCAGCGGGGTCGATGCTGAAGTCAATAACGATGTAATACTGAAATTTGAAAGTGAAGAAGAGGCCATTAATTATGCCGGGCAGTTAGAAGATTTGTCATCTGAATTAAATAATAAATCTTCTATAGAAAATATTGCTATAAATGATATAATTTTAGCTATCCGTAATGATGAATTTGTACAAAGCTATTTACAAAATAATTAAATAAAAATTTGATATTATGTTACGTATTACGCTACCGCCGCTCAGTCCCAAACGGATAACTTTTTCTGATTTTAAAAATTACCACCTTCCTATTCCGTCAAAAGGGGTAAAGGAAAGGGGAAAGAAAAATACAGTCTTAGTTTTTGATAACGAGTATGACGCCGTTGTTTATGCTGACCAACTGGAAGAAATGGTGACAACTGTAAGTAAAACCTCGCCGGTAAAAAACATTCTTAGGGATTTGATAACATCAATACGTAACGATGATACTATAAGGAACTACGTTGAATACTCTTCAATTTATACCTGGTTAAAAAATTGTGTAAAGGGCATCAGGTACGCCATGAAGCCATCGCGCTATGCCTTAAAAAACGGCAAGTATACGCTGTAAAAGAAGCAAGAGCCAAGAAAACAAGAGCCAGGAAGCAAGATTCAAGACATTTCTGTCCTGGCGCTCGCTTCTTGGCTCTTGCATTTACTCCCTCACTATTCTTTTTCCCCACCTGCAATACCAAGAGTGCAAAAAAACAATCAAATATTCAAATCCGAAATAACGCCAAATCCGAAATAATTATAAATCCGAAATCGAAATTCCGAAATCCGAAATCCAATCACGCTTTCAGCGTTTCTGTTATGTACTTAAAACTGCTTGCAATACTCGTAAAGGCATCCTTCGGCATATCGTGCTCTACAAAAAAATGTTTCATCCCGGTTGTTGCCTTATTTTCAAATATTCGTTTAAAATCAATGGTGCCACTGCCTACGGGTAATATTTCATTGTGAGTTGCATCGAGGTCCTTAACATGCCACAACGGGAATCTGCCGGGGTTTTGTTTAAATAAAGCCACGGGGTCCTGCCCGCCTTTTACAGCCCATGCAAGGTCCAATTCCATTTTTACATTGCTTGGGTCGGTCTCAGTCAGAAGCAACTGGTATGGTACCTTGCCTTCCACTTCATGAAATTCCATATCGTGGTTATGGTAAACAAACTGGATACCTACTTTTTTTGTTGCCTCGCCAGTTTTATTCAATACTTCAATGGTCGATTTGATCTCGTCCAGCGTAGCGGTAGGCGAATTGGCGCAAACCAGGTATTGGATACCGCCCTCGGCAGCTTCATCAACCAGTTGCTGCATATTCTCTTTAAGGTTAAGCATCGCGCCGAATGTCATTGGCTTACCATCGGCGCCGACGGGCATTTTGTAGCCCTTGGGCAGTTTGAACGGTGCGCCAATAACGTGGTGCGATTTCCACGACATACCCAGGTCATTTACCATAGCCTTAAACCCCTTTGGTTTCATGCCATAATAGCCGCCCTTTTTGCTAAAAGCCGACTCCATTTCTTTGTAGCCAATAGCGGCTATTTTTGTTAAGGTGCCTTTAACATCATCGTCTATAATGCCAAAAACCGTAAAAAGCTGCAGCCCGACCGGGTGCGGTGCAGCCATAAAATTAACGAGTGAACCGGCTTTGGTTGATAAAGCCATACCGCCAAGCACCAGTGTGCCTGTACTTTGCAAAAACTTGCGCCTGTTGTAATTCATGTAATTGGTAATTTAGTTTATGTGGTTGAAGTAAAGCTAACTGATAAAAAGGGAATTAAGAAATTTTATTGTGTCATTTTTACACAATGGGGGCATAACAGTGAAAAAATTGCTTCTTAGCTATTACTCGGGATAGAGATCGTCAAAAAAATATCCTCAAACCAACGCTCATTCCTTTTTTATTTTCTTTAATTTGTTGCAATAAAATATAGGTTGGTTACGTAGTAGCATTATTAAAAACCATTACGTAATAGTATTATTTGGCGGCCAGTTTATTTTGTAACCTTTTTTATTCAGTAAAATTATTATGAGAAGATCATTACTATTGTTGTTAACCGGCATATTATTTTTAACCGCGTGTAGCAAAAAAAGCCCTCCCAATAATAATAATGGCAACCAGGGTGGTACTGTAATTACGCCTCCGGCACCTGCCGGCACGGTATCTACGGTTGCAGGCACGGGGCTACCCGGCGTCGTCAATGCCAAAGGCACTGCGGCATCTTTTTTCGATCCCACCGGGTTAGCGGTAGATGGCTATGATTATGTTTCGGTTGCCGACCAGCAAAACAATGTAATACGTAACATAAGCCCTTTTGATGTGGTATCCACACTTGCCGGTGATGGAATAGACAGCCTTGCCAACGGCGATGGGACTGCGGCTGCTTTTAGATTTCCGGCAGGAATTGCTATCGATTCAAAAGGCAATTTGTATGTTGCCGATACCGGGAACGACCTGATACGATTGATTACATCATCTGGTACTGTAAGTACGATCGCCGGGGGCGGGCCGATCGGTGCAACCAATGGTACAGGGGCTGCTGCGTCCTTTAGTTCGCCGGTTGGTGTTGCGATCGATGCGAGCGGTAATATCTACGTAGCAGATGCGGGTAATAATCTTATCCGTGAGATAAGCCCGGCCGGTTTGGTAACTACCCTTGCGGGCAGTGGTGCGGCGGGCTTTGCCAATGGAACAGGGACCTCGGCTTCATTCAATTTCCCAAATGGCGTGGCGGTAGATGCATCAGGCAATGTATATGTAGCTGACCTGGAGAACCGTCTCATCCGCAAAGTAACCCAGGCAGGGGTAGTAAGTACTTTTGCGGGCGGCCCCGGCGGCGCTTCGATCATTTTTAAGGCCCCGGCCGGCATAGCTGTTGACGCAAGCGGAAATGTATATGTGGCCGACGAGGGTAGTAATTTAATAAGTAAGATAACCCAGGCTGGCGTAGCAACTACATTGGCAGGGAGCGGCGCTGCTGGTTTCAGCGACGCTTTGGGAACAGCAGCTTCATTTAATTTCCCAACGGGCGTTGCAGTAGATTCAAAAGGCAATGTTTATGTTGCTGACAGGGGTAATAATGCGATACGATTGATAAGCTCGGGGCAATAAAACCTGGCACCGAAAGAAAACGAACGTAGTCAGACTTACGAAGCTTCTAAAACTTCGTAAGCCTGACCATATTATTGATGCAGGCAATTGGCAATCAACCCCGTCCAGCCCGTTTGGTGGGATGCACCTACGCCGCGGCCATTGTCGCCATCAAAATATTCATAAAACAGTATATAGTCCTTAAAATCAGGGTCAGTTTGTATTTTCGGATGGCTGCCAAATACCGCTCTTTTACCATCCGAGTCACGTAAAAACAAGTTCGAGATTCTCTGGTACAGCTCATTTGCAACCTCCTTCAGGGTCATGAAATTGCCCGAATTGGTTGGGCATTCAATTTTAAAGTCATCGCCATAATATTGGTAAAATGTGTGCAGGCTCTCTATCAGCATATAATTTATATGTATCCATATAGGGCCGCGCCAGTTGCTGTTGCCGCCAAACAAGCCGCTGTCGCTTTCAGCAGGCGTATATTTTACGCTGAAGTCCATTCCCTGGATGGCTACATGATAGGGGTTATTCAGATAATGTTTTGAAACGGAGCGGATGCCATACGGGCTTAGAAACTCATTTTCATCCAGCATGTACCGCAGCAAGGATTTCATCCGGTAACCGCGCAGCAAGCTTATTAAATGTTTGCCGGGGCTTTTCGTCTCGGCCCAGCGGGATACCAGCGAAGCCAGGTCGGGCCGATTTTCGGCAAACCAGTTCATCCGGTTACTAAATATCGGATTATTGGTAATATCATCGTCGTTCAGCACTTCTGCAGCAAATAGCGGGATAAGCCCTACAATACTCCTTATACGCAGTTTTTGTGTGCTGTTATCCGGCAGGCGTATCTGATCATAAAAAAAGCCATCAGTATCGTCCCACAAGCCTTCATTATCCTGGCCCAGGTTTGAAATTGCACCTGCAATGTATATAAAGTGCTCAAAAAACTTTGAGGCGATATCCCTGTAGGCATTGTTGGTTACCGCAAGTTCAGCGGCAATCCGCAATAGATTTAACGAATATGTGGCCATCCAGCTGGTGCCGTCTGCCTGTTCAAGAGTTTCGCCCATGGGTAACTGCGCGTTACGGTCAAATACGCCTATATTATCAAGCCCCAGGAATCCACCTTCAAAAATATTATTGCCCGACGCGTCTTTACGGTTTACCCACCAGGTAAAATTGAGCATCAATTTATGAAATATCCGTTCCAGAAAATAAGTATCGCCCTGGCCATTATTGGCCACTTTATCTTTCTGATAAATCTTCCAGGTCATCATGGCATGTACCGGCGGGTTAGCATCGCCAAAGTCCCATTCGTACGCAGGCAGTTGTCCGTTCGGGTGCATATACCAGTCCCTGATCAACAGTGTAAGCTGATTTTTTGCAAAAGCCATATCCAGTGTCGCCAGCGGCAAGCAATGAAAAGCCAGGTCCCATGCCGCAAACCAGGGGTATTCCCATTTGTCAGGCATCGAAATAATATCCCTTGTATTCAGGTGCTCCCATTTACTGTTCCGCCTGTCTAACCTTTCCGTTGGCGGTTTAGGTTCGGCGGGATCGCCATTAAGCCAATGGCGTACGTCGTAATAATAAAATTGCTTGCTCCACAGCATTCCAGCAAAGGCCTGACGCTGTATAAGGCGGCGGTCGTCGTCTTTATTTCCTTCCTGTAATTCGTTATAAAACTGTTGCGCCTCTGCTGCCCTGGCATTAAAAAGCTGGTCAAAATCACCAAAACCATTGCTTGCATCCTTCGATAACCTTATCCTTACGGTAACGCTTTCTTTCGAGGGTACAGTTATATCATAATTGAGGCAGGCCTTTGTACCGGCTTTTTTCGGATTTACAGCATCAGCGCCATGCACGATATGGTCATTGATCCCGTCTTTGCAAAACTGTTTGCCATCATCATAATGATACAGTCGTTTGGTATTTGTTTCGTTATCGCAAAACAATAATCCGGGAGACCCTTCGCCATTCAACCAAAACTGGCCAATATCCTTATGGTAAACTTCAATTACGCCATGCGAATCGGCCAGCAACTCGGGCACATAACTATCATATCCCCAAGCCCAGGTATTACGAAACCATATGGTCGGCATTACATTTAAAGCAGCTTCCACGCCGCCCCGGTTATGCACGGTGATTTTTATTAGTATGTCTTCCTGCGAGTTTTTAGCATATTCAATAAACACATCAAAATAGGCATCCTGGTCAAACAGGCCGGTATCTATCAGTTCAAACTCGGGGTCGTTGCGGCCCCTTCGTTTATTTTCATCAACCAGCCATGCATAGGGATATTCATTTTGCGGGTATTTATAAAGCATTTTCTGGTACGAATGCGTAGGCGTATTATCAAGATAGTAATATAACTCCTTCACGTCTTCGCCGTGATTGCCTTCAGGGTTACTCAAGCCGAAATAGCGTTCTTTAATTATGGGATCTTTTTTGTTCCACAAGGCCACTGCAAAACAAAGTATTTGTTCATCATCGCATATCCCGCCAATACCCTCCTCGCCCCAGCGGTAGGCCTTGCTGCGGGCCATATCATGAGTAATATAATTCCAGGCATCGCCATTTGCGCTGTAATCCTCCCTGACGGTGCCCCACTGGCGGTCGCTTACGTAAGGTCCCCATTTTTTCCAGGTAGGGTCTTCTAATCTGGTTTGTTCTGTGTTCATATTATTTTTTGTGATTACACCGATTATTTAGCCCCAGGCATTTCTTAAAAACCGCAGCCAGTTGCCGTGCATCATATTTTCGATATCAGCTTCAGTATAACCACGTTTTTTTAATAAAGTTGGCACCTTTTGCAAATCGGCGATAGTTTCCAGGTCATAAGGGCATTGTTCGCGCCCGAATGCGCCGTCAAGGTCGGTCCCCATACCTACATGCAGTGCATTGCCGGCTACCTGGCAAATATGGTCAACATGGTCTATCATCACATCCAGGTTACAGTTCATTGCCTTTGGGTCTGATATGCCCCTGATCCAGTTGGGCACCATCATCCAGGAATCGAGAGCTGCTCCTATAACAGCGCCGCGGTTAATTAGTTCTTTTATCATTTCGTCGCTAAACTGGCGGTTATGGTTAACCAAAGCCCTGCAAAGGTTGTGGCTTGCCCAAATATGGCCGTTAAAATGATCAAGCGCTTGCCAGAAGGCATCATCGCAAAGATGTGTTGCGTCAAGGATGATATTCAGCCGCTCCATTTCTTTTAATAATTCAAGGCCCTGCCTGCCCATTTTCCCTGTGGCGTCCGTTCCGTTTGCGTAGCGGCCCGGACCGTAATGTGCCGGGCCAACAGCCCTTAAACCATAGTTATAAGCCCGATCCAAATGGCCGATGGTCACCAGGGAATCGGCTCCTTCCAAACTCAAAATATAGCCAATTGGTTTGCTTTGATTTGCTATCGAACTATCAGCCCAAAGTTTGATATGTTTTTCAAGGCTTTGCAGATCATTTACCTGTACCATTTCCCCATCATCTTCCATTGCTTTATACCACGCAACCTGTCCCTGTGTTTGTGCCCAGGCCTGTTGAGGCGAATGCCACCCTGGCAACGGGTTCCCGGGGGCAACATATCGTCCGATCTGCGTACCCACTACTAAACCTATATTCCCCCTTCGTAATTCGGGCAGGGAAACTGTGGCTTTTGCCCGGTCGGGTTTATCGGTTAAACCTTTTTCACGTTCGTTGATCCCGGCAACGGTTTTCCGCAGGTCGCGGTTCCATTCCAGGGCGTTCATACTTAAATCTAAATGGGCGTCGATGGTGAACATTGGTGAATTAGTTGATTGGGTTGATTAAGTTTATTTGGTTGATTAAGCTATCGCTTTTAGCTTTAGTCTTTTTGCTCTCGGATTAAATGGTGATTTTCCGGTCACGGGCTATATTTTTCCATTCTCCGCTTGTTTTGTTATTTTCAATAGTAATGGCCCGTTCGTACAGCGCAACAGTTGGGCAAATATGATAGGGCAGCCCATAAAGCACATCCCCTACCCTATATTTGTGACCTTCGCCGGCCTCCATTACTAAATGCTCTTCGCTCTGCCCGATTGGAACCAGCTCGGGGGCATTAAGCAAGAACACACGTTTAGCCAATTCTTTTTCGGCTGCAACTGATTTATGCCCAAGATCCAAACATATTTTTGTTTCATCAGGTAACGATATTACCCTGCTTATCACAAGTGCCGCAGTTAAAAATGGCTGCTCAGGTAGTTCCGTCTGGTACCCTTTATCCCAATAAACAAATGTGCCTGGACTGCATTCAATATGTTTTCTTTTGGCATAGATCGGGAACGTGGGTGAGCCGCCTGCTATAATAACAGGTTCGTGATAGCCAAGCCGCATCAAATCGGCTTGTAGTTTACTTACCGGTCCAAAAGCTTCATTACATTTTCCGGTGCGGATATTAAGCTCAGTATCGTGAATGTGCCCGTCATAGGCGTGCAGGCCTACAGGCTTAATGCCGGGCAGCAGCTCGCAATCAACATAAAGCTGCAAGGCCTCATTACCCGGCGCTATACCTGTACGGTTCATACCAACATTCAGGTCAACATAAAGATGGATGCGAATTTTGTTTTTCAACGCAGCTTCCGATATTTCAACAGCCGCACCGATATTATCCGCCAGGCACGAAAATTTGGTATCCGGGTACTTCGATATCAATTGCACAAACCTTTTGAGTTTGGGCCCGACGGGCTGATACGCCAACAGAACATCCGGCGCTTTGCATATAGCCAGCATTTCAGCCTCGGCGATGGTGGCGCATTTAAATTTCGTGATGCCAGCTTTCAGCATTAATTGCGTAACTTCTTTGTTTTTATAGGTTTTAACATGCGGCCGCAAACGCGCCACATCATCCATCATGCTTTTAAGCAGGCTGATATTTTGTTTTACCCTTTCGGGATAAACAACTAAAGCGGGGGTATCTAAATCTTCGATATCATCGATGACGTACCAATTCTGTGTGCTCATCTGTTGCTAAATCTATTCTAAACAATTGTCGGAACTCATCAACTTCTTCTTTCGGACTTCCGGACTTTACCGACTTTCGGACTCTACTCAAAAAAGTTCAAACAATGCCTCTACTTCAACCGGGATATTATCAGGCAGCGAACCCATTCCAACTGCGCTGCGCACCCCTACTCCATTATCGTCGCCCCAGACTTTGGCGAAAAGCTCGCTGCAGCCATTGATGATGAAAGGATGTTTTTCAAAATCGGGTGTGCAGTTTACCATCCCCAATATTTTTATCACGCGTTTAACTTTGTTAAAGCTGCCTAAGTTTGTTTTGATTGTTGCCAATATGGCCAAACCAACCTGGCGGGCAGCCAGTTTGCCATTCTCCGGGCTTATGGTGTCGCCTATTCGCCCGATGATCAGGGAGCCATCGTCCTGCACTGTACCGTGTCCCGAAACATAAAGGTATTTGCCATTGATTAAACATGGTTTATAAACCCCAAGCGGTTTTGGGGCGGGCGGCAGGCTAAGTCCTAACGCGGCAAAGTTTTCATCAGCTGTGTTCATTTTTTTATAGGATATTTAACGAACAAAACTAAAATAAAAAGCCGGGTATCTCACGCCCGGCTTTCTCTTAAATCAATTAATCAACGCTATCAAAATTTTATAATTACATCTATATTAAAATGTGATCTTCAAAAGCATTGCTATAAATATAATTACGAAGTATTGCTTCTAATTGTTACACAGGCGCTTAATTATAATGTAATTTATTTCGTGCCAGTATTGAAACTTGCGGTAACGCCAGCCACAGGGCCAGCAAAACGCCGTAACTCCCTCCCCTTTCTATCCATTCAAATAATTCCCAGTGCGGGTAAAAAAGCTCTGTCCCCATTTTCCAGATAAAAAAGGCAAATATTAACGGCCGCAGCGGGCGGATCAATACCATAAATGCGGCAACAATCTCAAATAAGCCCACGATTTGCGCAACCTGCGCAGGGTTTGATAAACCAAGCGATGCATATTGCCCCATGATCCCCTTTTTCTCGATCAAATTCAACCACCCGTGGCCAATCAGCAACAGGAAAACAACTACCCTCAAACAGTTAATGACCCGTGCGCGCGTTTCCGCATCAACTGGGCTATCCACACTTACCAGGGAAAACCAACCTTTTGCGGATGTTTCATTATTGCCGCACAAAATAAGCAGCGCTAACGGCGCACCGAAATTACCGGCACGTTCAATAAATTCAGCAAATGGCTCGCCTGATAGCGGCCGGAAAAAGGCGGTAATACAGCCCCATATCACCAGCCAGAATAAGACCGCCCTGGTAGGATACACTAATAAAGATATCCCCATTAAAATATCAACCGAGCCCAGCCAGGGCATCAGCCTGTAGGCCATATCGTGTCCTATCCCAAATACGGCAAAATAATTGCACCATATCTGTTTTGTAATTATACCGAATGCGCCATGCCCAATAAAACACATTGCAGCAGCAAATCGCAGTGTGTAATATATTTTCTTATCGTCCTGTAAGGTCATATAAACTTACTTCCCTGTTTTTTAATTCTTAATTCCTGATTCGTTATATTTCTGCTGTAAAAACTGGTAACCGGCCGTTTTATATTCCGGTGTCGACACGGTAAAATGGTCGCCGGGATAATACCCGAAAACAAAACCGGCATCTATCTTCTTCGCCTCGTCATCCAGCATGTGAACGGGGTAATTCAGCAGGAAATTATCCTGGCTACCGACAGATACCCGTATCTTTCCCTGCAAATCAGGCTTCAATTGCTGCCAGTTTGTGCGCACATAAAGAGAAATATCATAATTTTTCCAATGCTCAACCGTCACCGGATCGATCTCGCCTGTAGCTTCATTACACAAACTGCGGGGCGTACCATCGCTATTTTTGGTGCTGAACACGAAATTGAACGAATGCATCTGCTCCCCGCGGTATACCACATGCTCCATTAAATACATATTTTTCATATATATCCACGGGAAACGACCGGCTATAGTGCCCGCCAGCGTCAATGAGCTGTCTTTATAATAAAACATGCTTTTATCATTATACAAGTCGATCCGCTGAAAGCTCCTGAAATCAACAGGGTCGGGAGAGCTTGACCAGCAGGCCAGGAACACTTTGGGGTAATGTGTTTGCAGCCACAATACTGTCCATCCGCCGCTGCTGTGGCCCGTGAGTAGCCGGGCGGCATTGGTCCTGTATGTTTTTTCTACCAATGGGATAAGCTCCTGTGTAAGCGCATCTCCCCAGGGCCCGTTGTTATCACTGTTGGCATACACGCAGTGGCCGCCGGGACAATTGCCGTCAAGAAAAACTCTTATGCAGGGCGTAGTGTCTATCGGCATACTGTTGTCATTTCTCCCCGAATAAGCATGGTAATCACCACCATATCCTGAGATCCAGTACAACACCGGAAATTTCCGTGCAGGTTGGTCAAAATATTCTTTTGGCAATAATACGGCTGCATTTACCGAAGTGGGTCTATTATAGAAAGCAGTTAACAATGCCGAAGGCGATTTCAATTCCTTTATGTATTGCGTTTCCACAAAAGGCTGCGCTTTAACCACATCGCTGCATACGATATCAAACGATTGCTGCGTGTTTTTAGTGAGTTTTACTAACACGGAGTTATTGTACATATTGCCGGGGCTATCGCCGATAGAACGGCCGCCTTCGTTCCTGTCCCATATCACCTGCGCATGGTATACTCCCCTTTCAATATCCGAAAGCACAACCGGGTAAAATGTAGCTGCATCGTCAAATACAACTTTCTCACCGGGCTTCACGTTTTTTACGGTAATTGAAAAACAGGGGAATAAATCTACGCCCACCATTTCATCCTTCGGACTTTTGGCATCTTTTGAAAGATACAAAAAAACCTTGCCCGAAAAACTCGTTGCCGAGGCATCCTGGCTAAAACTGGCAGTAAACTTTTGACCAATAGCATGCAAAGAGCAGGAGGCTGCTATACAGACTAAAACGATTTTTTTATAATTGATCATAACTAAATTTCAATTTGATGTAGTAAAAAATTAAAAACATTCTTCAACTGGCTGCTTTCAGAACAATTCAGTAACTAAATCTTCTTTTACCTTCTTATTATGACTCCTGGTTTTCATATCCTCGTTCACGGTATTCTCATATTTTGTTGTATTCGGATGAAAAGTGCTCCATGAATGCCAGAATTCCTGGTATGATTGCACCATGCTCAATCGCTCCCCTTTCATAACGCCTGCAACACACACGCCATCCATGTTCCATGTCGAACGGGTATTTTCATCAATAAACACGTCGTCATTTCCTTTTTGAAAATTTAGTATGGCCCCGTTTACAAGCCTGTCGTACACGTGAAATGATGCCGTATCTTTTTCCAGCGCAAGCACTACGGGCAAACCTTCTATTAAATCATTTATCACTTTTGTTTTTACCAGCTCATTCCAATCGTACGCTTTCGAGGCATTGTTAAGCGTCACCCCAACTACCCATGATTTGCGTTTCCACGACGCGGAATCCCTTTTCTCCAGGCCGCCCCTTATCGTTCCCTTATCATATCCGGCAAGATCATTATAATCCTTTTTGAACGAGGGATCGGGCTGCAGTATCTGCGAGTTGGGGTATTCACGAAGCCAGGCCCCTAATGTTAGCTGCTTCGATGCTAATTCTGTTAGCGCAGTCCCTTTCAGCGGACCGGCTATCACTTTGCCTGTCGCCTGCTGCCACCAGCTTCCGGTATTAACGTCTTCAAACATTGCATTGAAATGGTCCATTCCAACCAGCGTAAAAGACATCTTTTTGCCATTTACAAAAGGGCTGTAAACCCGGCCGGTGCGGCATACGGTGCAATAAGTGATCATTACGGGCGTATTACCCACCGTATCCATTACCTGGTGGTGATAGCCTATGATTTGAATAGGGTAAGCTTTCGCGTGCCCGTTAATAGCAACCCCTATTACCAGTTCATTTTTATCGGTGGTGTCGGCAGACGATGCAGCAAATACTTTTTGTTTTGGCTGGTAAAACATCTTGTCTGCATCTAAACGATAATTTAAAAAGAAGAAAATAACAGCGTAGAAAACTAAGATGGAAGACAAAACTATCTTCAGCCAGATCTTACCATTTTTAAAAATAGTTAATAACGGCAAAATGATCAATGCTAACGCCAGTATTCTTATTATAATGATATTACTACCGATCAGGTAAGCCAATGCAACCGTATCCTTATGCTGGCTACCGGGGAATGGCATAATAAAATATACCCGGAGTATTTCTGCAGCAAACAATAGCAGCAACCCGGCGATCAAAAGCAATCGTTTCATACTATCATTTTTACTAAATAATGGCGTTAGCATAGCTTATTGTTCGGTTACAGGTAAAGGAAATAAAGTCCACACCTGGTCACCCGGCCTGTCAATAGGCAAAGTGTTTAACAGGTTATACCTCCGCAGATCAACCCAGCGTTGGCCTTCAAAAAACAGGGAATATCTTTTTTGATTAAGCATTTCGGTAATTAAAGCCGGCTGTGTTACTGCTCCGGTGTAATTTGCCAGCCCATGCCCGTTCCTTACTTTATTTATTGCCGTAACCGCAGCCCCTAAATTATTGAGCTGAATATTGGCTTCCGCATAAATGAGGATCAACTCCTCATTTCGTATAATAGCAATTGGGGCTGTGCTGGAAGTATAAACCCATACATCCCTATTGCCGGTAAGGCCGCTCTGCGATGCGGGGGTAGTGCGAAGCGTAGCTTTATTGATCCGGTCATCACCAGGCGCAATATCTGCCGCGAAAGATGGATGTGCCACCCTAACCTCGCCCGTTTGATTTTGAGGGATGAACACAGAGTTTAGCTGGTCGCCGGAACCGGTCCCATAAACATGATATACCCCCGTGTTAAAGCTGGTATTCAATCCAAAAAAAGATTCATTTAAATCGTTTAATGCTGTTTGCCAGTTTGATTGGTATACACTCACCCTTGCGGCGAGTGCCCGGTTAAATTGGGCTAGTCCTGCCGCATCGCTAAAGCCTGTGAACCCTGCCAGCGGAAAAGAAACTGTTGCAGTGCTAAAATCATTTTTTGCCGAATCGAGCAGGGCTGTAATTGCGGTTAATCCATCGGGATATTTTACAAAGGGGCCGATGTTCAAAGGATTTGAAACATCGACCCTTATCCCGTTTGTATAGGTAAGGTTTAGGTTTAGCAAAAGCTGGTATGCTTTAATAGTCCGGGCAAAACCAATGTAGCCTGCTTTTTGCGCGGCACTTATCAGCGTAGAATTTGTAGCTGCCTGGATAAGGATATTGCAGTTTTTTACTACACTATATCTTGCAGCCCATGGGTTGGTAATATAGAAATTACTCCCACCCAATGCAGAGCCGTTACCGCCAAGAAGGTCTATGGTATAACGGGGTTCCGAATTTGAGAAACGATAGGTCTCCCTTCCAATGATGCTTACATCATCAAGGTAAAAATTAAGAGATGTTCTCATGCCCGACTCAGTGCCGCTCACCAAATTGTTTAATTCACTTTGCGTAGCATTACTTGATAGGCTTTGGACGGTTGCGTGGTTTAAATCGCCATAATCCTTTTTACATGCCGTAAAAAACAGGATAGTTATGACAAACGGGATGCTATATATTTTGATAATTTTTTGCATGATAATTAATTTTAAAAGTGAAAGGATACGTGAAGAGCGGCCTCTTTGCTTGACGGATACGGGTCAATATCTACCCCTTGCGAAAAGCCGGTTCCAAAATTTGACACCTCGGGGTCGTACCCTTTGTATTTGGTTATCGTTATATAATTATTAAGCGATGCCCCCACACTTATTGATTTTATGTACGAAACACCCAGGTTGCTGAATGTATAATACAAACCAAGTTCGCGTAAGCGCAGATAGGTAGATGTCTCCACGGTCTGGTGGGCGTCTGACCCAACCTGCATTAACTGGTAAACGCCATAAGGCACATGGGGTATCTTTGACGGTTTATCATAATCCACGCTGGTGCTGCCAAAAACATTTTGAAGGCTCGTTACATCCACGTTCTGGCCTCCTTGTTTCCAATGCCACAAAAAGCGCAGGCTCAGCTTTTTGAAAAAAGTAAGTTCGTTGTAACTATTCATCTGGAATGTTGGCTCCGAATTACCTAATACACCAACTCCCTGGCCGTTGAGCCCAATAATTTGTGTCGCCGATTTTCCTTGCTCTATCTGGTAAGTACCAAGCAATACACCCCCAACTGAGCCCAACTGTACCGGTGGCACAACAAGCTTAGTCACTAAGGAACGGTTAAACCAAAAGTTTATGGAAGTATTCCATACCACATTTTTCGATTCGATTGGCCTTGCATTCATGCCCAATTCAACACCATGATTGGTTAAGTTCCCGGCATTGATCCATTGCTGGGCAAAGCCCGATGAAGGTGGCGGGGTAGTTAGTAAAAGAAAATCAAGAATGTTTTTATGATAATAAGTTAACTCAAATCCTAGCCTGCCTTTAAACATACTAAAGTCAACCCCGGTTTCAAATTCTTCTTGTCTTTCAGGTTTAATGTCCGCATCGCCTTCCACGGTGTTTACCAGTAAGCCAGGGTTGCCGGCAATGTTTGATACCCCCAGGGATGTGAATTTGCTTCCATAAGCAGGAACATTATTTGCCTCCCCATAGGCTGCGCGTAATTTTATACTTTCAAAAAGGCCCTCTTTCACTATTCCCATATCAGTGAGGTTCCATGAAACGCCAGCCTTTGGATAAAGATAATATTTTGAAACATCGCCATTATTGCTCGACCTGTCAAAACGCACACCGCCCGTTAACGTAATCGCATTTATTATACTGGCTTCTTCCTGTATAAAGATCCCGCCATTAAGGTATTTGGTACGCAGTTGTGTTGCGTTTAAAGCGCCAGCCTGGTCAACATTCGACTGGCCTGAAATAACCTGTGTAGCAATATCCAGCAGGTTATTATAATCGCCGGTTTCCTGTGTAATGCCAGCAGATGTGGTTAATGATAATTTATCCGACGGTGTAAATGTATTTACAAGCGAAAAAATATAATTGGTGCTCAGGTTTTTGGTAAAGCCCTGTATGGACTGGCCTTTGTCCACAGCCTCAAACTGTAATACACTTGGGAATAAAACGGTTGTTTGAAGGTTATAAAAATCAAACCCGCCACGCCCGATGAATTTGGTAATGCTTTTATTGCTTTTTTGCAATGTTACATCAAGATTGGCGCCCATTATAAACCTGTTTACCGATTCATTATTTTCCATCAGGGCAATTGTTTGTAATGGATTAGATGCAGCAAAAGGGTTATTTGGGTAATTTCCGTTTGCATCGGGATGCAATTGGGCAAAATCAGGTGTTGACGACAGCGCTATACCAAGGGTAGTACCTGAATTATCATTGCCAAATATGCCCCTGTCCGCAGACGAATTTATATAATTGGTGCTGATACCTATTTTAATATTGTCGGTAACTTTATGATCAAGATTCAGGCGGGCGTTTGTATTCTTATATCCGGTGCGTTGTACCAGGCCCCCGTCATCTTCCTGTGCGACAGAAAAGTAAAAGCCTGTTCTATCTGTTCCGCCGCTCATACTCAATGCTGTATTTCTTGTGAGCGGGTGGTGATCGTAAACTTCTTTTTCGTAATCATATATGTGCCCGCTTGATTGTGCATTTTGAAATGCCTGCACCAGGGTTGCGGAGTCACCCGGCAACGTTGCCACAGTTTGGGCTGTGAATTGACGTACCCCTAATAGCTTTATCGGACTTAAAAATCCAATATCCTGCGACACGTTGATATTTGTTTTCCCTTGTTTCCCTCTTTTGGTAGTAATAATAACTACGCCGCCGGCTGCTTTTGAGCCATAAATAGCAGCAGCAGAGGCTCCCTTTAATATTTCAATATTCTCAATATCCTCCGCCCGCAGGTCTGCGATACGGCTTGATGGGTTGTCCTGGTTGGATGTGGGCCCACCGGGTCCGGCTGATGTTACGGCATTTAACCCTGATGAAGTAGCAGTGTTATCTACATAAACTCCATCCACAACATACAATGGTTGCGTGTTGCCATATACCGAAGTTACCCCTCTCAGTTTTATAGAGATACCTCCGCCCGGCGCTCCTGAATTGGCATTGATATTAGCGCCTGAAATTTTTCCGTTAAGCGCTGCGTCAAACGTTTGTGCCGGCGCAGTGCCATCAAGCTCGTTGGCGCTGATATCAGCTACCGCATTCGCCAGGTTTTTTCGTTTAACGGTGGTTGCCAGCCCCGTTACTACGACTTCATCGAGCCTTGATACGTCCTCGTCTAATTTTACCTTAAGCTCTGAAATTCCGGAAACGCTAATGGTTTGTGTTTTGTAGCCGACCGCACTGATGATCACAACAGCATTTGCCGGAACACTCAGCGTAAATTTTCCATTCGGGTCTGAGGCTACCGCTTGCGACGAGTTTTTCACTGCGATGGTCGCCCCTTGCACCGGGACGTTATTGCCCGCGGTAATAACGCCGGTAAGCGTTTTACTTTGTGCAAATAACGAGACAGGGATTATGGCTATTAATAGCCATCCTGTAATAAAAAGTAGTTTTTTTCTCATTGTTTTTGGGTTTGGTTGAAAGTTTGAATTGTTATTAAGAAATATTTGGGGCGTTATATTTCTTCTTTTTCGTGAACTGGTTGTTTATTTGTAAAAATATAATTGCCATAACCCCTTTCAGCAATCTGCTGTGCCCTCAGCGGGTACGAAGAAAGGTCTGTGGGTGTATTAGATGCAAGCCCGTCGACGTAGCGGTTGAACATACAGAAGGCCGCTGCAATAAGCACGGTATCGTGTATATCCTTGTCACTTGCCCCAAGTTCTTTGGCCGCGTCTATTTGTTGCTGGGTTACAAATTTCCCACCTTTCTGCACACTCCCTGCAATAGACAATAAGGCCTTTAATTTGTCTGAAATATCCGCATTGGCGTAATCCCGCTTCACCTGCTCTACAAGGCTGGTGTTTCCATCGAGATAGCAAACGGCGATTGCCCCATGCGATTGCTGGCAATAAAAGCAATCATTTAAATAGGATACGTATGTACCGATCAATTCCCTGTCCGCCATGCTTAAACTGTCGCTTGTCCGCAACAGCAGGTTAGCCAATACCCCCATTGGCTCAGCGGTTTCGGGGCTAAAGGCCATTAATGACCTCATTCCCGGCAAGTTTTTATCTACATTTATGTATGGCATATTTTTATATCTTATTTGTGAATTGTTAATTTTCTTAAATAAGGCCCCCTTTTATAGGGGACTTAACCCGCTCTCATACAGGATTTTATCAATCAACTATGTCTTTTTCAGTTTCCGGCCCCATCCGCCTGTGCCCTTGCTATCGCATACTGGCCAACTTTATTCCCGGTAACCAGGCCAACTTCAATATCGCTCCGGTAATGGATGGCGCCATACAGCCGGGATAATGCGGCCTGGTTAGCCAGGTCGGTAAACTTGGTACCCCTGTCGGGCAATAAATACGTTAACACGGTTGCTGCTGCCCCGCTAAAATTTGAGTGGCCCGATGAATATGCCGGGAAATTAGGTATGCCTGTTAAAGTCTTAATATTTGGATTGGCCTGCGTAGGGCGTTCGTTAAAGTAAAAATATTTGGTATCCCAGCAACAGATAGCCACATCCATTTCGGCCATGTTTAACAGCGCGAAATTCCGCGCCCAGCGCACTTCACTATAATTTTGCTTTACAAATTCGTCCGCTGCAATGGCGTTCCAGTGGCCCGGAGGCGTGTAAGTACCAATTCCGTCTGCCCAAAATTCAACCTGGGCCTGGTGTTCGCGTGTAGGATGTTGGCTATATGAAAGCACTTCTGCTTCTTCCTGTTGAAACGCAGCCGAACCAGCTAAATTCGGCGGGCCGGGACGCAGCGCGACAACAGTCAGCGTATCAAATAAAAACGGGATCACTTTGCTAAACAACGGTAACATTGGCGGCCTTAGCGGCGATTCCTGGCTTAGCCATCCTATGTCACCTCTCGAGGTTGCGTGAACCGGTAATTGGGCCCATATGGCAGGGGTCCCTATAGCCTTGCCGGCGCGGTCGGCCTTTGCACGTGCTACAAAAACATCAGCAACCTGTGAGCCCAATGATTGACCGGCGGTTAGTTCACCGCGCACATTAGCGCCCGCTATTATACGGTACTGCATTTCTTCGGCAGCTTTTTGCGCTATAAAATCCACCTCTGTAGGGAACAATAATTTCATGATCTCAACCGTAGCACCTGCCACTACAGCGTCCTCGCTTGGATAGGATGGCAGGGTGGATTTCGGGATCAATAGCTTCACACCCGGATCATTATTATAAGGTGCGGCGCGGTTATACTGTTTTTTAAAGTGATATGCTGCTATCAACGCATCATACTGGGCGGCGCTTACATAGGCATAAGCACGGGCCGCATAAGGCGGGTTTGAAAAAGGGAACTGCGGGTAAGCAAAAGGGTTGGCTGAGTTTGGCGCCGGATAAGTACCATCGGCATTCTGGTATGGAGGCAAATTGTGCTTGGCAACCAGGTCGCGTAAAATTTCGTTCCAGCGCAACACGGCACCGGCGCTCCAGTAATTAATGATACTCTGCTGGGCGCTGGTTAAACTGCTTTGATTGTCCTTGATCTCTTTCAAATCAGCAACGTAGGCCGGAGAAGTGGTCGCATCTGGCGCTGCTACAGTAAATACAGATGGATCTTTGACTAAAACCGGTTTCCAGGTATCGGCATTCAGGTCAATATTTGTGGGTGCAAGCGCCGGGTAAGAAGTTGTGTGCTCAACTACCGTTTTGTTGCACGACCCTAAAAAAACTGATGCTATTAAAACAATCAGGGGCGTTGAATAAAAAATACGTCTTTTCATGGCTAAATTATTTAGTGTGTTTTTTCGAAAAATCAAATATGTAAAGCACTCCGCCGAAGATGGTAGTACTTTGGCCAACATTTCTGCCGGTTAAAACGTAGTTCCCGCCGGCGGTAAGCTCAAGTCCGGACACGGCATCAAAACTATATTTTAACAATCCGCCGATAGTGCTCCAGTTCATAGTATTGCTCGGAAAAGGCATGTCGTTTTTCCGCATATCAAAACCGCCCAATGTGGTGGTTTGGGAGAAAATGGCCTCTGCGTTAAATTTCAGGCTGCGGTAACCTGCACTGAAAAGAAAATTGTTCATATTGGGCATATATACCTTGTTGCTGTTTATTAACTCCGTTGTGTAATAGGCTGGTTGGTCAATCGTAATATCACTTCGTACAATGTACTGGCCAGCTCCGGCCACAAAAAATCGGCCCACCTGGTAATTAACAAGGGCTCTTAATGAACCAGTGGTGCTGTGAAGGCCAATAGACATGGGCAAAAAATTTGGCTCATAGTTAGTCAGCGGTATTGAGCCGGCGGCAATGGCATCAACACTAAATATGCCCTTGCCGATCTCAGTTTGAAATGGAACCCATTTTAAGGAAAGCGTCAGGTCCTGCACGCCCTTCTGCCCTTTAAGGGTACCGGCTGATGCATTGGTAGTAACGTAGGGTACTGAAAACAAAACATCGAGCTTGTTAGTGATACCGTATACGCCGCCAATGCCGTACATTTTGGTATTTACAGTACCAAGATTGGCATTATCGCGCTTAAAAGTCCCCTCCCAGTAATTCGACCAGCTGTTGGTGGTGTACATCGCACCGGCACAGAAGAAATTTTTGGGGATCATAAGGGCGTCCGCATCTGTTTGGGCGCGGGCGATTTGTGAAAAAGATATCAGGCAGCATGTAGCTATACAATATCTATAAAAGCATAGATGTAATGATTTCATCATAATCATTTGTTAAAAAGTAAATAAAAAAGGGTTGAATAATATTGAGGCAATAAACGGCGGACAACGAAAATTATCGTTACAGCCCATTTGAATTGCTGTCAAATGCGGAATTACAAAGCTTAGAAACCTTTAAATTGGTAAATGCACAGGCATGTGCCACACAACTTGCGCGGCGTATCTGTTGCCATAAACAAATTAAAATACGGCCTTATAAAATAATAAGGTGCACAAATAAAGTTTAAAAAGCAGTGTTAGCTAATGAAATTGGGCGGTTTGCCGGGGGACTCGATAAAAGGATCGTTTATTTTGATAGATGCAGGGACGTTATTCTTTTGCATGAAAATGCCAAAAGCTGAATAACTATATTGAAAAGCCTGGAAATTATATTCACTTAAGGTATTTACTTTTTTAGATACCGGATCCTGCCCTTTCTTGCTTAAAGGTACATCGGCGAAATCTTTGGCAGCAATAACATTTGCATTTACCAGGCGGGTTTTAGTCGCATTTGGTAAACAAATAAAATACATGGTATCGCGGGTCATTTTAAGCTTTACATAATTGTAGTAAGCGTCTTTTAGCTGCACTTGCCCAACAATTTCTTCATATTCATCCCAATCCTGGATGGTGGGCATATTCACCGGTATTTTTATCTCGACAAATTTGTTCTTATCAATCTTATTATCGAATATCTGTTTTACCATCTGTACATCCGACTGATGAATATAATATTGAAACAATAGCGCATAGCCACCTATATAAAACAGGTGGATACTCAACAATACAATGGCAAAAAATCGTTTCAATTAGTCAGGTATTATCAATAGTTGGTTTTAACAGCGCTAATGTATATAATAATTCCTGAAAGTTGTATCGTTTTTTTTACAATTTAAAGATTGGGGGTAAAAATTCTTTAGAATAATTCTAATTAGTGAACATATTTCCATCTGTAAAAAGTTCGTTATGCTAATAAGTATATTTGCAAAGAATGATGCAATTTGTTCATTCATAACGGCATGGAATTTTTAAAACAACCCTGGCCCTGGTATGTAGCCGGCCCCTTGATGGGCCTGGTTGTGCCTGCGCTGTTATTAGCCGGGAATAAGCCTTTTGGTATATCGTCATCACTAAAACACATTTGTGCGATATGTTTTCCCGCCAACATTTCATTTTTTAAACACGACTGGCGAAAAGAAACCTGGAACTTGTTTTTTGCAGCCGGTATTGTTTTGGGCGGGCTTATAGCCGCTCAATTTTTAAACGGGCAGCACCCGGTTAAAATTAACCCGCAAACAACAGCCTTACTAAAACAACAGGGCGTAAAAGATTTTAGCGGTTTATTGCCCACCGACATTTTCAGCTTTCAGCAATTACTCACGTTACGGGGGCTTATTTTTATAGTAGCCGGCGGCTTCCTGGTTGGTTTTGGCACACGTTATGCCGGCGGCTGCACCTCGGGCCATTCAATTATGGGCATAGCCTCCCTGCAGTGGCCATCACTGGTTGCCACCTGCTGCTTTATGATCGGGGGATTTATAACGACCTGGTTTATTTTACCTTATCTTATTCATCTATGATCCGCAATATTAAATATTTAATTATCGGGGTCTTATTCGGCATTATCCTGGTTAAATCCGAAGTTATTTCCTGGTTCAGGATACAGGAAATGTTCAGGCTGCAGGCGTTTCACATGTATGGCATTATCGGCAGCGCCATTGCGGTTGGGATGATCTCGATATTTTTAATAAAGCGGCTCCGCCTTAAAACAGTTGGCGGCGAAGCTGTAACCGTCCCCAAAAAAGAATTCCATTGGGGCACCATTTACGGCGGGTTAATATTTGGTTTGGGATGGGCCATCACAGGCGCCTGCCCCGGGCCACTATTCGCTCAAATAGGAAGCGGGTTCCTTGTGGTTACCGTAACGTTATTTAGCGCCATAGCAGGCACCTGGTTTTACGGGCTGCTGAGGGAAAAGCTGCCTCATTAGCTGAGTGGTACAAACAGAATTTAGATAATAAATAGTGAGCAGCGAATTATAAACAATCATCACTCATCAACAACGAAGAAATGAACGATTTTCTCGCCGCAAGGTCGCAAATGGCTATTTCGCTGGGCTTTCATATCATCTATTCCTGTATCGGGATGGTGATGCCGGTGTTTATGGCGGTATCTCATTATAAATGGATAAAAACCGGCGACCCTGTTTACAAAAACATTACCCAGGCCTGGAGCAAGGGGGTAGCTATATTTTTTGCTACCGGCGCGGTATCCGGCACGATATTATCATTTGAGTTGGGGCTGCTATGGCCAAAGTTTATGGAGCGTGCCGGGCCAATATTTGGCATGCCGTTCTCGCTCGAAGGAGTCGCATTTTTTATAGAAGCGATTGCTCTCGGATTTTTCCTTTACGGATGGAACAAATTTAATAAATGGTTCCATTGGGCCACTGGTATTGTGGTAGGCGTAAGCGGGATCGCATCGGGGATTTTGGTGGTATCGGCCAATTCATGGATGAACAACCCGGCAGGATTTGATTATATCAACGGCCAGTATCTTAATATCGACCCGATCCAGGCCATGTTTAATGGTTCATGGTTTTCAGAGGCATTGCACATGATCATCGCCGCGTTTTCGGCAACCGGGTTCGCAGTGGCAGGTGTCCACGCTTTAATGATCGCGAAGAAAAGAAATGTGCAATTTCACACCAAAGCATTTAAAATAGCCATTGTTTTTGGAGCGGTTGCTGCTATTTTACAGCCATTCAGCGGCGATATATCAGCAAAAAACGTTGCAAAAACCCAGCCTGCCAAATCAGCCGCGATGGAGGCCCATTTTCATACCCAATCTTATGCGCCTTTGATCATTGGGGGTATACCCGATACACTAAATAAAAAAGTGAATTATGGTATTGAGATCCCCGGCCTTTTAAGTTTTTTGGTAAACGATAATTTTCAAGAGCCGGTTACTGGGCTAGACAAGGTCCCCGCCAAAAACCAGCCGCCAATTGCGATTACCCATTATGCTTTTGAGCTGATGATCGCCATCGGATCGGCAATGATGCTGGTTGGGATATTATATTTTGTGGCCTTGTGGAAAAAACGGAGCTGGCTCTCAAAAAAATGGTTTCTCGACCTGTTTATTTTGGCGACACCATTTGGTTTTATTGCAGTTGAAGCCGGTTGGACGGTTACCGAAGTTGGCCGGCAACCCTGGATCATACAGGGCATTATGCGCACCAGCGAAGCAGTAACGCCAATGCCGGGTATCCATTATACATTTTACCTTTTTACGGCGGTTTATTTTACACTAAGCCTGGCCGTAATATTTTTATTAAGCAGGCAGATAAAAATGGTGCCCGAATTATACGAATCCTACGATCCAATTAAAGCATAAACATGTTGTATATTGTCATCACCTTCCTGTTTTTGGCCATTGTATTATACTTCCTGCTTGGCGGGGCCGATTTTGGCGCGGGTATCATTGAACTTTTTACGTCCAACAAAAATAAATCGCGCACCCGCGAAACCATGTACCACGCCATAGGGCCCATTTGGGAGGCAAACCACATGTGGCTCATCATAGCAGTGGTAATTATGTTTGTCGGTTTCCCGGAGGTATACAGCGATATGTGCACCTACCTGCACATTCCATTGTTAATTATGCTGCTGGGTATTACCGCCCGGGGAACAGCCTTCGCCTTCCGGAGCTATGATGCCGTAAAGGATGAAAGGACACAGAATTTATACAACCATATTTTCGTTTATTCCAGCTTTGTTACACCGCTTTTTTTGGGGATTATCGCGGGCAGCGCTATTTCAAGGCAGATAGACCTGCATGCCACATCATTCCTTGCAGCTTATGTCTATAGCTGGTTAAATTACTTTTCTGTTGCGGTCGGTCTTTTTACTGTTGCATTAAGCGGGTACCTTGCCGCAATTTATTTGATCGGCGAAGCTGATAATGATAAGGATGTACGCCGTTTTATCAAAAAAGCACGGTTAATGAATATCCTCGCAGTAATTTTTGGCGGTACGGTATTTTTAGCCGCCGACCTGGAAGATATCCGCCTTGCCCATTTTATATTCGGCAACCCGGTCAGCCTTATCGCCGTGATAACTGCATTCATTTCGCTGCTAGTGATGTGGCTAATGATCTTAAAAGGGAAAAAGAAAATAATACGCGTTTTCGCGGCCTTCCAGGTTACCATGATCTTGCTGGCAGTGGGCTACATGCACTTCCCTTATGTTATTATGATAAAAGGGGGAGAAAACCTGTCGCTGCTTTCCCTGCATGCCACGGCCAAAACCATTGATGATTTAGGCTGGGGACTTTTCATCGGCAGCTTTTTAATATTGCCTTCACTGTTTTATTTGTATTATAGCTTTCAAAAGAAAGAGGAGATCGTCTGAACCGGGATTCAACGGATTTTACGGATTTTTGAGATGATAGTCGCTATTCTATAATCCGAATAATCGGTAAAATCTGCTTAATCCCGGTTCAGACTAAGACGTTTCACTTTAATGCTCCTGAACCATGCCTCATTACCATGATCCTGCAACAGCAAATGCCCTTCTTTTGCTTCGCCGAAGTTTTTCCAGATCACGTATTTACTAATAGCCACCAGGTCGCGGAACTCTTTTGAACCACGCTCGTATTCAAGCACTTTAACGCCATTCAGGTAATGCTCGACGTGGTTATTAGGATAAACAATTATCCGCCCCGTGTTCCATGCGCCTACCGGATGTACAAAACGTTCCTGTTTATTGGCCGGGATAAGATCGTATAACGAGGCAAGCGTCCTGTCGCCGCTGCGGCCAAGCTTGGCATCGGGGTGCAGTTTATCATCCAGAACCTGGTATTCCAAACCAATGGCCGAGCCTTTGGTAACTTCGGACAAGGTCACAAAATATTTAACACCGCTATTTGCGCCCGGCGTAATTTTAAACTCAAACGACAGGTCAAAAGCGCCGTAAAGGCTATCAGTGACAATATCACCCCCACCCGATTCTTCTTTACCCTCCGAAGGCAGCACATGCATGGTACCATCAGCATACAGCCAGCCTTTGGCCGGAAATTTGGTAAGCGTTGCACCGCGCCAGCCGTTTGAAGTATGCCCGTCGTACAACAATTTCCATCCACTTACTATTTCATGAGGCGAAAGCTGGTTGGTTGTATAATTTAGCGTATAAACGTCTTTGGGGAACGGTTTAAATTCCAGGTTTTCGGTTTGGATGACAAGGTTTTTAAAATATACTTTTTTACCCGCCTGATCTGGCGTGGTTACCGCATGAACCTGTAAACCTATAAAACCTTTGCTGTCGACCGTATCCACCACATCCGCAACCGCCGTACCATTTATCCATGTGCGCATTTCGTTACCTATACATTCTATGCGGATATGGTTATAAACCCCAACTTTAAACGCATCTTTTGCTTTTGCATTAAGGTCAAGCGGATATAGCCAGTCCCTCCTGCCCTCGTCATAAATGCCACCCGACCATTTACGGCTCGAAGGATCGATCTCAAACTGCCTGCCGTAAACTTTTCCTTTTCCGTTATTCCCGGTTGGATCATAATGACTGCGCACCTGCACGCCGGAATTACTCAGCGGACTTTCGATTTTAGTATCCATCTCCAAAATAAAATCACCATATTCCTTTTCTGTTACCAGGAAGGTGTTACCTGAATTAAGCACCGTTGTACCAACGATTGCGCCATCTTCAACTTTATAATCGGCAGTCCCCGCGAGGCGTTTCCAGCCTTTGAGGGTTTTGCCATCGAACAGGCCGGGAGTGCTTTGCGCATGGGTATTTAAGGATATAATCGAGGATGCAGCTATTAAAATAATCGCGGTAGTTAACGTCAGGCTTTTCATAACAATTGGTTTGTTTTAAAATTAGGTATAAAAGAACAGCTTAAGAAAGGATTTGTCAAATTAAATGGGGCTGCTATCAGCCTTTGCTTTGTAAAATTCGTAAGACATTTTTTGCAAAAACCACATAAACGTACCGAAAAACCATGAGCGTTCGCGTTCACTTCGCAGCAACACACGCAATTTTAAATGCGTTAACGGCTGAAAATCAGTTAGTTGATTTTTGCCAATATCCAAAAAATGCAATAATGGCAACACCCCTGCAAAGACAATAAAAACGACAGGCTTTATCCTTTGCATTGACCAACTTAATCCAACCTAGTCGAACTTGACCAACTTAATCCAATCCAACTTAACTAACTTAATCTAACCCAATCAACTCTATCCAACGTAATCAACTTTTATCCAAATCTTTTTTACCGACCTTTTAAATACCAGTCTTTAAATATTTACATTTATGGCCGAAACCTTTAATCAATGTTTAAATCCTTACGGTATATTCTTTTTCTTCTGCTGGTTTTGGCAACTGCAATTAGCTATAGCCAGGCTCCAAATATCAGTTATAGCACTCCGCAAACTTTTACAACCGGCACACCAATAGCTACATTAATACCTTCAAATACAGGCGGCGCAGTCCCTGCAACTATTTACGGGCAGGTAACTACTTTTGCGGGGACTTCAGGCGTAAATGGCGCTGTAAACGGCACCGGTAAGGCGGCAAGTTTTAATTTTCCTACCGCAGTGGCAGTTGATGCCGCAGGAAATTTATATGTCGCAGATGATTTTAACAATCTTGTAAGGAAAATTACGCCAACAGGCGTTGTAAGTACTTTTGCAGGAAGCGGTTTAACTCCCCCTTTTTCCAATCTAAACGGAATAATAGTTGACCCATCCGGGAATATATTTGTTTCTGACCAGGGAAATGAACTGATTAGAAAAATTACCCCTGGCGGCGTCGTTTCTACCTTTGCTGGTCAAATCGGTGTCGCAGGCGCAACTAATGGTCAGGGTACAAATGCCAGTTTCTTTGGTCCAACTGGCCTGGCCGCTGATAAAAATGGGAATATTTATGTAACTGAAAGTGGAAACTATTTAATCAGAAGAATTACAGCTGCAGGACTTGTATCTACTTATGCCGGTATCGCGGGAGTAAAAGGTG
Organism: uncultured Mucilaginibacter sp.; assembly: GCA_903864275.1. Taxonomy (GTDB): domain Bacteria; phylum Bacteroidota; class Bacteroidia; order Sphingobacteriales; family Sphingobacteriaceae; genus Mucilaginibacter. Next base: position 64,756 of record CAIPFE010000007.1, read on the forward strand.
CAACGAATGGACCGGCCACTACCGCAACTTTTATACCGGGTGCCTGCGCAATCGACGGCAATGGCAACCTGTACGTGGCTGATAGTGGGAATAATCTCATCCGGCTGATAACACCATCGGGCGTGGTAAGCACTTTTGCGGGGAGCGGCGCACAAGGCTCAAGCGACGGACCAGGTACATCCGCCAGCTTTTATCAGCCCAATGCCATAACTGTTGATAATATCGGCAATGTTTATGTTGGTGATGACGGCAATAATGTTATCAGAAAAATCACACCAGGTGGTCTGGTGTCAACATTAGCCGGGGCCGTTGGGATAATCGGTGCTACTGACGGTACTGGCACTTCGGCTAGCTTTAATGGCATCGGGGGATTAGCAATAGACTTATCGGGTAATTTATATGAGGCAGACGTAGATAGTAGCCTGATTAGAAAAATAAGCACAACGGGTTATACCATTGATAAAGCTTTGCCGCCCGGTTTAACATTCGACCCTAAAACAGGTATTATGAGCGGTACGCCAACAGCTTTTTCAGCGGCAACAAATTATACTATTACCGCCTATAATACCTCAGGCAGCAGCAAAGCAATCGTAAACATAGCAGTAACCGGCAATTTAAATTTTGGCCCTATACCTTCAATGGTTTATGGCGCTGCCGATTTTAGCCCCGCAGTAAGTAACGCGGGAAGTATAACCTATACCAGTAGCAATACTTCCGTGGCAGATATAGTTGCAGGCAAAATTCACATTTTAAGTGTTGGCAAATCAACTATAACGGCAACAAACGGCGCCACAACAATTCAACAACTATTAACGGTAACTCCTGCACAATTGAGCGTCATTGCTGATAATAAAAGTAAGGCGGCAAATGCGGTTAATCCTGTATTAACTATTAGCTACGGTGGTTTTGTAAATGGGGACAACATGGCTAATTTAACAACGCAACCGTCCATTAGTACACCTGCAACTGCGACATCGCCTCCAGGTAGCTACCCGATAAATATAAGTGGAGCAGCTGCCTCAAATTATACTATTAATTACGTCGCTGGGACATTAACTATTTTGGGCGGATCGACGGTATTGGCCGCCCCGATTCTCCAATATGCAAGTCGCAAGGTTTATACGTCTGGCATAGCTATTACACCCCTTTCTCCGGTAAATACTGGCGGCGCCATCCCCGCTACTGTTTATGGACAGGTAAGTACGTTTGCCGGTACTCCCGGTGTAACGGGGGCAGAAAATGGTAATGGTAACGTTGCAACTTTCGGCCAATTGGATGGCATTACGATTGATGCAAGCGGAAATTTATACGTTACCGATGAAACCAGCAATTTAGTCAGAAAGATTACAACGGCCGGCCTGGTGAGCACGCTTGCGGGAAGCGGGTCAGCCGGATCAGCGAATGGCACCGGCACGGCGGCCAGTTTTAATTTTCCGGGTGGCTTAACGGCAGACAATGCCGGGAATTTATACGTGACTGAAGAGGTAAGCAATCTTATCAGGCAGATAACGCCGCAAGGGGTGGTTAGCACTTTTGCCGGGGGCGGGTCAATGTTCGTTGGGCAACGGCTGCAGGTTGGTTTCGTAGAACCTAATGCAATAACGATCGACAAGAACGGCAACTTTTATATTGTGGATGAATTTGATTATGTTATAAGGAAAATCGCGCCGGATGGATCAGTTTCAACGTTCGCCGGTACCCTTGGGGTATCTGGCTCAGCTAATGGGCAGGGAACATCAGCCAGTTTTAATCAGTCGCGTGGAATTACGTCAGATGCAATGGGGAATATTTATGTTGCTGACGGTGGTAATTACCTCATTAGGAAAATTACCCCTGATGGCCTGGTGAGCACTTTAGCCGGAAATGGAAAACCCGGTTCCTTTGATGGCATAGGAACGGCCGCGGGCTTTTCTTTTATGACAGGGATAACCGCGGATGCAATTGGTAATATTTATGTCGCTGATTCTGGCGGTAATAACATTAGAAAAATCACTCCCGGGGGCGTAGTTACAACAATTGCGGGCGCTGTAAACATTCCTAATTCATTAAAAAACACCTATGCTTATGTCGATGGTATTGGCACCACGGCAAGATTCTTTAGCCCAAATGATTTAACGCTTGATGCCTCGGGCGATCTATACATAGCAGATTCGGGTAATAGGTTGATAAGGAAAATGATTACCACGGGCTATTCAATTGATAAACCCCTGCCCGCGGGCTTAATCTTTGATGCAACAACAGGGATTATCAGCGGCACTCCGACAGTTGCATCTGCAGCTACAAATTATACTATTAGCGCATATAATATCGGCGGTGGCAGTACCGCAATTGTTAGTATAGAAGTAGCACCTATTAATGCCGCGTTAAGCTCCATAAAGCTTACTCCCGCTTCAACACTAACCAACACCGGCACCACAGGCACTACAACAACCTACACCACATCAGTGCCCACTACTACCACATCCGTAACAGTCACACCAACAACACAAGACCCCAATGCCACGGTAAAAGTTAACGGCACAACCGTTGTTTCGGGAACAGCTTCGGCAAGTATCCCTTTGGTTGTAGGTGCAAATACCCTCACTACGGTAGTAACCGCCCAGGATGGGACAACAACACATACTTATGCAATAACTGTTACCAGGGCGGCGGGATCAAATAATGCTTTACTCAGCGCAATAAAACTGACCCCGGCTTCAACGCTTACAAACACCGGTACAACCGGCACTACAACAACTTATACCACATCGGTAAGCTACCCTACCGCATCGGTAACCGTTACGCCAACCGCGCAGGATCCGGCCGCGACAATAAAAGTGAAGGGCGTAACAGTGGCATCGGGAACAGCATCCGGGAGCATTGCTTTAGCAGTCGGCGCCAATACAATTTCCACAGTAGTGACCGCCCAAGATGGAACAACAACCCGCACTTATTCAATAACTGTTACCAGGGCTGGACCATCAAACAATGCTCTACTAAGCGCTATAAAACTTACTCCGGCTTCGGCATTAACCAACACCGGTACAAGCGGAACAACAACAACCTACACCACAACTGCTGCCGCCGGTACAACATCGGTAACGGTTACACCAACGGCGCAGGACCTAACAACTACGATAAAAGTGAATGGTATAGCGGTAACCTCTGGAACAGCATCCAGCGCCATTCCCGTGGCAATTGGCAAAACCACGATCACTATCGTAACAACCGCCCAGGATGGTACAACAACAAGAACTTATTCGATAATTGTAACCAGGACTGCTTCAAGCAACGCCCTGTTAAGCACTATAAAGCTAACCCCTGCTTCGGCATTGACAAATACCGGTACAAGCGGTACTACAACAACCTATACAACATCCGTGAGCAATGCTACCACATCGGTTACTGTTACCGCAACGGCACAGGATGCCAACGCAAAAATAAAAGTAAATGGCGTAGCCGTAGCCTCAGGCACAGCATCCGGGAGCATTGCTTTAGCAGTTGGGCAAACTACCATCACAACAACAGTAACCGCGCAGGATGGAACAACAACCAGGACCTATTCAATCACAGTTACGAGGGCAACCGGGCCGTTGCACAGTCTTTACCTGCCAGTAAGCGTTATACAACCCGCGGACATCTTAAATATAGAGAATGATGGTATTATGGTCCACCAGGGTGTCTCGCCAAATGGAGATGGTATTAACGACTTCCTTACTATCGACGGCATAATTGCCTACCCCAACAATAGCTTACAGATCATTGACCGTAGCGGTACGCTGATATACCAGGCAAAACATTACAACAACATCGCCAATGTATTTGACGGGCACTCCGGAGTAAACGGCAGGATGCAGCAGCCGGGCACTTATTTTTATTCTCTGGATTATGTTGTTGATGGACAGAACAGGCATAAAACAGGGTTTATCCTGCTTAAATATTAAACAATTTTAGATCTGATCCCCGAAGATGTGACAGCTTTTGAGTAATCAAGTCTTTGGGGATCAAATCTTTTTTTGGCTGTAAATACATTCTTTCGGTTAGCTGATGAAATTTCCCGCCGCGTCAGTTTTAGCATTTAATTTTTTCTATTACGAAACATTACATTAACCATTGATTAAGTTCTGATTTTCAGCAATTTAGTTTAGAAAAGCATTGCTTTTACAAACTAAAATCCTTTATTTTAATAAATAAATCCTTTCCTTTTTAACCTGACTTATAACAATGCCAAAAGCTTCTGTTATATTTTAAATGAACGGGACGAGCCCTGATAAAACTTGCGCCTGTTATCTATTTTTTAAATTATTGAGCAATGACAAAAATTCACCCCACCTCACGCGGGACTTTATCAGCCAAACAATTAAAGCATGCTTTTGCATGCTTCGTTCTGTTTTTTGCAACGATGCTGCTGACAGCAATTTTCCCCGGCAAATTGCTCGCACAGGCCCCGGCCATAACCTCGTTTAGTCCGGCAACCGGGCCGGTAGGTACTTTGGTAACTATAAATGGCACAAACCTTGGTACGCCAACCGCCTTTACAATCGGCGGCCAAAACGCTATAGTGGTATCAAACACGGGCAGCGTTTTAGTTGGCATGGTTATGCCAAACGCAGCAACAGGTGCAGTTTCTATAACTACGGCAGGTGGTACAGCCAGCGGCAGCGGTAACTTTACCGTAACGGCAACAAAATATCCTTCCGTACAGCAGGGTGCAAAACTGGCTGGTACCGGTAATACCGGGACTGCTTTACAGGGCGTTTCAGTAGCCGTCAGCGCGGATGGAAATACAGCTGTTTTGGGTGGTAGTAGTGACAATTCCGATGTTGGGGCGGCCTGGGTATTTGTCCGCAATGGCGGCGCATGGATGCAGCAGGGATCGAAACTTGTAGGTACAGGCGCAATTGGGGCCGCTAGCCAGGGTAGTTCGGTAGCCCTTAATGCTGACGGTAATACGGCCATAATAGGGGGCGCAGGCGACAATAATAGCACGGGAGCTGCCTGGGTCTTCACCCGCAGCGGCAACACCTGGAGCCAGCAGGGTTTAAAACTGGTGGGGACTGGTGCCGTCGGAGCTGCGGGCCAGGGCAATGCGGTAAGCATCAGCGCTGATGGCAATACTGCCATCGTAGGCGGCAGCGGTGACAATTCAGGCGTGGGAGCGGCCTGGGTATTTACCCGCAGCGGCAACACATGGACCCAGCAAGGATCAAAGCTGGTAGGCACAGGCTATACCGATACTGAGCTCGGGGGCTGTTCCGTGGCGCTGAGCGCTGATGGTAATACCGCTATAGTCGGCGGATCTCAGAGCAACTCCAGCAGCGGCGCGGCGTGGGTTTATGCCCGCAGCGGTGGCGCCTGGTCACAGCAGACAGCAATGGTGGCGGGTCAACAGACCGCCTTCGGCACTTCGGTATCCCTTAGCGCCGATGGCAATACTGCGGTAATTGGTGCACCCAGCCATGCCCCGCCCCTCCCCAACACGGGAGGGCTCTGGGTTTACGTACGCAGCGGCGGCGCCTGGACGCGGCAGGGCTCCAAAATAGAAGGGACCAGTAGCGTTGGGAGGTCGCCACAACTGGGCTGGACCGTATCCGTAAGTGCCGACGGCAACACAGCCATAACTGCCGGGTATTCGGACAATGCTAACAATGGTGCAGCCTGGATTTTCACCCGCAGCGATGGCGCCTGGGCGCAAGTGGGCCCAAAAATCGTGGGTACAAGCAATATCGGAGCCGCCTTCCAGGGCTATTCCGTATCTATAAGTGCAGACGGCAGCACCGCACTTTCAGGGGGGCCGGATGACAATGCGAACCTGGGTGCGGCATGGGTATTTGTAACTGCGCCACCAAATGATGCCCTGCTAAAAACCATAGCGCTAAGTCCCTATACAACACTAACCAATACGGGTACAACTGGCGGCACAACCACCTACACCACTACGGCCGGCAATGGCACCACATCGGTAACAGTTACACCTACAACGCAGGATCCGGCGGCCACCGTAAAAGTGAATGGTGTTACCATATTGTCGGGAACAGCATCCGGGAGTATCGCTTTAGGTGCAGAGGGCACCGCTACCACGATTAATACCGTGGTGACCGCCCGTGACGGAGTTACCACCCATACCTATTCGATAACTATAAACCGGGCCCCGTCATTCAATGCCTTGCTAAGCCTCTTATCCTTAACCCCTGCCGCTACATTGACTAACACCGGCACAGCTGGCAATACAACCACATACACCACATCGGTAAGCAATGGTACCGCATGGGTGACAGTTACACCCACAGCACAGGATGCCGATGCCACGATAATTGTTAATGGCAAACTTGTGACTTCGGGAACAGCATCCGGCAATATTGCTTTGGCAGTTGGTCAAAATACGATCAATACCGTAGTAACCGCACAGGGCGGGACGGCTACCCACACTTATTCGATAATCGTTACCAGGGCGCCGTCCAGCAATGCCCGGTTGAGCACTATAAAGCTGACCCCGGCTTCTGCACTGACAAATACCGGTACTTCTGGCGGTACAACAACCTATACCACAACGGTAAGCAATGCTACTGCATCGGTAACGGTTACGCCAACTGCCCAGGATAATACCGCAACAATAACCGTTAACGGCATAACGGTAGCTTCTGGAACAGCATCCGGGAGCATACCACTGGCAGTCGGTCCCAATACCATTACCACGGTAGTAACAGCGCAGGACGGAACAACAATGCTAACGTATTCGATCACAATTACCCGTTTATCAAACAATGCACTGTTAAGCATAATAAAGTTGACACCTGCTTCGACACTAACAAATACCGGCACGACTGGCAGCACAACCACCTACACCACAACGGTCAGCAGCGTTATTACGTCGGTTACCGTTACACCAACAGCGCAAGATGCTACTGCCACCATAAAGGTAAATAATGTACCTGTAATATCCGGATCGGCATCCGGAAGCATCGCATTAGGGGCAGAAGGTACCTCTACGATCATTAATACAGTAGTTACTTCGCAAGACGGAACAGTAACCCACACCTATTCGATAATTATCACGCGTGCACCATCAAACAATGCCTTGCTAAGCACCCTATCGTCAACCCCCGCCACCGCTCTGGCAAACGGCGGCACAGTTGGCAGCACAACCACCTACACTGCATCGGTAAGTAATGCCACCACATTGGTAACAGTTACGCCAACTACGCAGGATGCTAACGCCACGGTAAAAGTGAATGGCGTGGCCGTAACCTCGGGAACGGCATCAGGAAGTATAGCCCTGGCTGTCGGCCAAACAACTATCACAACAATAGTAACTGCCCAGGATGGAACAACAACTCACACTTATTTGATAAATGTAACCAGGGCAACCGGGCCGCTAATGAGCCTTTATACGCCAATAAGCGTTTTACAGCCAAAAGATAACCTAAACATTGAAAACGATGGCGTCATCGTCCACCAGGGTATCTCACCAAACGGTGACGGGCTGAATGATTTCCTTATTATAGACGGTATAATTGCCCATCCGGACAATACCTTACAGATCATCGACCGCAGCGGAACGCTGATATACCAGGCAAAAGGCTATAACAACATCACTAAAGTGTTTGACGGGCATTCAGGAATAAACGGGAGGATGCAGCAGCCGGGCACCTATTTTTATTCGCTGGATTATGTTGTTGATGGGCAGAACACGCATAAAACAGGGTTTATCCTGCTTAAATATTAAACACTTTTAGATTTGACAACTTTTGAAAAGTTGTCAAATCTATGCTGATCGAACAATATTTATTTTGATTTTCCAAACAACTCCCTATATTTGCATCGCTTATCTATAGTTTTACTATACAAAAATGAACGGTTATACATTACATAAGGCCCATATCCACCTTCACCACCATGTGGTGATCAGCTAATGTATGTTTCTACGCGAAATAACAAACCCCGTTTATTCCTCTTATTATAGTCCCTTAAAAACAATCAGTGAAAACACTAAAAATAGCCATCCAGAAATCTGGCCGGCTCAACGAAAAATCTGTTGAATTATTAAAAAATTGCGGCCTAAGCTTCGAAAATTATAAAAGCTCGCTTATTTCGCCCGTCTCCAATTTTCCGCTCGAGATCCTTTTTCTGCGCGATGATGACATCCCGGAGTACGTTCAGGATGGCATAGCAGACCTGGGCATCGTAGGTGAAAACGTGATACAGGAAACCGAAGTTGAGGTCAGTTACCTGCAGCGCCTCGGTTTTGGCAAATGCTCGCTTAAAATAGCAGTTCCAAACACCTATGACATTAAAAACCTTTCGGAATTAGACGGCAAATCTATCGCCACCACCTACCCTGCTATTTTGGGTAAGTTTTTAAAAGAAAAAGGCATAAACGCCGATATACGCACCATATCCGGTTCGGTAGAGATTTCTCCCGGGCTGGGACTAAGCGACGCCATCTGCGACCTGGTATCAACCGGCGGCACGCTGAAAAGCAATGGCTTAAAGCCATTTGCCGACGTGATGACCTCGGAAGCAGTCCTGATCGGCCGTAAAGGCAGCGAGAATGAGGAACTGGTTAAAGAACTGATCCAACGCATCCAATCAGTACTAAGGGCAAAAGAAACCAAATACGTGGTTTTAAATGTTAATAAAGATAATTTACCAGCTATAATAAAACTATTGCCAGGTGTTAAAAGCCCTTCTGTTGTACCTTTGGCTGAAGAAAACTGGGTCGCCGTACACACCGTGATCCCCGAACGTGATTTTTGGGACAAAATAAGCCAGCTAAAACAAGCCGGCGCACAAGGTATTGTAGTAATGCCTATTGAGAAGATAATATTATAGCTCAGGCCCCCCGACCCCCTTAAGGGGGAGGAATGGCGGAGGGCCCCCCGGCCCCCTAAAGGGGGAGTTTAGTGGGGCGAAAAATATTAGGATTAACAAACATCCATTCCCCTTTAGGGAGTTAGGGGGCTAACAAATATTTAAAATTCCTCCGCCTTTGGCGGAGGTTAGGGGGCTAATGAAGCGATATAATTATACAGAACTGTCAAAACAGCAAATCCAAAACCTGGTGCAGCGCAATGTTGACCCGGCGAATGAGATACGAGCGATAGTTGAAGACGTTATTGAACATGTTAAGGGGCATGGCGACAGCGCGTTGCTTGACTATGCGCTAAAGTTTGATAAAGTGGAGCTGGGTAAACTTTATCTGGATAAAAATGAACTCACTGAAATTGCTTCAGCTGTTTTACCGGAACAAAAAGCGGCACTCGAAACCGCTTATAACAATATTTATAAATTTCATGCGGCGCAGCTAAAGGCTGAAGATAAAATTGAAACCATGCCCGGCGTAACCTGCTGGCGCGAAATAAGACCGATAGAAAAAGTTGGTTTGTACATCCCCGGCGGCAGCGCAGTGTTGCCAAGCACCTTCTTAATGCTCGGCATCCCCGCAAGGATTGCCGGCTGCCACGAAATTGTGGTTTGCTCGCCCCCGCAAAAAAATGGCGGTGTAAACGCTTTTATAGCTTACGTGGCCCTGCTGCTCGGTATAGATAAAATTTACCTCGCCGGCGGTGCACAGGCCATAGCAGCCATGGCTTACGGCACTGAAACTATTACTAAAGTTGATAAGATATTTGGCCCTGGAAACCAGTTTGTTACCAAAGCAAAAACTATTATACAATCTACCACTACTACTGCCATCGATATGCCTGCTGGACCCTCGGAAGTACTGGTCATTGCTGATGAAACGGCCAACCCGGTTTACGTTGCCGCCGATCTGCTGGCGCAGGCAGAGCATGGGATGGACAGCCAGTCAATATTGGTTTGTGCATCGCATAAAATAGCTGATGAAGTCTTGGCCGAAGTGGCAAAGCAGGTCCCTGTGCTTCCACGTGCTGAGATCGTGAAAAAGGCGCTGGAAAATTCGTACATCGTGGTTACAAATAATCTTGATGATGCCATGAGTTTCAGTAATCAATACGCGCCTGAGCATTTGATCCTTGCCACCACAGACTGGCAAAGCTTAACAGCAAACATTATCAACGCCGGTTCGGTATTCCTCGGTAATTTGACGCCCGAAAGCGCGGGTGATTATGCGTCGGGAACAAATCATACCTTGCCCACAAGTTCGTACTCCCGCGCGTATTCGGGGGTTTCGGTTGATTCGTTCGTAAAAAAGATCACGTTCCAGCAAATCACGCCGGAAGGATTAAAAAATATAGGGCCAACGATTGAGATATTGGCGGAAATGGAAGGGCTGCATGCGCATAAGAATGCAGTGAGTTTAAGAATTAAATAAATTCATTGCCGTTGGCTTTAGCCAACGGATAACAGGCAGACAGTTACTGGCTTTAGCCAAAACGAACTATTTAGGCTAAAGCCTGATTTTCATGATCATCTATTCCGTCCGCTAAAGCGGACGGCAATGAATCAGAAAAAATCGAAGAGTATATTAATAAAGGAATAAATATAAAATGTTCAGTATAAATAATATAATCAGGTCCAATATCAAAAACCTTTTCCCCTACTCTTCCGCCCGTGATGAGTACCAGGGCGAGGCCAGTGTGTTTTTGGACGCTAATGAAAACGCTTTCGGCTCGCCACTGGAGCAACAATTTAACCGCTACCCTGATCCATTACAACTGCAGATTAAAGGGCGGTTGAGCGAAATAAAGGGGGTGCCAGTTAAAAATATATTTTTGGGCAACGGCAGCGATGAAGCTATTGACATATTATTCCGCAGCTTCTGTAACCCGGGTGTGGATAATGTAATATTAGTACCGCCCACTTATGGCATGTACCAGGTTTCGGCAAATATTAATGATGTGGAGGCGCGCAAAGTTCCGCTGACGGAAGATTTCCAGCTTAATTTGGATGATATTGCGGAAGCCATTGATGACCATACCAAGCTTATCTTTATCTGCTCGCCAAATAACCCGACCGGCAATTCCATCAGCCGGGCCGATGTGGAAACTTTGCTTGCAAATTTTGGCGGGATCGTGGTGGTTGATGAAGCCTATATCAATTTCAGCAGGCAAAAAACTTTTATCCAGGAACTAACAGAGTACGCGAACCTCGTAGTTTTACAAACGCTCAGCAAAGCATGGGGCCTTGCGGGTTTACGCATCGGGATGGCCTTTGCCAGCGAAGAAATTATAGAGGTGATGAATAAGGTTAAACCGCCCTACAACGTTAACGATGCTTCACAGCAGCTGGCATTGCAGGCGCTGGCCAATATCGACCAGGTAAATGGCTGGATCAGGGAAATTCTCTTGCAAAGGGATAAATTGGTTTTAGGATTGAAAGACTTTGATTTTGTGCTGGATATTTATCCCTCCGATGCTAATTTTATCTTAGTTAAAACAACTGATCCAAAGGGAATTTATAACTATTTAGTCCAAAAAGGCATCATCGTGCGCGACCGGTCGAAAGTTGAATTGTGCCAGGGTTGTTTGCGTATAACCGTTGGCACGCCCGGTGAAAACAATATATTACTCCAAACTTTACAAGATTTTAAATGAGCAAGCTGCAAAAAATACTGTTCGTCGACCGCGACGGCACCATTATAAAAGAGACTGCCGACGAGCAGATCGATTCATTCGCTAAACTGGAGTTTTATCCCGGCGCTTTGCAATACCTGCCAAAAATAGCCACTGAACTTGATTATGAGCTGGTGATGGTAACCAACCAGGATGGTTTGGGCACAGCATCATATCCGGCCGATACCTTTTGGCCCGTTCAAAACTTTGTTATTAAAACGTTCGAAAATGAAGGCGCGATCTTTTCTAATATTTGTATTGACCGGACATTTCCTGCGGATAATGCACCCACACGCAAACCGGGAACGGGCATGCTTACCCAGTATTTTGATAAAGAGAAATACGATCTTAAAAACTCGTTCACTATCGGCGACCGTAAAAATGATGTTTTGCTCGGCTATAACCTTGGCGCAAAAGCCATCTGGCTAAATGATAACTCAAATTTAGGCAGCCACGAATTTAGTGGAAAAGCCGAAGAAGATGCGGTAAACAGTACAGTTGCGCTGGAAACAACCGACTGGCAAAAAATATATGAATTTTTAAAATTAGGTGAACGGGTGTTTGAACATCGCCGGGCCACTAAAGAAACAGATATTTATATAAAAGTGAACCTTGATGGAAAAGGCGAGGCTAAAGTGTCCACAGGGCTGCATTTTTTTGATCACATGCTCGACCAAATTGCGCGTCACGGCAACATCGACCTTGAAATTATAGCACAAGGCGACCTGCATATTGACGAACACCATACCATTGAAGATACGGGAATCGCTCTTGGCGAGGTTTTTGCGGCAGCTTTAGGTAATAAGAAGGGAATTGAGCGCTATGGTTTTTGCCTGCCGATGGACGATTGCCTGGCACAGGTAGCGATAGATTTTGGCGGCAGGAACTGGATAGTTTGGGATGCGGTGTTTACAAGGGAAAAGATTGGCGAGATGCCAACAGAAATGTTCTTTCATTTTTTTAAATCTTTTTCTGACGCGGCAAAATGCAACTTAAATATAAAAGCGGAAGGCGAAAACGAACACCATAAAATTGAAGCTATATTTAAGGCCTTTGCAAAGTCAATAAAAATGGCGGTAAAAAGGGACGTGAATAATATGGTTTTACCGAGCACAAAGGGAGTCTTATAGGCCCCCCAGCCCCCAAAAGGGGGAGTTTTTGATTACCATGAGTGACATAACAAACGATAATATAGGAACGGCGAAGCCGGTTCCACCAAAAAGCTCCCCCTTTAGGGGGCGGGGGGAGCTTGGCATCATAAATTACGGCGCCGGAAATATATTCTCATTAACGGCTGCTTTAGAGCGGCTGGGGCTTCCATATGGAATGATCAACGAGGAAAAAGATTTTGAACAGTACGACCGGTATATTATTCCGGGGGTAGGTCATGCAGGCGCGGCTATGAATAAATTGGAGCAAACCGGCCTTGTTCCAACTATAAAGTCGCTCAAAAAACCAACTTTAGGGATTTGTGTAGGGATGCAGTTGCTGACCGCCCATTCCGAAGAAGGCGACTCAGATCTATTGGATATTTTCCCTGTAAACACCTTACGATTTGCGCACAGCAGCACCTATAAGGTGCCGCATACAGGCTGGAATAGAGTGTATCCCGAAAAAGAAAATCAACTTTTTAAAAATATTCCCGACGGATCACATTTTTACTTCGTACATTCATACTTTATTGAGTATAATCTTGCGTTTACGCTTTCATCCACAACCTATAATAACAAGTTTTCGGCATCAATCTGGCGGGATAATTTCTATGGGGTACAGTTCCATCCTGAAAAATCCGGCATCCATGGCGAAACTTTGTTATCAAACTTCTCAAAACTTTAAAATCATGTATATTATTCCCGCAATTGATATTTTAGACAAAAAAGTGGTGCGCTTACGGGAGGGTGACTATGCGCAGGTTACCGAATATGATGTTTCCTTAGAGGAAATGATCGAAAAGTACCAATCGTACGGCACTGATTTCATTCATATTATTGATCTGAATGGCGCCAAAAACGATTTCTCGAACCAGCAATACCTTTTTGATGTGATTCGGAAAACAGATATGCAGGTGCAATACGGCGGCGGTATCCGCAGTATCGACAAGGTTAAAGAACTGATCGACGCGGGCATTCACCGGGTTATTGTGGGCACTCAGGCGCTCACTAACCCTTCTTTCCTGGCAGAGCTTAGCAAAGAGATATGCGGCCGCGACAAATGTTCCGGCCAGGTGGTCATCGCCATTGATGTATTGGACGAAGTGATCAAGTACTCCGGCTGGATGGAAAGCTCGCCCATTAAACTGATGGACTACGTTGACAAATGCCTTTCATTGGGCTTTTTTCGTTTTTTATGCACCGACATTAGTAAGGATGGTAAACTCGGCGGGGCCGGTATCGGGCTTTATGAAAAACTGCTTGACCACTCCCCTTTTATCAAACTGATCGCATCTGGTGGCGTTAGCTCTATGGACGACATTGAAAAACTAAGTAATATCAAGGTGGAATCCTGCGTGGTTGGCAAAGCTATTTATGAAGGCCATATCAGCATCGATGATGTAAAAAACTGGAATTTGGAGTCCTTGATCTCTATTTAAGCCCCCTAGCCCCCTAAAGGGGGAACCAAATCGGGATATGAAAAATCAACGCGCCTTAGTTTGATATGAAAAAACGGATGTTTATGGGTGCGAGCGATCTGATATTTAAGAACGCGGCGGCACTTAGAAATAATATGACACCGGCCGAAATGTTACTTTGGGGACATTTAAAAGGCAGCCAACTTGGTTCAAAATTCAGAAGGCAACATCCATTAGGTATTTACATTGCTGATTTCTACTGCCATCAACATAAGATAGTAATTGAGCTTGATGGAAGCATCCATAATCTCGCCAAAGTTGCGAAAAACGACATAGAAAGACAGCTAAACATTGAAACCGATGGAATCAAAGTTCTTCGTTTCAAAAACGAAGAAATATTCAATCAATTAGAAAAAGTATTGAACACAATTAAAGAAGCGATAGGCTCCCCCTTTAGGGGGCGGGGGGGGCTAACAAAGCGAATAATTCCCTGTTTAGACGTAAAAGACGGCAGGACCGTAAAAGGCGTTAACTTCGTTGACCTGCGCGATGCGGGCGACCCGGTTGAGCTTGCCTGGAACTACTCCCGGCAAGGAGCGGATGAACTGGTATTCCTGGATATTACCGCCACCCATGAGCGGCGCAAAACGATGGTGGAACTGGTAAAAGCTGTCGCAAGGCAAATAAACATCCCTTTTACTATAGGTGGCGGAATTAATGAAATTGCAGATGCCGACGCGTTGTTAAATGCAGGGGCAGACAAGATATCTATTAATTCGGCCGCTGTGCGCAACCCTGAGTTAATTGATCAACTGGCAAAAGCCTTTGGCGTTCAGTTCGTAGTGGTCGCCGTTGATACAAGGCTGATCGATGGCTTCAATATTGTACACTTAAATGGTGGCCGCATCCCAACTGAAAAAGAAACGCTACATTGGATAATGGAGGCCGAAAGCCGCGGAGCGGGCGAAATATTATTAACTTCGATGGATCACGACGGCACAAAAGGCGGTTTTGACAATTATTTATTAAAATTGGTGAACGATTCGGTGAACATCCCTGTTATCGCATCGGGAGGAGCAGGTTCGGTACAGCATTTTGTGGAGGTATTTGAGCAAACCAATGTGGATGCTGCTTTGGCGGCTTCGGTATTTCACTATGGGGAGATATTAATACCGGATTTGAAAAGGGTATTGAAGCGGAATAATATTGAGGTGAGGGAAGTATAATATGTTGTCTGTGGGGACACAGACAACGGTAAAGGATTGAAGGATAAACAAATAATGAATATTAATTTTAACAAAGCAGACGGCCTAATCCCCGTGATTATCCAGGATGAGCAAACATTAGAAGTGCTGATGCTTGGCTATATGAACCAGGAAGCTTACGATAAAACGGCCAGCGAAAATATCGTCACATTTTTCTCCCGCTCAAAAAACCGTTTATGGACAAAGGGCGAAACCAGCGGCAACTACCTGCATGTTAAAAATATGCATATTGATTGCGATAATGATACGCTGCTGATAAAAGTTAAAGCCGATGGTCCAACCTGCCACACCGGCTCGCGCAGTTGTTTTAAAACAGATTACAACCGGAACTTTATATTAAAGTTAGAAGATATAATTGACGACAGGTATGTGAACCCTAAAGAAGGATCGTATGTAAACAAGCTTCGCAATAAAGGTTTAAATAAAATAACGCAAAAGGTTGGAGAAGAAGCAGTTGAAACGTTGATTGCAGCTTTGAACGAAACAGAGACCGACCTGATCAACGAGTCATCTGATCTCGTTTTTCACCTGCTTGTTTTACTGCGCGAAAAGGGCCTGAGCCTTGCAACAATAGCAAAAAATTTAGAGGAAAGACATAAGTAGGAAGTCCATAGTCGATAATCCATGGACCATAGCACTTTTTTGGTTAACGTATCTATTTTCAATATAAATTTTACTATGGACCATGGACTATGGACTAAAAAATGACCGTAACAAAAACAGCAGAACTAACTGGCCACGGCAACCCGGTATTTACGCTGGAGTTTTCGCAAAAGCCGGGGATATTATTTACCGGGGGCAATGACAAGGGTTTGGTGGAATGGAGTTTAAAAAACCATGCGTTTATAAAAGTTTTATTTCCTGTCAATTCTTCTATCTATGCCATCCACTGTCCTGTTGAGGTCCCGTTTTTGTTTGCCGGTTTAAGGAGCGGCGAGGTTAAAGTTTTTGATTTTGAAAAACAAGCTTTGCTGGCATCGCTCAGGCATCATCAAAAACCGGTATTTGATATCAAATCTGTTCAGCATAAACAGGAACTGCTCGTTGCTTCTGAAGATGGAACCGTTTCGATCTGGAGCCTTAAAACACTGGAACTACTGCATACCATTAAAGTTTCGGATGATACGGTAAGGTGCATGGCCGTTTCCCCTGATGAAAAGCAGGTAGCTTTTGGCTGTCGCAATAATCAAATTAAAGTTTACGATATTACTGATTATACCCTCGTGAAAATACTGCACGGGCATACTATGTCGGTTTTCTCTTTGCAATATTCACCGTCCGGGGATTACTTCGCATCAGGCAGCCGGGATGCGCAGGTAAAAATATGGGATGCAAGGTCGTATGAGTTACTGCATAATATCCCGGCCCATCTATTTGCTGTGAATAGCATCGCCTTTCACCCAACGTTACCCTATTTTGCTACAGCGAGCATGGATAAAAGCATAAAAATATGGGGCGCTGACGATTTTAAATTGTACAAAGTGATCAGCCGTGAAAAAGGATTTGAAAGCCATGCCTTGTC
Organism: uncultured Mucilaginibacter sp.; assembly: GCA_903864275.1. Taxonomy (GTDB): domain Bacteria; phylum Bacteroidota; class Bacteroidia; order Sphingobacteriales; family Sphingobacteriaceae; genus Mucilaginibacter. The sequence goes on from CAIPFE010000007.1 coordinate 81,625, forward strand.
CATCAACAAGATATTATGGAACGGCGATCAGCTTCTTTCTATAAGTGATGATAAAAAGATAATGGTTTGGGATATTGGCTTCGGCGATTAAAACATGCGCCGTATCATTTTCAATTTGTGCGTGTAACGCTTTAATTCCTTCGAAAAAATGCCTTTTTCGTCAATCGAATCTATTTTAACCCTGCCTGACGCGTGGATGATTTTTTCATTGTTGAGCAAAATCCCTACGTGAACTATTTCACCTTCTGCATTTTCAAAAAAGGCAAGGTCCCCCAATTTGGTGTCGTGCAATGCATTTATAACGTATCCCTGCTCGGCCTGCTGGCAGGCGTCCCGCAGTAAATTAATACCCTGTAATTTAAATACTGTTTGCGTAAAACCTGAACAATCAATACCGAAATGGGTACGGCCGCCCCATAAATAAGGGGTATTTAAAAATGATGTGGCCGCGACGGCGATATTTTCAGTCTCACCAATTTCGCCTATTATTTCAAAGCGTTCATCACCGATATGGCAGGTGGTGCCCTCTAAAAAGGCAAGCGAACTGCCCATTGGCAAATACAAAATACTGTTATTGGCTATTTTCCAGGCCTGTGTAACGGCTCGGTATGTTAAAGGCGGGGGTGTTTGTTTAAATCTTTTATAGGCTAAATGGCCCAGCATAATAAATTGCAAACGCCCTATCCAGCCGGTATAATTGTCGTGCGAGGTAACGATGTGTACCCAGTTTTCTTTCCATTCGGTAATTTCAAATATTTCTCCGAACAATACTTGCGATACCAATTCGCTCCTATCGTTAGCTTCCGCCCTTAGCGGGATCACTGAAAGATTACAAATACCGTATTCCATAAAATCAGGCTATCTGCTAAATCAGAAGAATAACACCTCATTCAGCAGAGAAAAGGAAGTATGGATATACCCTCCCTTTTTATCAAATCTAATAAATTGGCTACTCATTTAAATGCAGCCACTCTTTTTTAGCAAGCAGCTCCTCTTTAGTTTCACGCACATCTTCATCATCCACACAGCAGTCAACAGGGCAAACAGCAGCACACTGCGGCTCGTCATGAAAACCAACACATTCAGTACATTTGTCGGGAACTATATAATAAATATCGTCTGATAGCGCGGCCTGGGTTTCTTCAGCGTTCAATGTATTGCCATCGCCAAAATCAATGAGTCCCTTTAAACCTGTACCGTCCGAAAAACGCCATGCAGCACCGGCATCATAAATAGCGTTATTGGGGCACTCCGGCTCACAAGCTCCGCAGTTTATGCATTCATCGGTGATTTTAATCGCCATATTTCTTAATATCTTATAATCTAAACTAACTTTGCCCGAATTAACAAGCATACAAATATAACAAAAAAAGGATTTAAGGGTTTAAATCCTCACCATATATATGTCAAAATTTAATAAAGCAAGACTAATTGCCGCGTTTGAAGAACTTGGAACACAGCTAAACAACCCAAACGAACAACTATTAGCAGTTATAAACGACGAACGACACTATAATGCTTGGTTTACTCCGGAAAGCGTTTTGCAGGCTGTAACCGCGATAGGCAAAATGCTAAACCGCCAACAATTAAGCACCTGGCTCAATAAGTATCCTGTCGAAAACAAACCCGGTAAACGAGTTGGTTTAATATTGGCAGGCAATATCCCGCTGGTTGGGTTTCATGATGTACTGTGTGTGCTGGCGAGCGGCAACCATGCACTCATCAAAGCATCGTCACAGGATACCCGCTTGATTAAATGCGTTTTGGAAATGCTGACCGCAATTGATAGCAGCTTTGCAGATCAATTTAGTTTTGTGGAAAGGCTGGAGAAATTTGATGCGGTGATTGCGACAGGCAGCAACAATACTTCGCGTTATTTCGACTATTACTTCGGCAAAGTGCCCAATATTATCCGCAAAAACCGCAACAGCGTGGCTTTGCTAACCGGCAATGAATCTGGCGAAGAACTCAACGCGCTTGGTCATGATATTTTTGATTATTATGGATTGGGCTGCCGTAACGTATCAAAATTATTGGTGCCCGAAGGCTATAATTTCAATTTCTTTTTCGAGTCGATAGAATCATACCAGCCCATCATCAATCACCATAAATACAATAATAACTACGATTATAACAAATCCATCTACCTGGTAAACAGCGACAAACATTTTGATAATGGATTTTTATTATTGAAAGAAGATGAGCGGCTGGCGTCGCCATTGGCCGTTTTATATTACGGGTATTATAAAGATATTCCGTCAGCACAAACATGGCTTGAGGCAGAAAGCGATAAAATACAATGCATTGTAAACGGTGCGCATTTACAATTAAAAACGCAGGTCGTTGATTTTGGCATGAGCCAGCAGCCCGCCCTTTGGGATTATGCTGATGGGATTGATACGATGGAATTTTTGACAAAATTGTAGGGACGCAAAATTTTGGTCCCTACAGTTACACGCCGGCAACGGTCACCTCGCCCTCGTTGGGATCAGCCTGGTATTCAATATACGCCCCTTTATTATCCTTCTTTATCGTGACAATTTGGCTGCCTTTGCGTTGCACTATACTCGCCCGTTTCCAGCTGGGGGACACATACGTTTTTAACGTTAACGGAAGATCGTACATACTTTTATCAAGAGAATTACTAATGGTCACCATAATTTTGCCGCCGTTTTGCACATTGCTCACTTTGGCAGCCTCCCGCTCCCGCATGTACTTGGTTACATCGCCAAAAGTGGCTACCCAAACTTTGTCTTCTTTGTTTTTAATGTATTGGAAATATTCATCAAGCATTGTGCTGGGTCGTGCCTCGTATCCCAAGCTATCCACACCATGGATCACCAGCACCAGCCAGGTATCTTTTCTTTCGGCGGCGGTATCAACCCAGGCTTTCATCAACGGCAAAGGGGCGTGTGTGTTGCATTCGCGCTGCCATTGTACGTAGTCTTTGGTATTGACAGTGGGTGTCTTTTTACTCGGCCTGTCGAGTTCCGTTAACCATGGTTCAGGCATCCGGTTGCGCAGGGCAGGATAAATGGTATAGGCGATTTTCATCACGCGTTCATTTTCGTAACCATAGGGGACTTCTGTTGAAAAGGTGTATTTCTCGCCCATTTGGTTTCTTATTTCTTCCTTACTTTTTTCCAGCTCATAAACAATATTTACCGAATCGAGCCCTGGCATGCTGGCGTGGGTAATGGAGTGACTGGCAATTTCGTAACCTTCGGCCCCGTAGCGCCTGAATTCATCCCAGGCATCTCCCTTCTCCTGTAAATATTCATCACAAGGCTGGTAACCCGGCGAAAAATCGCCATTGCGCACTTTTTGGTAAACAGTATCCATTACCTTAAAAGCCCGATCCTTCCGCTTTGGGTTATCATACATCCCTGCCGCCTTTGTAACATATTTAATTGTGCCTTTGTACCCTAAATATCCTGCGGCAGAGCAGCGCTCTAAAAAATTTTGCTCATTAGTAGGAATGGTGGCAGTTTCCGCGATAATTTCTTTCACAGGCCGGCCTATAAATTTGCCCTGGTATTTGGAACCGGGTATGCCGCCGGTAATAACAAAAAATGTGGCCGGTAGCTTTAATCTTTCCATTATCGGCAATGCCTTTGTGAACTGGTTTCGGGAACCATCGTCGTAGGTTATAGAAACCGCGCCGGCTTTTCCGTACTGCCATTCGGTCACTTCGGTTTGCCCGATGGCGCCTGGTTGCGCTTTGGTCACTTTAATACAAATGCAGATGATAATAGTAAGGAATAATAGTTTCATAGTAATTGGATTTGCTGGGAACAGTTCAAATATAATTTAATAGAGAACGGGGAGCACATATTTTTTGTATCAAATCCGTTATGTTGCCCAACTTATTAATTTTATTTAAAAAGTTTTCTTTACAATACACAAAAAAAAAACGACTTAGAACTTTCGACTAAAGACTGTCGACTTAACACTACATATGATAGATCACTCCTACCCTTCTTCCGTCAAAAGTAACCGGGTTCTTTTCTAAAAATCGCCGCAGCTTGCTGCCATTGTGCCTTTGGGTGCTATACATCGTCCCATCAAATAACAATAAAAATGCACCCTGCAATATGATAGATGAACCGTAACCCCGCAACTCATCGGAATTTACCCTATTGCCGCGATGATGCAGGTATAAGCCCGCCCCGATATAAACAAAATCAAGGCCTGCATTGATCAGGAATGTTTGTTCTATTTTTTGCTGGGCCCTTAAGCTTTCGGCCGGGCTTAGTAGCCGGTTTTTATTTTTCTGAGCGCCGGTAAACCCCATTATTGCTGCGCCAAGGTTTACAGTATTCCACAGAACGTCCATCTGATAGAAATATTTGTTAGATCCGCCTGCCGAATTTGCCCAGCCTGCCGCGCCAACGCCGATATTGGCTATTGCCCAACTGCCTAAAACCTCCATACCTGTACTTGTAATATTGTTGCGGGAATAATTAAAGTTCCTTAACGAATCCTGCGCAAAAACGGCGGAACTGGCTAAAATTAAAATAATGGTGACAACCTTATTCATAAATATTATTCCCCGGTATAAGGGTCCTTGATTTTTTTGTGCCAATAGGTAATATTTGAAAACGTTACCTTTTTATGCGTGCCGGTTGGTGATTGCGCTAAAAAGCCCAGCTTTAACGGTCCCTTGGCGTTGTACTGGAAATGCCTGATCAAAAACCATTTATTCATATCGGCAGAAAAATACAGGGTAACTACATTATCCGCTTTAGCTATTTTGTAGTAGACGTAGTTCTGTGTTAAAGGGACAGAATTGCAGTCATCAGAAATATCATTGGTAACAACGCTTACTACGCGATGAACGCCGGTATAGTCCTTTTCGAAGCAAAACTTCACCCAATGCATGGCGTCGGTTTTTAATACGATAGCGCCGCCATCCCATTTGCTGGCGAAATCATGTTCTATCCGGGCCGTAAGCACAAAATCGTTATCAGCAGTAAAAAGCAATTTTGGGGCGTTATCAGTGTTATAAGTAACGTTCGGGTCCCTGAACATATCCGTTTTGGCACCGGCTTCGATGGTTAAAACCGACCCTTTTACCGAATAATTTACCGGTTTATTTTCCCATGATAATGGAAAAGGAATACCGGGCAGTTGAACCAGCTTGTTTTGCGCGATGGCGACCTGACAAAACAGGCAAACCATAAATAACGCGAATAATGCTTTGGTTGAGGATAAAGCTTTCATTTTTTAATATTTAAATTTTTAAGACGGTTAGTCATTTGTGAGGCGGCTTCAAGATTTAATTTTCGTTGATGAATATTGGCAGTGTTAAAATTAAGAAAAAGTCTGGAAAGTCGGAAAGTCAGAAAAGTCGTGCAATCCCACTGACTAATGACCAATGACTAACTACCCCAAGCTGTAATCACCAAATTCCTTTTATGCCCGTAATTGCGATGCTCACACAAATAAATCCCCTGCCAGGTACCCAAAGCCAGCTGGCCTTTGGTTATCGGGATAGTTACCGAGCTGCCCAGCAGTGCAGCCTTAAGGTGTGCCGGCATATCATCGGGGCCCTCGTCGTCGTGCTGATAATCCGGATCGTTTTCAGGGACTGCCTTATTAAAATAAGTTTCAAAATCTTTGCGCACTGTTGGGTCGGCATCTTCGTTGATGGTTAACGAAGCAGAAGTATGTTGTATAAAAACCTGGCAAATCCCCGACTTTATTTCGCTGATCTGCGGCAATGCCTGTAAAACTTCTTCAGTTATAAGGTGAAAGCCCCGCTTTCGTTCTTTTAACTGGAGCGTTTGCTGGTATATCTTCATTTTTATAATTCTCTTATCATTTACGCGCAAAGTTTATACCATGAAATTAATATCCTACTTTTATACTGCCATTTATCACCCAATATTATGGAAAAATTGAAGATTTCAAGGGATAAGAAAGTTGAACTTTACAGCAAGATGGTTGCATCCTATCCCGATGCTGTGCTAAAAGGAGATACCATCCCTTATACCTCGCTGAACGGGCACATGTATAGCTTTCTGTCAAAAGGAGACGAAGTAACGCTGAAACTTCCCGCAGATGAACGGGTAAAATTTATAGAAAAGTATAAAACAAGACTCGCCGAGAACTATGGTATAGTACAAAAAGAATATGTGGTCGTTCCCGACGACTTATTGGAAAATACCGATAAACTGAAACCCTATTTTGAAATGAGTTACAATTACACAAAAACACTAAAGCCGAAGCCCACTGCTAAAAGCAAAAAAGGATAACCGGAAAACTGCAAGCTCCGATAAAGCTTGAATGCATTTTTTCAGTACACAGCTCGCACCAATTTGGGGCGCTCGATACAAAAGAAGGAATGTTTGCGGCACGAAGATCGGATTGGCCGGAAATGTAAAAACAAATTAGGCAAAAACCTTATTTTCAAAGTTTGCCTTGATTATTTTATCTTCAATTCCCAGGTTTTTGCCTGATTTTTTAAGCTCTTCGGAGGTGACACCGTATGTTTCTAACCAATAATCGTCCTCGTAGTTTTCCTGAATTGCGGCCTCAACCTTTTTAATCTCTTCGGTTTTTACTTGATCTTTCATGGTAAATCGATTTAATGTATATAACAAATCAGTGAACCACAAAGTTACCGTAGAATAGTTAAGTTACAGTTATCGTTATGTTAAGTTAATGTTAACGATTGAAATATCAACTCAACCAACCTAGTCAACTTATTCAACTCAATCAACTAATATTCCCCTTCTTCAACTCCTCAACGGCATGGCTCGCCGCCCGTGCGGTTAAGGCCATAAAGGTTAACGATGGGTTTTGTACACCTGTTGATACCATGCAAGCGCCATCGGTGACAAAAACGTTTGGACAGGCATGCATTTGGTTCCATTTGTTCAGCATCGAGGTTTTAGGGTCTTTGCCCATCCTTACACCCCCTATTTCGTGGATATCAAGCCCGGGCGGCCATTTGTTGTCATAGGGCGATATATTTTTGCAGCCTGCTTTTTCAAGCATCTCACTGCCGGTTTTTAGAAAGTCTTTAATCAGTTTTTCGTCGTTGTCGTCATAATCAACAGAAATCTTAAGCAGGGGCATACCCCAATCGTCCCGCTGGTCTTTGCTTAGATAAACATGGTTGGTTTCTTTCGGGAGGGTTTCACCCTGCATCATCATATAAATATCCCAACTCCCCGCTTCCGATATGGCGTCTTTATAGGCCCCTCCTACCTGTGGTCCTTCAGTCTGGTGGCCCCAGCCAGCACGGGTTGCGGTATAAAATACCATGTATCCCCGTTTAAAGTCCATTTCCTGCTTGTGCACATTGCGGAAATTTGGCATCATTACGGCTGTTGGCCTTCGGCCGTAGTAATAAGTATCCTCGTAGCCATCCATAGTTGCAGTAATATTTCCGCGGTAGTTCTGGAAAGCAATAAATTTGCCAAGCACGCCGCTGTCATTACCAAAACCATTAGGGAAGCGGGATGAAGTTGAATTTAACAGGATAAGGTTGGTATTTAATGCCGCTGCATTTACAAATATGATCTTTGCAAAATATTCTGTAGCCTGTTTGGTATGAGCGTTAATCACTCTCACGCCCGTCGCCTTTCCCTTTTTCTCGTCGTAAATGATGGAATGTACCACAGAATCAGGCAATATGGTTAAGTTGCCGGTTTTGTTAGCGGTGGGCAGGGTTGAAGAGTTGGAACTGAAATATCCCCCGAAAGGGCACCCCCGCTGGCATAAATTACGCGCCTGGCATTGCCCACGGCCCTGGTCTAAATGCACTTGCTTTGGTTTTGTTAAATGGGCGCAGCGGCCTATGATAACATGGCGGTCTTTATAATTTTCCATGATCCTTTTCTGCATCACCTTTTCGACCACGTTCATTTCCCAGGGGGGTAAAAATTCGCCGTCGGGCAAAGTTTCCAGGCCGTCATGGTTGCCACTGATGCCCGCAAAGCTCTCCACATGGCTGTACCATGGCGCCATATCATCATAACGGATCGGCCAGTCCACGGCATAATTATCCCTTGCCGGGCCTTCAAAATCAAACTTACTCCAGCGCTGCGTTTGCCGGGCCCATAATAACGATTTCCCGCCAACCTGGTACCCCCGTATCCAGTCGAACGGCTTTTCCTGTATGTAGGGATGCTCCTTGTCTTTCACAAAAAAATGTTCAGTACTTTCGTCAAAGGCATAGCAGCGATTAACCACCGGGTTTTCTTCCTGTACGTTTAAAGGCAGATCACCGTGGTGCTTAAAATCCCATGGGTTTTTGGTAGCAGTGGGATAATCCTTTAAATGCACTACATTTTTGCCACGCTCTAAAACCAGGGTTTTCAGGCCGCCCTCACATAATTCCTTTGCAGCCCAGCCGCCGCTGATCCCGGAACCTATAACAATGGCGTCATAAGTGTGGTTAGCATTGGCCGTATAATTAAATTCGCCGTTTAACATAATCAGAAAGTTTAAATAATTGGATAGCTAAGATAGGGAATTAGTTGAAGAGGTTGTAAGGAGTTGTAAAAGTTGTAATGGTTTAAGCGCGACTTATTTTAACATTTATAACCCTTGCAACTTTTTACGACCTATTTTAACCCCCTCAAATAAGCAATACTCTGCGGCACCTGGGCAAGTACATTATTGCTTTCGTCCTCAATATAATAATGCTCTATGCCGGCTTTTTTGGCGGCTTTAAGCACCGATGGCAGATCAATTTGCCCTGTTCCTAAAGCAACATCGTTGTCCTGGGAAGTGCCACCGGAAAAATCTCCTTTTACACCCTTTTTTAGATCTTTTAAATGTATCAGCCTGTAGCGGTTACCATATTTATTAAGTAAAGCTGCCGGGTCTTGACCCGGAAAAAACGCCCAAAAAATATCCAGTTCAAAACTCACATATTTTGGGTTGGTTTGCTGAACAAGGTAATCGTACAGGGTGCCATTTTTGTAAAGTTCAAATTCAAAGCCGTGGTTGTGGTAAACAAAAGTTAAACCATATTTATCTTTTAGTATTTTGCCGGCCCTGTTAAAATCATCGATCGCTTTCTGCATTTCTTGAGGTGTAAGTGCCGCTTTATGAGGCATCCCTGCAACCCTTACATATTGTGCGCCCAAAGCTTTTGCATTTTGCGCTACGCTGTCGGTTTTATTTACCAGGTCGCTATAGCCAACGCCAAATGATGAGCATTTTATACCGCGTACATCGATAAAGGCACGGAGTTCAGACGCTGTTTTGCCAAAAAGGCTTGAAAATTCTATATCTGTAAACCCGGCGGCTTTCACCATATCAAGCGTTGCAGGTACATCCTTTTCAAAAAACTTGCGGTAGGTATAGGAAACTACACCCGGCATTTGGGGGAATAACAAGCTGTCGCTTTGCGCGTATATCTGATTACCCTGGCATAGGCATATTGCAAGCAGGCTTAATATCGTTACCCGATTTATTGAAAGCATCATTTCGGTTAATTGGAATGATCAAAGATATTGTTTTATGCTGATCAACAATTCACTTCGTTATGAACACATGGTCGAGGTAAGTCGATTAATTGTCCTTCTCTTTTTATACTTTTGTTTTAAATTATTATTTAAGTTTTAATGCTGCAAATAAGTGGATTATACATCTACCCCATTAAGTCATTACCCGGCATAGCCGTAAATGAAGCGCGTGTTACCGAAAAAGGTTTTGAATTTGACCGGCGCTGGATGCTGGTGGATGAAAATAACCTTTTCATCTCGCAACGCGAAGCGCCGCAAATGACCCAATTGCTGGTAGCTATCGAAAATGATGGCCTTCATATCAAACATAAATTAAAAGGAAATTCAATAACCATACCTTTTGATATCCCTTCTTCGGCGGAGACGGGAACGGTAACCATCTGGGATGATATTTGTGAAGCCCGATATGTAAGCAGTGAAGTTGATGAATGGTTTACTGCTATGCTTGAAATAAATTGCCGGCTGGTGTATATGCCCGATGATAGCATGCGGATAGTTGACCAGCGCTACGCAACTGGCGATATGGTAACTTCATTTGCCGATGCTTATCCGTTCATGATAGTCGGTCAGGCCTCCCTTGATGACCTGAACAGCCGCCTTGCCGAACCCTTGCCGATGGATAGGTTCAGGCCCAACATTGTATTTACCGGCGGTGAACCTTTTGAAGAAGACCTGCTTGCTGATTTTACCATCAGGAACATTCATTTTTATGGCGTGAAACTTTGCGCCCGCTGCATAATAACCACTATTGATCAAAATAGCGGCGCAAAAGGAAAAGAACCGTTAAAAACTTTGGCTTCCTTTCGGGCAAAAAATAATAAAATTTATTTCGGACAAAACCTGGTGCACAAAGGCGACGGCGTTATCGGTGTGGGAGACCAACTTCACGCCATAAGCCTGAACCGCGAAGAAAGATTCATGATCACCGAAAAGGTTTAAAAAATTGTGCGCATTGATATTGACAAAAGATTTGGTAATATTGTTAACTGTAGTTGAAAGTTGTTGCAAAAGTTAAAAAGGTTGTAGAAGTTGAAAATATTTAAAATGTGTAAATTTGCAACCCTTACAACATTTACAACTCTTACAACATTTACAACCCAATAAAAGATGCTTTCAAAAAAAACAAAGTATGCGATCAAGGCGCTCGTAGTGCTGGGGAAACACGTGGGGCAGCCCCCGATGCAAATCTCAAAGATCGCCGAAGAAGAACGGATACCCAAAAAGTTCCTGGAACAGATATTATTAGACCTGCGGAACGCGGGCTTTTTATACAGTAAAAAAGGCGCCGGCGGCGGTTACAGCCTGAATAAGGACCCAAAAGACATTTTTTTAGTGAGCATCATGCGCATTACCGATGGCCCCATTGCCATGGTACCCTGCGCAAGCCTTAATTTTTATCATAAATGCGAAGAATGCAAGCAGGAAACCACTTGCGGCATAAGGGATGTATTTGTTGAAGTAAGGGACGCTACACTGAAAATATTATCAGAAACAAGTATAGCCGATGTAATATCGCGTGAAATGAACCTCATCAACATTTAGACTGCCTGTATTTAAACATAACGTTCAGTAACCCACATTTATTTATTTTTTAAGAGGAACTGCAAAAAATACGTTTGCTTATTTCATTAAGATGGCCTATTTTTAAATAAAATATCAAAATCGAGAGTCAAGATATAAGACTCAAGAACCAAGGCCCAGGAAAAATAGCCATTCATCTTTTAATCTTTATTCCTGGCTCTTGATTCTTAATTCGCATTTATAAAAGTCAATAATTCACCTATGATATTGACTTTATTTAGTTACTAAACGCTGGTTCACAATTAAAGGAAAAGTTCATGGGCAAGTTTTTCTCTGTAAACAAAAACCAGGCTGCTGTTTTAAGTACAATATTGGTTTTGATGCTTTTAGGCGTCGGCTATTTTTTTGTCTATGTTCCTAAAAATGAGAAAACGGTCCAGGAACGCAGGTTCCGATGCCTTCAGAATATCGATACCAATATCCACTCAAAAATTGAGAACAGTATTTCATTGCTTAATAACCTGTTACCGGATTCTTCAATCACCGCTAAAGGGTTTAAAAATTTCAGCGATACATTAAACAAATACATAGCCGATTACCCGAAGGACAATTTTACGCTCCTGCCGGTGGAGCTATCAACTCCGGATGTGAAAACGGGTAACCTCAACGCCCGATACTTTGTTCTGTCGGCCAGGAGAAGGGTAAACAGCATCGATAAAACCATTACGGTAAGGCTACAGTATGGCTTTGGAAAATTTATCAAATCTCTGTTACCGGCAGAAGTATTTGATAATTATATAGTTTTTGTCAATGACAAATCAAATAGTAAGGACAATAATATAAAGGAGGTTTACGAAACGTTCCCGTCGGGGTTGGGAATTAAAGCAAGGGATTCCATATTTCAAACCAAAGGCGGCGTAACAGCCCCTGGCATGCGCACTTTAAACCTTGGCGGCGATGATTATAAAGTGTTCTCGCAGCCTGTAGATATTGTTGGTAACAAGGAATTGATAATTGTTGGGTTAGTATCGGACACCAATTATCAAAAAGAAAAAAACCAATTGCCTTTGGGTATCGTACTGCTGCTGCTAACTATCGGGATTGTATTGGTAGTTTCTCTGCCATGGATAAAGCTATACCACATGGGCAATAAAGATAAGCTTACGGTTGTGGATGGCGTCTCGACGGTTTTAGTGTCAATGCTGCTCATGTCGCTGTTGTTTTTCGTGGTTTTTAAGTACAGCATTTATTTCAGCCCGGGTTATCAGCGGTTCCAATCTTCTAAGGATACACTTGCAACCAAAATAACGAAAGCCTTTGAAAAGGAATTGGATATAGCCTATAGCAGGTTGAGCCAATGCGACAGCATTTACAAACAAAAAAAGCAAACAGGCAGGACCGATTATACCAGTGTATTAAACGGTATTGAAAACGGCATGGATATACACCAGGTTTTTTGGCTCAATAAAAATGGTATTGTCAAAGAAAGCTGGGCTACTGACATAAAAATAGCCGTGAATACGGATTGCAGCGATCGTGATTATTTTACAAATACCTTAAATAATAACCTCAATAATACTGCCGGCCCCGATTTTTACGTGGACCAGGTTATCTCGCATACAAGCGGCGTTTTTACATCCGTAGTTGCCAAAAAATCAAGTGACAGCACCGTAGTTGCTTTGGGCTTCACTGCGAAAAGCTTGAACAATGTGGTATTGCCCGATGGTTACCAATTTGCCGTTATTGATAGTAAAGGTAGGGTACTTTACCATTCCCGTGCAGAACGGAATTTGAATGAGAACCTGAAAAGGGAATTTGCCGATAGCACCAACCTGGTGAGTTGCCTGCAGGCAAAATCAGATACAAGCTTTAAAGCGGAGTATTACGGCAGGCAATATGATATCAAAATAATGCCTTTTTCCAATTTGCCTTATTTTACGGTGATATTTGAGGACATGGAATATAACGACGCCCGTGATACTGAGCCCTACGCTTTTACGGTTTCCATGCTTTTTTGCTTGCTGGCGTTTATGATAGTGCAGATGTGCGTGGTGTTTTTTGTATCGTCGCGCAGGTCATTTTTTAAGAAACAGCTTTTTGAAACATCCTGGATTGGCCCTAAGACAACATCCCAGAAACAATATAACCAGGCCATTATTGGTAATTTGGTAGTGATAGTGCTATTGGGCATTTTCTTTATGCGCAGCCCTTTTTTAACATACATTTATATCCTGCTATTTTCGGTAACGTTCATCAGCATATTGTTAAACGGCATCTTTGCGTTACACTATAAAACGCACAATGAATATTATTACGGGTTTAAAGTAATTGCTATAAAGTGGCTGCTGCTGTTTGTCGGGATAATTGATTATGCCTCCTGGCTAACGCATGACCGTAAAAGCTTCTGGCCATCAAGCTTTTGGCAATTAATGCTTTTCGAGGTGTCGGCCATAGGCTTTTGTACCATCTTTTACTTAATCCACCCCTACCTGGAAATTTTGCACACCAGGTTTTTACTGGCAACATCCTGGTCACGTAAATACAGCTATTTTAAAAAGTGGAACTATACCAAAAGCTTTGCCCTGATGGCAACAACACGCCTTATTATCACCAGCGGCATACCGGTCGCCTTCATTTTTGTCTACTCGTTTAATTACGAACAAAGTTTAGACACCAGGTACAGGCAAATTCATTTTGCAAGCGCATTAAAACAAAAAATAATTACCGACAGTATTAACCAGCCAAAAGCAAATACAGCCAACAAACATTTGGGCGATCCAAAAAAATTCAGGGCAGATTACATTACTAAAATTGATGCGGATAACATCAGTACACATGAACTCGACAGTATAAGCAAAGGGACGCTGTTTAACGCCGGGATTTATTATGATGGCATATTTATTCACGATTTTGAATTTTATAACATTACCGAGGTCCCGCCATCTAAAATAATCCCCTACGGGGTATCATATACTAAAGAAGATTCTATTTCGCTGGATATTTTGAGCGATTTGAGATTGTACAGGAATAACGTTGCGCTAAAAAGCAATAATATGGATTTTCCTCCCCTCAATAGTAACCCCTTTTTCTATAAATACACCCAAAAATATATCGGCGACACCGACAGGGCCTATACTTATTTTAAGGTACATAAAAATAAATACCTTAAACTCAATTCGGGGCGCATCAATTATCCGCATATGATCTGGCAATTCTGGCTTTTACTGATCTTGTCAATCGTAGTTTTTTACAATTTAATTCACAATATAATTAAAAAACTATTTGCATTAAACCTGCCGTTAACCGGCACGTGGGAAACGCTTGACGAAAAATTAATGCATGACAATAAATTAAATTCGCTGCTATTTATACTCGGCTCACCGGGTTCCGGCAAATTAAATAAATTGAAGAAAATGCTCGGAAATAACAAGCTTGACCGCGACGAAACGAACGAACTGCTTGAATTGGAAAAGAACGGTGAGATGGAGGCCAGGGATGAAAAATTAAAGCATTTTAAGGCTAAAAAATTACTCGGCAACAATGATGAATTATTGGTTTATAACGAAAAAGAGCAATCAGGAAACAATGTGTTTGTAGCTGACATGATCCATATATCGGCAGAAGAGGGCGAAGAAAACGCGGACTGGAAAGCGTGTAAGGAGGAAGCCTTAAAAAAGAGATACGCACTTGTGATCATCAACCATTTTGAATACAACATCAAGGACACCAAAACAAACAGCATTAAACTCGAATTCCTGGAATCGATGATGCTGAAAAGCAGCAGCAAGATCACCATTATTTCAACGGTTCACCCGCTCACTTTTCTTGACTCATTTAACGACCAGCAGAAAAAAGGATCCGGTGATAAACAGCAAACAAGCGGCGTACCTGAAAGTGAGCTGGAAAGATGGCACGTATTACTTGGCCATTTCAGGATTGTTATTGAACCACTGATTGATATTTCAAAAGTCAAAAACACTGAGAGTATTACAAAAATCGATGAAACTACTTTGCCATTTGAGCGCGCTATTTATGACGAGACAAAGTATTCGCATTTTCTAAATAATATGCAGCAAATTGCTTTAAAATCAACGCCATATCCTGACATGCAGGATGTTGCGGACGTAAGCGATTCGCTGGTATTTAAACTGCAGATAACATCACATTATTTTTATACCTATATATGGCAATCGCTAACCAAGGAGGAAAAATTTTTGCTGTACGACCTGGCTGAAGACGGGCTGGTAAACCCGGGCGATGATTATAACCTCAGCATGCTGATATGCAAAGGCCTAATAATAAGGCCTGCCGGAACGTTGACGCTTTTTAACAGAGGCTTTAGAAATTATATACTAACTGCCATAGGTACTACTGAAGTCGACCGTATAAAGAACCAGGTTAAGGATAATGGCAACTGGGGAAGTTTAAAAACCCCTTTAATTATAGCAATACTTGCCATTTTTGTTTTCCTGATCACATCACAACAGGAAGCATATACGCGCATAATTACCTATGTAACGGCACTGGGCGCGGGCGTGCCTGCCATTTTAAAGGTATTTTCCCTGTTTGGTAATGGCAGCAGTACGCAAAAAACATCCTGATAAGAGACACTTGGCTTTCATAGCCTGGCTAAAACGGGATGATGCGTCCATACAATCACGACTGTTTTGCTATTCACAATGTAATCCCAACGTAAAAAGCAGTTTTTTTCAATAAAATTCTACTACTTCCGTATAGTATGTATATATTTGTGGGTATAAAATGAAAACAACAACCAATAACTATTGTAAAGCGATGATGTGTTGCTGCATTCCAGGCGATAATTGAGGGCTTTATTAATATTTTAAAAAGAAAATATAAGCCTCTTTAGCCATAGCCGAAGGGGTTTTTTTATATAACAAAATTAAAATAATACTATGCAAAGCTTCAGAACTGAACTGGAGAACCCGATTGTTGAAAAAGACATTATCGACCTTGAAAAAAAGATCAGGGCTTTTCGTGAAGGGAAGATCCATGATGAAAAATTCAGGAGTTTACGCCTTGCCCGTGGTATCTATGGCCAAAGGCAGCCAGGCGTGCAGATGGTGCGTATTAAACTGCCGTTCGGAAAAATAACCTTTAAACAGCTGCTGCGGATTGCGGATATATCTGACGAATACGCAAGCCGTAACCTACATTTAACCACCCGGCAGGACATACAGATCCATTATGTAAGCCTCGACCGTACGCCGCAGTTGTGGGCAGATTTGGAGCAGGACGATATTACACTGCGCGAAGCCTGCGGTAATACTGTCAGGAATGTTACCTCCTCTCCTACTTCCGGTATTGATCCGCTGGAGCCTTTTGATGTATCGCCTTATGCCCAGGCAACATTTGAATATTTTTTGCGCAACCCCATTTGCCAGGATATGGGGCGTAAATTCAAAATATCTTTTTCGTCGAGCGACGCTGATACTGCATTTTCTTATATCCACGATATTGGCGTGATACCCAAAATAAACGATAATAATGAGCGTGGTTTTAAAGTACTGCTTGGCGGGGGCCTGGGTGCACAACCTTTACTGGCAAGTATAGTTGAAGAATTTTTACCCGAAGATCAGCTGATCCCTTATATCGAAGCCATTATCCGCGTGTTCGACCGTTATGGCGAACGTAATAACCGGAACAAGGCCCGTCTAAAATATTTGATCCAGAAAATAGGCTTAAGTGAAGTTTTGTCTCTAGCGGAAGCTGAAAGAAAAGCGCTTAAGGTAAAAACATTTGCTATAAACAGGGATTCCGTGCCAGCGCCGGCAATTCCTGCACAAGTTGAAATAGCCGATGTAACTATCAGTAATCCTTTGCGTTATGAACAATGGTTGATCACCAATGTGTTTGAGCAAAAGCAAAAGGGATTTTATGGCGTATATGTTAAAGTACCGGTTGGCGATATACCGACGGATATCGCCCGCAAATTGGTGGATGCCATAAGGCCTTATGTTGCCGACGAGATTCGCATCACCCAAAACCAGGGTTTGCTGCTGAAATATGTACGAAAAGAGGCTTTGCCAGCTTTATACAATGGCTTAACCGAATTGGATCTATCTGCGCCTGGATTTGACAGCCCCGCTGATGTAACTACCTGTCCCGGTACGGATACCTGTAACCTCGGCATATCCAACAGTATGACGCTTTCGCGTGTCCTTGAAGATGTCATCTACAATGAGTATGAAGATTTGATCTTTAACCGTGAGATTAAAATAAAAATAAGCGGCTGTATGAATTCCTGTGGTCAGCATGGTTTGGCGCATATCGGCTTTCATGGCAGCTCGTTAAAATCAGGACTGAAGGTACTGCCATCCGTACAGGTACTTTTGGGAGGCGGTACTGTTGGCAATGGCGTTGGCCGCGCAGCTGAAAAAATAATTAAAGTGCCTGCAAAACGCGCAACCCATGTTTTAAGGGCGGTACTTGATAATTATAAGGATAACTCGATATCTGAAGAAACCTTCCACGCTTACTACGACAGACAGGGCAAGGACTATTTTTACCAGCTTTTGAAACCGCTTGCCGACCTGACCACTTTAACCGATGATGAATTTGTTGACTGGGGACACCAGGAAACCTTTGCCACCGCGATAGGCGTTGGCGAATGTGCAGGTGTGGTGATCGACCTGGTAGCGACCCTGCTATACGAATCGGACGAGAAATTTGGCTGGGCAAATGAAGCCTTTGCTGGTGGCCGGTGGGCAGATGCCATTTATCATGCCTATAATACATTTATAAGCTCGGCAAAGGCTTTATTGCTGGATAAAAATATAAACAGCAGTACCCAAACAGGCATTATCCGCGAATTTGATAACAATTATATAAGCACAGGTGAATTAAAAATAAATGGCAGTTTTAACGACCTGGTATTACAGATCAATAAAAATGAACCATCGGAAGGCTTTGCAAAAACCTATTTGCAGGAAGCTGCTGATTTTATAATAGCCGTTAAAACAAAGAGGGAGGAACTGGTACAATCATGATAACAACATCAACAGAAAAAACCATTAAAGAGCCGCACATTACGCTTGTTGGCGCAGGACCGGGTGATGCCGAACTGATCACGCTAAAAGGCGTAAAAGCACTAAAAACAGCCGATGTTGTTTTATATGATGCTCTTGTAAACGAAGAACTGCTGGAGTTTGCACCCGATCATGCTGTAAAAGTATATGTAGGCAAACGCTCCGGTGATCATTCCTACGCGCAGGATGCGGTGAACAAGCTTATGATTGATTACGCTATCAACTACGGCCACGTCGTTCGCCTTAAAGGCGGCGACCCGTTCGTTTTTGGGCGTGGTTATGAGGAGTTGGATTTTGCTGCAGCATACAGTATCCCGGCGCAGGTCATTCCGGGTATATCAAGTTCAATCGGTGTTCCGGGCATGCAAAATATTCCTGTAACCCATCGTGGTTTAAGCGAAAGCTTTTGGGTGGTAACGGGTACAACCGCCAGCGGTAAAGTATCAAACGATGTTTATGAAGCCGCGCGAACAAATGCTACGGTAGTTGTATTAATGGGTATCCACAAACTGGCGGAGATCGCCGAAATATTTAAAAAGGAAGGCAAAAACAAGCTTCCCGTGGCTGTAATACAAAGCGGATCAACCAAAGAGGAAAAAGTAGCCATAGGTATTGTTGATACCATTGTGGAGGTTGTGGAAGAAAAGAAGATCAGTTCTCCCGCTTTAATTGTTTTTGGCGAAGTGGTATCTTTACACCCGGCTTTTCAACCGATCAAAGAATTTTATGACATTGTTGCCGAAGGATAACGGATTAAGCACTATTCAAAGTGAAAAAGCGGAAGGCAACCCCTTGTTTCCCGTTTTTTTAAAGTTGAATGAATTGCACACGGTATTGATTGGTGCAGGTAATGTCGGCCTCGAAAAGCTGGCTGCCATTTTGCACAATAGCCCGGATGCGACGGTGACTGTTATTGCGCTATCCATTTTGCCTGAGGTTCATCTTTTAGCGGCTGACTATAAAGGCGTTAAAATTGTGCAGAAATCATTTACGGATACCGATCTGAACAATGCCGACTTGGTTATAGCTGCCACTAACGATGGTGAGTTGAATAACTTCATCCGGCAATCGGCGCATGAGCGAAAACTGCTGATCAATGTTGCCGATAAACCAGAACTTTGCGATTTTTACCTCGGTTCCATCGTGCAAAAAGGCGACCTGAAAATTGCCATCTCCACAAACGGGAAATCCCCAACCATAGCCAAACGTCTCAAAGAAGTGTTGAACGAGGCCCTGCCCGATGAACTGGATACTACCCTGCAGCAAATGAGCGTGCTCCGTAATTCATTGAACGGGGATTTTGCCTATAAAGTTAAAAAGCTGAACGAAGTTACTTCCATACTGGTCGAGCCAAAAGCCCCTGTCAGAAGGAATTTGATATGGCTCATCTGGGGTTCTATCGTGCTATCCATATTGATAGCTGTAGCGGCGCTATGGCTCAGGGATCCTGATTTTAAAACTTATGTTCAACATGTTAACCCATTATTTTACTACTTTTTAGGGGCTGGATTTGTATTTGCATTGATAGATGGTGCCATAGGCATGTCGTATGGGGTTACTTCAACATCTTTTTCTTTGGCTATGGGTATCCCGCCTGCATCGGCAAGTATGGGCGTGCACTTATCCGAAATCATGAGTAATGGTATTGCCGGGTGGATGCATTACCGCATGGGCAATATCAACTGGAAACTGTTTAAAATGCTGCTGATTCCCGGCATTATTGGGGCAGTAACAGGTGCATACCTACTCTCGTCATTGGAGCATTACAGCCAGTATACCAAGCCTTTTGTTTCATTGTATACCTTAATATTGGGTATCGTCATCCTCTCAAAAGCATTTAAAACCGGTGTCAAAAGAACAACCGAAAAAATAAAGAATATCCGGCTGTTAGGTTTGGGCGGTGGTTTTATTGATGCTGTAGGCGGCGGCGGCTGGGGCTCGATCGTATTATCAACATTGATAGCAGGCGGCCGGCACCCGCGCTTTTCACTGGGCACAGTAAAATTGTCACGGTTTTTTATAGCGCTGATGAGCTCTATTACGTTTTTCACTATGCTTAATTCCCATCATTGGGAGGCTGTTGCCGGCCTGGTGATCGGCAGTGCTATTGCATCGCCTATCGCGGCTAAAATATCAAACCGTATTTCGGCCAAGGCTATCATGATAGCGGTAGCGGTAATTGTTATATTGATCAGCGTAAGAAGTATCGCGATTTTTTTAGGAAAGATTTTGTAAAATGAGTGAGTTTGCAGAAAATATAAAAAAAGAAACTGAAGGGCTTAATCCCGTTGAAGCTTTAACCCTGCTGTCGGATATTTTCCGGGATAAAATTGTTTTTTCGACCAGTTTTGGTTGGGAAGACCAGGTGATCACGCACATGATATTTGCCAACAACCTTCCCATAAAAATTTTCACGCTCGAAACCGGCCGCCTGTTCCCCGAAACTTACTATGTTTGGAACCGCACCATGGAAATTTACGGCAAGCCTATACATGCTTACTACCCGCAAAACCAATTGCTGGAGCAAATGGTAAATGCAAAAGGCCCGAATAGTTTTTATGAATCGGTGGATAACCGCAAGGAATGCTGCGGTATCCGTAAAGTTGAGCCGCTGAACCGGGCCTTGGCAGGCAACAAGTGCTGGGTAACGGGTATTCGTGCCGAACAATCCGCAAGCCGGCAGTCCATGGATAACGTTGAATGGGACGAACAACATCAGTTAATAAAATTTCACCCGCTTTATAGCTGGACATTGGATGAAGTAAAAGAATATATCGGGATAAACAACATACCTTACAACACCCTGCACGACAGGGGTTTTCCAAGCATCGGCTGCGCGCCATGCACCCGTGCGGTGCAACCTGGCGAGGATTTCAGGGCAGGCAGATGGTGGTGGGAAGACCAGTCGAAAAAGGAATGCGGTTTGCACGAAATAAATGAAGTTATTGATAAATGAGTAAACACCAGTTGGATTATTTAGATGAGTTAGAGGCCGAGGCAATTTATATCCTCCGGGAAGTAGCGGGTCAGTTTGAGAAACCTGCGCTTCTGTTTTCGGGTGGAAAAGATTCTATAACATTGGTACGTTTGGCCGAAAAGGCGTTCAGGCCGGGTAAGTTCCCGTTCCCGCTGGTGCATATTGATACAGGCCATAATTTTATTGAGACTATTGAATACCGCGATGCCATGATCAAACGTATCGGCGAGAAGCTGATCATCGGGCATGTCCAGGATTCCATCAACGAAGGCAAAGTAGTTGAACAAAAAGGCAAAAACGCCAGTCGTAATGCGCTCCAAACCGTAACTTTATTAGATACCATTGCCAAATACCAGTTTGATGCCTGTATAGGCGGCGCACGGCGTGATGAAGAAAAAGCAAGGGCCAAAGAACGTATTTTTTCTGTCCGCGATGAATTTGGCCAATGGGACCCCAAACGCCAGCGTCCGGAACTTTGGAATATTTTTAATGGTAAAATTCACAAAGGCGAAAATGTAAGGGTCTTCCCCATTAGTAACTGGACAGAGCTTGATGTATGGAACTATATCCGCCGGGAAAAGATCGAACTGCCTTCTATCTATTTTGCGCATAAACGTGAAGTGATCACACGCAACGGTCAATTAATGGGCGCTTCTCCTTTTCTAAATATGGATGATGATGATATTATTGAGAACCGAACCGTCCGCTTCCGCACCATTGGGGATATGACCTGCACGGCTGCTGTTGAATCATATGCCTATCATATTGATGATATTATTGATGAGATCAGCGCCTCAAAGATAAGTGAACGCGGGGCAAGAATGGATGATAAGGTAAGTGAAGCGGCTATGGAAGACAGAAAGAAAGGCGGATACTTTTAATTACGATTTTAGATTTACGATTTTAGATTTAAAAGCAATTTGAACATAATAAAATCCGAAATCGTAAATCGTAAATCCAAAATCAAAACATGGATATATTAAAATTTATAACAGCAGGCAGTGTGGATGATGGCAAAAGCACCTTAATAGGAAGGCTTTTGTACGACAGCGAATCAATCCTTGCTGATCAGCTTGAAGCCCTGCACCGCTCGAACCGCAAAAATGATGACGGCAGTATTGACCTTGCTATTTTAACAGATGGGCTAAAAGCTGAACGTGAGCAGGGTATCACGATAGATGTTGCCTACAAATATTTTCAGACTGATAAACGCAAATTTATTATTGCTGATACACCCGGTCATATCCAGTATACCCGCAACATGGTAACCGGCGCATCAAACGCTAACCTTGCTATTATTTTAATTGACGCCCGTAAGGGTGTTATCGAGCAAACCATACGGCATTCATTTTTAGTTTCCCTTTTGGGGATACAACAGGTGGTGGTTTGCATCAATAAGATGGATATGGTTGATTACAGCGAGGCTGTTTACGAAAATATTGTTAATGACTATAAAGCGCTATCCTACAAAGTAGGCCTAAAAAATATAAAGTACATTCCTGTCAGCGCTTTGAAAGGCGATAATATCGTTTATCCTTCTCTAAACATCGACTGGTATAAAGGCGATAGCCTGCTGCATTTCCTGGAGACTGTCGAATTGGAGGTTGACGACAGCAAAGCGCATGCCCGTTTCCCGGTGCAATGGGTGATCCGCCCGCAGACCGACGATCTGCACGATTATAGGGGTTATGCAGGCCGGGTATCGAGCGGGTCGTTTAAAGTAAACGATAAAGTAACGGTATTGCCATCGGGCTTCCATTCGTCTATCGAAAAAATTGAGCTGCTTGATGAAGAACCGGATGAAGCATCTGCCGGGATGTCGGTCACTATTCACTTAAAGGATGAAATTGATATCAGCCGCGGGGATATTTTGGTAAACACCCAATACCAGCCGGAGGTATCGCAACTGATAGAAGCCGACCTGTGCTGGATGGATACCCGCACGCTGGATACCTCCCTCACCTATTTTATACAGCACAACAGCAAAGTAACCCGCTGCCGCATACAGGAAATACTGTACAAAGTGAACATCAACACGCTTGAAAAAGAATACAATGAAGATTTTAAGCTGAACGATATTGGCCGCGTCCTGATAAAGACCGCTGAACCTTTGGCGTTTGATCTTTACCAAAATAACAAGGCAAATGGGGGAGCTATAATTATCGACAGCCGCACAAATGTAACCGTGGGCGCCTTAATGCTCAGGGCTATTGGGGAGTAGTGGTTCGAATGCGAAAGTAGAAATGCCGATTGCGGAATTGAAAAGTGTATGCATCCTGGTGGCTTTTACTGAAACATCAACTGCAGCTTCTTTCGGACTTTCGGACTTTACTGACTTTCGGACGAATCTAATCTCTAACCTCCAATCACTAATCTCTTCACCGAAACTCCGGCTTTAGCTCTGCTTTCATCGCTTTCCTGAATTTCATTACTTTAGGTTCGGACACCCCTGCGATGTAAGGGTTATCACCATTCAGCCTGTAATAACCCTGGTGATATTTTTCAGCAGGGTAAAATGCTTTAAAGGGCGCAACCTGGGTAACGATAGCAGCAGGGTAATGTTTCGACTGGTTTATCTTCTTTATCACATCCTCTAAAATGGTTTTTTCTTCGGGGGTACGGTAAAAAACGATGGAACGGTATTCGGTGCCTTCATCAGGCCCCTGATAGTTAAGCTCGGTTGGGTCATGCGCGAAAAAGAAAGCAGTGGCCAGTGTGGCAAAGCTGATCACTTTAGGATCATAATAAACCTGTACGCTTTCCGCATGCCCCGTCGTTTTTGAACTTACCTGTTCGTATGTCGGATTTTTAACAGTTCCACCGGCATAACCAGATATCACTTTGCTTACCCCTTTAAGTTCCGACATGGCCTCGCTCATGCTCCAAAAACAGCCGCCGCCGAATGTAGCAACCTGTTCGCCTGCGGCTGGTTTTGGCAACGCTGCAAAATCGTTGCCTGTTTGTCCCATTGCGCAGCCTGTGAACAATAACAAGCAGGCTGCATATAAAATAATTCGTTTCATATATTCATTACGTTTAAAATCAAATATACGTTGTCCACAGTTTAGCAGATGGTCATTATTAAGTAATATGTGATGGTTGTAAAGGTTGTAATAGTTGTAAAGGTTGTAATAGTTGTAAAGGTTTGCAAAGAATAAATTTTAACCCTTACAACTTCTACAACTATTACAACCTATTTTCACTAAGCGATTTTTTTACCAAAGTCAAAATGGAAGTCAGCCCGTTAATTTTTATTTCATAAGCGGTGCCAAGCAGCATCCCTAGTTTGCCCGCGGGTAGCCCTTTACTATGCAGCCATTCCAGGTAATAAACAGGCAGATCACTTATTAAAGTACCTTTATATTTGCCATAAGGCATTTTGGTTTGTACTACTTCAATAAGTATTTTTGAATCAGGGTTGACTTTCTCCACGTGGTAAAGATAAATGATTGCCGGATAGCGATGGGTTTTAAAACCCATCGCTTTGGAAAAAAAAGGTAACAATAACAGAAATATCATTAAATGAATAAACAAATTGAGACAAAAAATAGATCCTAAAAAGCACAATTGCTTTATAGCGACGGGTTTTAAAACCCGTCGGCTATGAGAAATGCCGCCCTAAGTTTTAAAAGCGATTTCACTACGACTGCGATGGCATAGCGAAACTTATTACTAGGCCATGACACAGCTAAAACCCAATGACATCAAACAGTCTTGGCTAAAAGTGGTTATACATTTACATTTACAAAAAAACTATGGAAAAGCAATTTGAAGCAATACTTACAAGCCCGGAAACTTCTATCGATGGGGTAGTGACTAAAATCCAACATAAGGTATATAACGATGCTTATGACTTTAAATCGATAGACGGCGATGTACACCTGGTCATCGCTAAAGACGAGGATGGAAACTGGCTTCGGGTTGCCGGCACTGAACCCTACTTATCCGGCTGGGTTGATGAGTTGGCTGAACAGATCATTTGATTTGCATAACGAATTAATTATTAATGCGATATGGAGAAACGCGAAATAGGGACTTCAGGTATAAAAGTTCAACCTTTTGCTTTGGGAGGGAATGTATTTGGATGGACGGCAGACGAAAAACACTCCTTTAAGGTGCTTGATGGCTTTGTTGATGCAGGCATGGAACTTATTGATACCGCCGACGTTTACTCGACATGGCCGGCAGGCAACAAAGGCGGGGAATCTGAAACCATTATTGGCGATTGGCTGAAAAGATCCGGCAAACGCGATAAAGTAATTATTGCAACAAAAGTAGGCAAGCCCATGGGCGACGGTAAGAAAGGATTGTCACGTAAGTACATTACACAAGCTGTTGAGGACTCCCTTAAAAGGTTACAGACCGATTACATCGATCTTTACCAATCCCATATGGACGACAAAGACACCCCATTGCCTGAAACCCTGGAAATCTTTACTGACCTGATCAAACAAGGCAAAGTAAAAGCTATTGGTGCATCAAATTATGATGGTGCGAGGTTAAAAGAGGCTTTACAGGTAAGCAAAGACAATAACCTGGCTGCCTACCAATGTTTGCAGCCCGAATATAATTTGTATAACAGGGAATATTATGAACGAGAACTTGAGCCCATTTGCCGCGAAAGGAATATTGGCGTGATCAGCTATTATTCGCTGGCCAGCGGTTTTTTAACCGGCAAGTACCGTTCTGAAGACGACCTCGGGCAAAGCCACCGGGGACATGGTGTGAAGAAATTCCTTACCCAGCGGGGTTATAAGATATTGGCAGCATTAGATAAAGTAGCAGCTGAGCATGATGCCACCCCAGCCGGCGTCGCGCTGGCATGGATCATGGCCCGCCCCGGCATCACGGCGCCGATTGCAAGCGCAACAAGTATAAAACAGCTGCATGAACTGGTTAAGGCGAAAGACCTTAAATTAAATAGTGATGCTATCGATCTTTTGAACAGTGCAAGTTCATATTGACCACGATTAAACGGATTTAGGGATTACCTGGATGCTTATCGCTATATTATTTTCCGGGTAATCCCTAAATCCGCTTAATTCTGGTATGCAAAAAGGCCGCTTTACAGCAGCCTTTTCTATTATATATGATGGGGGAGTTATATTAAAACTTAGTCATTCTATGGTTTGCATAAGCATCTTGGCGGCTATATTGTGCAGAACGTTCACCATAACCCCCATCTTCTCTTTGTCTGCGTCCGTTTTGGTCTGAATGCTCGCGATCTCTATCCCTGTTTTCAAGACGTTGATCATAACCACCCCTGTCCCTGTTATCGTAACCGCCCCTGTCTCTGTTTTCAAAGCGTTGATTATTCCGGTCCGCGTTATCGTAACTGCCTCTGTCTCTTTTATCATAATGTTGGCTATAGCCATCCCGGCCGCTGTTTGGTTGTGATTGCTGACGATAACTGTCTTGACGTTGGTTATTTGAATGTTGACTGTTGTGTTGTTGCGCATCTGCGGTAGTATAAATAAAACCGCTTATTGCAATTGCTGATAATATGATTAATTTTTTCATCTTTTTAATTTGTTTGTAGCGGTGCTGAAGCTATCAATTAGCGATTGTTTATTTTTTTGCTGCTAATGAAGGTTTCATTGTTTTAATTTTTATATATCTATGACGATATAATAAGCGAATGGTTTAGCAATACAGGGTATAATTACATGTAACAAATAGATTACAAAATATTATATTGAATATATATGTGAATTCGAAATTTAATTTCAAACAGACTTTCATTAACTTTTATGAACTATGTATTTGTGTACCTATTATTTTTATATTTATTATTAAATGGGGTGAACTTAAAGAGAATGATATTTTAGAAATGCAAAGCCAGCCAGCGTAGAAAAAAATCGACTTTAGGACCCGATGTCGTGTGTTATGATTTAGTAAACAACATTACATTTTTAAACAAAATCACTGTTGTAACTACTTTACTACAAAACAGATTCCTAATTTAGTAGCGTTTGCCTTAACTTTGGTCATCAAACAAACAATGCTATGAAAATGAAGAAATTGTTCATGTTATTATTGCCTGTATTAGGATTATTGGGTTTAATAATATTTAATGCATGTAAAAATCCTGATGATAAAACCGCAAACGTCGCCAATGCCGGCCTAACGATCCCGGCAGGTTTCAGCGCTGTAGCGGTTGCCGAACATTTAGGCAGTCCAAGGCATATTGTAGTAACGCCTGAGGGCAATGTTTATGTTCACTTGGCAGGAACAAAAAGCGGTAAAGGCATATTGGTATTTCATGATGACGGGGATAAGCTTACTTTAAAATCGAGTTTCGCCACTTTTGGCGGGACTGGCATAGCCATTAAAAATGGTTATTTATATGCCTCCAACAATACCGAGGTTTACCGGTTTAAGTTAAATGATAAAAATGAGGTGGTTAACCCAAATCAACCCGAAAAGATAGTTACGGGATTATTAAGCCGCCGGATGCACGAACCGAAAGCGATTGCCCTTGATAACGATGGTAATATATACGTTAATATAGGCGCCTACTCCAACATTTGCAGCGATTATGACCCTAAAGCAAAAGGGTGCCCTATTTTGGATTCTGCCGCAGGTATATGGCAGTTCAAGGTTGATAAACTCAATCAAAGCTATGGCCAGGGCGTGCATTATGCATGGGGTTTAAGAAACGCAGTGGGCTTAGCCTGGAACCAACAGGATAACCAGCTTTTTGTAATGCAGCATGGCCGCGACGCCCTGCATGATCTTTTCCCGAATTTGTATTCGGTTCATCAGTCTGCAGAATTGCCCTCAGAATGTATGTTTGCATTAAAAAAAGGTGATAATGCTGGCTGGCCCTACGTTTATTACGATTGGATGCAGCATAAAAATATGCTTGGCCCCGAATATGGCGGCGATGGCAAAAAACCGGCCGATCCAAAATATCTAAACCCGGTAGCGGCCTACCCCGGCCATTATGCACCTGATGGTTTGTTGTTTTATACCGGCAACCAGTTTTCCGAAAAATATAAAAATGGCGCCTTCATCGCCTTTCACGGGTCATGGAACCGGGCTCCGGAACCGCAGGCCGGTTATTGCGTAGTGTTCCAGCCATTTAAAGATGGCAAGCCCGATGGCAAATGGGAAGTTTTTGCGGATGGCTTTGCCGGACCGGATAAATCGCCAAACGGCGCTTTGCACCGTCCCTGCGGGCTTGCGCAAGGACCGGATGGATCGCTTTATGTAACTGATGACCAGAGAGGGACAATTTATAAGATCACCTATAAAAAGTAATACATGGCGATTAAGAAATTAGCTATTCTAACGGTACTGCTATTGCTATTTTTTTCTTGTTTGCGTGCGCAGGTTAAACCCAATAAACCAATTGTACATCACAGGAAGTCGGGATCCCCGATGGCGAGGGGTAAAATAGTTTATAATAAAATTTGCCTGGCCTGCCACATGGCCGACGGCGGCGGTGTACCTACAATGAACCCGCCATTGATAAATACTGAGTATGTATTGGGTGATAAAACCAGGCTGATTAAAATTGTATTAAACGGTTTTAAAGAAGATGTACAAATAAACGGGCAAAGCTTCGCTAACAATATGACCCCGCACAGTGACTTAAAAGACCGGCAAATCGCTGATGTTTTGACCTACGTACGCAGAAGTTTTGGCAATAAAGCCAGCAGGGTAACGGCATTGGAAGTGAAAAGGGTTAGGGCGGCGAATAAAAAATAGATGTTTCTCATTGTAAGGGGGAAAAACCATGTCATTGCGAGGCACGAAGCAATCTCGTCGCCGACAGGTCGCATGCATGCATGGCGACGGGATTGCTTCGTCGTTCCTCCTCGCAATGACATGAGGGAGAGGATGTTACCCAAACCAAACAAACAAATCATTCTGCTTCAAATCAGCTTTATTTTTGCTATCGAGGTCTTTTACTACCAGGCCCTCCCCCATTAAAATAATGCGATTGCCGTAACTATAGGCATCCTTTAAATTATGTGTGATCAGGATGGCGGTAAGTTTGTAATCTTTGATCAAATTGTCGGCGGTACGCATGACTATTTCAGCCGACCGTGGATCGAGGGCGGCGGTAGGCTCGTCCAGCAATAAAACCTTGCAGCTATCCATCACACTCATCAATAAGGTTAGCGCCTGTCGCTGACCGCCGGACAAAGTACCCATTTGCTGCTCTATCTTATTTTCCAGGCCCATTCCCAGGTTGGAAATTTTTTCCTTTACCTTGCTTTTAAACGCTTCATTTATCCCGATGGTTAAACCCTTTGGCTGGGTACGGATAGCTGCCAGCCTGAAATTGTCGAGGATACTTAAATCCGATGCGGTACCGCTCATAGGATTTTGGAAAACGCGGGCTATCCATTTGCTGCGTTGGTAATCGGGTAATTTTGTAACATCATGACCATCAATATTAACGCTGCCCGGGTTTGGGAAAACACTCCCCGCAACTATATCCAGCAGGGTTGTTTTACCAGAGCCATTGGGGCCAACGATCACAACAAACTCCCCGTCTTTTATTGACAGGCTGACGCCATTAACCGCTTTTACCTGGTTAGCCTTACCGGGATTAAAAATTTTATGAACGTTTGTGATTTCGATCATGTTTTATTAAGGGATGATAAACGAGGTAAGCTTACTATCAGCAAAACAAAAACCGCTGTCACTATTTTAAGTAGATTAGGGTTAACCCCGATATCCAGCGTGACGGCCAATACCAGTTGAAATATTACCGCCCCGCCAAGGACTAAAACCAAACTGAGCCACACCGATGTGATTCGAAGCCAGTTGATCAGGGTTTCTGCGATAATTACGGAGCCTAATCCAACGATAACAATCCCAATCCCCATACTAATATCTGTAAACCCCTGGAACTGGCTGATCAGGTAGCCGCTAAGCGCTGTCAATGCATTGGCCAATGCCAGGCCGGTAATTTTCATGCGGTCGGTATTTACACCTAACGAGCGGATCATTGATTCGCTGTTGCCTGTGGCGCGCATGGCAATACCAAAGTCTGTTTTAAGTAGATAGCCAATGAGTAAGGTGATAACGACTGTAAAAATTGCCAGGATCCAGAAAGCATTATTATTCGGGTTGATGCTGAGATTAATTAGCGTGAATAAAGAAGGCACATTATTAAGCGGCAAATTCGAGGTCCCCATGAGGGTTAAGTTGACTGAGTAAAGCGCCGTCATAACCAATATGCCGGCCAGCAAAGCATTTATTTTTAACTTGGTGTGGATAAGTCCTGTCAATGCCCCGGCAATGCCTCCTGCCAGAATTACTGCCGGTAAAATAACATAGGCCGGCTGATGATGGGTTAATAAAACAGCTGTGACCACACCGCCTAAGGTATAGCTGCCATCTGTTGTAATATCAGGGATATTAAATATCTTCATGGAAATATATATCCCTAGCGCAAGTGCCGAAAAGCAAAGTCCCTGTAATAAAGCGCTGAGGTAAAAATCCATTTATTTAACGGCTTCGAAGTTTGAGGGAACAGTTATATGATATTTTTTTGCGGCGGCAGGGTTATAAACACGCCGCCTTACCTTCACCATTTCAGGCTGTAAACCTTTTGTGCTGTGCGTTTTTAAAAATTGCGCCGCCTGTTCACCTGCCTGGTACCCCCATTGGTAAATATCAGCCCCGAAAGCGGCCACAGCACCCCTTTGTACCAGGCCCGCTTCACTGGTAAATATCGGCACATTTTTTTGATCGCAGTTTTTTAAGATCGTTTCAAAGGAACTGAATACGCTGTTATCGGGATTTGCAAAAAACGCATCAATATTTCTGTTTAGTAATGATTGCGTAACCAATTGCGCATCCGCTGACGAGTTTAACGGCAATGCAACCAGGGTAATGTTTAATTTACCGGCCAGTGATTCGATCCGTTTTTTTGCAGTGACCGATTGTGGCTCTGATTGGTTATAGATCATCCCAACCACCAATTTCCCCGATTTCGGCTTTAAAAATTGGGGGATGTTTGAAAAAGACGTATCGATATAATTCAGATCCTCCACCGTACCAAATAAATTTGCCGGGCCTTTGCCGGTCGCGTCCTCCAGGTTCATGAGTTTAGCTGTTGGGGCTACCATTACAAAAACGGGGATAGTTTTGGTTTTCTGCAGCGCGGTAATTGAGGATAAAGTGGTGCAGGTAGCCATCAGGTCAACCTTTTCCGAAATAAAATAATTTACGATCTGCGTAAGCGTGGGGATACCTCCCTGAGCATTGCGGTACTCAATTTTTATATTTTTCTGCTCTTCGCTAAACCCGTTTTTCTTCAAGGCATCAACAAAGCCAGTACGCGCGGGGGCTATACTGGCATCTTCAAAGGCATCCACAAAACCTATAACAGGAATTGAACTTTTAGCACCAGTTTTGCATGAACCGATAATAGTTATCGAAAAAAACACAGCAAGGTATTTTAGCATCTTCATGCCACTAAGGTAATTAATGAAAGGTTAAAGGCGAAAGGAAAAAGGTAAAAGGTGAACCGGCGGCTAAAACCTTTCGCCTTTTAGCTTTCAGCTTTCACCTCTTTTCATTTTTTTCCTTAATTTAGCCCCTGCATGACGCCTATCATATCAAAACTACCGCAAACGGGGACTACCATTTTCACTTTAATGTCTGCTTTGGCTGCCGAAGTTGGGGCTATCAACCTGTCGCAGGGTTTCCCCGATTTTAATACTTCGCCAGAACTGATCGACCTGGTAAACAATGCCATGAAAAACGGGCACAATCAGTACGCCCCAATGCCCGGTGTATTGGCCCTGCGCGAACAGATCGCACAAAAAACTGAAAAACTTTACGGAGCCGTTTATAATCCCGATACCGAGATCACCATTACTGCAGGCGGCACGCAAGCCATATTTACTGCTATAACTACGGTGATCAACGCTAATGACGAGGTAATCATTTTTGAGCCGGCCTTTGATTGCTATGCCCCCGCCATCAAACTAATGGGCGGCATCGTAAAATCATTGGAACTTGAGCCGCCTGATTACAGGATAGCCTGGGATATGGTGAAACGACTGATCAACAGCAAAACGAGGATGATCATCCTCAACTCGCCGCAAAACCCTACGGCGACCATTTTGCATAAGGAAGATATTGATGAACTGAGCGCGCTAGTGAAAAACCAGGATATTTTGATATTGAGCGACGAGGTTTACGAGCATTTGATATACGATGGCGAAACGCACCACAGCATGGCCCGCTACCCCGAACTGCAGCAGCGCAGTTTTATCGTAGCCTCATTTGGCAAGCCGTTTCATGCTACGGGATGGAAGGTTGGCTATTGCATGGCGCCGGCTTTTTTAATGCACGAATTCAGGAAGATACACCAGTTTTTAGTGTTCAGTGTTAACGCCCCGATACAATACGCAATAGCCGAATATTTAAAGAACGAAAACACCTATTTAGACCTCCCGGCATTCTTCCAGGAAAAGCGAGATTATTTTCGTAAGGGATTGGAACAAAGCCGTTTTAAACTGCTGCCGTGCTTTGGCTCCTACTTTCAATCGGTAACTTATAATGGCATAACTGACGAGAAAGACAGCGACTTTTCACTACGCTTAACAAGGGAAATTGGCGTGGCGTCGATACCCACTTCTGTGTTCTATACGAAGAACACCGACCACCATGTTTTACGTTTTTGTTTCGCCAAAAGGCAAGAAACGCTCGATAAAGCCGTTGAAAGACTTATAAAGGTGTAGTTCATGGTTGGTGGCTCATAGTTCATGGCAGGAAAAAGCTATGATCCGCGAACCATCAACTATGAACTATGAACTATGAACCATGAACTATGAACATCTACTATGGATAATTTAAAAGTAACCGTATTCCAGGGGTACCTATTCTGGGAGAATATTGATAAAAATCTACAGAATATTTCCAGGCGTTTATCGGGTATCCGCGAAAAAACAAACCTGATCATTTTGCCGGAAATGTTTAGTACCGGTTTTACCATGAATGCCGAAAAACTGGCCGAGCCGATGGAGGGCGAGACTATGAAATGGATGCACCAGACGGCAAAACAATATGACTGTGTTATAACCGGCAGCATTATTATAAAAGAAGGCGGTAAATACTACAACCGTTTGATCTGGATGCGTCCAGATGGCAGTTACGAATATTATGACAAGCGTCACCTGTTTGCGTTGGGCAAAGAACATGAAACTTATACCCCCGGCAGCAAAAAGCTGGTTGTTGAGTTAAATGGCTGGAATATTTGCCCGATGGTGTGCTACGACCTGCGTTTCCCGGTTTGGCTGCGTAATGTTAAAGAAGAGTATGACCTGTTACTTTTTGTAGCTAATTGGCCCGAACGCCGCATAGCACACTGGCGCGCACTGATCGCAGCGCGGGCCATCGAGAACCAGGCCTATGTGATCGGCGTTAACCGTGTCGGGCACGATGGCAACGAAGTTTATCATTCGGGCGACTCCACCTGTATCGACCCGAATGGCAACGTGGTCTATTACAAACGTGACGAAGAAGACCTCTACACATTTTCAATAATAGGCGATGAAGTAACAAAAACCCGGCGTGCATTACCGTTTTTGAAGGACGCAGATGATTTTACTATTGTCTGAACCGGGATTTGGGGGATTTTACGGATTCATTGGATGGTTGCGTGCAAAAACATCGTAAAAATCAGTAAAATCCGCTTAATCCTGGTTATTTTTATCCCCTATTAACATTTAACCGATTTCAATGAGGCCCCTGTTCCGCAGTATCACTTCTTTTGCTTTTATTTTAGTAACGCTATCAACTTTCGCACAACGAAAAAAAGATTACACCCAGTTTGTCGACCCATTTATCGGGACGGGCGGGCATGGTCATACGTACCCCGGCGCTGTTGTGCCGTTTGGGATGGTACAGTTGAGCCCTGATACCCGTTTAACGGGTTGGGATGGCTGCTCAGGCTATTATTATACCGATACGCTGGTATATGGCTTTTCGCATACCCATTTAAGCGGTACGGGCATTGCTGACTATTGCGACGTGCTGTTTATGCCAACCACCGGCGAACCGCAATTTAAAAACACGGACTACCTTTCGGGATTTAAAAAGAAAAATGAGGTTGCCACGCCCGGGTATTATAAAACGCATTTAGATAAATATAATATCGATGTGGAGCTTACGGCAAGCACCCGTGCCGGCGTACACCGTTATAGTTTCCCGAAAACGGACGAGGCAAACATCATTATTGACCTGCAGCACCGTGACGTGGTGCTTGATTCATGGATTGAGGTGGTGAATGACCACGAGATCAGGGGTTTCCGCAGGTCAAAGGCATGGGCTACTGATCAGTCGCTTTACTTTTACGCCAAGTTTTCAAAGCCCTTTAAAACTTATGGCATTGCAAGCGATGACCAGTTGCAGCAAGGACAGAGTAAAGTACAAGGGAAAAATATAAAAATGTATATCCGGTTTGATAACCCCGGCGAAGTGATCGCAAAGGTGGGGATATCGTCTGTTAGCGCGGATGGCGCGTTAAAAAACCTCGATACTGAAGTGCCCGATTTCGATTTTAAAAAGGTGCAAAGGGAAGCAAAAGCTTTATGGATAAATGAGCTGGCCAAAATAGAAGTTGAAGGCGGTGGGCCAAGTGCCGCAGACCAACAGGAGCCGCAGAATATGAACCCGACGACAGGTTATAATAGCCAGACGGGTTCCTACCGTCAACCGAAGCAAAAAAAACAGGCGTTTGTTGATCACGCGAAGCTCAAACAAACTATTTTTTATACATCATTATACCATGCCATGCTGGCGCCCAATGTTTACAGCGATGTGGACGGCCAGTACCGGGGTATGGACCAAAAAGTACATACCGCCGATGGTTTTAATTATTATACTGTATTTTCCTTATGGGATACCTACAGGGCCGAAGATCCCCTGTTAAACCTGATCGACCGCAAACGGACGCTCGATTTTGTAAAATCGTTTTTAGCAATGTATGAACAGGGCGGCATACTGCCGATATGGCCCTTAGCTTCCAACGAAACCTATTGCATGGTGGGCAACCACTCGATCCCGGTTATTGTTGACGCTTATGCAAAAGGCATCCGTGATTTTAATGCCGAAGAAGCGTTTACCGCTATGAAAGCAGCAGTAAACCGCAACCAGTTCGGGCTGGATTCGTACCGGAAGAACGGGGTGGTATTATCGGATGACGAGCCGGAATCGGTCTCAAAAACGCTCGAATATGCTTTTGACGACTGGTGCATTGCCCAAATGGCCAAAATGCTGAATAAACCGGATGATTACAAAACGTTTATACAACGGGCCCAGTACTGGAAAAATAATTTCAACAACCAGAATACCTTTATGCAGGCCCGCGCCAATGGCGGCTGGTATAGCCCCTTTGAACCGACGGAGATCAATAATAACTATACCGAAGGAAATTCGTGGCAGTACTCATTTTTAGCCCCGCACGATATTGAAGGTTTGATGGAACGTATGGGCGGCAAAGCCGCTTTTGAAGCCAAGCTGGATGAATTATTTACCACCGACTCAAAATTAACAGGCCGCGAACAGGCCGATGTTACGGGCCTTATCGGGCAATATGCGCATGGCAACGAACCCAGCCACCACATGGCCTATCTATATAATTTTACGGATTCGCCGGATAAAACACAATTTTATATCGATAAGATATTACGGGAAGAATACAGCAACAAGCCCGACGGCCTGTCGGGAAATGAAGATTGCGGGCAAATGTCGGCCTGGTATGTCATCAGCTCGCTGGGTATTTATAATATAGCGCCGGGCCAGCAGCAGTTCCAGGTGGGGATGCCGCAGTTTGATAAGGCGGTGATCCATCTCGAAAACGGCAAAAAATTTACTATCCTGAACCCCGGCGCAAGTATTAACAACAACAACAATATTTACCTGCAGGGAATGAACCTGAATAAAAAATCGTACAATAAAATTTACCTCGACTATGGGGACATTGCCAACGGCGGCGAATTTGAGGTTTTGACCGGCCGCTTGCCTAATAAGATGTTTGTACAGAGCCTGGAAAAACCAACCTCGAAGATCACCGATAACCTGATCATTCCGGACCCTTATATTATTGCGCCGGCCAAAACCATTAAGCAGCCTTTTAATGTCGAAATAAAATGCGCCGATGCCAATGCTAAAATTTATTATACTTTGGATGGCTCTCCTCCCACCGAAAGTTCTACGCTGTATAGCTCGCCAATTAACATTTCGACAAATACAACGGTGAAAGCCATTGCTGTTGAAAATGGGAAAACCAGCTTTATCGACGAAGCATCATTCATCAAAGCAAGAGATGATATCAAACTCACCCTCATCAATAAATACCTGCCAAACTATGCCGATGAAGGTAATAACGCCCTCATCAACGGTATACGCGGAAAAGCGAACTGGCGCCTCGGCAACTGGCAGGGCTACCAGGGTAATGATATAATTGCAATAGTTGATATGGGCCAGGTTAAACCCATAAAACAGGTTAGCTTAGGTACTTTGCAGGACACCGGCTCATGGATCGTTTTCCCGCAGTATGTACAATATTGGGTTTCGGATGACGGCAATAATTATAAGCTGGCAGCAACGGTTAACACTAAAATTGATATAAAAGACCTTACCGTACAAACCCAGGAATTTACCGCGCCATTAAACGTAAATGCCCGGTATATAAAGCTGGTAGCCAAACAATTCGGTCCATTGCCTGATTGGCACGAAAGCAAGGGCCAGCCATCGTATATTTTTGCGGATGAAATAGTTGTCGAGTAGTCTGAACCGTTGATTTTTGTGATTAATGGATTTCGCTGAATATTTTATTTTAGAGGCATTAAATCAATAATTTAACAGTATGAGCTCTGCATTTGTAAAGGAGGGGGAATCCGGGCAGTTGAAGGACGTGGCGCCGAATTTAGGCGCTTTGCTGTTTTACCTGCGGATGGATAACGGCGGAACGGTGATCCGCGACCTGAAGAATTATTACAGTGAAAAATACGGCCGCGACGTTTACGAAATGAGCGACGGGCTAACTTATGCACTCAACGATGAGCAGCATTGGTATATCATTCTCGATTAACCAACTTCAGATACACTATTCCCGTAGTCTGATACTACAAGCACAGCATCCGTAGTCAAAGTCAAAAAATAGCGGTGTTAGGGATTTTCATATTTTAGTCATGATGACATTTATAAATGGGCCCTGCAGCAATATTAAAGATTAATAAACGTCTCCTTAGTATATTATATATTTAACAGGTAAACTAATGGAATATAAAATTAAATTGCCCGATGGAACATTACAACTCATTAAAATCACAAGTGCTTATTTTAAAGCCTGGCATGTGTGGAATGTCCATTTTGATGATGGAAAAGCGGTAATGCTATTTAAACTCGGCAGTGAATGGATGCAGCGTAATGAAGACTACTTAGACGCCCATGTGTTGAACGCGTTAGGAATTTGTATTGATAAAATTATTTTCAGAAGAAAAGCGATTGCTTTTTAAGTTTAACTGGTTTGATAGACACTTAAATTGTTATGTGTCCAGACGCCACTCTTAGACAGGCGGCGGCAAATTCTGCGAACATCGGCGTTCATGTTCGCGTTCACTTCGCACGAACACAAAATTATTTTTGCATGAACGCCTGAAAATCAGATAGTTGAATTTTCACCTTTATTGCATCTTTTGTTTAAATGAGATCCCGCCATCGCTCCAGTAAAACTGCATACCCGAAGCTGATCCTTGTTGCTGACCGAATTTAACCTGTACGTTTTCATCAAGCTGGTAAAACCCCGGCGAGATATAACGTAGTTTAAAAACCTGGCCGCCGCGTTCGGGGTTTTCACAATAGAAGGCGCCATCTTTTGTATAAAATTTCAGCCCGCCATCGTAAGTGCCAAGGTAAGCCTGAACTTCCGCAGGCGCTATTGGCCGGTCGGCGGCTTTTTGCTGGTTTGCAAACCATGAATTGGGGAACAAAGTTGAATTAACTTCGTCAAGCAAGGCACTCGCCTTAATCGCAATTTCCGGGATAACCCCGGTGCCTTCCCATTCTGTCCCGGTATGGATATTATAGGTATGGGCAAACGGGATGCCCGCGACGAAACCATGTCCTAAAAAAACCGGTCCTACCGGGTGGGAGCCGCCGGCCGTTTTTTCACCCGCTATAGTGCCCCTTTTTGTCGCCTGCATCGCGTATGCCAGATCTTCAGCCGCCGAAACCGTTTCGGAACTGGTTAATACATAAACCGGCATCCGGAGGAGAATCCCATCGGTGGCGGTTGGGTCCGTCCAGCCTTTAGAGGTGTCACGCCTGTTGGGGACGATGATATCATTTACCCGCGTTTTTTCTGCGAAAAAATAACTCAACACCTGTTTAACCATCTCCGGGCTCCCGCCGTGGTTTTCCCGCAGGTCGATGATGATTGCTTTGGTATGCTGTACAAAGCGAAACGCTGCTGTAACGGTTTGTACGGCGGAGGGAGTGGGATCCACAAACCCGTTAAATTTTATGTAGCCGACATTGCCGGGTAAAATTTCTGAAGCCGTGAACATAAAATTATGTTCCGCCATGTCGGCATTTCGGAGCGAATCCTGATGCGGGTCAGGGCCGCGCATGGGCGGCGGGCCCATTTGTGCCAGCCGGGCATTATAATGAAAACCCATGTGCAGGTCGGGGCAGGCGGTTTGCAGGTCGGCCGCGATTTGCTCAGCGAAAGCTTGTGGGTCTTTGATATTTCGGTAAACGCCCTTTGCCAATTGTGCATGAAGGTACTTGCTCATTACCTGTGCTTTATCTGTGAAAACATAGTTGGCGATCAATGCTTTCGACAAAGTGTCTATCACCACGTTCGTGAGTTCCGGCGTCATCGGGTCCACGGTTGCAGGCTGCCTTTGCTGTGCTATGCAGGCAAAAGGGATCATTAAAAGGAACAAGGTTATTCTTTTCATGTTTCGATTGATTAGTTCACTTTGTCCCAAACATCTTGCCCAAAGGCCAAAACCTGCGTAATGTGGCCGGCATTGTCAGCGGTAAACTGTAGGGTAAAGCCGGGCTGCTTTTTTGAAAAAAACGCTAACGGGCTTGTAGCTGCAAAATCGAATTGCTGGTTATCCCATAATTGCTTTAAAACTAAACCACTGTCAGCAGCACTAATTTGTAAGAATTGCCCTTTTTGGTTTCTAAACTCGTACTTGCCCTCCAGTTTTTTCAGGTCCTGTGCTGTTAATTTTATTTCGACAGGGGCGTGATAGTTATCATTCCTGACCCAAACATCTTGTCCAAAGGCCAAA
This sequence comes from uncultured Mucilaginibacter sp., assembly GCA_903864275.1. GTDB lineage: Bacteria > Bacteroidota > Bacteroidia > Sphingobacteriales > Sphingobacteriaceae > Mucilaginibacter. The sequence goes on from CAIPFE010000007.1 coordinate 120,941, forward strand.
ACCTGTGTTATGCGGCCGGCATTATCAGCGGTAAACTCAAGGGTAAACTCCGGGTTCTCTTTTGCTGAAAACACCAGGGAGCTTGTGGCTGTAAAATCAATTTGCCTGTTATCCCATAATTGCTTTAAAACTAAGCCGCCGTCGGCAGCGGTAATTTGCAAAAATTGCCCTTTTCTGTCTTTAAACTCATAGTAGCCCTCAAATTTTTTCAGGGTCTGTGGGGGTAATTTTATTTGGTCGGCGGGGTGATAGCTATAAACTCTGGTCCAGTCCTTTTTGTTCGAGGCCATGAATTTTGTAGCGATACCCTTATCATTTTTAGTGAATTTCACCATTTTAAAATAAGGGGCGTAAACTAGAAACGAGACGTCCGATTGGGCCGACATAGCCATTTCTTTGCCATCCCAAAGTTGTTTAGCGATCAATTTATCTTGTTTTGCAATAACCTGTATGTATGCCCTCTTATTCGCACCAAGGTGGTAAATTCCCTCCAACGCCTTTACCTGCTGTTTACTAAGCTGAACTTCCTTTAAGTCACTGTTGTTTGCCTTCAGCCATATATCACGGCCAAAGGCCAGTACCTTTGTCACATTACCATTTTTGTTTTTTGTAAACGTAAATGGTGCGCCATCCGCCATCGTAAATTCAAGTTCGCTTTTTTGGCTTAGCCGGAATTCGCGACCGTTCCATAATTGTTTTAGCACTAAGGCTTTGTTTACTTCGGTTAACCTGATAAAGGCGCTTTTATCAGGCGTTTTATATAAACCTTCAAAAGCTTTTAAGGCGCCGGTAACGTCATTCGCGTTTTTTTCGGCCACGCTATTCTGCAGCGCGCTCGCGCCTGGCGGGTTAACTAAAAAATAACTGGCTGCAACCAGCAACACTACAAACGCATACTTGTATGCATGCGCGCTCGGCGATTTTTTTAAATTCATCATTTTGATTCGGGTTTTAACTTTTGAAGAGCCATATAAATTGGTTAACTGGTCGGCCCGGAGTTTAAACGAACCATGCAGGATACTAAGCTGGTAGTCCTTTTTATCAACGCCGCTGCTGATCACCTCACTGTCGGCGATGTATTCGTGGTTAAGCTTGATACACCGTTTTAAATAAACCATCAGCGGGTTAACCCATAGCAGGGTATGCGCCAGTTCAGCAAAAAGTATATCTATACTATGCCATTGTTGTATGTGTACCTTTTCGTGCGATATAATTTGCCGCAATTCACCATCATTAAAAAGTTGTTTGTTGATAACCAGGTAATTGAAGAAGGAAAACGGGGCAGTCCCATCAGAAGCGCAATAGTAAATACCTGCGGTTAATTGTTTATCGGTCTTCTTGATCAGGATGCCGAGTTTAATCAATTTTATGGCCAATCTTATCAGCAAAACCAGGCTTACCAATAAGTAAATACCAACTAAGGTTTGCATTAGTGATGGAAGTATAAAACCCTGGCTAACGGCAGCATGGGCAGCATTAACGGGCGTATTAACACCCGTACTAACATGCGTATTAACCATTTGCGGATCACCAAAATTTGTGTACAGGCTATTTAATGGGTTGGCCGTCGTTATTTGACGTGGTATGCCGGCCAAATTCGAAAAACGCATTGCCGGCAGCAAAGGCAAAACCAGCGCTAACAATAAACTGGATAGCAGGTAAAACCTGTTTTGCCAAAATGATTTATCGTTTTTAAGCACCAGTAAATAAAACAGGAACAAGATGGATATCACCACATTGGCCTTTAACAGGTAAATAATTAATGGTTCCATACTGAATTTATTTGTTCTTATCTTCTATCATTTTAACGATCTCTTTTAGTTCAGCTAAGGATACTTCATCCTCCTCCGCAAAAAATGATACCACATTTTTCATTGAATTGCCAAACAGCCCCGCCAAAAGAGGCGTAACAAATTTCCGGGTATATTCCATTTTCGATACCGCCGCCGCATACCGGTAGGTACTTCCAAAATCTTCAAATTTTAAAAAGCCCTTGTCGGCCATACGCTTCATCATGGTTGCCACGGTATTTATATGCGGTTTAGGCTCGGGCAATTCTTCCCTTACATCCTTTACAAAAGCCTTTTTAAACTTCCAGATGATCTGCATTATGGCTTCTTCTTTTTCACTAAGTCGTTTCATGAAACAATTATAAAACTAATTTTGTAATTATGCAACTACAATTGTAGTTTTTTGGGAGAAGTTTTTTGGGCGGCAGCGATGGGTGGGTGTTAAGATTGTTTTAGGTGCTGTAACTATTTTTCGAGAGTGTTTCAGGATGCTTGTAGTCTAAGACTACAAGCATAGCTAATTCGTAGACAAAAGCTACTAACAGCGGTCGATGTTTTTCACGAATGGTAAATTAATTATATTTTAGTAATTTTATATGATCAGTAAATTATTACTTTTTCAATTATGTTAATAAAGCAATAATGAGTTATGAAAGTCAAATGCTGGAAGAGTTGGCTATGCCAGCAAAACGTGAAGTAGAGAATGCTCTGATAAAAATATTGTTTAAACATAATGGAGTTATTAAAGAGTTCGGATCGGGCCAAGAAATTGTCGATGAAATAGCAAATGAATTTGAACTTAGTAATAACCAAAGGGAGGCTTACTTGCAAACAGTTTATCGAAAAGAAAATAGAATTAAAAGATCCAATTTATGGCATCGTCTTTTATTTCGGGCCGCGGACTCTTTAGCAAAAGAAAAACTTGTTTCAAGACCAACTTCAACATTTAGTCTTACAAATAAAAAAGAATGGATGCTTACAGAAGATGGTTATGATAAAGCTTTAAAACTCTTAGATATTCCAATTTCCCAAAAATATATTCTACCGACCAAATCTTATGAGGTGGAAAAGATCATTAAAAAACTAAACGAAAAACCCCGACCAGAAAATTATAATCCATTTGATACAACTAAAAAGCTTTCAAAATCAACAAAAGAATATTTGTTAAGAGCTCGAGGGTTCCGCCAAGCGATAATCGAAGCATATAATTATCAATGTGCCTTTTGCGGCATAAAAATACAGTCTCCGGACAATTTCTGCTGGGAGGTTGAGGCGGCTCATATTGTACCGCACAGTTTCAATGGAAGAGATGACATTTGGAATGGAATAGCTTTGTGCCATTTACACCATTGGGCATTTGACGTTGGTTGGTTTACAATAAAAAATGATTTCAAAATAGTAATTTCTGAAAAGATTAATTCTTTGCCTCAAAATTATGGCAAGATATGCGATCGTGATTTTCTCCGGTCATCAAATAAAAATTCAAAGATTCTATTACCCAAGAGGAAGGAAATCTACCCTCACCAAAACTCATTAATCTGGCATAGGGAAAACAAATTTTACCCTTAAATAATTTATTATGAACAGAAAAAAGATTGTTTATTCAATATGTATTGATGATATCCATAGAGTTGCAGCCCAGGAATTAGGTCGAGATTTAACTGAAACTGAAATCTTCGAAATTTCAAACAAAATTGGAGATTATATTGACTGGTATCAAGCAATCGAGAATGCGATTGCTGATTGCCGTGTTCCTGCATAAAATCGATAACCCAACCCCCTCGCGAGTATCCTGGCCACCAAAAGCGTCGCGGTATTCGTGTGTTTTGCGTCTAGCCAACTGATTGCCAATTGATACGTCGTTACAGTGATGGCTATGCACGGGAGGTGGCCCGATATTCGAAGTTCCCAACTTCGGATACATTATGCCCGTAGTCTAACACTACAAGCACAAACAATTCGTTGACAAAGTCTGCGAATCGCGGGAGAGTTCCCGTCGCGCCGCCCAAATCTTAACATAGGATAAGCTTATTTCTTACCATAGATCAAATAGAAGCCGCCTGTAATGTTACAACTTTGTAATGTTCAATTACAACAATTTAGATTTTAAAAAAATGAAAACTGTATCAAAGATCGTAGCCATACTATTATTCATGGTTAGCGCGAGTACTATTAGTGTAAAGGCACAATCAAAACAAGAGATTGCAAAAATGCAGCAACAGCTAAAACAACTGACATCAGCTGACAAATTGGTGCAGCAACACCTAAAGATATTCGACACACTGGATTATACAGTGTTCAGTGGTCAGCAATGGGCCCGCTTTCACGAAAGCCATGGTAAGGATATCAAAGTATATTGGCCTGATGGCCACGTAACAACAGGCCTTGCCAAACATATTGAAGACATGAAAACCCTGTTCGTTTATGCGCCCGATACCCGCATCAAACAACATCCCATCCGCTTTGGATCAGGTAATTTTACGGCTGTGACAGGCGTTTTTGAAGGAACTTTTACCAAGCCAATGCCTATTGGAAATGGTAAATTCATCCAGCCAACCGGTAAAAAATTCAATATCCCTATGGCTACTATTGGTATCTGGAAAGATGGCCTAATGATAGAGGAACACTTGTTTTGGGATAACAAGGCTTACCTTGACCAAATTGGTTTAGGTAAATAAATAAAACTAATCCGCAGGCGTACCAAACGGTATGCCTGCTTAAATTAAAAAAAATATGAAATTGCAGGAACTGGCAAATATTGCCGGAAATTTTCCGTTAAGGGACAAAATAATGCCCTTATTATTTATCGGGCATGGACATCCGATGAATGCCTTATGGGATAATGACTTTACACAAACGCTGACAAAGCTTGGACGGAGCATAGATAAACCCAGCGCTGTACTGGTGATATCGGCTCATTGGGAAACGGTTGGTACTTATGTAAGCATAAATCCGGCACCCCGTACGATCTATGATTTTGGCGGATTCCCCGATGAACTGTTTCGCGTTAAATACGAGCCCCAGGGACATCCCGAATTAGCAAGGGAGTTAAAATCAATAGTGTCGCTAACGGATGTAATGGAAGATCAGGACATGGGCCTTGACCATGGCGCCTGGACAGTATTAAAATTCATTTGGCCGGAGGCCGACGTTCCGGTTTTTGAGATGAGCATTGATTATTCAAAACCGGCCGCATATCACTTCCGGTTAGGCGAACAGCTGAAGGCATTGCGCCGTAAAGGTGTACTCATTCTTTGCAGCGGAAATATCGTGCATAACCTGGGAATGATAGACTGGAGGGACATCAATGCCAAACCTTATGATTGGAATGTTGACTTTGACGGGTTTGTGAAGGAGCAACTGGAGAAAAGAAACTTTGAAGCGCTGATCAACTACCAGCAGGCCGGATTAGCAGCACAAATGTCTATTCCAACAAACGATCACTACCTGCCGCTAATGTATGCGATAGGCCTGGTTGAAAAAGACGAGCCTTTACAGCACATTTACGAAGGCTACCAGTTTGGCAGCCTTAGTATGCGCTGTTTCCAGGCAGGATAATTAAAATCTATTACACTAAAACGATGGAAAATAAAACAGAAGCCCTGAAGGGCGAAGATTTGATACTTAAATATAAAATTTATCAACCCGAAAACGGCGAAGACAGACCCGGACTGATCCTGCTGCTGCATGGCATTGGCAGTAATGAAGAAGACCTTTTTAGATTAGCAAGCAAATTTCCGGCGGGGTTTGTGGTGGTTTCTGCAAGGGCGCCATACACGCTTTCACCTGGAAGATATGCATGGTTCGAGTTGAGCCATTCGGATGGCAAACCGGTGATCAACGCGGAGCAGGCGGAAAAGAGCAGGCTTGTTATTAATACTTTTATCAGCCGGCTGATAGAAAGGTATCACATTAACAAGGATAAAATTTTCCTGGGTGGCTTTAGCCAGGGTGGGATCATGTCATATAGTGTTGGCCTCACTTTCCCCAAAAAACTATCGGGTATATTTATACTGAGCAGCCGGCTGTTACCGGAGGTAAAGCCACTGATCAAACCGCGCGAAGACCTGCAAGGCTTGCCAATATTCATTGCCCATGGAAAAAGTGATCCCGTATTACCTTTAACATACGCGCATGATGCGCTCGCCTACCTGCAAACTTTAACCGATAATATTACCTATCACGAATATGATATGGTACATACTGTCGGCGAACAGGAGCTCGCTGACCTGGTTAATTGGTTATTGGCTAAATCTATTTAAATTGCGGCTCAATTTATCCGCATGCGTTCGCCTCTTCTTTTCGATAACTTAAATAAGTATGCCAAAATAACTGAGGCCGATTTTGAACAGATCGAAAAGGTAATTTCAAAAAAGTTCGTTAAGAAACGGAGGACGCTGTTAGGCGAAGGCGACACGAGCCGTTACATTTACTTTGTAGAAAAGGGGGCGCTGCGTTCATTTACTGTTGATAAAGATGGTATAGAACATGTAGTACAACTGGCTATTGAAGATCATTGGATAGCCGACTTGTGCAGCTTTGTTACCCAGGTGCCCGGCAATATAAGCATCGAATCAATTGAAGACAGCGAGATTTTGCTGCTGCCGTATCACGAGCTCGAACTGCTTTACGGGCAGGTGCCTGCGCTCGAAAGGTATTTCCGCCAGTTATTTCAGCGTGCCTATGTCAGCCTGCAGCGACGGTTTAATCTTACGCTAAGCGTTAGCGCGGAAGACAGGTACCGGCAACTGCTTAAAGACTCTCCACAGATCGCTGCCAAGGTTCCCCTCATATATATCGCGTCCTTTTTGGGCATTACCCCCGAGAGTTTGAGCAGGATCAGGAAACAGATTTTTCATTGATAACTCCCGCTGCCCTTCTTCGCTTTAGGCTTGCGCGGTATATTCGCGTTAGGTCAGATAAAGGCTAAATAAAGTTAAACGCTTGTCGTGTTTTATGAAAAAACTCTATTACCTTTAAGGGTTCAACCTAAATATTATTAATAATTAAACCTAAATATTATGCCAACAATTGTAGCCCGGCACAAAGTCGGGGATTTTGCAACATGGATCAAAGGCCATGAAGAAAGGGTGAGTTTATTTACCCCTTCTATATCAAGTTTTCAAACATTCCAGGATACAGACGATCCAAATTCTATCGTACTGGTATTGGAAGTTTCGGACCTGGAAAAATTTGTTGAACTGACGAAAAGCACAGTGGGTTTAGAGGCCGAGGCCCGGCACACCGTGCTGCAGCCTATCGTTATCTCGATGCAGGTTCCTACATAACAAAAGAGAGGCCTTCCCGAAAGATCAATGCGTTTAACAAGGAAGTCCCTTGTTAGACAGAGGTATGCTATGTCTCGGGCGGGTATCCGGGCTGGGGTACTCGTGTGCATTGCACCTAACAAACTGATTTTTAATTTATAATCTTGTAGCGAAGATGTCGCAGGGCGCTAACCTTAAGTGAGATCGGTGGTCTGCCCGACCTCGATGATATAACCATCCGGATCGCGGATGTAGTGGATATACCGCTGATATTGACCACCCAATTCCGGCGGAATGTGACCAGTGATTCCGCGTCAAATTGACCACCCCATTCCGGGGCAAACTGACCAGGCATTCCGGGCCAAACTGACCACCCCGAACGAGCAGCTAATGC
>CAIPFE010000008.1 GCA_903864275.1 uncultured Mucilaginibacter sp.
ATAAAGAAGTCAGTTATCAATAACCACTTTTAATAACTAACTTTGAAAACGCTTTTACAGCTCTCGCTGCTATCGTTCGCCAGCTAATTGCCTGGTCACTTTGCCACGGAATCAGGTGGTCAACATCCCCGGAATATCAAACCCTAATACCAGATGCCCTAAATTGCAAAATGTAATTATTGATGTTTCTTTCCATTTCTCCAACATTCCATTCCAGTTTTTGCCAACTTTGGGAAGGGAGCATTGCGATTTCTTGCACTACATCATCGATCAGCGATTTGTTATCTGTATATAACTTTCTACTATATTGAATATATCGTTGTTTCCAACCTGGGAAATCTGATTCAACCCGTGCATAGCTGGGTAAATTTTTGAATTGCGCATCTTTATCTAATCCACTTAAATCACATCCAAAATTTCCTTTAAATTCAGATAGCACGTCAGAAGAAAGCTTATAAGGAAATGTTTGTTCATATGGATAAGTTGCGCCGAACTCCATTCCCCAAATAGGAAATCCAGGCATTTTGCTTGTTGTAGGCAGTCGGTCAATAAATTTTTGCCAAAGTTTCAGGCAATTTTGATTTGATTGTGGCAGCTTTTTATAGTCAGTAGGATTAGTTTCAATAAACTTGGAAATATCTATCACGTTGGTTTTGTAAGCATCTATTTCCTGGAAATTGAAATGCTCTAACCCTAATAGAGAACCAACTATGAAAATTCTTTGCCTATGTTGAGGAATTCCAAAATCGTGGGGCGAATAGATATGATGATCAACAGCATAACCAAGCTCTTTAAATGCAACCTGCATATATTTCCAGGTTTCTTCATTATCATGCTTTGCTATGTATCTTACATTTTCTAAAATAAAATATGAAGGTTTTTTATGGCTCAGTATCTTTACAATTTCATCAAATAGTGTCCCTCGTTTATCATCCCTACCGAGTTGCTTACCGGCTTTTGAAAATGGCTGGCAAGGAAATCCGGCACACAAAACATCGTGGTCAGGTATAGAATCTATATCATCTTTAGCTATTTTCTTTATGTCACCATTTACATCAATATTCCAATTTATCTTATAGACTTCGCGTAAGTTAGGATCTATCTCGCTGGCAAATACACATTCGTGGCCCAATTCGTGCAAGGCTTTATGAAAGCCCCCCAGGCCCGCAAACAAGTCAATAAACTTCATTCAAATTGGTTAGTTATTTTTAGTACAAGTTTAGATAAACTTTCTTCCATATTTTGCTTTTTAAGCGCACATTCCCAAATTATAAAAACTCTCCAGCCCAATAGAATCAGCTTTTCTTTATTTATGATATCTCTTTGGGCGTTATTTTCAATTTTTGGAATCCAATATTCTGTTCGGCTTTTTGGCATCTTATTATATTTACACCCTTCATGAGCGTGCCAAAAACATCCATTTACAAAAATTATCGTTTTATATTTAGTTAAAATAATATCTGGATTACCCGGTAAGTCTTTTCGGTAAAGCCTATACCTAAATCCTCGATTATAAAGATATTTCCTAACAAGAATTTCAGGCTTCGTATTGGTTTTCCTGATTTTCGACATTATGTAACTTCTCTTTATATCTACCGACACAAAATCTTCTCTTGAAAGCATCATATTTCTGTATAATTTGTAAGGCTTGCGTTAAAAGCGGTAAATATGGGGTGGTTTGTTCTTAAGGTTTGTTCCCTATCATTCATTCCTTAAATTAATCAGGTTAACTACTACTTTCACCATCATATCTTTTTCATCGGGTTTACTTTCGGCAATCATCAGGGTTAAGGCTACTAAGGCATTGTCCGCTATTCTTTTTGTACCATCTTCCCGGTAAAGTATGCCATTCTTATCCAAAAACCATACAAACAAGTAGGCTGCTATCCGTTTGTTACCATCGGAAAAGGAGTGATTTTTTATCACAAAATACAACAAATTGGCTGCCTTATCTTCTATGGTAGGGTAAAATTCAACACCGCCAAAGGATTGATAAATAGTTCCGATAGAACCTTTAAAGGAATCATCCTTTTCATTACCGAATAATGTACTGCCACCAAATTTATCCTTCAGGTCTTGTATGGCTTGTATAGCTTCATCATAAGTGGCAACAAACAACAGGTGGTCAATAGTTCCTTCAATTGTTAATGCCTGGTGATCGTATTTGTCAAGAATATCCAGCGCATAACTATAATCAGTGACTACTTTTAATAAACCGGTAGCTTCATCAGAGGTCAGCTCTTTGTTTTTAAGAACATTGCCTAATAAATTTACGGTTTGCTTTAAGGAATTGAATTGTTCGGTTTGTTCTCTTAACTTTTGTTCATTGACAGCATATCCTTTGATTAGATAATCTTTTAATATTTTATTAGCCCATATTCTAAATTGTGTACCCCGTTTAGAGTTTACCCGGTAGCCTATGGATATAATCATATCTAAATTGTAATGATCCCGGTCCCGATTGATGGACCTGTTACCCTCTTTTTGAACTGTTCGGAATTTCCGAACAGTTGCTTCCTTTGATAATTCTTCCAACAAATAAATATTTTTTATGTGCTCACTGATATTAGCCTTGCTGGATTGAAACAGGTCTACAATATGGGCTTGTGTAAGCCATATATTTTCATCCTCTAATTTAACATCTACAGATGTCTGTCCGTCAGGGGTTTGATATATTATAATTTGATCGTTATTCATAAAATTTAAAATTAAGTGTTTTTTGTTAGTAATTGTAATACCCCTGATTAACCTGTAATAAGCTTTTTTCGCAATAGCTGCATATCCGAACTTATTTTATGATCCATAACTTTAGCATAAATCTGCGTGGTTTTGATGCTGGTATGCCCCATCATCTTAGCGACACTTTCAATCGGAACGCCATTATTAAGCGTTACAGTGGTTGCAAACGTGTGCCGGGCAATGTGGAAGGTCAAAAGCTTATTGATCTTGCAGAGGTCGGCAATTTCCTTTAAGTAGGCATTCATCTTTTGATTGCTCATTACCGGCAGCAAAGAATCTTCGGCTATACATTGCGGATGATCGTTGTAAGACTCAATAACAGACAGCGCGGCAGGTAAAACCGGGATTCTTGATAAGGTGTCTGTTTTTTTGCGGCTGGTATAAATCCACAGATCGCCATCAATGCCTTTAACCAATTCGGAGCGTTTTAATTTATGTACATCAACATAGGCCAAACCCGTGTAACAGCAAAAAACAAATACATCCCTCACTACACGCAATCGTTCAATGTCAAATTTTTTTTTAATAAGCCTGTCTAATTCTTCTTTAGTCAGTACATCCCGGTGGACAGTCTTTGTTTTAGGTTTATAATTCAGGTAAGGATCAACGGTAAGCCAGCCATTACCTAAGCAGATGCGGACAATTTTACCAAGGTTTTTAATGTATTTAATTGCAGAGTTATTGGCGCACTTGCGTACACTCCGCAGGTAATATTCAAAATCGTTCAGGAAAGCGAAGTTGATTTTTGTAATAGGTATGTCCGATACGTTATGTTGCCATTGCATAAAGTCCTTCGTGTGCATGAGGGCTGTTTCATAACGCTGTAAGGTGCTTTTTTCAAATTCCTGACCTACAAGGCTTCGCATTTTTTGGTTATGATCTTCAAATACCGTTATAAGTGTCCTGGCCTTTTCAACCTTTCCGATAAAACGGTTCTTTAAAGTTTCTGCGGTGGTGTTTGCATCCGCCTCCGTCATTTGGCGGTGCAACTCATGCAATTTGCCTTGTACGCCTTCCAGATAGGAGTTTAAAGCTTTCGCATCGGCTTTGGTGCCAATAGCCCGGCCTAAGTGGGTATCCCATCGCGAAGGATCAAATTTTCTGCTTACAGCAAGTTCGGCGCGTTGGCCATCAACGGTAATGCGCAAGTAAATTGGCATATCACCTGATTGATAATTTTTTGGCTTTCTCATCGAGAAAAGCAATGTGAGCGTAGTTCTCATAATAATTGACTAATTAATAGTGAAACAAATGTGATTAATTAATCATCTGAAATCAAGATGTTCAATGATTGAACACGTTGTAAATCAATTTATTATGAGCTAATTCGGGAGTTAGCAGCAGACTGGCAATGAACTCCCGAATTACTCCCTTTTAGGATGCTAAAAGATGCATATTTTGGTATGTTCTAAAAACAAAAAACCCCTCAAATGATATCATTTAAGGGGTTTTTGTCAATTTTGCTATTGAAAAAGCGGAATGGACGGGACTCGAACCCGCGACCCCGTGCGTGACAGGCACGTATTCTAACCAGCTGAACTACCACTCCGGTTGTCCGAAGTACTCCTTCGGATGGGATGGCAAATATACGCCACCAGTTTCTATTACACAAGCTGTTTTTTAAAAAACTTAAATGAATATAAAGCCGGGTTTGGCGACTGGCGAAAACAATATCCAAAATTACTTTATTGCCATATTTAACGGGATATTTTTGCCAAAAAGTATGAAATGAGTAAAATTTCATCTTTTTTTCATAAATCGTGTTTTTAGGGGAAATAAAATTTGCGTTTCTCACTTAAAAACCTGTACATTTATGCCTTAGATTAACAAACCCTGGCGCATAAATATATTTTAATTAAGTAGTTTGGATCCGGGGAGGTGAATAAATTTTTAATTGTAGTTTTTTTGGGGAAAGCCGTCCGCCTTTTTGGCCGGACGGCTTTTTACTTTAATGGGCGTCCACCGGCATTTTAGCAGCTTTTTTAAACGGCTGCAGGTAGAGCAGCGGTATGGAGAATAGCATAACCAGCCCCGATATCCAGTAAGCATCGTCATAAGTTAGCAGTAAACTCTGCCGGGTTACCGCGCCTTCAATGGCCATATAAGCCATGTGCAGCGCATCAGACGCTGACTTGCCAACAGCCATAAAACTATGCTGCAGCGCCTCAAGCCTTTGGTTAAATGCATTATTATATGGGTTAATATTACTCAGCAAATCGCTGCGATGTTTTGCTGTCCGGATATGGATAATGGTAGTTAGAACCGCAATACCAAACGAACCGCCTAACTGGCGCATCATATTATTTAACCCTGTACCCTGCCCAAGTTCGGGGCCTTTCAGGTCCGCAATGGCAAGTGTGGTTAGTGGTACAAATAACAGCGCCATACCGACACCCCTTATCAAAAGCGGGATTAAAACATCACTTTGCCCGGTGCTGAGCGTTGAATTGCTAAGCATGGTAGTGAATACAAAGAACAAAAACATCCCAATCGTGGCCATAAATTGCGCCGGGATCCCCCGGTTGAGCATTTTGCCGATAAATGGCATCATCATAATTGTACACAAGCCACCCGGGAACAGCAGCTCGCCGGTTTGCTGGGCCGAGAATCCGAGCAGGTTCTGGCAAAATACCGGGAATACGAAAACGGAGCCATATAAACCGAAGCCGAGCACAAACGACGTAAACATCCCTACCGCGAAACTTCGATGCCGCATAATGCCAAAGTTTACTATCGGGTGATCAATGCTTAATTCCCTCCATATAAACAATATTACCCCTAATATAGCCGCTATTGTAAGCACCAGGATATAAGTTTTTGCAAACCAATCTTCCGACTCGCCTTTTTCAAGGATGGTTTGTAAACTGCCAACGGCTATCGCCAGTAGTAAAATACCCCACCAGTCAATCGGCTTGCCTTTTGCTTCTTTTGGCGTTTCGCGCACAAATGTGTAAGCACAAAATGCTGCGAGCGCCCCTACTGGAATATTTACATAAAATATCCACCTCCAGTTAAAATGGTCGGTAATAAACCCGCCAATGGTTGGCCCTACAGTTGGCCCTACCACGGCCCCCAAGCCAAATAAAGCTGTTGCAGTACCTATTTGTTCGCGCGGCCAGGTTTCTACCAATATTGCCTGCGATGTTGATATTAAGCCGCCACCCGCAACTCCCTGTAATATCCTGAAAATTACAAGCTCATTGAGGCCGGTAGAGTTGCCGCACAAAAACGAAGCAATGGTAAATACAACTATTGATGTGATAAAATATTGTTTCCGCCCAAAACGACTTCCAAGCCAGCCTGACATGGGCAGTATAATTACGTTTGCTACGGCATAACCGGTAACAACCCAGGCAACATCTTCAAGTGTGGCGCCCAGGTTTCCCTGTATCTGCGGTATCGATACATTTACAATCGTGGTGTCAATCAGCTCCAGTAACGAAGCGATGATCACCGTGATGGTAATGATCCATTTTTTAAAGCCAGTTTCAGCCATTAGTTTTTCTTATTGTATTAACAATTTGGTGTGCTTTTAGTCCATAGTCCGTGGCAAAAATTAGTAAGAAACGCATGGCCGTTCGTCTAAGGACTATCGACCATGGTCAATGGACTACTAAACTTAATCTTTAAGTATTACAGAAACATTTACACTCATACCCGGGCGCAGTTTATCCATGTCTTCTTTACTTCCGTTAATTTTTATCTTAACCGGTACACGCTGTACAACTTTTACAAAGTTACCAGTAGCATTGTCGGGCGGTAGCAAAGAGAATTTTGCGCCGGTTGCCGGGGCAAAATTGTAAACAGACCCTGTTAGTTTTAGCTCCGGATAAGCGTCAACATCAATCTCCACCTTTTGGCCATTGTGTATCTTATCAAGCTGTGTTTCCTTAAAGTTTGCTGTGATGTACAGGCTGTTATCGTTAACAATTGAAAATAAAGTTTGCCCGGCCTGTACCAGCTGGCCTATTTGCACATTCTTTTTTGAAGCTAACCCGCTCGAAGGTGCTTTTATAATAGTGTATGATAACTGCAACTTTGCATAATCAACATCAACCTGCTTTTGGCTTACGCCTGTATTGGTAACCTTAAGCTCGTTTTTTGTAGCGCCAACCTGTTCCTGGGCGGCTTTGTATTGGTCTTGCGCGGCGTGATAGGTAGCCTGGGCTACATCAAGGTCAGCTTTAGCCTGGTCGAACTGCTGCTGGGTTACCGAACCGTCCTTAACCAGGTTCGCATAACGGAGGTAATCTTTATTGGTTTTTTCAAGTCTCGCCGCTGCCGATTCAACTTGCGCCCTTGCACCTGCCGAGTTTGCGTTGTTGGTATAAATTTGCGATTCGCCAACATTTATGTTCGCGCTTGCGCCAGTCTTGGCGGCTTGTGCCTGTTCAAGTTTAACCTTATAATCACGGTCATCAATTGTTACCAGTACCTGGTCTTTATTTACGTGGGTGTTTTCCTGGAAATATATGCTGTCAACATATCCGCCTACACGGGCAACTACCGGGCTGATATCAGCGTCAATTTGCGCATCATCCGTATCTACGTGCTTTCCGTAATATATATATTCTTTGATCCCGAAAATAATACCCCCTATAAGTATCACACCCAAAACTATGGGGAGTACTCTATTGGGTTTCTTTTTAGGTTCGCTTACTGTTGTTTCGTGTGCCTTTGCCATTGTATTTTTATTTATTGAATTAGTGATTTGGTGAATGGTGGATCGGGTTTAAATTACTTGTTGAGTTTTCCGGTTGATTTGATTAAAGTATAGTATGCGAGCCCGGCGTCAGCTTTTGCCAGTTCCAGGTTGATCTGCGCCTGGTAAAGCAGTGTTTCTGCATCAGCCCTGTCAGTAGCCGAGGCCACATTGCTTTTATATTTCGACTCAAGTATTTTATTGTTTTCGCCGGCCTGGTCTATCGATGTTTGTAAAAGCTTTATCTTATCTAAGGCCATTACATAGTTCTGATAGTTTTCATTTACTTCTCTTTTCACATTGTTTATGGTAATTGCTTTATTAAGATCAACTTCATCGCGTTGTATCTTCGCTTCGGCTACTTTGTTTTTGTTATCCCACAGCGATGAGAAGCTCCATGAAAGGTTCAACCCGAAAACTATCGGGGCAATGTAATTTCCGCTTTGCGGGAATGGGTTTGCGTTGGTTCCTATATAATAGGCGCTGCCCGATGCCGCGAGTGTGGGTAAAGTATTTGCTTTTACATTTTTTATACCTGTTTCGGCAACTTTCGACCTTACATCAAGTTCCCTCAACTCTACGCGGGTCGCCAGGGCTGTATCAATATAATTGGTTACAGGCCCAATAGACCGATCGGCTTCCCTTATCTCTGCAATATTTAACTGCGTTGTTTCGGGCAGGCCGAGTAAAACATCAAGGTCGTAATTAACAATTTTACGGTTTGTCTCCAGGTCGATGCCATTTAACTCGATATTCGCGCGTTGCAGCTGGAATCTCAAAACATCATTTTTGGTAACAAGCCCCTGGTCAAAAAATCTTTGCGATTGTTTGATCTGCTGATCAATTGACGATAAGTTTTGTTCAACTACTTTTTTGCTCTGTAAAACTTTATAAAGCATGTAGTAGGAGTTGATAATATCATAAGTGATCTGGTCCTTGTCATTATCCGCATCCAAACGGGCTGCCTGGGTCAGTAACTCGGTTGATTGCTGTGCATATCTTAACTTACCACCCCCTAATATCGTCTCGCTGAACGACACATTACCCAACCATGCATTATCGTTTTTTGGTAATGAAATGGTTTGTGAGCCAAGGCTAAGTTTGTTGGCAAGTATTTCGGCCCGGTTGTAACCAAAGCTTGCTTTGCCGGTTGGTTTCGCCCCGTCTTTTGCCTGCTCATACCGGGAAACGGCTTCATCAATTTTAGCGTGCGAAAGCTTTACGACATTGCTGCTTTCAACACCAAGTTTGATGGCCTCATCCAGGGTAATTGTACGGTCCTGCGCTGTTGCGCGGTTTCCGAACAGCAGGGCAACCACTACTGTAGGAATAATATAACGCTTAAATATGTTGATCACTGATGTAAAAAGAGAAAGGTTGATGTGTCTATTAGTTTGTGTTGTCATTGTCGTTCATTAAGTAGGCTTTTAAAAGTCGCTTCATATATTTCTTTATCCTGGGTTTAAGTTTTTCTTCCAAAAACTTCTCGTCGCGAATATCGTGGCCCAACATTAAGGATGATATATGCGGAGCGTTAATTATATAATTTTTTGTGCCGAAAATGGTAGCGGTTAACAACTGCGTATCAATATCTTTATGAAAACTTCCGCTCTTAACGCCTTCATCAAAAATCTTCTTAAACTCCAGCACATTGATCATCAGGATTTTGGTGATCTTGTCGGTGAGGTCAGTATGTTTACTGATCGACATTTCCCGGTTTATTAGTTTTTGAAAACAATTATTTACAATAATGCGGTCGACATAATTATCAATGCATTTTTCTAATTTATCCCATGAGGAGATACCCTCGTTGCCGATATTTTGAAGTAAGGTTTGGAATGATGATATCTTCCGTTCAAAAACTGCAAGGAACAATCCTTCTTTTGATCCAAAATAATAATTGAGCATCGCCATGTTCACCCCAGCTTCGCCGGAGATCATCCGGGTAGATGCGCCATCAAACCCGAGATCTGAAAATACCCTTTCGGCTACGTCCAGTATATGGTCTTTCTTATCTATTTTATCTTTATCCATTGCTTCGTTAACACAAAATTAATCAAACGATTGATTGAGTTTGTCATTTTTTGCAATCTTGTTTTAAGATATTGATAATCAATCAGAAAAACTTAATCGATTGATTAACAATTGGAAAATAGGGATTGTTTTTAAAAATATTTTCTTTTTTATCGACCATCAATTTTATTATAATGACGATTGAGGCGCACAAGTACTTTAAACTGACGGAAATATTTTTTTAAATGGTTCAAGCCCCCTCTAAACGGCGAAGCCCTCATTCACACAATTAAAAACAAATAATAGTGTGAATAATCTCCCCCGGTAGGGGAGACTTTATAAATCCATGCTAAACTTTAAGATTAATACATTCTTAAAATCCGAACTCAAACATCCGAAACGGCGAAGCCCTCTTGAGCGCCTTAAAAAAAACAAACAACAACGAAAAATCCAAAATAATACCGCATTGTTAAATTCTTGATACATACAATATATGCAGTATATCTTTCAATATATTTGTTAGCATGAACCGTATTAAACTTATTGCGGCATTTTTGTTTGTCGCACAATTTGCCTTTTCGCAAACGGCCCCGCCATCCGACCTGGTTTCCATCGAGCAAAACTTTAAAAAACTGGATGTTTTGGGTAGCGTGCTGTATGTAGCCGCGCACCCGGATGATGAAAATACCCGCCTGCTTGCTTACCTGGCACAGGAGAAACATTACCGCACCGGTTATCTTTCTATGACACGCGGTGACGGCGGTCAAAATTTATTAGGCAATGAGCAAAGCGAACTTTTAGGGTTGATACGGACACAGGAACTTTTAGCGGCCCGCAAAGTTGACGGCGCCGAACAGTTTTTTACCCGGGCGAACGACTTCGGTTTTTCAAAGGGCCCCGCCGAAACCTTAAAGATATGGGATAAGGAAAAAGTTTTGAGCGATGTGGTTTGGGTGATCCGCAAGTTCAGGCCGGATGTTATTATATGCAGGTTCCCTACCACCGGCGAAGGCGGACACGGGCATCATACCTCTTCGGCTATATTGGCACAGGAGGCTTTTGCGGCGGCAGCTGACCCAGCCCGTTTTCCCGAACAATTGCAATACGTACAGCCCTGGCAGGCCAAAAGACTGCTCTGGAACACCTTTAACTTTGGCAGCACCAACACCACAGCTCCCAACCAGTTTAAAATTGACGTAGGCGTTTATAACCCGATAATAGGCAAAGGTTACGGCGAGATGGCCGCCGAAAGTCGTTCGAATCATAAAACACAGGGATTTGGTTCGGCAAGGCAGCGCGGTGAAGCATTTGAATACTTTAAAACCATTTTGGGCGATGCCCCGCAAAATGATCTGATGGATGGGGTAAATACAACGTGGAAAAGGGTTAAGGATGGCGCCGACATCGGGGCGAGTATAGATATTATTCGAAAAAGTTTTGATGTTGATAACCCGGAAGCATCTGTACCAGCCTTGGTGAAATTGCTGGGCAGGGTTGAAAAAGTTTCGGACACATATTGGCGCGCTCAAAAAACGAAAGAGCTGGATAACCTAATTGCAGCCTGTGCCGGCTTATGGTTTGAAAGTTACAGCGCGGAACCTGTATATGCTGTGGGCGACACTATAAAGGTGCGCTCGCAGGTGCTGGACAGGTATAGCAATAAGGTAAAATTGAACAGCATCAGCATTGACCCGGGCTTTAACAGCCAGGTAATCCCGGCCAATCAGTTGCAAACTTTTAACGAAAGTACAACTGCAGCTAAAATAACACAACCCTACTGGCTCGAAACTGAGCATACGCAAGGCTCCTATAATATTCCCGACCAGCTATCGGTGGGCAATCCCGAAAACCCCGACCTGCCGAAAGTTGATTTTGAATTCATAATTGAAGGCAAACCGATACGTTTTGAGCGAAGGATAGTTTACAAATATGTCGATCCCGTGCGTGGCGAAGTTTATCAGCCCCTGGCCATAACACCGCCTGTAACCGCCAATATTGCGAGCCAGGTATATGTATATAGTTCGCCTGTCCCCCAAAACATACGCATTAAACTCAAAGCCTTCGAGACGGTAAAAGACGGGGGAATGAATCTTGATTTACCCAAAGGCTGGAAAGCTGAACCTAAAGGCATCCTTTTCCACAACAAAAATAAAGGCGACGAATGGACCGAGAGTTTTATGGTCGCACCCACTGATAATCAAACACAAAACGGTGTTTTGGGGGCGGGGATATTCGTTGGTGTTAATAATACTCTATTTAATTATGGGATAAAAGAGATCAACTATGACCATATACCGTTTATTACTTTATTTCCGCCGGCACAGGCGAAACTGCTTAACCTCAATTTAAAAATAGCCGGCAAAAAAATAGGTTATATTAATGGGGCCGGAGACCTGGTGCCCGAAGCCTTGAGACAGGCAGGCTACGATGTACATGAGCTTAGTGAAAAAGAGATCATGAATGACGACCTCTCAGTTTACGATGCTATTGTTACCGGGGTGCGGGCATATAACGTAAACCCGCGCCTGGCCGTTGAACAGCCCAAACTGCTGGAATATGTAAAAAACGGGGGTAACCTGTTGATTCAATATAATAACAGTAATGGCCTTGTTACGAAACAAATTGGCCCATATCCATTGAAAGTGGTAAACCAGCGGGTTACCGATGAGGATGCGAAGATCACTATTCTGGATCCCCAAAACCCGGTGCTAAATTATCCCAACAAAATAACCCAGGATGATTTTAACGGCTGGACGCAGGAGCGCGGCTTATATTATGTAGGCGACATTGACCCCAATTACAAAGCCCCGCTACAAATGAATGACCCCGGCGAGGCGCCGAACAATGGCGCATTGATAACGGGTAATTATGGTGAAGGAAGGTTTATTTATACTTCGCTGGCATTTTTCAGGCAGTTACCGGCGGGGGTGCCGGGAGCGTACAGGCTGTTTATAAATATGTTGAGTAAGCCGAAGAATCCGCCATTGAATTAGGGGAAGGTGAAAGCAGAAAGGTAAAAGGCGAAAGTGGCCTGCAAAGTTCTGGGATTGCCAATAACAATTGAACTCATAAACATTTAAAATAATAATATAAATTTGCAGCATATAATTTGAATCATGACACATCACCACAACGAAGAAGAAGACGAAAAAAGCTACGATTACCTGTACTACCTTGTGGGCCTGCTCAGCGGCCTTTTTACAGGCGTGGTTATTGATAATGGATTTATCCTGGTGCCCATTTTAGGCATTGTTGGACTGTTGCTCGCCGGCTTTTTCCTGAATGTTTTCGTAAGGGGCCGTGAAAAGGCATGATCCCGACCTGCCATCTTTTATAAGTAGCTGGAACCAGTTTTACGGCATCGTTATCGGCTGGCTGGTACTGCTAATTTTTGTATTCTGGCTCATCACAATTTCATTTGAATGAGCTTACCAGACTGGATCGTCCTTGGCGTTACGCTGCTGACCATCGTATTATACGGGGTTTGGAAAAGCGGTCGCAGCAAAAATATCGATCATTACCTTATGGGCGACCGCTCATTGCCCTGGTACCATGTGGGGCTTTCGGTAATGGCCACACAAGCCAGCGCCATCACCTTTTTATCCGCACCCGGCCAGGCCTACTCAGACGGGATGCGCTTCGTGCAATTTTACCTGGGGTTGCCACTAGCTATGATCGTGCTGTGCATCACCTTTGTGCCCATATTTCACCGCCTTAAAGTATATACCGCCTATGAGTTCCTCGAGCAGCGTTTCGACCTTAAAACCAGGGCCCTGACCGCGTTTTTATTCCTGGTGCAGCGTGGCCTTTCAACGGGTATTACCATTTATGCGCCATCCATTATTCTATCCACCATCCTAAATATCAATACTGTTTATACCACCCTGTTTATAGGCGGCCTGGTTATATTTTATACGGTTTACGGCGGCACAAAAGCGGTATCCTACACCCAACTGCTGCAAATGAGCATTATTTTTTCAGGGATGTTTTTCGCCGGCATAATGGTTGTAAACCTGCTTCCCAACGGCGTGGGTTTTACCCATGCTGTAAAATTGGCCGGCAAATTGGGAAAGATGAATGTGATCGATTGGAAGTTTGATCCCAATAACCGCTATAATATATGGAGCGGTGTAATCGGCGGCTTTTTTTTGCAACTATCCTATTTTGGCACCGATCAAAGCCAGGTAGGGCGGTATTTAACGGGCAGCTCGGTTGGCCAAAGCCGGCTAGGACTCATCATGAACGGTCTGCTTAAAATACCCATGCAATTTTTGATCCTGTTGATCGGTATCCTGGTTTTTGCTTTTTACCAGTTTAACCTCCCGCCTATGTTTTTTAACCAGTACGAGGTAAATCAAATTAAAAAAAGCAATTACAGTACAGCCTATAATAACCTCGAAAATCAGTATACCGCTGCCTTTGAGGCAAGAAAAAACAAAGCCGACGATCTGATCAAAGCCTTCGACAGCAAGGATCAGACCAGGATCGGCCAGGCGCAGGATGCTTTAAAAATTGCCGATGACCAATCAGGCGCTATCCGTAAACAAGCAATTGCAGTAATGAAAAAAAACAACGCAAAAGCAAATGAAGACGATACTAATTATGTGTTTTTAACCTTCGTTACCCATTATTTGCCGCGAGGGCTGATAGGCTTGCTCATCGCTATTATTTTCCTGGCCTCGATGGGCTCAACGGCCAGCGCTTTAAACTCTTTAGCTTCAACCAGCGTGGTTGATATTTATAAGCGAACCATCAATCCCGGTGCATCCGATAAAAACTATGTGCTTGCCTCCAGGCTCGCCACTGTTTTCTGGGGTTTGGTATGTGTTTTAATGGCCCTGTATGCCAGCAAGGTGGGCAATTTATTGGAGTACGTTAACAAATTAGGCTCGTATATTTACGGAACCATATTAGGCGTATTTGTAGTGGCTTTTTATCTTAAAAAAATAGGCGGGAACGCCGTTTTTATTGCCGCCATTATAACAGAGCTGCTTATTATTATTTTAGGAAATTATGAGTTGGTTGCCTATTTATGGCTTAACGCGATTGGCTGTATTTTGGTGATTATTATAGTATCAGTGTTAAATCCGTTTATCCCGGTCAAGCCCCCTCTAAACGGCGAAGCCCTCATTCACACCGCTAAAAAACAATAACAATGTGAATAATCTCCCCCGGTAGGGGAGACTTTTTAATCCTCGTTAAAACATTCCGAAATCGGCATTCCGCCTTCCGCTTTCAAACAATTCTTAAATCCGAAATTGAACATCCGAAATCCGATATTAGCTGCCTGCCTGCTCAATTACCGCCTGGTTTAAGCGTACATATTCTTCGTCATTGGCGGCTTTTGCCATTTTAACACCGTCCTGCGCGGCTGCTACCGCGGCTGCTTTGTCGCCCATGCGAAGCCGGATGCGGGCTTCCCAAAGTTTATACCAGGGACCGGGATCAACTTTCTCGGCCTCAAGCGCCCAACCGAGGGCCTTGTTCATATCCTTATTGTTTTCGTAATAGTACTGTATGGCATTGAAGTAATAAGCCTTTCTGTTGCCTTTCATCAGTTCATCAATATTGGCGGTTATTTGTGCGTCATCGTCTGTTTGCAAATGGATATATATTGCAGTATGGTCCCAAACCATATGCATATCTGATGATTTTGTTGTCTCGTTAGCAAATTGAATTGTGAAGTCTCCCTTTTTTCGTCAAGGTTTTTGGGCTTCACCTGGAAACGCAAAAAGTCATCCGCTTCTTTATAGCTATATGCGCCCCACTGTTTAACTGTTTTATTAAGGATAACAGTCCACATATCCTTATCAGGAATCGTAAAAAGGGAATAACTGCCGGCCGGCACGCTATGCCCTTCCATAATTACATTTTCACTGAAACTAATTACAGTAGCCGCATTTGCGCCCGTGCGCCAAACCTGCCCGTAGGGATTTATACCGCCAAAAATAACGCGCCCTTTAACGCTGGGCCGCGAATAAGTGATGGTAATTTTTCCAAGCCCAAAATCCTGGATAATAGTTTGGGTCGGACTGGCTTCGGGAATACGCGGGGCTTGTGCCTGAACATTTATATTTATAAACGTAAAGATGGCAATAAGGCAGATGGCGGTTTTTTTCATAATCGGTTTTATTTTAGTACTAAGTTATCAATTGTTAATTGATAAAATAAATTATCAACCGAAATAAACGGAAAGACGACAGTGATTTATTAGAAAATAAAAACCCCCTTGCACTCGCTGCTTGGGGGCTTTCAACCTAAACCTTATCACAATTGAACTGGCGAGTTTGCCAGTCTGAGTAGTATGTTACAATTACTGTACCAAAACAATAAATGGTTGCTAATTCACCTAAATACGCCCGTGCCAGTGTTATTTCCGATTTTAGGAAACACGCCAGCTTTTCATGAAAACGGTCAATCTGTTGCCAAATTGTCGTCTTTTGTATACAAATTAAACTTCTCTTTGAAAATTTTTCCTGCGAAGAAACGTGTCGAATAGAAATAAGGCCAATAGTACATCAAAAAACACAAAACCTTCTATTACAGGTTTTGTGACGTATTTTCCAAAATCCGGAATTTTTACGCTGGAAATTACATTTGCTGGAATGCTGGTGGCGGGCAGCTGGATGTTTGATAAAGTGAACGCCAATAACACTATCAACGTAAGTACAAAAAATATGGTGATCCCCATAATTATCCGTTTGTTTATGGTAGCCTTCAGCGGTTTTTGCGCGTATTCTGCACGTATGCCTTCTATCACATTATAAGTAAAGGCCATTGACGGCTCGTCAAGCTCCATCGCCGAAAACTCATTATTAAGTTTTAGCAGCTCATTATATTTAAGCCGGTAAACTTCATCCCGTGCAATAAGTGCACTGATGGCCTTTTGCTCATCCGCTGTGCAATTGCCATCAATGTAGTTCCAAAGTGTTTCTTCTATGGTATTCATATCAGTTCTTTAGCTTCATGTTTTAAATTGCGCTCCAGTTTTTCTTTTAAACGCTGGCGCGCCCTGAATAATTTTACTTTAACAGTATTTGCTTCCATTCCTAATGCATGGCCAATTTCCTCGAGCGATTGCTCACCCTTGTAGAACATTGTAATAATAGCCGCATCATCCGGTAACAACTGCGCTATAGCCTGGGTCAGGTAAAACGACCTTGATTTATTTTCCGCGTTGTTAATATCATACGAAGATACCTGGCTTTCTACCTGTATAAAAGTATTTTCATCATCAATTGAATCGGTATCAACTCGTTTCTTACGCAAAAAAGTCATGGCTGTGGTATACACAATACTGTACAGCCACGTACTAAACTTTGATTGCCCCTGGAAAGAAGCCAGCGACCGGTATGCCTTTATAAAACAATCCTGCGCTATTTCTTCGGCATCTTCGCGTCCTTTTGCAAACCGCATAGCCAATGTAAACACAAAACGCTGATGGCGTTTAACCAAATCGGCATAAGCCTGCTGGTTACCTGCCAGGGTTTGTTCAATCAACTCTATATCTGAAAGCTTGCTTTGCATCTGTTATAGCTCTCTGACGCTGTGTTAGCCGATGAGGTTACACTTTTGTAAAGATAGTTATTTTTGGTTGGAATGGGTTGTAATAGGTTGTAAGGGTTGTAATGGTTGAAAGTGGAATTTGTTTGCCTACTCTAACTTATTACAACTTATTACAACCCTTACCACTTGCTCCCAAACTTTTTTCGATAAGAGTGTAACCTCATCAAAAGCAACGTGGTCATAGCTTACAATTACACCGTGGTGGTGTTGAAAATAAAAGCATTTATTAACTTAGAAAAAATTAAATATTATGGACCGTACAGGAGAATTAGGTGTTATGGCAGGTATTATAATACCGATAGCACTGTTCACAATGATTTTTGGCATCGTTTACTTAGCCAAACGTGAAAGAATGGCAATGATCGAACGCGGAATGGACCCGCGCAGGTATAAAAGGCAATCAGCCCCCTTTGAAACTTTAAAAGCCGGCTTATTATTAATTGGCGCAGGTTTCGGATTATTTTTAGCCTTTTGTTTAGACAATACAGCATTTAAGCATGTTGGCGACTTTGACCGTGATGACAACGTTGCTATCTACTTTGCGCTGATCGCCATATTTGGTGGGATAGGCTTGTTTTTGTCTTATCTTATTGAAAAGAGACACAACGATAAAGAGGATCAGAAGAAGGGTGAGTAGTGAATAAGTGAGTGGTGAGTGGTAAGTTTTGCCACTTACCCTGACATTGACCTCTCACTACTCACCATTCACTACTTACCTCTCACTACAAATACCTTTCCTTCAAAATCTTGATATGATGCAGCTCATGGCCCGCCATCATATATGCAAACGCCCTCACAGAAAACGGGTTGCCGCTGGCAATCCCTTTTTGCATTTGCTGCTCATCACTCATCGGGCGAAAAAGATAAAGGCTTGATTCACGTACCACTTT
Organism: uncultured Mucilaginibacter sp.; assembly: GCA_903864275.1. Taxonomy (GTDB): domain Bacteria; phylum Bacteroidota; class Bacteroidia; order Sphingobacteriales; family Sphingobacteriaceae; genus Mucilaginibacter. The sequence goes on from CAIPFE010000008.1 coordinate 17,911, forward strand.
AAACTCATTGGCCAGGTCTTCCAGCGTACGGTTGTTAAAAGTGTTTTTCTCCATATACACATCCTGGTCAAACCCCGGCAATTCTATCGATTCGTGCGAAAACACAAGCGCCCGGTAGGCAAATACGCGTTCGGTATCAATCATGTGGCCCAAAACCTGTTTAATTGTCCATTTACCTTCGGCGTAGGCGTAAGCGGCCTTGTCGGGGCTTATTCCTTTAAAAAAATTATAGCTGTTTTGTTGCTGCTGCTCAAGTATCGCCAGGATCGGATCGTTACCCACCAGGTCAACGTACCTGGCTGCATAGGCCGAATATTCATCAGGCTGCGGTCTGTTTATCATGTCGTATATTTTTTAATACTATTCTGAATGTTGTTCCTTTTCCAAGTTCCGAATCGCGGACGAATATCTGCCCATCATGATAGTTCTCCACCATGCGTTTAGTTAACGACAATCCCAACCCCCAACCCCGTTTGCGCGTGGTATATCCCGGCTGAAAAACGGTATCAAATTTCGAGCGCGGGATGCCTTTGCCGGTATCCGAAATATCAATAAATACCTGTTTCTTCATTTTATTGCCTGAAATATCCACTTTTATCTGCCCTTTACCATCAATGGCATTTACAGCATTTTTTAACAGGTTCTCCAGCACCCAATCAAATAAAGGAACATTCAGGCCAGCTACCAAATGGGGGTTTCCCGTCATTTCAAAGCTGATATTTTTACTCACCCGTACCCTGAAATAGTCTACAAAATCCTTCACTACCTCAAAAACTTTATGCTCTTCCAGCTTAGGCGTCGAGCCAATTTTCGAAAAACGGTCAGCAACGATCTCCAGGCGTTTTACATCGTTCTCCATTTCGGCTATAAGAGGATCTTCTTCGGCATTGAATTTCTCTTTCATCAGCTCTATCCAGGCCATTAACGAGGAGATGGGTGTACCCAGCTGATGTGCCGTTTCTTTAGCAAGCCCAACCCAAACCTGGTCCTGTTCCGATTTACGCGACGAGCTGAATGCCGCGTAGGCCATCAGCAAAAATATAGTGATCAGCGAAAGCTGTATGTACGGAAAAAATTTCAACTGGGTTAGCAGATCCGAATCCCTGTAATAAACCAGCCAGTTAGAACCCAAAACTTTAAGCTTTATCGGTTCATGCTGCTTTTTCATATCCGCGAGTTCCGATTGGAAATAAGCAGGTTCATACTTCAGCTTTTTATTCCCTTCGGCCTGCAGTTTTATAAAAACTTTACTGGGGTCCAATCCCCTGGAAAGCAGGATATCGCCTTTGTCGTTCGTTACGATGGCCGGCACAACAGAGCTGTCGATAACGGCAAAAACATAGTTCAAAAAATCGTTATCATCCGATGCCAGTATCTGTTTCTCGCTCATGGCCCAAACCTGCGCCCGCGTACGCTCCGACCTGGCAATATTGCGTACCAGGTAGTTGGTGTACAGTAACGACCCGCTGGCAATAACCACCGCAAACGTAAGCAGCGAGTATTTCCAGCGTTTTTTTTGTTGGTAGGGATTCATGGATGTAGTCCGAATTCAGTAATCCCGATAGCTATCGGGACGGAAAGTCCGAAAGTAAGGAAAAAGTTGGAAAAAGTCGGGAAAGTCAGTAAAGTCCGAAAGAAGAAAGTCCATAGTCGATGGTCCATAATCCATGGCAAATTAAAGGGCAGCTTGTTCAGGGAGTGTATGCCGTTTCAGATTATACCATTGAACAATTCAACCACTCACTTAATCAACCACTCACTCACGACGAAGTCTCATTCTTATCACCGCGCAATAGCCTGAAACGTTTGCGGGCCTCGTTTATCCACAGGCTGCCGGCATAATCACTGATAATTTTTTGGTAATATATTTTGGCTTGTTCTTTATCTGATAAATGGTTTTCGTAAATATCGCCCAGCATAAAAACGGCGTCATCAGCCCACAGGCCCGAGCTATAATCTGAAGCAACTTTCAGCAAAAGATCTACAGCATTTGTGTAGTTCTTTTGCTGAATGCATAGCCGGGCTTTCGCCATCAGGATATCAGCTCCAAGTGAATTTCCCGGGAATTTTTTATCGATGCTGTCGAGTGTCGCCAACGCTTTACCGGGTTCTTCAGCAAATATCATCAAGTCGGCCCTCGCGTACATTTTTAAAGCAGCGCCAGAACTGTCGGCGACAAGGTTATCAGAGATCTGGAGCGATAAATTTAACGCATCGTTAGCTATCAGCTCTGATGTTGCCGCTTTCAATACATCAAGTTGCCCTTTGGCCCATGTAAAATCAGCGGTATAATAGGCAAGCTTGGCATTCCTGTATTTTGCGTCCTGGCCTATAGACGTGTTGCGGAAGTCCATTTCCACCTGGCTATACAATAATGTTGCATCCCATGGTTTGTTATTGAGGAGCGAGATATCGCCAAGGTCAAGTTTGCATGAGGCCAGTAAGCCGGGCTTGATCCCCGGGATCGTGATCGTTTCTTCCAGCAGTTTTTGTGCGTCGGCCAGCTTATGCAATTTAAATGCCTGCAGGTTGGCCAACTTTTGCATGGCGAAGGCCGTATTGCTGTTTTTGCCAAATTCATTCAGCAGGTCAAAATAATCTTTTTCAAGGCTCAGCAAATCATCCTGTACATATTTACCTGATGTTACCCGTAGGTTTTTGGTATTGATGAGTTCAATTTTTGCCGGGATATAATAGGGTTGGTCTTTCCCTTTGCTAACCAGGTATTCGTATCCGCGGATCGCCGCATCATAAGCCTCATTGGATGTTAATGTACGGCATAATTCAAAAATACCGCTGCCATCGTCATTCTGACGCCTGCTTAAGGCAAGCGACTGGTTCAAAGCCTGGTCAAATTCCTTTTGCTGCAAAAATTGCCAGGTAAGCAGTTCGGCATAAAGCGTTTGCTGCGGATCTTTTTGTATCCTTTTTAATAAAGCTACTTTCAGAATATCATAATCATCTGCACCTTCATAAATACCGGCCAGGGCATTCTCGGCCTGGCTTATAAATGTTGGGTTCGATGGCAAAAAGTTCAGGTACTCTTCGGTTAAAGCAGCTTTATCCCTTTTATAACGGTAAAGATTGATCAGCTCGAACGAGAATAAAGCGTCGTTATGCAATATTTTACGGCCCTGCAGAAATATTTTTATGGCATAATCGACGTTGGAATTCTGGTAAAACTGCGCCGAGAGCATAGCTATTTCGTTTTGATCGGCTGGCAGGTTTTTGATTAATTCATCATACAAAACGTCGGCTTTTTCAATTGAGCCTTGCTGGGTGTACGTAGCGCCTAACATGATAACATACCGGTGGTCGCCAGGATGCTTGCGGATCATTTTTTTGGTTATTGTTTCGGCTTCATCAAACTTTTTCAGCCCGAGCAGGCCGTTTACATAAACACCATAATACTGCTCATTATCCTGTTTATATAGTTTTTGATAGATATCAAGGGCTTTTTGTTGTTCGCCGTTTGTTGTGAATTGTTTGGCAAGCTGTAACTCGGTGTCTTGTGCCAACAGCTTTGTAAAGCCGGCAAAAACAAAAAATATAAAAACGTAGGGCCACTTCATCTTTTCAAAAATAATCAATTAATTGGTTAATTTGAAGATTTTATAATTAGAATCTTTGAAAATGCGATCGTTCAAAGTCACCAATTTTCAAATTTTCAAATCAATAAATTTTCAAATAAAATCTATTATATAACGTTTTTACCCGGTAAAATTATAGTGACAGTTTGAATTGCTTATATATATTGCATAATTTAACCTGATTAAAAACCCCTATTGTAAACCCAATGTTAAAGCCCTTAAGAATATTACTTTTTATTAATGTAATAATTGCTTTGTGTGCTTGTAACTGGCATCAGACCAAACTGATCCCAATTACCGACTTTTTTAAGACGGCTGAAAAGAGCACATTCAGGATTTCCCCGGACGGTAAATACATCTCGTATTTAAAACCATATAAAGATAAACAGAACCTTTTTATACAATCACTGGCTGACGGGAAAGAACGCATGGCGACCTCTTTCCTTGATTATCCTGTAGGGCGCGATTATTTTTGGACCTATAACAACAAGATAGTTTTTAACCAGGATATCATCGCGCTTGATGAATATAAAATGTTTACAGTTGATGCTACGACCTTAAAAGTGCACAAAATTTTTTCGCAGGAAAAGGTAAGGATAACCCTGCTTAACCGGAACAAGGAGGAACCTGATATGATAAGCATCAGGATAAACAAGCGTGACCCGGCAAACCTCGATATTTACAGGTTAAACATTATAACAGGGGAGTTGATACCTTATCTTGTAAACCCAGGCAATATGACGGACTGGTACCCGGATGCTAATGGTAAAATAAGGCTGGTCACCACATCGGATGGGGTAAATAAAACCATATTATACCGGCCTGACAATAATACTCCGTTTAAACCCATTATCGAAAACAATTTTAAAACTTATGTAAGGCCGATAGCATTTACCGGGGAAAAAAATTATTTCTACGCCCTGTCAAATGTTAACCGCGACAAAACAGCCCTGGTTGAAATTAACGCTGAAGACGGTAAGGAAATGAAAGTAATTTTTGCTTGCGATAACGGTGACCTACAGGACGCAGAATACTCAAAAAATAAACACCGGATCGAGTTTGTTTCGTGGGAGGCAGCCAAACCTCAAAAGCATTTTTTGGATTCGGGCATGAAAGCTATTTATAATAAATTATTGACTGCGCTTAAAGGCAACCAGGTAAATATTATTGACAGGGACAGCGCAGAAAATAAGTTTATCGTTTTTAGTTATACCGACCGTAACCCCGGTTCGTATTATCTTTATGAGAATACTACCGGGACATTGGCAAAACTTGGAGATATAAACTCAAGCCTGAAACCGGACGAGCTGTGCAGAATGGAGCCCATATCTTTTAAGGCCAGCGACGGAATGACGATAGGCGGCTATTTGACCTTGCCGCTTGGGGAAAAGAAGACGAGCCTGCCGTTGGTAGTTATGCCCCACGACGGCGTATTCGGCCAAAGCTCACGCTGGCGCTATGACCCGGAAGTTCAGTTCTTAGCCAACCGGGGATATGCTGTTTTGCAGGTGAATTATCGCGGCTCGACGGGATACGGAAAGGATTTTTATAGCGCCGGATTTAAAGAGGTTGGAGGCAAAATACAAGAGGATATAACCGATGGCGTGAAATGGTTAATTAGAACGAGGGTAGCCGACCCTAAAAAGATAGCGATATTTGGTGGCGGCTTTGGCGGCTTTTCAGCGCTGTACGGGGTATCGTTTCATCCTGAATTGTATAACTGTGCTATAGTTCAGCATGGCCTCATTAACTTTTTTACCTATATTAAAGACGCCCCGCCCTTTCAAAAACCTTTTGTAAAAATGATGTACGAAATGGTTGGTGACCCCGAAGCAGATGCAAACCAACTGAGGGCTATTTCCCCGGTGTTCCATACCGATAAAATAAAGGCGCCGCTGCTTATTTTCCAGGGGGCAAAGGATGACCGCGCAAACATCAGCGAGTTAAACCAATTTGTACGCGAATTGCAAAAACAAAACGGGAATGCAATGGTTAAGTATTTCCTGAAGCCAAATGAACGCAGTGTATTTAGAATTCAGAGCAACCGTATGCAGATGTATACCGAAATAGAAAAATTCCTGGATAATAATATGCCGGTTAACCCTTAGGCCCCTTTATGAACAGGCCGAAAAGCATTTACCGAAAAAATTTTTCACTGATCATTATTTTCCTGGTATTGATCTCGGTAATCTTTGTGCTTGCCCTCATAGTTTCCTATAATCTCAACCAAAAGTATATTGAAGATGCGTTTGCCTCAAAAAAGATCGACGTACTGGAGCAAACCATTAAGCCTTACAATTCGCTTTTTCAAAATAAGATACCCGAAATAACATCCTACCAGGGTTTCCTGGATTCAGCATCGGCAGCAAAATACGCCGATGCCGTTTTTCATGATTTCCCTTTTGTTACAAAGATCATTTTTTATGATGCGAGGATCAGTAATCAAAAAAATAGCACTGTAGTAAGAAATAACCTGGGTATTTCCATTAATGCGATGTACCAGTTTGTGCCTGAAATTGGCAAATTATCAGGTTTAAGAATATGGAATACAACTGATGAAGAGGATTTCAAACAAATGGCCGTTAAACTCAGCGACTATATCGCTTTTTCAGATACATCGAAGGAATCACCCCAGGATGAAATTTTTAAAACTTTTTATGATGTAAAATCAGATAAGATAAGCTATTCGAATATCCTTCGGCGTACGGATATAAAAACATACCGGGAACTGAGCAAAAATGGAAACCCATCATCCTATTACAAACAAAATATGATGACGTTTTTCCTGAACCCTTATTTATTACGAATCAGGAACCTGCATAAGGAACTTTACCAGGATGTTAGTATACAACCTGTAGTTTATGATCCGCTGGGCGCCGAAAACGACAACCTTGTTACCGAGGTAGCCCTGCCAGGCGCATTCGCTGATTTTAAACTATATTTTAGTTCGACCCAAAATTATCTTACTACAGAAACAAACCGCCGGTTCATGCCCATAGGTGCGCTTGTACTGTTAATTTATGGCTTCCTGGTGCTGGTCGGCTGGCTTATTTACCGCGATCTGAATTTTAACATAAAACTCTTCAAGCTCCAGTACGACTTTATAAACAATTTTACACACGAATTTAAAACCCCGGTGAGCGTAATAAAAATTGCAGGTTCAAACTTAAGCGGCGACAGCGAGCTTACCGAGAAACAGCGCAAGCAGTACGGCCGGATATTAAATGAGGAGGCCGATAATCTTAATGACCTGATGAATAAACTTTTATCGTTTACCCAACTTGAAAATAAATCAATTGATATTAAAAAGGAGGAAATAAACGTTGGAGATTTTGTAAACAGGTACAAAGAGACGTTTAAAATAAAATACCCGGATTTTAAAATAAGCTGCGGCGTTCATGGCGTTCAGTCTTTTTATACCGATCCGGTGTTGCTGGGCAGCGTTTTTCAGAATATGATTGAGAATGCCTACAAATATTCGCACCCAAATAAAAAAGTGCTTTCCATAAATGTAACGCACGAAAAAAGGAATATTATATTTTCTTTTGCTGATAAGGGGATAGGGATACAAAAAAATGAACTCAGCAATATATTCGGAAAGTTTTACAGGATCGAGAACCAATATAATCAAAACGGGAGCGTAGGTTTAGGTTTGGCATTTTGTAAAGAACTGGTCAATTTTATGAATGGAGAAATAACAGTTAATAGCAAGGTTAACGTAGGTTCGGAGTTTATTATAACTTTACCTTATGAAAATTGAATTATGAATAAAGAAATTAAAATCGCGCTGGTTGAAGATGATGAAAACCTGCGTTTCCTGGTAGCAGAGCGTTTGCAATCAGAAGGTTATAAAGTTTTAGAGGCCGCTAACGGCGATGATGCCGAAGAAATTATCTTACAGGAGCTGCCGCAGATCGTGTTGTTAGACTGGATGCTGCCCGGCAAGCAGGGTTCGGAAGTCTGCACCAATATCAGGGCGAAGGGGTTTGATAACCTGGTAATAATGATGACCGCGAAAGGCCAGGATGTGGACAAGATAAAAGCTTATAATTTTGGCGTATCCGACTATATCATCAAACCTTTTAATATGGATGTTTTGGTGGCGATGATCGATAATAAGATCAAATTTTCGCTGAATACCGAAAAATCGGAGTCGTATCGCTTTGCCAATATGGAGCACTTGCCGAACACACACTTGCTGTTAAAGGACGGCAAGAAAGTAGAGCTTACCATCCTCGAAAACCGCATATTGCTGTATTTCCTGAAAAACAAGAACAAGGTAATTAACCGTGAAGAGCTGATGATGGAGGTTTGGGGCTATAATGCCGATGTAAACACCCGCACACTTGATATGCATATTGTAAGGCTCCGTAAAAAGATAGAGTCAAATGCCGATTCACCGCAGTTCCTGCAAACCGTGAGGGGGATTGGGTATAAGTTTGTTTATGCAGGATAAAGTTATTTAATACTGCGAAACATGGAAACCGGGAGATCTGCGATTCATTATTTAATCGCGGCCCTGGAAACGGCGGCCGCACCCTTATACCCGTACAACCTTATGATATAATATTGCTTGCAAATCATCCCGCTTCTGTATTCCGGGAATATGGCTGCAAAATGATAATCCTTAAAATCGCCAACAACCTTGTTAAAGTTTTTGTACGAAAACAGATTGGTAGGAATGATCAGATAAGCACTTTCACCTTGTTTTAACGGCCTTTTATGATTGTTCATCCAGAAGTATTGGTGCAGGCTGTAAACATCTCCTAAACCCCAGGATTCGAGGCCCACAGGCTTGCCGATGTAGTAATCAATATGGGCTGCGGTGATCCAATCGCTGATCACGATGGGCGGGTTTGCCGGCATCAGGTTAGCGGCACGATCCGAACGATAAACCGAATCGAATTTCAATCCGGCTTGCTTCCAGCCGTACATATCTAACGAGCCATCGTCAGCACCTATTTTCATACCTTGTTTTTCTATTGATAAAGTGCCCGGGAAATAATTAATTACAAAAAAATCCAGGATCACTATAAGCAGCAAATAAGCAGCGGCAAACTTTAAAACAGTAGGCATCCTTGATTTTGCATCCCGTAGGTTCGTTGCAAGATGGACGGCAGGAAAAAGCAGCAGGGAACTTAACGCAGGGCCCGACCAATGCGGCATTACTTTATTAAAAAGGGCAATTATCCATACGATAAATATTAATGGCAGGGTGCAAAACAACACCATCCGCATTTCACTTTTCCCCACAAGTAATTTGCCTTTAACGGCATAATATACGCCAATACAGATAAGTACAAAATGGATTGGCCCGGTAGAAGATACAATTTCGGCAAATTGCTTAATGAACCTGGCGAAATCGATCGATGGACCGGCCGCGAATACGCGGGCGCTGTGAAATCTGTAAGTAATAAAATCATGTTGAAAATTCCAGGCGATTATGGGTGAGATGACGATAAGTGTTATGCCTATCGCCATAAAAAAATACTTGCTTTTAAGCTGGGAGCGGTTGTAAATTAAAAAATACATCACCGCTCCAAACCATAAAAATACCCCATGTACTTTGCACATGATAGATAACCCGGCGAGTAATCCGAATAATAGCCATTGATTACCAAATCGCGGGTCGTTGGGATTTAGGCGGATAATTTTGATCAATGTGTAAAGTGAGGCTAACCAAAACATCATTTGCGGGCTATCCGGTAAAATATAGGCTGCAATACTCATCCCCGAATAAATAGATGTAGCATAAAGCAGTGCTGCAAACCAACCAGTGCGGGCATTGTTAAGTGCAGTCCCTGCTTTAAACATTAGCCAGATGCATACGGCCGAGGATATGATCGCCCCCAAACGCACGAATAGCTCGTTATGCAGTGTCATGTTTAAAGTTGTTAAACGGATAAGCCACGCAACCATCGGCGGGTGATCAAAATAGTTCCACTGTAGCTTTGTCGCCAAGGCCCAATAATATGCCTCAACGTTACCAAGTTCCTGGGTGGAAGCATTGAATATCTTCAATAAAGAGGATAACGCAATAAGGTAAAAAAGTCTTTTCCGGTAATTCAAAGCTGAGGGTTGACCATCAAGTTTAGTAAAAGAATCTGTTTACATCCTGAACTTAGCCCACGTCGTGAACTCGTTTGACCATTAAAAAGCAATCCTCAAAACGATTATTTTATTAACCCACCATCAAAAGGTTACACAGCTGCCGAAACAGCATAAGCGGCGTGGGCGTAAATTCATCTGCTATTGTTAATGACAATGGAAGTCATCCCTGGCGCGCCTATAGCCGTTTTAGTCCTTCGCCGGTATTTTTAATTACCCGATTGGCCCACCAGTGTCCAACTATAGGTGCTGCCTGTTTTAAGCAGGCCATAATAATCAAAAACACCGCCAGCCCTGTCGCCATTTTGGTCGAGTGCGGTTGGGCCGGTTATGCCGGTATAGGCGTTGGCCTGCTCGGCGAAGTTTGCTTTTAACTGGGTAAAAGTTACGTTTTTGTTTTCAGATACTTCAATCGTTTTCTCTATCACCCACATGGCATCATAAGTGGATAAGGCAAAAGCATCCGGCTGTATATTGGTTGCTGCGGTTACCAGGTCGGAAATGGGTTGCCATTTTGCTTTAAGCGCCGCAGGCAGCCCGAAAGTAGGTGCATAAAAGCTGGTTGCTATTGCAAAATCTGCCGCAGTGGGGACGGCTGTTAAAGCGGCGCTTAATACTGCCCCATCACCGCCATACCACCGTACCTTGCTGATCACCGGATCAGCGGCAGCCTGTTGAAATAGTTCGGTACATTCCTCAAATGACGCAAGATATACAGCCACATTGGCCATCCCGTAAGTGGCTGCCAACTGCGTTACCTGGCTGTGCAATAAAGCAATTTGGGCAGTAAAATCGGTTGCTGTTGTGCCGTAAGCAGCAAGCGCACTTATATGGCCGCCCAATGTTGTAAACGAGCTCCCGGTTGCAGTTTGCAGCCCCAGGTTACCAGCATCATTACGGGCAAGGGTAACCAAACCGCGTACACCTGCTTTGTAAATAGAATTGGCTATTGCTGCACCCTCTACTTTATCGGGCGGGCAAAAACGGAAAACTGCGTCGCCGGCTATGGCCAAACTGCTTGCTGTACTTCCCTGGCTAACCACTATTACCCCGTCCGGATCGGCCAGGGTATTAATAGCGCCCAGCTCGGCGCTGGTTTGCGGGCCTATGATATAATGCGTGCCTCCGGCGGCAGCCTTTGCAAAATCCTGCGCGGCAGTTGCCGGTTCGAACTGGGTATCATAAAAATCTGCCGACATCCTGAAGTCGGCATTTTTGGCGTATAAATAGTTGTTGATATCCGTAACCGCGATGGAAACAGCGGCTTTTGAATTAATACCAAGCGTAGACCCATTGCCCGTCAGGGAGAACAGCCCCGACACATTATAAACCTTTATTACCTTATTGCTATTATTATCCTTGTGGCATGACTGCACTACTGCCGACAAAGAGATCATAGCCACGACAAAAAGTACTGTTTTTTTCATGTTAAACTTTAGTTTGAGCGGTTTATTTCAGGTAAATATAATAATCAGGGATTGGAAAATCAGGCATAGTTAAAAATAGTGGACGGATATGCCCACGCAATGACGAAAGCCTTTAACATTGGTCTAATAGTTTTTCGATTTTCGCTCGTGATCCCATGCATACAGGGCGGCGACCTCCTGATTAACAGCAGGATAAAAGCCGACCCATGATAATTTGTCAATCCTTTTCATTATTATTACGAATTGATTAAACCAGCCCAAAGTTTAAAACCCCGGATGGAGCAACCACAACCGCACAATTCAACAAAATCATTAGTCCCTGTAGTAGCCGCATCTACCGTCGGCGCACTTTTCGAATTTTATGACTTTTATATTTTCGGGAGCCTCGCCACTATCATATCCACAAAATTTTTCCCTACCGGGAACCCCACTGCTGCATTTTTGGCTACACTGGCCACTTTTGCGGCCGGGATGCTGGTACGCCCGTTTGGCGCATTGTTTTTTGGTCGTTTAGGGGACTTGATCGGGCGAAAATATACGTTTATGGTTACCATTGTGCTGATGGGCGGCGCAACCTTTGCAATTGGCATTATACCGGCTTACCAAACAATTGGTTTTTGGGCCCCAACTATAGTGCTTACTTTAAGGCTTTTGCAGGGGCTGGCCATTGGCGGCGAGTTTGGTGGCGCTGCCACCTTTGTGGCCGAGCATTCACCGGTAAATAGACGGGGATTTTGGACATCCTGGATAACATTTACCGGTGGTTTCGGCGTTGTTGTTGCATTTTTGGTAATCATGGGAACAAAAAATTCCATGTCAATATCCAGTTGGGAAAGCTGGGGTTGGCGTATCCCCTTTCTTTTATCAAGTGTTTTGGTGATCGCATCGGTAATTATCAGGAAAAATATGTCGGAGTCGCCATTGTTTGCAGAAGCTAAAACAGAAGGCAGAACTTCGCGCAACCCTTTGAAAGACTCATTTGGCAATAAGGAAAATTTGAAAGTAGTATTGTTAGCCATATTCGGGCTAACGCTTGGTATTGGAGTCGTCGGTTACTCTTCAACTTTTTTTCTTCAAAGCTTCCTGGTTAAATTTATGTTTGTCGACTATGACCAGGCCAACCTGGTATTAATTATCGGTTTAACACTCGGCGTCCCTCTTTACGTATTTTTTGGCTGGTTATCCGATCGCATTGGGAGGAAGCCGATATTAATGATGGGCCTCTTTTTGGGGATCGTAGGATTCCGACCGGTTTTCGATCAGATCTATCAAACTGTTGATCTTCAAAAAAAAGTGGAGAATAAATCGGCTATGACAGTTGATGTAAAACAGCAAAGTTTGCCAAATAAGGAACAGCTTACTATAACAACCACACAGCATTTTTATACAGATGGCACTTTATTAGCTGAAGTAAAAAAGCAAACGCCGCGCATAATTAATCCGGATATTTCAAAAGTTATAAAAGTTAGCCCGCCTGACGAGCGAAAGCTTGTTTTTTTAGTTTTCCTTTTGGTGATTGTCGTCAGTATGGCTCACGGAGCTTCGGCGGCATATTTAGTTGAGATGTTTCCGTTAAAGATCCGTTATACTTCTATGTCGCTACCCTATCACATAGGTTTCGGTATTTTCGGCGGCATGGCCCCGGTTATATCCGCGTATTTAATAGCAAAAGCTAAGGAGGACCACAGCCCCGATTTTTACCTTGCAGGCCTGAACTATCCTATTATACTCATGAGTATCAGTTTGATAATAGGGATTTTGTACCTTAAGGAAAACAAAGCAGAACAGGCGGCGCCTATAAAAAATCCGGCTAAAAAGAACCGGCTGAAAAGAATGCTGGGTTTCGTTTGGATACTCCTCGGTTTAGTTGCTGCTTATCTGGGTATTATTGAATTAGGTATCCCAAAGATCGGGACGGGCAAGCCCGACGACCTGATCTTTAGCATTATCGTGATGTTTATCGTTACGCCCATTATTACAATTGGCCTATTCACCTTTGGGAAATATGCATTACAAGGTGAGTATGACGATAAGGCTGATTTGTAAACGCAAAGACAAAAAAAAGGATCCCTGCGAATATGCTGGGCTGTGATTCCCGGACTCGGTGGAATTCGAACCACTTTATCGATCAATTAAAAAAATTAAACGAATTAGAAGTTGTATAAAAATCGGGGGCATTCCGGGTGATAGGTTTAAAAACATCAAAATTTGTAATTTTAGGCCATTAAATTTAGTTGTGTTTTATTTATAGCTGGCTATTATATTATCATTCATAAAAATTATGACCTGGTAGTTATGAAAAACTTAATACATGCATTACTTTTCATATTTCTTAGTCTGTCCTTATTTACACTCTTATCCTGTAATAAGAAAAAAAATGCCCCATCAAACGAAGCAATAAGCGCAATCGGCCTTAAACGGGGAGAAATTATTTTATGCGGCGCTCCAAACAAGCAGTTCGGACGTGTCGAATTTGAGACCTCCTGTAAAGGGCAGGTAAAAGAAGACTTTAACCTGGCCATTGAATTACTCCATTCATTTGAGTATGACGAAGCAGAGAAGGCGTTTGCAAAGGTGATTGACGAAGATCCCGGTTGTGCCATGGCTTATTGGGGGGTGGCAATGTGCAACAACCATCCGCTTTGGTCGCCGCCCGCCGAAGCTGAGCTAAAAAAAGGAGCTAAAGCAATTGCCATTGCACAGTCCATTGCACAAAAATCAAAAAGAGAATCTGAGTACATTGATGCGATGGCATCGTTTTATAGAGATTGGGATAAAGCAGATCACTATACCCGTAGTGTCCGTTTTGAAAAAGGGATGGAAATAACATATAGGGACAATCCGAACGATAAGGAAGCCGCTATATTTTATGCGCTGGCGCTTGATGCAGCAGCAAACCCGGCGGACAAATCTTTCGGCAATCAAAAAAAGGCCGGTGCTATTTTAACCTCCTTATATCCCGGGGAACCCGATCATCCGGGAATAGTACATTATATTATTCATACTTACGATTACCCTGAACTTGCGCTATTAGCCCTGCCTGCAGCACGAAAATATGCATCCATCGCGCCATCTTCGGCACATGCCCAGCATATGCCCTCGCACATTTTTACAAGACTTGGCTTGTGGGACGAATCTATAAAATCAAATCTTGTTTCAGTTTCAAATGCGAAGTGCTATGCCGGTGCTGCCGGTATTCAGGGTGCCTGGGATGAAGAACTTCATGGCCTTGACTATCTTGTTTATGCTTATTTACAAAAAGCAGAAAATAAGCAGGCAAAAGAGCAATGCGATTATCTTAAAACTATCGATGTGGTTTACCCGCTGAATTTTAAAGATGCCTATGCTTTTGCTGCTATTCCGGCCCGCTATGTGCTCGAAAACAAGCTATGGGAAGATGCAGCCGGCCTTAAAACACACCCTGTTAACTTTCCCTGGCAAAAATTTCCATGGCAAAAGGCTATTTTCAATTTCACCCGGCTTCTCGGTTTTGTTCATATTAATAAAATTGATTCGGCGGACAAGGAGTTAGGGAATCTACGCCCAATCTATGACACTTTAGTTAAACAAAATGACGCATATAAAGCAAACCAGGTAAAGATTCAGATCAATACCGGTGAAGCATGGATACTGTTTAAAGAAGGAAAAAATGCCGAAGCATTAAAGAATATGATTACGGCTGCGGCCATGGAAGACAACACTCAAAAAAACCCTGTTACTCCGGGTGAAGTAATCCCGGCACGAGAATTACTGGGCGATATGCTCCTGCAAATGAACGAACCCGCGAAAGCTTTAGAAGCCTACGAAGCAGATTTGGAAAGACACCCCAACCGGTTTAACGGCCTTTATGGAGCGGGGACATCCGCTAAAAAGTTGCACGATTTAAAAAAAGCAAATTTTTATTATAAAAAACTGATTGCTATTGCCAATGCGCCTGATTCAAAAAGACCGGAACTTGATGTGGCAAAGTCATTTCTAAAAGCACAAAAACATTAATTTAGAAGACACTGTCGATTATTCAAATAACATTTGTATACCTGATCTTTTTCCTTTGTGTTGCTGCCGTTTGCATTCAGCCTGTAGTAAATATTTTTACCTTACCATTCATTTACCGATGAAAAGATAAAACATAAAAGCCATTCATCTCTGCGGAACCTTACCCTCGTGGCCGGGCCCCAGCCAGCGACCGTATGAGCCATTTTCTGATGGCCCGTGCCAAAAACAGCTTTAAACAAAAATAAATTGTAGCGTATATTTACCGCTTAATGGTAAAGCCGGTATTAATTCAGGACTTTCTTCGACAGGACGACGGCATCGTTTTGATCGACGTACGCACCCCTGCCGAATTTGAGCAGGGGCACATCCCCGGCGCTGTTAACCTGCCTTTGTTCACTAATGAAGAAAGGGTGCTCGTGGGCACCACCTATAAACAAGCCGGCCGCGAGCAGGCGATCCTTTTAGGGTTCGATCTTACGGGCGCAAAATGGTCAGGTTTCATAAAAGAAGCATCAGTAATTGCACCCGGCAAAAAGATCGCTGTACATTGCTGGCGCGGCGGTATGCGCAGCGGGGCAATGGCATGGGCACTTGACCTATATGGTTTCGGGGTTTATGTCATCGTGGGGGGGTATAAAAAATACCGCGCCTGGGTACACCAGCAATTTGAAAAACAATACCGGCTGCGCATTTTAGGCGGGATGACCGGTTCCGCGAAGACGAGAATATTGCAGCAGCTCAAAAAAATGGGCGAACAGGTAATCGACCTGGAAGACCTGGCGCAGCACCAGGGGTCGGCATACGGCAGCATGAATAAAATGCTGCAGCCCAGCCAGGAGCAGTTTGAAAACAACCTGGCCAAGGAACTAAAAGGCATGGATACCCTCCGCGAAATTTGGATCGAAGATGAAAGCCTCAGCATAGGCCAATGTTCCATTCCAAAACCGTTCTGGCAGCAAATGCGTGAAGCGGCGATGATCAATATCAAAACCGATCTGCAAACGCGCGTTGCCTTTTTAACGGCTGAATATGGCGGTTTGGATAAGGATTTTTTAATAGCTTGTACCGAACGTATCCGCAAACGCCTCGGGCCGGAACAAACCAAAAATGCCATAATTGCCATCCGTGAAAACCGCATGGAGGATTTTGTCCGCATAGTATTGGTTTATTATGATAAAACCTACCGCACTGGCTTGTCCCAGCGCACGGCTGACAAGGTGTTTTCACTTGACCTGGCGGACGGGGGCCATGGGCGTCATGCAGAGCAAATTCTGCAATTCAGTAAAACAATACTTATGCCTGTACAGGCCCGATAATAATGGAAGCGACAGCGATAAAACTTACCCAATATTCACACGGCGCCGGGTGCGGCTGCAAGATCAGCCCGGCTATCCTCGACAAAATTTTGCATAGCCCTATAACGCACAGCCCCGATGCCAGGTTGCTGGTGGGCAACGACAAACGCGACGATGCGGCAGTGCTGGACCTGGGTAATGGTATCGCCCTGATTTCCACCACTGACTTTTTTATGCCCATTGTGGATGACGCATACGATTTCGGGCGGATAGCCTCCGCAAATGCCATCAGCGACGTGTATGCCATGGGCGGCAAACCGGTACTGGCCATCGCCATTTTGGGCTGGCCCATTGATAAACTGCCGCCGGAAACAGCGCAAAAGGTATTGGAAGGCTCACGCGCCATTTGCGCCGAAGCCGGCATTACCTTAGCCGGCGGCCACAGCATCGATTGTCCGGAACCGGTATTTGGCTTGGCTGTCAACGGCATGGTGGAGATTGCACACCTAAAGCAAAACTCAACCGCAACAGCAGGCTGCCGCTTATACCTTACTAAAGCCCTGGGTGTGGGCATCTTATCTACCGCGCAAAAACGGGGTGTTTTATTGCCCGAAGACGCTGCCATCGCCTTAAAAAGCATGACCACTCTGAACAAACTCGGGGAAATGTTTGGCAAAATGCCTTATGTAAAAGCAATGACCGATGTAACCGGCTTTGGTTTGCTGGGCCACCTCGTCGAAATGTGCGATGGAAGCGGCTTATCGGCAACCATTGAATTTGATAAGGTGCCGGTTATTCCGTCCCTGGAATATTACCTGGATCAAAATTGTTTCCCAGGCGGCACGCAGCGCAACTGGGCCAGCTACGGGCATAAGATAGGCACGCTTACCGAAGCGCAAAAATATATCCTGGCCGACCCGCAAACCAGCGGCGGGTTGTTGGTTGCCGTGGCGGAGGAGGGTGTGGCCGATTTTGAGGGGGAGATGCGGAAAATGCGGCACCATTTTGATGCGATGGGCTGGCTTCAGGAAAAAAATGGAGATGCGTTGATAAGGGTTTTGTAAGCTAAGCGGGATCGGAACTGATTTATCGGAGACAGAAAATTTTATTCGGAAATTTTGTAATTTGCCATCAATGATCGCTCTCCAGCCGCCTCTCTGTAAGTCACTCAGCCTATGAAAATACACTTTACGTTTATTTTCTTATTGCTGGTTGCGTATGCTTTAGGTCAGGATGCGGTGGTATTTAAACCCAACCCGCACCGGCGGGAATTAAAGGCGGTAAAGATCATCGGAAATATAAAAGTTGACGGCGTGCTCGATGAGCCGGAATGGGCGCTGGCCACAGGCGCGTCTGATTTTATACAGGTTGAACCTTACCAGGGCAAACCCTCGCAGTTTGTTACCGTTGTTAAAGTAATATACAATCAGAAATATCTTTATTTTGGGATCGTTTGTAAAGATCCGAAAGGCAAAAAAGCCATCATGGCCACTGATTTTGCAAGGGATTTTGACTATACCCGGCATGACCTTGTCAACCTGGCGTTCGATACTTTTAACGATCAGCGCAACGCAATGGTATTTGCCACCAATGCCTACGGCGTACAACGCGATCTGCTTTCTTTTGACGATCTGTATTACGATATCGACTGGGATGGTATTTGGAGCGTACGTACTGCGCGCAGCGATTCGGGGTGGGTGGCCGAGATGGCTATTCCATGGAAAACACTACGCTATCCGAGAAATAAAGATACCCTGCAAAGCTGGGGTTTTAATCTTTACCGCAACCGGCGGCTCACTAACGAGATCAGTGCGTTTTCGCCCTTCCCGCGTATTTTTTCGGCAACGCACATGAACTACGCAGGCGTACTTACCAACCTGCAGCCCCCGCCGCACGCAACAAATATTACGGTCGACCCCTATATCCTGGCATCCCAGGACCATTACACAAACTTTGGAAGTACAGAACCGCCGCATACTTCTGCCTTTAAATATGGCGGCGACCTGAAATGGACAATTACACCCAACGCGGTGCTCGATCTTACGGCCAATACCGATTTCGCCCAGGCCGATGTGGACCAGGAGGTAAACAATACTTCCCGCTTCAATGTATTCTTTCCCGAAAAACGGCAATTCTTTTTGGAGAATGCCTCACTTTTCGGCGTACAGGTAACCATGAATGGCGACCAGGCGGGCGGCTCCATGCATTACCAGCCGTTCAATAGCCGTACTATTGGCCTGGATACCAGCGGGAACCCCATCCCCATCGTTGGCGGCGGACGTTTTGTTTATCGCTCGGCATCAACAAATTACGGGGCTATGGCGATACGCCAGCAGGGTTATGATGGCGCCCCTGCCACAAACTTCTTTGTGGGAAGATTTTCACAAAACTTTGGCAGCCAGGATCGCATCGGCGGGCTGGTGACACTGAAGGAACAGCCCGGCGCAGCAAATATTGAATCGACCCTCGACGGTTTCTTTCGCATCGGCGAATCAAATTCAATTAATGCTATTGCTACCCAATCTACTACTACCAATACCGGGCAAAGGGGTTTTGCCGGTGTGGTGCAGTTTTTTAACAATACCAACAGTCATGAGATATGGTTAACTGAATCCGTAATAACCAAAAACTTCGACCCCAAAATGGGCTTCATTTCGCGAAGTGACGTGATTGCGACCACCCCTGGTATGAATTTTTTTTACAGGGGCAACTTACTGCCATTTAAAAGCTTCCTGCTGGCTTATTCGCCGGGAATATTGCCCGAGCTATATTATACCGCATCAACCGGCAAATTTTCGGAAGCCGATCTGCCGGTGTTCCCAATATGGTTTAATTTTAAGGACGGGGGCTTTTTCGGTTACGGGTTCGAATCAGTATGGCAGCATTTAACGGCTACGTTCTCACCGCTTAATGTAAATATCGCTCCCGGCGACTATAAATATTTTAACCAGCAAATTTATTTTTCAACCGACCCGTCAAAAATGCTCAATACCCAGGTAACATTTACAGCGGGCACTTATTTTAATGGCAAGCTAATATCCGCCGACTACAAAGTGCAGTTTGCACCTGTTCCGTACGTCTCTTTCCAGGGTGAATTTAACCGCAACCAGTTTGAGGGCGTTGGGATCGACAATACCAGCAAAGCCATTAACCTGTACATTTTGCAAGGGCGCTTTGCACTTAACCCACGGCTGCAGCTTACCGGTATTTATCAAAAAAACGCGCTGAATAATTCCAACAGCTACAATATACGGATGGCCTGGGAGTTTTCGCCGCTGAGTTATTTATACCTCATTTATAACCGGGGCGTTAACACCCAACTAACAACAACGCCGTTAATAGCCCAAACCGAAGATCATCTTATTTTTAAGGCGAGTTATTTGCAGCAGTTTTAGCGGATACGCAGCATCAATTCAAGTGCATAACTGCTCGTTCCGGCCCGCAATTATTTTTTCAACACCTCATCCGCTAATTCCTTCGTCCCATCAATTTTCTCAGTATAAGTAAGTCCAAGTATCTGCGATACCAAAGGATAAATATCCACGTTCGGGAAAGGCGCTATTTCGGTATGAGGTTTAAAGGCCGGGCCCCAGGCGTAAAAGATGGCATGTACATCTTTTACTGTTGCGGGGTCGTAGCCGTGCTGCCCTTTGTCCAGCTTCCGGCTATACAGGTTGAACAATTTAGGCCAGTGCGGCAGGAGCACAATATCGCCGATGCGGTTATGCCAGTCATCGCTTTTTGACGAATGTAAATGTACCGGCAAATTTTCGCGCAGGTAAACATCGTAATCGCCGCCTTCTTTTTTCAGCGCCTCGTAAGTTGGTTGAATATCCGCAAGATTTTTGGCGATCAGTTCAACTACCACGCGGTCGCCGGATATAAAAAACTTGGAGGTATCCAGGGCGGCAGGCGTAGGCAAAGGATGCTTGGTATCAGGTTCTGTCATACCATGGTCTGATACAAAAATATAGTTTACCTTAAGCCCTGTGGTACTTACGGCTTTGTTCAGCTCATAAATTGTTGAATCGATAAAATGAACCGAATTACCTACTTCGGGCGAATCCGGGCCGTACTCATGCCCTACATCGTCAACCTCCGGTAGGTAAAAGGTAATAAAATGCGGACGTTTATCGGCGGGCATTTTCAGCCAGCCTACCACGGTTTCTATGCGGTCGTGAATGGGTATTTTATTATTGTGCTTATAGTAATAGGTAGCGTAAGTGCCTTTAATAGCAGCGTCGGAACCTACCCAGTAAAAATTGGCGGCAAGCATGTGCTGCTGCTCGGCCAAAACCCAAAGCGGCGTACCGTGATACCATGAACCATCCTGGGTGGCAGCTTTGTTACTGGAATTATAGTATGTTTTGCGGTCGCGATCGTAAAAAATATTTTGCACTATGCCATGATGTGCCGGGTACAAGCCAGTGGCTAAGGCGTAGTGGTTTGGATAAGTGACCGAGGGAAAGCTCGGTATCATGGACGACGCTTTAACGCCTTCATTGGCAAAAGCCAGTAGGTGTTCAGCCTTATACTGTTCGGCATAATTATAACGAAAGCCATCGGCAGAGATCAGGATAACATAGGGTTTTCCTTCCTGATGTGCACTGTTTGTCCTGCCGGGAATAACCTGCTGCGTGGTGTCCTGGGCAAAGGTTACTAATGAGCAAATGAAGGAAAGTGATAGGAATAGCAGCTTTTTCATAGCATAAAAATATTTAGCCAAAGCTAATGGAGTAAGGTTAGGGCTATGTTAGGAATTGATGTGGTTTTTAAATTTTGAGATGCTGTGTCGAACCGCCCACACAATTGTTACGCAATACAATTACCAAATGGCTGCAATCTCAAATTTTTTACCTTTTCTTCGACATTTATTAGAATTTTGTCTATCTCAATGAAGAAAGTAAGTCAACTCCACGTATTCAGGGCCCTTGCAAGCCGCAACTTTACACTTTATTTTTTTGGACGGGCGGTATCGCAATTTGGCACCTGGATGCAGCGCACAGCCGTGTTGTGGGTAGTGTACTCCCTAACCCATTCTCCGTTCCTGCTTGGGGTAACTGTTTTTGCGGAGCAATTTCCGTCATTTTTATTTTCGATACCCGGCGGCGTAGCAACCGACCGGTATAACCGTTACACGATCATAAAAATTACCCAGGTGATCTCGATGATACAGGCTATGCTGCTTGCTGTATTGGTTATCAGCGGCCACACAATGATATGGGCGATCCTTTTACTCAGCGTGATATTGGGCATCATAAACGCTTTCGATGTGCCCGCGCGGCAAACTTTGCTGCATGATGTTGTTGACAGCCCCGCCGATCTGCCGAATGCGGTGTCGCTTACGACAGCAACGGCCAGCCTGGCGCAATTGTTAGGGCCGGCATTATCGGGCGTGGTGCTGAGCGTATTTGGCGCCGGTGTGTGCTTTTTGCTTAACGCTGCGAGTTTTGGCGCGGTTATCCTGTCATTACTGCTCATGAAATTGCCGGTTTACCAGCCCCAAAAAATACATAAAAAAGTTATCGCAGAATTTGCCGAAGGCATTGCTTACGTTAAAAACACCCCTGAGATCGGGCTCGTCGTTGTTATGCTCGCTATGGTAAGTTTACTGGTGCTGCCCTATAACACTGTATTGCCGGTATTTGCCAAGGTGGTTTTCAAGGGCGGGGCCGCAACTTTCGGATATATCAATAGCTTTGCAGGCATTGGCGCGGTAACAGGTACAATATTTATCGCCTCGCGCAAAGCCGGCACGCATTTAAAACGGATATTGTTCATAAGCAACGTATTGCTGGGTGCGGGATTGATCTGTTTTTCGCAAATAAAAAGCTTCCCCATAGCTATGTTTTTTATAATTATAGTCGGTTTTGGCGCTATAGCGCAGTACACGGTAAGTAATATTATTGTACAGTCGGATGCCGCGCCGGCCATGCGCGGCCGCGCGATCGGCATACTGCTGATGGCCATCTTCGGCATGTCGCCGCTTGGCAGCCTCCTGACCGGCGCTGTATCTCAACGTATTGGCGCACCGGCAACTGTGCTGGCCCAGGGGATTATCGCGGTGGTTATCGCATTGATATTCATTAAATTTTTAATGAGGCCGGCGAAGAAACTTAACACGGAACAGGTTGCGACAGAGATATCCAACACATAATTGTGTTTGATAATAAATGAGATATGTATTACACGCCAACGTCCTAAAATAAAAAAGCCCTCATCTTTAAAAACGGGGGCTCACCAAACCAACTAATTAAACTAATCCCAAAAAGAACTATTGAAGGCGATGCTATTTTTTACCGCCGCCGAAAAAGGCGCCGATCTTAAATGCCAGGTAGTTATTGCTATTGCCTGCTATATCGTAATCGGCCGACATCCGGAAATGACCTATTTCAAAACCGATCTCGGGGAATAAACCAAAATTGGTAGCGCCGGCAACAAGCGTTGCATTGCCATTACTTGCTTTTAGCGACGACTGATCAAAAAAGCCGAGGCCCGCCCCTACAAAAGGCCTGAAACCATCTTTAGCCAGGTAATATTCGCCGGTAGCGCAATAGGATTCCAGGAGCGAAACCTTCGTTTTGCCGAGGTCGTTCTGGTACCCGAGCCCGGCACCCTCGAGCCGAAGGCCGATAGCAAGATCATCGGATAAACGATAATGCGGCTGCAATGTAAAAGTGGCCCCTGCTTTGGCGCCGCTGCCTGACGGGATGGCATAGCCAAGCCCTATATCAAACTTAAACGCATGATAAGTGTCCCCTGTAGCAGCGGCAGTAGTAGTTGACTGGGCCTTTGACAATAATGCAAAGCCGAGAAGAGCGAAAAGTAAAAATGATTTTTTCATAATGATTGAATGATTGTTTGTGAACGATTTAAAGTGTTAAAGCACGTCAGTAAAGTTCCGCATGATTAAAAAAATGGTCAATAACGCATATGCGGTATTTTGATACTTTTATGAAAGGCCGCAGAAAATTCTGTTTACATTTAAGCCATGAAGCGCTTTTTACTGCTTATTGTATTTGTTTTTTCCGCTGTTTACGCATTCGCACAAAGCTTGCAGATAGACAGCTTGAAACATTTGATCTATACTTCAAAAGGCGACCGTAGTAAGCTGAGAGCCATGCTTGACCTGTGTGCACGATTTGAAACATTGCCAAAAGACACCTTATGGAACTATGCTGTAAAAGCACAAATACTGGCCACCAAACTGCATGATAGGCCTTCCCGAAGTCAGGCGATCATAGCGCAGGCCAACGCCTATTTAAGGTGGAACAATGCTGATAGCGCTTTGGCTTTAATTGGGCCGGAATTGTCAAAATATAAGGCCGATGACCCTGCCACAAGGGATATTTATTTCGGGCTGCGCCATGTTAAAATAAATTGTATAAGCGATGCTTCTAATTATAAAGAAGCCATCGCAGAAACCTATGGGGTGTTGCGCCAGGCCGAGAATTATAAGGATTCATTGGCAATAGCAGAGAGCTTTAACGCGCTTAGCGGCTATAAATACGAAATGAATTTCCCGCCCGAGGCCATTTCGCTGGCGCTTAAAGGGCTAAGTTTTACCACCGGCAGGCCGCGTTATGATGCGGCTATCATTAACCTTTGCGGTAACCTGGCAGAGTACTATTACTGGATAAATAAGCTGGACTCGGGCATGTATTATGCCGATAAGACATTTAATTTAAGTACGCAGGCCGGCTATGTGAATTACCAGGCGTGGGCACTCCAAAAAAAGTCTGCCATCTATTTAAAGGCAAAGGCATATCCAAAAGCCGAAAAGGCAATACTCGAAAGTATACTGCTATATGAAAAAGTGGATGGTAAAGAACCCCACGACGATAACCTGATAGCCCTGGCTGATGTTTACACCCGCACGAGGCAATTTGATAAGGCCATTAAAGTAATAAATGACGCCCTGGCATTTTACAGCTCAGCTCAAAATAGCTCAACACACGCAAAAAACGGGGTTACCGCCAACGGCCTTCAGCGAATTTTCCTGTACCAGGAATTGGCCAGGGCCTACCATCTTAAAGGCGACACAAAAAACTATGAGGCGCTGCTCGAAAAAATAATTTCGTCAATGGATGCGTTTTACCGGGCCAACTCCGCCCAGGCCATTGCCGATGTTGAAACAAAATACCAGGTACAAAAAAAAGAGGCCACTATTGCACAGCAACAACTGGCATTAGTGAGAGGGCATTATTTATTTTATGGCCTGGCGGTTATTGGCGCCTTGGGCGCGATCATCGCATTTTTGATATTGAGGGAAGTCCGCAGGAAGCAAAAACTAAAATTACAGCAACTGCACGAGGAAGAAAGGCTGCTTTCAGAAAAGGCAGTGGCCGGGGCTGAAGAAACCGAACGCCGCCGTATTGCTGCCGACCTGCATGATAACCTTGGCGCACAATTGAGCTTCATTAAGCGGAATGTGGATTTTATCATGGACCAGCCTGCAGGTTTCAGCCCGGAAGACGAACGAAAATATTTGGGCTCGGTAAATGATATAGCACAAACCGCAATGATAGACCTGCGCGAAACGCTTTGGGTGTTAAATAAGCACGAAGTAAGCGTACAGGAATTTGCAGATAAGCTTAAATCATACCTGAAACAGCAATTAATGGGCAAGGACATGATACTATGGGATTTTAAAGAGCAAATACAGGAGAACTGGCTGCTGCCTGCCGGAGAAGTGATGCACATATTCAGAATAGTACAGGAAGTGATCAGCAATGTTATTAAACATGCGGAAGCCAAAAACATCAACATCCAATTTTACAGCAACGGCCCCGACACCTACCGCCTGGAGATACTTGATAACGGTAAGGGCTTTGAGTGTAACAGTGAGCACACCGGTCATTACGGCCTCGAAAACATCCAGCAGCGGGCGGGCGCTATATTGGCAAAACTTTTGATCACCAGCAGCCCCGGCGCCGGGACCTGCATAGTTTTAACCAAACAATGGAAATAACACAAATGAGTTATTTTTTACGCTCAACAAAGTTTATATTTTTAACCGATGAAAATCCCTATCGCTATAGTTGACGATAATACACAGAACCGTCTTTCCCTTGCCGATCAGATGGGTTACTCGGACGAAATAACAGTGCGTTTTACTGCAAAAAACGGGGGTGATTTTTTGGAGCAGATGAAACACTTATCGCCGGCGCTGCACCCGGCCGTAGTGCTGATGGATATTGAAATGCCCGAAATGACCGGTATCGAGGTAGTTAAATACGGGCACCATATATACCCCGACCTGAAATTTTTAATGCTGACCGTTTTTGATGATGATGACAAAATTTTCGAGGCCATAAAAAACGGCGCCAACGGCTACTTGCTGAAAGACGAAAAGACCAGTACCATTATTGATCATATCCAGCAATTAGTGGAAATAGGCGGCGCGCCGATGAGCCCTTCCATAGCGCGGAAGGCGCTTGCCTTATTATCACGTGCGCGGCTTGATGAGAAAGATGAGGCCAGGGATGATCTATCAGAAAGATTATCGGAAAGGGAATGTGATGTACTAAAATTAGTTGTTGAGGGAAAGGATTACAAGGCTATAGCCGAAAAGCTTTTTTTAAGCACGCATACTATTCGCAAGCACATTGCCAATATTTATGAAAAGCTGCATGTAAGTTCGAAGGCACAGGTGATAAACCTTGCCCTGCACAGCAAGTGGTTTAATCCATGATCAATTCAACTTTACACGCTTTGTCTGCTTACTTTTCTTCCATAAAACCCAATATATAACCGTCCGGGTCAGTTATATAAAACTCGCGGCCATAGGGCATTTCCCGCAAGGGCCGAATGATGATTGGCGACCGGCTTTTCATAGCTTCAAAAAGACCATCAATATCGTCCACTGAAAAAACCAGGTCCAGGTGTTCATTGTCGCGCCGGTTTGCCCTTTCTTCGATAGCAGGGCTGCCCGACTTAAGATGCAATGTATAACCATCCCTGCTGATCCCGGCATAAAAATCTTCGTAACGAAAATCAATATCAAACCCCAACTCCCGGATATAAAAATCCAGCGAACGTTCGAGATCAGCGACCACAAACTGTGGGCTCATGCTTTTGATCTTCGGATAAGTTGTATTCATGTCAGAAAAAAAATCGTAAAAATACCTCGTCAGGCTTTAGGCCGTCCAAAAAACAGAACATAGCCGTCGGCATCCGTTATTTCAAACCCGCGCAGGCCATCGCCGTCGTCCCGGATGGGCCGGTGGAATGTTACACCGGCTGCACTGAATTCTTCAAATAAGGCGTCGGGGTCTTCGGTTGAAACGTACGCATCCCAGCGGGCCCATTCATGCCGGGTATAATTGGGAATAGGTTTTATGTCCTCAGCAATTGCCTTGAGCATAATGGAAACAGGGCCGCGGCCCACCATAGCATAAAATGGATCATCTTCGGGGCCCATATACAGCACTTTAAAGCCAAGTTTATTTACATAAAAGGCCACCGAATCTTTTACATCGGAAACGATGAAAAAAGGCGAAATGAAGTTAAGCTTTGACATTGTTTACATCACTTTATAATTCAGTTAAAAGTAGTAAAACCTAAGGCATAAAAAAAACCACGCGTTCATTCAGCTCATTCGGTATAATTTCTCCGTTGGAATTAATTAAATTATTGAATATTAATTGGTTATGTCGTTTAATATTATTTAAATTTGATTAACCAATTAACAACCTAAAGAAATGAAACTTTCAACCTTCGCAATGATCATTACGATCCTGGCGGGCGCCTTTGGCCTCGCATTTATTTTTATCCCAGCCCAGGTAGCCACATTTTATGGTCTTACCCAGGATACCGCCGGCCTCTGGGTGACGCGGTATTTCGGCGCCTCGCTGTTGTTTATAGCTATGATATACTGGTCATACAGCCATGTTTCGCCGGCTGCAAAGTCATGGCCCAAATTGTTAATCTTCAGCATTATTTACGACGTAATCCAATTAATTTTAACCTTGATGGCACTTTTGGGCGGAGTCGGAAACTCTAATGGCTGGTCAACCGTTGTATTATATGCTGTGCTGGCGTTAGGTTCGGCATATTTTCTCGGAGTGTGCAGAAAGGCCAGGGTAAACTAACTCAGTCTGTGGTCGGCGTCCCGATAGCTACCGGGGGCCGTTTCACCATTTTCGGCCTTTTCTGAAATAAGCTTATATTCGGTTGCATAAACAGCATGCTTACTATTGAACCTGCGGCAATCAGAATTGGGGAAAAATACTTTTATGTCAGAGCAATGGACTAACTTTTTTGTAATGGTGGGTGGCGGCGCGGCGGCACTTGCGGGCCTGATTTTCGTCGCGATGTCGACCAATCACGCGATAATTCTACGAAACACAACGCATAAAAACCGGGCAATTAACATGCTGACGGGCTTCACCGCAGCTTTCATGGCAAGCGGTCTCGCGCTCATGGGGAATCAACATCCTGAAGCGCTCGGCTTTGAGTGGCTTGTACTCTGGCTCATCGCAACAGTCGTATTCATCAGGGGCTATGTTATAGCTATCAGATCGGGTATGAGTTCTATTGGATTGAACCTGCCTCGTCTTGGAGGTGGTACATTATGCTATCTTGCTGAAGTTATAGGCGCAATTTTCCTTATTCTGGGATATAGCTCAGGGCTTTACATCGCAGCTGTCGGAATCATTGTTTTATTCGCGTTCCTCATCTCTGGGGCATGGCTCCTTATGATCGGCATCTACGAAGACCGGGCTAAGTGAGGAAGAATAATTGTAATATTCCATACAAACAAAAAGCCCCGCGGACGTGCGGGGCTTTGCTCCTGATCCCGTACGTACGGGACGAACCAACGACCCTCTGATTAATCCCGCAAAAGCGGGACTCTAACCAGATGAGTTAAGACGCCGGTAAACTGTCCTCCTGCAACTAATTTTTCAATAAATTTTCTACTTTTTTGGTTTTTTACGAATTTTTCAATTTTCATCGCTTCTGCTTGTTTGGTCCCCATGATATTGAATTTCTTAACCGGAAGTAATATTTCAGGCTCAAAAGCTATATCGAGTTGCTCATCGAATGCACTTAAATACTTGTCCATAATATCTTTTTTAAAAATGATTTAATTATCACCCCGACAACTTTTCAACTTGGTCAGAAACAGTTGTCTTGTGGAGCAGCCCAAATACTGTCTTACTTATTTGGCATAACGGGGATAAGCCCATACTTTGCAAATACTAATCGCAATTTTTCAAGGTCGGGAGGGCCGCCTGCATTTACAACTGCCGCCGCTTCTTCAAAGAAAATGGGCCCGAGCAGGGCAGGCGTAATTACCGCTAGCCCTTTGGCCTCAACTTGATTTAAATTGTCAAAACCATGGGTAGCGCCACGGGGGATGAAACACGTTTCACCGGCAGCAATCTCTATTACTTTTCCGTCTATAGTGAAGGTTAAAATACCCGATAACCCATAGATTGTTTCATCGAAATGCTCATGAATGTGTGCCAGTGGCACTTTTGCGCCAACCGGAACGGTAAATTCAAACATGGCTGCAGAGCCATTAGTATCTGCTGCTTCCAGCAGGAAGTCAATTATGATTTGACCAACTTTGATTGTTTGCTTTTTCATATCGAATTTTTTTTAATACAAAACTATTGTGGTTAAGCGGCGAAGTTCTTGATTTGAGATAAGAAATGATTTACAGGCAATTCACTTTCTAAACCACGAACAGCACCGCAGGGAACAAAAGAGGTTTCACCAGGCGTAATATCTATTGCCCGGGCTTCCACTGTAAATGTGATAATTCTTTCCGGGCCATAAGTGGTCTCATTAAATCGTTCGTGATAATAAGTTACGGGAACTTTTGCTCCGGCCGGCACTGTAAACGCGAAGACAGCTGGCTTGCTATCGTTGTCCGGCGCTTCCAGAAGGAAGTCGATTGTAGTTTGATCTTTTTTAGTTGTTTCTGTTTTCATGTTGTTTTTTTTTTACAACACAAAACTATAGTGATGAAACAGCCAGGTTCTTGATTTGAGATAAGAAATTACCTGCCGGTAATTTTCTTTCTAATGCGGCTTAAGGTTTCAGGAGTCATTGATAAATAGGCCGCAATATGATAGAGCGGTATTCTTTGCAACAGAAGTGGCTGCTCTTTTATAAACCGAACGTATTTTTCTTCGGGTGTTTCAACTGTTGCTTCGGCAAGCCTTTTTTTCAACATCAGATTAGTATCTTGTTGCGCTCTTATGAAACCTATGGTAAAAGGTTGAATTTGCGTGACAGCATACACCCAATTCTTTTGATTGATACGTTGTAGTGTACTATCTTCAAGCGCTTGTGTACACAATTCGGTTGGCCTGTTATCCAGGAAACTTACCAGTTCGCTGCACCAGCCGTTTTCTACTTTAAAATAAATGGTGCGTTCCTCCCCGTTATTATTTAGATAATATTGCCTCAAACAACCTTTTTCTACAAAATAGACATACCTAACTATCTCGCCGGCGTGATAAAGGTGTTCATTCTTTTTTACATGCACGGTTTCAAATAATTGAATAATCTTTACAATATCTTTATCAGAGATTTTATATATCTGTTTTAATTGAGTTACCAGCGGAGAATTGTCCATAATTTATTTTAGACGAATTATTGACGACAACGACATGGCTTGCCGACAGTGAGGGAATTTAGTCTGCGTCCGCTCATTAGCGCTACACTAAGTTATAGAAACAAATTTTCAAATGCAACATAATGAAACCAGATAGACGGCCACCCCCTCCCAGGTTATGATGAGCCGCCATTTAAAATCGCCTGTGCTGTAGCGAAGTGAACGCTAACATGAACGCTTTTTCCGTTTGAACCATCGGTTAGCTGTACGCCGGTCCACGCCGCCGGCCATTACGTCCTTAGGACTAATTTGGATGCAATGACGGGTTTACAGATTTTTGCATTTTTTGATATTCATAAAAATCAACTATTTGATTTACAGGCGTTCACGGATTTAAAATCACGTGTGTTATGGCGAAGTGAACGCGAACGCTTTAAAAACGGGCCTCTTTTTCCTTAAAATTAACTTCCAACTGACTTTTGACTTCCCTGTCTGTGCAGGCCTCCGCAGCGCCCGTAATTCCGAACCCCGCATTATTGACCAGCGCATCAATTCGCCCGAAGTGTTTAACTGTTTCTTTGATGGCATTTTCGATTTGGCCCTTGTCCGTTACACTCAGTTCGAGGAGGGGTACCTGGTCTTTGTACTTCTCAGCGACATCATTTCCCCGCAGACGCGCGGGGCGTTGCTCCTGATCCCGTAGGTACGGGATGAACCAGTGACCCTCTGATTAATCCCGCACATGCCGGACTATAATCAGCTAATTAAATATTGACAAATTCTTTAAATACAAAAAGCCCCGCGGACGTGCGGGGCTTTGCTCCTGAAGCTGGGCTCGAACCAGCGACCCTCTGATTAACAGTCAGATGCTCTAACCGGCTGAGCTATTCAGGAGTGCATTTTTGATTAGAGTGGTGCAAAAGTATAATTTCTAAGGTAATTTCGCAATCTTTGCGCCAAAATATTTTAAAATACACCTGCATGAGCTTAGTTGTTATTGGTACCGTGGCGTTTGACGCGATTGAAACACCCTTTGGTAAAACAGATAAAATTGTTGGCGGCGCAGCTACTTACGCAAGCCTGGCTGCTTCCTATTTTTATAATAAAGTAAAAATTGTTGCCGTTGTTGGTGATGATTTCCCGAAAAGTGAAATTGACGATCTGAACCGCCATCACATACGCACCGAGGGCCTGCAAGTAAAAAAGGGCGAGAAATCATTCTTCTGGGCCGGCAAATACCATAACGATATGAACAGCAGGGATACGCTGATCACCGAGCTGAATGTCTTGGCTGATTTCGACCCGGTTATCCCGGTTTCGTACCAGGATTGCGAATACCTGATGCTGGGCAACCTGCAGCCGCAGGTGCAGCAAACTGTTATAAACCGCCTTGCCAAACGCCCGAAGCTGATCGTGATGGATACCATGAATTTTTGGATGGACATTGCCCTCGACGAATTGCTGGAAACCATTAAAATGGTGGATGTTTTAACCATTAACGATGCTGAAGCACGCCAGCTGTCGGGCGAATACTCCCTGGTAAAGGCAGCCCGTAAAATATTAACCATGGGCCCGCAATATCTCATCATTAAAAAAGGCGAACACGGCGCACTGCTTTTTAGCGAGGATAAAATATTCGCAGCCCCTGCCCTGCCTTTAGCCGAGGTATTTGACCCCACCGGCGCCGGCGACACCTTTGCCGGTGGCTTTATTGGCTATATGGCTAAGGTGGATACCGTTAATTTTAACAATATGAAAAATGCCATTATTTTCGGCTCGGCTTTAGCCTCCTTCTGCGTTGAAAAATTCGGGACCGAAAAGATCAGGAACCTTACCCAAAAGGAAATCGCAGCCAGGGTACAGGAATTTGTGAGTTTGGCTAAGTTTGAAATAGCCTGATTTCGGATTTTTCGCTATTGTTTGTTTTTTATAAGGTGCTCAAGAGGGCTCCGCCGTTTCGGAATTTCAATTTCGGATTTAAGATATTTCTACAATTCCGAAATCGAGCATCCGCAATCCGACATTAAATAAATCCGAAATCGAACATCCGAAATCCGACATCACCCAAGCTTTCCCACCGCATCAAAATGCTCAAACACCCATTCATCATGCGGGGCGTCGACAAGTTCGTGGGTAAGGTCCTGCCCTGCCCAGTGTTCATAATGTTTTCCGTTGAACCATAAACGACTGCGCGATACGTCATAGATCAATCCCTTATAAGCTATCCATACTTCGGGTTTGTCCTGTCCGTTGCGTAAAGCAAGCTGTGATTTTGTGTAAATGGGCAAATCCTTCATTGTAAATTGCAGGCCGCTAAAATACTTAATCGGGCCATACAAAACGGATAAGATGCTGAAAAAATGAGCACAAAAAAATCCCCTTGCTGTAAAACAAGGAGACCCTTTCATATTTACTATTATTTGTTGTTTAGTTTTCTGCGAAAACAGGTTTTGCAACACCGTTATCGTAAGCTTTTAAGCTTTTCTTCAATAGCTTACGTGCAACGTGTATGCGGGTTTTAACGGTCCCGATAGGGATGGTTAAATGATCGGCAATTTCATGGTATTTATGGCCTTCAAAATACATGGTGAAGGGCTGGTAATAATCAGAGGGGAGCCTGTCTAAAGCTTTCTTCAGGTCGTCCATTACAAATTTGGCTTCGCCCTGGTTTTTTGTTGAACTGAATACCAGGTTTGGTGAGGATATCTCATCAGACTTAGTTACAAAAGTGTTCATTTTTATAAAGCGGCGGTAATTGTTTATGAATGTATTCTTCATAATAGTGTATAACCACCCTTTTAAATTTGTTCCTTCCTTAAACTTATTGTAATAAGTTATGGCCTTCAACATTGTATCCTGGACAAGGTCGTTAGCATCATCTGCGTCGTGCGTAAAGTGTAAGGCATAAGACCTTAGCGAGGTTGCCTGACGTAGTACTAGGGTGTTAAACTCAATCTTTGTCATACTGTTAAAGTTTTGTATCGGGATTAAGTCAAACATGATACCAATACATTTTTTCTTTAACTGTAAACAAAAAACAGCAGCCCTAACCGGCCTTTTCTCTTTCAATAGTGTACAAAATACACTCATAAGTAATTAAATTGTTATAATACAGTCATTTATATGTAAATATAAACGATAATGTAATTCTATTAACCGGGCTGGAAAGGGAATAAATGGATTTTTACGGGTTAAATATTGCCGATTTAGTTGAGTCTAACTAAAAAAACTTAACTAATAATATTTACTTCACGCTGTAGCGAAACACCAAATTTGGCGTACACACTGTCTATAATTTCGGACGAAAAAGCGTACACCTCCTGTCCGGTAGCGCCGCCGTGATTTACTAAGACGAGGGCCTGGTTTTTCCATGTGCCTGTGTGGCCATAAACTTTTCCCTTCCATCCGCACTGTTCGATGAGCCAGCCTGCGGCCAGTTTAACCAGGCCATCCCCCGCAGGGTAATGTACAATTTCAGGAAATTTCGATTGGACCAGGGTAAATTCCTCATTACTAATGACAGGGTTTTTAAAAAAGCTGCCTGCATTACCAATAGTCGAGGGATCGGGCAGCTTTGATACCCGGATATGCGAAACCACCTGCGATATATCTTTTAATGTAGGTGTTGTGACGTTACGGTTAGCCAGTTCCTGCTCGATGGCGCCATATTTTAAATTGAAGTGTGGGATGAGCGACAACTGTAGTTTTACCGATACTATAATATATTGCCCCTTCAGGTCGCTTTTAAAAATGCTTTCGCGATAACCGAAGTGGCAATCTTCTTTCGTGAAAGTTTTGAAAGTGCCCGTAGCCAGTTCAAAAGTACAGCAGCTGCGGAAAACATCCTGCAGCTCCACGCCGTAGGCCCCGATATTTTGTATGGGCGCGGCCCCTACCGAACCCGGGATCAGGCTCAGGTTCTCCAAACCGGCATAACCGCGGACCACGCAAAAGTTTACCAGGTCGTTCCATACCTCGCCGGCGCCGGCCTCAATAAAAACATCATTATGACTAATGCGGTGCTCGATGCCGCGGATATTGATCCTGATCACCAGGCCGTCGAAATCATTTAACAGCAATAAATTACTGCCGCCGCCCAAAACCAGTGTTTTTGTTTGCAGCCATTGCGGGTCTAAAAAAAGCTCGGCCAGTTCTTCCCTGCGGTTTATTTCAACAAAATATTTTGCATTGGCCTCGACGCCGAAAGTATTAAAATTTTTAAGTGAAACGTTTTCCTGTATCTGGAGCATGCGGCGAATTTCGGAAATTATTTTTTATGATTTCATCGATTTGTTTCGATTCCACCGATTTCATGTGCTTTTTGGCGACGAAAAAAAAGTAAGTTTATCAATTATTGCATTGCGTGTTAACAAAAGACGTCATGCCGAACTTGTTTCGGCACCCCACGGATAGGTAACAAAGCAGCAGGTGACCCGCCGGACAGGCGGCCAGCATGGCGCATACTTAGCATGTGGGGTGCTGAAACAAGTTCAGCATGACGCGGGGGCCATTATAAAAAAACGGGACCATCATCATTGATGGTCCCGCTGTATGGGCTGGCAAATGCGCTTTATTTTTACGCGGGCCGGCCTTTATTCAGTTTTCTTAACTGTAGTGGTAGTAGTAGTTTTTGTAGCCGGCGTAGTAACTGCTTTTTTGTAAGTTTTGTGGTAAGTGTGTACCGGCTTGTGATAGGCAGTATGCGAAACGTGGTGCGTTACTACAGTAGAGGTAACAACCGGTTTGGTTTCGGTAGTGGTAGTTACCTCGGTTTTTGCTGGCTCCGGTGCTACAACAGGTGCAGCAACAGGTGCAGGTGTGCGCACAGTGTCATGTACCACAACTACTGTTGGTGCAGGTGCAGGCGGCGCAGGCGGCGCAGGAGTGACTATTACTACAGGTGCAGGTGCCGGTGCCGGCTTTACATGACCCGTTAAGGCGCCATCCGCAGCGCCGCTGATAGCATCGGGAGTTCCGGTGCCTGTCACCTTAACTTTGGTGATTGTACGCCCATGAGCGCCTTTTCTAACCTTCTTTGTAACTTCGATTTTGTTTTTTGTAGTGTCCTGCGTTTGAGCCTGTGCAGTTTGGACTGTCCAAATCATGCCGGCTATTAATAATATTAAACTGATCTTTTTCATAATGATGTGTAGATGTATATTAATTGTATATATCATTATGTAACAGCGCTATTACAATATTGTTTTTTATTTTATTTATTTAACCTTAAAGAAATAAATATTACTGCGGACAGACCTCCGTTGATTTCACGCCATATAATGCCCCAGCGCTTTAGCCAGGAGGTTTTTTATGCTCTTCCTAAGCAGCCGTGGCCCCAGTACTTTTATTTTCGGCCCGAAACCCAACAGCTCCCGTTCCAGCTCAAAATTGAGTATAACCCGGATGCTGAATATCATCCCATCGGCTTCCGTGCTCAATAATTTCTGACTGGCATGAAGTGGCTTAGTGATTAGATAAGGCGCGTTATCATTGTCGATCCAAAAAACGACTTCACAATCCCTCTGACCGGGGCTTTTGGTTACCCCTATAACGTCGCTGTAATATTTGGCAAGGTCGACGCCGGTATTTGGGCGGTAAGCCTCGGCGGCAGTTTCTTCAATGGCCTGTATCCTGTCGAGCGCCAGGTTTTGCAATTGCGCATTCCGCAGGTGCGACCGTCCCAGCACAAACCACCGGTTCCGGTATTCCTTCAGCATATACGGACTAAAACAAAATGTATTCGGCGCCCGTGCCTTAAACGACTGGTAGGTTATACAAAGCGTAGTTTGCGAAACAATAGCCTTGCGGATGCCCTCAATATATTCCAGCCCTTTCAAATTGTCGTTCTTTTCAAAATCAATAACCGGGGCGCCTTGGGTTTTTTGGGTGTATATCTTGTCCTCCAGCTTGCTTACCATTTCGTTGAGGCCCATAAAATCGCTGAAGCCTTTAAATTGTTTCAGTAAAGTTGCCGCCTCGCTCAACACCTGCATGTCCTGCTGGTTGAGGGGGATATTGGTGATGCTGAAATTTTTATCTTCGTAGGTATAGTACTTTTTATCCATCACCACTATGGGCGCTTCGTAACCCAGTTTGTTACTGCGCATCATTTCGATATCAGCCTGTACTGTTCTGCGGCTTACCCCTGTGTTAATTCCCTGGTATTCGTACAAGGCATCGGAGCAGGCGTCGATCAAGTCGTCCAAAGTCCATTTGCGGTAACGGTTTTGAAGGGCTTTATCGATGGTGCGGTAGCGGATGAGGGCGTTGCGGTTGATGGGCATGTTTTGATTTTGGATTTGGTTGATTTGGTTGGCTGGGTTGATTTGGTTTGGTGGGGGCAGCTGATCATTTTTGGTTCATGCAAACATTCGCCGCTCATGGCCGCGGTGGCCTAGTTACTTTTGGCTTGACCCAAAAGTAACCAAAAGGTCAAGACAGAAAAAAGCTTCGGCCCACAGGCTATACTCCCGGCCCGCTTTTCTGTCGGGCCTTTACCCGCTTTTGATCGCGGTTTACTAAATTTTCAATAAATTTATTAATTTATTTTCTACTGCGCAAATACATTGCGCACTTGGGGGTTTGTTTTGTGGTGTTAAAACGTTCGCCTCACCCAACCCTCTCCATTGGAGAGGCAAGATGAGGCAAAGAATGCTTAAAATTAACAAATAAAATTCCCCCTTTAGGGGGTCAGGGGGCTAATGGACTATGGAAAAAATATCCAACACCGAACTTACCAACCTCGGCATCAATACGCCGGAGTTGCTGGCACTTTTTAGCCGGGTGGCCAATGGCTTGCTTAAAAACAACGTAATGGACAGGCTGCAGATCTTGGCCAACATCGAAGCCTTGATCGACGACCCGATGCCTTACGCGCTTAAAAAGGGCGGCAAGTTTAAAAACCTGGCCGAACGCATCATCGAGATGCGCAAGGAGGGGCATTTTGTAAAGCAGCAGCGCAGTACACACAAGCTGAAGGAGGAGTTGGCCACATTCCCGGTTTACGGGCTGGAGCATATCGAAACGGGCGCCTTAGCACAGATGAAAACAGCCATGCAATTGCCGGTGGCTGTCGCGGGCGCCCTTATGGCCGATGCTCACCAGGGTTACGGCCTGCCAATTGGCGGGGTGCTGGCCACAACGGCCAATACCATTATCCCCTTCGCGGTGGGGGTGGATATTGCCTGCCGCATGTGTTTGAGCATTTTTGATATGCCTGCCGCAATGGTGGATACCGAAACGGACCACCTGAAAGGCCTGCTGTTGAAGCATACCAATTTTGGCATGGGCGGTGTAAATAAACAGCACCACGACGATTCGCTATTTGACCATGCCGACTGGAACGCCACCAAAACCATCCGTAACCTAAAGGAAAGGGCGCGGGCGCAGCTGGGCACATCAGGCACCGGCAACCATTTTGTGGAATGGGGCGAACTGGCTGTAGCCGAAGGCGCTTTGAAGGGTATCCCGGCGGGTAATTATCTGGCGCTGTTGTCGCATTCCGGGTCGCGAGGGTTTGGGGGGAGCATTGCCGGCTATTATTCAAAGCTGGCCATGACCAAAACCAAGCTGCCTGCCGAAGCTAAACACTTAGCCTGGCTGGACCTGGATACCGAAGACGGGCAGGAATACTGGATAGCGATGAACCTGGCCGGCGAATATGCCAGCGCCAACCACCACGAGATCCATAACAAAATTGCCAAAGCGCTTGGCCGTGCCCCGTTGCTGCGGATAGAGAACCACCACAATTTTGCCTGGAAGGAGCAACTGCCCGATGGCACCGAAGTAATGGTGCACCGCAAAGGCGCCACCCCGGCAGGTGAAGGTGTTTTAGGCATCATCCCCGGCAGCATGAGCACACCCGGTTTCGTGGTGCGCGGCAAGGGCGAAGCGGCGAGCATTAACTCCGCCAGTCACGGGGCAGGCCGCCTGATGAGCCGCAGCGCAGCTTTTAAAACGATTGATAAAGCCGCCGTTGCCGCCAACCTTGTTGATAAACACATCACCCTGATCGGCAGCGATATTGACGAAGCGCCGATGGCTTATAAGGATATCCACGCGGTAATGGCGGCGCAAACAGAGTTGGTAGATGTGCTGGCGGAGTTTCACCCGAGGATAGTGCGGATGGCGGATGCAAAAGA
Source organism: uncultured Mucilaginibacter sp. (assembly GCA_903864275.1). Classification (GTDB taxonomy): domain Bacteria; phylum Bacteroidota; class Bacteroidia; order Sphingobacteriales; family Sphingobacteriaceae; genus Mucilaginibacter. Next base: position 56,038 of record CAIPFE010000008.1, read on the forward strand.
AAAGCCTGAAGACTAATCCCCCTAACCCCCTAAAGGGGGAACTATGGTGGCTAAGGAGGCGGGGAAATGGCAACGCGGGGGAAATAAAAAAGTCATGCCGAACTTGTTTCGGCACCTCACAGATAGGTAACTAAGCGACAGGTAACCCGCCGGACAGGTAGCGAACAGTATGGCGTATACTTAGCATGTGGGGTGCTGAAACAAGTTCAGCATGACGCGGGGGGGGGGTAAAAAGGAATGGTAGTTCAATGGTAGAATGCGTGCTTGTCGGGCATGTGGTTGCGGGTTCGAGTCCCGTCCATTCCGCCTTCGGTCGCCGAAGCGACCTACGGCGGACAAGGTCCGCTGGGGTTGCGAAGGAGATAAGGGGAGCGAAGACGCTCAAAATTGTTTATAGTCAATTGGTATCTTGACTTGGCGATAGGGAATCATTAATAAAGTTAAATTAGACAAGAATGAATAAAAGATATCTTCAACTTTCTATTTTCCATTTACACACAATTGTACAGGATCTTGCAAACATTATAGGTGCCTTAGGGGAAGATACGCCATTGTCTTTAGAATTGTTTATTCCGATACATAAATATATGATTATACGCACCTGTGCATTTTACGATGAATTTGAACACCAATTTCTTAAACATGCAAAATCAAATGAAATTAGATTTATCAAGTTAGAAAAAATTTATGCTTTTATTCTTTCGAAGCGTAATAATTATTTTCCTGATATTTATAATATTCGAAATTATGCGTTAGCTCATAATTATCGAGTTAAAATAGGAAGTGAATATCATTCAATATTTGAAAAGCAATTACATTTTACAGTGCCGAAATCAGCACCAGAAATTTCAATAAATATTCATTTAATGGATAACTTTTTGTCTGCCGTTAAAACGTTATATCCTGAAATACATTCAATTATGGAAGAAAATATACTGCTACCCACTGAAAATACAGGTTTAGGCATAATTGACGAAAATAATTGTGGAAATGTTATGAAGGAAATTAGTGACGAAATACAAAGACTTGCTGATGAAAAGTTATAGATTTTACCCGCTGTAGACTCCAATCGTTTGGCCTTCTGAAAATTGAATCTGAATTCACGTCCTTTTGAGGAAGAAGCTGAGCATTTAATGCCGCAGGACATCGCAACCAATATATGTCAAACGTCAAACTACTACGCGAGCTATGAAAGTACATCCTAAATTGACTCTTTTAGAAATACAAGAAATATTGGCCAAATTAAATGAGTGAACTGATAATATCAGCGACGAGGAACTATTTAACTATATCAACCTGATCCTTATTGGGCTGCTGTTTCTTACCTTGAAGTTTAAAAATGGTGCTTTATTTCGCGCCAGGCCAAACATTGGTGAAGAACTTTTTACAAACACAAAGGAGCTTTGGAATCCGCCACCAGGTTGGATTAAAAAAAATCGATTCAATGACGAGAAAACAGAAATATTGTATGTCTCAGAGGCAAAATCTACTGTCGTCGAAGAAGTAAAACCGCCTCCAGGCTCACTTCTAACATTGACAACCTATGTACCTGTTTCGGAATTGACTTTTCTACCGACCGGCATTCGATCCGGCGTAACTAAGACTGAACTATTCACTGAACAATATTTCCAAAATATTCTTTTGGATAAAATGAAACACTATGATAACAATCCAGAATATTTACAAATAGACGAGACTATCAATCAATATCTTCATGAACAAGTTACTAAAGAGAACAGTAAAAAATACCCAAAAGACTACCGTTTTACAAATATTTACGGTAAGCATGTCTTGTTGGCTCCAATCGACGGATTATTATATCCCAGTATTTCCAGAAAGCTATTTGACATAAATATTGCGCTCAAAGGAGAATCAACGTGTAAATTAAAGATCATTCAGGTCGAGGTGATAAGAATGGACCCCGATATTATTAATAGGTTTGAATTGGTTGCTTGTTCAAATGAGTTTTCTGAACACGGCGATATAATTTACAATAGCAAGTGCGGTAGTTTTGACGAGATGATGCAAATGGAAAAATGAAACACCAAGATTAGAAGTGCTGCGTTACACTCGACAGAACGCGCGTAAGACACTGGATCGTCCGAATATGAAAACCCCCCGTGCTGCCGCAAGTCCCCGGGTTGTAGCCCGCTGACAGCCTTGCCTATTGCCGGGGTAAAAAGTTGGGTTTAAAATCATACTGATTCCGTGACTTACATGCATGGTGGCTTACCTAAAAGTGGATAATAAGTAGGGGCGTTTGCGACGGCGGCGGTAGTGCTAACGGTAATGAGGTAAGACCAAAATATTTACTAAATTATATTAAAAGATATTTTTTATAATTCAAAAAAAACGGTAATTTTCTCAATAAAATAATTCCGCCTTATGCCTTATTCGAATATAAAAGGGCCTTTCTCAAAATATCAATTATTCCGGGTTATCAAAAATCCTTATGGCTTGATAACGGGATATGCTTTTTTTATACTATTACTCATAGCCGGTTTTTTGTGGATTAATCCAAAAAATGAACCAGACCCACTTGCCGATTATCATACAGGGATAGTCGCGCTGGCATCTTGGCCTTGGGCTCTTTTAGGTGCGGCATTAGCTATTGGTTTTTTGACTGTAAGTATATTGGACGGTTTAAAGCCTAAATTCCGGATCGTTCTATCTCAGGGTTGGGTAAATGACTGGTTGGACGATGGGTCTGATTGGAATTTTATTTGGTGGCGTTTTTTGGAAAGCAGGGCTGAAAGGAATAAAATCACTCGCGAGAGAAATAACAACTCCGACGATTTGAGTAATCAGTCTGCTCCATTAAATACGCGGGCAAAGCCGGACAAACAAGAGGCACAGAGGCAACTGGAATTTTTGGCAACGAGTGGGGACAATAAAGCTTTGTATAAGTTACCTATTGCAAATATGTGCGGGCAGATCGTTGTGGCGCTCCAAGTGGCGGTAGAATCACCGGAGATATACTATGATTTACTTTTTGGTCTATTAATCAATAATACGAAAGACTACAGTACGCTGCTTGACCTTGAAACGATAAGGGCGCTCGACCAATCGGCTACTGTGAACGATAAAGATTCAGTTACATATTTTGAAGCAAAGGCGAGGATTGGGGCGTTTATTCAGCGTAAAGTTGACACCCTCCAAATTAACAGTGAAGAGAAGTGGCGCCGATTTACATGGTTCTTAACGCTACTGCTCAGTTTTACAATTTCTTTTTTAGGAATAGGATTAATAGCTGGAAGTTTAGTGCTTAACGTATGGACCCGCCTGTTCGTTGTTGGCTTGTTGACATACGAAGGTGCCTACCTGGGTAAAATATTAGGAAGTGCAATGAGCTATTTTTCGAAAAAACTTTTATGAGAAAGATTGGTGAAATCACTCGACCTGTCCTTACATTACGAAAACATCCCAGGTGGGGCACGATGCAAGACAAAGTCGAGCCAAATGCATACTGGCCTGGTATTAGGCCATCGAATGTTGTGCTAATTCACGGGTACAACGTCAACTTTTCAAAAGCAAAAAATGATTATGATACTTTTTTCAAGCAACTTAAAACGGCTGATGTTTCTGAGCATTTCATAAGTGGCATTACTACTTTTTACTGGCCTGGGAATGCAAACCTGGGTATACTGTCGACCGGGGCTTATCCAATTAAAATATATGATGCCATCGATGCTGCAGAAAAGCTTTCGAGTTTTTTAGAAGACCATTTCAGGCAATATCCAAAGGTGCAATTGGCTTTTGTTGCCCATTCACTGGGCTGCAGACTCATTTTGGAGGCTATCAGTAATATCCTTCAAAAAGACAAATCGCTCGAATCGCGCATTAGGCGAACTACACTTATGGCCGCAGCGGTTCCGATTTCCATGGTGAAATATCCGGGAAGCAGATTATATGATATCAGGGATTCAACAATCCCGCTTTCGGGGCTTCATTCGATGCATGACATGGTTTTGTTAGGTGCATTTCCTGTGGGGCAGTTGTTGGGAATAGACGGTATGTTACGAGGGGCCGTTGGTTTTTGGGGGTGGCCGAAAGCCTTGTGGACGGATGGAGATTTCAGGCTAAAAATCGGCCATGGTGATTATTGGTCTAATGCAATGGCGACACAATTTCTGGCTCATAAATTTGGCATTCCGTTAAAAAGAATTTTTAACGAGAATGAAATTTTTGAAAATAAGTTGGCTGTCTATTTGGACACTTGGGATCAACGTGAACCTCCCGGTGCATAATATAACCAACTGATTGCCAATATGCTGTACAGCAACCTGGCGTACCGCATTTCTTGTTGAAACGGTGCCACGCATTAAGGATTGAAGTGAAAAGCCTCTCCTCAAGCGCGAGAATGACGCGCAAGGCCTGCGGGCAAAGGCTTCTCGTGCTCCGCTGACAGGTAGCGAACACCGCTGTCTGCATATTCCATCTACGGATAAGTTATGCGCGTAGCGTATGACTACCCATTCAATGCCGATCATGCCCCCTTCAAGCCCATCTGCCGCGCTGGACCGCTGTCCGATTTCTATGACTACCGTCAAGCGCCAGGTTGCGTGTAGCCTATTTGCATAATTCCAACTGTTGTCCGTCCATTTCAACAGTTATTCTAACAGTGGCGTTAAGCGCCTCAAAAACTTTGGCAATTGTTGTTATAGAAGCATTATCGTAACCTTTTTCGAGTTTACTAATTTGTGCTTTTTTAACGCCAATCAAATGACCTAACTCATTTTGTGATAAATTCCTTTTCTTCCGCGCTGCTTTGATCAACTCCTGGAAGACTTCCATCCTTAATTCCGATTCAAACTGTTCTCGTTGTTCTGAACCGGGCTCCCCAACCGTTTTATTTATGAATTCATCAATGTTTTTTCCCTTTTTATGATTGCGGGGAAGCGTTACAATCGTTCCGTCCGACAACATTTGCTCCAGACTGGTCGATGCATTTTTATCCATTTTTTCTATAATTTGATTAATCACTATTCCTTTTCTCCATGAAAGGAATAGTGATTATAAGTTTCATACTTCTTTAATGTTTTAAAAATCTCTTTTGATCTTTTCCGCCTTATCAATTTCTGATTGCGGCGTTTTATTCGTTTTCTTTTTAAAACCGTGCGTTGCAATTATTGTTGCGAGCGCATCTCCGTCATAATGTGTAATAAAGGCCAGTATCCTGAACCATGCGCCCTTATCTTGTACCCGGAATTCGAAAATATTTTTCGTTCCCGATAATTTTTTAAAATCTTCTCCGGTGTTGTGTCCATCCTGCACTTTCCGGAAAACCTTAACAAATTTTAATTTTGTTGATAGTTCTAACTCATTTAGAAATTCTTCAGCCTCAGCCAATGGTTCGATAAAATACTTCATCAGTCTTTGATTTTAATTTCTTTTGTTTTTTTTCTTTGCACAACATACTGCTAAATTTAAGTAATAAACCCTATTGTTCATTAATACAAACATATGAATAAGTTTCCAAATATGGAAATTTATTTTCGTTTGCTAAAAATATCATGAATTTATCTCTGTTCCTATTGCGCGCGCTACGCCCTTTGCACCACAAGAGAAAACGCAGAGGTCAATACAAGGTTCGAACTTGTGAACATTCCTTTTGCAGAGTACTTCCTTAAACCACTCGGGCAATTGATCATATTTTTTAGTGGAGAACCCGGGTAACGATCCCGGATATCCGGATTTTCAGTCCGGCGCATACACCATGTTTGCTAATTCTCCAAATAGTATAAGTTAGATTTGTCAACTTTTTAAAAGGTGACAAATCTCTCCGTGGAAATAAAAGGACTTGAACCTTTAACCGGCACCGTATAAGGGTGTTGCTCTCACCATTGAGCTATATTTCCATTCAGTAGGGTAGACAGGACTTGAACCTGCAGCCTCATGCTTCCAAAGCACGTAATCTAAACCAATTGATATACTACCCTAAAAAATCGTCCTAAAACAAAAAATCCCCTTAGCTATTTCTAAGAGGATTTCCTGGTATTTATAATATTTTATTCAATACATAGCTATCTCCTCTGAAAGATCAGTTGCGGTATAAAGCATTGTATTGATGTGGTGTTCATGGTGCAATGATACGGAAAAATGTACTAAATAAAAAAATTATCGCGCCGTTCCAATGATCTCAACCATCTCAGGGTACTTAATTGAATACCTGATCTCAAATCTTTGTCCTACAAGAAAATCGCCTTCGTTTTCCTCGTACCATGGGTGCCTGATCGTTTTGTTACCCGCCGTATACTCAAAAATAGCATAATAGCTTGTACTGCGCCGACTCCGGCGTACCTGTATACCTGTCACTTCGGCAATTGTGGTTTGGCTCGGTTGATTTTGAAGAATATCAATTTTCCTGGCGTTGCCGAGCCGCGAAACGTAGTAAATATTCCCGACCACGATTCCGAGAAGCAAAAAGATTGCGAACATTTTGCTTATATGCTGCATAAATGGTTCCGGGTTGGCTTTAGAAAATTCATCCGTTTTTTCTTCTAACGGTGTTCCTTTTACTACCCTGATATAAAGGAATATCCACCCGCCAAAAACCGACAGGTATGACAGTGTTGATATAATGTCGTTATTCCTATAACCCTCAAAATACAATAGCAAACTACCTGCGAAAATCAAGGTAATGCCCGCCAGCCAGGGGTTGATCTTGTTAATGTCCATTCGGGCGTAAAAATAATGATGGATATACACGTTTAAAATAATTCCAACGATCTTTTAAATTTAATTTCTAACTTTAATACCACCAAGTAAAACTTATCATATGGATGAGAACCAGATAAACTACGCCGACACACCAATTGATTTCCCGGAAAAAAGACTGGAACGAAGAAGAAAATTACTGCCCTGGTGGGTAATAGGTTTTATCTGGATATTCCTGTTATTTTTTTTAGCAATGCCGGTGGCTATTGCTATGGGATTATTACATTATGACTTCGAGATATCTTTGCTCGGTTTAACAACATATCAGCCTATCTCCCTGGTCGGCGCATTTCTTATGCTCCTATTTTCATTTAAAGGAATAACCGCCTATGCATTATGGACCGAAAAGGTATGGGCGGTTGGTTTGGCCAAAGTTGACGCCATAATAAGTATCGTTATCTGTTTTTTAGTAATGGGCTATGCAATATTTGGACATACGTTTACCGTAAGGCTTGAGCTCATCGCGCTTTTTCCATATTATATTAAAATGAATAACATACAGTACGAGTGGGAAAATTTTGGAAGCCCGGAATCAACAGAACAGGTGCTTCCTGAGACTTTATAAATATTATACGCAACAGAAATGAACATCTTCCTCCGCGCAAAACACTGGCAACTATTTTTGCTTTCTTTCGGGATCCCTATGCTGCTGGAAATTATAATGATGGTAGGCATTTTTACTCACCTGATGGAGCACCGCGGAGCCGCGCCCAACGTACCAGATGTTTTAAGCGAAATTAAATTATTTCCGATTATTATGCTGCTGTTTATGGGCGTATTACTTGGCTGGCAATGGTCGGTGGCTGTTGGAATGCAAAAAATGGTGCCTGCAAACATTAAAATGAAGGTAACTAAGTTTAAAGTGTTCTTTTTCATCCCGGTAGTTTATATAACCCTGATCATGATAATCATCTTTTTTGCTTTGTCCTCTAATTTTCCCGATCTCGTGGATTCCGGCTTTCGTATCTTTATCCCCTTCCTTATAATTTTCCCGCTCCATTTATTTTCTATGTTTTGCCTTTTCTATTGTTTATACTTCGTGGCAAAAACATTAAAAACGGTTGAATTACAAAGAGAAGTTTCTTTTAATGATTTTGCCGGCGAATTTTTCCTGTCGTGGTTTTTCCCGATCGGAGTATGGATATTGCAGCCCAGGATCAACAAAATGATTCAGCAATACCTCGACGATAGACCGGATGCAGGGGTGTTGCCATAAAATGTTAGTTTTTGCACATTTTGGATGTTTGTAAAAATCAACTAACTGATTTTCAGTCGTTAGCGATAAAATAATCGCTTGTGTTAGTGCGAAGTGAACGGTGTTAGAAGTTAGAGATCCGTGACCCGATAGCTATCGGGAAGAGGTTAGTTTTTTTAGGCCGAAAGTCCGAAAAGAAGTGTAAACCCCCCTTTTGAGTAATTGACTGATTATCAATTATTTAACCTCTAAATTTTCGAAATTGTGTTAACCCTGTTAACCCCCCAGGCGCGATAATTAGATTAGTGATTGTCAGAAAAAGCCGAAAGGAATCCCGGTAGCCATCAGGAGGCGTAAGTGTATCCATTTTTGTCGCCGCAATGGTATTTTCCCGGAATGTTTTTTTCGCATATTTTGAATATTTGCAAAAATCAACTAATTGATTTTCAAGCGTTCACGAATTTAAAATTGCCCGTGATCGCGCGAAGTGAACGCGAACATGAACGCTTTTCGCGGCATTTATCGCCCATAAATCAAGGCTTGCTCCCGGGTATTCAGCCCTAAATAAAGCACCAAAATCCGACGTTTGACTTCCGACTCACGACTTTTGACTTAACCCTAATCTACCGCATAAAAATTTCCATCAGCCGAGCCGAAATAAATTACACCATCTTTAATAACGGGTGATGAATTGATGCACCCGAGCGAGATGCCAAAATCTATCGGCCGCAGTTTACCGCCCGAGTCTTTTACGGCTGCGTCGATCTTATCGTCGCTGATGGTGAGGTCGGGGTTAAGGATATGGTACTTATCCGCTTTAGCGGCATCGGTTAAAAAAGTCCATTTTATATGGCCGGTGGTAGCATCCATGGCCATTAGCGTACCGATAAAAGTTCCCTGGTAAATGGTATTGCCGGCCACAGATGGCGAGGCGAAAGTTCCGGTGGGTATCTCTTGCTCATAAACAACGTCGCCGGTATTTTTATCCAGCGCTGCAAACTTGTGGCTGCTGCCCGATGAGTAAATGAGCTTATTGCCAAAAATAACCGGGGTAAGGCTTATCCATCCATGGTCGTTAAACTTTTTCCATGCCAGCTTACCGCTTGCCGCGTTTAGTGCATAAAGATAGGAGTCGCGGCAGCCAAAGTAAATTAGACTGTCGCCAACCAGTACAGAGCCGGTAATGCCTGTTTGGTTATGCTTATCCATGTCGATACCTGTTTGAAATTTCCAGATCTCTTTGCCCGTATTCGCGTCGAGCGCGTGCAGATAAGTATCCCATCCGCCAAAATAAACCTTGCCAAAAGCCACCGCCGGCGACGAATGGATGATGCCGTCGGTTTTAAAAGCCCACACCTGTTTGCCGGTTTTTAGGTCCAAAGCATAGAGGAAGCCTGAGCCGGACCCAAAATACAGCTTGCGACCGTCTATCGCCGGCGATGACAGCCAAAAGTCCCACCGGTCGGTAAATACCGAATCGGCTGGTTCCTGCCCATGCAGGTGGCGCGCCGAGAAAAGTTTTTCGCCGGCCGTGTTAAATACCCATTTTCTCTTCCCGGTGGCAGCATCGAGGGCATAAAAATTCCCATCGTGACTGCCAAAAAACAGGGTGCCATCAGCTATTGCCGGCGAAGCGTTTACCGCTCCGCCGGTTTTAAATTGCCATTTCACCGCGCCCGAGTTAATATCCAGGCAGTACATCACGCTATCGGCGCCCCCGAAATAGATGTTGTTGCCGCTGATGGCGGGAGAGGAATTGACCAGGCTGTTTGTTTTAAATTTCCACTTAATGTGCGGCGAATCGATCGGCTTGCCGGCCGGATAAGTACCCGAATGTTTTGCATCGCCCCTGAACATACTATACACATCATTGGCCTGCGGCGACTGCGCCAGGCACAAATCAAAGTTTAATAACAGCGCAAAAGCCACGCATGTAAGCAACAAAGGATTTTTCATAATTGAAATTTTTATGCAAAGTAAGCCGCGGCACTTCCCCAACCTGCATAAAATGCGTTTCAATTTTGTTCAAAAAGGGTTCAATTTGAAGTCAGCCAGGTGTAGGGCGGCGCGGTGCCCAGTCACAACCGCCTGTTAAGAAACTGGACTTTAAGTGATTATACCGGCTTATTGTAACAATGTCGCCGAATGATCATCATAGGTATAAACCGAGACCATGAATCCAAAACAAACAGCCAGATTAGCCGGCCTGATCTATTTATTTGTTGCGATGTGCGGCATGTACTACCTCAGGTATGTGCCTTCAAAGCTTATCGATCCGCATAACCCGGCAGTAACATTTCATAATATAACGGCTTCGCAACCCCTTTTCCGGCTCGGCATTTTGGCGGGATTGATTGGTTATACGCTTTTCCTGTTGCTGCCTTTAGTTTTATATAAATTACTAAGCCCGGTTAATAAAACGTATGCCCAGCTAATGGCGATCCTGGCGGTAATAAGCGTGGCCATATCTTACAGCAACATGCTGAATAATTTCGATATACTGACACTTATCGGCAACCCCGACTACTTACGCGTATTTGGAGCGGACAAACTACAGGCGCAGGTGAAGCTGCATTTGGATTACTATGATAACGGCAACCTTATTGCTTCGATATTTTGGGGGCTTTGGCTTCTTCCATTTGGTTACCTGGTTTTTAAATCGGGTTTTTTGCCAAAGGTGCTCGGTGGCTTGTTAATGTTCGGCTGTTTTGGCTATCTCATCAATTTTGTAGGGATTCTTGTTTTCCCCCAGCAGTATAATAATAGCTGGTTTGCTACTTTTATTACGATACCCGGCAGCCTTGGCGAATTAGGGATCTGTTTTTGGTTATTGATAATGGGGGTAAAAGATAGATCAATAAATAAACTTCAGGACCAAAGCACACTACCAGCAACGCACCATGTTTATTGAGCTGATCCCGATAGCTAGCGGGAAGTTAGCAGTTACCGGCCAGCTTCCATTTGGTTTTCATTTTAAAATATTTGTAAAATTGAACTATCTGATTTTCAAGCGTTCACGCAATTTTATTTCAGTGTGCATGCGAAATGAACGCGAACATGAACGCTTTTGATGTAATTTTCAGGACCATCAACCCCGTTTCCCCCGCTCATGAAAAGGCTTCCTCGGGTTTTTCTTCATCCGTTCGTCAATCCCTTCGGCTAGCCATTGGTAGTACTCGCCCAGGAAAGGATCGGGCTGGTTTTCGCGTATATCGATAAACATAGGTTTGCTTTTCTCCCAGGCTGTGATAACAAACGAGCCCAGCGTTTTATCAACAATGTCGATATTGATGAGCCCTTCGGCAACGAGCATACCCACTGATTCCATTTGCTGCCCGAACTGGATCAATATAACCCTTTCTGCAGGCGGCAACTTCGATAGCCCCACCCGGTTTGAAGGCAGGTCGTGGGTGCTGATATAATCTAAAAGCTCAACAAACTCGCGGGTTTGAAACTGGCGCAGCACCTCCAGGGTGAGGCGTTCGCGGCGGTCGCGTTTTGCAGCATTAACCTGCGCTATGCCAAATATCAATGCAACTATAAACGACAAGGTTAATGCGAGGTTTGCAATATTGGTAATGGTTTCATTAGTCATATGATGAGCGGATTATGTGATGCCTGTATAAAAATAAGTATCAAGGAGCGTACTTCGCAAATTTAATCCACCATGACAAGGTGATAAATACTTTTCCCGACTGATTTCGCTGGTGAATTAAGATAGGATATTATTATACTCCTATCTTTATTTGCAAACAAAATTTTCATAAACTCAAACATCACTTGCAATGATCACCGGCGCACATTCAATAATTTATAGTTCCAATCCTGAAGCGGACCTGAACTTTTTTAAAAATATCCTCAAATTTCCAAATGTCGACCTTGGGCATGGATGGCTTATTTTCGCATTGCCCCCTTCCGAAATTGCAGTACATCCTGCGACTGAAAGCGGTTTACAGGAACTTTATTTGATGTGTGACGATATTAATTTATTTGTGGAGGAAATGGGCGGGTATAAGATCATTTGCAGTGAAATAGAAGACCAGCGCTGGGGACTGCTTACCCATTTAACTTTATCGGGCGGCGGTAAACTGGGGGTGTATGAGCCAAGGCATGCAAGGCCATAAAATCAGGTGTGGCCGAAGAATGACAGAAAAAGGCAAGCCCATAACCTACTTTGAATAAGCTTATAGCCCGATACTTTCGGGTCGTACCCTAACGGCACCTGGCAGCTAAAATTACCCTATGATAATATTATGCACCTCGGTTATAGCCGGTTGGCCGGGATCCACCCCTAATGAGTGCATGATGGGTACGAGCGTTTCACCGAAGGCCTGGAATTCTTCCATATTGTCCCACACGTCGGTTATCTCAACGCCGTTGTGATCGCCGGAACATACATGGTAGCTCCTGCCTGTAGGGGCGCCCGCACCTGCTTCGCTAAGTAGTGCAATGGCTTCATGATACTTTGCAAGGGTAAAACCGGGAGGTTTAAATTTTAAAACAAATGACATGTTGATTAATTTAAGTGGTTAATAATGTAGGAGTTAATACTAAAGGTCTGCATTTAAAAATGAATAATCAAAATTTTATTTCCCGCCCGGTATTTCGCCTTATACTCGCGTGTCATGCCCATATTTTCGCCTCTGATTCCTCTTCTTTTGCTTACCCACAAATTCATAAAGCGAAATACTTTAAACTTTACGGGCGCTGTGTTGTTGTTAATATTACGTTGGTTATAAATGGATTATAACCAATTGATAATTAAAGTAACAGACATGAAAATTAAATTATTGTTACCGGTAATACTCCTTGTGTTAGCGGTAACGCAAGGTTGCGTAAGCAATAAAAAGTACGCTGAATTACAGACAAGCTATAACAATTCGCTCGACACAAACCGCAACCTGAAACAAAGCTGGCAGGTTACACAACAGGAACTTGCCGGTTCAAGGGGACAGGTACAAAGCCTGCAGGACCAAATTGCCTCAGCGAAGCAAAATGCACTTGCTTTACAGGATGCATTGAATAAATGTTTGGCAGGCAATAACCAGGGTGGCGCCAATATTGCTAAACTGGCAGACCAGATAAATGCTTCTGATAAATACATCCAGCACCTGGTTGACCTAAAAAACAAGAGCGACTCGCTTAACCAGATATTAACCACCAACCTTACCCGGTCATTGAGCCCGGATGAAATGAAGGATGTGGATGTGAAGGTGTTAAAAGGCGTGGTTTATATATCGCTTTCAGATAACATGCTTTATAAATCGGGCAGCTACCAGATCTCGGATAAAGCCGGGGCGACACTGAGCAAAATAGCGAAGATCATTAATGATTATTCGACCTATGATGTGCTGATCGAGGGTAATACCGATAACGTACCCATTTCACAGGTAAATATCCGCAATAACTGGGACCTGAGCGCTTTAAGGGCTTCGTCAGTAGTGCAGGCATTACAAACTACTTATAATGTCGATCCCAAGCGCTTAACAGCAGGCGGGCGGGGAGAATTTAACCCTGTGGCCGACAATGGTACAGATTCAGGCAAATCTCAAAACAGGCGCACGGAGATCATTATTACGCCAAAGCTGGATCAGTTTATGACGCTTATAGGGCAGCCACAGCCGGCTCATCAATAGTTTGTTGATTTGCATTGCTGAATAATATAATCAATCTATTTACGCCTCCCGAAAACCGGGGGGCGTTTTTTGTTAATAAGATGTCTGCGATTATGTGATTTGTTTCAATTGATAATATGACATCCGACATTTGGCCCCAGCAGCTTTTTCGTAACTTAGCTCAAAAACATTTCCACTTTCGTTAACCAGGATTAAAAAATAATAAATTATGTGGTGGCAGTACCTGTTGGTTTTTACCGGGGCCTTTTTGTTTGATGTAGTGCCGTTTCCATTTCCCCCGGCATTTACTATCATGGTTTTTTTTCAGATCATGTTCGGCCTGGATATTTGGTGGGTTATTGTTTTTGGGGTTGCAGGGTCTATTTTTGGAAGGTATATCCTTACTTTATATATTCCGCTGCTGGCAGGACGGATTTTTAAGCGCTCGAAGAATGAAGACGTTCAGTTTCTTGGCGAAAAAATGAAAGAGAAAGGCTGGAGGGGCCAGATGGCTATAATCGCTTATTCGCTACTGCCGCTGCCCACCACCCCGCTCTTCCTGGCCAGTGGTATTGCTAAAATAAATGCCATCTATATCATTCCGGCATTTTTCGTGGGCAAATTTACAAGCGATGCCATTACCGTTCATTTAGGCAAATATGCATCTGAACACGCCGAAGACCTGATCGAGGGCGCACTGTCGTGGAAATCAATTATTAGCGCATCGCTCGGGCTATTTCTTCTCTGCGCCGTTTTATTTATCGACTGGCGTTCACTCATCCAAAAGAAAAAATTCCTGATGAACTTTATGATATGGAAAAGCAGCAAGGCTATTGATAGAAAATAATACTTTTACGGGATATTTGATTAACTGGCATGCTAAACATCAGCCTCGTTCAATTTACACCAGAGTTTGGTAACCCAATGTATAATCTGCAGCAGATCGCCGCTTTACTGAAGGGTATTGAAACTGATATCATTGTACTGCCAGAACTTTGTACCACCGGCTATTCCTTTTTATCAAAAGAAGAAGCGCTTGGAGCATCGGAGGGGCCAGACGGACAAAAAGTTACCTTTTTTAAGCAACTGGCCAAGGAACATAAGGCCATAGTAGTAGCCGGCGTCGCAGAGAAAAGCGGGGGCAAAACCTACAATTCTGCATTGATCGCCCTGCCTGGCGGAGAAACAAAAGTGTACCGTAAAACGCATCTTTTCTTTCGCGAGAAACAATGTTTTGAGGAAGGGGATTCAGGTTTTTTTATAGTGCAGCACCCTTTAAAGGATTGCAAAGTTGGGGTGATGATCTGCAACGATTGGCGCTACCCCGAAGCCGCCCGCAGCCTGGCTTTGCTTGGCGCGGACTTGATAGCCTGCCCGTCGAACCTGGTATCGGATGTGTGGCGGATAGGAATGCCGGCACGGGCATTGGAAAACAAGGTTTTTGTAGCTGTTGCCAACCGTTGCGGCACCGAGGTCCGCCAATTGGAAGACGGCAACACACAATCACTCACTTTCACAGGCGGTTCGGTGCTTTACAACTTCGCCGGTGAAGTTATTGAGCAGGCCAGCAAAACAGAACATCGCGTAATCACGCTGCAAATTGACCCATTACTTACCAGGGATAAATCATTTAACGATTTTAATGACTTATTAAAAGACAGGAGGCCGGGATTTTATTTGGGGTAGAAACGGGCAGCAAATTTCTTTTAATTTGATTTTAATTGAACCCGTTCAATACCTTTATTGATGCCAGCCCTTATCATGTTACCATAACCGTCATCAAGTAATGAGGTAGTAAAATTTAGCGCCAAAATGTAATTTTCATGTGCCTTGTCAAACTCGTTTAAATCCTCATAGCATTTGGCGATATTTAAATAAAGGGAAGGATAAGCGCCTTTTATATCCTCATCACCTATTTTAAGCGCCAGATTTAAAGCAGCTTCATCCCATTTTAATTTGTCGGCAACACTCTTTTGATGCCGGGCAACGTAATGGGCTGCAGTGAATTTTTCCCGGTCATTTGCCGCTTCATCCCACGCTTGCTGAAATAATTTTGACGCATCTTCGGGCTTTCCTTCACCCTCCGCTTGCATCCCCCGCGCACAGAGTTTATTCACATTATTTTCCGGATCGAATTGCATATTTAATTGATTTTAATAATAAAAAGGCACTTTTTGGTGGTTTGAAAGTATAAATAAATATTTAAACTCAAACCGCGAAATCGAAAGTTTGGATAAAATGATATTAAGATGGAATTAAGAAATATTGTTACCTTGCTGTACCATTATAATACCATTTAAACAAGTGTCAGCAATATTTGTAATAGGCAGTTCTAATACCGATATGGTCATCCGGTCGGATAAATTACCGGCGCCGGGTGAAACCATCCTCGGTGGCGAATTTTTGATGACCGCCGGGGGTAAAGGCGCCAATCAGGCCGTCGCCGCCGCCAAACTTGGCGGGAAGGTAACCTTTGCCTGTAAAGTTGGCGATGATATTTTCGGGCGCCAGGCATTACAGGGCTTTCAGCAAGCCGGCATCAATACCGAGTTTGTATTAACCGACCCGGTTTACCCATCTGGTGTAGCTTTGATTCTTGTGGATGGAAAAGGTGAAAACAGCATCGCTGTGGCCCCTGGCGCTAACGGCGCCCTTGATATTGACGATCTTGAAAAAGTTATTGAACAAATAAAAAAAGGCGACATTGTTTTAATACAGCTCGAGATCCCCATCCCAACGGTAGCCCACGCTATTAAAAGATGCCATGATAAAGGCGCGCGGGTTATTTTAAATCCAGCTCCCGCAAGCTTGCTTGATGACAGCCTTTTCCGCTTTGTTGATATAATCACCCCTAATGAAACGGAAGCCGAATTATTAACCGGCATAAAAGTTACCGGCCTGCAAAGTGCGGCGGAAGCCGCTCTTATCCTGCAAAGAAAAGGTATAGCCCATGTGATCATCACCATGGGGCCAAAAGGCGCTTACCTGCATAACACCTCATTAAAAACGATGATTCCTTCGGTATCAGTAGTTGCTGTTGACAGTACTGCAGCCGGTGATGTTTTTAACGGGGCGTTAGCCGTTGCGCTTACGGAAAACCAGGATATGGAGCAAGCTGTTTTATTTGCATGCAAAGCGGCGGCAGTTTCGGTAACGCGCATGGGCGCGCAGGCATCGGCGCCGTTGCGGCATGAATTGTGAAACTATGTCGTGATTATTTTAATATGTTTTGAATATAAACTATACCCGACTAATTGTTTAACTGTTGCATAAAAACCAGGCACTATGTTTATCGTAACCTCCTATCCCGTAGCCATTGCTTTTTGTATCATCACTATGTTCTGCTGGGGCTCGTGGGCCAACACGCAGAAATTAGCCGCAAAAAGCTGGCGGTTCGAATTATTTTATTGGGATTATGTGATTGGTATTTTAGCCTTCTCTATACTTTCGGCCTTAACCCTCGGCAGTTTCGGCACAGAAGGCAGAAGTTTCCTGGACGACCTGGCACAGGCGGATAAGGGCAATATAGCCAGCGCACTCATAGGCGGCATCGTTTTTAACGCGGCTAATATTTTATTTTCGGCGGCAATCGCCATTGCGGGTATGGCCGTGGCCTTCCCGATAGCGATAGGCATCGCATTGGTATTAGGTGTTTTACTGAATTATTTTGCACTGCAGCAGGGCAACCCGGTTTATTTGTTTTTAGGGGTTGGCTGTATTTGTATCGCAATAGTAATGAATGCGCTGGCGTTCCGCAAGGCAGGGAGTGGCTCAGCCAAAGTTTCGTCGAAAGGGATCGTACTTAGTATTATCGCCGGTGTGCTGATGTCGTTTTTTTACCGCTTTATAGCCGGTTCCATGGACCTCGAAAACTTTGCTTCGCCAGCAGAAGGGAAAATGACGCCTTACACTGCGGTATACGTTTTTGCAGTCGGTATTTTGCTGAGTAATTTTTTGTTCAATACCATTTTAATGAAGAAACCATTTTCCGGTCCGCCGGTTACCTATAACGACTATTTTAAAGGTGGTTTTAAAACCCATTTAACTGGTATTTTAGGCGGGGCCATCTGGGGACTGGGTAACTCATTTAACCTCATCGCTGCCGGGAAAGCCGGCCCTGCCATATCTTATGGCCTTGGCCAGGGCGCCACATTAATTGCCGCCCTATGGGGCATCCTGATTTGGAAGGAATTTAAGAACGCACCAAAAGGGACGAATGCATTATTGGGAGCCATGCTAGTTGCTTATGTGATCGGGTTGAGCTTGATTGTGGTGGCGAAGTGAAGGATTTTAGTGTCTAAACTATCTTCCCCCCAATATCCGCCCTGTCATCCGCCTTCCCCTGTAGCCTGTTCACACTAAATAAAGGTTTGATAGTTATTTTGTCGCGGTCAAATACACAGGTAAAGCTGTCGCCATGCACGGTTTCGATGTAACGCCAGGTGAGCAGCAGGGTGTTGTCATTTTGCCAGCCAAAACTTGCGGCTACGATGGAGTCAAAGTCGATGCGGCGGAGGGAGAACAGGGAGTGCGCAGATGGTTTCAGGTTGCCTTTCCTTATCCAGCGGTTGGCGCCATTGGTAATAACAATATCGGGTTTACCTTCTTCTTTCAAAGTAAAAATACAGTTATCGCCGGTAAAGCTGAATGTAACGGATTTTACGTTAAACGGATTTTTATCAAGCATAAATTCTTTGCCTGATATCTTTTCGGCAATGGATGAAGTTACTGCCAGTTGAGGCGGATAATATTTCAACGCCTTCAATTCGTTTACCAGTGTGTTATGCGCGGTGCTATCCGCTGGGAGTTCGGCGGCTTTCATTTCGGGCAGTAACACATTCCACACAATCTGCATAGTCTTTTTTGTTTCGATGCTTTCGCTGGTGATGGCAACGACCGCATCCAGTTCTGGTATGATCATGCTGTACTGGCCGAAAGCGCCGTCGGCCCGGAAACCGCCGGGAGGGTTCAGCCAAAACTGGTAACCATAACCGTAGCCCCAACTGCTGTCGTTGTGGCCGTTTTCGATCTGTTTGGACGATGCGGCAGCTACCCAGTCAGCGCTGATCACCTGTTTACCGCTCCACATCCCCTTTTGTAAATAAAGCTGCCCGAATTTTGCAATATCTTCGGTTGGCATACGCAAATGCGAGGCACCCATATTGATGCCTTCCCAATTTGCGCCCCACGTAGTGTTGGTGATATTAAGCGGCTGGTACAGGCGCGGTTTCAAATACTCATGCGCTGGTTGGCCGGTAACTTTTTTAATGATGGCGCTGAGCATAAAGCTGGCCCCCGAATTATACATAAACTGGCTCCCCGGCTTAAAGACAACAGGCAGGCTTAAAAATGTTTTCTCCCACGGAACCCCGGCGGGTGAGGCCTCTAAAATAAGTATGGAGTCCTTTCCATGCCCGACCGACATCGACAACAGGTGCCTGATCTTTAACGCCGCAAGGTTTTCGCTTACCTAGTCGGGTAGGTATTCAGGAAAGAATTTTATGATCGGATCCTCTATCGTTAGCAATCCTTCCGAGACTGCCAGTCCGATTGCCGTGCCGGTAAAACTTTTGCTAAGCGAATATAGTTGCTGCCGGTGTTCGGAGGAATACGGCGCCCACCAGCCTTCGGCAACTACGTTTCCATGCCGGAGGATCATCAGGCTGTGAAATTCCTGCCCGCTTTGTTTGATGGCATCCAAAAACCTGCTGATCCCAGCCGAAGAGATCCCCTGCATTTCTGGCGTGCTGCGCGGAAGCACAAATGGCTTTGCGTTTCCGCTCCCGTAACTGTATAACGACGGGAGCAAACCAATGCCAAGTGTTAATAACGCAGCATCTTTTATAAATTCTCTTCTATGTGGCATTGATATAAATTTTGGTAATTGCGTCTCTACAAATTCTATCGTTTATTTTCCTTTTTTAACCGCAGTATTTCTTATAAAAACAAAAGCCATCAATGCCCCTAAAAATCCTAATGCCGCCGAAATCTTCATGATCATTGAATAGGCCGCAATAAACCCTTCATGGTACATTTTTTCAACAGCTATTTTATTTTCACCCGTAATATTGGCGGGTACCCTGGCATTCCCCAAATCGGCCGCCTGGGCTATTACTGCTTGTTTTTCGCTTGCGCTGATGGGCAAGTCCTTAACATGATCCGCTAAGGCGCCTGAAAAAAACAAAACCGCCAGCGCACCAAAAATTGCGTAAGCAAATACATTGGCTATACGCGAGACGGCATTATTTACGCCGGAAGCAGTTCCCGAAAACTGATCACTCACCGAACCCATTACTGCCGTAGTAAGCGGCGCAACCGTAAATGACATGCCCAGACCCAAAACAATTACTCCCGGAAAAAAAGTGGTAAAATAAGCCGAATGTCCGGAGGTTTGTTTTACGAAGGACAAAATCAATAATCCCGCTCCGGCTATGGCCGGGCCGGCGATCAGCAATAACCTCGGCCCGTGTTTATCAGCAACGCTACCAGCATAGCGCGCTATGGTGATCATCAGCACCGTAAAAGGCAAAAAGGTAAGCCCCGACTGCAGCTGGCTATAGCCTTGTACCTGTACCAGGTTCAACGAAAGAAATAACATACCCGCGCCAAGCCCGGCATACAGGAAAAATGTGAGCAAATTGGCCCCGCTGAACGTGAGGTTGGTGAATAAATGCAGTGGCATCATCGGGTGTTTGCTTTTTATCTCGATAAAAATAAAAGCCACAAGCAACAAAATGCCTGCACCGAATGCGCAATAGACCTGCCAGTTATTAAAACCAATGGCCGGTATGCGCAGGAAACCGAAAGTAAGCAAAGCGAGGCCCACGGCAATGGTGACAGCACCCGGAAGATCAAGGCCAAGACCGCTGCGGTCGTCCTTAATTTCATCTACCTGCCGCCAAAGAATGAGGAGCGCCGCAAGCCCGATGGGGACATTGATAAAAAAGATAAATCGCCAAAGCCCTGCATCGGCCAATGCACCGCCAAGTATGGGGCCGCCCATGGTAACGACCGTCGTCACCGCCGACCATGTGCCAATTGCCTTTCCGCGTTCATTTTCGTTAATAGAGGAAGATATCAGCGATAGGCTTCCGGGTATCATTAGTGCGCCGCCAATGCCTTGTATAATACGAAAGACTATTAATAGCGTAACGGTTGGCGCGAGCCCGCAGGCTGCCGAGCCGGCAATAAATAAAAATATCCCGGCCATGAATATTTTCTTCCGCCCAAGCTTATCACCGAGCGAACCGCCTATCAGGATAAGCGAAGCCAGCATCAGCAGGTAAGCATTTAATAACCAAAACAGGTCAGCGCCGGTAGCATGGAGGCTTCGCTGAAGGGAAGGTAAAACAACGTTTAAGGCAGTACCATCGATAAATGCCATGGCTGAAGCCAGGATAGCCGAAACCATGATCCATTTACCCTTTGCGCTGCCAAGAGGTACTGTCGCCATCTTCAATATAAAAAATATTCAAAAATTTTAACACAGAGATGCAAAGGATGCGCGGAGTGCGCTAAGTTTTATCAGTTCTCAATTTTCATCTTATTTCTTCGTGTTCTTTGTGCCTCCTTAGCGTCCTCTGTGTTTAAAATATCAAGCATGCTTTCTTTTTAAAGAAGCTATTTATCAAATCTAATAATAAATATTAGCCGCATCCAATTCCTTCTTTACCCCGGTTCCGGGCTCGGTAACAAATACCCTTAACGGGTTTTGCCTGAAGCGGCCGCCCCTGGCACTTGCCGGCGGCGCGTTATAAATATATTTGACAGTGATCTTGTGAAATCCCTTTGCAAGCGGCAGCATATATTCAGTTTCTGTCACCTTTTCGCCATCAATATATAATTCTGTAGTGTTGTAGTTTGATACGGAAAAATTATAAGCGCCATCCGCGGGTACATTGATAACACCATCATAAACAATTCCAAAATTTGGGTTGTCTTTTTTAAATTGTTCGGCATCAAGTTTAACAACTACCGATGTATCGGTTGATGTAACATAACTAAGCTGGTCGGGCGCTGTAAAACTGCCCTTCATCAGTTTGTATTTTAGCCCGTGCGTATTTGCTGAATAATTTGTGGCGGATATTAATCCCCTGTTAACCATCTCGGTACGTGTTGCGATACTTCTTCTTCCCGAAGGCGTGATCACCCTGGTACGTAATTCGCGCTTTTCATTTTCGGGAACGTAAAAGGTTATTGGCCCGTCGTACTGCAGGTCGGTATCCAGCGGGTCTCGACCGTTAAGGGTATAATATATTTTAGCGCCGGGCACAACCGATGTTAACGTATAAACAAACTGCGGGCCGAAGACTACAGTATCCAAAACCGTTAAAGCCGTAGGCACCCTGTAGTTATAATTCATAGCGTCCAGCCTCGCTAAATGCTTGGCCAGCCGGATCTCTGAGAAATTGGTGTAATCTTTATTTTCAGGCTTGCTCCAGGCTACTTCTGACAATGCAAAAAGCCTCGGGAATATCTGGTATTGCATTTTGGCAACAGTCGGCACAAACTCTGTCCAAAGGTTCCCCTGGGTGCCGATAATATATTGCTGTTCATCAGGCGATAATTTTTTAGAAACGGGGTCGTAGTTATAAGTTTCTGGCAAGGCGGCATACCTGCCGAATGACACCGGTTCCTGCGGCGAGCCGCTTTGATAGTGGTCGAAATAATTGCCGGTAGTTTGCGGCGTCATAATCACATTGTGCTTTTGTTTGGCCGCAGCAATTCCGCCTTCTTCTCCTGTCCAGCTCATAACGGTGGCATTTGGCGCGAGGCCGCCTTCCAATATTTCATCCCAGCCGATAATACTGCGCCCTTTTGAATTCAGGAATTTCTCGATGGTCTGGATAAAATAGCTTTGCAGTTCATTCTCGTCTTTCAGGCCCTTTTCTTTTATTAAATTCTGGCAAAACGGAGAATCTTTCCAGGGCTGTTTCCCGGCCTCGTCACCGCCGATATGGATGTATTTACTCGGGAAAAGCGCCATCACTTCGGTCAGCACGTTTTCAAGAAAAGCAAATGTCGTGTCTGTAGGACAATATATGTTATTACGGCCCCTGTCTGCGGGTTTACCGGGTGTAGTGTCGCATTTCAATTCAGGGTAGGCCCTCAATGCTGCCTCGGAATGCGCAGGCATTTCAATTTCCGGCACAACATTGATATACCGGTCGGCCGCGAATTTCACTACTTCACGGATTTGGTCCTGGGTATAAAAGCCACCGTATGAGAGTTGGTCGGGCCAGTCGCGATTTGCCCCAAACATGGTTTGCATACGGTAGGCCCCAACCTCGGTAAGCTTCGGATATTTTTTAATTTCTATACGCCAGCCCTGCCCGTCGACCAAATGCCAGTGAAAATTATTGAGCTTATAGGCTGCCAACACCTCGATAACTTTTTCAACCTCGGGCACGGTAAAAAAGTGACGCGAAACATCCAGCATCATGCCCCTGTACCAAAACCTTGGCGCATCGTCAATAACCGCGCAAGGCACCTTCTGAGCAGCCGTACGATCAACAGGCAATAACTGTAAAAATGTTTGAATGCCATAAAATAAACCGGCATCCTTGCCAATAATATAAACCCTGTGCGGTGTTATGGTAAGTTTATAGCCCTCTTTCGGCAGTTTTTCCGAACCTTTTGCGGTGAGGTATATCCCGGTACCTTTTAAAGATTTTACTTTGGTTTTGTATTTGGATATAACGTTATGAAAGTGCAGGCTACTTGCCAGGAAATTCTTGAGCCACACAACCGACCTGTCCTTCGGATTATCAGCTTTTATAAATGTCGCCTGGCTGAATTCAAAGGTACCAGGACTTGTGGTAACCGAAGCCGGGGCCGGGATTATCCCCAGATGCGGGTCGGCAACTGCGGTTTGCGCCTTTACAACATTGGTTTTTATGGTTAATGCAACCACGATGATCCAAATACATTTGGACAGGATTTTTTGATTGTACTTCATGCTAAATAAATATATGCCCTTAATTTCCGCTAATTTAATTATCTGCACGATTAATTTTTCGTAATAAGCTATGTAACAAATAAATCACAGGATTTCGATCCCAGCTGTGTTATTTGCAAAACTTACTTTATTCTTTCCCCCACCGGTGCAAGTTCCTTTAATTTGCTTTCGGGTTTATCCAAATAAAAATAAGCCGTGGCTGAATAATCATCAACCCTATAAAAGTTGACCCAGCCTTTCGGGAAATTGGTGTCAGTTAACGCCTGCGGATGTTCAAATAATCGGGTAAAACCATGTTCTCCAGCCACTGTTACCGGGGTCAGCAGAACGCCCTTTGCTTGCAGCGACTTTACTTCGTCATTGCCGCCACCACCGATCTCCTGTATAACAGCCTTAAAATTATCCTCAAAATAAATGGCATCGGGAATGTGAAACCGATAAAAGGCATATTGTTTTTTTGCAGTGTCGGCCAACAAGCAGCCCTGGTACATATTTGTAAACTGGCCTTCGCCCCAGCCAGTCCCTATGTAATCCTCCGATCCTGTTCCGTTTATGGTAGGATATTTTTTATCCCCGTCGATGTATAGCTTTACCTCGCCCTCGCCCCACCAGGTTTGGCCATACGCCGGGTCAACATTCACCCCAACATTTACGCCCAAAAAGCGGCCCTTGCCTTTAATTTCTGGCAGTAATTCAAAATCTTTACCAGGAGTGGAGGTTATTGACCTGTTCCAGCACGCATGAAAATACAATATATCATCCTGTGCCTTGTCCATGATATTGTAATCTATATCAAAAAAAAGTAAACCGAGGTCGCTGCTGCCTTCATTGGTAAGCACCACTTTCGCCCTTTTTTTAAATGGCATGGGGATGTAACAATTAAAGCTTCTTCCCTCGGGATCGGTAAAAAGCGCCGACTGGAAGGCAACGGGATGTCCCAGGCCAGCACAGAAAAAATCCCCAAAAGGAACATCTACCGCCGGCTTATCAGCCCCGTCCCAGTAAATACGCAAACGAAGCGAACGAAGCATCCTGGGGCTGCGGTCGCCAATGGTAAACCACATCCGCTGGATGACGCCGGCCGAATGTACATCAAGCAGCGTTTTACTTTCACCGGCTTTAAGCGATTCAAAAGCGTTGCCTTTTGCCCCCTTGTTTGTTTTTCCGCCTTCCCCTTTTTGGCCGTTCAGATTTTCAAAACTACTGACGCGGGATCGCACACCTTTTGGCATAATGTATAGTTCCTGGGCCGACAGCCTGCCTGCTGAAACCAGCGACAATAGCAGCCCAAAAAAATGGAATGATAATTTGCGGTTAGTTTTCATTTTCATCGGGATTTATAGCATTGGTTAATAATGGTCTAACAATGTTATAAAAAATAATTCAATCTCATCCGATAGGCCAATTTACCGGGTGCTTAATTATCATTTACCAGCGCCTTCTTTTTGCGGTTTATATTAACGCTATGTTTTTTAAGGAAATTGTAGGTGAGGCTAAAACCCATATATTGTCCGCCCCTGTTGCTATTTGTACCATCAAAATAATAGTAACCCTGCGTTACCGCTATCGCCCATATCTCGCTGATATTAAAATTAATGCTGTTACAAACTTCTGTCATCAGGCCCTGCTTAGCCTTGAATACATAGCCGCCTCCCAAACACAACGCCTCGGCAAACCTGCCTTTTGAGAAAACGTTTATCGTGGGCCTGAACTCAAGGAACCGGCTTGTATCGCCACCCGGGCCGATCGAATTTAATCTGCCTGTAGCAAGGCCTATATCAAAAATGCCATAAGTGCGCCCAATCTCGACGGAAGGTGAAAATCTTTTTGCCGCGCCGCCTTTTGTGTTTACAAATACATCGGCATTAACGGAGACATAAAAATACTGTGGTTCCTTATTTTCTTTCGAGGTATCCTTTTCAATAACGGTATCCTTACCTGCTATTTTATTGCCGCCGCGGGGAATTTTCACTTCTGGGGTTTGAGCTTTATTTTGTGCAAACAAAAAGGCGGTGTTTAATAAGAGAGCAATTGTAAATAGTATTTTCATTTTTAGAAAAGTTTAGGTAGTAGACAGATAAAGATTTTATTTGTTTGGATGACCGGTAAAAACTGATTAAGGGGCGCCCGCAGATTGTCTAACCGGTAAGTGGTCAACCCCTCATCTCATCGAAAAAAGGCGTTGCTTTTTCCTCAACACATTTCGCAGCATACAAATATAAAGCAGCGCTCCAGGTTTGCCAGTCAACACCCATTACTTCGCCCGTTTGGGATTTTATCCATTCGTTAAAGCCAAATTCCAGGTTTGGATTGCTTGATAGTTTAACGAGTTTGGTTAACTCAACCAATTTTTGTTCAGCGAGCTTATATCTTTTTGCTGCAACCAGTGCTGCCACATAAAACCCGCAGATGAAGGGCCAGATCCCGCCATTATGATAATTGCCGGGCATATTAAAGTTTTCATAACGCTTTATCCAGTCCGGGTCGCCCGGCAGTGTAAACGGGAAAAAATTGGGGGGTAAATTAACGGCAAGGTCGCCTTTCTGTAACATGGCGCTGCACTCCTCTTCTATCCACGATATAATCGCCTCCGCACGGGAAACCGGCGCCAGGCCCGAAAGGATCGCCAGGCTGTTGCCCAGCAGGTCGAACCGCTCACTTGAATAAACTTTGTACGACCAAAATGCATAATATGGTTTATTTTTTACAACCAATCCTTCGTGTACATGGTGATTTATAATTCCTTCTGTGATGGTAAACCGTTTCATTTCCTTCGACATCAAACCGGCCCTTTCGTCAAACCCGAGTAACCGCAGATAGCTATATGCCAGGGTATTCACAAACAGGCCATAGCCTATTACCCACTGTTCATCGCGCCAATCGCTGGTGGGCTGCTGGGCCACCATGTACCTGTCTGAGGGGCTTTGGTATTCCATCCAGGTTAGGGATTTAACTACGGCTTCGTCCAAAAAATCCTTTTCTCCGGTTAGTTTCCTGAAGATACCAACCCCAAGCAAAAATAACGGCGTGGAATCGCTCGACCCGCGGTCGTCCTTATCATGCACCAGCGAGGTGATGTGCCCGTGTTCGGTTTGGTTTTTTGCAAGGGTCTGCAAAACATTTCGGATGCTTTCTATAAGCTCGCTATTACCGGTAACAGCTATTCCAAATATCGAAAACATCAGGTCGCGGGTATATGGCTCAGGATATCCCCAGCCTGCGGTACGCGGAAGGCCGTGGAAGGGGCCGTGTGCATTATGCAGCAATACTTGCAATGCGGCTTTTTTTGCCTCTTCAATCTCTTGCCAATCTATTGTTTGCATAGCCTTATTGTTTAAACGATACCCAATTTCTGGTTGACTATCTGCACAAATTGTTTAGCCACTACCCGGTAATCAAATTTTTTGGTAACCCGTTCCCTGCCGGCCTTCCCCATCCTGGTACGTAATAAGGGACGGTTCATCAGCATCAATAAATCCTTAGCTATATCATCTACATTCGCCCTGTAATCTACCGTCCTGGCGTTTTTAAAAATTATTTCGTGATTTTTCTCATAGCCTGATTCCTCGCCCAATACCACATGGTCTACCACTATTTTTTGGCCAACATCAGCCAGCAAAGCGGTTTCACCGTCTACCATCGTATCCAGCACGCCCATTGCTTTAATTGATATCACCGGTTTTTCGCAGGCATTTGCTTCAACTTGCGACATACCGAAGCCTTCCAGCCTTGACGGCGCCGCATAAATATCACATGCCCCGATCAAATAAGGTACAAAATTTCGGGAAATTATACTGGTAGCAAAAATAACCCGGTCTTCAATGCCAAGTTGCGTGGCAAGCTCGATATCGGCCAGGTTTTGGAGATCGGTGCGGGGTTGCGGCCATACTTTGCAAACATATTTCCAGTCGGGCACCTGGTCTTTGACCATTGCCAGCGCCTGCATTACTTCCCGTGCGCCTTTTGACGCGGCATCACCGCCAACAGTGAGCAACATCAACTGATAGGGCGTTATCCCGAGTGCTTGGCGCACGGCCATAATTTTAGGGTCGTCCTTGGCGTAGGACATAAAAGTATCGGTATCGCAGCCTACCGGCAAAACTTCAATGTTATCGGCATTGATCCCATCCCTTACATACATCTCCTTTACCCAATTACTGGTAACCAGGATAAGCGGGAGCCCATTAAGAACACCCTGGTAATTGGCAATAAAGCCATCAGCAACCAGCCAGGGAACGGGCTGAACGCCAAATTTCTG
Organism: uncultured Mucilaginibacter sp.; assembly: GCA_903864275.1. GTDB lineage: Bacteria > Bacteroidota > Bacteroidia > Sphingobacteriales > Sphingobacteriaceae > Mucilaginibacter. Next base: position 83,781 of record CAIPFE010000008.1, read on the forward strand.
CGGATGCAGGATGAGTTGAGGGGTATGTCCCCAATAACCGATACCAACTACAACATCAGGCTTAAACCAGCGATAATACCATTCTTTTTCCTGTTCTGATTCACAATTAACGGCATGGGCATCTACGCCAATTTCAAGCAGCCCGCGGTATAAAAGGTCTCCCTGGGTTGCCAGGCCACTCGGCGATGCGGGGTAATCATATAGCAATAATACTCTCATAGTTTTTGCTTCCGGTAGCCAGCCATTGGTGTGCCTGGCGGGCATCATTAAAATGCCAGAAAGCCTCCTCAGCCGGGGTTGTTTTTGCTTCCCAGCTATTTATGTCGAAGCCATAAACAGATGTGATGATGTTATATTTTATTTCCCAAAGCTGCCGGGACAGTAATTGATCAATGTGTGCGTTTTTTATCGGTTTGGGATAATATTCCCTATTGCCGTCTTCGTAGGAAAAAGCCCAAAGTTCATCAGTCATTAATTTACCCGAATGCCATAGCTTAATAACTGCCCGGCCAATCTCTTCGTGCCGGCGGTGCCTGGTATATTCACCATTAATGCTATGGGTAATGACGAGATCGAAATTAGTTGCGGGTAACAGGTCAAGTATAGCGCCTTCAACCTCGTTTTCCGCTAAAGGTATTTGTTCAGGCCCGTCGTCAAGATCACCCATTTTTCCGATAGCGCCTAAAATATTTAAAACATGGTTAAATTTTGGCGAGCGGTCGGGGTCGTTTTTTCTGCAAAGACAGGCAATAAAACAATCCCACGAGGGGTTGTTCAAAATTGTGCCGCCTGCCCACAGGGTTTCGTCATCTGGGTGTGCTACTATAATTGCTACCTTCTTTGTCTTCTTATCCATCGGGTACAAGCAAAACATCCATAAGAACAAATAGTTTTACGAAAACTGCGTGTTTCTTTTGATATGGCCCTGACAACGAGAAAATTGTTGTTAAAAATATCGGACCTTGCCCCGGTTACTACTTTTTTCACATTTTTCATGAGGTTATTAAAAGCCAGCTTTAGAGAAAAAACAGATCATGAAAAAAACAACGACACTCATTTTACTTTTTATTGCATCAATTGTTCATCAAGGCTGCAGCCCTTCATCATTCGCTACCGTTGGAAATAATGGATGGAAAGTCACCCTGTATCATTACACAGAAGATGTAAAGATCCAGGAAAACGGACAGGACTGTACATTTGTTAATGATGCCTTTGCCGGGCATCAAAAGGCAGGATACGCTTCGTATTCAAGCGGTATGGGAGCCTCCGGTGGTTATCTTCTGTACACCAGGGGTATCCAACTAAGCAAAAGCGTTGACGAGCATCATATTACGCTGACCAAAAATGATAAAACCGTTACGGTTGACTACAACCGGAAAAGCCAGCCATTTTTGGATGTAAGCGCAGCCTTGGGCGAGTCAAAGATAATGACCATCGCTGACCTGCAAAAGGAATATATAAAGGAGCATAGCAAAAAGAAGAAAAAGTCTTAAACCACTATTACCTTGTCGCTATATTGAATATCCGGCGGGCTAGCAATGAAAACTCGTAGGAGTTATCGTTTGTGGAAAACAATAGATTGTGCCCCGCAGGAACTACCTAACTCGCAAAGGGTGGCCCTGACGGGGCACATGTTTTTTTCAGCATCAACAGCAAACCAATAGCCCGAATGGGGCAGCTGGTTCAAATACTTTTCTCTAAAATTTATCTTAACCCTGTTTTGCGGAGCGCTTCCTTTTTATTGCGCACATGTAATTTTTCGTAAAGGTTGCGGATATGGGTGCGGACGGTATCAATAGCTATAAAAAGGTGGTCGGCAATTTCCTGGTAGCTGTAGCCCTTGCTAAGCCAGGCCAATACTTCGTTTTCACGGTCGCTCAAACTGTCTTTGGCATCCACATAAGGTGTTTGCTGCTGGAAAGCCATCACCACCTTTCGCGCGATCTGGCTGCTCATGGGGCTACCGCCTTTACGCAGGTCTATTAATGATTCGATAAGTTTACCAGAGGAAGTGTTTTTTAAAACATAGCCTGTTGCCCCTGCCTGCAGGGCCTTGAATACCCGGTCGGCATCATCGTATACGCTTAGTACCATAAACTGGATGTCAGGGCGACGGGGCTTTAACCAGGCGATAAGCTCGATGCCTGACTTGCCGGGCAGTTGCAGGTCGGTTAATACCAATTCGATATCACTGCCCAGGCCGGCCTCAAAATACTCGATGGCCTCCTCGGTACTTATAAATGATGCCTTTAAATTAAATTCGCCCGAGCCTGCCAATAGCGCACCCAAATAATTGCGTATCTTCTCGTCATCTTCTATTATAACTATTGGAGTCATTGAATTTTAAAGGTAACCGTTTATTAGCTAAACGACAATGTTAAAAAAGTAGTAATTATTAAGCCTGCAGATTCAAAGTGTACCTAACTTTCAGGCCGTTTTTTTGACTTATCCAGGTAATTGTTCCGCCAATATCTTCCATTCGTTTGCGCATATTTTTTAAACCGTTACCCGTTGACCGGGGGCTTCTATCAGGTAGTCCCTTCCCATCGTCGCTTACTTCAAAATTCAGCCTGTCCGTTTCAAGCCCAAGTGAAAGCTTAACACTATTGGCACACGCATGTTTCATTACATTGTTTAATGCTTCTTTTGTAACCAGGTATAAGTTGCGGCGCTGTTCATTGCTTAGTTTTATATCAGGTACTTCATCCGGGAAATTGATCTTTAACTGTAGTTCAAAAGGTTCAAAATGCTGCTGCATTTGCTCCCTCATATACGATAACAAGTTTTCAAGTGAATCGTTTTGAGGGTTGAGCGCCCAAATAATTTCGCTCATACTTTCAACAAGCTTCCTGGCAGCGGCGGAGATGTTGCCCAGGTCATTTTTAATTACCCGGTCTGTTTTCTGCTGGGTTTGGATCAGCTCACTTAACAGGGCTATATGCGTCAACCCGCTGCCAATTTCGTCGTGCATATCCCGGCTGATACGGTTACGTTCAGCATCAATAGCATGTTGTCTTTCCAGCTGCCGTAAACGTTTTTTAATTTTTTGCCGCGATACCAACCAGGTAATGTAAATAATTGCTATCAAAAAACTAATAGCAGAATAAATATAAAACCACGTTTTTTGCCAGAATGGCGCATTTATAATTATGGTAAGCCTTTCTTCACGGCTCCATTTGCCATCGCTATTGGCAGCTTTCACTTTTAGTAAATAATTGCCCGGCAGTAAATGGGAGTAGCGAATGTTTTTTTCGTCAGATGTGATCCATTTTTTATCCCATCTTTCTAAAATGAACTTTATTTTATTTGCCTGTGGCCTGGTGAAATCGAGCGCCGCAAACTCAAAGCTGATATTATTTTGATCATAAGGAAGGGATATCGTTTTATTTTTTGCGAATGAATTATCCTTAATATATGCCTTATCGTCAATATTAATGGATGTAATGGCAACCCCCGGGTCGGTAATGGCAGTAGTTTTAATTGATTTTGGGTCAAACCAGTTAAAACCTTTTATTCCGCCAAAATACATATTACCCGATGGCCCTTTGTAAAAAGCCTGCGTATTAAACTCATTGCTTTGCAGTCCGTCTTTAGCCGAATAATTCTGAAAGGTGTTTTCTTTTCTGTTAAAAAAACAAAGCCCCATATTGGTACTCATCCAAAAGTTGTGCTGCCCATCCTCCAAAACACCGTACACATAACTGTTTGCCATACCATTTTTCTCATCGTAAATTGTTTGTTTTTTGGTAAGAGTATTAAATTTAATTAAACCAATACCGCTGCCTATCCAAAGTGTATTTTTATCCTGCTCGTCTATGTGGATGCTGCGCAAATCTATCAATGGAAAGCGCTTCTCAATTATAATAAAGTCCCCCCCGGCTTTTTTAAAATGAAGCAACCCATGAACAGGTGACGAGCCCCAAAATGTGTTATCATCCATTTCGACCACATCGGTTAGTAAAAAATTATTGGGGTATTGGGCATTGTCGAACACGCCGGTGTTTACGCCCTTGATCTTTTTTATAATCATGGGGCCCCAAAACGTGGCCGCTATCAAATCTCCGTTTTTCTGCTGCCTTAATTTATAAATAAAGTTATTATGCTCATTAAGTTCGGGGCCGTTGATGATCCTGATGGGTAAAAACACGCCCTTTTTTTGATCAAAGGTGGCAATGCCGGTACTGGTACAGATCCAGATCAATCCATCCTTGTCTTTTAAAATAGCGCCGACAATTGGACCGGGCAGACCCTTTGGTGTAACCGATGGAAAACTATAATTTTTTATGAGCCTGGTTTTGGGGTCGTATATGTTTAAGCCGCTGCTGAGTGTGCCGAACCAAATATTCCGGTCGGCATCTTCGTAAAAACATTTAATAAAATAGTCTTTCAGAAAAGTATAGTCGCCCTCATTTAGCGGGAATAAATTAAATTTCGGTGGTTTAAGGTCCAACTTGCAAACACCACTGCCGTCAGTACCTATCCATAAATTACCCGAACGGTCAATACACAATGCCGATAATATGTTAATTGGCAATGATTTTTGTTTTGAATTATCGTGCAGATAATGCGCAAAGGTTCGGGTGCCTTCGTCATAACAAAGTAAACCATCATCAATAGTGCTTATCCATAGCCTGTGATAGTCATCGCTGCAAACTGCCTGTACAGCAAGTATTTTATTAAATGCGGATGCATAATTCAGGGTATCTAAAATGTGAAGGGCAGTATCTGTTACTGTTATTTTTCCGGGTACTTGCACGTTATATAATTTCCCCTTACCCGCATAAAACGTGGAATGAAATTTAAAAGGTGTTTTATAATACTTTACTTTCCCGGTTTGGGTATCCAAAAACAGCATACCACTATTGTCAGGTGTTTTTACCCATATTGCATTTTTAAAGTTTGTTGTTAACCCCCCGGCAGTAAATGTAATGTAAGGGGTTTTAAACCGGCATGCTGTTATAACAAGAAGGTTAGTGTTTATATGATAGGCATAAATACCTGAAGAAGGATTAAGAATATAAAACACATCGTTTTTATCAATAAAAACACCCGCTGTCCACAGGTACTGACTAAACGTTACTTTACGGGTAAGTTTATCATCCAGCGGGTCATAATAAAACAGTCCGGTTTCATTACAAAACCAAATATCGCCGTGGCTGTCCTCGCATATATTGCCATGAATAAAATTAGAGTTGGCTATTTTTTTGTCGCTTATTTTATAAATCTTTACGTTTTGCCCGTCGTACCTGTTCAAACCATCTGCGGTGCCAAACCACATAAAGCCCTTTTTATCCTGATAGATACTGTAGACCGAACTTTGTGAAAGGCCATCGTTGACCCCAATGTTGTCAAACCGCGGAATAATGTTTTGCGCATATATCCGGCCGGCCATAAATAAAAAAATCGCAAAAACTACAAGGCGCTTCATTAACCAGGGTATTGGATGATGTTATAAATATAACCGAATTTTAACAGTTACTGCTATAGTGATAAATACTGATCTGCAAAAATTTTAATCCGGCCACTAAAATAAATTACTACTTTTTTCACATTTTAATGCTCCTTTTTGCCTCTTAATTTGGTGTTTACAAAAAAACAAATCATGAACATATTAGTAAATCACCAAATCTCCGACCCTGATGCTTATTGGGACGCCCTGGCAGCAAATCCTTCAGTCCCCCAGGGGTTTAAAGTTGTAATTTTAATGGCAGGCGCCGACCCCTCAACCGCTGCCTGCCTCTGGAAGGCTCCGGATATTGATTCGTTAAAAGCCCTGGTAGATGAAACTTTGGGGCATGCAAGCAGAAATAGCTACATGGTTATTAACGATGCAAAATCGTTTGGACTTTAACAGAGATCACTTAGTTTACGTTAAAATGGTTTAGCCTGAAAACAAGAAAACCTCCCATGCCCGGGCGGTTTTTTTATTTAGCCGGCCTTCCGGCCAGAATGGAAAATGTTTATAAATTGATCTGTATTACTGTCCCGGCACGAGTACCAGGCCCAAATAGCCTTTTCTTTTTTCAGGATTAAGAAAAGCCGCGTATTTAGGGGTGGCGTAGGCAGTAAACCCGGGAGGAGCCGCTGTGCCGGTTGCGACCATACCCATCAAAACGATTGCCTTATGGGCAGTGCTAAGCATTGAAACCGGCATATCACAAATAATTAGCTGTATTTGACCAGCATCATTTAATTTAAAATCGATGACGGAATCGTACTCCTTGCAGCCATAAAACACATCAGTGGCCGTTGTTTCTGTCTTTTTAAACTGGCCTAAAACAGTTAAGTACCCCGCAGCGGAATCGGCCGGCAATCCCAGTTTTGTTACAAGGACCGATATCTGACCGGCAAGTGCGTAATTAGGCAGATCATTGGTTTGCTGGGCCTTTGCGATGATACCGGCAAAAACCAAAATAAACGTAAAAAGTAGTTTGGATTTCATGAGATCATGGTTTAATTATGCTTTATGATAACATGCAAGTTAAGCACTGGCCGGTGATCAAAAAATGTTAAAAAAGTAGTAATTTAAATGAATTGATATTTTTTTCGTTAGCAGTCGGGCCCCACATCTATGGCTTGTGTTTGTTCATCTTATTCATCGTGTAATAAGAAACCGGCGGCTGTTTAAAACAAAAGAAGCCGCCTCCTTTGGAAACAGCTTCGAGCCTTATTCGATTATCCTGAGTCTTTTTTATCCGGACTCTTGATCCTATTATTACGGTTTAACCTTGTTGGCAATTAATGTTACTGCAGTTTGTGCCAATAACCTGCCGGTAACTGTTGCGCCTGTATTTAGCGAGATCAGTGTCTTACTCATGATAATTCCGCTGAAATTAACGGTAGTTCCAAGTGTTGCTTTTCCGGATACAACCCAGAAAATGTTTTTGGCTTGTGCACCGCCTAACAAATGGATAATAGCGCCGTTGTTTACAGTTAGGTTTTGTGCGATCTGGAAAACCCAAACTGCATTTGGCCCGCCTGTTAAGGTTACACCAACATTTGTTATTAAAATACCTGTGCTCCATTTATACAAGCCGGCGCGTAATGTCTGGCCACTTATATCCCCGGCGTATTTTCCAACAATGGGAAAAGGATAGGTTAATCCGTTTGCGGTGGTGAATGCAGTCCGCATATCGTTGATAGCAGTAGTCATCTTTGCCGGCGTAGGGGGCGCATAATTAGGGCCGTAAACCAAGCCAGTTACAATAGGTGTATGGGAAGACTGATTATTGGTACTCATGATCAATCCAAACCCGGTGATAGCGGTGGCGGCTATCGGGCTTACCCCTATATCACCAAGAATTGAGGTAACACCAGTAGTCGATATCCCTGTCTCTGTTAAAATTGTAAAATCACCTGCTGTTTTAAGGTTTACCGGCGCAGGGCTAACAACAAGGCTCTCATTTGTAACTGCCATATTTGCCGTCATTGCCGAAGCAGGCATTGTGCTTGAAGAATTATCCTTTTGACATCCGGACGAAACCACGCCAAACAATAATACTAAGGACCAAATCAACATAAATGGTTTGGGACTACCCTGGCTTTGACGCATTGAAGGGTTCTTAGTTAAATAGCTTTCTTTACTCATGATTAATTATTTTAATTAAATAATAAAAGTTTTAATTTGATTGACACCCGGTTGGTTGAAATTCAAGGTGATACAAATCTGCTTATACTTTGCAAAGCAAGTGCCCCGTATCAAATTCACCCTGATTCTATCGGTCTATCTAACTTATTTTGTCGGTTGTCTTCAAAGATTTACGGCTTGAATTTCCCTCATGAACAGGCGTGTTTTTAAATGGGTTTAGTGGAAGAAATTTTGGACCTAAATAAAGCATAACCCGTAACCCGCTGAGAAACTACGGATTTCGATTATTTACCGGTTATGCTTACTATAAAGGAATATAGTGTATCCTGACAACTAATAAGTGCGTGCCAGTATTATCCGAAAGTTCAATCGCGGGGTCTTTTAATCGCTCTAAATCAGCAAGAAACGATACAGCGGTTGTATTTTAGTTGTTACAAACACGAAAAAAGACCCTAATCGCTCAGGGTCTTTTTTCTTATTGATTAAATTTAGTAGGCTATTATCGTTCGCGCAATAACAGCAGCAATTGTGCTTATTTAATAGGGACTATATCAATAATAACCGTCCTGTTATAAAAACGCTCTTCGGGAAGGTTATTTTCAAACGGCGAATGTGCCGGATCCTCGCCAAAGCCTGCAGTTTCAAACTTCACATTGTCCCTGCCGGAGTTAGCAATAGCGCGCTGAATAATTTTTTGCGTTTGCTGCGCCCTGTCATCGCTTAGTTTTTGGTTGTATTCAACCCCACCGATGATGTCAGTATGGCCATGTATGGTAACGGTTGCCCCGTCAACTATTAATGGCGACACAACGGTTGTTAAAAACTTGTCGTACTCGGCTATCGATGTTGCTTTGTCAAAATCAAATACAATACTGTAACGGGAACCTTTTGTAACTACCGGCGCCTGCGGTGCCAAATGAACAGTGCTTTCTTTTTTAACAGTCGCACCGTTGTTCATCTCGGCCAGCATCACTATTTTATAATCCCCGCCAGGGCTATTGCCCAATATGGCAGCCCCCGGTACACCTTGCTCGTCGCTTGTAAAAGGTCCGAAATGCTGGACTGCTCCATTTGCATCTGTAACATCTAAGGACCATGACTTAACCAGTTGTTTAGCTGAATCGACTTTGAAAACTACGTCGTTATCAAGCGGATCCGCCTGTATAGTGGTGATTTGAACCGGCCTGATCATGCCGCCGCCAATTTCTGACAGTAATTCCGGCGAAGCAGTTTCAATGTCAACACGGCGGTCTTCAGCGCGAAGAAGGGCAAGTTCTTTGGTCCCTCCGGGTTGTTCCGAGGATGGGTGGGCTCTAAAGCTGCCACGGGTGGTAATTCTTACACCATCGATACCAAACACGGTTACAAGATATTGTTTTATTGATTCGGCAAAAGCTTTTGCATCCTGTGGCCCGCTAGCGGACGATCCTTCCAGGGTTATAGTTGCTCCCGGGTTTGCACGCATACGATCGCCCAAAATATTCAGTACGTTATGGTACACATTTAATTGTCCTGCGGATCGTACTGAAACCGTTGCTGCCTGTGCATTTTGTAACTGATCTTCTTTGAAACCAGTTGCCTGCTCTTTGGTAAGCAATACGTAACGGCCCGGAATTTGAGTTGAGCCGTCGTCAAAAAATATGGCATTAAGTATAGGTAAGGTTTCGCTCACCTGGTGCGTTACGGGAGCATTTATTGGCCCGCGCACGGTGAAAGTAACATCGGCAACAGGGATAGTTGCAACCGGTTTTTCTGCAACTGGAGCCCTATGGCCCTTTCCAAACTTGAGCGCGATACCAACCCTTACCGTTGAAACCGACAAACTTTCGATACTCCGGGGGTCCTGCCCAAAATATGGGTGATAAGAAACAAACGGAGAAAGACTAACTTTTGAAACACTGTTTGCCGCAGAAAGCGGGATATCAAAGCCGGCGCCAACTTGCCCCGAAAAAATGGTGCTGTTAACCGAACTTAAATCGCCATTAGTATTCGGTTGTTTAAGCTGTGTGTACATGAAGGTTTTACTTACATTTATTGCCAGGCTTGGCCCCGCAAAAAAATACAAACCTGATGGTTTAAAGCCCAAACGTAAACTTGGTTCGATGGAAACGTAAGCCAGGTTGGTTTTTAGCGTGGCGGGGCAGTCACAGGGCGCTATAACGCCATCGTATTTGGCGCCCAGGCCATCATAGCCAACGTTGAGCATCCCGCCCCATGTAGGGCCCGGGCGATATTCAAGAAGGATGGAGCCGTAAGGCGCAACCCCATTCCCCTTGTGAAATGCAGTTGGAACAATCAACGAACTGTTCAGCTGCTGTGTCGTTCCGGTATAGAAATTAAAATTGGCGGCGCCTGACACGCCGTACCACCAAATTGGTTGAGAAGTTTGAGCCTTAACTGCAGTACCTGCAAAAATTACCATCAAAGCACAGGTGAAAAATTTTCGCATTATTTTATTTATAGGTAACATATCGCATCTTTTTTAATTAATTTTCTGTTTGTTTTAATTTTTTTAAATCCGCCGCCCGATTCCATCGGGACGGCGGATAAACCTTGTTGGCTTTTAAACCAATATTTTATACCCTGTTAAGGCACGTTAACTGTGGTGTTTACCATAGTAACTGAAGCAACAAGCGAAATTGCCCTGCCATTGAGCACCGTTTGAACGGCATTTCCGGCAGTTGACAAGGTAACCCCGGCAGTTGCAATGATAGTTCCCACCATTGTGCCGCCTCCGGCTGCGTTTATGGTAGCGGCACTGCCAACATACCAGTACACGTTTTGAGCGAGGGCCCCGTTTGTCAATATGATGCTGCGGGCGCCTGTTGGCCCTGCAATACCTACTGTCAGGCCGGCCGCCGTCTGGAAGATCCATGTGGCATTCGGATTGCCCTTTGCGTCGAGCGTAAGGTTGCCGTTTGTTATTTTAAAAGTGCCGCTTGCTGATTTATAAACGCCTGGCGCTAAGGTTAAGCCACCTAATTCTCCTGCACCGGGATCTGTTCCCCCTGGTTTTTTAGCCGGCGAAATACTTATATAAAAAGCATTGTCGGCAAGCAGAGCCTGGGTTGCAATAGCAAATTTTGGTGCTGTTCCCGGGAAAGGGGGTGCAGCATCGATACCACCAGTAACAAGGCCAACATTTAGTGGTGTTTCTGTGTAAACGTCAGCTGTAAGCCCGTCGTGAAATCCGGTTATTTTAGTAGCCACAGCGGTAGTCCCGATTGCTCCGTGAATTACCGTATTTATTCCCTGGTTAGTTACGCCTGCACTTCCTCCAAAAGCGCCGAATATAGAAGTGAACAGAGGCGCCTGCACTACGATTGGCGTAAAGTTAGCGGTGATATTTTTATTCGCATTCATTACAACCGACAATGGGTTTACCGAACCCGTAGCACTCCCGCTCCACGAGGTAAATGTATAGCCTGAATTTGGCGTTGCAGTAAGCTGTACCGTGCTGCCACTAATGTAAGTTGGCTGGTTAGGGTTTTTTACAACAGTTCCGTTAACAGCTGTTACATTTAACGTGAAGGCTGGTAATGCCGTAAAGTTAGCGGTGATGTTTTTATTCGCGTTCATTAAAACGGTTAATGGATTTACAGCACCGGTTGCATCCCCGCTCCAGGATGTAAATACAAAACCTGCTTTCGGCGTGGCTGCAAGCTGCACCGAAGTCCCGTTGTTGTAAGTTGCCTGGTTCGGGGTTTTTACAACAGTACCGTTAACAGCTGTTACATTTAATGTATAAGTGTTAACAGCAAAATTAGCGACAAGCGTTACGTTTGCAGTTAACGGGAATGTATAGCTTGAACTCGTAGAGACGACGGCTCCATTGTTTGTCCAGTTGGTAAAGTGATAACCTGCATTAGCCGTTGCCGTTACAGTTACTGAAGTCCCGGCATTATAAGCGCCGGAGCCAGTTGTTGTTCCGCCGGCGGCTGGATTTGAAGTTAATATTACCGCAAATTGAGACGCTGCGATTACCTTAAAGTTGGCGACCAGTGTTTGGTTTTTCGTCAAATTAAATGTAAAGCTCGAACTTGTTGAGGCGATAACGCCGGCGTTTGTCCAGTTAATAAAGGAATACCCAGGATTAGGAAGCGCCGTTGCAGTTACCGAGGCACCTGCCTTATATGAGCCCGACCCGGCAGTCGTTCCGCCCGCGGTAGGTAGTGATGACAATGCCAATGCGAATTGTCCGGCTACTACCGGCTTAAAGTTCGCTACTAATACTTCGTTCCCGGCCATTGTAAACTGAAAACTTGGACTCGTTGAGGCTACAACGCCGCTTTTTGTCCAGTTCGCAAATGCAAAGCCGGTATTCGGTATGGCAGTAACTGTGGTTACTGAACCCTGCGCAAATGTTCCTGCGCCGGTCGTTGTTCCATCAACCACCGGGAGTGATGATAATGTCACCTGCGGAATAGTGGTAAAACTCCAGACATAATTGCTGATCATTGCTGACCCTAATGTGTCCTTCGCACTATTTGTAACAGTACCGGTATACACAGCAAAAGGTGACAGTGCCACAGTTGGTGTAAAAGTAAACACGGCATTATTAGCAGTTGGTGCAATTGTTCCGGCGATAGTGGTCGAACCCTGGGTAATAGTAAATGTGGTGCTATTGATTGTTGAAGGCCGCATGGCGGTGTTGAAGGTTACCGCAATTACCTTGTTAAGCGCAACGTCCACCGCGTTGCTCATCGGGTCAGTAGAAAGTACAACAGGGCAAACGCCCTGGATAGTTCCTTTGTAATCATCTTTTTTGCATCCTGCTATAAATAAGGCGGACAATAATAAAAGTGAAAAAATAAAAGGGAATATTTTGGAGTGCCCGTTGCTTTGGCGCACCTGCCGGTAATTTTTAATGCAGGTATCTTTTTTTTGCATGATTAATTTTTTTAGATAGATGATATTGTGTTTTTTTATGCCTGCAGCCATTATTTATTGGAATACAGGACAATACAAACCTACCTCATGCGCAAGAGCGAAATGTTACATAATTTTTGGAAAAAGTTCTATGATTCACACATTTTCGGCAGCCATCTGGTCATGGAGTTCAAAGTGTTTAAAGTGGGAAGGGGTTACGCCGGTGATTTTTTTAAACTGGGTAGACAAATGCGCGACGCTGCTGTAATGCAGCTTCCAGGAAATTTCGGTAAGGCTAAGTTCGTTATAGCCGATCAATTCCTTAATTCGCTGAATTTTATTAAAGATGATAAAGTGTTCAATGGTTGTTCCCTGTTGTTCCGAAAATAAATTGGCCAGGTAAGTATAATCAAGATTTAATTTCGCACTCAGGTGATCAGAAAAATTTGTTTTCAACTGGTAATCCGAATAGTAAACCATCTCGATAATAACATTTTTTATTTTTTCAACCAGGATGTTTTTCTTATTATCCAACAACTCTAATCCGCATTGCAGAAAAGCAGTTTTAAGTTGACCGACCTGATCGGCAGAAATGTTTTCCGTGATTTCTGCACGTCCCAATGCCATCGATGTGCAATGCAGTCCGAGTTTCATCAATTCCAGCTGTACAACTATTTTGCAGCGGGCACTTACCATATTTTTTATGTAGAGTATCATCATTAACTTTACATAAACAAAATAAGTGCCCCGTTCAAGGATTTTGCCCCCGCTTTATATCTGCCTTTGTTATAATTAATGCTTTTTAATTAAAACGTGCCTGTAAAGACATCTGGGTGTGCTTTTTAGTTAAAGGCAAGTGACAGGACGGAAGCACTTTAAGTAAAACAAGACAAGGCTATTCAATAAACCGCTGATAGCATTATTAAAGCTTATGATTAGTTAAATGGAAAAACTGTAGCTTATTAACTAATTATTTAATGGGCTTTAGCGGGATTTTTCTTACAGTTCAAAATAAAAATCGAAATAATTAATCTAAACGCAACTCGCAGTAGCATTCCTTACGTATATCAGTCGTATTATAAAGCATGGTAAAAATCTACTTAAAGTATCTCCAGTTTTTTGCCGGTGGGATATTTTTATCGTTACTGATCACATCCTGCAAAAAGGAAGATACGTCAGCCCCAGGTATAGGGTCGCCTGTTCCGCTGGCAACGCTTGGATTATATGAAGTTGATAGCAGTATATATAAAAGAGTTTTTGTCATGATCTCAAAGGTGGGTACACGAAATGTCACCTACCCGCTTGTGTTCGATACAGGTTCGGCGGGCATGACGATTGATGCTGCCGGGATATTGCCAGCATCTATGATCACAAGCAATGGTATAACAGTACCGGGCGACTCAATAACTGTGAACGGCATTACCGTTACACCGGAGGAAGCGGTAATAGCCTTCGGGAATGCGCAAAACGAGATACAGGAATACGGCAACCTGGCCTATACTACAGTCACAGTTGGCGACCGAAACGGAAATGTAACGACCAGCCGCATCCCCATATTTTTGTATTACAAAATTGTTGACACGCAAACCGGGAAAAAGCAACCCGCGCATTCAAATGATGTTTTTGGTGTTGGCCCGGGCGTTAGTTTTGCCAATAATGCCATCGGGAGCCCGTTAAGTTATTTCAGATCAAGCGCTGGTGCAATAAGCGGCTTTAAACTGGCCACGTTTGCCAGTTCTGGTTTTAGCGCTAACGGCACCTATGTTTCGGGCCTGCTTACCATCGGGCTTGTGCCCGGCGATATAGCATCCTCTTCAGGTTTTGTGATGCACCCGCTTACTTTTTCCCTGCAAGGCGGTTATTCTCCCGACGTTCCAGCAACAATAAGTTATAACGGACAAAATATTGCTGCCACCATATTATTTGATACCGGGACCCCTGCAATTTCTATAATAGCGAACAACGCCGCACCGGGTAATATAAGCTCATTGCCTGATAATACGGATGTCACACTAACTACTAACAACGGATTTACATATTCGTACACAACCGGCAGCGCCAATAATTTAACACAGGTTGCCCTCCCGTCATTTACCGGCGATCCCCGGACTATTTTCAGCATCGATTTCTTTACTGAAAATGAGTTTTTACTTGATTATAAAGATCACCGGATCGGGCTGAAAAATAATTGATCCTAAGACTTAGTGAGAGTGGTTTCATATAACAATGCCCCGCTGTAATTTATCGCTTTAACATTCAGCCTTTTGTCATCTATTGAAAAATACATAAAGCCATGTTCAGATGCCTGGAAACGGCAATAGGGGATGCCTGCCGTTACTTTTGTAAGCTCGGAACCCGCGCCGGAAATAAACTGGTGGGTATAGCCTTCGGGTTTAAGGTGTTGGAGGGAATGTTCATGCCCGGAAAGATACACATCAACTTTATTTTCTTCGAAAATGGTAGTTAAAGCTTTCCGCATGATTAAGGTATCGTAATTGGTGATACGCGGGCCGACCGTGTAATATGGATGGTGCCCGATAACTATTTTCCAGGTAACATCTGCCGAAGCCTTTTTTAGAGTGTCCTTCAGCCATACAACTTGTTTTTCTACATATTCCGCTTTAGCTTCATGCAAAAAAGGATCGGTATCAATAAATACTAAAAGCGCTTTACTTTTAACTGTTACTTTTTTTTCCTCCTTAACCGGGCCGTCTTCCTTATCCTCTTTATACAAACTGATCTCTTTTGAATAATACCGGGCAGGCATATCCCAGCGGCGGCTGATTTTGCCATAGCGAATCTGCGCATCCACATCCGAATGGTAATCATGATTTCCTAAAACAGGGTACCAGTCGCATTGCAAAGAATGAGCGGTATAAATATTTTCAAATGAATAATGAAACAGCGGATCAAACTCGCTGACCACGCCTTTCGGATAAAAATTATCCCCGGCCGAGATCACAAAGTCAAGCGGATGTTCAGCTCCCCATAGACCCATTTGTTTAGCTACTTCCAGTTGGTCGTATTCACCGTTCCGGCCCCAATCCCCTAAAGCCATAAAATGCAGGTGATAGTCATCTTTTATTTTGGGCAGCAGCGTTAGGTCCCCGCTCTTCAAATGGGTCACTTTTTCCTTTGCCAACCCCGCGAACGGAGCTAAAAATGATGTGCTTATTGCGGTGATGGCTGTATTTTTAACAAAATCTCTGCGTTTCATATTAAATGTTTTAATCAGGTTAATGGTGTTTATTTAACCTTTAAGGACGATAAACTAATATTTTAAATGTATCAGGTATTTGATTTTTTGTTCCCGGCTGATAATCCGTTACCGGAAAATATAACTTATGTGTTGACAGGTCAAGCGCCATAGTTTTGGCCCGGTATTGTGTTTTTAAGGTTTGGACAAGGCTGTAGTCGTCAGGTGTATTTTGCCTAAATACGTTCGCCGTGCCATCGCCATTTGAAGCAATAACTAATTTGTTGACTGCATCATAAATTACCGCGTCAACACCGCTGCCAATTGGCAATGTTTGAACAATCTTGCCTGTGTTTATGTCGATAACGCTCATCCCTTTATTTTGACGGCAAACGGTAAACAGCCTCTGGTGCTCTTTGTCCATCGCAAGCCCTGTGGGCCCGCCACAGGGATCAAGGGGGTAATTATTGATCACTTTCATGGTTTTGGTATCAATTACGTTCAAACTGCTTTTATCTTCCAGGTTATTATAAATTAAACCGTTGCCATCAGCAACTGCAAACTCAGGGCCTCCGCCTAGGTCTATGGAACCGGTTTGTTTTAATTCCTGGGGGTCAATTATTACAGCGCTATTGCTATCTCCCTCAAAACCAAATACTTTTTTTGAGAACGGATCATAAATAATACCATCAGGGCCTTTGCCCGTAACCGGAATTGTTTTAATTACCTGTAAAGTATTAATATCAAAAGCAACAATAGCAACGCCCTTCCCGTCGGTTATAAATCCCCTGTTTAAATCATTTACAATCGCTATTCCATGAACGCCCTTCATACCGGTAATGGCGCCAATAACTTTTTCCGTTGCCAAATCGATAACATTTACCGTTGTGCCATGCGAAGCATATAAATGATGATTGACCTGATCAATAAAAACATAGTCGTAACCGCCATTGCCCGGTATGGCAATAGTTTTATCCAATACATAACTCTGTGCCGATAAGCTTAATGCGTTGACAAGTACGATGGCATTAAGCGTAAAAAATAAGACGAATTTTCTCATGGTTATTAAATTAAAAACGATTAAGGGTCTGTTAAAAACAAGCCCTTAATCGTTTTTGATGTAGGTTAATAATTAGTGTTTGTTGCCTTTACCATCAGAAGTATAAGCGCCCATATCTGCATTATAAGTAGGGTTCCCTTTGCCTATAGCCGGAGAGCCTGCCTGTAAATGAAAATCGTTATTGTTGGCGGCCCCATTAGGATTAAGGAATGAACCATCAAAGGTTTTGAACATCGGGTTACCTGTTGCAACACTTGTAGAAATGATATCACTTGCCTGAGGAACGCCGAGTGCACCGGCTGGATAATAACCGGCCCTTAAATTAACCGTTATAGCTGCTCCGGGAGGGGTTGCATTTAATGGTGTATTATCTACAAAGGTATCAGCCGTTGAGTAGAATAAGTTATTGCCGTAATTAACGTTTCCTGCGCCGTCATCTACAAATATTTCCAAACCGTGGTAACAGTTTACAATGATATTATTGAACACATTGCCTTTTGCACTTACCCCGGCAGAAACCCCCCTGCCTGGCTCGGCAGCGCCCCTTCTCCATCCGCACGAAACCATGGTATTGTTATATACATCAACATTGGTTGGTGCAGTTGTTACCACTTTGGCGGTCTCTAATTTTATACCGGTACCGGCCTGGCTAAATATAACATTGTAGGCTACCGTACCTGTTGTACCTGTTTTAATATTGATCGCTTCACCATCGGTACTGCCGCCCGATTGAATAGTATTTCTTAGCACGGTTATTTGGGCGCCACCAAATAAACCTAAACCATCATCCTGCCCGTTTTCAACCCAGCTATCTTCAATATCCACTTTTATAGGCTTACTAACAACCAGCGTTCTCCTGGTGCCCCCGGTGGCATCGGGTCCCCCGGTGTTTAATATTTTAGTCCATTGAATAGTTACTGCTTGTGCGCTATCGCATGCAAAACCACCCCAGGTACCCGGAGTATGCGTATCAGAATCAAAGGTTACAGGGCTCGCTTGTGTTCCCATTGACTGAAATACCCCTTGTATTTTAAATTGAGAATTGTTTTTAACGATAATAGTTGTACCAGCTTGTGCTAATAAGGTGTCGCCTATGTTAACATATACGTCATGGTTCATGGTATACGTTTTCCCTGCCAACAGTGTGCCTTTTTCAAAGCTCCCGATAGTATCAGAGTTTATTGGATGAGAAGGCGGGATCACAGGTTTTGTAATACCTGTGGTTTCCTTTTTCGCGCACGACGCCATTGTAGCCACTAAAGCAATAGCGGCGATCCAGAATGAGATTTGTTTTGTTTTCATTTTAATAGAATTTAATAGAGTTTATTTTTAATAATTGTAACGCATGCCTAAAAGGTAGGTGGCCTTTGTTATTTCATTGCCATTTTGAAAGTTGTGCAACACAACTGTTGTATGTGTATTTGTGAGGTTATTAAGCTTGGTAAACAGGGTAAAGTGCTTGCTTATGGCTTTGTCGGCAGAAAATGCAAGAGATGAAAGTGGCTGCTGTATGTAGTTATCGCCATTATCAGGATAAATGCCTACCAAGGTTTTGCCTAAATACTGATAAGCTACCTCGGCATTAAATTTGGCGTCTTTGTTCCTGTATAAAAAAGATAAATTAAGGTCATGAACAGAAGCTCCGGTCAGCATCCTATGCTCAATCACCCGTGCTACCGGATTATTACGGTCAACTTTGATCCCGGCAACATCCGAATAGTTATAGGCATAATTACCGCTTAAACCGAAATTACCCCAATACCTGGTAAAAGCCAGTTCAACACCGGCTACCTTAGCTTCATCAGAATTCATTGGTTGATAAATGGTTGCAGAACCGCTATTACCCCCGTAAGAGTATTCGATCGGGTTGGTTAATTGTTTATAATATGCCCCGATAAAAAATTGTTCATCCGCTTTTGGAAAAAGCTCATACCTTAGATCATAATTATTGGCGGTAGTGTGCTTTAAATTAGGGTTGCCTTCAACTGAAGTTCCGCCGGTGCTTGGAGGTACAGTGGGTACCAGTTCATAGTAAGCAGGCCGGGCTATTGAGGCGAAGTAGGCCAGCCTTAAATTAGCTATTTCATTTAATTTATATTTAAAGCTAATGCTGGGTAAGATATCCGAGTAATTCTTGGTCACGTCAGATGCGTTGGTAATATCCTGCCTTACGTGAAAACCTTCGGAGGTTATTTCATTTCTTACCCCGCCAAATATCTGTAATCTTGGGAATGTGAGTTTAAACTGACCATAAAATGCAGTAATATCTTCAAATGCATTATAATTGTTTACATTAAATTCACCTGCACCATAAGGATTATAAACAACCCATTGTGCCGAATAAATATCGCTAAAAACCACCTTTTCACCCGCCGTAGAAGCTACAGGGCGCAAAATATATTCATCTTCATAATTATACCTGGTTTTATCCCTGTAAAACCCGCCTGCTTTTAATTCCAGGAACGTATTTTTTATTGATGTTTTATAAGTAATATTAGCGGCTCCGCTATAATCCTTGTCATTATTATGTGACCATGTACGATCAATCTCATCAAAATAATCAGGGGTCTTTGTAAACTGATTAGTAGAAGGATCATAGGTGATCGCTATGTTGGAATTTATTGACGCCTGGTCCGGGAGTCTTACAAAAGCATCTGAAAATGCACCATACCAATCGAACAGGAAGTGTTTGCTCAACACATGATTACCCGCTAATTTTAAATTTTCAATGATTTGATTAGAAGTAGTAGATTGATTGATAAAATTTACCGGGCCTGTGCCGGGAACGGTTCTTCCGCCATTGCCGCCCGTTATAGAAGTGTCGGCAGTAAATGAAGCTTCCTCAAGACGTGAGTATAATAGTACATTGTCTAAAGTAATTTTGTTTTTGTCATTGATCCTATAGTCCAAATGTGTGATAAGGTTATTGAGGATTTGGCGACTTGAAATAGCACGGTTATAAATGTCATTGATACGAGGGCGGTGATCCGGATCATTTGGATCGGCGTTACCGTCATCACCTTCAGTATTTGAACCGAAATAAAGATTTTGATAACTATTTGCAATTAATAGGCCAAGTTTGTTATTTAAAAAACGATCGCCATAGCTAAAACTAAACGTTTCTGTGGGCGGAGGCGTAATATTTTTAAAATCAAGATTCGACCTTGTAAAATCACCAGGTTGGGCAACATATCCAGGGCCGTTGGTTTCAGATGGGCTGTATGTTTTTATATCAGCCTTTGAAAAATCAGCAAATTTTCTGTCGATAAAAAGCTGGCCATAACCAACAGAACCCGTCGCCGTAATTTCCCTTTTATCGGGTGCATCCTTAAAAACTAAATTTACCGTTCCGCCAATGGCGTCGCCATCCATCTCCGGTGTTAATGTTTTGTCAACTTCAATCCTGGCTAACAGGTCAGAAGGTACGACGCTTAATGAAACTAATCTCGTTTTGCTGTCAGGGCTTGCTATCTGTACCCCATTTATTAAGGTATTATTATAGCGCGGTTCCAGGCCCCTGATAATTGCATAAGAATCATCACCACCGGCATTACGTTGAATGGTAACTCCCGAAACCCGCTGCAACACATTTGCAGCATTGATATCAGGCGATTTCTCGATTGCCTGGGCACTAACTACGTTTTTTAAATTATCCGAATTTTTTTCATTGGCCCTTGCGGCAGCTTCATTTTCTGTAGGCAGCCTGCCAACTACATTTACGGTATTTAAATTTTGAATATCCTGAGATAGTTGAATGTTTAATACAAGTACATCGCCTGCGCCGATCTTTATTTTCTTTTCATAACCAGCGTAACCGATGAAATTAATTTTAACAACATATTCTCCAGGAGTAATATTTGACAACACATAATTCCCTTTTTCATCTGCTGCGGAACTATTTGCCAAATCATCAATATGTATTATCGCACCCGCCAAAGGCTGGCGGGTTTCTTCGTCAATAATGCGTCCTTTCAGGGTGCCATTTTGCCCAAAAACTAATGCGGTTGAAAATAAAAAAAATGAAAAAAAGTAGAGCTTTTTGACCATAAAACTGCTTTGATATAACCAAAGCAGCGCCCCAATTCTGTAGAAATACTGAATTTTTGCCTCAATATTTATGGTTTAATTTATTGATAATACCCGCGTAACAATGGGGGATTTAAACGCCAATAGTGGTAATATTATGCGGGAATTATTTAACACGAACTTAAGGCGTTGAGTCAAAAGTCCGAAGCCTTAAGTCGAAAGTCCGAAGTCAGATATTGCCTGGATTTTTTGCATAATGTTTGCTATAAAGCCCGAAGTCGAAAGCCCTTTAGTCGATTTGACTTAAGACTTTCGACTTCGGACTTAAGTCTTAATACTTCGCAGGTGTTCCCGGTTTCGGTATAGATTCCTGGATAAATTTACGCAGGTTTTCGGTGGCTGTGGCAAGGTCGTCTTTTCGTAAATACAGCATGTGCCCGCTTTTGTAACCTTCCCATTTTAAACGGTCCTTAAGCCGGCCGCTTGGGTCAAGCTGCCAGAGGCTGTATTTGGCGTTAAAATAATCACATGCCCCATCATAATAGCCCGATTGTATCAGCAAATGCAGGTAAGGGTTTTCCGCTATGGCCTGCCGTAAATTTTCCCCGGTGTGGTCGTTCTTATCATCCCATGGAAATACGTCGCCAAACATATTGTATTTAAGGTCAGTTTTATAATTCAAGTCATTGCGCAGGTAAATATTGATGGCCGGGGTAAACTCATGGAGCCAGGCAGTAAGCTCAGCATTATAGTCAGGGCCGTTGCCATACGCCTGCCTGTCAATCCCCCGATAGCGGGAATCCAGCCTGCCGACAGTGAAGCCTTTTTCGCGCAGTAATTCTTTCCAGAACAGGTCGTACGAAACGTCAAGGTTATTATCAACTATCAACTTTTCGGATATGCCGCTATACTTTGCCATTTTGGCTGCTATATCCTTCTTTTGGGCATCGTCAATAAAACCGCCCCTTGCCATGGCAGGGATCAGTTCATTGATGGTGAAATTCTCTACTTCGGGTAAAAAAGCTGTCAGTTCTTTTTGTTGGTATTCGGGGGCAAGCATGCCGTGGTACCAGGCGGTGGCGGCAAAATATGGCAGCTTCAACGCAGCCTGTACCGGGCCGCTCCGTTCGATGCCGAGATCGGTAGGCGATACCAAAATAACACCGTTCAAATACATCCACTGTGCATTTTGCAGCTCAAGCGCCAGGCCCGAAGCACGGGTTGTGCCATAACTTTCGCCTATTAAAAATTTAGGCGAGGCCCAGCGGTTTTTTCGTGTAACGAACGTATTTATCCATTCGGCCAGGTATTTAATATCTTCATTAACGCCAAAGAATTTTGAGCCAGGCGTGTCCTTATTTACTATCCTTGAATAGCCCGTATTTACCGGGTCGATGTAAACGATATCAGCCACATCCAATATCGAGCTGTTATTTTCTTCAATGCCATAAGGTTGCACGGGATAACCTTCGTTGTCCATATTAAGCCTTCTTGGGCCGGTATAACCTATTTCCATCCAAACAGACGGCGTTCCGGGGCCGCCATTAAATGAAATTACCAACGGGCGGGTTGACCGGTCGCTTACATCATCGCGTTCATAATAGGTGTAAAACACACCTGCGACAGGCCTCCCATCCTCATCCCAAATGGGAATAGTTCCGGCGGTAGCCGAATATGGTACTACTTTTCCTTTTATTGTTACCTGGTGCTTGGTAATAACGGATGAGTCGACTTGTAAAATACGGCTTTTCGCTATTGGATTTGTGTTTTTTGGAGTTTTTGGAGCGTCCTGCGCAATTGAGGCGCCGGTGATAAGGCAAACTAATGCGATTGAAGTAAAGTAATTCTTCATTTTATTGATCTTGGAAAGATTGGTCAGTTAAAAGATATTACAATACTAAACTTTTCTTTGTGCATTAACAATGGTTTAAAACAATACGATTTACATTTTTACTTCACCTGAACCGCGTATATCTTTAAGCCCAATATGCCGATCATTATCAACAGCATAAAAAATACTTCCGCCCACGAAATACGCTGATGAAAAAATACAAGTTCAGCAATTTTTATAAATATCAGTGTGATTGCAGTCCACACAGCGAAGGCGGTGGCGGTAGGTATGTGTTTAATTGCTGTCGAAAAAAGATAAATATTGGCGATGCCAAATAAAATATAGCCGATCAACGGGAGCAGGAATGGTAAACCTCCGGGCCATTTGTAAAAGTTTACAAAGCTTATGGTTTTAAGATCGTTTAAATTCATAAACTTTAAACAAAACGTCCATGCCGTTTCGCAGGTTGCAGCTAATACTAAATATAACCAGGCCAATAGGTGTAAAATTATTTATTGATTACAGGACATTAAATTTTCGTCAGCATCAAGCGGCGGCGGCATATTAACAACTTTTGCAGCCTGCCTTAACCCAAAAAGTATTTTTATACGGTTAACCAGTTTGGGCCTTAAATCATAATAATGCCTGAACCAGTTATGTTTTAATAAACCTTTTTCGTCAAATCGTATTACTGAGAATGCATGCTGTAGAAAGTAATCTTTAGGATAATCATAATAAAGGCCCCAGTTTTCACGAAGTTCGCCGGGCTTATGGCCGGGATCATAAATAGTCCCGAACAGGTAATCCCATAGCGCAAATTTGGTTGAGAAATTGGCATGGAATACCTCCCGGTAATTGGCATGGTGCCATAAATGCAGTTCGGGCGAATTAAAAAAGAATTTAAGTTTGCCTAATTTAACGTTGATATTAGCGTGAATAAACATTCCCCACATAGCATCAAGCATCGCCTTTATCGGTACTACCGCCGGATCGGCGCCGAGAATAACTATCGGCGCGAATTCAATGGTTTGGTTAATGATGATCTCCAATACATGCGATCTTGATCCCGCAAGGAAATCAACCTCTTTGCCGGAGTGATGTGCCTCATGAATGCGCCATAACAGTTTGCTGGCGTGCTGCAGGCGATGGAACAGGTAGATATAAAGATCGTGTGTGACCACGAAAAACAAAACCTGTTCAGTTATTGACCAGCTTTTAAAAAATTGCAATCCCGACCAGTCAAAATGGAGCCGGACCGGGTTGATGATATAGTCGAATATTACAATTTTAAGCACGTAGCTTTGAATGATGGTGTACCAAACCAAATCTACCCAAAAACCCTCCCTGAAAAAGGGCAGGCCTTTGCGATAGGGTAAGATACGCTCCCAGGCAATGATGAAAATCACCCAGCAAATAAGGATGGTTGTTGTTGTTTGTAGCAGCGTCATTGTTTCTTCCATATTGTAGAGACGCAATACTTTGCGTCTCCGCCCTGTTTAAACTAACGACTTATCCCGGTATTCTTCACCCATATTCACCCTCAGGCGTTTCATTGGGCCAAGCTCCGATTCGTAAACTTTTTTGATCCCATCGCCAACGGCGGCTTCCACATCATGGATATCGCGAACCATGCGCTGAAAGCCTTGCGGTTCAACCGACGCGGCATGGTCAGATCCCCACATGGCACGGTCGAGGGTAAAATGGCGCTCTACAAAAGCGGCGCCCATGGATACGGCTGCAACGGTGGTAGCCAGCCCGGTTTCATGGCCCGAATAGCCGATCGGGACACCCGGGTATTTGGCTGCCAGTGTCTGGATCATTTTCAGGTTTAGTTCTTCAGGTTTGCATGGATAGGCCGAAGTAGAATGGGCAATAAACAAAGGATATTGCTCATCGAACGACCAAACCAGGTTTACTGCATCCTCAATCTCTTTGATAGTTGACATACCGGTTGACAGCATTAACGGCTTACCGGTTAACAATATCCGTTTAATCAACTGAAAATCAGTTAGCGAAGCGGACGCTAATTTGTATATAGGCGTATCAAATTGCTCCATAAAGTCTACTGCTTCCGCATCCCAGGTGGATACGAACCAGTCGATACCCAGCTTTTTACAATATTGATCGATAGTAGCATATTCAACAATGCCAAATTCGGTTTTGCGTTTATAGTCAATATACGTAATTCGCCCCCATGGGGTATCACGCATAATATTCCATTGATCTTTTGGCACACAAATTTCAGGTGTCCTTTTCTGGAATTTAACAGCAGACGCCTTAGCAGTGACCGCTTCGTCAATGAGTTGCTTGGCAATCTCAAGAGATCCATTATGGTTTATGCCGATTTCGGCAATAATATAGCAGGGTTCACCAGGGCCGATTTTATTGCCGCTGTTTAAGGTGATGGTTTTATGAGCCGGCCGCACAGATATTGCCTCTCGTTTTGACGAAACCATTAATTCAATCGTTTCACCGGTATCGAGCTTTGTTTCCTGTTTCGATGCAATGATCTGCTCCGCAAATTCCCTGAAACAGCCCTCGCCGCCTTTAGCTTCACAAATTATATCTGCTACCTCTTTTACAAAAGATATGGCGTCTGCGGGGCAGGCCCCGAACCCGGCAAGTTTCATCACCTCCAGGTCGTTGGTGTCGTCGCCGATATAGGCTACCTCTTCGGGCCGTAAATCTAACCTCATTAATATTTCTTTAAATACTTCCGGTTTATCTTTAACGCCCAGGTGCAGTTCGGTGATC
The DNA here is from genome assembly GCA_903864275.1 of uncultured Mucilaginibacter sp. Taxonomy (GTDB): domain Bacteria; phylum Bacteroidota; class Bacteroidia; order Sphingobacteriales; family Sphingobacteriaceae; genus Mucilaginibacter. The sequence continues at coordinate 109,105 of CAIPFE010000008.1, forward strand.
TTTAATTTCTCTGCCCTTTTGATCAATGATGGCGATAGCTCACCGGTGATGATGCCTGTTGTAACGCCGGCAAAATTTCGCAGGCGTTCAACGCCCATACCGTCCCGTATGTCGAACTTTTTAAATTCTTCTCCGGCTTCACCATAGTAAACGCCGCCATCTGTTAGCACGCCATCACAATCTGTGAGGAGTAGCTTGATCCGTGAAAGTTTTTCGTTTAACATATTCATCTTGTTTTTATTTCGGTTTTAAATTGCTGTCCATCCGCCGTCAACCACAAGGTTGGCGCCGGTCATATAAGCCGATGCTTCACTGGCTAAAAAAACCAAAGCCCCCTGGTAATCAGTTGGCCGGGCCATTCGCCCTAGTAAAGTTTTGGCTGAATAATTTTGGATGAAAAATTCGTTTTGCGCATTTTCAACGCCGCCCGGCGAAAGGGTATTAACGCGTACCCCTTTGTGCCCCCAATAGGCTGCTAAGAACCGGGTGAAATTCACCACCGCGCCCTTGGTTACCGGGTATACCGGCGATTTATAAAAAGTTTGCTCACCGCGCTCATCGCGGTATATGGATTGATCAGGGCCTACTATGCCGTAAGTTGAAGCAATGTTAATGATGCTGCCGCTGCCCTGTTCGGCCATTACCGACCCAAAAACCTGTGAAGCCAGGAACACCCCGGTAATATTTACATCCAACGACTTTTTAAAAGCATCAAGCGGGTAGTTTTCAAATGCGGATAGTTCTTTGGCCAGGCCCGGATTCTCGAACATATCGTTGATTGCGGCATTGTTCACCAGGATATCAATGGTCCCATACCGCGTTAATATTTTATCACGCGCTATTTTTAATGACCTGTCGCTGGTTACATCCACTTTCAGCCCACCATGAAATTCACCAAGGCTTTCAGCAAAACGTTCTGCTCCGCCCTCATCCAGGTCGGCCACAACTACGTTTGCACCGGCTTCCGCCAACGCTTCGCAGTGTTTTTTACCCAGCAAGCCCAGGGCCCCGGTAACTATTGCGGTTTTATTTTTTAATGAAAACATGGATTTAATCATTGGTTATTGCCTCACCCTGCCCTCTCCAAAGGAGGGGGTTCCAACCCTTACAACCTTTATAACCCTTACAACTTTATACTACCTTAGGTTTAATATTATAATTACTCACTTTACGGAAAACAGCTTCCAGCACTTCGCCTTTTAAATATTGCTTGATGTTGCCGCTTAGTATAGCTTCTTTCATTATTGGCATTACATCGCGGTAAGCCGAAAGTGTATAATCGATATCCTCATCACTGTGGCTATAGCACATGTTATGGAAGCCTGCCCAAAGCACACCACGTTTTATCATTTCCTGCTGCATAAGGGTTTTTACTTCGAGCCCGTTGCCTGCTTCGGGTGTAAATGCTACCATCGAACGGCAGTTGAAACCGATGCACCGGGTGTAAATATCCATGCCGGTTTCAATTGTGATAAGGTTATATCCATCTTTCATCAAGGCGCCTTTTTCATCAAGATATTTAGGCACATTTTTATCGCGCAGTTCTTTTATGGTAGCTATACAGGCCGCCAGAGATAGTGCCTCGCCGCCAAAAGTGGTATAGCTGAAAACTTCTTTATTAAACAGTTCCATAACATCGCCACGGCCAGTGAGGAGCGCTATCGGCATACCATTCGCGCAAGCTTTTGAGTAAACGGCCAGGTCTGGTTTCACATCAAAATATTCCTGCGCACCGCCTATCGAAATTCGGAAACCTGTCCACATTTCATCAAAAATTAATAAGGTGCCATTGGCTTTGCACACTTCGGCCAGCTCGTTTAAGAAACCTGGCTTAGGGGCTTCGAAAATAAAAGGCTCAAGGATCAGGGCGGCAACTGTATCATCAAGCGCCGCTTTTATTGCTTCAATATCGTTATACTCAAAAGTATAGGTCATATGCTGGATGGCTTCCGGGATGCCGGCATTGCGGCTGGTGATGCCGATATACCAGTCGTGCCAGCCATGATAGCCGCAGCAAAACACTTTTTCCCTGCCGGTAAAAGCGCGGGCAACACGAATGGCTGCAGAGCAAACATCAGCGCCGGTTTTTGCGATCTTTACCGCTTCAGCATTGGGTATCACCTCTTGTATCAATTCAGAAAGTTCGACCTCTAAAGGATGCATCAGCGAAAACGTGATACCATCTTGCAACTGTTTTTTTATAGCTTCATCAACAGCAGGATAAGCGTAGCCTAATGAAATGGGGCCAATGGCAGAATTAAAATCAATGTATTCGTTGCCATCAACATCCCAAACATGCGAACCTGAGCCCCGCTGCAAATATTTTGGAGCGACGCCGTTGGTGAATTGCCCCGGCCCTTTGGCCAGCGTTTGGGTAACAGGTTTTTGAACCTTTAATGCCCGTTCATATAAGGCATTTGATTTGCTGATGTCAGGGTAATCCGGGTTAAATTTTATTGTATTTGGCATAGTATCAGTATTCTTTTTTTTTATTCGGAAAATTGGGCCAGTGAAATTCCGGGCTGTACAAAGCGGGTGCTGTACCCTAATATTTTTTCGGCTATTTGTTTACCGGTAAAGCCTTCGTACTCCAGTACATTTGGTAATAATGATGGCTTAAACCATTTCTCGTTTAAGGCAAATGGCAATACATTGGCGGTAACATTATGCCTTAACAACACCTCGGCAACAATGCTGTATAATCCCCCGGTAAGGAAATGGTCTTCGAGCGTTACCGTTATGCTGCTGCCTTGGGTAGCCTGTAAAATGGCATGCTCATCTACCGGTTTCAGGGTGCGCAGGTTTACGAGACCGACGGATAAGCCCTCGTTTTTTAGTATATCGGCGGCAACCAGCGCCTGGTCAAACAGCAGGCCGTAGGTCAAAATGGTAACATCTTCCCCTTCAGAAATAACCTCGGCTTTACCCCACTTAAATGGCGTGTGCTGGTGATCGGTTTTGCGTGTGTTGATGCGGACGTAGGATGGATTGGGGCACGCCCATATCTGCGGCAGCATTTCAACAAGGTCCTGCTCGTCCGCAGGGGCGAAAACCGTCATGTTCGGGATACCGCGCATCAGGGATATGTCTTCCACCGCCTGGTGTGTAGGGCCGTTTCCATCGGACAAAAAGCCAGGTATAAAGCTGCTTAATTTAAGCGGCAGGTTGGGAATGCCGGCATCCGTACGCACAAACTCAAAAGCGCGCATGGTTAAAAATGAGGCTAAAGCATGTACTACCGGTATGCGGCCACGCAGGGCAAGGCCTGCAGCAGCGCCGATCATGGTTTGCTCGGTTATGCCAGTATCAATAAAACGGTTCCATAATTTGCCCGGGATATTCCGTACCAGGGCGCGATTCTCCGCCGTCATCACGATAAATCGTTCGTCGGCTAAAGCGGTTTCGGTAAGTAATTCTTCGTATGTCATATCATCTGACCACTAAAGTTTCTGATGTCAATTGTGTTAAATCCTCGCCGTGCAGTTCATGCAGCAGGCCTTCAACTTCGGTCGCATTAAAATTGCAAAACCACCTGTCGGCGCGGCGCTCTATGCTTGGCAAACCTTTGCCTCGTACGGTATCAGCAATTACCACGTTAACCTTGCCGGGCTGGAATGGATAAGCCAAAAATGCCTCGTCTAAAGCTTCAAAGCTGTGCCCGTCGATCCGTTTTACAGCAGCGCCAAATGCGGTGAATTTATCATGCAACGGCTCCAGCGGGATCAGATCTTCCGTTGCCATATTTGCCTGGAACTGGTTGCGGTCTATCACAAAGACCAGGTTGTCTAATTTATAGGCATTGGCTACCAGCACGGCTTCCCAACAGGTGCCCTCGTTCAATTCGCCATCGCCCATAATACAAACCACTTTGTTTGTGCCGCCTTTTATTTTGATATCCATGGCTACGCCGATTGCAACAGAAGGCAAATGCCCAAGCGAGCCTGAATGAAATTCGATGCCGGGGATATGCGTATTGGGGTGCCAGTAAATATGGTCGCCTGTGGAAAGGTGATTTTTTAAACGGTCTTTTTCCAGCAAACCCAGTTCCGCAAATGTGCCGTACAGCGCGGGTACGTCGTGCCCTTTTGAAAGGAACAGGTAATCGCGGTCGGGATCGTCAAGGTTGTTTTTGTTAATGTTTAAAAAATGAGAATACAGGTAAACAATAAGATCGGCGGCAGAGAGGGATGCACCAACAAAACAGCCGCCATCGGTCGACATTTTTATGATATGTTCCCGCACTCTTAAAGCAGTTGTTTCGAGCTTATTTACATTTATCGATATAGTTTGCATTAAATATAGTTTTTATCTATAACTAACTTTGTTTGTCGTGGCGAAATGGTTTTCAATTCATCCAAATGGTTCCGGTACCAGTTTACGCCGGCGTATTGTGTATTAATATTGTAGATTTCGGGCTTTTCTTCAAGCAGGTTCAAAATGTCCTCACAGAAGAAACCGGGCTTTTTGGGATATAACTCTTCATATACCCGTTTTATAAATTGGTAGTCGGCTTCATAATCAATAGTAAAGCGATGCGACATCGAATAATCTAAACCCGTATCCCAAATCACATTGCCTATGTTGAATTCTTTAGGGGTCTCCCAGATGTAAGGTGTGGTATGCTCCAGCTCCAAAGGCCTTTTGGCTTCTCTCCATGTTCTTTCCAGGCAATCCATCGTCATTATTTCTACATCATTGCCGTCGGGAAAAGTAGCCGGGTGCAGGTTGCTCACATAATCGTATTCGCCGGGGTTTGCAAAATAAAAGTCAAGCGCCTGGTCAATTATTACCGGATCAATAAGCGGGCAATCAGAAGGGATCTTCAATACAATACGGGCGCCCAGGTGTTTGGCTGCCCGATAATGACGGTCGAGTAAATTATTCATGCTCCCACGGTAGCAGGCTACACCCATCAACCCGGCTTCCCGCGCAATCACATCATCCGATGAATCTTCCGATGTGGCTATGACTACCTGCGCATAGTGGCTGATTATCCCGAGGCGCTCAATCATCCGGTATAAAAGGCTTTTACCTAAAATGGGCAGCAAAACCTTACCGGGCAGCCGGCTCGACGACATCCTGGCTTGTACAACTATTACTATTTTCGTTGCCATAGCTATGCTTTCTACTTTCACCAAATCAGGCACATTGCATTTCCAAAAATGTAACCGGCTCCTTCGGTAGCTTGAACCCGGGTAAAAAGTCTTCTTTTTTCCCCTCAAATTCCATGTAGCTGCTGCAAACCACCGCGATGTTTTTTGCAGAAACGCCGCCGTTTTGCACGGGCGCCAGCCGTTTTAATTCTTCCACATCGAAATACGAATGCACTTTTTTTCCGAGGGCAATACCTGTATATACTACTGTCGAATATTGGGTAACCAATTCGCAGCAATTGGCTATCATGTGGCTGGTATTCCCGGTATGGTATATCATTGTCTCCGCGGGGGCATATTTGCGGATCTCCGCGTAAGCCCTGCTCAACTTTTCGTTCGGATGAAGTTTAAATAACAGCGGCCTTCCTGCGGCTATTTTTACCGCTTGTTTTATAAATGCCGGCCTGTTTTCGAATTTGTAGGTTTCGCGTATATCCGACGTAGCCGCCATCACGTAATTGTGATGGGGAAAATCATTATCGATAAACTGCAGGTGGTTATCATAATTGGGGATACCGGTCACTATCAGCTTTTTTTCATCTGTACCTTGTTTGGCAAAATACTTTTTATAGCCTTCGGATGCTGCACAATAAATATCGCACACATTGTTAGAGCCATTTAGCGAAGTGTCGCCGGTAAAATATGGGGCCACGCCAAGAGCTTTTATAAAGCCGGTTAAAGCTGTACGCCTGTCGATCATCCCTTCCTGTACCCAAACGGTTTTAGTTTGCCTGAACCTTTCGGCTACTATCATATCGGTACAGTTTACCACCAGGTCGTAATTATGTAATGAGCCTCCATAGTCGATTTGCAGGTTATGCTGCTTAAGGTAATTTTCAGACCTGGATTTAAACTGGCCTGCCAGTACCGTCCCATCAGCCAATGGCGTATATTTCACCATAGCTTTAAGAAACGCTGTGTCGGGAAACAATTGGCTGAACCAGCAGTCGTAGTCATCGTCCAGGTATCTTGATATCTGGTGCATTTGCGAGGTTTGATTGATGGAGCCGGTAATAAATAGTATCTTTCTCCTCATTGCGATGGTCTAAATAAAATTAAAACTACTCAATAGGTTTTGGCTTTTATGGCTTAGGAAAAACGATAATATTTAGTTAATTTTCATTTAATATGATTGAGCGAAAATTGGCTTAAAAGGCAAAGTTCGTTGGCAAAGGGTTAATAATTTCTAAATAAAAAATTTAAACTAATTCAATATCTAAATCAAAAAAGTATTTTTATAGCTTATGCCGTCACAACCCATCATAAGAAAGATAAGGCCCATACAGCTCATTGCTGTTATCTTCTTTACGGTTTCGGGCGGCCCCTATGGATTAGAGCCATTATTAAATTATGCCGGTGAACATGGGGCATTATTGATATTATTAATAACCCCCATGTTGTGGGATGTACCTGCAATTTTTACGGTACTTGAACTCAACAGTATGATGCCGGTAACAGGCGGCTATTACAAATGGGTAAAAAAAGCTTTAGGCACACGCTGGGGCTTTTACGAGGGCTGGTGGACCTGGCTTTATACTTTTGTAGATCTTGCTATTTACCCTGGCTTGTTTGTGCTGTATGCCTCGTACTTCTTTCCGGTTTTGGCGGAGTACCGCATCCCTATTTGCTTATGCGTTGTATGGGCGTCCGCTGCATTAAATGTTTTAGGGATAGTGCCTGTGGGAAAAACTTCATTGTTCCTGGGCGCTATCGTATTAGCGCCTTTTATCATTTTATTTTTCCTGTATTTTTATCATCATAGTGCACATGTGGCAGTACCTTCGGTTTCATTAAAAGGATTGCCGTTCTCCTCATTTGGCATGGCATTATATACAGTAATGTGGAATTGCCTGGGGTGGGACAATGTAACAACATACGCCGAGGAAGTTGAAAAACCCGTACGCTCGTATCTTATATCCATTTTCGCGGCTTTTGCTCTGGTAATAGTTATTTATTTTTTAGTTATCCTGGTTGCCGAGCAATCGGGCATAAGCCCGGCCGATCTGCGGGATAAAGGGTTCCCTGCGGTTGGCCAATTAATCAGCGGGAATTGGCTGGGCTCCCTGATCGCTTTCGCAGGCATGGCAAGCAGCCTTGGGATTTATGCCGCAGTGCTGCTTTCGGTATGCCGCGTCCCCAAAGTTATGGCGGATGACGATTTATTACCGAATCGTTTAAACCGGCTGCACCCCAAGTTCCAAACCCCTTATGTATCTATCATTGTTTGCTCTCTAGTCGTTAGCTTCATGATATTTTGGCCATTTGCCGACCTTCTGATCATAGATGTTACGGTTTATGGTGCGGGGTTATCGTTAGAATATATTTCGTTAATAAAACTTCGAAAAGTATCACCCGAAATCCACAGGCCATTTAAAATACCATTAAGCGTAACCGGGCTCTGCCTGATGATGCTGTTGCCGTTCGTGGTTTATTTTGTCGCCCTGGCCGCGGCATTTTCATCCACCCAGCAGGCGGTATGGGCGGCAATTTTTGCAATTGTAGTATTGGCCAGCGCCGAACTCGTCTGGCAATTGATATTGTGGAAGAAACCACATCATAAAAGGGATAGGCTGTATTAAAAATGTCAGTAGCAGTCGTTAGTGGCAGTGGCAGCTCGGAGCGGCAGTTTTTGATCTGGTAATCTACTCACAAAGCGACCTTTGCTAAAGTCCGATGTAACAATTGCTACTGCTACTTCATCCTGCTACTGCCACTTCTATTCCCCCTTGTTAAAACTTGCCGCTGCTACTGGTCGCTGCTACTTTTACTGTCCTGGCTGCCCAAAATATGGCATTAGTGAAAATTGTTTTATAAACGTCGCTTTGGAATAAAACGGGGGAATGGCCCATGAAAATATAAACATTCCTTGCGGGGAAATTAAGGTTGGTCCATATTACCGGGTGATCTCCCATTTTAATATCCGAATTTGGTGAATAGGTCGATTCATCAACGCTGGCAATGACATGTACATTAGGACGGGGGCTTTTATCGTAGGTGTACCATTCTTCTTTCTCGACCATAAACGATGATGGGACGCCCTTCATTATCGGATAGTCCGGGTCCTCCACATTTACCTTTGCCCCCGCGAACGTTGGGATATAGTTTTTATAGATAATGTTTCCCATAAATATAGAGAACCAGTTCCACATGGGGTAGCCATCGAATTCGCCGAGCAAAGTAGCATGGTGAAAACCGATCCAGCCGCCTCTGCCCTGTGTGATATAATTTTGGAACGCGGTTACTGCTTTATCCGTCCAGGCATAAGGCGGGTAATCCAGCTGGATGAATAATTGGTACTTGTTTAGAAATGCAGAGTCGATCAGGTCGGTGTTTTGGATATAATCGATAGCGAAATTACTATCAGCCGCCAGTTTATCCAGCCATACTTTGGCCACTTTTGAATATTCGATGTGATGGCCGCCGTTTTCGTAAAGTGCGATGACATGGAAGCGGGGTGATTTTTGCTGGGCGAACGCCCCGTGGCTGCTGCAAATAATAATTATACAAAAAAGCAGCCGACATATTCTTGTTTTCATATTAACCAATTAATAACTGGTACAAGATATACATTTAGCTGCCAAATAATCAATAGCAGTTTATCGGATAAAATTAGCGCTCAGAAGGAAAAACATTCACGAATTACCTCCATCTTGACTTTGCCATCCCCCCAAGAAAACCTGCCGCCAAGCCCGTCAATGCCAGGATAATAAAAGTTAATGAGTCCATTTTCAATATTTTATTGCTTTAATTATCGACAACACTCTTTTTCTGAATTTTTTTATGGATACCAGGTATTTCAACTAATGCAGCCGAACCGTACCATGGGTGCAATTCCATTATTAGTGTGCCCGCTTGTACAGCAGGATCACTTTCGGTTAGTTTTTTTGCTTCCTCCACTGTGCTTACGTTAAAAATAAATATCCCCCTGATCTCCTGGTTATCAGCAAAAGGCCCGGCTACGATCAGTTTACCTTCACCGGCAAGCTTTAAAATATTTTTTAAATGGGCAGTTTGCAATTTTTCACGAGCAACAGAGTCTTTTATTTTAACCGGGCCTTCTTTTAAAAATACCATCACATAACTTTTCATGCCGTACGCGTCGGCCCCGAGTTTTTTGGCCAGCGCGCCATCATATCCTGGCTGCCCATCCTGTTTTGTTTGTCCAAAACAGCAGTAACTGTCGACAATCATTAGCAGCGCTATCATAAAAGTCTTTGTCATATTTATTTGATTAGAAATTGCTATTATAAAACATGTTCAATTTTACTACGACTTATGGTTTCACCGAAGATTTGTCAGCAATTACCAATCCCTGCCCGGGCACCCATTTATCGTACTCCATATATTTTGCCACCTGTACGGCGGCATCATCACCTAATATTTTCGCTACCAGGTGCAACGCGCCATCAATTCCAGCCGAAACACCGGCTGTGGTAATTACCCGTCCGTTGTCAACATACCGTACATTTGACAATACTTTTGCCCGGGGCACGGCCAGCTTTAATTTTTCAATACTTCCATGCCATGTAGTGATCGTAAGATCGTCGAGCAGGCCGGCTTTTCCTAAAATAAATGCGCCGGTACAAACCGAAAAATAATATTGAGGTACTGCGTAGTTTTTTAACCATCGCATCACTGCCGGGTCGTTGGTAGCATGGCTGTCGTAACCGCCAAAAAATGCCAGGATATCCGCCTTAGGTGCATCGTTGATGTCATAATCAGGGATGATCTTCAAAACGCCCTTCGACAGGATTGGGCTTTTGGTTTTTGAAACAGTTGCCACATCAAAACCGGCAGCGATGAACACTTCCATAGGTCCAGCGAAATCCAACACTTCGACCCCATCCTGTAAATAAAAAAGCACCTTTAGGGGTTTTGTGGTGTCGGATCGTTGTTTCATTCCATTATTTGTAAAACGGGGGACTTTACCATACGCAGCCCCGGCTAATATAAGCGCCGAAGCTATTGGCACGAGTAGTAAACTATAAAATAACTTTTTCATATGACTAGTTTTTAACAAATCTAACTTCAAATCAGTATGTTCAGTTTGTACGGAGGCTTTTCGGTTGTGGCATATATCCAGCAGGCATGCTTTTGCCGGAATTATAAACACGGCCCGCAAAACGGTTTGCTGAGTCGATAATATGGTTAATATTATGAATTAATGAATATTCATACAAAAACATTAAACCAATAGCCCTATCGGCCCTACGTTTGCGGCTTATTTTTTAACCGTTAAATACGCAATTAAGTGTAAACCCATAGAATTGATAGTATTTTGCTGATCATTGCTTTTTTAGACCATAGTCTATTGCCCACAAAATATGCTTTAAATAATTGATATATCAAATATATCCGTAAAATGGATGCCAATTCTTATGTCGTTGATAATTAACGAAATATAAGATTGTGCGCCGCTGACTGTACGCTATTGTTACATGTAGTGTACGATTATGATACACCCCTCTTTAAAATTTTATTTCAATGGTAATTGAATAATAAACTCCGATCCTTTCCCCTCAACACTGTTAACCTGTATGCTTCCCCCATGCCCCTTCACCACCATATCGTAGGTTAATGACAGCCCCAATCCCGTACCCTCACCAGTAGGTTTGGTTGTAAAAAACGGCTGCATGATCTTTTGTTTAATAGCATCCGGTATTCCCACACCGTTATCTTTTACCCTGATGATGGCTTGTCCATCTTCTGCAGCTGTTATTACAGATACTTCAGGCTTGTACATTTCACCGGCTGTTTTTTGCTTTTGATTTACCGCGTATAAAGCGTTGTTAAACAAGTTAAACATCACCCGAACCATATCCTGCGGTATCACATTTATTTTGGGCAGGGTTTCATCAAAGTGTGTGAGCAATTCCGCGTTAAATGATTTGTCCTTAGCCCTTAAGCTGTGATAAGCCAGGCGCATACATTCGTCAGCAAGGGCATTGATGTTGGTCGGCTCTTTTGTCCCGCCGCCGGATTGGCTATGCTGCAGCATGCCTTTTACTATGGCATCGGCGCGTTTGCCGTGATGAAGGATTTTTTCAAGGTTTTGAGATAAGTCGTCAGCGATTGCCCTAACATCTTCTTTATTTCCTTTGTCTTCTTCTTCCTTTAGTTCTGCAAGCAACTCAATACTTACTTCCGAAAAGTTATTAACGAAGTTGAGCGGGTTTTGTATCTCATGGGCTATACCCGCGGTGAGCTCGCCTAATGACGCCATTTTTTCGGATTGGATCAGTTGGGTTTGTGTTGCCTTTAAATGGGTTAAGGATTGATTGAGCGCAGCGGTCCTTTCAGTTACCTGTAGCTCTAATGTTTCATTTTGCGCAGCTAATATTTGTTGTTTTTCCTTCTCCTGGAAAATGGTTTTTTCAGATAATTGTTCTACTTCAATTACCCTCGCTTGTAGAGAACGCCCTGTCCTGGCATACTCACTGGCAAGAAACACTGATATGCCTACGGGAACAAGTATAAAGGCACATGCAGCAAAAAAATAGGCCATTTGAAAATTACCTGTACCTAACGCGCATAAAAAGATTAAACACAGTAAAACCACACAAGAAAAGAGGCCGAATAATATTTTGGTGCCCGGTATTTTATTGCGCGTAGCGATTATTAGAACTCGTAATATTTCAATACAAATTACCACAGTAAAGGAAAAGAAAAATATTCCGCTCCACCTATAAAGAAAGAATAGCGTCGCAATAGAAGATGCCGCATAAATAATTACCAAATAAAATAAAATACTTTTCCGTTTTTCGCAAAGGGCATATATTGCCAGAAGTAGGGGTATAGCAGCGCCAACAGAAAAAACGGAATCACCAATATCTAGTAATGAATACCACGAGATAGACAGTTTTGGTAATCTAGCAGCCAACAAAAGAAGAATACTGCTAAAGGCGGCAAAAATACCGTAAACACCGAAATACAAATAGGCTTTTTTAATTCGAAATGAAAAATAGAGGGACAAACTCATTAAGCCGATCAGCAAATACAATGGTATTAAAATAAGTTCATAAACTGCACGGCGTTCATGATCTCCTTGATAATTTGTAAATGCTTCGTTAGCATTATTAAACGTTAATTGTAAGCATGGGTTAGGCCCCCATAGATTGATAAAAAAATTCTTCCTGTTAAACGAATACCGAATAGCGATAACCTGTGTGGATTGTTTATCAAACCTTACGGTGAAAGCTTGATCAATCATTTGTACCGTTTTTTCTTTTGAATAATCCTTATTTACCACCCCGAAATTATAAATAAGCCGGCCGTTAAGGTAAATTTCCGAAGCGCCCGCCTGTGAAATGTTAAATGCGAATGACTGATTAGCAAGGGATGTATCTATATGCAACTTTAACCGGAACCAGCCAATTTCTGCGTTCCTGACTTGGGTCAGGTAATAAATGTCTGTCGCAGGATTAATGGCCCCCCACCCGCTGTCATCAATATCCGGTTTAGCCCAAGCGGGATTGTCGCCGGCATGAAATTTCCAGCCTTTATCTAATAAAATACCATCCTTTGGTATTTTATCAATATTAATTACTGAATCAGTTTTTGCAGCAGCGGAAGTGACAAATAGAATAAGAAAGCAAAAAATTAATACTAGTTTTTTCATAAGATTTAGCTAAGCGGCAATGAAACTATAAATCCTGAACCCTCATAAACAGTCATTAAAGATTGTAATATTTAAAGATAAATCAATAATATTGATCGTTATTATCAAAACAAGATGGATAAGGAGCTGCGCAGCCGTCAATGGTTCGGAAAAAAAGGGAAGGATGGTTTTATATACCGCGCCTGGATGAAAAACCAGGGCATACCGGCACATGAGCTGCAAGGAAAACCTGTTATCGGCATTTGCAATACGTGGTCGGAACTGACGCCATGCAATGCCCATTTCAGGGAACTGGCCGAATCGGTAAAACATGGCATCTACGAAGCTGGTGGTTTCCCGGTTGAGTTCCCGGTAATGTCGCTTGGCGAAACGCTGATCAAGCCTACTGCCATGCTCTACCGCAACCTGGTGAGCATGGATGTGGAGGAATCCATTCGTGCTAACCCGATCGACGGTGTGGTGCTGCTTTGCGGCTGCGACAAAACCACGCCCGCGCTGGTGATGGGCGCCTGCAGTGTAAATATTCCAACTATCGTAGTTTCGGGCGGCCCGATGCTGACCGGCAAATACCGCGGCCATGACATAAGCACTTCGGATGTTTGGCGGTTTTCGGAGGCGCAGCGTGCGGGTAAAATGACCGATGAGGAACTTTTTACCGCCGAAGCATGTATGACACGCAGCCGCGGCCATTGCGCGGTAATGGGCACAGCATCAACCATGGCCTGTATGGTTGAATCGCTGGGATTAACGCTGGCTGAAAATGCCGCCATCCCCGCAGCAGATTCGCGGCGGAAAGTTTTGGCGCACCTCTCGGGAAGCAGGATAGTCGATATGGTAAGAGAACACCTTAAACCCTCGGATATACTGACGCGCCAGGCTTTTGAAAATGCCATTACCGTAAACGCAGCTATAGGCGGTTCCACAAATTTTGTGATCCACTTACTAGCCATCGCCGCACGCATAGGCGTTGATTTGGCTATGGATGATTTTAACAACGTAAAGAATATTCCATTGCTGGCCAACCTGCAACCCTCGGGCAAATATTTTATGGAAGACTTTTTTTATGCAGGCGGTTTGCCTGCACTGATGAAGGAGTTGCACGAGGTTTTGCACAGTGATGCCATAACCGTGAGCGGCAAACCCATAGCGGAAAATTATGTAAAGAGCGAATGCTTTAACCGCGAGATGATCTCAACCTTTGATAAACCATTTAATAAGCTTGCCGGGATTGTTGTTGTAAAAGGTAACCTGAGCGAAAACGGCGCTGTGCTAAAGCCATCGGCTGCAAGCCCCGCCTTAATGAAACACACAGGCAGGGCGGTTGTATTTGAAGATATTGAGGATTATAAAGCCAAGATAGACGACCCAAAGCTGGACGTAGATGAAAGCTGCGTACTGGTATTAAAAAATGTCGGCCCGAAGGGATACCCCGGTATGCCCGAAGTAGGCAATATGGCCATCCCAAAAAAGCTATTGGAAAAAGGAGTAACGGATATGGTCCGTATATCCGACGGGCGCATGAGCGGGACGGGGTTTGGCACTGTTGTATTGCACGTTTCACCGGAAGCGGCCGTAGGAGGCACTTTGGCCATTGTACAGGATGGAGATATAATCAGGTTGGATGTGAGTGCCGGCCTGCTGCAGCTTGAATTATCCGACGCGGAAATTGACAAGCGCAAAAAGCAGTTGCACCTTCCCGGAAATTTAACCGGCCGGGGATATGTGTGGCTATATCAAACCCATGTGGAGCAGGCGCATTTGGGCGCTGATATGGATTTTTTAAAGGGCGCGTCAGGCAGCGAGGTGTTAAGGGATTCGCATTGAAATCGTAAATCATTATAGATCTTTAATTAATGACAAGCAAAAAATTCACCAACCAGGCAGCCATTGTCACAGGTGCAGGCCAGGGCATCGGTTTTGAAATTGCCAGGCAACTGGCCCATAACGGAGCGGGGATACTCATTAATGATATTAACGAAGAACTTCTCAAAAAAGCAGCTGATCAAATACGAGCAGAAGGAGGTCAATGCTATGCCCTTGCCGGCGATGCGGCCGATATAAATTTTATACAGCAAATGGTGGATACTGCCGCGCGCCAATTTGGCAAGCTTACCATCGCCATAGCAAATGCGGGTATTACTTTATTTGGCGATTTTTTAACCTACCCGAAGGAATCTCTTCAAAGTGTGATGGGCTTAAATTTGCAGGGCAGCTTTTTCCTTGCCCAACGCGCAGCGCAACAGATGATCAAACAGCAAAGCGGCGGGCGAGTGTTATTTATGTCGTCGGTTACCGGTCACCAGGCGCATAAAGACCTGGCAGCTTATGGGATGACGAAGGCGGCCCTTGAAATGCTGGCCAAAAGCCTGGTGGTCGAATTATCTCCCTACCAAATTACAGTTAACACAATTGCCCCCGGAGCAACGCTCACCGAACGCACGCTTGAAGATGCAGAATATAAAAACACCTGGTCGCGCATTACGCCAATGGGCCGGCCTGCAACTGTTGAAGACGTTGCCAATGCCGTGCTGTTTTTGGTTTCGCCGGATGCAGGGCACATTACGGGGCAAAACCTGGTAGTTGATGGGGGGTGGATTGCCGTAAGCCCGTCGCCTTACTAGTAAAATTCTTAGCGTTCAATTTTCGACAAAAAGTATAAATGTTAAAATTTGATAATTTATTCTATTAAATCTATAGAAATTATAGTAATTAAAAATAGTTATTATATTTGTCCCGAAATAAAATTTGTTTTCAACACAGCGCGCTGGCCGGCAGCCGAAAAATTATGATCGATGGTTCAACTCCGTCCGCTGTAGCTCTCTTCTCATATAGGTTTATAATTGGTTAGATAGAGTTCCTGCCCATCAGGAGCTCTTCTTTTTTTAAGGAGCAAATTGTTCGGTTTTTGTTTTCCGGTCAGGTTAATTGGGCAGAAACACGGCATCCCTGTTATATTTCCGCCGGTAATCCTGCGGCGTAAGCCCGGTGATCTTTTTAAAAACTTCGCGGAAGGTTTTTATATCATTATAACCAGCGTCATACATCAAAAGGTTGATGTTTTGCGCTCCTTTTTCAAGCGCTTTTTTGGCGGCTTCTATTTTTACCCTTTGCAAATATTCAAAAGGCGTGTTGTGGGTAGCCTTTTTAAAACGCCTGATAAAATTGCGTTTGCTCATATTGGTATGCCCGGCAATTTCATCAATGTTAAGCTGCAAGTGGTGATTTTGCTCAATATAAGTTTGCGCCTTTAATATGTCATCATCCTTATGCTGACGCTGGCCCTTGAATACCGCAAAATGTGACTGACTCATCCTGTCCATGTCCAGCGAGAACATTTTACTTGCCCATATCCCAACTTCTTTGCCGCAGAATTTATCAATCATGTACAGGATCAGGTTTAGAGAAGAAAATGCGCCGCCGCTGGTATAAATGCCTTCCTGGTCGGTGATCACCATGTCCGAAAGAAAATTTACATCGGGATACCTGCGGACAATATCCTCCATATCACTCCAATGCGCCGTGCACGACCGGCCAGGTAACAGCCCCGCTTCGGCAAGGAAATAGATGCCCGAGCATAAACTCGCTACTTCAGATCCATCCTGGTAACTACTTTTTATCCATCCGATAATTTCCCGGTGTTTCAGTAGCATCATATCCCGGTCGCCATAAAAAGCGGGGACTATGATCAGGTCGGGATCCGTAATTTCGGCGATTGTTTTATATTCAACAAACGGGGATGCCATTTGAAAAGGGCCACTATTTTTATTTTCAACTGCTAGCACAATTTTAAAAGGCAGCGGTTTACCCGAGTGGGCGAAAAGCTGGTTGGTATGTATCAGCATATCCATTGCCCCGGTAACGGTGGATAATGTTGCATCCTCATGTGTAATCAAAGCTATTTCCTTCATTGCATTAGTTTATAATCCAAATATAAGAAATAGAAGGACAGGCCCAAATGTTAGGTGAGTGGTGAGAAATGAATGGTGAGCAGCCAAAAGTAACAAACTGACCACTCACCATTCACCAATTAGGCTAACGCGGCGGCGGCAAAGGCGCGGCATATTTTTACTTCCTTAACCGCATCTGAGCCATCAGGGATTTTATATTCCTGTTCGATTGTTGCCGGGAATTTATACCCCTGTTTTTTCATCAATTGTAAAACCTCTTTAATAGGCGTATCGCCCTGCCCCCAGGGCATATTCGGCCCGTCGTGAAATTTCCGGTCTTTCACGTGCATGCTTAGTATCCGTTTGTGGTTTTTCAGGATAAAATCAACCGGGCTGGTGCTGGTACCGGCCGTGTAGTGGCCAATATCAAGGTTGATACCGTTATGGGCCGACTGGGCCAGGGCAGTATCCCATAAATCAGGGGTGGCTTGCGTATGAGCATGATACCCAACCATCATGTCGTTTTTTTCAGCAATGTCGCCAAGCCGTTGTGTTTGGGCTGCATCGGTGGGCAGCTCAACCGTAACATGGCTGCAGCCCAGTGCTTTACCTGCTTTAAAAGCATAAGCAATTTCACCGTCTGTATTTTTAGCGTTTAAAGCATTAGGTTTCCACGCATAAATAGTTATACCTGCATCGTTATACATTTTACGAATAGCCAAAAAAGGATCGATCAGCGTGTTTTCGCGCCATTGGGCAAGTTTTGCGCTATAATCGGTACTGCCGTCACGTGCCGGCGCGCCGGCATAGGCTTCTGCGGCTTCGCCCATCAGCTCGATGTAATTGATGTTACATTCCACGCAATACTTTAAAATTTGTTCGATACTACCGGGCATGCTCCTGAACGAATAAGTGATCACGCCGATCTGAACGCCATTTATTTTGGAGTTGGGTTTTGCTGGCGCAAAAAATGAATTTGCAAATGAACTTTTTGAAGCGAGCGCCACGCCTGCCGCAGCAATCATCCCGGTGCCAATAAAATGACGCCTGGAAACTTTTTCTTTTTTCATGATGTATAATATTAGGATAGCTAATTGGTTAATTGAAATGGAGTAGTCAAATTTATAGATTTATTAACGAGGGGCAATAGCGCTTAAGTAATAATTTTGTGTGAATTGTCTATTTGGAGCTTTTTATAACCCAACTCAGCCCCAAAAACGTTTTACTAAAAAATGAGACTGGATAAATCGCAATATTTATATATTTGCAGCTGAGAATTCACCGGGATTCTCTGTGATAAGTATGGGTTGAAATCCTTCCGGCGTATTCAAATTTTCCTGTGGTGTAATGGTAGCATATCTGATTCTGGTTCAGAGGATCGTGGTTCGAGCCCATGCAGGAAAACAGAAAAACCCGCCTTGTTCTATCAAGCGGGTTTTTTTGTTATATTCAGGCCGCAACAACTTGCCTGCGCATATTTTCAATTACTCAACTAAATAATTAAAATGGACCACCTTTTCAGGTGAACCACCCGTTGCACAATAAAACTCCAAAGCATGTTTATCTGTTTCGTCAGCTTGAACAAAAAATGCGTTGTAATTATTTTCACCGCAATAGGCCTTTAGGGCCAGCAGCAATTTTTTACCGATGCCTTTCCGTTGAAAAATGGTTTTTACGGCAAGATCATAGATATAAACCTCTGAGGAATCTGAATAAAAGGAAGGCAAAATATGTGCCGTTAAGCCGCCGATAACAACATTTTCATCTATCGCAGCAAAAACAATAAAATTTTTACTGCGAAGTAATTTTTTGAGATGCTTTTTGCCCGGCATTTGGAAATCGTTCATTTCAAACGCTTCTTCAAACAGCCGGAGCATTTGGAAAAATTCGTTAAGCTCGTCAGCAGCTAATCGTTTTATGATGATATTCAAAATGCAGTATTCTTTTAATTAATGACGATCAAATATAGTTAGGTACAACTTTATTTTAAAGCCTTCCGCAGGCACCACGTAGTCATACACCTTAAGTTTTGAACGTTGGTAGTTTTAATCGGTTCATGCAAATGTCCACTCAAATTATCCGTGTACCTGAGCAATAGCTGCTCATTTACCAAAAATCGTTCAGAGCCATCGGGTAACAGGTAGCGGCCATTACCCAAACTTTGCACCAGCGTTTCAATGCCAATATCAGATGCAAGCCGGGCAAAGAAATAGCCGCCCGGCTTAAGGACCCGCCACATGGAGTGCAGCATGGTATCGAAATGCCCCTCATTCCTGGCAAAATGTAATACTGCGCTGCTGATCACAAGGTCGAAATATTCATCGCCATAAGGCAAACCTTCGGCAGCAGCTACTTTAAAGTTGCTTAAAGGATTGGCCGGCGAAAGGCTCTTGGACAGTTCTTTAACTGATTCCACGGCATTTGCATTGGGATCAATACCATAAACATCATAACCATTCCTAAAAAAATACACTAGGTTACGGCCTCCGCCGCAGCCCGCATCCAGCACTTTGCTACAACTATCATAAGTGCCCTTAAGTAACTGGTCGAACAGGTAAATATCGATGTTGCCGTAAAGTTGTTGGAGGCTGTTTTGCATGGGCAGGACGATGAGCTAGCTAAGGCATAAGAGATTTGGCAATTACCACATATTTTGCATGTGTTTTCAACCGCAAATAATGATAAACAATTGTATTATTTATTACGTAAAACCCGGTTTTAATATATACAATAGATGCACAATAATTTGCCCCAATTAAGGTGATATTGAAAATAAATGTATTTTAGCATTAAACTACCCTATTAAACATGTTTTTTCAACAAATTTTCAAAAATTTTAATAAACTGACTGAAAAGGCAGCTTTCTTTATGGGTGACCGGTATTACAGTTACCAGGAAACCAGGAATAGAATATTCGATATTGCGCAAACAATAACAGCATTACAGCCTGGATCTAACAACATAGGAATAGTAACAGGTGATGACTTTGATACCTATTGTGCATTGTTAGCCGCCCTTTATTTGCAAAGACCTTATATACCTGTTAACAGGAAAAACCCAGTGCGCCGTATTGCTGACATATTGACCGAAGCGGGTGTTGACCTGGTGTTCTGCAGTGATGCGCATGTGGCTACGGAACTAAAGGATGTCGACCTTCCGGGAGTAAAAATATTGGAACCAGGGATGGTTTCTCCTGGACCAATACAAGGCGACGCGTTTGTTATTAAGGATTATGATCCCGAACAATTGGGCTATATTTTATTTACCTCGGGCAGTACGGGGAAGCCAAAAGGTGTTCCAATCACTTACGGAAACATGGGGGCATACCTTACGAAAATGGTCACCGACCCTCTTTTTGAATATGCTGAAACCGACCGGTTTATTCAGATGTTTGAACTGAGTTTTGACCCCTCTGTTTTTTCGATCATGATGCCGTTACATATTGGCGCCACCTGTTATGTGGTGCCCGATTCGGGGGTCGTATTTCATCATATATTCAACATGCTCGAAGATCATAAAATTACGGTTGCGCTGTTCATCCCTTCTGTTATTAATTTTTTGAAGCCATATTTTAAAGAAATTGATCTTCCCGCCCTTAGGTACTCCATGTTTTGCGGAGATGCTCTGCACGATTCAGTAATTAAGGGCTGGCAGCTTTGCTGCCCAAATGCAGCCATACACAATTGGTACGGCCCTACCGAGACTACGGTAATTTGCACGACATACCCGGTAGTTTCTGGTCATGATAATAGTGTTAATGATATTATAAGTATTGGCAAACCGTTAGCAAATGTTATTGCTATCCTGGTTGATGATGACGGCAAACTTATTACAGATTTGAACGTTAAAGGCGAACCGTGTTTCAACGGCGACCAGGTTATAAAGAATTACTGGCAGAATGATGCAGCTGATGCAAAGAGTTTTATGCTTCATCCTGAAACGCAACAAAAGTTTTATAAAACCGGCGATATTTGTTTTTTAGACGATAAGAGTAATTACCATTTTAGCAACAGGAAAGATTTCCAGGTAAAGATAAACGGGTACAGGTTAGAACTTGCCGAAATAGAGCATTATGCCAGGAAGGACGTAAACGTGAACCAGGCAGTAGTTGTTAAAAAAAATGACCAGGAAATGGTGCTTTTTGTTGAGACAAAAGACAGTGTATTTAACGAAGATGACTTAGCATCCTCGCTCAAATCATATCTTCCATGGTATATGATACCAGGCAAGATCGTTGCTTTAAAACAAATGCCTTACAACCAGAATATGAAAATAGACCGCGCTGCATTATTAGCATTAACTTTATAAAATATGGAAGAGACCGAAATAAGGAGTTTATTGTTTGAGATATTTAGAAATACATTTGATTATACCCTGCCCGTAACTGATGACCTTTCTGCCGAAAAAGTAGAAAAATGGACTTCTTTCACACATACAGTTTTTATTGTTGAGATCGAAGCGCGTTTTGGCATAACCCTGTCATTGAGGGAGGTAGCCCGTTTCAGGAACCTCGGGGACATTGTTATCGCCATTAAAAAACACAAAGAGTAAAATTTGTAACAGATCCTGCTAAATAATATGTTTTTTACAAGTACCTATTTCCTTATCTATCTTTTAATAAGCTTTTGCATCTATTGGGTGCTGCCAAAAAAAGCTTTAATTCAGAATTTGTTCCTGGTATTTACAGGCTACGTATTTTATTGCTATTATGCATGGAATTATGTGCTGTTATTACTGCTGGTCACACATTTTTCATATTTTTATAGTCCGCTGATCGCCAAAGTCCAATCGGAGACAAAAAAGAAATGGATGCTGGCTTTTGCAATTGCAGTTTACCTGTCCTTTCTTGTTTATTTTAAATACCTTAATTTTTTCGGGGGCATATGGAACGATCTGCTTGCATTGTCGGGCGCCCAACCAATGTACCATTTAATACATCTTGCATTACCGCTCGGGATCAGTTTCTATACGCTGCACATGATGGGATATTCGATTGACCTTTATTACGAAACCATTGACCCTGTTATTGATTATCCGGCGTTTATGGCAGGGGCGGTTTTTTTCCCTTCCATTTCTTCAGGCCCGATCGAGCGCGCCGGGCACATTGTCCCCCAATTTAAGGCTACCCGTACTTTTTCAGCAAAATTACTAGAGGATGGGATTAACCAGGTATTGTATGGCATATTTAAAAAAGTGGTGATCGCCGATTCAATAGGAACCTTTGTTGATTACGTTTATGCACGGTATGCAACGTTGCCTGCGTCTGCAATAATTATTGGCATATTAGGCTACTCCATACAGTTATATTTTGATTTTTCGGGTTATTCTGATATTGCCATCGGGCTGGGCAAACTTTTTGGTATACGCCTTTTTACCAATTTTAAATATCCATATTTTGCTACTTCAATATCAGCTTTATGGCGGCGTTGGCACATATCGCTTACAACCTGGATCATGACGTACATTTTTAATCCTATTGCTTTTACTTACAGAAAAAAGAAAAAATTTGGTATATTTTATGCCGCTGTCATAGCCTTTCTGTTAAGCGGGCTGTGGCACGGCGCTAACTGGACATTCGTGGTATGGGGTGCGTTACATGGTTGTATCATTGGTTACGAACTGATTACGGTTAATACCAGAAGCAAAATTGCGGCTAAGATGCCTCCGCAAATTTATAATACGCTAAGCGCCTTATTAACCTTTATTGTATGGACACTTATCCTCGTTATTTTCCGCGCCGATAGCCTGTCACAGGCGGCAGATATTTACGGTTCATTATTTTCAGCAAGTGGTCTGTTTTCCTCTCCCGGATTCTCCGTTATGTTTCTTATTTTAGCGTTAGGTTTTTTGATTATTGAATGGTTTATGCGGGAAAAGGAATACGGCCTGCAAATGGCATCCTTTCCAATATATATCAGGTTGGCAGTGTACATTATACTAATTGTATGCTTTGTCACTTCAGATAATTTTTATCACAGTAAGGCATTTTTATATTTTAACTACTAATATTATGACGGGAAAACTGAAGTTTAGTACTATTTTAGTACTTATTTCGCTAGTTATTTTCAGCTGCGGCAGAAATAATAATGCAAAGACAGGCTCATCAGATACCGGTTTTTTTGATACTTCGGGCAAATCGACGGAGGTGGCCGAACCTGATTATCCCAATGCGCCTGATCCCGATGATTTTTACAAGAGCACTGACGGCTTGCGGTTGGTAGATACGCTCCAATCAAGGTTCACTGATAATTTTGTTGCTTTCACTAATGAGGTGAATGCAAGTCATGCGAAATTATACGTTTGTTATATAACAACGGAGGTAGGTACAGCTTTAACTATGTGTGAAAAAGCGGAAAAGCCGTTTATTGCAGCTCTATGTAAAAAACAACATGTCCCTTTTATTGATTTTACCGATGAAATAGCGAAAAATTTGCCGGGAGTTACTTTTATGCCAATTGATGGTCATTTTAATGGAAAAGGGGCGATACTTGTAGCCAATAAAATGTCGACGCTGATAGACAGCAATAACAACTTTAGAAGTGATATCACGTATCCTTCTTCATCATTACCCGCTTTGCTTGGAGATGAAGATACGAGTGTCGATAAAATAGTAGAAGATAAGAAAGGGTTACCCTATAAATTGACTACCAACAAACAAGGACTGCGAATGAACGGAGTGGTTGAATCACCAAAAAAGAAACAACATGTTCTCCTTGTGGGCGATTCCGAAATTTATTTGGCCGGGGTGGATAACCCGGAAACAATTACTGGCATTTTGCAAAAAAGATACCCGGATAAAACAATAATTAACGCTGCAAAATGGGGGTACAGCATTGATGATGAACTGTCGCAATGGAAACAAAGAGCAAAGTATACAGAACCAGATATTGTAATTTTGCAATTGAGCGGGGTGAATATACCAAATTTGTATTTTAGTCAAAAAATTAAATTCCATCGCCTGGGCAATAAAAAACCCTTTACTCCATCTCCTTTAGAAGAGAAATTTTATAATGCGGGTTTTAAGTAATATTAGGCAATATTTCGTTGCATTGGTTATTGTCGATCAGCAGATCGCTAAATCGAATACCCTAAAACGATTCATTTAAGTTCAGGAAGAACCCCCTGTTACCAAATTTGCCCCAAGCATAATCAAGGGCCAGGTTGGTGCGTGTCACTTTATTGAAAAGCAAGCGTAAACCGGCGCCGCCGCCCGGCTGAAATACCTGGAACAGTTCGGTGCCCTGCTCGTCATTGGCTGTTTGCAAATTGACGAAAGTAACACCGCTGACAAACTTATTTGCCAATATGGGGAATCGGAATTCAGCTTCTGTGTCGTTGAATTCGGTCCCTTTAAAATATTGAGAGGTGTACCCTCTACCGCTCCGAAAAGTCCCGTCCCTTCCGGTCCCCGGAAGTTCAAGATAAGGTATGGTACCGCTCAGCAGGTAGGAGCCCCAGTTCCAGACCGCCAGCACGGTTTCGGGGTTCACGTCTGATAATGCGAAGTATTTCCTGAAATCAGTTGTAAATTGCACCGAGTTTTTTGTACTCCCTATCCAAGTTTGATTGACCCTGAACCCGGCATCAAAATAAATACCCTTATAGGGGCGGTTTGGATTATCACGCGAGGTGTACTCAACATTAAAAAGAAATCCGTCTGCAGAATAATGATCTTTCGGAAATCCATGCTGGTTATCATATACACTTAAGGGTGTTCCATTGTTCACTGTATCTGAGATTTGAATTTTTCGCCTGACTTCAAACGATGCGCCGGCCCCGAGGAAGAGATCTTTTGCCACCTCCTTATAAATTTTTTCTCTGAAATTAAAATAGTAGGAATGAATGGCATAGCCCTTATGGGCAGGATCTGCCAGCACCGTTTCCGCCGGGCTTCCTTCGGTCTTTCCAACCCCAATCCCAAACCCGTCGTCGGGTGTGACACTTTTTGAGACAACGAGGTTGCCCTGGATATTCCATTTATTACCGTTAGTAAATATATTATGATTGATATAAAAGTAAATTATCCCTTTGGTGGTTATAGAAGCCGATGTTGCAGCTATCGAAAGCAGTGTATTAGGGTCGTCACCAAGTTTTCTGCCGGCCACTGCTTTAATTCCAAGCTGGGCGCCAATGGTGGGATTCGCAGCAATATTCGGGACAATAGTTAAGCCTGAACCTTTATGTAATGTATCCGCCTTTTTTTTAGGGTGGAGGATATTGCGGGCCAGGTCGCCAAAGTCGTATTGTTTGTTCACGTTATATGCACGCGGGTTGATCTTTTTACCTTTAGCACCCAAAGAATCTGCTTTTAGCGAATCAGCCGGGGCGCCTACCTGTCCGAAAGCAAATGCCCCTGTAATGATGAAAAATAATGTAAATAGCGATCTCAACAAATAAAGCTTTTTATTGGATGGGCTGAACGGCACTGTTAAGGAATAAAAGTTCAAATTTAAATGATTAATGCTGGCTATAGTAGTTTAAAGTACCTGTTAAACCACTGGATCAGTTAAATGTTTTACAGGTAAACTGCGACACCGGGCTGCGCCCCTTGTGAATTGCTGTTATGTACCCGGTAGCCGGTTTTATAAACTATCCAACGAAAGGCGCTAATTAAAGCCACCGGAATTAAGAAGCATTTATTTAACCACCACAAAATAATTTTACACAATACAATACATTTGTTAATTTCAGTATAATAAGTATATAATATTACAAGGTTGCGGGCATGGCAGAAACGAGAAGCAAAGGCTGCTCACGATGCAGTCCATATGCCAAGGCATCTGGAACCAACGCGCCGGGCCGGCACTGCATTCGCGCCAAATGAGGCATTTTTTTCCTCCATTTCTTCGGGTCCAATTAAGCGCGCCGGCCACATTGTTCCCCAATTTGAGAATTCCTTTACATTTTCCTCAAATTTATTCAGGGTTGGAATTAAGCGGGTATCTTATTAGATATTTATAGAAATAGTGATTGCGGAGTCCGTCAATACGCTCGTGCATGATGTTTAAGCCGGGTACTCCATTTCACCCGTACCTCCAGTGTTTACTGAGTTCAAACAAAGCATTTTACCTATTTTATTTCACAGGCTCTTACGCCTGTTATTTTTCGATTCGATAGCCTGCCGCAAACCGCAGATATTTACCATTCATTATCTTCAACTGGGAGTCTTCCCGTTTTCCCGGGATTCCAGGCCATATTTTTCGTCCTCACGGCAGGCTTTTTGATTATTAAAGGTTTGTGAGTAGAATGGGATAAGGCCTGCAAATGGTATCCTTTCAAATTTACATCAGGATTGACAGCGTACATTATCTTAATTGTATCCTTTGTTTCTTCTGATGGTTTTTATTACGATAAGGCATTTTTTTATTTTAACTATTGACTATTATGAAGAGAGAACTAAGGTTTAATACTATTTTAATATTTATTTCAATATTTATTTTTAGCTGTAAAAGAAATAATGCAAAGTCGGGTGCGGATAGTTTTTATGATACACTTAGTAGCTCAAAAGTGCAAAGTACCGAAAGCTATCACAACGTGCCGGAGCCCGATGATTTTTTTAAAAGCCGAATTGGCCTACGGCTTGTCGATACGCTCGAATCAAGGTTCGCCAGGGATTTTGTCGCTTTTAAAAGTGAGGTTGAGGCAAGTCATGCAAAATTATATGTGTGTTATATAACCCCGGAGGTAGGCTTCTCGTTGACCAGGTGTGAGAGCGAAGAAAAACCCTTTATTAAAGATTTATGCAAAAAACAGCATGTGCCTTTTGTTGATTTCACGGACATAATAGCAAATAAACAAGGAATTACATTTATGCCGATTGATGGCCATTTTAATAAAAGAGGCGCTATGCTTGTGGCCAATAAGATTTCGGGGCTGATAGACAGCAATAAAGACTACCGAAGCGACATCACTTATCCCGCTGCTTCAGTGCCGGCTTTACTTGGTGATGAAGATCCCGGTATTGATAAGATAGTGGAGGATAAACAAGGATTACCCTACAAATTGGTCACAAATAAACAAGGGTTGCGTATGGACGGATTAGTTGAATTTCCAAAGAAAAAACAACATATTCTTCTTGTGGGCGATTCAGAAATTTATGGGGCCGGGGTGGATAACCCGGAAACAATTACCGGAGTTTTGCAAAAAAGGCACCCCGATAAAACAATAATCAATACTGCAAAATGGGCATATACAATTGATGATGAACTTTCGCAGTGGAAGGAAAGAACAAAGTACCAGGAGCCTGATATTGTAATACTACAATTGAACGGTGTGAATATCACTAATTTATATTTTAGTCAAAAAATCAGGTTCCATCGTCTGGGTGATGAGAAAATTTTCAACCCGACCCCTTTAGAAAAAAAATTCTATGATTTAAAGTATAATTGATATTAATAGAGGATACCTGGTGCGCTGTGCCGCAACGAAAAAAATTTATTTAAACAGTTAACAGTTAAATTGTCGCAGATGATGGTCGGTGTGTTTGTAAACAAAGTAACCCACTTGCTCCCTTGTCATTTTTCCAAAAAACCAATGTACAATGCCTGGGTTTGAAAAATGTGCATATTCTTCGATCAAAGCAATCCATTTCGCTTTTTCGGACGAAACATCACCATTGCTTTCTTTTACTTTAAAGTCAGCACTTGTCGGCGCATTCCGGCCCATGGGACGTTCATCTTTTAGTAAGTTTTTTAAAGCCATTTTACCGATCAGCCGGCCCAGGAATACCCGTTTATACTTTTTTTTGCCCAGGTACATTTCTTCGGCCACCGTACAATGTTTCAGCATCTGGTAAACATTCATGCGGCCCCATTGTGCAGTGCTGTTTTCATCGAGGGTTTTTATCCTGTCGATTAGTTCATCCCTTGTTTTTTTATCGAGTATTGTTTTCATTTCGTAATAAAGCAAACAAAAAAATAAGATAAAAACAAAAAAAGCAGTTATTCCGGGGAAATTTAAGGGTTAAAAGCGACGAAATCGCAAACAATGGGTGAAGTGTGCGTGGCAAAAACAACAACTCACCATAGGTAAGGTAGTAATCTTTTTCTGTTAGATGGGTAGTCCGCAAATTTTTTCATATACCACCGATGGTTAGCAATTGCGCGGGGCACCAGGTTAGCACATGTCCAGGTAAAAAATGCCAGGGCAGGCAAACTCCATGTCAGCAATGCAAAACCACCCCACTCTACTATTTCTCCCAGCAGGTTGGGTGAAGCTATTAGTTTAAAAAGCCCCGCCTGTGGTATTTTATAACCTGTATCCCCTTTTTCGCGGAGATGCACCAGGTAATAGTCGGACCACCAATTTATTATCATTCCGGTAATAAAAAGGATAACGCCGGTTATGAACATTGGGGATAAATACCAGTCAGCCGGATAATGGGCAAACTTTGCAAACCAAATACCCAATAATGACCCATTCACTGAGTTGAATAATATGGCAGAAAACATAATAACGACCGGCATTTTTTTTCCCTTTGTACGGATCATGAACGGGTACACCAAACTGCGATGAATGTAGTGGATGAAAAATAATGCGATCATTACAGCCTCGGGCGAGCGCCAGTTAAAATGCCGGAACGGGATCCATAAAGCAAAAACAACCATTACGGTTAGTTCCATCAAAAACCACCCCAGCCTGTTGCTGATCATTGGCCCCCAATTGCTGTTACTAAAGCGCCCATACGGCGCCTCTTTGCGAAGAAGGTACAAACCCGCTGCTATGCCCACGCCCGACCAGCAGGCTATAAAAACGTCATATTCCTTCAACTTGGCTGATCGGTTATTTTAAGTTTCTTAAATTAGCTGCTAATGTAGTTTTTCTGGTAAAAATAACGGGCAATACATGAAAAATAGACTATTACTGGCAATTGCAATTTTAACTTTTGAAGGCCTTGTGGCCCATGCACAAGCTAGCCCGGGAGACCGGATCAAAGGCATTTGGCTAACAGAAAAGAAGGATGGCAAAGTAGAGATATTCCGTACCGGCAATTCCTGGTCGGGCAAACTTATATGGGGCAACTCGATATTGGATGAAAAAGGAAAACCTAAACACGATATTTATAATCCAGATCCAAAGCTCAGATCGAGATCATTGCAGGGAATGGTCATTCTTACCGGGCTGGAATACGACGATGGAAAATGGCAGAACGGTAAAATATATAATTCTCTTACAGGCAAAACCTACAGCGTCGTCGTAACATTAAAAGGAAACAGCCTGGACCTCCGCGGTTACATCGGTTTCCCAATACTTGGTAAAACTACGGTATGGCAGCGGTTGGAGTGAAAAATCATGCGAATATGCAACGGATCGGGTTGGACAGCATCGTTCATTGTCTATGTGGGTGATTGCCTCTACGACCTGGCTACATCAAACCAATCCTCAACCTTCCCCATTTCTCCTCCCTCAACCCCCTTAAAAACATATTCATTTTCTTCACGGTCATAACTATAATCCGCTCCCCACTCCTCAAAATGCAATGTCGTCAATTCAATCGCATCCATTATAAAATTAATTTCTGCATTGGTCATGGTCGGGTGAATCGATAACCTCACCCAACCGGGTTTACACGACAGGTCTCCTGAACGGATGGCGTTTAATATTTTATAAGACCTGGCCTCTTCGACTTGCATCAACTTGTGCCCATAAGTTCCGGCACATGAACAGCCTCCGCGTGCCTGAATGCCAAACCTGTCGTTCAGAATTTTGGTGATCATATTATAATGCGCACCGGTGACAACAAACGAAATAACGCCCAGCCTTTTTTTGATATTTCCTTCCAGTACTTCAACATTCTTCATTTTCCCGAACCTGGTAAAAATAATCCGCAGCATTTCTTCTTCCCGCTTTAATATATTTTCAACGCCCATTGCTTCCTTCAACCGGATGCACATGGCCGCTTTTATGCCCTGCAAAAACGGAGGAGTGCCGCCATCTTCTCTTTGCTCAATGTTGGTAGTGTATTCATGTACCTTCCAGGGATTACTGTAAACTACTGTGCCCCCACCCGGCTGATCGGGAATTATGTTTTTATAAATTTTTTTATTGAATATCAAAACACCAGGCGTAGCCACTCCTCCCAAAAATTTGTGAACCGAAAAATAAATGGCATCCAATTGTGCGTCTTTTTCCGTCGGGTGCATGTTGATGTTGACGTAAGGGGCGGAACAGGCAAAGTCAACAAAACACAAGCCATCATATTTATGGATCAGTTTTGCTATTTCATGATAAGGGGTTTCGATCCCTGTCACATTTGAGCATGCGGTGACCGCAGCTATTTTGTTTTTCCTGTGCTTAAATTGTTCTAATAAGCTCCTGAAATGGGCCAGGTCAACATTGCCATTTTCATCGGCGTTAATTATTTCAACAGTTGCGATGGTTTCCAGCCAACTGACCTGGTTGCTGTGATGTTCCATGTGAGTCACAAAAACAATTGGCCTTAGTTCCTCATCCAATTGAAGCGGTTCGGTGCCTTTTTTCACGTAATCCATCACCCGCTCCGGCATCCTCAAGCCCAGTATTCTTTGCAGTTTATTTACAGCGGCTGTCATCCCGCTGCCGCAAAAGACCAGGGCATCATCGCTGTTTGCGTTAACGTGCCGTTTAACAATAACCTTAGCCTGTTCATAAGCTTTGGACATCAATGTGCCGGTAGCGGTAGTTTCTGTATGCGTGTTGCCAATAAATGGCAGTATCTCTTTTTGTATGCGTTCTTCAATTGGCCCGTAGGCCCGCCCGGTTGCAGTCCAGTCGGCATAAATTATTTGTTTTTTACCAAAGGGGGATTCAAAAAATTGTTGATGGCCGATGGTGTTTCTTCGGAACCTGGAGAAATAATTTTCCAATACGCTTTTTGGGGCTATAAAATCAGTCCGGTGGTGTTGGATGGGATAAATTGGGGCCTCAGTCTCCATAATGATCATTCTTTTTTACCTTCACACCAATAATTAAAAGCCACAACATTATAGCGATTTCGCCCAGGGACGACACAATTATAAATTTGGAAACAAATGAAAAATAAACCGGGAAAAGCAGGAACATAAAACTGCTAACCATATAAGCTATGCCGCCTATAATGAGCAGTATCCCGATGATCCGGGGAATAAACCCCGACTTATACACCAACTGACCAAGCGGTAAAAGCCAGATCCCCCAGAATACTTCCAATACCATGATCCCGTAGCTGTGGATATTTAGAAAAAGCATGGCAAAATCCTGCCGTTGTGCAGGGTCAAGCGTTTTAAGTGCATTGCCCTTTAAAACCATAATGGAAGTCAAGTTAAATACCTCTAAGAGGAAACTGACCGGTATTTGCAAAATCACCAATATAACCATCAATTTCGCCTGCCGCTCGTTTACTTGTTTTAGCAAGCGGTACAGCGCCAAAACCAAAAACAAGAAAATGAAGTTGCCGATGATCGCACTAAATATGCCTGTGCGAAATAAAAATTCATGCGCCAGGATATTATTTGTGGTGGCAGCAGTATTCCCTTCAACAAAAATTTGCGATCCAACATACATGAGGCCATATATGCCCACGATTACGAGGAGAAGATACCATAAGCCCGCAATTCGCGCAGTCTTTTTGAGTGAATTTATTTGCTCCTCCATATTGTGATTTTTTACTCTGTGGATTTGTAATGCCTCTTAAGTATTTTTCTATTTAGATTTTGCCGGGCTATTGATCCCGAAAAGGTCACGCGGCGATTTACTATAAAAATCATTAAAGAAGAAAGCTGTAACGGAAATGAACACGATAAATCCCAAAACAATCAGTAGCTGTGAACCGGAAATTTTTTGGATATCCTGTTTCGATTTTACATCACAAATCTCACCGGGGCAGTATTGGGCTTTGTCCTGGTAGATCATTTTATAAAATTTGCACCCCAGGCAAATTCCAAAAACCGATTCAAAAAAGGTGAATATCAAACAAATAAGACAGATGATCCCGGTTATCGGGCTGTAGGAATTTACAATTACCATGAAAATAAACATTGTAGCCGACAAACCCAGGCCAATTATCCAGGCGACCTTTTTTTGCGCGGCCCCTACATATTCGGGAACCTGGTTCCTTACAGCTAAACGCCCGATTATTAATGTAGGAGAGAATTTTGGGTTGATAAAAACACGTATGGCAAAATCGGTAAGAAAAATTGTTATAAAATATTTGACCGGTAAAAAATCACTTCTATACAATATTTCCATTAATGAGATGATCAGGCCCAAAAATAATATTCCCGCCGAAGCCCTGATTTCCCGTTCGTTTAAAACAGGAATGTTATAGCCTTCTACGTTTTCTCCGAATTGTATAACATTTTTCATTGTGTTGTTTATTTGATGATAATTGGATGATTTACAGCGACTTTTGTTACAGTTTCCTTATGTTCTCATAAATGTACGCAGCGAATTTGGAGTTGAGAAATTTATGTGACACCAGTTGGGATATTCTACATAATTGGACGGTTTTGCGTGAAATCGGCAGAGCCGGCATTGGAGTAAAAGGCGGCGTTCACGCGCGTTCCGCTGTCGCGCCGGCCTGATCCTTCCATCGCTGAACGTTCACACCGAACACGAGGAGCCACAGCATCAGTGGTAACTCCCCAGCCGCGCCGGGTGCCAGGTTGTAAGGTGACAGGTAGTTTGCAAGCGGCGGCCAAAGGAAGGTAAGGTAACCCAGGCCGGCAAACATCATCAGCGCACCTATAATCCGGGGCATGAATGCCGACCGGAAAATGAGGTAGCCGATCATAACGCAATAGCATCCGAAAAATACGATGAATGTGCTATAGGCCTGAGCATCCAGTTGCAGCAACATGTATGCCAGCGCCTGTAACTGTTCCGGTTTAAATACGTCCAGGTACTGCCCGCCCTGCAATACAACCAAAGGAGCGATTTGAAGAAGGCTGCCAAAAGCCACAACAGCCAGGCCCACAAGGTGGACGAAGCCCGCGGTTAAGGAAAGGCTTTTGTTTACGGGCTTAAATAAATCATAGAAGAGTGCCGTCATGACGATAGAAGACAAGACCGCGATGAGCACTGCGACGAAAGCCAACTGAAATAAAGCCTGGTGCGCCATGATATTGTGCGCTGTAGCTGCGGCATCGCCATGTACAACAAGTTTGCCGGGAATAAAAGTCTCGCCGCATACTGACGTGAAGCCGGTGACCACATAAAAGATGCCGGCCATCCTGGCCTTAAAACGCGGTGATGCATCTGTGGCCCGCGCTATCATTTTTCCCATTTTTGCAGGTGTTTATAATTATGGTGATTTAAAAAAACTGCTGCTATTAAGAACAATTCCAATCAAACTGAAGGCGTATGTGAACGGTAACAAATAAACGAAATCTTCAACGTAACAAAACAGCCAGTAAAGTGTTTAAATAAAAAACTATAATGACTGAATAAAACATTAGCTCAGATGGAATGAAGAATTCTACCACCAAAATTTCGCTTAGTGCGTTCGCACTCATTGCAGGGATTGGCATAGTTTTAATGATGACTTCTCCTTTCGCTGAATTTGGTGTGTATCACAAGCTTGTTTCAGAAAACGCAGCAGAGACAGTCAAAAATATTACAGCACATCAAACCCTTTTTACAACCGGTATACTGTGCTACCTGTTCAACTTTACTTGTGATATAATAGTAGCCTGGGCGCTTTATGGTTTGCTCAGACCGGTAAACGAAAGCCTTTCGTTACTTACAGCGTGGTTGCAATTGGTGTATGCGGCAATCAGTTTGGTTGCGCTGATTAACCTGGTTACTGTTTCGAGACTGCTGAATACAGGCGATTATATAAAACTTTATGGCCAGGACCAGTTGCATAACCAGGTGATGTTGTCGCTCCATGCATTCAGGGATGGCTGGTCATTTGGATTTTTCTTTTTTGCTACCCATCTTATGCTTCTCGGTTACTTAGTTTTCAGGTCAGGTTACATTCCCAAATTGGTTGGGATCTGTTTGATCATTGCCGGTTCAGGCTACCTGGTAAATACTATACAACCATTTCTGTTCCCCAATGTGAATATAGGTTATATCACTATTACCTATTTTGGGGAATTGATATTTATGTTTTGGCTACTCATCAGGGGTTGGAGGATCAAAGAACCAAATCAGCCGATCATTTAATTTTGGACCATGGCTGGTGATTGCCGGGGGGATTTTTGCCTTAAGTCAAAAATGGTTTCGGGAACTTACTTAAACCACTCGGAATAAATCGTCTCCTCCGGCACGTCGGTAGGGCTTTCAAAATCAAGTCGGTAACCATCAGGGTCAGGAAATGCAACCACCCACATATTATTTCCTACAAAAGGCTCTTTGATTTCAACACCCTTTGCGCTGAATTCGTGATATAAGGCAAGCGCATCGATGCATTGGAAGCAAATGGATAGGCCTTTACCCTTAGGGCCCTCCTGGTCAAATTTCTCCCTGTTCCGCGGTTCCTGCAGCATTATGGAAACATCGTCGCGCTGCAGCCAGCACCACTCGATTTTGCCGCGCGGTGTCCAGTCAATGGTCTTTGTAAAAGCAAGCTGCTCTACATAAAATTTCAGTGAAGCTTCCATATCCCGCACCATGAAAAATGGTACGGCAAGGCGGATGTTGGATGACGTTGACATATCTTAATATTCTGTTGGTATTAAATTCTAAAGTGATTTAAAAATAACAAATAAGTTTCAAACACAAAATGTTACCCGGCTGCGTTATAAAAAAAATTTATATGACATCATGCACAATTAACAGGATAACTATGCAATTTTCCGTGAAAACCGGTAGCACCTAAAATGGGAGATTTCCGGTTATCAATTCAATGAAATATATTTATGCAATAAAAGGTTGAAACAGCTTCATGTTTTTAAAACGCTCCACATATTATTTACTCTTTTTTGCTGCGTACATCGGTGCCCTGGTCATCGAAAAACCCACGTATTCGGTAAATACTGTACAGGCCTGTTTTTCTTACATGTTTACCGTCATCGTACACTTTTCCATTTTTACGCTGATGATAAAGGCAAACAATTCATTATTGATCCCCTACCTCCTTGAAAAAAAGCAGTTCGGTTTGTACCTGGCCGGCCTTATAGGATTGGTATTATTGTACACAATCCTTATGAGCCATTATAATCTGTTTATACATAGGGTGCTTTTTCATGACGAACCCATTGATACCAGTTCCGGCTTCTGGGATAATTTTGTGTATGCGCTCTGTTGCAGCGTAATTACCGCGATGCTTTATATCACGAAAAAATGGGCGGAACAGGAAGAGCAGGTCAAAAACAGCCAGATCAACCAACTGCAAACGGAATTGAAATACCTGCGTTCGCAGCTTAACCCGCATTTCCTGTTTAACGGCCTCAACACCATTTATGGGACTATCGACATGAATAACCGCCAGGCGCGCGAAATGATGGTTCAATTTTCGGACCTGCTGCGTTACAACCTCTATGAGGCTGATGTTGATATGATAGAGTTGGCGAAGGAAGTAAAATACATGCAGAATTACGTGGCCCTGCAAAAGGCCCGGAGCAATGATAATGTACAGGTTACCTTAAATGTGAACTATCAAAACGGCGCTGTTAAAATCGTCCCGCTTATCTTCATGGCCTTTGTCGAGAATGCTTTTAAGCATGCTTCGAGGGGCGATAACAGCGACAACAGCATCATCATAACATTAACTGAAAAGGAGGGTAAGATCGATTTTACCTGTGATAATTCGTACGATGAAACGGAACCAGTGCCAGGCGGCATAGGGCTGAATAACGCGGCAAGAAGGCTGGAATTATTATATAAAGACCGTTACCGGCTTGATATCAAGAAAGAGCAAAACATTTATCACGTGCATTTAACGCTCACGTTATGAAGAAACTCAGCTGTATAATTGTGGACGATGAGCCGGTTGCCCGCAAAATATTGCATGAATTTGTTGACCAGGTGCCATTTATCGATCTGCAGGGCAAATTTGAGAATGCCATGAAGGCGGAAGTCTTTCTAAAGAGCAATATAGTTGACATTATTTTCCTCGACATCGAAATGCCAAAGGTTTCGGGCTTGCAGTTGCTTCAAAAATTGAACGTCGAATCGATGGTGATACTCACTACTGCGTTTCCGCAATATGCGCTGGAAGGATACGAATTGGATATTATCGATTACCTGTTAAAGCCCTTTGCCCTCAGCCGTTTCCTGAAGGCCGTGCAAAAAGCAAAGGACTTCCACGAAATGAAAACCAGGACAACTGGTGGCCCGCAGTCATCCTATATCTTTATCAAAAGCGATAAAAGGATCGAGAAAATTGAGCTGAGCGATATGCTGTATGCCGAAAGCGTGGGCAACTATGTGAGCGTTTACACTGAAAATAAAAGGATCATGGCCTATCTCACCATGAAAAGCCTGGAATCACAATTGCCGTCCGACGATTTTCTTAAGATACATCAATCGTACCTTGTAAACTGTTCGAAAATAGATGCCATAGAAGGCAACGAAGTAAAGATCGGGGGCAAATCGCTGCCGATAAGCCGTAATTACAGGGATATGGTGATGAAGATAGTGAATCAGCGGCTGCTTAAAAGATGAAAAAAACAGGCTGATTTATTTGACCAACGGTCCTAATTCTTTGACATAACGCAGCCCGGATATTGTAATTTTATATTAACATTGTATACGCATAACCGGTTGGTTATCAATTTAATTTAAAAGCGTAATACCAGGTAAATGACAACAGCCAACACCACCGCCCTGATCCCGCAGGCATCAGAAAAAGTAATACCCGGAAAGATCAATTATATCAATCATCTTAAGGTATTGCTTACTGTACTGGTAA
The DNA here is from genome assembly GCA_903864275.1 of uncultured Mucilaginibacter sp. Lineage (GTDB taxonomy): Bacteria > Bacteroidota > Bacteroidia > Sphingobacteriales > Sphingobacteriaceae > Mucilaginibacter. The sequence continues at coordinate 145,576 of CAIPFE010000008.1, forward strand.
TACTTCATCACGCCTTTATTACCTATGGCGCCCCGGGCGGCTGGTATTATCAGCAAAAGGATACCCATATGGCAGCCCTGTTCCCGATAACGGTTTTTGTAGCTACAAACCAATCCTTTTTTATGGGATTTTTCTTCTTTCTTTCAGCACTGTTCATTGGCCCATCCTACCAAAAGAAGGGTGCCGCAAAGTTCCTGGCCGATCGCCTGAAAAGATTGGGTATCCCATTGGTTTTTTACTCATTTATTTTTTCGCCACTTTTAAATTATATGGTGCACTACTGGGGCCATGGGAAGCATGATTCACTGATTCAATATTTGTCGGGATATGATGATTGGATCGATTTTGGCGTATTATGGTTTGTGGCAGCATTACTGCTTTTCAATCTAATTTACCTTGTTTTAAAAAGCATCCCGGCTTTCAATTTCGATATAAAAATTGGCTTTCCTTCTAATAAGCAATTGATAATTGGAGCATTCTGTTTGGGTCTATTTACTTTTTTAACAAGGTTAGTGTTTCCTACGGGTTGGTCGCTAAAACCACTCGGGTTTCAGCTGGGACATTTTCCGCAGTATATACTGCTATTCATCATGGGGCTTATCGCCTCAGAAAATAAGTGGCTGGATGGGTTAAATTTAAAACAAGGAAGAACCATGATGCGCATAGCCATTTTTATGGTGACGATTGTTTTACCTGCGATGTTTGTAGCAAGCCTGGTCACCAAAACACCGGGCCAGGAGTTTAATGGCGGATGGAACCCGTTCGTTTTTTCCTATTCAATATGGGAGCAAATGACCGGCGTTATGATCATGACTGCTTTGTTATGCATCGCGAAATTCAAATGGAATACACCGTCAGCTTTTTTGAGCCGTTTGTCAGCGAATGTTTTTGCCGTTTATATATTTCACCCGGTTGTTTTGATCTTTTTGGCCTTGCTACTGCAATCGTGGGCTGTTGACCCGGTTGTTAAGTTATTAGTTGTAGCGCCTTCGGCTGTTGTATTATCTTTTGTACTGGCTTCTTTTATCAGGAAAATACCGGGGGTGGGCAGTATAATTTAGATTGCTATGAATCGAGTTGGTCAATGAATTTTTTGCCTTAAATAGCCAATTTTCTATAATTATTTTTTCATATTGAGAAATTATCTAACTTTCCTTAAGTATGAGGACTGTTCTATTTATTAAACCATTATGAAAAAGTCAACCATTTCTTTTGCTGCGTTTGTGCTGCTGCTGTGCGGGCTTATTTGCTCATTCAAACTTTCACCTGGCGACCATCCTACTTTAGCTATCGGCGCAAAGGCGCCCGATTTTAGTTTGTCCGGCGTTGATGGTAAAACATATACGCTCAGTTCTTTTAAAAACTCCCCTATCTTGGTGGTTGTATTTACTTGTAATCATTGCCCGACCGCACAGGCGTATGAAGAAAGGGTTATCCGAATTGCTGCCGATTACAAAAATAAAGGGGTAGCTGTAGTGGCCATTATGCCCAACGACCCGCAGGCTATCAACCTGGATGAATTAGGTTATACCGATATGAGCGATTCGTTTGATGAAATGAAACTAAGGGCCAAACAGAAAAATTTTAATTTCCCGTATTTATATGATGGCGCAACCCAGTCTGTGGCCCATGCCTATGGCCCCATTGCTACGCCGCATGTCTTTATTTTTGACCAGGACCGCAAACTCTGCTACTCGGGCAGGATCGACGATGTGGAGAAACCATCCAAAACACCCCACATCCAGGATACCCGAAATGCATTGAACGATCTGCTTACCCATAAGAAACCCACAGTTGCCACTACCAAAGTATTTGGCTGCTCTATAAAATGGGCCGAAAAGGAGGATTGGAAACAAAGGGCCAGGGACGATTGGGCCAAAGAACCGGTAAAAATGGATAAAATTGATGCAGACGGTGTAAAGCAATTAATGAAGAATAAATCAGACAGCCTGCGGTTAATTATCGTTTGGTCGGCAGCAGGTGGTGCCAGCACTGCAGATTTCGGGAAATTTGTTGATATGAACAGGATGTACCGACGCAGGGATTTTCAATTTATTTCCATCAACGCCGATGGACCCGCTAATAGCGGCAAGGCTTTGAGTTTTTTGAAGCGATCGCAGGCATCGGCCACTAATTTTATATTTAATAGTGATGATAAGGATAAACTAACAGACGTGGTTAACCCAACATGGGAAAAAGCGCATGGTGGATTGCCCTACACGCTGCTGGTGGAACCGGGGGGCAAAATCGTTTATGCAAAACAAGGGGCTATCAGTGCGGCTGAAGTAAAAAAAGCAATAGTTGATGACCCGGTTATTGGGAGGTATTACTGAAGAAGTCTGAAAGTCAGTAAAGTCCTAAAGAGCTGCAACTAGTGTTCTTGTTTCTGTAGTGAATTTTTTGAATATAATGGGCTGATTGAGCAATTTCAAAAAACATTTCTTTTGCTACCATATTTGTTGCATTTTTATTGCCTCCAAGGGAGTCCCTTGGGTGTTATCATATAAATCAAAACGCTAAGTTTTTTAACATGGGAAAAGTAATTCTTGTAACCGGCGCTTCATCCGGCATAGGTTTAGCAGTCGCTACCGCGCTCCAGGCCAGAGGTCATACTGTTTATGGTTCGTCGCGCGATCTGAAACGTATCAAATCGGTATCATTTAAACCAATTGAACTGGACGTTACTGACGATGCCTCTGTAAAAGCAGCCGTTGACCAAATTATTAAGGCCGAGGGTAAAATTGATGTGTTGGTAAACAACGCCGGCAATGGCGTTACCGGCCCGGCTTATGCCATGCCTGTTGAATTTGCTAAAAAACAATTCGAGGTTAATTTTTTTGGTGTGATACGCGTAAGCAGCGCGGTACTGCCAAAAATGATAGAGGCCAAACAAGGTTTGGTGATAAACATCAGCTCGTTGGCTGGTTTGTTTGGTTTGCCTTACCAGGGTATGTATAGCGCATCAAAGTACGCTATTGAAGGCTACTCACAAAGCCTGCGTATGGAACTGCGCAATACAGGTGTTAAAGTGGTGATATTGAATCCCGGCGATTTTAAAACCGACTTTACCGCAAGCCGCGAAAAAGTTCCGTTCCCTTTAAAAAATGAGCTACTCGAAAAAGAGTTCAATACAGCGGTTGCAAGTATGGAAAAAGACGAAAGCGTTGGCGCGAACCCGGATGTTATAGGCAAAAAGGTGTGCGATATAGTTGATTCTTCAAGTCCATCGCATCGCTACCTCGTAGGCGCATTTGGTCAAACCATAGCCGTAACATTAAAACACATACTTCCTGGCGGCCTATTCGAAAAATTAATGAATGACCATTACGGAATTAAGTAATTCTGACATTCCTTTGGGGTCGATTTTTACCACAAAGGGTGCTAAGGAGGCACAAAGGGCACTAAATTTTAGTTGGGAAATAGTTTAGAACAGGATTATTTGTTACGCTTTTGATCCCGACTGGAGCAGAGTTATCATCAACCATGATGCAAAGCGGTCGTAGTAAAATATAATATAATGATCACCGTCCCGGCTATAATGCGGTAAACGCCAAAAAGTTTAAAGCCTCTCTTTTCTAAAAATGTAATAAAGCTTTTGATAGCCAATAACGCCACCACAAAAGCTATGGCGCTGCCAATAAGCAGGTATTTAATATCCTGGTGCAATACGGCCGGGCTAAGGGTGTTATGTTTATGGAAATCCCAAAGGTCTTTTAAAGTTGCCCCAAACATCGTGGGTACTGCCAGGAAAAATGAAAACTCGGCTGCGGCCGTACGGCTCAGCTTTTGCGACATACCGCCTACTATTGAAGCCGCTGAGCGCGACACCCCCGGCACCATAGCCAAACATTGAAAAAAACCGATTTTTAAGGCGGTAATGTGGTTTATATCTTTTTCATCATCAATATTTGGCTTATTGAACCAGTCATCCACGAAAAGCAGTATGACACCGCCCACAACAAAGGCAATAGCCACCACCAGCGGGCTTTCAAGCAATTTATCGATGTGTTTTTTCAGCAAAAGGCCCAGGATCACTGCCGGAATAACACCGATAACCAGTTTAACATAAAAATCAACTGATTGCACAAAACGCTTATAGTAAAGCACCACCACGGCAAGTATGGCGCCTAACTGGATAACAATCTCGAAAAGCTTAACAAATTCGTCGGTGCTAATCCACATTAAAGAACTTGCAATAACCATGTGCCCGGTTGAAGAAACCGGTAAAAATTCAGTTAGCCCTTCAATAATTGCGAGGATAATAACGTGGACGATGTTCATGGGAGGTGGTTGTAATTGTTGTAAAGGTTGTAATTGTTGTAGAGGTTGAAAATGCTGCAGAGATTATAAATGTTGAAAGGGTAAAAAATAAAATTATAACTTTTACAACCTTTTCAACACTTACAACTACTCACTAATCAACCTTCTCTGGCTTCTTAAATATCGCGAAAAACCCTAAGGCGAAACCTGCCAAAACCACTAAGGGCGCTAAAACTATCTTGGTGGTACTGTAAATATCCGTGGTGCCCGACATTAATATGAACCCAAATGCCACCACCGCAATACTTATTATAAATAAGCGGTAATTCGATCTGTCAAATATAAAATATGCAGGCCTGGTGTCTGCCTGTTTTGCCTGCGGCTTTGCCGGGCTTGATGTTTTAACCGGTTGTGCCGGTTTAAATTGCTGCGCCATATATTTTAATTGTTGAATTATTGAATTGAACAAATATTAAATCCGAAATCGAACCTTCGTCCCGATAGCTATCGGGATCCGAAATTTACCTATAGAGGTCGTATAATTTTAAACGTAAAAACTTATTAACCGCAAGGAATGTGCTAAACCCCGAGATAAATATCCCAAGGCCTATTATGAAAACAAAAATGATCCCAAATTCGGTATAGCTTCTCAATATAACCAGGTCGGGGATCTCTTTATAGGCAAGCGAAAGCGTGCCCACCAGGATAATGATCGCTATCAGTGCACCCAGCAGGCCGTGCCATATCCCGTATAACAAAAATGGCTTGCGGATAAACCCTTTGGTTGCTCCAACCAGCTGCATGGATTTTATCAGGAAACGCTGTGAATATATTGCGATCCTGATGGTATTATTTATCAGCGCTACCGATAAAACCACAAAAATACCCGCAAACACAAGGATGATCAGGCTGATGGTCGCAAGGTTCTGGTTCATCTGGTCTACCAGCGACTGTTGATATTTTACTTCCTTTACCAATGGGTTTTTCAGCAGGCCTGTTTTGAAGCGCTCAATATCTGTGTTGTTGGCGTACTCGGCTTTTAAATAAACATCTATTGATTGCGAGAGCGGGTTGTAACCCAGGAATTTTACAAAATCCTCGCCCAGGTCTTTTTGGAGATTACGTGCCGCCAATTCCTTACTTACATATTGGCTATGGTTAACCATTGTATTCGCCTCTATCTGTTTCTGCAGTTGCAACACATCAGTTTCGTGCGCGGCATCGTCAACAAAAACATTTAAAACAATATTTTCCTTAACATAATTCGATAAATTGTTGGCCTCGACCAATATCAGGCCCAACAAGCCAACCATCGATAAAACCATGGCAATGCCAAAAACGGTAGAAATGTATATCGTTTTAGTTTTTTTTGCTGCCGCGCTTGCTTCAAATTCTTCCATGGTGTCAGTCATTGGTCATTAGTCATTGGTGGATTGCACATAGCGGGTATCCTTTACTCACCACTCGATCTCACCATTCACCATCTGATTCTGCGAAAATAAGAAACCTAAGGCTAAAGGTAAAAGTTTATCTGTTATTATTATCGTTCGGTTGATAAACATGGGACTGTTTAACAAAATTTAACGTGCTGTCTGGATTAAAATCTGATTTAAATGCAATCGGCTACAGGTTTCTTTAAAAGCGAAACCAAATCATCCAGGCCTTTTATGCATGACGTGGTCATGGTTTAATCGGGCGCTGGACGTATAAGTGATGCATATAGTGTATATAAATGATGGGCATCATTTTATAAGAACGCAGGTTAGCGCAGCTTCACCCGATTTATACATATATATGGAAGCCATATTTGCTTTGACCTGCCTTTCAAAAAAGACAGAAAATACTGAACTATTCTCGCCTGAGACAACCGAGAAAGGAACGAACAGGAGTAATTCCTTTCGACGTGTCAACTTAAGAGGCCTGAGAAAGCCTTATTTCAAATTTTATAGGGTATTTAAAAATGAAACATTGATAACCGAAGTCGTTACTGACGTTTTTAAACCATTTCAACCAACGCACCGGGAAATTAAAATTGCGTGCATTTTGCATTCCCGACAGCACCCGGCGTTTTTCCTCCCAGGGGATGACGCTATGTTTTATGGGTTCACAAACCTTGTCAAGGCTATGGAGCATGCCAAAGCCGGGGCCTTAAAATATATATCTAAACTTATAGATGATGGAGGCGAGGGGTATCCCCTGTTATTAAAGTATCGTGAGGACCATTATGAAGACCTGAATATCAATTTAACAGACAGAAATATTAAGACGATCGAATGGACCTTAGAAGAAGCTGAATGGGGAAATAAAAGGCGGCCAAGCGTTTGAACCTGATGCTTTTTTATTTCCTGTTTTAAATGCCGGATGTATTTGTTTCGGCGACCTTGACATTTAATTTGTCTTGTGTATATTTTGAGGGGCATTTCATTAGTATCCTCGATGCGTGAAATTCATTCCCTGCCATTTGTCCTGTGAGTACGATCTGTTCTGATCTTTCAAAATCCTCCGGTTTGGTGCCTGCGTATACTACTTTACATTCTTGCCCCTTTTTATCGGTCATAAAAAACGAAAAATAGTTGGCGTCTTTTGCAGCATCGTAATACAATGCTTTATTTTTATCAAGATGGCCGACTATGCTCAATTCGGCGCCGCTACTTTTCGCCTCCTTAAAATTACTGTAACTGCTTGTTTTTGAAGTTACCGATATAATAACAGCTATTGCCGTGGCAATAACAACCATTCCAAATATTGAACCTTTTTTCATAGGGCTTTTTTATAGTTTTTTACATTGCAAAGTAACCTTACAAAGGCTCTCAAAAACCTGACGTGAATCACGATCTTATATAATCTGTATCATTTTATGCTGATGCAAAGGTCAATTTTAGTTACAGTAGTATTGCATGTAACTGTTTTTCCGCAGAAATGCCAACATGTTTGTTTACTATACCAGGATACTGCGTGAATTATATAACTTATTTCCGACTGTATAAAACAATAGTCTTGCCTTTATGTATTAGTAGTAAGTTCTCTCTTATAAATATATGGCGAAGCTATAGGGTTGCGCAAGAAGATCAAATAACGCAATTACCCTGTCTACGATCTTGATAATATGACAAGCATTAAGCTAACGCTTTAGTATATCACGTTTACTTATAATCAACCTGATTCAAATCACCTTTTCGAATGACACATGTCATGTGTCCGCTTCTGTTATGAAATTAATTTAGTACTAATGAAGTGATTACAATAATCACAACGATAATAAATTCTTAATTATTAACACTTGACTGTAGTTATTCAAGGCATTTAAAACAATTTAAAAACAACTCAAATGAAAAAACACATTACTTATTCATTATCAATTTCAGGCTTGGTAGGAGCTTGCTTATTGATCGCCCTCAGTTTTAGCCCGGGCACTTTGATGGCACAAGACTCAACCGCACCCGCTCATGGAGCTAAAAACAAACCTGACGTTAAAAAAACTGCGGCCGCAAAGGACTCATCCGTCGCGGAACCTGTTTTAAAAAAGAACCCTTATGTAAAAAATACATTCGAAGGGAACTATATAATAGATAACCAAACTGTAATGGTGCCCGTTAAGGGAACCTTTGAATTTGTTATTCAACACCGGTTTGGTACGGTAAATAATGGCTTTAGCGATCTCTTTGGCCTCTTTTTCGGAGCGAATATCAGGTTTAGTTTCAATTATGCACCGGTTAATGATTTGCAAATTGGATTTGGTGTAACCAACGAAAATATGCAGGTTGACCTGAACCTGAAATATGCATTGTTAAAACAAAGGAAGGACGGCTCAATGCCGGTGAGTATTACTTATTTCGGAAACGTAGCGATGGATACCAGGAAAATTGATAGCACAAACCTTTTTGTAAACGTTTCTGACCGTTTAAGCTTTTTTAGCCAGGTCATCATTGCGCGAAAGTTCAGCGATAACTTTTCCCTGCAAATAAGCCCGAGTATATCAGCATTTAACAATCCTGCAGGTTACCTGGATGTTAACGGCAACCAGGATCCAAAATGGAACGGTGCTCATTTTTCGATCTCAGCGTCCGGAAGGTATAAAATAGCTGACGGGACAGCCCTCCTTGTAAACTATGATCAGCCGCTTGCACAGCAACCAGGTACGGGTAATAGCCCACATCCTAATTTAAGTTTTGGGATAGAGTTTAAAACAAGCGGCCATGATTTTGAGATATTTATGGGTAATTATAGTTCCCTAATTCAGCAGAACAATAATATTTACAATCCGACTGATTTTACAAAAGGACAATTTTTGATTGGTTTTAACATTTCGAGATTGTGGAATTTTTAAATTAGCGGCAGTATTGAAAACAGCTGACTTGAACCAGTGCGTCTATTCAGAAAAGGTGTCTTATAAGCACGCCAGCCTTTATACCTTCGCTCAATAATCGAATCGTTCTAATAGCGCATAATCGACAGGCTAACAAATATTTCTTTATGTTAAAGCAGAAATCCGTTTGTCCCGGCAAACGGATTTTTCTTTTAATGCCCCTGGTGTATTGTAATTCATATATAGTAAAGCACGAAATTTCCTGGATACTAAGATGTATCGGTTCGCAAGCTGTTTTGCGGCAACCGGCGCATGTGTGAATGATATAACTTATTTCCAAAATAATGTAACATCAGCCTGCATGATAGTACCCACCTTTATGTTTTAATTATTGGCTTCCAGGCTTGATATACTTAGATGTTATAAGAAATGATAAAAGGATGCCCCTGGCGGCCGATATCTTATGATTGGCGCTAAAAGGGTTTGAGAAAAAGTTGGGAAATGTAATACTTAATTTTCGCTATTTACGGGTTGGCATCCCGATTCATATCATTTTTTATAGTGACATCCGGCATATTTCCCGAATAATTTGGGGGTAGTTTTGCCCACGAAAAAGAAATTTAATAAAATTAACAATAAAACTACCACTATGAAAATTTTTCAACACAAACAATTCTGGATAATAACAACAATGATCTGCGTATTAGGATATGTGGTTAGTTGTACCAAAAAAGACCAGGTTATTATTAATAACCCGGTAACCAGCACCTCAACTTTAGTATCGGTAAAAACAACAACTGCACCTACTATTGACGGACAAATAGACGCGGCATGGAACAATGCGCCAAAATTGAATATTAATCCAACTGTGCCTTATCCGGGCAATGGCCTTTTTTTTGGGTATAATGGTGATTCCTATCCAGCTACCCTCCGCTCAATGTATGATGACAAATACATTTATTTTTTAGCAGAATGGGCGGATGCCGGTAAAAGTGTTTATGTAGCTACATGGTACTATAATCCCCAAAAGCAACTTTGGGCCCAGGAGGGCACCAGTAACACCTATGATGTTAACGGTAACCTTACAAGAAATGGTTTTGGCGAGGATAAATTCGCCATGTTGTTTAATATAGACAAATCTACACCTTTATTCGCATCGCAAACCTGTTACGCATCCTGCCACATATTTACCCCTTATACAGATTTCTCGGTTACGCCTGCCGTTGCGGTATCAAATGCAAACGAGGGCAACCACTACACCAATGGCGCTGAAGAAAAAATTGATATGTGGTGGGGCCATTTAAGCCGGGACGTTATATTTAATCAAATAGACGACGAATACCAGGATTGGGCCGGTGGCCCGGCCGTAACCAATTTAGCTGGTGGTTCTGGCAATGGCCGCCATGTTAATGGTATTACTGTATCTGGTGCGTCAAAAACATGGCCTTATGCCCCAACCTATACTCCTGTTCCGCCACAGGGTGCCTTGAGTAACAAACAATCATTAAAATTAGACGGAACCGGCGCTAAGGTAACTGTTCCGATGTGGGTTATCCCCGGTGGTAGCAACTATTATTACATCTTAGCTGCCGATACTTTATCAGGCGGCAAGGCAGCTAAAATTACTGGCGTCAGTTCTACCGGGATATTAACTTACAATGGTGGTACAATTGATCCGAATTCCGGCACCGACTATCTAAGAGCAGGTGATCCGGTTACTGGCGGCGACGGTCCGAAATGTTTTCCAAGTTATATAGCGTCTCCTTTAATTGGCGCACAGGCCAACATTACCGCCGGTGCAGTTTATACAGGTTCGGGTTGGGTTGTAGAATACAAGCGTTTGTTAAAAACCCCTGATGTATTAAAACAGGATGCCGATTTTTCAAGCCTGGAGGATCAACCCTTTGGATTTGCGATCTGGAATCAATCAAACAATCAACATGGTATTCAACCATACCTGACATTGACATTTAAGAAATAGTATTCAACTGTTTCAAACAATTAAAAGAAAAAGATCATGTCAAAGAAAACAATAGGAATGGGATTGATTTTGCTTGCTTCATTTATCCTTGTAATGATCAGTTGTACTAAAACTACCACAGTTCCGATAGACAACACGCCTGCCATTACAACAACGGTAACCTTTGCCAAGGACATTCAACCGATATTGACAAAAAGTTGTGCAATAAGCGGATGCCATAGTGGGTCCGTTGCACCAAACTTATCTGCTGCAACGGCCTACAATGCTTTGGAAAATGGAAATTTTATCAATACAAGCACACCTAAAAGCAGCGACGTGTATTTATGGCTTACAGGAAAAAAAGCGATACCTATGCCCGCAGGGGCCCCAAATAATCCATCAAATATAAACGCATTAATGCTGGCCTGGATTACCCAGGGCGCTAAAAACAATTAAAAGAAACCACTCATGAAAAAATACGATAAACATTCATCATCAATTGCGGGCTTTGCAAGGTCCTGTTTATTGATCGCGCTGTGCTTTGCCTTCGTTAATGTGATTGCACAAAGTAAAGCAGCAAAAGACACAGCGGCTGTCACATCGGCAGGTAAAAAGAAAACATCCTTAAAAAAAGCCGATAAGGTACAGGGCACTGCCACAACACCCGATACAACAGCTGCAGCTCCTGCCGGTAAAAAGAAATCATACGTAAAAAATACGTTTGAAGGGAATTTCATAATTGATAACCAAACCGTTATGGTACCCATTAAAGGAACATTCGAATTTGATATCCAGCACAGGTTTGGTACAGTAAATAACGGCTTTTCGGACTTGTTCGGCCTTTTCCAAGGGGCGAATATGAAACTCGGGTTCAGTTACACACCTGTTAGCAATTTACAGGTTGGTTTCGATGCTACTAATGAGAATATGGAAGTCGATCTTAATTTGAAGTATGCCATATTAAAACAAACTAAAGATGGTTCGATGCCCTTAAGTGTTACTTATTTTGGAAATGCCATGGCCGACACCAGGAAAAAGGATGCTAACACCGTATTTGTAACCGTTAGCGACCGTTTTGCCTACTTTAATCAAATTATTATTGCAAGAAAGTTCAGCGATAAATTCTCATTGCAGGTAGCACCAAGTTATACCCATTTTAATGATTTGCTGGGTTACCAGGATGCCGCCGGAAATGTGAAGCCAATTTTTAACAACGACAATTTTTCAATCGCTGCATCGGGCAGGTATAAAATATCCGATGAATCGTCAATTATTGTAAACTATGATCAGCCGCTTACACAAAACCCGGCCAATAATCCGCGACCAAATATCAGTTTTGGGATAGATATGCGGACCAGCGGCCACGATTTTCAAATATTTTTCGGCAACTATAGTTCATTAATGCCTGAGAATAATAATCTCTTCAACCAAAATGATTACCGGAAAGGCCAGTTTTTGATTGGCTTTAACATCTCAAGGTTGTGGAATTTTTAAAAATGAAATAAATAGTTTTTCTGGAAAAGGTTGTCCCGGGCTTTTAGATGCTGAGAGTATTTAACATCAAAAGCCCGGGGCACTTTTAATTATAGGCTAATGTATAATCCTGGAAGAAGCATGGAAATGAATCCTCCACTTTACTTTAATTTCATATTGATGGCTTTTACCGGTAATGTTTTTAGCTTTACAAGTAAAATTGCCAATTTTAAAAAATGAAGAAGCTTTTAATACTTGTGCTTTCGTTTGTCTTGTTTTCCTGTGATAATGGACCATCTGCTGCTGCATACGTTGCTGAAGGTAATAAAGGCTTAATCCATAAACTGCCATATCGTGAAGCCTTGGCTGAATACAATAAAGCCATTGAGTTAAAACCCGATTATGCAGTGGCCTATGCCGGCAGGGGGCAATTAAAGATCAAGATGCATGATTTTTTTGGTGCTATGAACGACCTTCAAAAAGCCCTGTCTTTAGATCCTAAGCTTACCGGACTTTACTATTTTATAGGGCTTGCAAAAGAACAAGTTGGCGATCATGCAGGTTCACAGGTTGCCTATACAAAAGCCATTGCGCTCGAACCCAAAAATGCACAGGCTTATGCTGCCAGGGGTTTTGTGCGGCAGATCCTGAAAGACCAAAATGGCACGCTCCAGGATTTTAACGCGGCGATAGCAATTAAACCCGATAGTTTCGCCGATGTTTACGTGGCAAGGGGACTGCTCAAGATTCAGATGAATGACAAAAGTGGCGGTTGTGCAGACCTGCACCAGTCATTGAAATTACTGCCGGACAGTATTACAAGGCATTACATTGAAATTAACTGCAGGTAATCTTTTCGTATTACAGGTTGGCGCGATTAAATCCGACGTTGCGCATCGTTAACAAGAATTTTATAATATGGATGATAGTTTTTTCGCCTACCTGCAGCAGCTTGAAGTAATGGCTTTTTTTTCAGGTTATCCATTAATATATGCTACTGTTGTTGTTTTCGCGGGAAACCAGCATGAGAAAAATAACTTTAAAACCAGGGCCACTTCGCTTTTGCCTTTTGCATACGCCCTTGTGGGAACATTGTTCCTCGGGTTTCAATTAAGAAAATTATATCCTGATTATTCTGTTGAACATTTAAAATTGACAATGCAGCAGCCTTTGCTGATAATATGGGGACTTCTCTCCTTGCTTTTCTGGGTACCGGCCCTGGCCAAAAAGAGGGTTTTAAGCCTGATCCACAGTCTTGTCTTCTTCTTTTTTTTAATAAAAGATCTATTCTTACAATTTTTTAACCCGTCTGCGAATAATGATATTATAAAAAATGACATGAGAATATATACCAATAGTCTTCTTTTAAACCTGGGATCCGTTATAGTTATAATATTATTATCTCTTTTTTATACTTACTATAAAAAACCTCTCAGGTCCTAAATTCTACAATTCGCCAATCCGGCGATTTTTACTAGTAATTCTGTCAAGACTCCAATCCTTTCCGGTAGATCAATGGTACATGCATACATATATTATAATAATTATAATATATGTATGCATGTTAGTGGATAGAAAGAATATGCTTCACGTCATTTTATTGTATGCGTTAGATCATGGCAGTGTCAAATTCAACAGGATACTTTTGTTGTGTAAATATTTAATAACTAATCATTTTAAAAATACATTTATGAAATTACTTGACAACAAAATGCTGATGGTTCTTTTGATACTGATCAGTGGCGGTGTGTACATAGTTGGGTGCACCCACAAAAACGAACCGGTCCCCGCTTCGGTATCAACCGGGACCGTGAAAACAAACCACGGCAACCATATACACCTCGCAGGTTTAACCAACGGCGACAGTACCCAATGGAAATTGGACCAGGTTCACAGCAATGCTACATGGTCAACTGCTTTTGACGGGGTAGCCGCGCCACTTACCGGACGTTTTAACTCATTCGGGGTAGCAGACGTAAGCTCTGCAGCGCTTCAGACAAATTATGTTACAAAAGGCCAGCCGCTGCCAGATACCTCGTGGGCATTTTATGAAAATGTACCTGCAAAAACACATTTTGCCGGCTATGTCCAGATCAACACATCCAACACCGGCGAGCCGGGCCGTGATGGCGGCTGTTTTCTTACTACTATGGGAACGTCCCCTATCGTAGCCGGCACACAGAACCTTACAGTTACCAACGTTGCCTATATCAAAACAACTTCGGTGGAGTTTGACCCGGCCGGTAACGACTACCTGGTAACATTTAACTTCACCTGGAAAGGTATGTTAGGCGCACCACTTACCGAATCAATTACAGGTAAATTAACATATGTTCCCGAAGCGGCTGTTTCGACTACCGAAAGTTATATGGGCCTGGAATTCCAGTTCCAGTTTAATTGCCGGGATTATGGCATTACCGCCACTGATATTGGATCCACAATCACCGTTGACCTCAATATGAACTTTAATAATAAGTAATCACAGAAAGGAATCGTTATGAAAAAAATAATATTATTGGCAGGTCTATTTTTTATAATTGGAACCTGTTTAACCGGGTGCTACAAGGACGTTATTATACCTCCATCGGCTCAAAACCCGAACGCCCCACCGCAGGCAACAAGTTATAAAGCTGATATTCAGCCCCTTTTTACTGCCCATTGTGCACTTTCCGGCTGCCATGTGTCTGGCTCTGAGGACCCTGACCTGGAAGCAGCAGTATCTTACCAGAATCTTGTAAACGGCGGGTTTGTGAATACCCTTATCCCTAATCAAAGTACATTATATATTATGATCAACGGAGAAATGGAAGTACACATTCCCAGTGCTGCCGACAGACAAAAGATATATGACTGGATTAGAACCGGTGCCATTGATAATTAAGTTACCTTAAAAAAACAAGAACGTGAAACTAAAAATAAAATTACCAAACAGCCTGTTAACATTAGCCGTATCCCTGGTTAGTTGCCTGTTTTTACTTCAGACATCAACCCTATACGCACAGGATAGCACGGGAGTGGCCAAAGAACGAACCGCCCCTGTCAAAGCCAAACCGGTAAAAAACACTTTTGATGGCACATGGATCATTGACGACCAAACTGTAATTGTACCTGTTAAAGGAACATTTCAGATGGACATTATGCACAGATTTGGGACAGTAGGGAATGGCTACCAGGATTTAGATGGAATTTTTGCCCCGGCTAATATCAGGCTTGGCATAAACTATGCCCCCATCAACAACTTATATATAGGCCTCGGTTTTAGCAAAGATGATATGCTTTGGGATGGAAATGCCAAATATGCTATAATCAGGCAAACAAAGGGAACATACCCCGTAAGTGTCACCTATTATGGCGATTTGGCCTATGACACTCAGTTTGACCCGGACCATAGCCTTTTTCCCCATACAACGGACCGACTAATGTCTTTTAACGAGATAATCATAGCCAGGAAGTTTAATGACAGGTTCTCTTTGCAAGTAGCTCCAACGCTATCGCATCAGAATGCAGTAAAGGGTTTCTATACGAAAAATGACAGTACCGGAACGACTGTGTTCCAGGATATGAGACATGATCAATTTGGTATTGCTGTAGCCGGAAGGTATAAAATATCGGAAACTACTTCGATCATAATCGACTATGACCAGCCTATTACTAAAGAGCCTACTAATAACCCGCATCCAAATTTAGCTTTCGGGTTTGAGTTCACCACGAGCGGCCACACATTCCAGATATTTATGGGGAATTATCAACTGCTTAATCCTGAACATGACAGTTTCTTTAATGCAAACAACCCTTTTAGTTATACAGATGCCAACGGTACCAAGGTTAAAGGAGGCCAATTTTGCGTCGGCTTTAACATCTCAAGGTTGTGGAATTTTTAAATTAAATTTAATATAAAACAAAAAGGAAGAATTGTGCTTCCATTAATGTAAAGTAAATGGATCTATTAAACCCCAAAAAAGTATGAAAAGGAAAGTAATCTTAGTTAGTTCAGTGTTAGCTGTTTGCGCAATGAGCTTTGCATTTACCACTATACAGCAGCCAAAGCCATGGCCGGTTCCCGAAAAAAATGCCAAAATGGCTAACCCGGTAAAATCAAACGCCGAATCTATTTCTGCGGGCAAGGCTTTGTGGAACCAGCACTGTTCATCGTGCCATGGAAAAAAAGGGTTAGGCGACGGCAGCAAAGCGGCCCAGTTGAAAACAACCCCACAGGACATGACCCTGGCCGCGTGTCAATCCCAGTCTGACGGTGCTCTTTTTTATAAGATATCAGAAGGCCGTGATGATATGCCAAGCTTCAAAAAGAAAATACCTGAGGCCGAAGATATTTGGAACCTGGTAAATTTCGTCCGAACATTAAAAAAATAATTCGGTCACGATAGAATTAAAAAAAGGTCTGGCTTAGTTCAGGCCTTTTTTGTTTCTACGTTATCGCCCAACACCCCGGGCACCATTTATTTTATGATCTTAATCATTTTTTTACCCAATGGAGGTCATAGTTTAGGTTTTCATATTGATCTAATTTTACTTCGATCTTAAAGATTAACATTTATGAATAGCAATGAAAAAATTACACCAGCAAATTTACCATCACGAAGAAAATTTGTTTGGAGGGTTGGCGCGTTCACGCTGATGACAGCAGTTGCAGCGGCCGTGAAATTTCCTTTTTTATCCCTAAAAAATGTGATCACAGGCAAACCCGGAATTAAAAGCAAAACCATTACCATGCTCACACAGGATGGCAAACTTGTACAGGTTGATGAGGCCCTTATCACCTCGTGCAGGAGGAAAGCAAATAATAATGAGTTGCTGAACTGGATCAAGAAATAAAAATCAACACATCAATAAAATAACTGTGATGAATCAAGAAAATAATTCGAGAAGAGATTTCCTGTTAACAGGCCTGATGGCAGCAGGTATAGGGGTGGCCGCCGGATGTACAACGAAAAGCCCTTTTGAAGATGCAGCGGGGAGTGAAGTAAAAGCATCCGGAAAAAAAGTAAAACTGCTTTCAGTCGACGGGGAGGTGATAGAGGTTGACGAGGCGTTCCTTAAACCCGTTCCTCATATGCCACCCGTTACAAAAAGCGAAGAAAGAATTGGTATTCCGGGGAAGAAGTTCGTAATGGTTATCGATCTCTCCAGGTGTAAAAACCTGAAGAAATGCCAGGCAGCCTGTAACCACGCACATGATCTGAACCCCGGGGAGAACTGGATTAAAGTGGACCCTATGCAGGCAGGGCCGCACACTGCGCCGTACTGGGAGCCAACTACGTGTATGCACTGCGACGAACCCCCATGTGTTAAAGTTTGCCCTGTGGATGCGACATTTAAGAGGGAGGACGGAATTGTTTTAATTGACAGCGACCGTTGTATCGGCTGCCGTTTTTGCATGGCAGCCTGCCCATATTCAACCCGGGTATTCAACTGGGGCGAGCCTGAGCTTTCTCCCGAAGTTGCAGCGCAGCCTTATTCATCAGAAACGAGCATCCCTCAAAAAAAAGGGACCGTAGGCAAGTGCGACTTTTGTGCAGATATGACCAGGATGGGTATGTTACCGCATTGTGTGTCAGCCTGCCCGAACGGCGTTTTCGCTTACGGGGACCTGAATGAAGATTCAGTTACCAATGGCACTGAAACATTCAGGTTTAGTGATCTGATAAAGGACAAGGCTGGCTACAGGTTATTGGAAGATCTGGGTACTAAACCAAGTGTTTATTACCTGCCCCCGGTAAGCCGGAACTTCCCTTTTGAATCAGGGCTTGAAAACGATAAGACACAGAATAGTTAACATAAAATAATTAACGGTGGAAAATTCAACAATAAAAGAGAAGATAGTAAAAGATATGCTACCGACAGATGCAGCTGCAATACGGGAAGAGAAAATAATACAGGACCTGCTGCCCCAGAGATTTGGCAAATGGGGTTACATTTGGGTCGGCATTTTAGTAGCAATTTGTTTGGTAGGCATGTTTGCCTATTACCGTCAGTTGCGGTACGGTTTGGCAGTTACTTCTATGAGGGACTATGCTTCATGGGGTATTTATATTTCAAATTTCGTATTTTTTGTGGCAATAAGTTTAGTTGGGTCATTGATCACTGCTGTGTTCAGGTTAGCAGGCGTTCACTGGAGCACGCCGCTTACCAGGATTGCCGAAGTTATTGCAGTAGCGGCTATCATTTTTGCATCCATCATCATTATTGTTGACATGGGTAGTCCCGAAAGGTTCTATTTTTTGGTGATATATGGCCGCGTCCAGTCCCCCATCATCTGGGACGTTATTGTGATCACTACTTATTTCTTTATCAGCATCCTGCTTTTATATTATCCGCTGCTGCCTGATATTAAAATATTACTTCGTTATAAAGAAAATGCAGGGAAAAGACTGTATAAGTTTTATGGTTTTATTGGCTCGTTCTGGAAAGGCACCCACAAACAATATTTATTAAGCAAAAAAGCAATTAATGTACTTTGTATTACTATTATTCCGGTTGCCTTTTCAATTCACACGGTTACTTCGTGGTTGTTTGCAACCACTTACCGCCCCGGCTGGGACAGTACCAACTTTGGTGCATATTTTATTGCAGGCGCTTTCTTAGTTGGCGCCGGCGCAGTTGTGGTCGCTATGTATGTTTTTAGGAAAGCTGATCACCTCGAAAAGTATATCACTGAAGATCATTTTGAAAAAATGGGAAGGATTTTAGTGCTCCTGGCTTTACTCTACCTTTATTTTAATGTGAATGAATTTTTAACCCCCTACTTCAAAATGAAGGAATCGGAAAGGGCTTATTTAAACGGTCTTTTTACAGGCGATTTTGCCCCTGTTTTTTGGTTCGCCATACTGGTAGGCATGATCTTCCCGATCATTATTTTATTATTCAAAAAAGGAAGAAAGCCCCTGCCTGTTTTTATTGTGGGAATTATGGTTGTAGTTGGCGCCTGGTTTAAACGTTATTTAATTGTAACCCCAACTTTGTTGCACCCTTTCCTGCCTATGCACGATGTGCCGGCGAACTATCATCATTATTTCCCAAGCTGGGAGGAATGGGCTATCACTATGGGCTCATTGGCCGGAGTTTGTTTAGTAATTACCGTGCTTACCAGGATATTCCCTATTATTCCAATTCAAGAAACTTTAAACGAACAACATGAAACCGCTAAATAAAATATGCATCGGATTACTGTCCATTATTCTTATTTTCCCATACTTCGAGGCCTTTTCGCAGGCCGCTGAAAAAGGCGACCTGAATGTTGCTGTAAGTTATTTTATAACTAACAATAAAGTACCCTACCTGCAGGTAAAAGTAAATACCAAAGTAAAGGGCAAATTCATAAATGTAGGCGACATCCCCGTCAAATTGTTTTTAGATAAGGATTCAACCGGGACATTTATCGGAAACGTAACAACAAATGAAAAAGGTGAAGCCAGTGCTTATATACCTACATCAGTAAAAGCCGAATGGGCAACCTCAATAAAACACACCTTCCTGGCTACTTTCGACGGCAATAAAAAATACGGCCCTGCCAAGGGCGATCTGACCGTGGCAAGGGCCAAAATTTTAATTGATGCCGGCAGCGATAAGACGGTTACAGCAAGCGTATTTGAATTGAAGGATACCACGTGGACACCCGTGAAAGGCGTTGAAGTTATATTGGCAGTAAGACGGATGGATTCGGACCTTCCGATAAATGAAACACCTACTTTTACAACTGACTCTACAGGAAAAGCTTCAGGAGATTTTAAAAGGGATAGTATCCCCGGGGATTCAAAAGGAAATATCACGCTGGTTGCAAAAATAGTTGACAATGATCAGTACGGTAATTTATTGATCGAAAAAACAATGCCCTGGGGTGCCAAATTTGTCCCGGTAAATAACTTTAATGAGAGGTCACTTTTTGCAACACGGAACAAAGCGCCTGTTTGGATATTGATTATTGCCTATTCCATAGCAATATCTGTTTGGAGTGTTTTAATAATGCTTGTGTTTAATCTTTTAAGGATCAGGAAATTAGGCCGGGAGGTGTAGGCAGAGATTAGTCCGAAAGAAGCTAGCTGTAACTGACGTTTGGAAAAACAACTTAAGTTATATAGAAGAGGGTGGTTGATCGGTGATCATGTAAAAAGATGCTAAATATCAGGATTGTTATTTTTTAAATGTAATGAAATTTGTTAAGGTACCTTCAGCCCTAAAGCCTCTATGTACCCCTTATTCGGCCGGCAATTTTCAAATTTGCTGTTGTTTAAAAAATCATATAAGGCCTTTTTTATCTGTTCGCGGTCTGCGGGTGCAGCTTTACGAATGGCTTCGAAATCAGCCCTGGGCAGCTCGGTATAGTCGATCAACTTATCAAAACCTGCCGGCATATCAAAGGTGATAATACCTGCAGTATTGTCCATTTTTTTATAGGGCCAATAGTGCCAGCCGATATTGTTTTTCTCAAGCAGCTCACGAAAATCCTTTACCCATGCATCCTTGTTTTCGCCGGTTTCGCCGCAGTAGATGGGCACATTATTTTTATCCCTGAAATCAACGTAATCCTGTATCACTTTTTGAATGGGGTCTGTCCAGTACTTATGAAAAGTGTAAACAAGCTTTGAATCAAATGGCGGCCCGAAGATCTTAAAATTGCTGTCCCACTGTGCACCGCCCAAAAACAGGATATGGTTTTTATCAACCAGGCGTATTGCTTTAGTTATTTCTTTATATACAGGCTCAAGATGGGGGTTTAGCTCATCAGCATTAAAATAAGTGGCGATAGGTTCATTCAGCAGATCATAGCCCATTACGGTTGTTTCATCTTTATAATGATCGGCGATCCGTTTCCAGATCCTTGCCGTCAACTCGCGCATGGCCGCACTTTTGAACAAAAACGGGTAGCCGTAACCGTCATCAATATTATCACCTGTTTGTCCGCCGGGGGCACAATGCATATCTAAAATTACATATATGCCCTCCTTTTTGCACCAACCGATCACCCTGTCGAGCAATTCGAAGCCACGGTCGGGGTTGTTTTGCCCGCAATAGTTCTCAGTATTGAATAAGCGGTAATTAAATGGGATGCGGATGGAATTCATGCCGCTCGCCTTTAAAAAATGTATATCGCCTTCGGTTATGTAAGTGTCCTGGTATTTTTCCCAGAAAATTTTGGTTTCCTCGGGGCCAAGTACTTCAACCAGGGCTTCGTTGATTAACCGCGGTGAATTAACGCTTTTAAATTTGAACATATAACCTTCGGGCACCAGCCAGTTACCCAGGTTAGTGCCCCTGATGAGAAAAGGTTTTTTATCCGGGCCTATAATTTCCTTACCACTTACACTTATAAAATTGCCCGTTTGTGCTTTTGAGGTTACGGGGACTATAAAAAACGATAGAAGAGCGAGGTAGATTTGTATTTTCTTCATAATAAATTGGTTCATCGTTCATGGTTCATAGTAGATTTTTTGTTAATGGACCATTTTCATACAAGGAATCTGAGCCATGAACTATGAACAATTCGAAAAGCTAATATAGTATTATTAAGCTTTGCCATTTAATAACATTTATTTTAAGCCTTTTTCGTCAAAAAAAAGCATATTAAAAATCCGATACAAGTAGCTAACAATGTATATTAGCAATAAGTAAAGCAAA
Source organism: uncultured Mucilaginibacter sp. (assembly GCA_903864275.1). Classification (GTDB taxonomy): domain Bacteria; phylum Bacteroidota; class Bacteroidia; order Sphingobacteriales; family Sphingobacteriaceae; genus Mucilaginibacter. Next base: position 167,208 of record CAIPFE010000008.1, read on the forward strand.
ATCATAAAATCCTTTGTATAATGAAACCGATAAAAGTATTTATAGTTGCCTGTTTATTATTCTCGACCCAGGCGTTTGCTCAAAACTTAAAGGTGGCTGTGGCAGCTAACCTCCAATCGGTTATTAAAGTATTACAGAAAGATTTTAAACAGAAAACTGGCATTGAAATTGAACCAATTGTTGGTTCGTCGGGCAATTTGACCGCGCAGGTCCGTAATGGGGCGCCTTACGATGTGTTTTTGTCCGCAGATATGACTTTCCCTGAAACGCTTTTCAAAGAAGGTTTTAGCGCAAAGAAACCGGTAGTATATGCGCAGGGCAGTTTGATCATTTGCAGCAAACAGGACATCGGGTTTGAGAATTGGGAAAGGGTATTGATGACTGAAAGAATAAAAAAGATAGCCATTGCAAATCCCGCTATAGCGCCTTATGGCAAAGCCGCCGAAGAATCATTGAAGGATAAAGGAATTTTAAATGATGTTAAATCAAAAATTGTTTACGGAGAAAGTATTTCGCAGGTAAACACCTATATAACAACCGGTGTCGTTGAAGTTGGGTTTACCACCCAGGCATTGGTTAAAGACCCTGCCAACAAAATCCAGCTTTATTGGAAGCCGATTGATCCAAAGACATACGCCCCGATTGAACAGGGCATGGTGCTATTAAAACACGCCAACAATAGCTCCGATGCTGAAAAATTTTACCAGTATATTTTGAGCTCTGCCGCTAAAGCTATTTTTGAAGAATATGGGTATCGATTACGATAAATTTTAGTGCTGATAGCACAAAGAATTTTACAGTACTACAAGGGTTTTATTTATAAAAACATAATTTGGTGCAAAATTATTTTATCCAGGCCGCATAGATAAATACTTTGGTAGACTTAACTCCGATATGGCTCACCCTTAAATTAGCAGGGGTAACTACCATGCTGCTGCTGGCAATTGGTTTACCCGTTGCATGGTGGCTTTCGAGAGGACGGTCGGTTTTTAAAATTATTCTCGAGGCAATAATTACAATGCCTTTGGTGTTGCCGCCATCCGTTCTTGGCTTTTATTTGTTACTGGCATTCAGCCCGCAGCATGGCTTAGGCAAATGGCTTCAGCAAACTTTCAATATTCAATTCGTGTTCTCATTCCAGGGGTTGGTGCTGGCGTCTGTAATTTATAGCATGCCTTTTATGATCGGGCCCATAAAATCCGCGCTGCAGCAGTTACCGGCTTCGCTTTCACAGGCGTCCTACTCGCTCGGGAAAACCAAATGGCAAACATTTGTACACGTTTCTGTTCCCAATATAAAACCGCCGTTATTAACCGCCATTGTACTCACGTTTGCGCATACTTTAGGCGAATTTGGCGTGGTACTGATGATAGGGGGCAATATCCCGAACGTAACCAGGGTGGCTTCCATTGCTGTGTACGATTCTGTTGAACAAATGGATTACGCCTCGGCAAATGTTTATTCGCTTATCCTGTTTGCTGTTACGTTCGTGATGGTGATAGCCGTTTTCATCTTTAATAAATACCAGCTAAAAAGCCCTGTGGAATGATAAGCATTGATATTGAGAAAAAACTGAAGACTCACCAGGGGCAGCAGGTATTAAAAATTGCGCAGCAATTTCCTTCGGGCAGCATTACAAAAATTTACGGTCCGTCGGGCGCGGGGAAAACAACTTTTTTAAAGATCATCGCGGGCTTTATCAAACCTGAAAAAGGCACCATTACCGTTGACAATATTACTTGGCTTGATACCGCTTCAAAAACTTTTCTGCCCCCGCAAAAACGAATGGTTGGCTTTGTTTTCCAGGATTACGCGCTTTTCCCCAATATGACGGTAAGGCAGCACCTTGAATATGCTACCGATGACACGTCGTGGATAAAGAGATTACTGGAAATCGGAAGGCTGGAAAACCTCGCCCTGCATAAGCCCGGATATTTATCAGGAGGGCAGCAGCAACGGCTGGCTATACTAAGGGCTTTGGCTAATAAACCAAAATTGCTTTTAATGGATGAACCTTTTTCAGCGCTCGACTCAAAAATGAAAACAACGCTCATCAGTAATCTTAAAATGCTGTTTGATGAATTACGGATCACCGTTTTAATAGTCAGCCATAATCCGCACGAACTGGGAACGTTCGCTGCAGATGAGCTTATAATTGAGTGACATTAATTCACTTCTCCGACCTCAATCTTCTCCAAATTATGCAAATATCTACGCCCGGTTTTGAAATCAGTTGCTGAGGTCATTTGGATGCTTTCCGGCATTTTTTCGGCTTTTATACCGTTTTTCTCCAGGATAATAAATACATGATTGCCCACTTCGGTATTAAACAATTCATTCCACGAATAAACAACCGTGTATCCATCATTCCCGCTGCAGGCAAAATAAAAGCGGCTGAATAGTTTAGGGCTGTTTGCCGCCAATTGGGTATGGCTTAAAATATCCTTTAATAAAACGCCTTTCAACCGATCATCCTCGTGCTTAAAGGTGCCTGTATGATCGGTCACCTTTATGTCCCCGATCGCTTTAACGGGGCAACTATTTAAGGAATCCATTGTGATTATCGACGGGTTTTTAATCTGCCCGCTGATACTAAAGCTAAGGGTTTGTTTTAATGGCTCCTGGGCAAATGCTGCGGCACTGTACAGTAAAAAGAGAAATACAAGTTTTTTCATGATATGCACACGAGTTTATATGGATACGAATTTACACGAATTGGGCCGAATTTACACGAAAGGATATTGCACTAATTCTCACGAATTATTTCTTATTACGCGAATTGATTCGTGTCAATTTTATTTAATTCGTGAAAATTAGTGCCCCCTGAAATCCGATTCACGAAAATTTACGTTTATAATTTCATACAAGTTGGTACAAGTTGATACAGTTTAATTTATCAGAATAAAAAACTTTAGCTTTATTGTAAGGTTTCGAAATGATACCCGGCTAATGCCATAAAGACCCCAAAATTAATTCACATAATAATGAGATCAAGTAAAATATTTACCCTTGCCGCCCTGCTTACCATCGCGGCAATAGGCGCAACGGCCTTTATAAATGCCCGGCTTTTGAAGAAAGTAAATAGCGATAACAAGGGCTTTGCCATTATTGAACTATTCACTTCCGAAGGTTGCTCCAGCTGCCCGCCCGCAGATGAGCTTGTTGCAAAAATTCAGAAAGAAGATAAAGATAAACCGGTTTATATCCTGGCTTTTCATGTTGATTACTGGAACCGCGGGGGCTGGAAAGATGTATTCAGCAGTTCCGATTATTCAAAAAGGCAAAGTGACTATGCCGGCTATTTACACTTGCAATCGGTTTATACCCCGCAAATTGTGGTTAACGGCAAAACAGAGTTTGTAGGCTCGGAGGAAGGCACTTTGCGCAATGCGATTAAGAGTAATCTTCAAAAGCCCTCAACTGCCCAATTGTCGCTAAATATTTCCGCTGTCGAGAAGGGGCTGGCTGGCATAAAATACAATACAGACGGCACTGATAAAAACACCGTATTGCAAATTGCTGTTTTACAAAAAAACGCGCAAACAAAGGTTGAACGCGGCGAAAACGCGGGCCATACTTTATCGCATGTACAGATAGTGCGCAAATTGCAAAGGGTGGTTTTAAATGGAAACACAGGTTCGGTAAATATATCTTTACCCCAGGGCTTTGATTCACGGGGATGGGAGATTATCGGCTTTTTACAAAACATATCAACCGGGGCCGTTACAGCCGGCGCCAGGGCAGCATTTTCAAATGAAGTTAGCGCCAGCCTTTCGGCAGCCACTAAAAAAGCTAAATAAAAATTTATTAATTTTAACCTAAGTTCCGTCTTTCTTTTTCCTCCCCCCTATTTTTAGGGGGGAGGTGTCGACGAAGGAGACGGAGGGGGTAAACTATGCATCAATGAAAGCAATAAAAGAAAAACACTCCTTAGCCATGCGCTGGTGCCATTGGGTAAATTTCCCGATACTGACCATCATGATATGGAGCGGGATGCTGATCTATTGGGCCAATGACGAATATAAGATCACCATATTTGGTCATACCTTTTTTCGGTTTTTCCCCGATTGGTTTTACAATACCTTAAAGATACCGCACCGCTTATCCGAGGGAATGGCATTCCATTTCCTGTTCATGTGGTTTTTTACCCTTAACGGGATACTTTATATTTTGTACACCACTATATCAGGTGAATGGCGTGAACTGGTACCTAAAAAAAACTCATTTAAAGAAGCATGGCTGGTACTGCTGCATGACCTGCACATCCGCAAAACCGCGCCTCCGCAAAACAAATATAACGCCGCACAACGGATTGCCTATACGGCCATTATCATTATGGGCATTGGCTCGGTGATCACCGGGCTGGCTATTTATAAACCGGTACAGTTTTATTATTTAACGTGGCTATCCGGGGGTTACCACTTTGCAAGGATATTACATTTTGCTTTAACCCTTGGCTATGTTTTCTTTTTCGTGATCCATATTGTGCAGGTGATCCTGGCCGGGTGGGGTAATTTTAGCTCCGTTATTTCCGGGTTCGAGGTGGTAAATGAAACACCTGAACCCATTATTCAAACTACAACTGAAGATGAAAAAGCAGAGTAAGAAAGTAAAAAAGGAACTCACTATTGAGCAAAAGATCAGCAGGCGCAACTTTATATCTTTTACAAGCTTTGCAGTTTTGGCCGTGGGTGCTTTCGAAGGCTGGCGCTGGCTTTATAAATCACCCCAGGAAATAACCGGCATTACCGGCGGTACACGCAAGCCGTTGCGCCGCGCACTTAACAAAACCGAAATTTTTTTCAGGCGGACAGTATTCAGTGAAAATCACCTCGTAAAAACGTATCCAAAATCAATGGCGGCCAAACATGTACGGGTTAACAGCGATATTGGTGTTGAGGCGAGTAAGAAATTCGACCCAGCAGCCTGGAAGTTAGTGGTGAACAAAAAAGCCGGCGAGGTTTTACAGGTTACTTTACAGGATTTAATGGCGTTGCCAAAAACAGAGATCGTTTATGATTTTAAATGTGTTGAAGGCTGGGACCAGATATCGCATTGGGCAGGCGTGAAATTCAGCGATTTTATAAAGCATTACCAGCTGGATGACTATGCCAAAATGCAATTCGTAGGCATGGAAACACCGGATAAAGCCTATTACGTGGGTATAGATATGCCCAGTGCCATGCACCCGCAAACACTGCTGGCTTACGAGATGAACGACAAGTTGCTACCGTTAGAGCATGGGGCACCATTGCGCCTTATCATCCCGGTTAAATACGGCATAAAAAATTTGAAACGTATTGGCACAATCTCTTTTAGCGATACCCGGCCGCGGGATTATTGGGCTGAGGATGGGTATGATTATTATTCGGGTTTGTAAGCGGTTGAAAACTCATGCCTTTAGTGCCATAGCAATCAGGTTATCCAAATTCAAAGGCGAATTTTCTTTGTGCGATAACGAATACCGTCCTTCAATATACAACACGTCATTATAGCCTATAAAAACATTTTTTTGGTCGTCTTCCCAGGCAATAATTTTTAGTGGCAGATCAAGTGCAACCACTGGATTTTCAACCATAACGGGGCCGCCAGCCTTTGGGCTGCCAAACATAATAAATTCCAGCGGTGGTATGTTTATTCCAACTTTTTGTAACTCAGCCTGCTGGTCTATCCTGGCATAAATGGTTGCGCCATGCTGTTGCAAAAAAGTCTGCAGCCGATCAATGGTTTCTTTTACTGAATACGCGCTTGGTTGGGTTATAACCCCTTCAGGATTCATAAAATTAGTACCCTCCTTTGATTTTCGCGTTCACAAATTCGCCGGCTTTTTCCTGCCCGCCAAATCTTTTTTTGGCTTCTTCCAGCATCGCAGCGGTGGCTGTTGCGCCTACCCGGGTTACACCCAAAGCTTTTACTTTTAGCAGGTCGTCCAGCGTACGCACACCACCCGCGGCTTTTATCTGCACCTCGGGAGCTGAATGTTTCCGCATCAGGATCAGATCTTTTTCTGTCGCGCCCTCGTATGAATATTTGCCGTCACTCCCTTTTATAAAGCCATAACCCGTTGATGTTTTTACAAACTCAACTTTTAGCTTACTGCAAATTTCGCACAGCCGGATTTTAATTTTATCATCCGGCAAATAATCATTTTCAAAAATAACTTTCAAAGCTGCTTTATGCTTTTTCGTAACGGCCACAACAGCAGCGATCTCATCTTCAACATACTGCCAGTCTTCACCTAAAACCTTTCCAATGTTTACTACCATGTCAATTTCATGCGCGCCATCTTTGCAGGCCTGCATCGTTTCGTAAACCTTTACAGCGGTTGCACTGTTTCCATGCGGAAAGCCAATAACTGCGCAAACCATCACGTCAGAACCTTTCAACCATTCTAAAGCTTCTTTAATAGCATAAGGCTTTATGCAAACAGTGGCAACATTGTAATTTTTTGCCAGCATGCAGCCCTGTAACAGGTCCTCATCGGTCATTGTAGGGTGTAACAATGAATGGTCTATCATTTTTGCGAGTTCTGTAACTTTATCCATGGTGATTTTTTGTATGCGGGTCAAAGTAAAACAAAAGCGAATTTATTGCTTTTCAAATATTAAACGGCCAAAAGTTAACTTGTTATTTTCGCCATTAGTTTTGAATACTATGGTAATAGTGTTTTTGAATTCGCCGATAGTCAGGTCGCATAAATAAATATGTTTTTTATTTTCTTTTTTGGGCGAATTTACGGAGATCCAATCGCCTGCTTGTGTTTGCCTTTGCCAGATGGAAATATCGCCGCCTTTGGCGTCTGCTTCAATATCGGCATATAATTTATAACTGCCATAGGGAATCTCAGCTAACGAAATATTTACCCTGCCCTCATCTTTCGCTATAAAAGTAAAGCCCGAATAATCTTCCTTCACCCCGGTAACGCCCCATAGACCAAATTTCATCAGCTGCGGGTACATGATCAAAGTATCGGGTATATAAACTTTGGTGAGGCGGTTGGTCGGTTTTATCACCTCGGCAACCGGGGTATCCGAATAGTATAACGCGACCGATGTATAATCTACCGGAACCTTATTTCCTTCAGGGCCATGTTCAATTGAATGAAAAATATGATCGTTAAAAGATAGCTTATCGTTAAGATAAAGTCTGTAGCCGCCAGTCCGGGCAAAAGGTAATGAGTAGTCAAGCGCGCCATGTAAAGGAAGGCTCATTTTTGTGTCCCACCTATCCAAAAGGGCGTACCAGCCCCCATTAAAATAATCTTCGGAACCTGTGCCATGTATCCGGGTGACGCCATCGGTAGAGGTGGAATCGTCGCCTTCAAAAAAAGTTGTCATGCCCGGCTTTAAACCCTGTGCCTGTAGTAGGGTGCCGACGTAGTGCCCTTTGCCATGCACATCAAGAAAAACATGCGGTTTACCCTCCGCCGGCTTTATATCATTAAACCAGCGGCCATAAAATTTACCCTCGGTAGCAGGGTCCCTTTTTACAGGTGAGTAATAAATTCTAGCCCGGATAAGTTTACCGTCGCTCGGTATGCCGGCAGACGGCTTTCGGTAAACCAGTTCGATCCTGGCACTTTTATCAAATGGCATCGGGAAGTAACAATAGTCTTTATCTCCTTTTGAGCCTAAAAGCAGGCTTTGCATCGATTGATTGCCAAAAGCATAGCCAAAAAGATCGGCCAGCGGCGCATATATTGCAGGCCTCTTTTCGTTGTCCCAGGCAATCTTCAGGTCTAACTGCTTATTTAAGCCTGTAAAGGCATTTGCCGGGCTTATCTCGATGCCGACTATCCTGCCGCCTTTATTTAAATTTAGCAGGTTTATGGTTTGACCGGGCTTAATGGTTGTGTTAATAGCAGCAACTGCAACTTTGCCGTCGTAAAAATCTTTTACCCTTTTGTTTTCATTATCCCAAAAGGCGGCTATTTTTTTTAGTTCTGCTTTTTCATCGCCGGTAAATACGGGGTTGAAAGTTTTGACATTATAGGTGTCCGGATAGCTCCGATATTGTATTTGGTAAAATTGCATTTGCTTAGCCCGCAATACTATTTTGCACCCGTTTTGAAAAGGCATGGGCAGGTAGCAATAGTAACCGCCCAACTGGTTACCGCAAACCGGGGCTATAAACGGAAATACTTTGCCCGAGAACAGGTCATAAAATTTGATGGAAAATGCCGGCTTTTCTCTGCCATCAAAATAAAAATCGAGCGTATCATCGTTTCGTGTGGGCATCCAAATGCGATTGATCGCGCCTTTCCCGGCAGCCTCGAAAATAACAAGGCTGCCATCGGGATTTTTACGAACAAAGGAATAACGCCCGCTAAAACCATCGTCATTGCGCCCGGTAGTGTCATAGGAAGACTTTTCCCATTCGTGACTGCCATTTATATATTGCGGAAGTTGCTGAATATCATATAGGCTTTTAAGCTCGGTACTGGTATTAACACGTTTATCCTGTGCATGAAGAGCAGTAACAGAAACTAAAAAATATATGTAAAAACAGCATCCCCGTTTTTTCATAGCCTGGAAGTTTTACGTATTAATTCGGGTTGATCGGTGTAATTCGCATAAAGCTACGCAAATTCATTTTGATTTTTAACCGCGTCGTAATTTGCCCGGGTCATTGCCGGGCACAAACCAATCAAGTTAGTGTAAATTCAAAATAATCCGCGCAATTCGTGCTAGATATTCGCATATTGCATATACAATGCCGCTTGAAAAATTGCCTTTTGGAAAACAGCTTGCTTACGCCTGTGGGATGATAGGCTGGAGCATCATGACCAACATTATTATTGTGATGCTGCCGTACTTTTATTTGCCGCCGTCAAGTTCGGGGTTGATTCCATTGGTTCCGCAATTGCTATTATTTGGTGTCTTAAATATCATGTCAGTAATTGCCGCTTCAGGGAGGTTGGTTGACGCTGTTTTTGACCCTTTTATTGCCTCATTGAGCGATAAAAGTAACCATCGCAAAGGCCGGCGCATCCCCTTTATGAAATGGGCCATTTTGCCAGCAGCGATTTTTTGTGGCCTCACTTTTTGTCCTCTTGTGCGAGCGGAAAGTATTCATAATGCCATTTGGTTAACGTTTACACTCATCTTCTTTTTTATGGGCGTTACTACCTATATTATACCCTATAACGCATTATTGCCCGAACTCGCAGATACCGCCGTTGAAAAGGTTAAGCTTTCTTCTTTCCAGCAGGTGGGTTTTGTTTTAGGGATAATTATTGCCGCTTTGGTAAACAACTACGCCGACCTGGTGCAGCACTTTTTTAATGTTACCAACCGCGATACGGCAGTGCAATACACCATTTGGGGATTGTGTGTTTTCGCGGCTCTAATAATGCTGGTACCTGTATTGGCAATTGATGAGAAAAAGTATTCCAGCAGTAAACCCTCGGCGCTGCCCATCTTGCTTGCCATCCGCAAAACCTTTAGTCAGCGTAATTTTAAATATTACCTGATCTCGGATTTTTCATTCTACATGGCCTTGAGTATAATTTCGAGCGGGCTCCTGTTTTTTGTTACCGTGCTGCTGCATTTGCCCGAATCAATGGGGGGCCTGCTTATGGGGATAATGGTGCTATCATCCCTGGTTTTTTATCCACTGATTAATTATTTAGCGAAAAAGATAGGTAAAAAGCCAATCGTTTTATTTTCGTTCGCGTTGCTGAGTATCATATTTGTGGCCATTTATTTTTTAGGAAAATTCCCCTTTTCGCCTAAGGTGCAGGTTTACGCCTTGGTGCTTCTCGCGGCATTCCCCCTGGCATCGCTGGGCATTTTGCCCAATGCTATTTTAGCTGAGATCGCCCAGAAAGATGCCATCGATACCGGCGAAAACCGTGAAGGAATGTTTTTTGCTGTGAAGTACCTGTTTGTAAAGCTTGGCCAAACCTTGGGCATCGCCTTATTTGCCTTCCTGACGGTTTATGGCAAAGATCCGGGTGACGACCTCGGTTTACGGTTAAACGGCATTTGTGGGTTCGTGCTTTGCCTTATCGCGTTTGTTTTCTTTACCCGTTTCAGGGAGCAAGTGTCCCGTTAGGTGAGTGGTGAGAAGTGAGTAGTCAGTTTGGAGTAGTCAGTTTGGAATCATACCACTCACTATTCACCACTCACCACTCACCTCAAGGTATTATTCGCCCTTGAGTAAACCAACTGCATCACATTAATGTTCCGCATGGCGAATGCTGCTTCGCAATAACAAAGGTAATAGTTCCATTTGCGGACGAAGTTTTCATCAAAACCTAACGACCTTACTTTTGCGACGTTTGCATTAAAGGCGTCGTACCAAAGTTTTAACGTTTTGGCATAATCGGGGCCAAAATCTTTCAGGTCGACCATACTCAGGTCGCCGGTGCGGTTTACAGCGTTGTTGATAGCCGCCACCGAAGGCAGCAAAGAGCCGGGGAAAATATGCTTTTGTATCCAATCTACACCTTTTCTTAAACTTTCGTACCTTGAATCGGGCGAGGTGATCACCTGTATGGCCAGTATGCCGTTTTTCTTTAACAGCTCATGGCATTTTTTAAAATACACATCCAAATAGCTAAACCCCACGGCTTCCAGCATTTCAACCGATACGATCTTGTCGAATATACCTTCCATCAGGCGGTAATCTTTCAGCAGGATATTTACTTTGTGGCTTAAGCCTTCAGCCTCTACACGTTCAACAGCCAGCTTACGCTGCTCTTCGGAAATGGTTAGCGAGGTTACCTGGCACCCATAAGTTTTAGCCATATAAATAGCGTTGCCTCCCCAGCCGCTACCGATCTCCAATACATGATCGCTTGATTTTAAATGCAGCTGCCGGCATAAACGCTCGTATTTTGCTAATTGTGCGTCCTGTAAGCTTAACCCATCCCGGTAGAAATAAGCGCTGGAATAGGTCATGGTAGGATCAAGAAAACTGGCGAAGAAATCATTATTGAGATCGTAATGTGCCGAAATATTTTTGCGCGAGCCGTTAACTGTATTAGCGCGCTTAAAGTGCGACAATCTATTATATAGCTTAAGCAGGTTGAGCGATAGCGTTTGAATATTGCTGCCCGAAACATTGGGAGCATTGTCGATATTAAGTAACACCCATTTAATTACACTGGTGATATTTTCAGTATCCCATAAGCCGTCAACATAAGCCTCGCCAAAACCAATATCGCCAAACAGGATGATACGTTTGTAAAATTCATTATCGTTAATTACAATACTTGCCGCAATACTGCCTTCGCCGGTACCAAAAGCAATTTGTTCACCGCAGGGAAGGGTTAGATAGAGACGGCCTTTATCCATCCGGGACATGAATTTTAATACAATATCCTGGTAAAAACTGCTTCTTTTAGCGAGAGTAATCGTATTTGCCATAGTTCAAAAACGCTGATAATTGTGATACTTGAAATATGTACGTAAATGATCGTGATAAAAGTTTTGTTAAAGTACGAAATTTCAATTAATTATATGGCCGGTAAACTTCTTTTTGTAAATCCAGGTCGGTATCTTTTTTATGATAAGGCAGTTTTTTGAGCCATAACTTCAAAGCCTGCCAGTGTATCAAGCCAATTATTTTTAAGGTTATCAGCGGGAAACTGAAAAAATAAAGCAATAAGATCGAATCTTTTAGCGGCTTCCGCGTCCCGCTAAGGGTACTGATAAAAAAACGTTTGCCATCCTTATCATAATCATCAATTTTTAACTGCAATTTTTCGCCGGGAATATGCAGGTCAAAATCAAAATTTGTATCCATATCAATAAATGGCGATACGTAAAAATATTTAGTTGTGTTTAGTTTGAACTGCTCATCTTGCATCGTATCAGCACCCAAAAAATAAGGCTTCATCTCCAAAAAAGTATTGCAAACTTCAACTATCGAGCAAACGGGTTGACCCTGTTCATCATAACAAAAATAAAACGAAACGGGGTTAAACTGGTAGCCCAGGGTACATAGATTAGTAAGCACCATAATGCGTCCATTGCCTATGGCTACACCATTTGATCGTAAATAATCAGTGATATGCTGGCGTATGTTTTTCGAGGTATCCGGGCCTTCCTTTGGCAGCTGCAGGTGGTCTTTATCCCTGAAATTAAAAAAATTGAAGCGGTTATGGCTGATGAATTTCAAGCGTTTGGCAAGGCTGTCTATCTCATCCAAATCCAAATAAAACATAAACACGCTGTAATGGAACCGGTGGTCCGTCGGCGCAAGGCGATGGTGCATTACTTTGGCTTTGTAGAGGCATGAATTCGTTGGGGCATTTGCCATATGTGAATATACGAATTATCGGGTATGCCGGATTAAATCAAGAACGATATAAAATATTCCATCTTTTTCGATAGGCTATGCCCATTGCGAAATGCCAAGGTTCTGTGAGCACAGCTCCACCGCGCTCGCAAAAGCGTCTTCATGAAACCCATATTTAAAATAGCTGCCGCAAAAATAAACCGGGCCCGTTTCGTTTAATTTAAACAATTCGGCCTGGGCGTTTATGGCAGGGACATCAAATAATGGATGTTCATAATCAATTTCTTTGATGATCTTTTTGGGATCAAGATTATTGTGCGGATTGATGGAAACAAAATAATCCTTTTTGTCCGATACCTGCTGCAGGCTGTTCATCCAGTAAATAGTACTGGGTGTTAGTTTTCCGTTCTCCATTTGTATCCTGTAGTTCCAGCTGCTCCAGGCCAGTTTGGTTTTTGGCATGATGCTTTTATCGGTATGTAAAACAGCTTTGTTGAACTGATATTTAAAATTTGAAAGCAGCCGTTGTTCATTGGCCGTTGGCGAATCAAGCATTGCCAAAGCCTGGTCGCCATGGGTGGCGATGATCACCCTGTCGAATATTTCCTGCGAACCATCAGATGTATGAACGGCTACTTTTCCGCTTTCACGGATAACTTTTATGGCTTTCCTGTTTATGGTAATGCGGGCTTTAAACGGTTTGATCAATATTTCCCGGTACGACTGGCTGCCGTTTTCCAGTGTGTACCATTGATGTTGAGTGTCCAATCCTAAAAAGCCGTGATTTAAAAAAAAGCGTATCAAAGTTACTGCCGGGAAATCCAGTATTTGTTCCATGGGTGTCGACCATACGGCGGAACTCATTGGCACCAGGTATTTCCAGAGCATATCTTCGCCAAAGTCAAACTCTTTTACATATTTCCCGATGGAATAATTAGCATATTTCGGGTCGTCCAAAATCTTAACGCTTTCCTTATTAAAGCGGCCGATCTGGTTCAGCATCCTGATATAACGAAGATTAAAAATATTTTTACGCTGTGCAAAAAGATGGTTTACACTCGATCCGCTGTATTCCAGCCCGCTCGGGATATGCTGCACGCTGAACGACATATTGGTTTTTTTAACCGGTGCTTGTATCTCATCAAATAGCCTGCATAAATTGGGGTAGGTTTTAAAGTTAAAAACCATAAAACCGGTATCGATGTAAACAGGCTTGCCGTCTTCATCCACTGTTATGGTGTTAGTGTGGCCACCGATATAGTCGTTTTGCTCGTAAATTGTCAGGCCGGTATGCTTGTACAAAAAGTGTGCGCAGCCCATGCCTGCAATACCTGTCCCGATGATGGCGGTTTTGACCATATTATTGAGTGATCGTATTTAAAAATGTTTCCACTGCGTAAGTTGATAATTGCCCGCCCGGGCCATTCAGGTTATAGTCAAAGCCATGCGTGGCCCAGGGCAGCTTTAACCAGTAATGTTTAATACCGTTTTGTTGTAATTTTAAATTCAGGCGGCGGCTGTGTTCCGGCGAAACCAATACATCATTACCACCATGAATAATAAGTGTCGGTACGGATTGCCGGCTCACAAATTCGAGCGGCGAAGAGGCGAAATATTTTTCAGGAACCTGTTTATAGGTTCCTCCCACATAATCCCCCATCACCTTTCTCGAATTCATGATGAGCGGGTTTGAAGGTTTGGAGTAACCCCAAACCATATCGGCCGGACCGTAAAAATCAATTACGCCTTTTAAGCTGGCTTCATGCATAGTATAAGCTGCAAGCAGGGCGATCTGCGCACCGGCGGAGCGACCAAGCAGCACAAAATTTGTAGTATCAATGTGCAGTTCATTCGCGTGTTTTTTCAGGTAGGCAATAGCTGCACGGATATCCTCGACGGGAGCAGGGGTTTGATATTTTGGGGCCAGCCGGTAATTTATGGCAGCAACGTTATAACCTTTTGTGGCAAGATAGCTATTCAGCTCGGGCAATTGTTTGTTATCACCGCCAGCCCATGAGCCGCCGTGAACAATTATAACGCATGGGTGTTTGTCGCTCGGAATTTCGGGCAGATCAATTGCAGGATGAAGGGATGACAGGTTAAATGCTTTTGCCTGGTAAAAGTCCATTGACATCGAAGTATCTGAATACTTTACATAAGTTAACGTTTTGTAGGGAACCTCCGTCGTTCCTTTAAACAGGTTCCAAAAGCCAAATGGCGTATCCGATTTGAATAGTACAGGTTGATTTGGGCCAGTAGTATCAGTAAGGGATTTGACCATATCCTGCGCAATACCCTTAGCTACCCCATATGCCCTGAATATTGACGAAAGAAAGATCAGCAGCGTTATTATGCCTATTATCGTCCCGGCATGCCGATATTTTCGCAACCATATACCCGATGTAATTAACAAGACCGTAGCGCCTGCAAATACCAATGGAAATTCAGTAACGCCAATGGCCAGCAGCCATAAATAATAGGCCGGCGCTCTTGAGAAGCTCAGCAAGGATACCAGGAAAAGTATTATAAGCATGCAGAAACGGATCATTTGTGTGTTTTATGAAATAAATAATGACTAACCATCCATTCATTGCCTTTGTTATAATTCCATAATTCGGCGCAGGCCATGTAAAATATACGCCAGTAAACCCACCATTTGATAGCCTGGTCCTTACCGTAGGTTTCCTCAAAAAGGGGGACGATCTCCGCCTTGTGGCTGTCCATGTTTTTTAGCCAGGCTTCGGAAGTTTTGCCGTAATGCGTACCGTTTACATGCCAGTGTTTTTCAACTGCCAGGTCATCATTAAAATAAAACAACAGGTCATCGCCGGGCATAATGCCGCCCGTAAAAAAGTACTTGCTCATCCAGTCGGTTTCGTCTTTTACTTCAAAAAGGTAGGTGTATTCCTTATGGGTAAAAATATGGATAAATAGTTTGCCATCCGGTTTTAAGCAGGAGGCCACTTTTTTCATCAATAGCTGGTAATTGCGCATGTGTTCAAACATTTCTACCGATACCACGCGGTCAAATTGTTCATCAATGCTAAATGTATTCATATCGGCAGTGATCACCGTTAAATTTGTGATGCCCCGTTCTTTAACCTGTCCGTCGATATATAGTTTTTGGGTACGGGAGTTGGATACAACCTTGAATGTGCTTTTAGGATATTTCGCCGCCATATAGAGTGACAGCGAGCCCCAGCCGCAGCCTAATTCCAAAACCTGCTGTCCATTTTCGAGTTCAGCTCGCTGGCAGGTAAGTTCCAGTATGTCATCTTCGGATATATCAATATCAGTAACCCCGGGTTTCCAGTAACCGCTTGAATATTTCAGGTTTTTACCGAGGCAATACTGATAAAATTGCGTTGGCACTTCATAATGCTGCTGGTTGGCATCGGCTGTATTTACCGCGATGGGCGATGCTTTTAGCTGATCAATTAAAGCTATTAAATGTGCTTGCTGTTCTTCCACATCGCCTTTGTTCTCCTCATCCAGGCGTTTTTTTAACAGTTTACGGATGCCTTGCCGCAGCAAAAAATCAGGGACTTTGTTTTGTTCAATCAGTTTATTGTACCACATGCAGGCAGGGTTGGGTTGTTAGTTTTGTTTTAGAAGCTTACGTTTTTTTGATAAGATCGGATTGAAAATGATAGAAATCCAGACTAAAACGAAATAGTGACGGTTTCATACGGCTCTTTTCAATAGCGACGGGTTTGAAACCCATCGCTATTTTATCCCTTTTTAAACCACGGCACAAACGCGCTCGTTTTTTGCTGATATTTTTTAAATGCCTCGCCTCTTGAACGCAATGATTGCTCTTCCGTTGCCGGTATTCCTGTAACTTTTAACAAAAGATATAAAATGATAGCCGGGCTTATAATAGCAAGATACCCATAAGGCGAGGCCAGTGCAAATACAAAATAGGATACCCACATCAGCCACTCGAAAAAATAATTGGGATGCCTTGAGTAGCCCCAAAGGCCGCTATCACAAACCTTGCCTTTATTTTCAGGATCTCTTTTAAACGCTGACAACTGCGCATCGGCAATGGCCTCACCCAAAACACTGATCAGCCATAAACCTGCGCCTGCATATTCAAATGGCGAAAGCCTGGTTTCCGTATTAAGTGTGATGACAAAAAAAGGAACCGCCAAAAGCAAATTTGATATAGCCTGAAACTGGAAGAAAAAGAAAAACTTCCTTTCGGGATTTGGCGCCCATTCTTTGCGCAATTGCTGGTAGCGGCCTTCTTCCACATGCAAATGCTTTATAATACGTATAGCGAGGTGGGTACCCAACCGTACCCCTGCTATGATCACCATGCCGCAGATCAGCAGTTTGCGGGTTTCGAAACCGGGGGCAAGCAGCAATAAAATGATAGCTATCACCGGGAAATTGTACGACCAGAAAATATCAACCACGCCAGCATTTTTAATTTTATGGGCCCAAAGCCATACCAGCAGCATGATGCCGCAGCAGGCTATCAAACTGTAAAGCACCAACGAAAAAATTGAACTGTTATCCATTTTGTTTACTAAAAAATTCATTTAAACCCTCTCCCGGCTTAAGGCTGAAAAGCTGTATCAGCACATAGGCGCAGGTTGCAATACTTCCTAAAGCTACCAATAATAACAGCCAGGTAATTCTTAAGGCAATACTTTTTTCTTTATAGCATACCCATAGAAAAATCGCCGTAACGTTTGCATAAAAATCCCAAAGTGTTGCACGCATCCAGGGTATCGAACCCAAAAAATGCCACTCCTTAAACAGGTTGCTGTTAATGCTGGTGCTGATCACCATATAACACATCCATACAAGCAGGGCACTGAAAAATACTTTTAATGCAGTGATCATGGTGTTTTAAGTTGGAAATTCGATTATTCGCTTCTATATAACTTTAGTTTTCGTTTGCCGAAACGTCGGTTGCAGCTTCTTTCCGGGCTGCTTACTGACCTTCTGACTATTCATTGACCTAATCGACTATTCGACTCAATCAACCGATTTCTTTATAAATTCCAAAGCATCATCGGCGTGCGCTTTTCCCTGCAGCATTGCTGTGTGCGTGTAAACTATTTTTCCTTTCAGGTTAACAACAAAAGTTTCCCTGCCGGGCATAAACATGCTTGTTTTTACACCGAACATTGTATAGACTTTATTATCCGGGTCGCTTAGCAGTATGAAAGGCAATTTATAATGCTGCTGAAAGGTTTTATGACTGGCAACCGTGCCCGCGTTAATGCCAACTACAATAGCGCCTGCCTTTGTAAACTCATTAAAACTATCGCGAAAAGCACATGCCTCCTTGGTGCAAACCATGCTCTCATCTTTTGGGTAAAAATAAATCACCATTACCTTTTTACCTATATAATCAGCTACCTTAAATGTTTTTCCATCCTGGTCCACCAGGGAAAAACGAGGCACAGGATCGCCTGCGGCCATGTTCTTTCGTAGTGGCTGCGCATTTCCGCAAGCCGTCAATAACATAAAAACTACAGAAGTAAATAGCGGCATTTTCCCGAAAATTTGTCTCATTATATTTACTTACGTAAAATTTTGCTTCAGCGATTTTTTAAAGTTACTTATTTATAAATCCCTGCTATTTATTCGGTTTGAAAATATTTATCCTACTTTTAAACAAAAGATCAACACCATGCATAAGCTCCGCTACTGTTTTATTATTCTCTTTGCTTTTCCTGTTCTTTCAAGCGCCCAGGATACCTCTAAAATCAGCAACCAACCGGGATGGCAACTCATTACTACACAAAATGCCCCTGTAAAAAGAGAAGATTGCAGTTTTGTTGAAGTCGATGGCCTTTTCTATCTTCTTGGCGGTCGTGGCGTTAAACCGGTAGAGGTGTTTAACCCCGGGACAAAAACATGGCAGCAAAAAGGCAATACGCCGTTTGAAATGCATCATTTCCAGGCGGTGGCCTATAAGAACAATATATATGTAGTTGGCGGTATGCGCGGAGGTTACCCGCATGAGAAGCCACTGGACAGCATTTATGTCTACGATACAAAAAAGGACGAATGGCAAAAAGGCCCGCCGATGCCTGCAGGCAGACTGCGCGGCTCGGGCGGGACAGTTATTTATAAAAATAAAATATACCTGGTTTGCGGTATACAGGATGGCCATTACGATGGCACGGTGACCTGGATGGATGAGTTTGACCCGGCAACGGGCAAGTGGAGCATTTTGCCGGATGCCCCGCATGGGCGGGATCATTTTCATGCGGTAGTTATTGATCATAAGCTTTATTTGGCAGGCGGAAGGCGCACATCCGCAAAAACAAAGCAGGTAATTCAACTGACAGTTCCTGAAGTAGATGTATTTGATTTTAAAAAACAAGTTTGGGAAACACTGCCCGCGAGTCAAAATATCCCAACGCAGCGCGCAGGCGGCACTGCGGTAAAATATAGAGGAAAGCTGGTGATAATTGGCGGGGAAAGCATAGCGCAAAAAGAATCGCACCATGAAGTTGAAGCTTTTGATACCAAAACCGGCACCTGGACCAAATTACCTGGCTTGGTTACAGGCCGGCACGACACCGGGGCAATTACCTATAAAAACCGTATTTATATTGTTGCAGGTTCTGCAAACCGGGGAGGCGGCCCTGATCAAAATACAATTGAAGTACTGAACCAATAAAATCTTCGCATAAAAATCTTCTTTCGATATCGGAAAATATTTTTCAAAAAATATTTTCCGATATCGAATTGGAAAATTATATTTGAAAAATATTTTCCGCATCGCTGATGAAAGAAAAAATAATCGAAACATCATTACAGGAATTTTTGAAACATGGCATTCGAAAAATGACTATGCAAAAGCTTGTTTTGGCCTTAGGTATTTCCACAAAAACCATGTACAAGTATTTCGGTAATAAAGAAGAACTTTTGGAGCAATGCCTGAAAATTCACTACAGTGAAGCAGATAAAGAAGTGAAAAATATCTTAGAAGGCTCGCCAAATGTGGTAGAGTCTGTTTGCAGGATATATTCAAAAGCAATTGAAACTGATTTTGGCACTAACCACTTGTTTTATTATGATCTGAACCATTATTATCCCGAGCTGCAGGACAGGGTAATAAAGCAATACAGCAACGGGGCGCTTGAAACCTTAACCGGATTAATTAACCAGGGGATAAACGAAGGGTATTTTTTGAGCTATTTAAAAGCGCCTGTCGTTTTAGAAACGCTGACCATTTTATATGCTTCGGTAACGCGGTCGAATGTTTATAAAAAGTTCGGCCTAAAGCGGGAATTAATAAACCAAACCATAAACATTTACCTGCGGGGAATTTGTACAGCTAAAGGCTTAGAAGTAATAAATCAACTGAAAGGATCATCCAATTAAACCTAAAATTATGCGTACCATTTTTACGGCCCTGTTAATTTTTACAGGCATTTTATCAGCCGGGGCGCAAAGCCCCGATTCCCTATACTTGCTGCCGCGCCCGCAGTCGGCTAAACTCAACAGCGGCCGGTTTGTGTTCGCTCCGCAATTTACCGTTGGCGTCCAGGGGCCGGGCAGTGCGAAATTGACAGCCGCCGTTAACAGGTTTTATATACAATTGGGTAAACGCACCGGGGTTTATTTCCCGCAGGAATTTATTACGGCTGCCGATAATAATGCGGGCGCGCAATTGACCGTCAAATTCGATCGATCTGTTTTACCGCAGATAGGAATTGATGAGAGTTATAGTTTAAATATATCACCGACAAAAATAAGCCTCACGGCATCTACAGATATCGGTGCAATGCGGGGGTTGGAAACATTGTACCAATTAGTAGCGCCATCAGGCACAGGCTATTACTGCCCTGCAGGTGAGATTTCGGACTCGCCGCGGTTTAAATGGCGGGGATTAATGATAGATGTCGCCAGGCACTTTATACCCTTCGAGGTTTTAAAAAGGAATATTGATGCGATGTCCATAGTGAAAATTAATGTACTCCACCTGCACCTTTCGGATGATGAAGGTTTTAGAGTGGAGTCCAAAGTGTATCCAAAACTACAGGAGCTGGGTTCAAATGGCTACTATTATACGCAGGAGCAAATCAAAGAGCTGATGAATTACGCGCATGACAGGGGCATTATCATAGTCCCCGAATTTGATCTGCCGGGGCATAGCACAAGCATCCTTGCGGCCTATCCTTTTTTGGCGAGTTACCCGGCAAACTATAAACCGGCCAGGCGTTATAAACTGGATACGATAAAAAAATTAAACCTGATGTCGGTGATGAAATTGATCAGCGAAACGCCAACGCCAACCATCGACCCAAGCAAAGAAAGCACCTATACTTTCTTCGACGGCTTTTTTAAAGAAATGAGCGGTTTGTTCCCCGATCCCTACCTGCACATCGGCGCGGACGAAAATAACGGTGTGGCCTGGAAACAAAATCCTGCAATAGTTGCCTTTATGACTGCCAAAGGCATTAAAAATAC
This sequence comes from uncultured Mucilaginibacter sp., assembly GCA_903864275.1. GTDB lineage: Bacteria > Bacteroidota > Bacteroidia > Sphingobacteriales > Sphingobacteriaceae > Mucilaginibacter. The sequence continues at coordinate 187,899 of CAIPFE010000008.1, forward strand.
GGATGAATTGCAGGCTTACTTTGTAAAGCGCTTGCACGACATAGCTCAAAAATATAACAAACGTATCATCGGCTGGGAAGAAGCATTTAACCCTTCGATACCGCAGGATGTGATCGTACAGAAATGGAAACCTGCTCCGGCTGCTGATACGCTGGTCAAGAGCATTATTGCGCATAATAGCCAGGTAATCATTTCTTCAGGTTATTACCTGGATATGTATTTCCCTGCCTATATCCATTATTTAAATGACCCTGTTTCGGCAAATGTGAGCGCGGCCGACGCGGATAAGGGGATACTTGGGGGTGAAGCTGCTATCTGGAGTGAATCGGTAAACGGGGATAATGAAGAGATCCGCGTATGGCCACGGGCGGCGGCCATTGCAGAAAGGCTATGGTCGGCCGCCAGTGTTAAAGACGTTGACGATATGTATCGCCGCTTATGGATGCTTGATTTTGAGTTGAATGACCGGGCGATAGAAGAAAACACTAACTATAACAAAATTCTGGCAAGGTGGGTAAGTGATGAAGACCTTACGCCTGTGCGCACCCTCGCCAACGTGTACACCCAGGTAAAAGGATATAAACGTTTAATGGGCGCCATGCTGACACCGGGCGCTGCCAGTCCGAACTTATCGTCGCCTCTGGTTAATATCGCAGATGTTGTGCATGCCGATTCGGAAACAGATTGGTATTTCAGGCAATCGGTTGCCACTTACCTCGATAAACATGACGACACTTACCTGCAGGAAATAAAATCGGAATTGCAGCGCTGGAAAAATAATAAAGTAAGGTTTAACGACCTGGCCGCAAACTCGCCCTACTTGCGACAGATCAGCGATTTGTCCGACCGTCTTTCCGATGCTGCGGGGATTGCTTTAAAAGCATTAAACGGCGAGGGCAATAAGGACGATCAGTTAAAACAATTACAACAAATGGAAAAGGCATTACATGAAGTTCAGTTAGCCATTTTGCCCGAATTGGAGGCATTGGTTACAGGTAAACTGAAACCTGTGCCCGCGGTATATCCGTTGTTTTGACGCAAGTTCGATGCAGGACAAAATCTTTGCCCAATCATTTGGTCTAATAAAGGTATCAATTACGTCATAATCTGCCGGCGTCGTAGCCATAGTCTGGTCATACTTTAACCGCCTTCGGAAACTGCAATATTAACTGCGGATCAGGGATATTTTTAAGATACTTTTCTTTTTCAGAATAACGGCACGCGCCGGGATAATCTCCCCGTTTACCGTTCATATCAAACATCAGTTGGAAATGCAGGTGCGGGGGCCAGTGGCCGTTTTCTTCTGTTATGCCAAAATTGCCTATTTTTTGGTTGCTTCTGATAGGCATTCCAACTCTTAGGCCGTCCAGGTTTTTCCGGCTCAAATGGCCATATAGAGCAAACAATTTTAGCCCAGCCAGGTCATGTTCCAAAATAATAGTTGGCCCATAATCGCCATGATTATTGTTATCCTGAAAGCTGTGCACCTTACCAGCCAAAGGTGAATAAACTGCGGTACCCGCCCCGCCCCAAACATCAACGCCCAGGTGCAGGAAACGTGGTTCGTCGCGTCCGTTATCAAATAACGGGATGCCAGTGTAAATGGTACGGTGCTCCATATAGCCGCCAACGCCATACCGGCAGTTATTATCATCAAGCTTTTTTGTTACCCAGCGGTCAAATTTTTCGGCATCAGTAATGGTGCTGGCATCAAGTTCTTTATTCCCGGCGGTAAGATCCAAACGATACAGATGGTCGGTGCTGGGGTCAAAATCAACTACTTTTCCCACAGCATCCTGATGAGCTATTAAGTAAGCTGCTAATTGCGCAGATAAATCCATGCTAAATTTGTATCGATCAAGAATAACCCACCAATGACTAATGACACAATGACCAATGACTACTCCGTCTCTGGCTGCCGGTCTTCTTTGCTTATTTTATCGAATATCTTATCCATGCGCTCCACATACTCGCTGGTATCGTCCACAAAAAACTCAAGCTGGGGGATGATCCTCACCTGGTCCTTTATGCGCGCACCCAATTTGTATCGTATTTCGTTTGCGTGCGATTTGATGGTTTGCAATGCTAACGGCGTATTGGTATTATTAAAGAAGCTCAAAAACACCCGGGCTATAGCAAGATCTGGCGTAACCCGCACCTTGGTTATAGTAATAAGTGTGTTGGGCAAATAATTTATGCTTTCGCGTTGAAATATAGCGGCAAGGTCCTGCTGTATTACTCCTGCAAATTTTTGCTGACGTTTTGATTCCATGTTTTTAAACTGAAGGGGTTTTAAGCTGAAAGCGAAAAGCAGAAGGCTGAAAGCCAACCGATTTTAACATTACAGCGAATTTTTTTTAATTTTTTAGTTTTTTGGCTTTCCGCTTTGGTCTTTCTGCTTTAACCATTAATTGCACATATCCTGTGGTATCTCCTTTGTGATCTTTATTAATTTCTTCACTATGAGCGTACTGTCATATTCCGAACCTAACCCATCTTTGCCCGAATGCACTTTTACACCCTCCACTTCAACATATACCGGCTCATAAGGTTTTTCAAAGTTTAGTTGAGAATATTTTAGTTCCAGTTGTGCCGAACTATCGGTAACCCAAAATTCCTGCCCGTTATCACAATCTTTAAATGATTTTACCTCGGGGCCAAAGCTGTATACTCCCTTAAAAACAACATGATGTATTGTTTTGCCTGAATTACCATTGCATGAACATACCGTGATAATTACTATGAGCATCAAAAATGTGACCAGCTTTTTCTGCATTTGATAAAATTACAAATCTTGTTTTATATCATTCAGACCTTTAATGCTTAGCCTGGAGCTTATTCCCGATGCGATAACAGCGATAACAGTCACTGTTAAAAATACAAGTGCTATATCACTGATCCTTATTGAAACCGGGTAAGCATCCAGCGCCGACATTTTCGACCCCGTTTTTACAAGCCCGAAGCGCTGCTGCAATATACAAAATACCAGCCCCAAAACTATGCCCGATATGCACCCTATTAAGGATATCATCATTCCTTCAAAAAAAAATATACCTTGTATTAATTGTTTGTTTGCGCCAAGGCTGGTTAAAATAGCTATGTCCTTTCGTTTATCAATAACCAGCATGGTTAATGAGCCTATAATATTAAAGATAGCAATAATTAATACAAAAGTCAATATCATAAAAACGGACCAGTGCTCGTAATTCAATGTTTTATATAGCTCGGTGTTTTGTTCCCTGCGGTTCTTTACCGTGAAATTTCTGCCAATCTTATCCATGATATCCGCCTGCACTGATGCCAGGTCGGTGCCGCTTTTGTAATTGATATCTAACGATGATACGTTTTTTGGCTGGTCAAGCAGATCCCGGGTGAACTCGATTGGTGTAACAACAATATCGTCAAAATCCGGCCCTACATCAAATACCCCCGCAGGAGAAATGGAGCGGACTACAAATTCATCAAGGGGATTTGAACTGCTTACTGCACTACGGCTTGGCGTATATATCTCTACAGGAGAAAACTGGTCGTGCACATTTATCCCAAGGCTGGCCTGCACCTGCGACCCGATGACTGCGAAATAGTGCCCATCCTGTTTTAAAGTAAACGAACCGCTTTGTATCACACTGTCCAACAGCGGATTTTTTAAAAAATCGTCGCCTACGCCTCTTATTGTTCCGATAAAGGGCCTGCCGTCATATTTTATAAGAGCTTTTTCCTGCAACACCTCAGTCATGGAAAATAGTCTGTGGTCGTGGCGAAGGGCATTAAAATATGCTGTATTTGGGTCGAAAGTTTTACCCAGGCGGGGCTCTATTTTTATTTCAGGGTTAAAATCATTGTAGAGAGAAAGTATAGTTACTTCCAATCCATTAAATACTGATAAAATGATAATTAATGCCGCGCTGCCAATTAATACCCCAAGCATGGATATGCCCGAGATGATATTAATGGCATGCATTTTCTTTCGCGAAAACAAATACCTTCTGGCTATGTAAACGGAGGTGTTCAAGTTAGTGGTTAGAGATTAGAGACTTGACGTTAGTTTTTGTTTGTATTAAGTTAAGAAAGGGTTGGTTTCTTTTTCAAAACCAATAGTGGTTCCAGGGCCGTGGCCGGGGTACACGACGCAATCATCCGGTAAAGTAAATAGTTTTTGTTCAATATTATTTACGAGTTGCGTAAAACTGCCGCCCGGCAGGTCGGTTCGGCCGATGCTGTTACGGAACAAAACATCGCCGCCGATCAGAATATTCTCATTTTTATCGTAAAAACATAAATGTGCCGGGGAATGGCCCGGCGCGAAGATCAGCCCGAGTTCAGTATTTCCAAAATGTACGCTGCCTGTTTCGGGTAAGTACTCATCAGGTAATGGCGAAACTTCATAGCGGATACCCATCGAAGGCGCGTAGGCCACAACAGCTTCCAACAGCGGCAATTCACCGATATTGAACTTCGGCTTTAACCCGTATTGGTCAAAAATGAATTTATTGCCGAGCACATGGTCGATATGGCAATGGGTATTGAGCAGTAAAACTGGTTTTAAATGATTATCCCTGATAAAATTTACCACTGCATTTTGTTCGGCAGCTGTTTCCATGCCAGGATCAATGATCGCGCATTCACCGCTTTCATCATATAAAATATAGGTATTCTCCTGGTAAGGATTGTTTGTAAATGATTGCACATTAGTCATAATTCAAAAGTAAGGAATTAATTGAATGGGGAAGCCTGAATATGGAATGTGGAATGTTTTAGACAGCATTGTTTTATTGCAAAGCGACTGCTTCTGTTATCAAAATTGGTTCCACGGCTGAAAGTCTGCGCACAGGCAACCGAGGTGTATCCTTTATTTTTCCAACAATTACCTGATAGGCAAAACAACTGTAAACTCCGCAAATTCACCTTCTTTTGAATCAACAGTCATGCTGCCTCCATGTCCTTTTACCACGATATCATAGGTTAATGAAAGGCCAAGGCCGGTGCCTTCACCGGTAGGTTTGGTGGTGAAGAAAGGCTGCATGATCTTGCTTTTAATATGGTCGGGGATTCCGACACCGTTATCTTTTACCTTAATGAAAATATTGCCTTTTTTGACATTGGTTGTAACTGTTACTTCGGGTTTATAATTTGCACCCGCGGTTTTCTGCTTTTGGTTTACAGAGTAAAACGCATTATTGAATAAATTGAGCATAACCCTGCCAATATCCTGCTGTACAGCATTTATTGCCGGCAGGTCCTTATCAAAACTGGTAACCATTTCGGAATTAAATAGCTTGTCTTTCGAACGCAGCCCATGGTAGGATAACCTTAAGAATTCACCGGCAATAATGTTTATATTGGTCGGCTGCCGCTCACCTGTGCTGGTACGGCTGTGCTGCAGCATTCCTTTTACTATAAAATCTGCACGTTTGCCATGATGCAGTATTTTTTCCAGGTTTTGCCCCAGGTCATCCGCGATGGCAATTGCATCATCCGTATTACCGTTTCGTATCTCTTCTTTTAGTTCAGCTGTCAACTCAACGCTTAATTCCGAGAAATTATTAACAAAGTTTAGCGGGTTCTGGATCTCATGGGCTATACCCGCAGTTAATTCACCCATAGACGCCATTTTCTCCGACTGGATCAGCCGGTTTTGCGCAGCCCTTAAATCTACCACAACGTGCTTTTGCAGATTGTAAAAGCGGTGGAACAGGAGCCATGAAAATAATAGGATGACCCACCCCATACCGACTAATTCAACAACTTTTTGATGGTCCGTAGTCCATATTGCCAATGACGATAATGGAGTCTGGAAGTGTTTATTCAGGAGAAAATATACCTCCCGGTACGGATAAAGTAAGCCCCAGATAATAATTGCCGGCAGTGCCGATACTCCCTTTAAAGTAGTACCCCAGTCGCGTATATTTATAAAAAACAACAAGGGCAGCAGGACGCAGGGCATATAAATAAAGGCGACAAGATTTAAGGCAGTAGTTAGAATATCAAATAAATGATAAGGCAACGAAGCGGGGATTAAAAGTAAGCATACCCAGCATCCGGCTTGTAAGTAAGAAAATATAAGGAGTTTTTTATCCCATTCAGGGTGAGTTTGTTTGATATCAAAGAAGTACCTCAAAAACTGGGGCAAAAAGAAAAACCACAGAATTCGCATGAGGTCTGTTAAATAATACGAAGACAACCTGTACTCTTTGAAAAGTAGGTTTGACAAGATATCAGAACATTCAAATACCCCAAATGAAAAAACGAAAATTGAAAAAAATAAATAAACTGGCTCCTTCACAATCCCGAAAAACAGGATATTGGAAAAAGCGGCAAGTAAAAATATCCCCAATAAAAATATCGTAAAAGTTCTTATTGACTCGCTTTTTTCTTCGTTCGCCAGGGTATTGTCAACAACTTTTTCTGTAAAACCAAAACCCGGTGATAATTTTTTTGGCTTGTATAGCCAATAGTCCACCACCTTTTTTTCGTAAATTACCAACTCGGCTCCAGGGCCAACAACAAAATCAACGCCGTTTATTTCCTTAAGATCATCTCTCTTGCTCCAGGGAAGTGCATCACCGCTTTGTTTCATCACCCAAACCCCTTTGTCGTTCCTTGTGTATATTTCAGCTTTTAACACTTCGCCTAAACCGCCCTCCAGTATGGTAATTTCGGCATCCCTGTTCATGGTATTTTTAAAGTGATAGCAAAACCAGAAGGTGTTTATATGATAGTCGATCCCCGCGGTTATGGCAGTATCTGTGTGAAACTTACTTGCAAGCGGTAAACTACTCACCTGTTCAATAGTGTGGCTACCGGAAGTATCTTCCAGCATTTTCCATTGCGTGCTATCCAGCATCGGCTTTACCGCTGTATCCGTTTTAATTATATAGGCCGGCGGCAGGTTTTGCTGAGCATAAACACTACCAAAAATGATGGTTAAAAGGCTTAACAATAAAAATTTCTTCATTTTTATAAGGTTATTAATAGTAAAGCGGTAAACTTTGTAAACGCAATGCTTTAGTGCCCGCATCAATACCTCCCGCCGTTTTTTATAATTGACTATAAGTTAGGCATAGGCCAACTCATAAATGTGAATATCGAACACCGGATTTATATATTTTAGATTTTTTACGACGGGTCTCAGTCCGCATAACGAAGTGTTACAGTATGAAAAGATGATTCGGATAGCTATTTGAACTATCGCGAACAATACATTTAAGCCCCTTTTAATCGTGATCATCCTATACAGGTTATGGTTGTTTTAAGACTAAGGAAGTTTCCAAAACTACGTCCAAGCTTTAAATATAGCAATACTTATAAATATTTTAAAATTTGCGCCACCTATATTGTAAAGTATATAAGTATTACGCCCCTTCTTCCGGACTTCCATAATTTCCGACTTCCAGGCCCCCTAACTTATCAAATCTCTATTACCTCCTTTTTCTTTTTGTTTTTCATCCGCTTCGGCAAAAACTCCAGGATCTCGTTTTTTAGTGCTTCTATCATCCTTCGTTTTAAAAAATTCCGCTGTATAACAATGCTCACCTCGCGGGCAGGTTCGGGCGACTTAAAATACCGTACTTTATCCAACTGCTTGTCACTCAACTCGGCCAAGGCAAGCTCGGGCAAAATAGTGGCCCCGTTATTTTGGTCCACCATGCGCTTTAAAGTTTCAACGCTGCCCGTGTTATATTCAAAATGCTTAAAGCCCTGCGTCGACTTCCGGCGCTGGCAAATATTCAAAACCTGCTCGCGCATGCAATGCCCCTCGTTTAATATCCATATCTCTTCCATGTCAATATCGTCGGGGCTGATGCTTTTCTTTTTTGATAACTTGCTGTGTTTAGATACATAAGCCACAAAGTTTTCGTAAAAAACAGGGATCTCGGTTAAGCTGCTTTCATGCAGTGGTGTTGATAATATGCCGCAATCTATCATCCCTAATTTTAGCTGCTGGACGATCTGCTCGGTGGTTTGTTCCCATACAATGAGTTTTACCTGCGGATATTTTTCTATAAAGCCGTGCAATATTTTTGGTAAGATATAAGGCGCTATTGTTGGGATGATCCCCACCTTCAATTCTCCCGACAATTCTTTTTGTCTGTCGGTGATGATCTCTTTGATCTTTTCGCACTCGCCAAGCAATATCCTGGCCTGTGTGATAATTTCGATACCTATTTCAGTTGGCGTAACGGGTTGCCTGCTCCGGTCGAACAGTTTAACGCCAAGTGTATCTTCTAATTTTTGTACCTGCATACTTAGCGTAGGCTGGGTAACGAAGCACTTTTCGGCTGCCGCTACAAAGCTCCGGTAGGTATCAACAGCCACAATATATTCAAGCTGGGTAATGGTCATAATAGTTTTTCTCTATTCAAATATAGTAATTATTGATTTTTTCTATTTATATTTTACTATGAAATTTGATTTAATTAAAACTAATCTATATGGAAACAATGAACAGGCAGTTTTGTCACCGTTCAGGGCAGATATTGGCTGAAAATGGCTGTTGCCAAAAGCTTACAAAACACAAAATACATGGTCCATGGTAAAAAGAAAGCCGGTAATGCCTATAATGGATTGCCGGCTTTTATTCACTAAATTCTTTTACTATCGACCATGGGCTATTGACCATGAACTTTCCCCTACTCCACCGTTACCGATTTCGCCAAATTACGCGGCTGATCTACGTTACAGCCGCGCATTACAGCTATGTGGTAGGCCAGTAATTGCAATGGAATTGTTGCCAGCAATGGCACGAATGCTTCATCGGTTTGCGGTATCTCGATCACATAGTCTGCCATGCTTTTTACTTCTGTATCACCCTCGGTAACTATGGCGATGACGTGCCCTTTTCGGGCTTTTACTTCCTGTATGTTACTGATCACCTTTTGGTAGGATGAATCTTTGGTGGCGATAAATACAACCGGCATATCATCATCAATCAAAGCGATTGGGCCGTGCTTCATTTCGGCAGCGGGGTAGCCTTCTGCATGGATATATGATATTTCCTTCAATTTCAGCGCACCTTCAAGCGCTACAGGGAAAGAACTGCCACGCCCTAAAAACAAACAGTTTGTTGAGTCTTTAAATTTTCCCGCAATTTCTTTAATATGGTCATTTGATTTCAGGGCCCTTTCAACCAATTCAGGTATTTCATTTAGCTCGGTCAGGTATTCAACCAGTTTGCTTTGCGTAATGGTGCCCCTTTGCTGTGCGATATAAAATGCCATTAACGTTAAAACTGTAACCTGGGCAGTAAACGCTTTGGTGGAAGCCACCCCAATTTCGGGCCCGGCATGGGTATAAACCCCTGCATGCGTTGTACGCGGAATAGAAGCTCCAACCACGTTGCAAATGCCGAAGATGGTAGCCCCTTTTTCTTTAGCCAACTCAATAGCAGCCATGGTATCAGCAGTTTCACCCGATTGGGAAATAGCGATCACAAGGTCTTTTTCAGTAATTATTGGGTTGCGGTACCTGAATTCTGAAGCATATTCAACCTCCACCGGTACACGGGCATACTCTTCTATCAGGTATTCGCCAACAAGGCCGGCATGCCACGAGGTACCGCAGGCAACTATAACAATGCGGTCGATGTTTTTAAGTTTTTCGGTGTATTCTTTTATACCACCCAACTGCACCTTACCAAGTTCGGGGTAAATACGGCCGCGCATACAATCGCGTATTGACCGTGGCTGCTCGTTGATCTCTTTAAGCATAAAATGGTCATACCCACCCTTCTCCAGCATTTCCAGCTTAACATCCAGCTCGTGTATATAAGGGATCTGTACCGTGTTGTCAATATTCTTGATCAGCAGGTCTTCACGCCGGATATACGCCACCTCGTTATCATTTAAATAGATCACGTTTTTGGTGTATTCCACAATAGGCGTGGCATCCGAGGCTATAAAATATTCGCCCTTCCCAACACCAATAACCATGGGGCTGCCTTTGCGGGCCGCAATTAACAGGTCGGGTTCGTCGGCGCTCATTATCACGATGGCGTAGGCGCCAATCACTTTGGTTAAGGCCACCCTGACTGCTTCGCCGAGATCTAAACCGGTTTCATTGTGTACATCTTCAACCAGGTGGATCAAAACCTCGGTATCAGTATCGCTTTTAAAAACATGTCCTTTATTTAAAAGCGTTTCTTTAATAATGCCATAATTCTCAATTATGCCATTATGGATAATAGTCAGCTTACCATCGCCTGATGCATGGGGATGGGCATTGCGATCACCGGGTGCCCCGTGAGTTGCCCAGCGGGTATGGCCCATGCCAATAGTGGCATGGAGGTCCAAATCCTTGACAAAATTTTCGAGGTCGCTAACCTTTCCGCCTTTTTTATAAACCTTTAATTTATGATTCAGCAATGAGATACCCGCGCTGTCGTAGCCGCGGTACTCCAAACGATGAAGCCCTTTTATAATAATCGGGTAAGCATCCCTAAAACCTATATAACCAACAATTCCGCACATAAATTAGCATATTAAATGTTATTGCGACAAAAGTAACAAGATATTGATCACGATTATGGCGTTTTAGACTTATTTTTAATAAAAGTGCCCCAATAGTAATACATAGGTTAAACCAACTTAAAGGGATATTGTTTAGCGCTGCTAACAACAGATCACACAGTGGTTTTGGATATTTCGCTGATGCTGAAAAGCCCAAAAGTAATGCGGTACTGGTTTTATGGCCAGCCCGCTTTGCTTTTGGGCTCAACCATTATCTGGGTATTATCGTAGATATCTTTGTGTATATGATATTTAGCTTGATTTGAAGAGGGGAACTTTTATCCGATCCAACTGCAACTGTACGCGACCCTACCTGCGGGGTTTCCGCAATGTCAATCCCGGAGGTATTGGTATTGTCTACAGGCGCTATAAAGGTCCCATAGTCAACGGTTTTACCAAGCAAAAGATCCTGTAAATAAGCAGTTAAAATAAAATGATATTCATTCTGAGTCGAAATATAAAACCCTCCAAAAACAGCGATACCGCCTGACCGCGGATCGGCGCCGCCATCCTGGATACTCGTCCGCTGGTGGGCAAGGTCGAGCTGGTACATGGTTATTCTCGGTATCGGTGTATATGGAACATAAGTGCCGGGGCTAGGCGTCACCACTAATTCAGCCCGGTTCAACACGATGTCGCTATCCTTTTTTAATAATGCGCCCCTGATATTTGCCAGTAAATGAGGGAAGCTTACCTTGGCCTTCAACCCCCCCAACCCCTGCAGGTAAAATGTATTCCTTGAAGCGGTGGCATTATTTAGCTCGGCCTGAATTGTTGTTGTATAGGTATGGCTTATCTGCGAGGCGAAGCTTGATACCGGCAGATAAACAACCGCGGTGTCAATAGTCGTTCCGTTTACAGATCTGTAATATACAGCTAATGAATCTGATGGCTTGATCATAAATACACCACCCGGCCCGGTAGTTTTTGTTTGATCAAGCGTTATATACAAGCCTTTAACGGTATTTTGAAAAACGTCGTTTGAAGCCAGCACTGTACTGCTCTGATTAAAAAGGTAGGTAGTAATAAAGCTTGTATTGATCGGTATCCGTACCTGCGGCGGCACTTTAACAAGTGTATCGGGAGCCCCCGCTATAATGTGGAAGATTTTTATCGAATCGTGGGTCCTCGCATTAAATGTAAGGGAACCAATTAAATTCGAGGAATCATAGTTCCATTTCTTGGTATTATAATAAGGCGCATTGTCTACAAACTTTTCATTCAGCTTATAAACATTAACTCTATAAGAAGAAGTAATTGAATCGCCATAAAATCCGTTTGCATAGCTAAGTACCAGCCTGGCCGAGTCGATAGTTATTGTCCCGGCCGGAAGCGAGTAAGCACTACTGCCGGGTAAATTAAGGTCGGTAGCAAGGTTTGATACAGATACACCAAAAATCGGGTCGGTAAAATAACCCAATGGATTTTTTGCAAGGGAGGGGGCAGTTAGCACAGAGTCATCTTTAACAGTATTGACAATGATTGTTGAAGTATCAACCAGCGTCCCGTTTACCTGGCCGGGATTATTGATACCCAGCCCAATCGAACCCTGGTTTTTACAACTACTTAAAATAAAAAGACTTATTAACAGGGTCAATAAGTCTAAACGGAAAAATTTCATATATGATCTCAAAGCTTATACAACATGCGCCAATTCCTCATTGACTATTTCGTCGTAAAAATTGTAATAATTTTCGAAATCTAAGGTGGAATCGAACTCTAAAACTGATTTATTGCTGTTTTTAACATTATTTAACACATCTTCATCAATATTCTCGCCAGCCAAAACAATTCCGTCACTGTACTGGATAGCGCCTGCGTACAGGGCCGAGTTTGTCCCGGGTTTGTAGACGTCGGTATGCTTCTCAGTCATATCGCCCATCACTGCTTTTTGTGTAAAATCAGGATCCAACTCCTCAGTAAAATCATTATCATAAATAGAGTAAACTACTTTTGAATTTTTGAACGTCGGATCATTTTTATACGTAGTTTTTAAATAAGCCGGCACAAGTGCGCTAAGCCATCCGTGGCAGTGGATCACATCAGGGGCCCATCCTAATTTTTTAACGGTCTCGAGGGCGCCTTTACAGAAGAAGATCATCCGCTCGTCATTATCGGCGTAAAACTTGCCTTCTTTGTCGCCAAACACATACTTTCGCTGAAAATATTCTTCGTTATCTAAAAAATAAACCTGCATCCGGGCTGCGGGAATTGACGCTACTTTTATGATCAGCGGATTATCATTGTCGTTGATGATGATATTCATTCCCGACAAACGGATCACCTCATGCAAACGGTTCCTGCGCTCATTAATATTTCCAAAACGAGGCATAAGGATACGAATTTCGTAACCTTTTTCCTGCATAGCCTGCGGAAGCTGGCGTGTGATTTCAGAAATTTTTGAGAGTTCAAGGAAAGGGGACATTTCGTGAGTTATAAACAAAAGCTTAGATTTACCCATCACTATATCAGTATTAAATTAAGTATAAGAAGTCAAAAAAATTTGAGTTTGCAAATATAAGCATTATTATATAAACTGGCAACCAATTATGCAAGTAAGTTTCGGTAAATTTTAATCAATTGCCAAATCCTGTAATTTCAACTGAATTGAAAATATTTACTATTAAGAAAAATCTGCAGCAACATTTGCAGCAAATCAAAGCTTCGGATAAAACTATCGGCTTTGTGCCCACAATGGGCGCACTACACCAGGGCCATCTTTCATTAATTGAACAGGCACAGCAAAACAATGATGAAATTGTTTGCAGCATTTTTGTAAACCCAAGCCAGTTTAATGACCCAAAAGACCTGGAGAAATATCCCCGCACTATTGAGGCTGATACTAAGCTGCTTGAACAGGCTAAATGCGATGTGCTGTTTAATCCGCCGGTTAATGAAATATATGATGATAATGAACAATGGCATTTAAACATCGGTGAGATGGAGTCGTTACTCGAAGGAAAATCAAGGCCCGGGCATTACCAGGGCGTTACCCAGGTGGTTTATAAATTGTTTAACATCGTTCAACCAGATACCGCCTTTTTCGGCCAAAAAGATTACCAGCAATTTCTGATCATCAGTAAAATGGTTGAGGCTTTAAAGCTCCCGGTTAAGCTGGTAATGTGCCCGATAATGCGCGAAACCGACGGCCTGGCAATGAGTTCAAGGAATGTTCATCTAAGTGCTGATGACCGCCAGCATGCACTCGTCCTATCGAGAACGTTGAATTGGGTTAAAAACAACTTTGACAGCGCTCATATCCCCCAATTAAAAAAAGAAGCTGAGCTTAATGTTCGTAATGAGCCTGGTGTTGAACTCGATTATTTTGAAATTGCCGATGGCAACACATTGCATCCTGCTGATCAAAATACAAAAAATATCATCGCCCTGGTAGCAGCAAAGGTGGGGAAAACGCGGTTGATTGATAATGTGTTGTTAGTCCATAGACCATAGAAGAACTATGGACTATGGACTATGGACAACTCCCGCAGCTTCTCCGCCATCACCTCGCTTATTTTACGGTACGATTCAAACGTCCAGCCGGCAACATGGGGGGTTAGTATCACTTTGTTTGACTGGCGAAGCTCATCATACCATTCCTGTTCGGCCAATGCCGGGAATTTTTCTGATTCAATTACATCAAGGCCCGCACCTAAAATTTTACCTTGTTTTATAGCATTCAAAACGGCTCTTGTCTGAACCGTTTTACCACGTGCAGTATTGATAAGGAAGATCGGCTTTTTAAAATGAAACACGTATTCGTCATTTACCAGGCCTGTGGTTTCGGCAGTTAAAGGAATGTGCAGGCTTAAGACATCGCTATGCTTAACAATTTCTTCCATACTTACCTCGCGGGCATACCGGTCGCTAAACCCGGTCTTATATTTGTCATAAGCAATAACGTTTACTTCAAACCCCGATAGTTTTTTTGCAAAACTTTGCCCCATAAAGCCATAGCCAATAATGCCGACGGTTTTACCCTTTAATTCGTATCCACGGTTAGCCTCACGAAGCCAAACTCCGGCGCGTATCTCTGCGTCAGCAACATTAAAATTATTCATCAGGGCAAGCAGAAGGCCAACTGCGTGTTCGCCTACGGCATCCATGTTCCCCTCCGGCGCATTTATCAGCGTGATGCCTTTTTCAGCGGCATAGGCCTCGTCAATATTATCCATGCCGGCACCGGCACGGCAAACGAAGTGCAGGTTAGTGCCGGCATCCAGATACTGCCGGTTTAACTTAAATTTCGAGCGCATCACCAGGCCGCTATAATTGCCCATAATTTGCAGGGCTTCGTCAGGTTTTATAGTGGGGCGATAGTCGCAGTGGTAGCCCATGGCTTCGGCCCGTTCCATAAAAACAGGGTGGATATCATCAACGATAAGGATGTTGTTTTTCAAATTCATTTTTAACAAGGATACAAATGTATCAATTAAAGGCATTTGGTTTACCCCCCCTGTGAAGGTGCGCCACGCTGATCTATCCATCCCTTCGCTTTTCTAACTATATTGTCGCATCCAAACTACATAGACCTGTCAAAATTGCTCTGTCGGGGCATACTGGCACGCAAATAGCTCTCATATAAATTGATATACTTTTTCCGTTTAATCTATTTAATCTGCGAACTATGAAAACTATAAAATTTAAAAAAATAAGCACCGATATAAAATCCCAGGCGCAAAAACTTGCGCACCAAGGCTTTAGACAAATATTCGACCGCATTGACCAACTTAATATTAAAAAAGGGGTTGACCGATTAGGCCTGGATAAATTTATCGAACAATGTGCGTACCTCGCCGCAGGATCGGGCATTATTTCGGGAAGCGGCGGCGCACTTACCGTTTTGGTCGGCATCCCTTTCGACTTTCTGAACCTGATCACACAGCAATTCAGGGTTACATTAGCTGTGACCTATTACACCAAAGGGAACTATGATATCGGCTATGAAGAATTTATGTCGCTCGTAGCCACTTCGCTTAAAGTGGAGGCCGGTGTAGCCCTCACTAAAACCATGATGGAAGCCATAGCCGAAAAGATGCTGATGGTTTTAGGCACCAGGACCGCTGAAAGGCTCGTACCTGTAATTGGGGCAGCGATCGGCGGAGCGGCAAATTATATTTTTATTAAAAGGATGGCCGCTTCGGTAAAGAAAATGCACCTTACGGTGCAGTCGGCGACTATTGCCGTCAGCTAATGAAAAGTTTTGCGCCCGGCATACTTATTTAACCACAAGAGCACCAGGCACCTTGTAAGTTTTTAATTTGTCGAAGGGTATCAGCACATCACGATCAGGTTCCATATTTTGTATGGCATGAGGTAATATCTTTTCTATTGAAAGCACTATCCCCTGGTTTGTGAATACATATTTGCCAAACAATTCATCGCTATGCAGGCTATCAATGGCTGCTTTCAGCTCGTTATAAACATCAATATCTTCGTCCAGGTTTTCACTCTTGTACTTATAAATTCGTTTCCTTAATTCAGCCTTATAATTATCGAACAGCCATTTTAACCCCCTGGCGTTAATTTCCCTGCTTAAGGGGTATGGTTTTCCGCTACTTATATTTAATGTAAACCACTCTTCACCATCGTCCGGGTAGGCAGCGGCAGTTTCAACGTAAATTTTTATTGATAAAATGTCTCGGCTTTCAAAGGTTACTTTGTACCCCAGGCTTGTTATCCCGCATTCGCAATCCGCATAGTTTTTTACTACATCCGGCAAATCATCGCCATAAAATATATTTTTATAAGATAACGCCTTTTTTAACGCCGGATATTTGTCAGATACTACCGGTAATTCTAACGTATCCAGGTGATCATGATATTTAAGCACCGCTATTTTTTCTGATATGATGCTCTTTTGCAGCGATGGTTTGGTCTGTGAATAAGCATGATAAGTCACTGAATAACTGCCCGCCAGGATGATTAAAACCGCTTTTAAGTATTTCATCTATTCATTGAAATTTGTATAGCCAATTTCATGGAAAGATAAAGAATTTTACTCATCCCCGACCGCGTTTACGGCATTAAACGGGCAGGTTGGGAGACGGCGCTGAACCCATGTCCCTCACAAGCGTCCCGATCTTTTCGCCATTGGCAATTTTCATCAGGTTGCCGGGGATATTCATGTCAAAAACGATGATGGGAAGATCGTTTTCCTGGCAGAGGGTAATGGCAGTCATATCCATCACGCTGAGGCCTTTGTCGTACACTTCCTGGAAAGAAATTTCATCAAAACGGGTTGCGGTAGGGTCTTTTTCAGGATCGGCGGTGTAGATGCCGTCAACGCGTGTGCCTTTCAGTACCACGTCGGCTTTTATTTCGATAGCGCGCAGGGATGCGGCGGTATCTGTAGTAAAGTATGGATTACCGGTGCCTGCGCCAAATATCACAATTTTGCCGACCTCTAAATGGTGCATGGCACGTCGGCGGATATATGGCTCGCATATCTGCTCCATTTTTATGGCCGACTGCAGGCGGGTTTCCACACCAATGCTCTCGAGGGCGTTTTGCAGGGCCATGCAATTGATCACGGTGGCCAGCATGCCCATATAATCGGCCTGGGCACGTTCCATGCCCGATTTTTCGGCGCTCAAACCCCTGAATATATTACCTCCGCCCACTACAACAGCCACCTCCAAACCTGCGTCATACACCCCTTTAATATCCTGGGCATACTGCAATACCTGGTTGTTATCAATTCCGTATTGCTTGTCGCCCATCAGCGATTCGCCGCTAAGTTTCAGGAGGATCCTTTTGTATTTCATTCAGTGGAGGTTTGTCAAAAATATGGAAATATAATTAGTGTTAAAATTTTATGCAGATTTTGTTAAGTAATCGCCTTTAAACACGGTGCCCTGTACTTCAAAGGCCTCGTTAAAAACGATGATATCAGCATCAAAACCGGGAGCTACTTTACCTTTTTTAGGCATTTTTGCTAATTGTGCCGGGTAAAGCGAAGCCATATTGATAGCCTCCGCCAAACCGATGCCAACATGTTTTACACAGTTTTCTGCTGCTTTAAGCATGGTTAGGCACGACCCGGATAGTGTCCCATCAGGCATGACAAAGCGGTCGCCTTTAAACTGATGGTGATAAGTGCCCTCATTGGCGGCGGCAACCGCATCGGTAATTAAAAAAAGTTTATCGCCGAGTTCGCGTTTGGCTAACCGGACCATGGCGAAATCAACATGGATGCCATCGTTAACAATACTAGTAAAAGGTTTTTCCTCGAAAATGGCAGGAATATAGCCAGGTTCACGGTGGTGCATTTGCGGCATGGCATTGTACAAATGCGTTACTGCATGGATGGGATTATTTAAAAATGATTTGCCCTGCTGGTAAGTGGCGTTGCTATGCCCAGCGGATATGATGACACCATGATCATTCAGGTAATCTATCACCTCCTGGTCCTGCAGTTCGGGGGCGATAGTCATCATTTTTATAACACCATCAGCCATTTCTATCCATCGTTCCACTTCTGAAAGCTTTCCTTTTTTAATGAGATTGGCCGGGTGCGCACCTTTTTTTGCAGGATTAAGGTAAGGCCCTTCGAGGTGCAAACCCCAGAAATTCCCCTTGCTTTGTTCCCTGAAAGCTTTTGCAGCTTCGATGGCCTTCTCAACAATATCATTCGTGTTAGTAGCTACCGTAGCAAAAAAGCCGGTTGTCCCCTGCGGCAGGAAATCGTTTTCCATGCGCTCAAGGGCTGCGGTACTGGGTATGCTACCAAACATCTTGTCGCCGCTGCCATAAACCTGCAGGTCAATAAGGCCAGGGGCCAGGAACACGCCATTAAGATCAATTTTTTTAGCTTCTGCCGGGACAGATTGTTCATCAACAATACCGGTGATCGTAGCGCCGCTGATCAGAACGGCTTTGCCCGAGGCTATGACGCCGTCGGAAATAATTTGCAGGTTGTGAAGGGCAGTTATCATACTACAAGATTACGTAAAGACACAATGCATTGCGTCTCTACACCGAATTATTATCGCAAAAAAAATCCCCTTCGTTTTAACGAAGAGGATCAAAATATTTAAGCTCCTAAAGCAACCCGCTTAAAGGCGGTTACTGTGAGGCCTTTGTCGACGGTGTTTAAAAACTGGCCAACGCTTTTGGATGGGTCCTTTACAAACTCCTGGTTTAACAAGGTGCTGTCCTTATAAAACCTGTTCAGCCTGCCGGCAGCAATTTTTTCAACCATTTCTTCCGGTTTACCTTCCAAACGGGTTTGCTCTTTTGCAATTTCAAGCTCACGGGTAATGGTTGTAGCGTCGACACCGTCTTTATCAATAGCAACAGGGTTCATCGCAGCAATTTGCATGGCCACGTCTTTGCCCGCTTCATCAGCGGCTGCAGGGTTCGAACTTAGAGCAACCAAAACGCCTAAACGGTAGTTTCCATGTATATACGCGATCACTTTTTCGCCTTCAATAACTTCGTATTTCGAGACGCCTATTTTTTCGCCGATCTTACCAGTTTTGTCAATAATGGCTTCGCCGATTTTCTGACTGTCAACGGTAAGTTCATTTAATGCATCAAGATTGGCCGGGTTATTTTCAACAGCTGTGCTGGCTATCGCGGCAGCAAAAGCAATAAACTCAGCATTTTTAGCCACGAAATCAGTTTCGCAGTTCAATTCGATAATTACACCGCGTTTGCCATCAGCCGAAGTGCGTGCTATTACAACACCCTCGTTTGATTCCCTGTCCTGGCGACTGGCGGCTACCTTAGCGCCTTTTTTTCTTAAAAAATCTATAGCAGCTTCAAAATCACCGTTTGTTTCGGTTAAAGCTTTTTTGCAGTCCATCATACCGGCGCCAGTTTGCTGGCGCAGTTTATTTACGTCGGCTGCGGATATTGTTAATGTAGACATGTTTTTTGTTTTAAAAGTTGTAGAGGTTGTAATTTGTTATAAAGGTTGTAAATGTTGTATTGTTTCTAACTTTTACAACTTATTACAACCCTTACAACATTTTTAACTATTCTTCAGTTTTCTCTTCAGACGTAGCCACCGGCGTTTCAACCACTGCGGCTTCGGCTTCTACAGGCACCTTGCGGGCACGTTTGCCGCCTTCGGTCGGTGTGCGGTCAACCACGGCTGCGGTTACTGGCGTTGCTTGCTCAGGAGCGTCGGCTTTTGCTTTCGCAACAGCTGCTTCTTTTTCTGCTTCGTCTTCTTTCTCGCGTTTGCGTTCTTCCAAACCTTCAACTATCGCCTGGATGATTATGCTGGTGATCAATGAAATTGATTTGGTAGCATCATCATTTGCCGGGATCGGGAAATCGATGTTCGAAGGATCGGAGTTGGTATCAACCATTGCAAAGGTTGGTATGTTCAGCTTCAATGCTTCCGAAACAGCGATGTGCTCTTTCTTAACGTCGATCAGGAACAGTGCAGCGGGCAAACGGTTAAGATCCGAAATACCGCCCAGCAATGTTTCCAGTTTAATACGCTCGCGCTGTATCATCAGCCTTTCTTTTTTTGAAAGATTGGCGTAAGTACCGTCCTTGGTCAATTTATCGATGTTCGACATCTTTTTGATCGACTTCCTAACGGTAGCGAAATTGGTTAACATACCGCCCAGCCACCTTTCGGTGATGAAGGGCATGTTTACGCCTTTTGCATATTCGGCTACTATATCTTTCGCTTGTTTCTTTGTAGCTACGAATAATACCTTGCGGCCCGATTTTACAATTTGTTTTATAGCTGCAGCGGCTTCTTCAACCTTGGTTAAGGTTTTATTTAAATCGATAATGTGGATACCGTTGCGCTCCATAAAAATGTACTGCGACATTTTTGGGTCCCATTTGCGGGTAAGGTGGCCAAAGTGTACACCTGCATCCAGTAAATCCTGATATGTTGTTCTTGCCATTTTGTTGTCCTCCTTTTTGATTAACGTTTACTGAATTGGAACTTCTTGCGTGCTTTCTTGCGTCCTGGTTTTTTACGTTCAACCATACGGTCGTCACGTGTCATAATACCTTTAGCGCGCAGGGCTGGTTTCTTTTCAGGGTCGAGTTCAACAATGGCTTTCGCGATAGCTAAGCGAACGGCTTCCGCCTGTCCTTTAACACCGCCGCCTGCAACGTTAACTTTCACATCAAATTTCCCGACAGAGCCGGAAACTTCGGTGCTTTGCATAACGATGTATTGTAGTGGCAATGTTGGGAAATACTCCTTGTAATCCTTACCGTTTACGGTAATTGCGCCGCTGCCGTCTACCAGGTAGATGCGTGCAACAGCAGTTTTTCTTCTGCCCGAAGTGTTGGTTGTTGGCATTTTTTCTTTTCTCCTTTAAAATTAAAAGTTAAATGGTTGTTGGGTTTTGTGCTGCATGAGGATGCTCGGCGCCTGCATATACATGCAAATTGCCAAACAATGCTTTGCCCAAACGACTTTTAGGTAACATACCACGCACCGCTTTTTCAATTACGCGTGTTGGATGTTTTGCCATTAACTCCTTAGGAGAAATGAAACGCTGACCACCAGGATAACCTGTGTACGAAACATACTGCTTGTCGCTGAATTTGTTCCCGGTCAACTTTACCTTGTCTGCATTGATAACTATTACATTATCACCACAGTCTACGTTTGGGGTGAAATCTGGCTTGGTTTTTCCCCGGATGATCATTGCGATCTTCGAAGACAAGCGCCCCAAAATCTCGCCATTAGCGTCAATAACAACCCATTGCTTGTTGACGGTTTTTTTGTTGGCCGAGACAGTTTTGTAACTTAACGTATTCACTTGCTTTTTATTAATTTAATTAAACGAATATTATACCCCATAATTTGGGACTGCAAAGATAGGGCTTTTTGTTTTAGTTGCAAATGGTTTTTTGGATTAGTTGATTGGGTGTATTAAGTTGATTAAGTGAACGGTTTTTCATGCCTTTGTTGGTGTTTTCACAACAGGTATTTTCACCAGCAATGGTACGAAAAGCGTTCACGTTCGCGTTCATTTCGCATGAACACGAAAATAAAAATGCGTGAACGCCTCAAAATCAACTGGTTGAAAATTCAGTGCCCTTCTTTTTAAAAAAAAGCCAGCGCGTTAACTGGTAACACGGATAAACAACAACAGGCGCTGCCAGGATATCAATGGTGTAATGGATATGCTGTACCAGCAATAAATAAGCAACGGCAAAAGCTGCGATAAGCGCAATTATTTTATCCGTTCTTTTTTGAAGGCATAAAAATATCAGGAACATCGTAGTAGTGTGCCCCGAAAAAAACAAATCCTTTGTAATAGAAACGTTGTTCCCGTAAAAAACACTGCTGAGCGGGTCGACCAAAGGGATCATGCCTGTAGGCGGATCAAGCGCGACCACGCTGATGGTAACGAAACGCACGAGACAAACAAATACCAGCGTCCAGCAATAGGTTATATAAATTGAAGGATTTTTTATGGCCCTGACCAGTATTAACAAGATCATGCCCCCAATAATTCCAAAAATCAGGTTGGATACATTATGCGGAGGTATGCGTGCCAGCAGCCAATCATTTAACACAGCACCTTTCCTTTTTTCAATGTGGCCGAAAAAGATGGGTAAGGTAAAAATTATGGCAAACATGATCACCGTGCCGATAATCATTTGATAGCGTCTGTAACGTGAATTCCAGGTTACCCTCCAGGTATCTTTTGGTGCAGGTGATGGCATATTTCGGCGGCTTGTTGATTGGTGTTGGTAAAAGTAAGAATTGAAGGCGTTTATGTTACCGTTGTACGATAAATTTACGATCTTAACCGTTTCAAATGGCAGTTTAAATAGTCCGCTAAATCCCATAACAGGCGTTCACGTTCGCGTTCATTTCGCGCGAACACGATAATAAAAATACGTTAACGCCTGGAAATCAATATGTTGATTTTTGTAAATATTTGAAATAAATGTTTTTTGAAAATTTGCCGACCAATGAAACGTAATTTTTGCGGGAAGGTTGGCAACCAGGCGGATAGACAGACCGGGCACAAGTAACCTTTGCGCAAGGGGCCATGCCGGACATGCTAGCAGAAAGGGAAAATTTAGGCTAAATAAGCGTACAATATGTGTCTTCATTTTAATATCTTTATATAATTATCCGTTAATCCCCAGTATATGAACGCTATAGTAAGATTGAACAAGGGTATTTTATTGTTGATTTTCATATTTCCATTTGCAACGAAAGCACAGGATAAATCTTCGAAAGATAACCAGGAAATATATAACACCGTCATTTTAATCGGTAATGCATGGACCCAAAATAACCTGGACACTTTAGAAAAATATATACATAAGGACTACCTCCATACGGATGTAACAGGACACATCCTTAGCAGGGCGGATTGGCTGGGTTATGTTAAGGACAGAAAAGACAAGAACCTTACAAACCCCGGTTTAGAATTCAAAGACCTGCACATAGCTGTTCATGATGATATCGCGTTTGTTACCGGCATTAATGTTTTTTCGGGCGCAGCATTTACAACAAATGATAACAATGCTGCCAAATCGCGAAATCTTAGGTTTACACAGGTTTTAAAGAAAGAAAATGGCGTTTGGGAAAGAATACTGTTCCAGGCGACGTACATCGAGGCCCCTTAATGACGGTGAAACAATTGAAAACGCTATACTAAGGTCTACCACTTACATTGAAGAGACTGCCCCAACCAATGAGCCCAACTTTTAAGCTGCTGCCAGTGCCGTACCGTTACCGTGTGCTGGCACTGCTGTGCGCGCTCACCACGCTCACCTACATGGACCGCATCTGCATCTCCATTGTGGGCGTACGCATCAAGGCCGACCTGCACCTAAGCAACGAACAGTTCGGCTGGGTACTGGCCGCCTTCGCGCTGGCTTATGCCATCTTCGAGATCCCTTCGGGTATGCTGGGCGACCGTATCGGCCCTAAAAAAGTATTTATACGCATTGTGATCGCATGGTCGGTGTTTACCGCCCTTACGGGATTGGCGACCGGGCTGCTGAGCCTGCTCATCATCCGCTTTTTGTTTGGCGCGGGCGAGTCGGGCACCTATCCCAATAGCATTTTAACGGTATCGCGCTGGTTCCCGGTAAGCGAAACAGGCAGGGCGCTGTCGTGGGTGGGTATTGGCTCGCAAATAGGCGCCGCGTTGGCCCCGCTCATCATTGTGCCCATCGCCATGGCTTACGGGTGGCGGATGCCTTTTCTCGTTGTTGGCGCCATTGGCCTGGTATGGGTGGGCGTTTGCTATACGTGGTTCCGCGATTTCCCCGACCAGGTGAAAGCCATGCCCGATACCGAAAAGGAACTCATCAAATCACAATGCCGTCATAAACAAGGGCGGCACCTGGTACCCTGGCGGCTCATCGTGCGTAACAGCACCCTGTGGCCGCTGCTGCTGATGTATTTTTGCTGCCAGTGGGCCAATTATTTTTTTATCGCCTGGATGCCTGTTTACCTGCAGGAAGGCCGCGGTTTTACCGAGAACGGCATGAAACAGGTTACCTCGCTGCTTTTTGTGGTGGGCATAGGCGGTTTCCTGGCCGGCGGCGCGGCCGGCGACTGGCTGCCAAAACGTAAAGGACTTAAATTGGGCCGCCGCCTTACCGGCATGACGGGCCTGGGCTGCTGCGGCATTTTACTGTTTGCAGCCGCGTTCTCCGCAAATAATGCGCTAACGGCCTGTTGCCTCATCGGGGCGAATTTCGCTTTTTCATTCGGGGTGATGGTCTCTTACGCCGTATGCGCCGATATTGGCCGCAATAACGCCGGCACGGTAACAGGCGCCATGAACTTTTTCGGGCAGATGGGCGCCTTTTTCCTTGCCCTCATCTTCGGGCACATTGTACAAACCACCCACCGTTTCGATTACCCGGTGTACGTGGTAGGGGCTGTGTTGATAGCAGGCTGCCTGCTCTGGCTGGCTATCGATGCGGAGCAGCAGCTGCCGGAGACGGGGGATGGCGGGTAGTGTTAAGCAAGGCAAAACCCGGGGCAAAAGCGTTCATGTTCACGTTCATTTCGCATGAACACAAAAATAATTTTGCGTGAACGCCTGAAAATCAATCTGTTGATTTTTGAAAATATTTGAAATGAAAGATTTGTGCCTTTTTTGGTGCTATCACTATAGATGTTCGGAAGTTCAAAAAGGGGTGTCATGCTGAGGCTCTCGAAGCATGTGAGCAGGGCATCGCGAACTATGTATTGACGTTAATGCATGGCGATCAGGCCTTTGCCCGCATGCTTCGAGTGCCTCAGCATGACATCCTGCGCAATATTTCCTGCCTTTTTTGGTGCTATCATCATAGCCGTTCGGAAGATCAAAAAGGGGTGTCATGCTGAGGCACTCGAAGCATGTGCGCAGGGCATCGCGAACTGTGTATTAGCGTTAATGCATGGCGATCAGGCCTTTGCCCGCATGCTTCGAGTGCCTCAGCATGACATCCTATGCAATATTTGTCGAAGAAAGACCCATCTTCCGAACAGCCATGATGATAACACCAGCAATGGCGAAAAAATCATTATCATATAAAGATTATATTTACATTACGAACCATAGTCATAACAATTTTATAACAATATGTTAGTTGAGGCAATTGAAAAAATAAGCGGATTTACCAGACCGATACATTCGGTAGTGCGGGCATATGATAACCAGGTTACGGCCAGCGCTTCCACATTATTTTTCGTGAATGATCACGGCGTAGCCATTACGTGCAAGCACGTTGCTGACCTGTTGGTAAGCGGCGATCCTATTTGGGCAAACTTTGAACAGTTTAAGGCAGCCAAACGGCAGATCCCCGAAGGTAAAGGATACCGGGCTGCGCTGCAGTCGCTGGAAGCCAAATTCTCTTACAAAAAAAATACCACCGTCCAGTTAATAAATAGTTTGGCCAATTGCGGCGGATTTTCAGGTATAACTTGCCGGTCCCATCCCGACCTCGACTTAGCGATAGTTACCCTGGAAGGGTTTCATAACAAACAATATACAAGCCACGCTACATTCGTAAAAGACACCGGCAAAGTAAAACAAGGTAAATATTTATGCCGGTATGGGTTCCCTTTCGCCGAGTTTAATAATTTTAGGTTAAACCCCGATACCGATAATATTGAATGGACCCGGGAAGGCCAGGTAAACTCGCCTGCTTTCCCGATAGACGGGATCATAACAAGATTTACCGGGTCAGAAGCGCGAATTATTGGCATCGAAATGAGTACGCCGGGATTAAGGGGGCAAAGTGGCGGCCCCTTATTTGACCAGGATGGCCTGGTTTACGGTATGCAGTATGCCACAAATCACCTGCACCTGGGTTTTGATTTAAAAGACTTCGAAATTGTAAATAACGGGAAAAAGGAAAGGGTTTCAGATTCCGCTTTTTTACATGTTGGATTATCTGTACATGTTGATAGAATAAAAGAATTTCTCAGCGATAACAATATTGAATTTTTTGAATAGCAATACTTGCATATTTAGACATTAATAGCCTTTGCGCCCGAGGCCATGCCCGGCATACTGTCGCCAGAAGCGCAAAAGCGTTCATGTTCGCGTTCACTTCGCACGCACACACGCAATTTAAAATACATGAACGCTTGGAAATCAATCAGTTGATTTTTGCAAATAATTAAAATGTGCACTTATTGAAATTTTATTTTTATGGGATCGGGATTGAGAATCAGCCGGGCAGTCGCGGGGCTGAACACACACGGTCTTTGAGCTTCGGACCAGGCACGGCATGCTAACGACAGAAAGAAAAAACGATGCCTTTTTTGGCGAAACCCGGATCCATTCTACTTGAAAATAGCTATTGCGATTTTAATTTAATTTACTGACCTTTAATCAGTTATTGTTGTTCAACCTAAATCTTAAAGTCATGACAAACACTTCTTTTATCGAGTCGATATTATCCTCGACCGGCCGCCTGATCAGGGCAATCATTTTTTTTCTTTTCCTGGCATCTTTTATCTGCCTTATCATTATGATCATCATTTCCAGGGTCTTCTCAGGCGGCGATCTGTCGATAGATATGAATGATCAGGGAAGAATAGTTTACAAGTATTCCCATTTCAGTAAAGCCAACGACAAAACATATTCTACATTCCTGCTTCCAAGCAGCGATTGGTGGTACGACACAGGCATAGACCTGGACGCTAACCAGCAAATAAAAATGGTGATGTCGGGGAGGGTACATCTTGCCATTCACAAACTGGTAAAAGCAGCCGCTGCAAATGAAAGGTGCAAAGTAGCGTGGACTGGGCCCGAAGGCTCCCCCTTTGTGGATCTGAATGAAGACAAAGATGAGCTGGCTGCTAAAAAATCCTTGCTAATTTACCCGGGGGATAACATAGGTAACATCGTTATGTATTTATGCCCGCTTAATAATGTTACAACCTTCAGGGAAGATTTTTTAAAAAACAGGAAGCACTTTTCCTCCAAATTTCACATCGTCACAAATAACCAGCAATACGTAAACGACTCCGGCGGCAAGGCCCGGTTATTTCTAACGGTAAACGATATGGTGATGGATTTTTCAGCGGAAGGATTGCAAAATAGTGACCTGGCGTTTGACAGGCCTACCAAACCCCATACCGTTGATGATTTAAAAAAGGAGAATTTCAACGATATCTGGTTTCAAGATAACATTGGCAGTTTTTTGGTGAATTTAGAAATATCAGAAAAATAAATAAAACGGGATGGGGTTTAATGCTGAATAATGAACCCTTAAAAGCCGTGGCGTATAGTAAAAATACTGCCGGCAACGGCAAAAAGCGTTCATGTTCGCGTTCACTTCACAATAGCACACGCAATTTAAAATCCGTGAAGGCCTAGAAATCAATTAGTTGATTTTTGCGAATATTCAAAATGTGCACTTTTTGACAATTTGCTGATCAATGAAATGTAATTTTTGTGGGAACGTGATTGGCAATCTGCCGGGCAGGCATGGGACAGGACATTAGTAGCCTTTGCGCTACAGGCTATGCCCGACATACTGGCGACAGACGAGAAAGGTAAATATCCCGTAAAAAACGCTGCTTATTTTATTGAAGAAGTAGTAAATTTAATCCCAATGCCGTTACAATCCAGCCATATTCAATAAATCATATCATTAACCCTGAACAAATGGAAAACATCGTTGGACACAGGAATTTTGTTGGCGTTGTGCCGCCAATTACCTTTAAAACACTTGGGTATCCCAAACAATTGCTTTTGATGTTCGACAAAATAGCGGTGGACTTGACAAACAATCTGACCGACTATGAACATAAAATCATTACCAGTGCACGGCCAGAAATAGATTGGCTGTCTTCAGCGGGCATGTTAACAACCTTGTCGGGTATGATTGCATCCGAAAACCCGGAGATCAATAAAAATGAGGTACAGATAAAAAACGATTTCCTGTTGCCACGAAGGTTAGCTATCGATTTAAACAAGTTCGCCAAAACAAGCTTACAGGCATATAATGGAATGAATGATATGCGAGTTATCGCGGCTAAATTAAGAGAGCTAAAAAATATCGACGCTGTGGCGGTTGGCTCAGCGGATACCCCCATCATACTCGACAGGAAAGCTGACCGTGACGACGTCATAAAGATCACCCTGGGGCAGTTTCCCATCCCTTCTGACATAACGCCTTGGGAAAACATTGTAAGCTTTAAAAAAGAAGAAAGAACCACGGAGCAATTTTACCGGTTAAAAAACTGGATCAACAAAACCGGGCGGGAAGGGCTACGATCATACGAAGTGATAGACGAACTCAAAGGGCTTTTGATGAACTACGAACAGGGAATGAAACACTATGAAATGGAAGCAAATTTGGGTGTGCTCGAAGTGATCGTGAAAACAACTGCGGACATTGCCGAAGGCATAGCACGATTTAAGTTCTCGAAAGTTGTTGAACCCTTTTTCAGGGCTACGCATAAAAGAACAAAGCTCTTGGAGGAAGAAAGAAAAGTTGAAGGGAAAGAGGTGGCTTATATTGTAAATGCGATTAAAACATTTCGTAAATGATTAGATAGACTGCGTTGATAGACTGCGAACTTTTAGGCGAATGCCAGGTGAATTCAACCGGGTGTTGGTAATTGCGGATTTGGCACAGGACACGGAACCGGTAGCCTTCAAACTGTGCCCGATGTATTAGCGCCAAATGAGGAAAAAAAAAGCATCTTTTATCCTGTAAAACATTACAGACCAACTGGTTAAATTTACTACCTTTATAAAAATTTAACCTTCAACCACTAAATCTTTATCCATGGCAACTGACCAATTACTTTTCACACTAACTCCTAAAACAGGATTTTATCATTCAAACAATGAAATGGGCTTTCTTGACGGTAAAATTATATGTTATTACCCTTCAAATGTCGGCGAACCTGATGGTTACGTATATTTCTTATTTCGACTAGATGGTGATACCTCCGGTTTTAATGTGAGGTTGTGGTCAACTTCATCTATACCTGCTCAAAAAATGCGTGCTGAATTCGATGTTGAAACTGGATATACCGCTGATATTGACCACCCAATTCCGGCGGAATGTGACCAGTGATTCCGCGTCAAATTGACCACCCCATTCCGGGGCAAACTGACCAGGCATTCCGGGCCAAACTGACCACCCCGAACGAGCAGCTAATGC
>CAIPFE010000009.1 GCA_903864275.1 uncultured Mucilaginibacter sp.
ACTGCGACGGGCTGACGAAATTCGGCGCCGATGCACGCCTTTTTGATGCCTTTTGCATATTTCCTTGCACTTGATCCCCACAAGTTCGCTACAACTACCTGTATTTCAAAATGGTTTAGGTTATTCAGCAGACCCTATTTAGTACCGTTGGCGGGGCACCGGGTATATATGGTTTTAATTGATCGATCAGTATTTATGTACTTTTTTAAACCAGGATTATTTTAATGATGATGGCGAATGTTAAAAAATTAGCCTGCATCGTCGCGCTGATGTTTTTTTCAGCGCTTGCTTATTGCCAGCCTGCAACAGGCAACGCGAATACATTTACACTTGTGGTGTTAAACGAAAAGTCGCAGCCTGTTGAAGGTGCTAACGTAGGGCTGCTGAAAGAAAACAAACTGGTAAAACTTGCCATTACCGATGCCAAAGGTGCGGCGCTTTTTGAAAACATTGCCAATGGCGCCTATACTTTTTCAATAACCTTTACGGGATATACCCCGCAAGCTACCACCGCCCGGTCAATCCCTGGTGATGTAAATACTGCCACCATAACATTGCAGCCTGCCGGTAATATGCTGAAGGAGGTGAACGTTACAGCCACCAGGCCTTTTATCGAGCAAAAACAGGGCAAAGTGATCTTAAATGTAGGCGCATCGGTTACTAATGTTGGCACAACGGTACTGGAGGTGCTGGAAAAGTCGCCCGGCGTAACTGTCGACCGCAATGGCGGCATCTCATTACAGGGTAAGCCCGGCGTGCTGGTTACCATTGATGATAAGCCCACCTACCTCAGCGGCGACGACCTGAATAACCTGCTCAGCAGCATGAGCTCCTCGCAGGTTGACCAGATAGAACTGATCGCCAACCCCACCGCCAAATATGATGCTAACGGTAGCGCGGGTATTATCAATATAAAAACCAAAAAGAACAAACTGAAAGGCTTTAACGGCACGTTTACCACCTCCGTTGGCCAGGGAGTTTATCCAAAAAATAGCGAAAACCTGGTGCTAAACTACCGCAGCGGCAAGTTTAATACGTTTTTCACTTATAATTTAAACTATTCGCAGTATTACCTCAACCTGTACGCCCTGCGCAAATACTACGACGATAATGGCACCCTGCTGTCCCAGTTAGACCAACCGGCATATTTCAAAGGGAAATTTCTAAATAACACAGTTAAAACGGGTGTAGATTATTACGTGGACGACAATACAACTATCGGCATCGTCCTCACCGGCACCGCCATCAGCCGCGACGGCAACAATACCGACCAGGCACGCTGGCTAAGCCCGTCAGGGGCACCGGATTCGACCATATTTACCGACAACAGGAACAACAATGGGTTCAAAAACGGCGCCATCAATGTGAATGCCCGGCATACTATATCCGCGACGCAGGACATCGCCGCAGATTTCGACCTGTTGCATTACACTATCTCCAGCGATCAGAAATTCGACTATCAACTCCTGGCGCCCGGAGGGTACGATGAATTGTCGCGGGCAAACATCCCAACCACCATCAATATCATCACCGGCAAGGTGGATTACACCCTGAAAGCGGGCAAAAATGGCACGCTGGAAGCCGGGTGGAAATCGTCGCACAGCAGCACAGATAATTCGGCCGCGTACCAAAATTTCAACGGCACCGAATATGTCGACGACGATACCAAAAGCAACCACTTTATCTATGACGAAACCATCCACGCCCTTTACGGCGATTTCGAGCAGAAGTTTGATCACGTGACCCTGCAGGCAGGACTGCGCTATGAGCATACCGGCTACCACGCGAATCAACTGGGCAACGCAATACAAAAGGACTCGGCTTTTTCGCGTAATTATGGCAGCTTTTTCCCCAGCGGCTACATCAACTACCAGGCCGATACCGCCAACAGCTTCAGCCTGAGCGCCGGCCGGCGGATAGACAGGCCCGCTTTCCAGCTACTGAACCCTTTTTTATTCATTATCAACAAATACACCTACGAAACCGGCAACCCCTACATCCTGCCGCAATACACCTGGAACCTGGAGCTGAGCCACCAATATAAAAACCTGCTCACCAGCAGTGTTTCATATAGCGTGATCAGTAATTATTTTTCGCAGCTTTTCCTTGCAGATACCTCGAAGCAGATCCTGCTATATTCGCAGGGAAATGTGGGGCACACTTATATTTGGGGACTATCCGAAACGGTATCCGCATCGCCGTTTAAATGGTGGTCGCTCACGGCGGCGGCCATCTATAACCATAAACAATTGGCGGGTTTTAACAGCAACAATTACACCAGCACAATTAACCAATTGAGCATTAATACTACCAACCAGTTTACCTTTGCCAAAGTATACACCGCCGAAATTACCGGTGCATACACCACCCGAGCCCGCAACGACATACAGGAGCTTTTGTACCCAACGGGACAGGTTTCATTAGGCTTATCAAGGCCGGTTTTAAACAAGAAAGCGACCTTAAAACTCAGTTACCGCGATGTTTTTCATACCAACTGGATGGAGGGCCTTACCCAGTTCCCTAACGCTACCGAGTACTTTAAAGAACTGCGCGATACCCGCGTGGTAACCCTTTCATTTAGCTACCGCTTCGGAAAAGCTTACAAAGCTGCCAAACACGCCGATACCGGCGCAAGCGATGAGATTGAACGGGTAGGGAACGGTTGATACGCTGGAAAAGCAACTATTTATAAAACAATTCCTCCGCTTTGGCAAAAATACTTTCGGAATACTTATTCCCAAATGGCAGCACGTTGGAGAAAAACATAACAGCCCTGCCACGTTTTCTATCTATGTTGAAGTAGGTATTTGCCGCACCACCCCAATATACACTGCCATACGGCCCTCCATTGGTACCCGACACAGCAATGGCCCAGCCCAGGCCCATCTGGTCCCTGCCAATACCTTTAGCGGTAGTATCCACTAGAAAAGCATATGCCTTCGGAATATCAAATTTGATCCGCAGGTCGCCCATTTGATTCACGCACATGCTATCTAAAGTTGATCTCTTAATTATCCTCTTTCCATTCAGCGTGCCGTCATTTAATATGCATTGGATAAACCTGCCGTAATCATGAGCGGTGCTGAATAAACCGCCGCCGCCTATAAATTCTTTGGGTTTTATTTCGGCCATGTTCATTCGCTGGGCGGGGTCATCAACGAATTTGCCGCCCTTTAACTCGCCAAAAGAAACAATACTACTGATCAGGGAATCGGGTACCGTAAAAAATGTTCGGCTCATCTGCAACGGCTGGCAAATGTTCTGTTCAAAATATTGTTCTAAAGTTTTTCCGGAAATCCTTTCTACAAGCCTGCCTACCCAATCCAGGCTTGTCCCGTAGTTGTATTTGTCGCCAGGTTCAAAAACTCTGGGCAGGTCCTTATATTTCCAATCATTTGGTTTTTTAAACTTCGCCAGTTTACTACTGGTAAATAAATAGGCAAATCCCGATGTATGCGTGAGCAGTTGTCGCAGCGTAATTGTCTCATCGGATTTTACTAGCATGCCATCATTTTTTAAAACCGGGATCTCGACCATGTCGGGCAGCCACTTGTCCAGCGGTTCGTCCAGCTTAATTTTTCCCTGTTCCACCAATTGCATTACCGAAACTGAAGTGAGGGCTTTCGTCATGGAATATATCCTGAAGATACTGTTTTCGTCAAGCGGCTTGTCTTTGGTCCATATTTCATTACCATGGGCATAATGATAATTTACCCCCTTTTTGTCGATACTGGCAACATAAAATGCAGGGAGGGGATTATTGGCGGCAACACTGTCAAAAGCCTTATTCCACGCTTCGTGATTGTTGGCATAGTAGCGTATGTTTTGACTGTTTGGACGAAATGCATAAAAAATCATCAGCACGCCTAATATCATCAACGGGTAAAATATTTTTTTCATACCGTAAAAATTAATTATAGTCAGCACCCTTGCCTGGCAGACAAGCCTTTAGAAATTTATAATACGATAAATCTATATATTTAATACCAAACTTTCAAAAGATCCTATTGTCAAGGGAACCCATTTTTTGTTATCTTCATCTTTAATTACAATCTTCAACTTTTGTTCCCTGTTCACAATTATAAACCGAAAATATGGACGTACATCATCACCCGGACATGCACCATAAACAGAAAAAATGGAAGGAATATTTCCTTGAATTTGCAATGATATTCCTGGCGGTGACTATGGGTTTCTTTGCCGAACAAATAAGGGAGCACCATGCAGAAAAAGAAAGATTAAATAATTATTTCGGGAGCATGGTGTTAGACATACAGAGCAATATTACGGCCTTGGATTCCGCGATCTACGAAAAT
Organism: uncultured Mucilaginibacter sp.; assembly: GCA_903864275.1. Classification (GTDB taxonomy): domain Bacteria; phylum Bacteroidota; class Bacteroidia; order Sphingobacteriales; family Sphingobacteriaceae; genus Mucilaginibacter. The sequence goes on from CAIPFE010000009.1 coordinate 4,317, forward strand.
TCAAAAATGACCCTTAAATACGACACCATCGTGAAATCATTTTTAAATAGCGGTAATACAATTAACCGCACTGCTTTTGCGCGTCACCTGGGCGCTATTTGGTACAGGGGTTTTATAAACCGCAACGAAACTTTTGAGCAGATGAAATCATCGGGTTCAATAAGGTATATTGACGATTTTAAGCTATTGACTGCCATTATGCAATACGTGAGGGCAACCAACTTCGCACAGTACAGGACGGAGAATTTTGAGAAGAAATACTTTACAGACTATTTTATACCAACAATTTATAAAAATTACGATCTGCCCTGTAAATTTTTTCTTGACTCAGCCTATACCAATAACCAAAAATTTATTGCTACGTTGGATAAACATGTTGACGTACTGAAAGGCAGGGACGCAGAAAACTTTAAGCAGGATGTTGGCGGTGCATTAATGTTAAGATTAGAGCGGCTCAGGGTTTCCCTTGCCGCTTATAAGATCGCAAAATACCACTGCAACAGTTTAAAGCGATTGCTTGAAGAATATCTTGACTAACGTGGACGGGCAGTTTCAGAATAGTGATACCCAGCCCGACTAATTGTCTGTGCTTACTAATCTATTTAACCAATCACAGGCCCTGTTCTATAGTTTAACCCGGCAGTAGTACCACTGGTTACATCGATGGTAACACCGGTTATCTTTCCGGCCAGATCCGATGCCAGGAATACGGCAACGTTGGCTATATCAGCCATTAAGGGGAGTTCTTTCAGCATCGTATCGTCTTTCATCGACTTCAGCACGTGCGCCATCGCTTCGGGATTGCTTTCAATCGCTTCTTTAAACACCTTTGAATCCGGCGAACCGCCGGAACGGATGTTTACCACCCTTATACCATATATGCCCAATTCTGAAGCCAGGTTCCTCGAAAAGCTTTCCATTGCCGCGCATGCCGGGGCAAAACCGGCTGTTAGCGGGTAGCCGATGCCACCGGGGGTTGCTGTGAGAGATAAGATTACCCCCGAGCCTTGTTTTATCATCACGCGGGCGGCGGCGGTTGCCGTCAGGAATTGGGTCCGCATGGCAATAGTTACAGGGCGCACGAAATCTTCCACAGAAATATCTACAAGCGGCATATTTTGCACAACGTCAAGGCCAATAGCATCAAACGATATATCTACTCTACCTGCCTTATCAACAACAGTCTTTATATAATCGTTAACGGCCTTTTCATCCAGCGCGTCCACTTGTGCCGCTTCAGCGCTGCCGCCGGAACCGATGATATCATCTACTACTTTTTGGACGTTGTTAAGGTTACGGCCGGTTAAAAACACACGTGCGCCGGCAGCGGCAAGCGATTTGGCAATTGCGGCGGGTACAGAGCCGCCAGCGCCATATATAATGGCATTCTTGTGCTCAAGTATCATCATGATTGATATTATGTATCGAAGGCTTTCTTACTTTACCTTAATAAACACATCTGAATATTCCCAGCGCAGGCTAAAACCATCGTCTTTTATTGAATACTCCAGACGTTCCTGGATATCCTTTAATTTTTTCACTTTGACAGTGAAAGTCAGTACGGTTTTGGCGGGATCCATATTGGTGGCGCCGCCTGGTTTGTCGCCCCATTGGCCGGTCTCTGAATTAAAAAAGATGGTCCATTCCGTTTTGCCGGGAGTGGCAAAGAAACTGTATTTGCCTGCGGACAGCTTTTTACCTTCGACGGTTATATCCTTATCGGTTTGAAAGATGGTTGCTTCATTTGCTCCGGCACGCCAAACAGTGTCATAGGGCAATTTCCCGCCAAAAATTTTTCTTCCCTTTACCGCCGGGCTGCTGTAATTGATAGTGATATTAGCACTGCCTATTTTCCCCATGGCTATCGCCGGCGGGCTTGGCCTTTTTGCTTTAGCTGTATCCTGCGCCCGCAGCACGTTCGATAGCATAAAACAAACAATTATCAATGCAAATACTTTTGCAGGATAGGTTTTTCTGGTTAAGTTTTCAAGGTTTCTCATATACAAATGTAACTAATTTGGATAGAATCAAAGGAATCCCGAAAACAGGGAAAACCGTAATTAAATGGAAGAATGTCCAAAGCCATTTTCTCCCGCAAACTGCCAACTACAAACTGCCAACTCCCCTAACCATCTCCTCCAATGCATCGATCCAGGTAGGCGAATCGTTCAGGCTTTCAACCAGTTGTACGTGCTCACCGCCAAGGGCCTTAAATTCTCCGCCGTATTCTTCGGTTACTTCGTAAACGGTTTCCAGGCAATCGGCAACAAAGGCGGGACAGAATACCAGCAGGCGTTTTTTACCTTCTTTGGCCAGTTTGGCAACTATTCCGCTGGTGTAGGGCTGTACCCAGGGGTCACTTCCCAGGCGGGATTGAAAACAAATGGTATATTTTTCTTTTGGGATATTTAATTTTTCAGCTATCAGCAGTGCCGTATGGTGCGACTGGGCCGAATAGCAAAATTTATTAACGTCGTTTAACGAATTACAGCAGCCGTCAACCTTTAAACAATAATTGCCGGTATGGTCGCATTTCATTAATTGCCGCTGCGGCAACCCGTGAAAGCTAAATAAAATATGGTCGTAGGTTTCGGGTTTATATTTTTTTCCGTTGTCTGCAAATGTTTTGATCATCAGTTCATTATCATGAAATGAATTAATGAACGAAATAGTTGGTGTAGTTTGCCATTGCCCCACCACGTCCATCACTTTTTCATAAACCGACCCGGTGCTGGCCGAGGCATATTGCGGAAACAAAGGAATAACCTGTATGCTTTCAACTAATGAAGCTTTCAACCTGTTCAATGCCGACTCAATGGAGGGACTTTGATAACGCATAGCCAGTTCTACCTGGTATTCGTCGCCCAAACGCTGCTTAAGGGCCCGGTGTTGTAATTTACTGTAATGCAGCAATGGTGACCCTTTTTCATCATGCCATATTTTTTTATATAATTTGGCTGATTTAGGGCTTCTGAAAGGGGCAATGATCCCTTTTACCAAAAGTGCACGCGACACTGGATTTATATCAATAACCCGCGGGTCCATTAAAAACTCATTGAGGTACTTGCGTACGTCCTTTGTGGCGGGGCTATCAGGCGTACCTAAATTGACTAATAATATTCCTTTTTTTGACATGATTTTTGTGCCGCAAAAATAGTGATTAGAGGCGAGTTATTTTTAGTCCGAAAGTCAGGAAAGTCCAAAAGTCCGAAAGAAAAAGAAGGAAGGAAGGGGTCGGCCGCTAAAATTACTGCCAACTGTCCACTGAAAACTGCAAACTAAAACTTTTCCAACTCGGCTTTCACTTCCTGCATCAGCCACATTGGTGTCGAGGTTGCGCCAGCTATGCCAACGGTATCACCGGGCGAGAACATATTATTCTGAAGTTCGCTTGACGATGATATAAAATAAGTATTTGGATTGTGCTTGCGGCAAACTTCAAATAAAACCTTACCGTTTGATGATTTACGGCCGGAAACAAATACAATTTTATCGAATTTACCCACAAATTTTGGCAAGTCCTGGTCGCGGTTTGAAACCTGCCGGCAAATAGTGTCATTTGCTTTAAGGGCATAGCCGCGTTCCAAAAGCTGGTCTTTCACATTGTAAAATTTCTCCATGCTTTTAGTTGTCTGACTGTAAAGCGTAATGTTATGCGGTAACTCAACGTTGTCCAGCTCGGCAATATCCTGGAAAACAAGGGCCTCATCATTGGTTTGCCCCTGCAGGCCAACCACCTCAGCATGACCATGCTTACCAAATATCAATATTTTTTCGTCTGCGTCGAAGGATGTTTTGATGCGGTTTTGCAGTTTAAGCACTACCGGGCAGGAGGCATCGATCAATGTAATGTGATTCTCCAAAGCTATCCGGTAGGTATCAGGCGCTTCGCCATGGGCGCGAATGAGTACTTTTTCATTCGCTAGATTTTTCAGGTCTTCGTGTTCAATGATCTTCAGTCCCTTCGCCTTCAGGCGTTCCACTTCTTCATCATTGTGCACAATATCGCCCAGGCAATAAAGGTACCCGTCTTCGGCTAATATCTCCTCGGCCATGTCAATGGCATATACCACCCCAAAGCAAAAGCCCGAATCCTGGTCAATAGTAACCTTTAAATTATAATCCCCCATTGCAATGCAAAATTAATTAAAAATGTTCATTAGTTCACTGGTTCATTAGTTCATTGGTGCAATGTTTCATTGGAGACGAAAAATCATAATCCCGCGTTATTCAAATCCGAAATCGAACATCCGAAACGGCAAAGCCCTCTTGAACACCTTGAAAAAACAAACAACAGTGAAAAATCCGGCATTAAATCCTCCTTCCTTTCCAGGTATTAGTTTTAGTGAGATACTTTTGTATTGATAAAAACGCTATGATGACCAGGTTGGTCATTTGTACCGGGTGCAACAGGATGTTCTGCAATGCATTCTGCCCGGCCGATAACGAGGTCATGACCCTGGTAAGTACGATCAATCCTACCATAAAAAATATCAGTTGAAAATTCAATGTCATTAATATCACCATGGGCCCGCCGATCGATAATAAAATGTTTAGCAATAAGCCTGTTATACTATAGTTAAATAAAGCAAGCGCATTTTTACTGAAACCGTTGATCGCTTCCCGGTAACTTTTATACATCCGGCAACTGATCATGCCGTTAGCCAGTAAGACCTCGCCATTGTGGCCTGCTGACTTTACCAATTTCATGATCTCCGCATCTTCTACTACTTTGTCCTTAGCCTCGCTGTGCCATTGGTTTTGCCGGTAGATGGCGGAATCAAACAACATAAATTGTCCGCAGGCCGTTGAAACGATAGCAGTTTTCGCAAGATATATTAGCCGTAAGGGCAGCAGGTTCAATAGCATGTAATGCAATATCGGTACTGTTGTTTTTTCGCCGATAGTTTTCATTTCCTGGTTAGTAAACAGGCTTAACAACCCAAGTTTATGCAACTGCATGCGGTGAACGGCGCTGTTGATAAGGCCATTGCTTATACGATCATCTGCATCTAAAAATAAAAGGTACCTGCCTGTGGCTTTCAATGATAATTGGTGACAAGCATGGGTCTTCCCGAGCCAGCCGCGAGGCAACATCCCTCCTTTAATAACACTGAAACGGGGATGACTGTTGGCAAATGCAGAACAAATTGCGTAAGTGCCGTCCGACGAATCATCGTCATATATAATTACCTCATAGTTTTTATAATCCTGCTGATGTATTGATGTGAGCAGTGTTAATATGTTTTCTTCTTCGTCGCGGGCGGGGATCAGTATGGATACAAGCTCATCGTATACCCTGCTTACCCTCGTCAGTTTCGGGTTCGATACGAAATTAAAAACCGTTACCGAAAAACGAAGGATAATGAAAAATAAAGTAATGGATATGGCAACGATCAATGTAAATATTTTTTCGGGTTGAACAGGATTATCAATGTTTTCAAAGATATAACTCCGTCCCGCATTTTCTAAATAAACGTTACCACATCACCAATGCAGACAGCGAAGTTGTAGTTGTTTAACTAAAAAGAAAGTAAATATACCCAAAAAGATAGTGGTTTTTACTTATGAGAAATTGAGTAAAATCACTGGCACATAACGCGTATTTGTCCTGACCGATTTGCATAAACGGTTTTTCAATTTTGGTTTATGAAAAAGGGGACATATTTATTGTGGTTTACTGCCCGGTTATACTTCTCCTGGTCACAAATTCTTTTAAACATTTTTAAACAATTAATCAGATGAAAAAGATCAACTATTTAATGCCGCTTTTAGCAATTGTAATGCTTTTGTCGGCGTCGTGCGGTAAAAATGGCGCGGTTGGCCCACAGGGCCCGGCAGGGCCAACAGGAGCAACAGGGCCTGCGGGCCCCGCAGGAACTAACGGTACTGCAGGCGCCACAGGTGCAACCGGAGCAACCGGCACAGCTAATGTAATTTATTCCGCCTGGGTGACCCCGGCAACCTACACCAAGGATACGATTTTCAGTATCTATCATTTCTACACCAACATTGCCGCAGCGAAAATTACGCAGGCAATTTTAGACCAGGGTACTGTTGTGGTATACGGCAAACTTGACGGATATACCTCAACAATATGGCCAACAGCCCAGGTGAGTGCATTGCCGATCTCTGTTACCTACGAGGAAGGAACTACCACATATACTGATACCTGGTCGGCACTGGCTACTGTCGGAAATATTAAAATTGATTTTATGGATAATCTGAATTTATATGGCAGCATTTCCAATGCGCACCAGTTCAGGTATATCATTATTCCCGGCGCCACATTAACGGCGGCAATAAACCATCATGTCAATTTTAATAACTACAATGAGGCGAAACGTGCCTTTAATTTGCCGGATTAATTTTTTGTAATATGGTGAGTAGTGAGTGGTCAGTCGTGAGAAGATAATTATGCACGGAAATCATTCACCACTCACCATACTTTCTTTTGTATGCCCAAAACCATCAGACCGTATTTGTTATCATTTTAATAATAGCGGCCGTTGCACCTGTATGCGCCTTAACATAAGTAGCTGCTTCTTTGCTTGCTGTATCGTTAAATACTTCGTCGTTTATAAGTTTGTCTGCTATCGCTTTCAGTTCACTTTCATCGCCAATGCTAAAACCAGCTTTTAGCTCGACAAGCTCATTGGCTTCTTTAAACTTTGAATAATTGGGGCCAAAAATCACCGGCAGGCCAAACGCGGCAGCCTCCAGTGTATTATGAATACCAGCTCCAAAACCTCCGCCAATAAAAGCTATCTCGCCGTATTGATATAGCGATGATAACATGCCGATATTGTCGATGATGAGGGTTTGGTGAGCAGTGAGCGGTGAGTGGTGATCCCGATAGCTATCGGCTGTGAGCTGTGAATATTTTATTGCCGAGTTTAATGGCAATTGCCCGATCAGCTTATTAATCTTTTCTTCGCTGATCTCGTGCGGGGCAAAAATAAATTTCCAGTCAGTACACTGGGTAACCAAACTTGCCACCAGCTTTTCGTCCTCCGGCCAGGTGCTGCCGGCAATAAAAACTTTATGCCCATTTTTAAATTCGTCTATAGCCGTTATATGTTTTGGGTGCAGTGCATTTTCCCAAACCCGGTCGAAACGGGTATCGCCGCTTATAGCAACATTGGCAATCCCTATTTCAAGCAATAATTGTTTCGAACTTTCATCCTGCACAAAAAAGTAGTCTACAAATCCCAAAATTTTGCGGTGCAGGCTGCCGTACCATTTAAAAAATATTTGCCCCGGCCTGAAAATGCCCGAAATAATATAAATGGGCTTGTCGCGGAGATGCATTTCACTAAAAAAATGGTACCAGTATTCATACTTGGTAAATACGGCCATTTTGGGGTTTATGGCATCAATAAATTCCCGGGCATTTTTTCTGGTATCTAAGGGAAGATAATAAACGGCATCGGCCAGCGGCGTGTGCTTTCTTATCTCGTACCCGGATGGCGAAAAAAAAGTGATGACAATTTTTTCTGATGGGTATATGCGTCTTATTTCTTCTAAAACCGGCCGGCCCTGCTCAAATTCGCCAAGAGAAGCAAAATGAAACCAAATACTTTCATTATAACGTATAAATGCCTGCTTTTCCCGCCCGTTTATCCAAAGCCTGGCTTTTTTATTGAAAAATGAAGCGATCCAGATAGTTACAGAATATAAACGAATACCGGTATTATATAGTAAGCGCATTTTAAAATTGAATTATTAACTTCGCAGGTCGTAAAAGTAATCACAAAAAATATATAACCGGGGTAAAGCGGACCCATTGGTGCACATTAAAAAACAAATAATTTAACGAATATTAGTATATGAAAATTGCTGTTGTAGGAACAGGATATGTAGGCCTGGTAACCGGTACTTGTTTGGCCGAAACCGGAAACCAGGTTATATGTGTGGATATAAACGAACAAAAAGTTAAAATGATGCAGGAAGGCCAGCTTCCGATCTATGAACCCGGGCTTGAATTACTTTTTTACCGGAATATAGTGCAGAAGCGTTTGCACTTTACATCGAACCTTGCGGAAGCAATAGCCGAAGCAAAGATCATATTCCTGGCACTGCCAACCCCCCCGGGAGGCGATGGATCTGCCGACCTGAGCTACGTATTAGGCGCCGCAAAAGATATAGCGCTCTTACTCACGGACTACAAGGTTATTGTCACTAAATCAACTGTCCCGGTGGGCACGGCCGATAAGGTAACCACGATAATGAAAGCCAATACGGATGTTGAGTTTGCAGTGGTATCCAATCCTGAATTTTTAAGGGAGGGAGTGGCCGTTGAGGACTTTATGAAACCCGACCGTGTAGTAGTGGGGACCATGGATGACCGCGCCCGTAAGTTGCTTGCTGAATTGTATTCGCCTTATGTACGCCAGGGGAACCCTGTTATTTTTATGGACGAGCGATCGTCAGAATTAACAAAATATGCGGCCAATTCTTTCCTGGCCACCAAGATATCTTTTATGAACGAGATCGCTAATTTATGCGAATTGGTTGGGGCCGATGTGGATATGGTACGACGTGGAATTGGCGCTGACGAACGCATAGGAAGAAGATTTTTATTTTCAGGAATAGGTTACGGGGGCAGTTGTTTCCCTAAAGACGTACAAGCTTTGGCAAAATCGGCCGAAGAACATAAATATGATTTCAAAATATTGAATTCGGTAATGGAAGTTAACGAGATTCAAAAACGGGTGTTGGTTGAAAAGGTGAAGAAGTATTTCAATGGCGACCTTAAAGGCAAAAAGTTTGCGATCTGGGGACTGGCATTTAAACCCGAAACGGATGATATTCGCGAAGCACCCGCCTTGTACATTATAGAAGACTTACTAAACGCCGGGGCAAGAATCAGCGCGTTCGACCCGGAGGCGATGAATAATGTTAAAAACTTAATTGGCGACAAGATCCATTATGCTGAAGACCAGTATGAAGCATTGAAAGGCGCCGATGCGTTGCTGATCCTTACCGAATGGTCGGTATTCAGAACCCCTGATTTCGACCAGATAGGGGCTACTTTAAAAAACAAGGTTATATTTGACGGGCGTAACCTATACGACCTGGAAAGAATGATTGATAATGGTTATTACTATAACAGCATTGGAAGAAAACTGATCAGCTAATGGAAGCCCGGAAAAAGATATTGATAACCGGTGCGGCCGGCTTTTTAGGCTCACATTTGTGCGACAGGTTTATTAAGGAAGGCTATTATGTTATCGGCATGGATAACCTGATCACCGGCGACCTGAGAAATATAGAACACTTGTTTAAACTGGAAAGCTTTGAGTTTTATAACCATGACGTTTCCAAATTTGTTTACGTACCCGGCGACCTGCATTACATTCTTCACTTTGCCTCGCCGGCAAGCCCTGTCGATTATTTAAAAATACCGATCCAGACTTTAAAAGTAGGGTCGCTGGGAACGCATAACCTTTTAGGGCTGGCCCGTTCAAAAAATGCAAGGATGCTGATCGCGTCAACTTCTGAAGTATATGGCGATCCGAGTGTTAACCCCCAGCCAGAAGAGTATTGGGGCAATGTTAACCCGGTGGGCCCCCGCGGGGTATATGACGAAGCAAAACGTTTCCAGGAAGCCATTACGATGGCTTATCATACTTTTCATGGATTGGAAACCCGTATCGTAAGGATATTTAATACTTATGGCCCGCGGATGCGGCTAAATGACGGGCGTGTACTGCCGGCATTTATCGGCCAGGCATTAAGGGGCGAATCATTAACCATGTTTGGTGACGGCTCACAAACCCGTTCTTTTTGCTATGTTGATGACCTGGTTGAAGGTATTTACCGCTTGTTGTTCAGTGATTACGCGCAACCCATGAATATTGGCAATCCTGATGAAATAACTATCCGGGAGTTTGGCGAAGAGATCATAAAACTAACGGGCACCGATCAAAAATTGATCAGCCTGCCATTACCAACCGATGATCCGAAACAACGCAGGCCGGATATCACAAAAGCCAGAAATATATTAGGCTGGGAGCCTAAGGTTTCGAGAAGAGAAGGTTTAAAAATCACCTATGACTATTTTAAATCCCTTCCTGAAAAGGAAATACAACATAAGGACTTTACCTATTACAACAAACATTAATGGCGAAGATATTAGTAACGGGCGGCCTTGGCTTTATCGGTTCACACACCGTTGTTGAATTGATCAATGCTGGTTATGAGCCGGTTATAATCGATGACTTGTCGAACTCGCAGCATAAAATATTGGGCCAGCTTAGTAAAATAGTGGGGTTTAAGCCTGTTTTTTATCAATTCGATCTTTGTGATAAACAAAAACTTATCCATTTTGCCAAATCTGAACCTGACATTACAGGCATTATTCACTTTGCCGCTTTCAAAGCAGTAGGCGAATCGGTACAAAACCCGTTAAAATATTACAACAATAATTTAACCTCACTGCTTAATTTGTTGAGCGTTTATAGTGGTGAATCTGTGGATTTTGTTTTCTCGTCCAGCTGCACTGTTTATGGGCAGCCCGATGAATTGCCGGTGACCGAAAACGCACCCGTAAAACCCGCCCAATCGCCCTATGGCAATACCAAACAAATTGCCGAAGAGATATTAAAAGACGCTGTCACGTCCGGGGACGCTAAAAAAGTGATCTCCTTAAGATATTTTAACCCCGTTGGCGCACATGACTCGGCGCTAATTGGCGAGTTGCCTATTGGCGTACCACAAAACCTGGTTCCGTTCATCACGCAAAGCGCTATTGGCAAACGCGAGAAAATAACGGTTTTTGGAAATGACTATAATACCAGGGACGGCAGTTGCGTTCGCGATTATATTCATGTAGTTGATTTGGCAAAGGCACATGTTTCTGCATTAAAACTGATGGAAAGCAATACCTTTGCAGGCTATGACGTATTTAACTTAGGCACGGGGAACGGCAACACAGTATTGGAAATAATATTTGCATTTGAACGGGCCACCGGCATAAAATTAAATTATGAGATAGGCCCACGCCGCAGCGGTGATGTGGAAAAAGTTTGGGGCGATGTGACCAAGTCGGAAAAACAATTACACTGGAAGGCGCGCCTGGGTATTGATATCATGATGTCATCTGCCTGGGAATGGGAAAAATACCTGGCCGAAAACCCGTTATAAATAAAATACAGCTCCGGCTATCACCCCTACGGCCGGATTTAATAAACGAAGAACAATCTGATGAAAACGATTATTATTACCGGCGGTGCAGGCTTTATCGGATCGCATACTGTACGCCGTTTTGTAAAAAACTATCCCGGATATAATATTATTAACCTTGATAAATTAACATACGCCGGCAACCTTGCCAACCTGAGGGATATTGAGCATGAGCCAAACTACAAATTTATTAAAGGCGATATTGTTGATATTGATTTTATAAACGAACTTTTCACAGCCGAAAAGCCCGACGCGATCATCCACCTCGCTGCTGAATCTCATGTGGACAGGTCAATTACAAACCCGCTTGAATTTGTTACAACCAATGTGGTTGGCACCGCTAACCTGCTAAATGCAGCACGCGAATTGTGGAAAGGGCGCTACGATAAAACGCGTTTTTACCATGTATCAACAGATGAAGTTTATGGATCACTCGGCGAAACCGGCATGTTTACTGAAGAAACGGCCTACGACCCTCATTCGCCGTACTCCGCCTCAAAAGCAAGTTCCGATCATTTTGTAAGGGCTTATCACGATACTTATGGCCTGAATACCGTTATTTCCAATTGTTCAAATAACTATGGCTCCTATCACTTCCCCGAAAAACTGATACCGCTGGCCATTAACAATATCAAGCAAAAAAAACCGGTACCTGTATACGGAAAGGGCGAGAATATACGCGACTGGCTATGGGTTGAGGACCATGCAAGGGCAATTGACCTTATTTTTCATAAAGCAAAACCCGGATCAACCTATAATATAGGCGGCCACAACGAGTGGAAAAACATTGCCCTGATTAAATTGTTGTGTAGCATACTGGATAAAAAATTGAACAGGGTCGCCGGCGAATCGGCTGAATTGATCACATTTGTCACGGACAGGGCCGGGCACGACCTTCGCTATGCAATAGATGCCACTAAACTTAAAAATGAATTAGGCTGGGTACCTTCAATCACTTTTGAAGAAGGATTGGAAAAAACTGTTGAATGGTATCTTAGGAATGAAGAATGGTTGAATGACGTTACCTCTGGTCATTATCAACAATATTATACGGAGCAATATAATAACCGCTAAAAATGTTTGGATTTTTTAAGAAAAACGAATTTAAGAAACACATCACTTTTGATTACAGCTCAATAATGGTCGATATGCACTCGCACGTGCTGCCTGGTATTGATGACGGCGCACAAACGCCCGAGGAGTCGATCATACTTATAAAAAAAATGATGGAGCTGGGCATAAAAAAAATAATAGCTACCCCGCACATCATGGCCGACTATTATAAAAATACTGCCGAAACCATTAACGCTGCCCTCGCTATACTTAAAGCTGAACTCAAAAAGGAAGAAATTGATGTTGAAATTGAGGCTGCTGCTGAGCATTATTTCGACGAAACTTTTGAAGACAGGGTTGATGCCCATAAGCTAATGACCATGGGTGATAATTATGTGCTTTTTGAATTTTCATTTATAAACAAACCGCCCAATGCCATCCCCGTTATTCAAAAATTAAAACAACTGGGCTATAAACCTATCCTTGCCCATCCCGAAAGGTACACTTATATGGATGTAGAACAGTTTAGGAACATTCGTGAATGGGGGGCGAATTTGCAGTTAAACACAGTATCATTGACCGGCTATTATGGAAAAGATGTAAAAAAGCTTGCTGAAAGTTTAATAGACAACCAGTTAATTGACTTTATATCAAGCGATATGCACCATTTGCGGCACGCCGAGGCATTTAAAGACGCCTTAAGAATGCCTTACCTGGAAAAACTGATGTTTGATTATCCGCTTAAGAATATAATGCTGCGGTGAATTTCGGATTTCGGAATTTCAATTTCGGATTTGTAGAAGCATTTTATATTAAGTCCATTAATTAATTTTACGTAAACCTAAGCAGAACTATCGATCATCAATATTTTAGCTTTCTGCATTCCGCTTTTAGCTTCTATATAAATCCGAAATCGTAATTCCGAAATCCGAAATCATTCATATCTCAATGCTTCAACAGGGTCAAGCCGGGAAGCTTTTTTGGCGGGATAAAATCCTGAAACCAGTCCGATCACGGTACATAATACAATAGCTCCAAACAACCATCCCCATGGGGCTACGAAAGAACCGCTGATACTTACAGCTATAAGGTTACCGATTGCCATCCCAAGTATGATTCCTGCGATGCCGCCTATCATACAAATAACGATGGCCTCGATCAGGAATTGTTTGCGGATGATAGCCGGGGTTGCGCCGAGCGCTTTGCGCAAGCCTATTTCGCGTGTTCGCTCGGTAACAGAAACCAGCATGATATTCATTAGTCCGATGGCCGCCCCGATAAGGGTGATCAAGCCTATTGCTGCACCTCCAAGTGTGATCCCGGTTAACTGCCCGGATAATTCCTGCTGGATCGAATCACTTCGTTCGATCTCAAAATTATTATCATTAGACACGTGCAAGTCGCGGACATTCCTAAAAAGGGAGGTCGCTTCGCCAATGGTGGCATCCAGGGCCCCGGGGGTGTTTACCATTACTACAACTGTAAACGAAGGTTTTGACGAGGCGATCACCTGCTTGGCCCTGAGTACAGGGATAACGCAAAATTTGTCCCCCCCAAACCCGGCACTTGAACCCTTCGATGCAAATACTCCAATCACCCTGAATTTATTAGCACCAATAAAAATTGATTTATTGATGGCGTCATCGTCCTTAAAAAGGCGTTTTTTTATTTCATTACCAATTATTACAACACTTTCTCCATGCTCCAGTTCCGAAGCCGAAAAATTTCGGCCAAATGCTAATTTATACCCGCTGGTGATTAAATAGTTTTCGTTGGTGCCTTCTACAGACAGGTTTGGGTTTGTTTTTTTATCATTATATTTTGCAACCGCCGTTCCCGAAACTTGTAAATTTACGGATGTAAGTACGGGCAAGTTAAATTTTTTCTTAAACTGGTCGGCCTGTTCATAACTTATTGGGGGATAAACTTTCCGGTGCCCGCCATTGCCAAAATTGAGGTCGGAGCCCCTGTTTTGTATGGTAAATGAATTTGCCCCCAACCCTGCAAATGCATTATTAACCGACGTCTTAACCCCCTCGAGCGCGGTTAAAATACCTACCAAAGCCATAATACCAATAGCAATAATTAACGAGGTAAGCGAGGTGCGCAACCTGTTGCCTGCTATTGACTGTAATGCTATTGAAATATTTTCTTTTAGGGAGGTCTTTACGGCCATGTGTTAAAATTAACGAAATTATGTTGATAAGACTATGAAGTATGCCGGTTTGTTACAGGGTGGCGGAGGTTATATTTATTTAATGATCAAAGCGTTTATCAATAACCCCATCGGGTACATTTGGAGTTCTCACCAGAGGCGTAGCCGATACACAAAGGTGTTCAAAACAGCGTTCACTTCACAATAGCACACACAATTATAAATATGAGAACGCTTGAAAATCAACAAATTGCATTTTTATAAATCTCAAAAATCGGCAAAAAATGCAAAAAGGTATAAAAACTGTTTGAATACACTAAGGGTTGAAAATCGACCATTATCAACTGCCACTACATGCTGCCACTGCCACTTATTGACAAGCGTTCACTTCGCAACAGCACACGCAATTTTAAATTCGTTAATATCTAAAAATCAGTGTGTTAAGTTTTTGATATATCAAATAATTACAATAAATGCTTCACAAAAAACTGGTAGATTACAAAGCACAAACAAACACATGAGGCAGCGGACAACGCGCGAGGTACTCAAGCGCTTTTGTCTGCCCGGATACTCGAGAGGGACAAATCAACATATTGATTTTTGAAAATATTCGAAAAATGTCAAACAACTTAGCGTAAACCGTTAACTCCCCTGATTTGAATCGCTATCAGATGAAATTAAAAAAACTGTTCTTCTTGTATAATCTACGATGAGAATTCCTATCGCTAAACCAATGATATTATATACGAAAGATGTGATTTTAATTGTTTTGAAATCGTCGTTAAATTCGTCCATTAAATCGGCTATAAACTCAAATCCACATCCAACTATAAAAGATAAAATTGCCCATATAATAATTGCCAACTTAGTATATCGATTTTTTGTAAAAATTAAAGTAAGTAAAATAATCTCAATGAAGATTGATACTAGTCCATAGATATTACTCATTTTTATCGACACAACAATATTATACACCAATAAAATAACTATGAAACCAATTAAAAGAATATAAAATAATCGATTAGCAAAAACAGCTTTCTTAATTTCCATAAACTGATTATTTCAATAAAAGTTCATATACTCCTGAGTAAATTAAAAATATTCCTCCTAGTATAAACACGACGGACGCAAAATAGAGGTTAAAGTTGTAAATATTGAAATTTCCCTTTTCCTTTTGAGTTTCTTTCAAAGTATAGGCAAACATAACAATACCCAAACCCACCAGCACAATGCCAGCCAAGATTTTTTCAAGAGGTTCATCAAAATTCATCTCTATTTCTTTTCAGTCTTTTTAGTGACGACTTCCTTGGCTTTGTCCAGTAAGTCCCTGTTGTGCGTAGTTTGCCTGGAACTGCTGTCTCAGATGTCTTCGACTTCGGACGGTTATGCCTGTAGTTTGCAACTACAGCGCAGCGTTTACCTGTTGTGCGTAGTTTACCTGGAACTGCTGTCCGAATGTCTGTGACTCGGACGGATATTTTTGCAGTTTGCAACTGCAATAGCGAAATGAAAGATAATGGACAACGCCTGGCCGTGCGCCGGACATTTTTTGAAATATCCTGCATTCCTAAATAAATCGTAAATTTCCTGTAACCATTTTATTTTCCCGGAGTTACCAATACATATAACGCAAAATAATAAAAATAATTGAACTCGCTGACCGACAATGTGATCATGCTCAAGGTGAAAGCCGGGGACCTGGATAAGATGGGCCTGCTGTTTGCGCGGTACAACCGCCAGCTATACGGCTTTTTATTTCACATGACGTATCACCGGGAGGGGGCCGAGGACCTGGTGCAGCAGGTTTTTTATAAGATGCTTAAATACCGCCATACCTTCACCGGCACGGGCGAATTTATACACTGGATGTATTCGATAGCGAGAAATACATTGAAGGATACTTATAAAAGCAAAAAACAACAGGTGCGGCATGAAAATGTGGATGATATGGTGGAGCAGCTTTCGGGCGGAATGACGCCGGAGGAGCAATTGGAGAAAAAGCAGGCGAAGGCTGAGCTTCATAAGGCGATAGAAAAGCTTAGCGACGACCACCGGGAGATATTGGCGCTGAGCCGTTTCCAGGAACTAAAGTTCCACGAGATAGCGCAGATACTTGATATTACCGAAAGCGCCGCAAAAACGCGGGTACACCGCGCCATACAGGAGTTGAAAAATATTTATACAAAAAACGGGACGTTAAAACAGTAAAAAGATGAAATGTGAGCAATACGAACAACTGTTTGCCGGCTGGGCCAATGGCGACCTTACACCGGCTGAACGGAAAGAAATGGAACAGCATTTAGCCGGCTGTGCCGGCTGCCGTGAAGAACTGGCGGATATGCAAAAGGTTTGGGATATGATGGAAGTGATAGATACGCCCGAACCATCTGCCCACATGGAAGTAAAATTCCAGGCAATGCTGGATACCTATAAAGAATCGGTAAAGGAGCAAAAAGGCTTGCTGAGCAGGCTGAACGATAAAATAAGCAGCCTGTGGCAGCCCCGATGGGCATTGGCCTATAGCCTGGCGATAATACTGGTAAGTTTTGGCAGTGGTTACTGGCTTTTTCATACCAGCAAAGGCGGCGAGCAGGAGCAGCAATTACAGGCACTTACCTCGCAGGTACATGAATTAAAGCAAACGATGATGCTGGCCCTGCTTGAAAATCCGTCGGCATCCGAAAGGATCAGGGGGGTGAGCTATACCAGCGAAATAAAGCATGCCGATAAACAAGTGATCGATGCTTTACTGGCGACGCTGAACAATGACCCCAACGTTAATGTGCGCTTAAGCACGCTTGATGCATTGACACAACTGGCCGGCCACCCTGAGGTTAGGGAAGGCCTGATCCAATCCATCGTCCAGCAGGAATCACCACTGATGCAATCGGCCATTGCGGATGTGATGCTGAAACTGCAGGAAAAAAGATCGGTAGGCTCATTTAAGGAATTATTAAAACAAAAGAATTTAGACCCTGGTGTTAAGGATAAGATCAGGCAAACGATAACACAACTCATTTAACAAAACAATTTTTATGAAAACATCATTGATCCCTGTTTTAACAGGACTTGGGCTGTGCCTTGCCCAGATAACAGCCCATGGCCAGGAATATAAAGAGCACATCAGCAAACAATTTAACATGCAAAAAGGCGCAGTGGCTATTTGTAACCTCAATGGCTCGGTTAAGGTTGAGGGATATTCGGGCGATAAGGTGATCATTGATATTGATGAAACCATCACAGCCGATGACCAGGATGCCATTAACGAAGCCAAAAAGGAATTTAAGCTTGGTTTTGACCAGCAATCGGACAGCCTGATGGCCTATACGGCTGAGCCCTATGATACCAGGCCGCACCGCAACAGGTACAACGATGATAATTACCATCACATTGATTACGAGGTTAAACTGGAGTATACGGTAAAAGTACCGTCGAATGTGAATTTGTACGTATCAACGGTAAACCACGGGCATATCATCGTTAAGGATGTTTATGGTTCACTAAAAGTGAATAATGTGAACGGCAGTATCGAGATCGTTAATGCGAAGGGCGCCACCAGTGCGCATACGGTAAACGGGCCGGTAACGGTAAATTACCTGAGTGTTCCGCCGGAAGCCTCATCTTATTATACGGTAAACGGGGAAATGAATATTACCTACCCGGCTGCACTATCTGCTGACCTGCAATTTAAAAGCATGAACGGCCAGTTCTATACCGATTTTGATGACGCGCAGGTAATGCCAAGTAAAGTTGTAAAAACCGCATCAGATCATGACGGCATAACTGTATATAAACTTAACAAAGCCTCTGACGTGCGTATTGGCGCAGGCGGCAAATTATTTAAATTCGAAACCCTTAACGGGAATATTTATATTAAAAAACAAAAATAACATGAAAAAGATAAAAATTGCGGGTGCATTGATGATAGCGATGTTTCTAACTACCCGCGTAAACGCGCAAGGCGGCGAAAAAGGGCAACAATTGGTTGTTCCGTTAAGCCAGCCGGGCAAGGCCTTTAAGCTGGATGTAGGTTTGATTAACGGCTCCATAACTGTAAACGCCTATGAAGGCAAAGATGTGATCATAGATGTACAATCAGACGAAGACAGGAGAGGCAGGGGCGAAGAACGTGAAAATGGCATGCGCCGACTGAATTCAAATAGTGTCAGCATCCAGGCTGAAGAAAGCAATAACCGGGTAACTGTACATGGCGACGCGAACAAAAAGGCCGACCTTATGATAAAGATCCCGCAAAATGAAGTGACCTTAAAACTAACTACCATAAATAATGGCAATATTAACGTGAGTAACGCCAGCGGCGAACTGGAGATCACCAATGTAAACGGCTATATTAAACTAAATAATGTATCCGGCTCGGTGGTGGCCAATACGGTTAATGGCAAGGTGGAAGTAACTTTTAAAACCATTGACCCAAAGGCTCCGATGGCATTTTCAACACTTAACGGGAATGTAGATGTAACCTTCCCGGCCAGCCTAAAGGCAAATGTAAAGCTGAAATCGGACCGGGGGGAAATTTACACCGATTTTGATGTGGTTACCGAACAGCGTAAACCCAATGTTACCCGCAGCGGCAGTTCGGGAATGGTAAGTTTAAAAATAGAAGACTGGGTATACGGCAAAATTGCCGGGGGTGGCCCGGAAATTATGATGAAGAATATGAATGGGAATATTTATATACGCAGGGCGAAATAGATAATATTTTAAACAATCCATTAAAAAACAGGCCCGCATTAAGCAATTAGTGCGGGCCTGTTTTTATTTAATAATGATGACAATGGCTGAACCTATGCGATTAATATTAATTTCGCTTTTAGGACAAACGGGTAAATGTTAAAATATCATATACTAAGCGATGATGAGCTGGCTGCTCTTTTAAACGACGGTGACCAACTTGCTTATACCGAGATCTACCGCCGTTATCATGCTGCACTATATATCCACGTGTTTAATAAATTACGCAGCCGGGAAGAATCAAGGGATATTGTACATGATCTGTTTAGTAGCCTATGGCAAAACCGGGAAGAATTATCTTTAAAAACTACCCTTGCCGCCTACCTTTACACTTCCGTTCGTTATCGCGTCTTCGATCTGTTTACCCGCCGCCAGGTACAATCAAAATATATAGATTCTATTGCCGAATTTGCTGTTAACGGCGACTGCATAACCGATCACCTTATCAGGGAAAAACAGCTGATGGCCATTATTGAAAAAGAAATTGGCGCATTGCCGCCCAAAATGCGTGAAGTGTTTGAATTGAGCAGAAAAGAAAATCTTAGCCATAAAGAAATTGCCGAAAAACTAAACCTGTCGGAAAAAACGGTAAAAAAGCAGGTAAATAACTCGTTGAAAATTTTGAGGTCAAAGCTGGGCACCGTACTGTTCGCTGCCTTTATTTTGTAAGCCCTTAAATCATAAAAACGGACATTAGCTGTAACGAAAGCGAACAGTAAACCATCACTATCTTTCAGTAATTCATTGAAAAACAAT
The DNA here is from genome assembly GCA_903864275.1 of uncultured Mucilaginibacter sp. Classification (GTDB taxonomy): domain Bacteria; phylum Bacteroidota; class Bacteroidia; order Sphingobacteriales; family Sphingobacteriaceae; genus Mucilaginibacter. Next base: position 24,220 of record CAIPFE010000009.1, read on the forward strand.
TTATTACAATTATGGCATTAGCTTGGCAGCACTTGTATTTTCGAAAATGCTATGATAAAAAACTATTTGAAAGTTGCCTGGCGCAGCCTGTTAAAAAACAAGGCGCATAGCTTTATCAATTTAGCCGGGCTTTCGGTTGGCCTTGCCTGCAGCCTGCTCATCCTGCTATGGGTACAAAATGAATATAGTGTAGACGCTTTCCATAGTGTAAGGCTTTTTAAAGTTTATAAAAGCAATTTCGACAGACATGTTGAAAGTGGCAGTTACGAGATGCCGGGCATATTGGCTGATGAATTGAAAAAGGTTGTGCCGGATGTGGCATACGCCACCAACATGGGGTTTGGGGAAAACAGCACTTTTAAGGCTGGTGAAAAGGTCGTTAAAATGAACGGCAATTCGGCGGGCGAAGATTTCTTTAAGATGTTCAGCTACCCCCTGCTGGCAGGTTCACCGCAAACTGCGCTGAATTCGCCTGTGGCTATTGCTATATCCCGGAAAATGGCGGAAGTTTTTTATGGCAGCTCCGAAAATGCGATAGGCAAAACCATCCGTTACCAGGACCGGAAGGATTTTAAAGTAACCGCCGTGTTCGAAAACCTCCCCAAAAACGCTTCGCAAACCTTCGATTTTTTGACAAACTGGGACGCTTTCCTGGAAAATAATCCATGGGCCAGGAGTATGGGCAATACCGGCCCGCAGGCTTATGTTATGCTGAAACCGCAGGCCAATGCAGCCGCAGTGGATGTAAAGATCGCCCATTTTTTTGATTTGTATTACCATACTGACCGCAAAACGGCCACCTATTACAGCGACCTGGCCCTGCAGCCTTATGCCGAAAGCTATCTTAATAATAACATTGAAAGCGGCAAACCCCATGGCGGCCGTATCGAATATGTCCACCTTTTCAGCATCATCGCCATTTTTATTTTACTGATAGCCTGTATAAATTTTATGAACCTTACCACTGCGCGTTCGGTGAAAAGGGCCAGGGAAATCGGCGTCCGCAAAGTGGTTGGTGCGCTGCGTTCCACACTGATATGGCAATTTATCAGTGAATCCTTATTAATTACCGTGATCGCCGTGATGATTGCTTTGGTATTGCTGACGCTGCTGTTACCCGGGTTCAACCAGGTCACACAAAAGCAAATCGGCTTACCTTTTGACCAACCAGGGTTTTGGGTAAAAATTATGGCTATTACAATAATAACCGGGTTGATCGCCGGTAGTTACCCTGCCTTGTTCTTGTCGTCTTTTAAACCGGTTAAAGTATTAAAGAGCGCACTTAAAATAGATACCGGTACCCTGCTTTTCCGTAAGGGCCTGGTAGTTTTCCAGTTCGTTTTATCCGTTGTTTTTATAACCGCCACCATCATTGTATCCAGGCAAATGAGCTATATCGAATCGAAAAGCCTGGGGTACGACCGCGAGAACGTAGTCTATGTGCCCGTTGAGGGGCAGCTTTCTTCCCAATACGCGGTATTCAAAAATGAGTTGTCGGTTCAGCCCGGCATACAGGCAGTGAGTAGGATAAGTGCGCCGCCTGTAGATATTTATGGCAGCACCCCTGCAGTTAACTGGATCAATCACGATACCACGTCGAACATTTTATTTACCCACGCCGCCATTGGCTATGATTATTTTAAAACGATGAAATTAACTCTGCTGGCAGGCCGGGAGTTTTCGAAAGCCTTTACTTCAGATAGTTCAGGCTTTCTGCTAAATGAGGCTGCCCTTAAATTAACCGGCTATAAAGACCCTATCGGGAAGCCGTTCACCTTATTAGGAAGAAGAGGACTGATAGTGGGTGTTGTTAAAGACTTTCACTTTCATTCCCTGCACGAACTCGTGGGGCCGATGGTGCTCACTTTAGGCGAGAATCAGCAGGGTGGTGTGGTACTGGTCAGGACGCAACCCGGTAAAACCCGCGAGGCTTTAACCAGTATCCAGAACCTCAGCAAACAATTAAACCCGGCGTTCCCGCCGGTAATAAATTTTGTTGATGACCAATACCGGCTATTGTATCAAAACGAACAGGTCATCAACAAATTAGCCGATATTTTTGCGGTGCTGGCAATATTCATTTCCTGCCTCGGCCTTTTAGGCCTGGCCATGTTTACGGCCGAACAGCGGGTAAAGGAAATTGGAATCCGTAAAGTGCTCGGTGCGGGTATCGGCTCATTATTTACGCTGTTATCTGCCGAATTTATGACGCTTATCGGTATCGCAATTGTAATTGCCCTGCCGTTTGCATGGTATGCCACCAATGGCTGGCTGCAAGGTTTTGCCTACCGAACACCGGTACAATGGTGGGTGTTCGCACTTTCGGGCTGCCTGATCATAGCCATCGCGCTAATAACTATTAGCTTTCAACTGATTAAAGTAGCGCTTATTAATCCGGTCAAGAGCTTACGCGGGGAATAACCGGTTAGGGTTAACCGACCATAGCTGTAATAAACGATTTTTCAGCTGATGGAAAACAAGGCCTTTTTATACTTGCTGTAACGTTTCTTTAAATGTATGAGTCTCACTAAAAACTGAAATTATGAAAAGAAAAATATTCATTACGGCAACACTGGTAGCTTGTTTTGCAATATGCCTGGCGGCTGTTGCCGGCCTGGGAGGGAAATGGAAAGGTTCGCTAAAAGATCCCGATAGCAACGATCATCCGTTCCATCTTGTTCTTAATGTTAATGGAGAAACACTCACTGGTACAGCCCAGGCCGAAGGCGATCCTTTACCCATCAATGACGGCAAGATCACCGGCGATAATTTTTCGTTTAATGTTAAAGAGCCGGACGGTAATGTTATACCGGTTGACGGGAAATACATTACAGCCGGCGACTCTATTTCCCTCAATTTTACAGATAACGACATGAAACATCATGTAACTTTTACCAGGGACGATAAATAAAAGGGCAGCCTAATTCACGCATATGCAGGGCAAAAGTCTTGGTTGAGTACTTGTGCAATAGCCGTCAGAAATGTTGACGTATAATAACAAGGCCCCAGATAAAAGGTATCTGGCCTGCCACTTTATGCCATTATTTTACCATATCCTACCGCAGACAATAGATCAAATTGTTGCATCAGCTATTGACTAAGGTGTCACATGAACTTTTACAAATGTTATTTTAGAGGTAATAGTGCACCAATTTTTGTAGCTGATGATGCACCACTTATATCGCGGCACAAATTTCGATAAGTCGATATCATCAAAGTATTGTTCATTTAGTTCATGTCCCATCTTCTCTGTTCACTTACTTGGTTGATAATTCTTTATAATATCTCAAATGATAGGTAGACCGTACATTCACATCAAAACCCGTGATCTGTTTTTTGCTATCCCTCACCATAGTCATATGGTACATCCACCAGTTACTGTTAAAGAGTTCGTCCGGGGTCACAAAAGTGATCGTTGCGTCGTCCAGCCGGGTATTAGTGAGCTTTAATTTATGGTTTTCGAGGACGATCGAATAAGTAAAGTCGTTTTCCGGGCAATAATAGGTGCCGGTATAGGTAGTTAATTCCGCATCCCCGACAGGAATACGTTTGATGATCGGCCTGGCAATCTCATCCCGGAAAATAAATGCTTTGTTATTTCCCTCTCCCTTCAACACGATGCTGAACGGAACCTTCACCGCGGCAAAGGTGTCTTTTGCAGCTTTTTTCATCAGGAATTGTTGTCCGAAAAGGCCTGCGTAAAGAAAACCGTTTTTAAGCGATATACTGAATTGCTGGCCGTCATCTGTCATATAATCTCCTGCAAACTTCCGGACAGCGACCGTATCGCTCAAACGGGCACTAAGCGTGTCTGTCACCGCTATTGCCGCTTTGTGGCTGGTTTGATCAGGTGCTAGCAGGTTGATCAGCATCCCGAACGGCCCGTTGTTATAGTCCCATATATTGGTCAGTTCAATAAAGCCTGTTCGCTGCGCGGGGAGTACCGCCATATAGGTATTGTAACCCGCGGCTTTTCCGGTATGGGAATAGGCTATCTGTCCATTGATAGCATCCAGGGCGATACCCGCTCCGTAAGGGACCTTTTCCCCGTTATTCAGCTTACCTTTCCGGACCATTTCCGCGATCAGGGCATCATCCTCTTTCGGATGATGATAAAAATGGATGATCCATTTAGCCATGTCTTCCATATTGGTCACTACGCCCGAGCCGCCCATCACCGGTCCTCCCGTCTCGTTATCCAGCCAGTAGTGGTTGTCGCCGGAAGGCATGTAGCCGCTGGCGAGGTTAGGGATCACTTCGTGGCGGATATCATTATAAAAGGTATGGTCCATATGGAGTGGTTTAAAGATGGCCGAGTCGGCAAACCTACGGATTGATTTTCCGCTGACGGCCCTGACAATCTCTCCCAGCAGGTTAAACCCGGTGCTGCAATAGCTGTAGCGTTCGCCCGGTTTGTAGTTCAGGGTCGTTTGCCGGATGATCGCCTTTTTTAAGGGTTCTTTGGGTTCTTCATCGCCACCGCCCGGGCCGTAGAGTGTTACCTCCCTGACCCCGCTGGTGTGGTGCAGCAATTGGTAAATGGTGATCTTTTCCTTCATATCCGGAAACCAGGGCAGATATTTACGGATATCATCATCCAGGCGGAGCTTGCCTTCGCGTTCCAGCAGCAGGACGCAATAGCCGGTAAATTGCTTGCTGATCGAACCAAGTTGAAATTCGGTTTGCGGGCTGAGCTGCACGCCATATTCCAGGCTGGCCATGCCATATCCTTTTGCAAAGATGAGTGAATCGTTACGCACGATGCCAACGACTGCCCCCGGGCTGTTTTTCTTATCCCATTGGTTGTGCAGCCGGTCAATCTTTTTGACCACCGAATCGGGCAAGGTCTGCGCTTGCAAGTTCGCGGTTGCCGCAAGGAAAAAAAACGATACAATTGAGCTGATTTTCATTTGTTTAAATCGATAAAAAGGTCACAGTTAAGTGTATAATCCATAAAATAAATTATTGTACGAAACTATTCGTAATAACTATGCCAATTTATATAATCATTGATTATAAGCATCTTAAAAATTATAACAAGAATGCGATGTATCAAAAACGGACATTCAGCGTTCGGTTATGGTCGTGATCTGTGGCGTTCTGTGAATGAAGTAAACCTAAATGTCATTATCACCTCTAAAACTTAATATGTAGCATCTACAGCCACAAAAAGTAGTGCATCAAAAGCTCATAAGTGACAACAAATCATATTTCTTAAAATAAATTTCATTTTCTTCTACGCCCATCGCCTTTGTTAACCGACTACAGCTGTAATAAACGATTTTTCAGCTGATGGAAAACAAGGAAATAGAAACATTATTAAAAAAATATCACGAAGGTGAAGCCACCGACGCAGAAAAAGCCATGCTGGAAAGCTGGTACCTGCAGCGCGACGTAAATGCAATAACCGAACTTTCTGCCTGGGAATTTAGCGAAGACCTGGCGCTGATTGGCGAGGGGCTTCCTTTGCACCAAACTGTCCGCAGAATGAACTGGTGGCCGCGGGTAGCAGCGGTCGCTGCAGTGCTGGCTATATTTTTTGCCGGGTACCTGGCATGGCCCCTTTTACAAAACCGTTTGCACCCCAGCCAACTGTCGGCCCTTATAGTACCTCAAAATAAAAAGGAGCAGGTTGCTTTGGCGGATGGCAGTAAGGTTTGGGTCAATTCCGGTTCTGAATTAAAATACCCTAAACAGTTTAACGGCAAAACAAGGGAAGTTTATTTATCAGGTGAGGCTTATTTTGATATTCAGCACGATGCCTCCAAACCCTTCATTATCCACACCGGGAATGTGATTACCACGGTTTTGGGTACTGCTTTTGACATCAAAGAGGATAAAAACCAGCACACCATTGTGGTAACGGTGACACGCGGAAAAGTAAGCGTGGCAAATGGTACCCGTCGTTTGGGCATTATCACACCTAACCAGCAGATCAGCTTTAATGTTGTGAGCAAGCAGTCGGTCCAAACTGATGTGGATGCCGCACAGGTTATCGCATGGCAAAAAAGCAATATCTATTTTGATGATATCACTTTTGCAGATGCTGCCGCACAATTACAGCAGAAGTTTAATGTAAAGATCACCTTCGGGAATGATAAGTTAAAAAACTGCCGTTTTACCGGTACTTCCCTGCATGGCGATAACCTGGGAAAAATATTAAAAGTGGTCTGCGCCTTTAACAATGCAACCTATAAAACAAATGCCGATGGAAGCATCCTCATTGACGGGCCCGGATGCAATTAACAATAAACATGAAACTATGAAAACGTATCTATTAAAGAAGATGAATAGTCCCTGACCAAATGAGAACAAATAAGGGAAAATAAACCTGTAAGCCGACGGCAATCGGCCCACAGGTTTCCCGGAAATACCAGGGTTTTAAACAATCGGATAATCACTTAAAACATTTAAAAGTATGAAAATTTCTGCAATAATGCGGGAGCCGGGGGCCTTATGTGCCTGTATAACCGGTAATACACCAAGTAATTCATTATTAATTCGCCAGTTAATGCGCGTAAGCATCATAGTAACTATCATATTATTAACCACTTTACAATTGCTTTTGGCCAGCCCCGGTAAAGCGCAGGACATGTCAATTGAGACAGTTTCCGTAGGGCTGAAGGACGAGCCGCTGGAAACCGCAATAAAGCAAATTGAACGGCAAACCACGCTGAGGTTCTTTTACAGGAAGACAGATATTAGCATGCTGACCAATTTAACCCTTGCGGACGAGAGAAGAACAGTAGAACAAACATTATATCAGTTACTGAAAAATACAAACTTCATTTTCAAACAGGTTGATGACAACATATTGATACAGCAAAATAATGCTATCACCATAAATAGGAGAAAGGTATCAGGTTCGGTATTCACGGCCGATACCAAAGCGCCGCTAAAATTCGCGCAGGTTGAATTGTTAAGAAAAAATGATTTTCAGATGGTTGGCCAAACCAGTACCGACTCCACCGGCCGGTTTGAATTGATCGTTGTTGATAACGCGCCGCATATTTTAAGGGTCTCCCTGCTGGGTTACCATGTTTACAGTACCGGGATAGAGGATATTGAAGGGTTAACTTTACCTGCCATATACCTGCAGCCCGACCCGCAAATATTGCAGGAAGTAACGGTAATTGCACATTCCCCGCTTGTAAAACAGGAAGTTGACCGCCTCAGCTATAACGTGCAGGCGGACCCCGAAAATAAATTTAACAGTTTGCTGGATATGCTGCGCAAGGTGCCCTTAGTATCCGTGGATGCTGATGACAACGTTAAATTAAAAGGCAGCGGGAGTTTTAAAGTGCTGATTGACGGCCATACCTCGTCACTAATGGTTCACGACCCAAAGGAAATATTCAGAAGCATGGCGGCAAGCAGCATCCAGCGCATTGAAATAATCACCATCCCGCCGGCAAAATACGACAGCGAAGGCCTGGCAGGTATTATCAATATCATTACGGTAAAGAAAATAACCAACGGCTACAGCGGTAATTTCGGCCTCCAATACAAATTTCCAAACGGGCCGAGGGGCACCGGATCTTTTAATTTAAAGAGCGGGAAATTTGCCATGTCGGTTTTCGCAGGGTGGAACGAATGGGATATTCCAACCACTCCATTTTCTGTTGCAAGAACGGGCACCTTTCCTATCGCATCAACTTTAAACCAGCAGGGATCGGCGCATACTAAAAGCAATATCGGCTATATATCCAACCAAATGAGCTATGAAATTGACAGCCTTAACCTGGTATCAGTTTCGTTGGGCTATAATGGCGGCAGCGGTAACCGGTTTAGCAGCATATTTACGCAGCAAACGGACACATTAAATCATAGTTACCTTTTGGATAACAATGGCAATACCCAACAGCACGGCTACGATCTCGGGCTCGATTACCAGCTTGGTTTTAGAAGAAATAAGGCCCAATTGCTATCATTTTCATACCGGTTTAGTTCAACCAATAATTCCCAGTTCAATGCGCTTACTGCATCTGAACAGGTAAACTACGATATCAGCAACTACAGCCAGGACAACAAATCGGGCACGCACGAACATACCGCACAGGTTGACTATGCTTATCCTTTAAAACACGTGGATATTGAAGCCGGCGTTAAAACCATATTCCGCAATAATTTCAGCGACTTTAATACTGAAGTGGCTGATCCTTCGGGCAGCTTTTTGGATGCAAATAATTCGAACAACTTCAGCTACCAGCAAAACATTTTCAGTATCTACAATTCATACCAGTTAAACCTGCAGCAATGGACAATTAAGGCCGGCCTCCGGCTTGAAAGAACAATTGTTGATGCAGATTTCTCTGCCGGAAACCCTGTTACGATCCCTGATTATAATAACCTGGTACCGTCTATCGCCATTCAAAAAAAGTTTTCAGAAACCACAAGCATTAATTTCGGGTACACGGAACGTATTCAAAGGCCCGGTATCCAGCAACTAAACCCTTATGTCGATCAGCAGGACCCCAATTTTATTACTTATGGTAACCCCGGTTTAAGACCGGAAACCAACCACATACTCAGTCTAAATTATAGTTTATTTAAAAATGCATCCATTAATGCCGGCTTAAGCTATTCGTTTTCAAATAATACCATCCAGGCTGTCAGCATTTTTGGTGCGGATGGTATAACCAGGGCCACGTATGAAAACATCGGAACAAACAATGACCTGGAAGCCGATCTCAACATAAATTATCCGCTCACCAAACGGTTAAACCTGAACCTGACCGCCCAGGTTGGTTTTATAAAATTAGCGGGAACAGCCGACAGCGCCTTTTATAGCAGAAAAGCCGTCATCGGGAATGGCAACCTGTATTTAAGCTACAAGTTTAACCACGAATGGCGCACCGGTTTTAACTTTCAATATTACAGCCCGGCAGTTACGCTGCAGGGAACCACCAGCCCTTATTATTATACATCCTTAAGCGTATCAAAAAGCATTTTTAACAAAAAGCTTAATATTTACGCTTCGGCAAGTAATCCCTATCTTAAATACCTCAATTATAAAAACAGCTTTGTTGACCCCCGTTTTACCGAGATCATTCACAATGACATTGTTTACCGCAGGTTTAATCTTGGTTTTAATTATTCCTTCGGCAAGCTCGGTGAAGGGCCTGTTAAGAAAAACAAAAAGACCGTGAACAACGACGATATCAAGTTTATTCCGCCTACCGTACCGACAAATTAATCCGCATAACTAAAGGGATATAAATAAAAAAGGCAGCCTGTTCAGCTGCCTTTTTTATTTATGTAGAATTTATCTTTATACCGAAAACGAAGTCCCGCAGCCACAGGTACTGGCTGCATTAGGGTTGTTAAAAGTGAACCCACGGGCGTTCAGGCCATCCTGGAAATTTATCTGCATACCGATGAGGTATAAGCCATGCGCTTTATGCATGTACACTTTTATCCCGTCTATTATATACTCCTGGTCGCCTTCTTTTTTCTGATCGAAGCCCAAAACGTAGTTCATTCCTGAACAGCCGCCGCCTTCAACGCCGACGCGCAGGCCAAAATCATCACCAAGCTCTTGCTGGTCTCTTAATTTTAACAATTCTTTTACGGCGCCTTCTGTAAAGGTTACCGGTCCGGGAGCGGTTTCAACAGCAGTACTCATCTTATTTTTAATTAACTACACAAATATAAGGTAAAATGCGGATTTTTGTTGCAGCCTGTTTATTTATGACCTCAATTTAACATTCAGCAGCATGAACTTTTTACCTTATTTATTAGATATTATAAAATATACCATTGCGGGCCTGGGCGTTGTTTGGATAGCCTTTTACCTGATAAAACCATACCTCGACAGGGACGAAAAAATACAAATGCTTGAATTCAGGAAGACCTTAAGCAACCAAACCCTGCCGCTCCGCTTACAGGCATACGAGCGCCTGGTTTTATTTATTGAACGCATTAACCCTGCCAATATGCTCATCCGTATGAACGCGACATCCTACAGCGCACACGAACTGTACAGCCTGGTTGTTGAGGATATCCGCAGCGAGTTTCAGCATAATATTACACAGCAAATTTATGTAAGCAGTCGTGCGTGGGGCGCTGTAAAACATATTAAAGAGGATACGCTCGCTATGATAAACAATGCGGTAAGGTCGATGCCCGAAACAGCTTCGGGGCTTGATTTCAGTAAGGCCATCCTGGGACACCTGGGCCAGCTGGAAGAAAACCCTTATGAAATTGGCGCAAATATGCTGAGGAAAGATCTTGAAGAATTATTTTAGTTTAGTGATTAGTCCGAAAGTCAGTAAAGTCCGAAAGAAGCTGCAACTAATCTCTAATCTCTGACTCTAAAACAAGCACAATGCCCGGAAAGAAATTCACAACCACATCAGGTATCGAAATAAAGGAAGTTTATTGCAACCCTTCTGCGATGAGCGAGGTGCCGGGTGAGTTTCCTTTTACCCGCGGGATACAGAAAGATATGTATCGGGGCAAACCCTGGACGATGCGCCAGTACGCCGGTTTTTCAACCGCCGAAGAATCAAATAAACGCTACCATTACCTGTTAAGCCAGGGCACCATGGGTTTATCCGTAGCTTTCGACCTGCCTACACAAATTGGCTACGACTCGGACCATGAGCTTGCCGAAGGTGAAGTTGGTAAAGTGGGTGTTGCCATTGATTCGTTAAAGGATATTGAAATTTTGTTCGACGGGATCGATCTGAAGGATATCACTACGTCCATGACCATCAATGCCACCGCGCCTATATTATTGGCCATGTATATCGCTCTTGCTAAAAAACAGGGCGCCGATCTGAAACAATTATCGGGAACAGTACAGAATGACATATTAAAAGAGTATTCCGCGCGCGGTACATATATATACCCTCCCGCAGCATCTATGCGGCTGATCACCGATGTGTTTGAATATTGCAGCAGGGAGGTGCCAAAATGGAACACCATTTCCATATCAGGCTACCATATCCGCGAAGCCGGCTCAACAGCCGTGCAGGAACTTGCATTTACACTGGCAAACGGCAAGGCTTATTTAAAAGCAGCATTAGATAAAAAACTTGACATTAATGTTTTCGCAAAAAGATTATCCTTCTTCTTTAACTGCCACAATAATTTTTTTGAAGAGATAGCCAAATTCAGGGCGGCCCGGCGGATGTGGGCACACATCACAAAAGAATTGGGGGCGACAGATCCCGGCGCTCAAAAGCTGCGTTTTCATACACAAACCGGCGGATCGACCTTAACGGCGCAGCAGGCGATGAATAATATTGTACGGGTAAGCAACCAGGCGCTGGCGGCCGTGCTGGGGGGCACGCAATCACTTCATACGAATGGCTATGATGAAGCCATTTCACTCCCAACTGAGGCGGCGGCTAAAATTGCATTGCGCACGCAGCAGATCATCGCGTTTGAAACCGGGGTTACCGATACTGTTGATCCTTTGGGCGGTTCTTATTTTATTGAAGCATTGACCAATGAAATTGAAAAAGCCGCGCAGGCATATATCGACAAAATTGATGCGATGGGCGGGTCAGTAAAAGCTATTGAACAGGATTACATACAACAGGAAATTGCCGCTTCGGCTTATCAGTACCAAAATGAAATTGAAAGCGGAGAAAGGGTGATAGTTGGGGTAAACCGTTTCACTGAAGCGGAAGCACCGGCGATAAATGTTTTTCGCGTGGACGATTCGATCCGTAAAAAACAAGCTGAGAAAATTTCAGAGTTGAAAAGCAAAAGGGATAACCAGGCCGTTGGTATGAGCCTTGAAAAGCTTGCCGATGCAGCCAGGGGAACTCAAAACTTAATGCCTTTTATACTGACCGCCGTTGAAAGCTATGCCACTTTAGGAGAAATTGCAGACACGCTACGCACTGTTTTTGGCGAATATTAGTACCAAATATCCGGAACCGGACATCACCGGGAAAGCATTGCCAGGCACACTGGATTTGACCCCGTGCGGCACAAGCCGTTAGCACCATTTTATTAAATGGTTAAGCAACATTGTTACTTAACTATTGCCGAAAGATGACATTGCGTTAAACAAGAAATCCGGCATGGGCACCTAAGAAACAGATAAATAGTTAAAAAAATTTTGAGATAGTTAAAAATTTTGAATTTTGTGTGCGTAATATAATATTTTATTTGAATTATGCACTATAAACCGCTTTATTATTATATAAATTTATTTCATTAAAAAGTTGAAATTAAATTTTTTTATCCGCTTTTTTTTAGAATATTCGATGTTCCGTAACAGGCCAAAAGATAGTTCGCTGGGGAGTTGGAAATCAATATTTTAATAAAAATAATATGGAAAAAACTTGTACTACCGTTTGGAATAGCTGCCTCCAGATAATTAAAGACAACATACCGGCCCAAAGTTTTAAAACGTGGTTCGAGCCGATAAAAGCTTTAAGAATGGAAGGAAGTGTTTTAACGATACAAGTTCCAAGTTTATTTTTTTACGAATGGTTGGAAGAACACTATGTGGGCCTGCTCCGAAAGACGATAAAAAAACAACTAGGCGACGACGGGCGTTTGGAGTATAACATAGTGGTTGAACAATCATCATCCAGCAAGCCATATACCACCAATATCCCATCAAACGGGAACGGTGCCGAATCAAAAAATCAGTCTATGCCAATACCCATTTCGATTAATAAGGACATAAAAAACCCTTTTGTAATACCGGGGTTAAAAAAACTGAACGTTGATCCGCAGCTTAACCGCAATTATACTTTCAGCAATTTTGTTGAGGGCGATTGTAACCGTTTGGCGCGTTCGGCTGGTTACGCCGTAGCCGCAAAACCGGGAGGCACTTCTTTCAACCCGTTAATGATCTATGGCGGAGTAGGGTTGGGCAAAACCCACCTGGCGCAGGCTATCGGTAACGAAATAAAACAAACACTGCCTGATAAACTGGTACTGTATGTATCCTGCGAGAAATTTACCCAGCAGTTTGTTGACGCCTTAAAGCATAATAATATTAATGATTTCGTGAATTTTTACCAGGCTATTGATGTGCTCATTATGGATGACGTACACAATTTTGCCGGTAAGGAAAAAACACAGGATTTCTTTTTCCATATTTTTAACCACCTCCACCAATCAGGCAAGCAGGTAATTATTACCTCGGATAAAGCGCCGAAAGATCTGGCCGGTTTGGAAGAACGCCTGTTGTCGCGGTTTAAATGGGGCCTTTCGGCCGACCTACAGATCCCCGACCTGGAAACACGTATGGCCATACTCAAAAACAAAACCTACCAGGACGGTATTGAACTTTCAAATGATGTAATTGAGTACGTTGCACACAACATTGATAATAATGTGCGTGAGCTCGAAGGCGCAATGGTTTCCCTTTTGGCGCAATCAACCTTAAACCGCAAGGAGATTGACCTTAACCTTGCCAAGCAGATGCTGAAGAATTTTGTAAAAAATTCGTCCAAAGAAATATCAATGGAATTCATCCAGAACCTGGTTTGCGAATATTTTGAAGTACCGATCGAGATGGTAAAATCTCAAACCCGCAAACGCGAAATCGTACAGGCCCGGCAAATATCTATGTACCTTGCAAAAGCGCACACCAAAAGCTCACTGAAATCAATAGGCCATTTCTTTGGCGGCCGCGACCACTCCACCGTGATCTATGCCTGCCAAACGGTTGAAGATTTGATCGATACCGATAAAAAATTTAAAGGGTATGTTGCCGATATTCAGAAAAAGTTGAAAATGTCCTAACTGATCTTATAATAAACTAAGCGGGCCCTGCATTTTTTATGCGGGGCTTTTTTATATTCGTGTTCAAATGCATTTCGTACCGGTGTTATTAATAAGTTATGAAAAAGCTACTCATTATAAACCTACTGCTGATCATCTCAACCAGCATCTTCGCCCAACAAACCGAAACAGCCGCTATTAAACAAACCGTTAACACCCTTTTTGATGCCATGCGCAAAGGCGACAGTACTTTGCTGCGGTCTGTTTTCTCGAAAGATATGGTATTGCAAAGCGTTTCAAATGATAAAGAAGGAAAAGCCATATTATCAACCGAAAAAGCTGATGATTTTGTAAAAGCGATTGGCACACCCCATACGGCAGTTTATGATGAACGTATTGTGTTTGACGCCATAAAAATTGATGGCGACCTGGCCAGCGTTTGGGCGCCTTACAAATTTTACCTGGGCGATAAATTCAACCATTGCGGGGTGGATGTTTTTCAGTTGATGAAAACTGCCGGTGGCTGGAAGGTTATTTACATTGTGGATACAAGAAGGAAGGATAATTGTATCCTGTAGAGACAAAATATTTGGGGTCTTATAATTTGAATGGGAATTCGTAGAGACGCGATGCATCGCGTCTCCGCCATGTTGTATTTTGCTGCTTTGTGAGAGACGCGATGCATCGCGTCTCTACGTCGTTTTATCTATCAGCTTATAAAAAGCATCCCTGTAACTATCCCCAACAGGGATAATCGTATCGCCAATAAAAATCCGGCTGCGCTCAACGGAACTGATATGCCTTAGCGAAACAATATAGGATTTGTGCACCCTGATAAATTCGGACCGGCGCAATTGTTCTTCGATCTTTTTTAATGGCTGCAGGCTCATTACCCGTCCTGCTAAAGTATTAAGCGAAACATAATTTTGAAGGGCTTCGATATATAAAATGTCCCTGGTATTTACTTTTTGGATGCGGTGCTCCGTCTTGATAAATAAAAATTCGGGCGCCATTGCCGCTGACGGGCTTTCGTTAATTTGTGCGTTTTGAACGCCTCCCGGTTTCAAATGGCGCAAAGCTTTTTCGGCAGCCTTATAAAACCGTTCAAAAGCAATGGGTTTAAGTAAATAATCGATCACATCATGCTCAAAACCGTCCAACGCATAGTCGGCATAGGCTGTGGTTAAAATAACCATACTTTGCTTGTCCAGTATTTTCATAAACTGCAAGCCGGTTAATTCCGGCATTTGAATATCAAGGAAAACTAGGTCTATTTTTTGTTCACGGATGATCGACAAGCCCTCAATCGGGTTAGTAGTAACTGCAACCAATTCCATGAAAGGTATTTTGGACGTGTAATCGGCCAGGATATCTATGGCCAAAGGCTTGTCATCAATTATTAAGCAGCGCATTTACAAGTTGGTTTGTAAAACTAAATTTATGCTATAAAATTCATCCCCGTCGATAATATCAAGCTTATGTTTTCCGGAGTACATCAGTTCGAGCCGGCGGCGCACATTATGCAAACCTATGCCACCCGTTTTATCTTTTTGATCACAGTTTATTTTGTTTTTTACTGAGAATTCGATTTTATGGTTATCAGCCAATAAATGAATGCTTACAGGTACTGCCGGGTCATTCAGCACACCATGTTTAAAAGCATTTTCAACAAAAGAAACAAACAACAGCGTAGCAACTTTTTGGCCACCGTCTAAGCCTTCAGTTTCGAAATTAATATAGGCTTTGCCTTTGGCGCTAATGCGCTGCAGCTCAATTACGTTTTCCAGGTACCTGGCTTCGGCACTTAATGGCTTAAAAGCTTCGTTGCCCTCGCGCAGCATATAACGCAACAGTTCCGCCAGCTTAAGCAATGCTTCAGGGGCTTGTTCTGATTTTTGATAGGTAAGCGAATAAATATCATTGATGGTATTAAATAAAAAGTGCGGGTTCAACTGCGACCGCAAAAAAGCAAGCTCGGCTGCCGACCTTTCTTTCTCAAGCTCCTGTTTCAAATGTTTGTTGGTATACCAGCTTTCGGCGAAAAAATACATCAGGCCGTACACAAAATACCTTGGGAAATAGTAAAAGAATATGTTTTCGATATAATCGCTCGCTGGCCACGGATGGCCCTGGTAATTATCGAAACCCAAAACAGGCAAAAAGAAATAATACTCGATCAAATAACGCAAAGCAACGATTGCGACCAACGTAAGTACCGCATAAACAAAGGCCAGAAGGTAATTTCGTTTTGAAAACAACTGCGGGGCTACAAACAGATAGCTGCAATAAAAACAGGTAATGGGTATAGTAATATAACCGGCTTCTATAATGAAATGGCGGACGCCTAATTGCCATGTGAAATTCTTATGCGCACCTATAATTTCACCTGAATAGGCCGACCATAAATCACTTATAAAAAGTAAAACCCATAAACAAATTTGTAAAAGTATCAGCTGCTTGCGCTTCATCAGATAAATATAGGCGCAGTTTGCAGATAAAACCGCTAAAACTACATAAACAGGCAATTTTTAATGATGAACGGTTGGAAAATAGCCACCTTCCCAAAAATGCCGGTTCATCAATGATATTAGGGCGGTCGTCAATTACCTTGGCAGATTGAGGTATAATCTTCTCATTTTGTGTAACATAAACTAACCGTACACATCATTTCGGCATATTAAAAAGAAAGATCATGAAAAAAACTTGTTTATTAATGCTGATGACATTTGCCTTTTGCTTTGCAAACGCACAAAATTACGTTGGGGCGGCCGATTCTTGTTTTAAATTGAAAGACTATGTATGCGCGGCTACGAATTTCGACCTTTTCCTGGATAGGGTAGAAGGGGATTCAAATAATATCGCTTACCGCTCGGCCGTATCATGGAGCCTCGCCGGAAATAAGGAAAAAGCTTTCCCGGCACTAAAAAGGTATATGAAAAATAATACCCTGAACGGAGAAACCACATTCAGCGATGAGCTGTTGAGCGAAAAAAGCTTTGCTTTTTTAAGCGATGATGAAAGGTGGACAGCTATTATAACCCCTTTGCAAGAGGCGGAAGCCAAAGAAAAGGAACCCGTTATAAGCAACCAAAGAAACTTCGAGACCACACTTGATGTAAGGCCGCAATTGAATAGTATAAAATTAACCGGGGACATTTACCCGGCGCTTAAAAGCTCACTCGTTTATAAATCGCCAAAAGCTTACTTAACTAATAACGGCATAGCGCTTTTTATTCGCATTAATAATAAGGATGTCCCTTTCTATGTGCATATGCCGGACAATTATGATCCGGCCACAGCCAAACCTGCTTTGGTGGTTCTACACGGGGCTATTAAGTACAATAAATTTTATGGCAGCCCCCGGGGACTACCTGAAACCTATAAGATGACCAGCGATCACATCCCCGGTTATTCAAAAAATTATATTACCGTTTACCCGATGGGAATAAATACGCTGAACTGGATGAATACCGAAAGGGGCTTCGATATGGTAAATGAAATTGTGGTGTACCTTAAAGCTTTTTTGAATATTGATGATGATCGGGTTGAACTGCTGGGCCATTCAAATGGCGCTACCGGGGTGTTCACCTACCTGGTAAAATCGCCATCGCTGTATGCCGGTTTTTATGGGATGAACACACAGCCAAAAGTATTCATCGGCGGTACTTTTCTGCAAAACGGGGTGACAAGGCATTTTTACAATTTTGCTACTGATAAAGATTACTATTATCCGCCGCAGGCTGTAAAAACCATCGACAGCCTCGCCAACTCAATGGGTGTAAACTGGCATACTGAGCTTAATAAAGGCTATCCGCACTGGTTTCCATCAATGAAAGAATCGTTACAGCCAATGGCTAAGGTATTTGAGGATATGGAAACAAGGGCACGCAACCCCTATCCGAAAGAAATTTATTTTGAAACGGATAATGTTAAATATGGCACATCCGACTGGATAACAATAACCGGCCTGGATACGCTCTCAAAAAAAGCAGTCTGGCAGAAAGATCCTAATTTTAAAATCACAACATGGATAGACAACAGTGATTTTAATAAAACAATTCACCGCGAAGAAATGGCATTTGATTATCCCCACAGGTCAGGTGCGATAAAAGCAAAAAGAAGCGGCAATAGTATATACATTGAAACAAGTGATGTAGCCTCGTTTGCTATAAAATTGAACCGGGAAATGATTGATTATGATAAAAAAGTGAATGTTTATTTGAATGGCGAAAGGATATATTCACAGAAAATCAGTCCTGATAAGCAATATACGCTTGCTAATTTCAAATCTCAATTAGACAGGAAGGCGATATGGGAGAATGAAATTGCATTTGATGTAAAATAGAATTATCCAAACAATAACCCAAAAACCTCTTCGATCCGGCTTACAATTTTTATATCAATTTTATAACGCGACAGGTCGATACCTTTTTTATCGTGGCCTCCGGACGGAAGGTTATATTTTGAGATAAATATTTGCTCGAAGCCCAATTTTTGCGCTTCGGCGATGCGCTGCTCCACGCGGTTTACAGCACGGATCTCGCCTGACAGGCCTATCTCCCCGGCGAAGCAGGTTTTAAATGGAACAGGAATATCTTCGTGCGAAGATATGATGGCGGCGGCAAGACCGAGGTCGATTGCCGGGTCTTCAACCCGTATACCGCCGGTTATATTTAAAAATACATCCTTTGCGCCAAGGTTAAAGCCACAGCGTTTCTCGAGCACCGCCAGCAGCATGCTCATACGCCTGGTATCAAAACCGGTTGCGGTTCGCTGCGGGGTGCCATAGGGCGACGGACTCACTAACGCCTGGGTTTCTATCATCATAGGGCGCATACCCTCTAAAGTAGTAGAAATGGTAATGCCGCTCAACGCCTCATCCCGTTGCGAAAGCAGGATTTCCGATGGGTTTGATACTTCCCTCAAGCCTTCCCCAAGCATTTCGTAAATACCCAGCTCTGATGCAGAACCAAAGCGATTTTTTACAGTACGCAATATCCTGTAAACATGGTGCCTGTCCCCTTCGAACTGTAAAACGGTATCCACCATGTGCTCCAGGATTTTGGGTCCGGCGATCATACCATCTTTGGTAATATGGCCTATCAAAAACACCGGCGTACCGCTTTCCTTGGCAAAGCGCAGCATTTCTGCCGTACATTCCCGCACCTGCGAAACACTCCCCGGCGTTGATTCAATATGGGCTGAATGTAAAGTTTGTATAGAATCAATCACCACCAGATCCGGCTCCAGTTCTTCAATTTGCTTAAATATATTTTGGGTGGAAGTCTCCGTCAATATAAAACATCCACTCCCAAAAGCTCCCCCTTCAGGGGGTTGGGGGGCTAATCGTTCCGCCCGCATCTTTATCTGTCGCTCACTTTCCTCCCCCGAAACATACAGCACCCTTATTTTCGGCATATTCAAAGCCAGCTGCAACATAAGGGTTGATTTACCTATGCCCGGCTCACCGCCAATCAGCACCAGCGAACCTGCAACAATACCGCCGCCCAATACCCGGTTAAACTCATTATCAGGCGTAAGCAGCCTGTCTTCTTCGCTAAATGTTATATCGGCTACCTGTACCGGTTTATTGGCACGCTGCAAAGTAGTTGAGGCTGATTTCCAGGTTGGGATGGATTTACTGTCCTTTTCTATAACTTCTTCCACAAAAGTATTCCATTGCGAACACGACGGGCATTTACCCAGCCATTTCGCCGACTCATAGCCGCAGCTTTGGCAGAAATATGCGAACCTTGTTTTTGACAATTTGAATTAAGAATTTAGAATTACGATTTACGAATTGCTAAAGATAATAGTATTTTGGCAAGAAAGTAATTTAATAATAGGAAGGAAGGTATTTAGTTGATTCTGAATTACGATTTACGGCCTAAAAAAATCGTAAATCTAAAATCTAAAATCGTAATTACAACTTAATCTCTTCGTCTTTCGCCGAGAAAAAATGAAACTCGGTGATCTGGTAAGCGGGGTTGCTTTTCACCTTTATCCACTGGTTATATTTCATAAACCATTTTACCTGGCGGCTGATGATGCCTTTTTTAATATAGGCTTCAATGTATGGGTGAACGATAAGGGTAATATTCTTTTCGTTTTGCTCGTCCAGTATGTAATTGAAGTTGGTCTCAATATCGTCGATCAGCAAAATAGTAGGGCGCAAGGTGCCTGTGCCGTTGCAGGCAGGGCAAATTTCGGTAGTAACAATATTCATTTCGGGCCGCACGCGCTGCCGGGTGATCTGTACCAGCCCGAATTTGCTTGGGGGCAAAATAGTATGCTTCGCCCTGTCGTACGACATTTCGGCCCTTAAAAAATCGAACAGGTCTTTGCGGTTATTCGGCTTGTGCATGTCGATAAAGTCGATCACCACGATGCCGCCCATATCCCGCAGGCGCAGCTGCCGGGCAATTTCTTTCGCGGCTTCTTTATTTACCTGGAAGGCGTTTTCTTCCTGGTTTTCTTTGCTTGCTGTCCGGTTACCGCTGTTTACGTCGATCACGTGCAGTGCTTCGGTATGTTCAATTACCAGGTAAGCGCCACCAGCCAGGTTAACCGTTTTACCGAAAGCAGATTTGATCTGCTTATCAACGCCATAATGCTCAAAAATGGGAACATTCCCTTTATGTAAGCGGACGATACCGTCCATTTCAGGGGATATTTCATGGATATACGAACGCACTTCTTCGTACATGACATTATCATTTACATAAATATGCTGAAAATCCGGGTTTAAAATGTCCCGTAAAAGGGTTGAAGTGCGGTCAATTTCTCCCAATACTTTTTTTGCCGGTTCGACAGAAGGCAGGCGTGTTATAAATGATTCCCACTTGGAGATCAGGTCAAGCAAGTCTTTTTGCAGTTCGGCAACACCTTTACCTTCGGATACCGTGCGGATGATGACGCCAAAATGCTTAGGCTTTATACTTTCAACTATCTTGCGCAAGCGGTTACGCTCGGTGTTGCTCTTTATCTTTTTTGAGATAGAAGTAACTTCCGAAAAAGGCACTAATACTACATACCTGCCTGCTATCGATATATCTGAACTTAAGCGCGGGCCCTTTTTTGAAATAGGCTCTTTCGCTATCTGTACAGGTATAAGCTGGGTTTTGGATAATAACTCGGATATCTTACCGCCCTTATTAATATCCGCATCGAGCTTAAAGTTATCTAAAAGCTTTGACTGGTATCCGCCACTACGCACTTGCTTGGTCAGCTTCAGCAGGCTTTGCACCTGCGGGCCAAGATCCAGGTAATGCAAAAATGCATCTTTCTCATAGCCTACATCCACAAAAGCCGCATTTAACCCGGGCATTATCTTTTTTATCCTGCCAAGGTAAATGTCACCAACAGTATAATTGTTGCTGGTTTGCTCTTTATGAAGCTCTACAAGTTGTTTATCCTGTAATAATGCAATAGTAGTCCCGCTGGGGGATGAATCGATAATTAATTCCTTTATCAACTGCTACTCCATTTCTTAAAGCGGTTAAATAACCGCATGTTAATAAGTGGGTAAAAAACAAAATTTCCCGTTTTATAAACAGGCACATAAGCCGGCACGGCCGCTTATTTCTTTTTATGTCTGTTTTTCCTCAAACGCTTTTTGCGTTTATGGGTAGCCATTTTGTGTCTTTTACGTTTTTTACCGCTCGGCATAATACTAATTTTTTAAATTGTTAATTCTTTAATTCCTTTATATACGCGTCAATTTGCTTATCAAAAGTGGTGTCAGGCACCATCGCCCGGCACTTTTGATAAGCGTCAATAGCTTCATTTTTCATTCCCAGCTGCTTATAACTTTCAGCAATATAGAAGTATGCATCGGCGCTGGGCTTTTGTGCAATTACTGTTTTAAACCTTTGCACCGCCTTGTCGTATTGCCTCGAATTTACAGCGAACTTGCCGAGGTTTAAATTTGCATTTATGTTCTTCGGATCCTGCTTAACAACGTCAAGCAGCAACATGATCCCCTGCATTGGCGACCCGCCATCAGGGTCAGTCATACCCAAACTGGTTTGGTTCACGAAAGCTACACCGAGGCCTGTTTTTGCATCCAGGTTTGCGGGCTGCATTTTTGTTGCATTTCTATAGCATTCAATTGCATTGCTTACAAAAGCCGGCTGTGCCGTGCTATCCTGTATGGAAGTAAACGCATCATTAAAATGGCTTCCTGCGGCCAACCAGGCATCAAATGTATTTTCTTTCCGGGCAATAGCCTGGTAATAAAATGCAGCCGGTGCGGGCTGGTTTACGTCGTCCCATTGTTTAGCCAGTTTTTTTTGCAAACCAAGCTTTGCAGCATCATCCGCGGCATTCTTCAACTGGCCTTCCACTTCATTGATCTGTGCCGACAATGCGGGGCCAATAGCAATTTTTGCCGCTGACGATACCATCTCAACAGTTACATTGGCAACAGGCCGCGCCTGTTTTGCAACCGTGTTGGTGTGGCCCTCAGCTTCTTTAGGCTTTATAAGCCCTTTTACCGGTTGAAAGTACAAATAGCCCATAATAGCAACAACTATTACAACAACAACTATTTGTTTTTTGTACATTCCGATAAATTATTTGCTTGCTTTGTTCCCGGTCCTAACTTTATCAACAAAAGTTTTGGCGGGTTTAAAACTTGGCACAAAGTGCTCGGGGATAATAATGGCAGTATTCTTTGAAATGTTACGGGCGGTTTTTTTAGCCCTCTTTTTTACAACAAAACTTCCGAAACCTCTTACGTAAACGTTTTCGCCTCCAACCATGGAGGTTTTAATTACTTTAAAAAACGCCTCAACAGTTTCCTGAACGTCAACTTTCTCAATGCCGGTTTTGGATGAGATTTCAGTGATAATTTCTGCCTTAGTCATATCTGTTTTTCTTTATTTAATGTATAATTACTTAACTGTTTTGGGGTTGCAAAAGTATCTCTTTATTACTAAAGAATAAAATAATTAATGTACTTTTTTTGTGATTAACCAAAAAACAGCACAATTAACCAAAAAACTGGCCCATTCGTCCTTACTTTTGCCCCGGATGAACTTCAATAATGAATTGGTACAGTGGTATAACACAAACAAACGTGAATTACCGTGGCGTAGTACATCTGATGCTTATATAATATGGCTTTCTGAAATTATTTTGCAGCAAACACGTGTAGAGCAGGGGCTTCCATACTTTCACCGCTTCCTTGGGCAATACCCGGATGTATCAAGTTTTGCCGCCGCCGATGAAGATGATATACTGAAATTGTGGCAGGGGCTGGGCTATTATTCCCGTGGCCGCAATATGCTTAAAACCGCCCGGATGGTTCAGGAAATCTATAATGGTAAGTTCCCCGAAACTTACGAACAACTGATAAAGCTTAAAGGCATAGGCCAATATACTGCTGCTGCAATTGCGTCGTTTTCTGCAAACGAGGCAAAGGCCGTGGTTGATGGCAACGTTTACCGGGTGCTTGCCCGCTATTTCGGTATTTACGAACCGATAAACGGCACCAAAGGACAAAAGACCTTCCAGCTGATGGCTGATGAACTGCTCGACAAACACCAGCCCGGCCTGCATAACCAGGCGATGATGGAGTTTGGCGCCATGCTTTGCAAACCTAAAAATCCTGATTGCGCTATTTGCCCCGTACGCCCGGGATGTTATGCTTATAACAACAAAGCCATCGCCGATTTGCCTGTAAAACTAAACAAACTCAAAATTCGTGAAAGGTTCTTTAACTACTTTTTAACTACCGATGGCGAGACTGTGTTGATGAACAAAAGGGGCGACAAGGATATTTGGGCAAACATGTATGACCTGCCGTTGATTGAGACGGCTTCCCTGCTAAACACAGAAGAATTGATCTCATTGCCACAGGTTACGGAGTTCTTTGGAGATGGTATTACAATAGCCGAAACCTCGGCCATTAAAAAACATGTGCTTACCCATCAGCGCCTGTACGTGCGGCTGATAACGCTTCAAAGCCCTCCTGTTAAATTAAAAACTGATTGGTTTTTTATCCCTGTTAACGAAATGAAGAAATTAGCGATACCGAGGATTGTGTTTTTGTTTTTGGAGGATATTTTTGATTTGAAGAACTAAAAAAAACCGCGCATCAATTATTGAGATCGTTGGCTCATTTACAACCAAAGCGACCCTGTCGCAAACAAAAGCGCAACTGTCATTACCACGGCGCCGAGTTTCAAAAATGCCCAGGCGGTAATGCTTTGCCCCTCGCGGCGTAAAGCTACCAGCCACAGAATGGTGGCGAGGGAGCCGGTTATGGAAAGATTTGGGCCGAGGTCGACGCCAATCAGGGTGGCGCTTTTTATAATTTCAGGCAAATGGGCCACCTGCACAGCATTGCCGGCAATGAGGCCGGCAGGCAGGTTATTGACCAGGTTACTGGCAAAGGCGATCATAAAGCCGCTGCCCCATACCGTGCCGGTAACAGAACGATCAGCACTTTGATGCAGGAAGGCCGTAAGGGATTGTATCACCCCTGTTTTATTGAGCGCTTCCACAATTACAAACAAACCGGCGACGAGCGGAAGAACCGACCATGAAACCCCTTTTACAACGATCCATGGAGTTTTTTTTGCTCTGATGATCACGATTGCCGAAGTCAGTATGCCGGTAATGGCCGTGGGCATCCCCAGCGGAATGTCCATTGCAGAAGAAATCAATAAGATTATGGCCGTTGCAGCAATGCCAATGATGGCTGTTTTGCCACCCTGCGAAAGCGTGGGTATCGGGATATGTGTCCCTATTTTTTCCTTCAATGAATTTCTCTGGGTGAAGCGCAACATAACATAAGTCACCGCGATGGCAACAACGGATGGCAAAATATATTGTGGCAGCCAATGCAGCAACGGCGGCATATGGCTGCCATAGATCACCAGGTTAGCCGGGTTCGAGATCGGCAGCACGAATGAAGCTGCATTCGCGATGAAGGCGCAAATCAGCAAATACGGCAATGGCTTGCTTACCTTAGCGGCTTTAACAGCTGCAGCAACGGCTGGCGTTAACACCACAGCGGTTGCATCATTTGACAAAAACGTGGTGACTACAATTCCCACCAAATAAATCAAAAGAAAAAGCCTGTTTGCCGATCCTCTGGCCAGGTTGGTGGCATAGGCAGCCAGCCAGTCGAAAAGTTTTTCTTCCCTGGCAGTTTCGGCAAGCATCATCATACCAGCCAGGAACAGGTAAACGTCGGTGCCTTTGGCTATGCCTGTCAGGCTATCACCGGGCAATATAAGTCCGGATATGACCAGCAGCCCTGCACCTGTTACTGCCCAAACCGCTTCAACTATTTTGAAGGGCTGGATAATAACACCTGCTATGGCTAAAAATGAAATGACCCAGATGGCAATGTGATTCATTTATCTATACTTTAATGGCACAAACAGCTTTAAGCGTAGATGAAAATATCAGCCACAGCGAAATTGAACCCAAAGCAAAGCTGCCCAAAAGTACAAAAGTTGAACTATAGCCAATGCCCTGCGCTATCCATCCGCCTATGGCCGGGCTGAGCGATTCGCCTGAGCGGGCATCAGGACGCTCTGCCCGGATCGCAGTTTGCATGTATTTGCCGATAGAACAGCGGTTATTCTGTTAATGTTTTGAGGATATCAATATAACACCTTGTGCCGGATTAAAACAACCCGTCAATACTGCTATAATTACCTTTTTGATATTGTAAAAAACCAATATGGTATAGCGATGATGAAGTTGGTTTAAGCTTCACTTCGTTTACTACTTTACCAACCATTAGCATATGATAGCCCATTTTTCTATGCCGGATGATCTCTATTTCTTTATACCCTCCCGTAAAGTCTGGGACGGGGAAACCAAATATATCGCTTTTAGTTGTACCAAACGGCAGCTGTTCTACCGGTGTTGGGGTAGTGCTGGAATGTTTGCCAAGGTTATAAACAGTATTTATATCAACTGTATCCGTATCACTAACTACTACTTTCCCTGCGGCAAGGATTTTGTCTAACGTGACATTTGTTGTTCGCAACCCAAGTATATAAGTATCGTCTTCCTGTATGTATGATTGTATATCCATAGGGAATATGTTGTAATACTCCTCATCCTTGTAGGAAACAATAATGATCCTTCGGGGATAAGAATAAAGCGCGCTGATCACCTTCCGGCTGTAATAGGTATTTGATTTTGAACGAAGAAAGTACTTAAATAGCACCAGCCGGTGTAAAGCGCTCAATTGGTAGTTTTTCACATTCTCAATTTTATATAGCAGTAATCCCCCTTTCGCGGTTGCAATTTTTTCAATGAGGGAAACGGTTATGGTGGCATTGAGTTTATTCCCTTTTTCGAACCTTATCTCGGCGGTTTGGGGATCAAGTCCTTGTGTTTGTTCTTTTGATAACCAAACCGAAATGCAAAATGGGTCGAGGCAGATCATTCCCTGGTGCCGGGTTATATCTACTTTGTGCCGCCCTTTTTTTAGAAACACTTTTTCTTCAATGCTGGTTTCGGGGAGGCGGCTTATAAAGAAGGTAGTTATTTTGGTGTCCTTAAAAAAAATATTTTTTATTACTGAGCCCATCTAAAGTATTATTGAAATTATTAATCCTGGTATTCCGCCTGGTCAACGCTTACCGGGAAATCAACTTCCTGGTGGTATCCCCTTATCGTTTCCATCAAGCCGGGCAAATCGCCCTGCACATATTTACAGGCGCCGTTGATATAGATCTTGTTGAAATTACTTAAACCAATCTGTTTTAGTTGTGGCAACAACGCTTCATCAAACAGCCGGATATTCCCTTTGTGCATCACGAGCAACAGGTCGGCCGGGGAGACCCCAAAAAAAGCGTCGAATCCCGAACTATTTTTTTTTGCTTTTGCCACAACCAGGTCGGCATCCTTACCCGCGGTAATTTCACCGCTGTTCAGCCGCCAGGTTTTTGCAGCGTTTTGGTTAAGTGCCTGGTAGATCATCTCGTCACTAATCAGGTCCGTTCGCCGGGCTGACCGCAAATGTTCCCACATATCCCACGAACTCGTTAAAGTTGAATCCGTGCCAAACAATAAATTGGTATGCTTGCTCAGTATATTTACTCTTGCCGTTTTATCCAGTAAAAAGTAATTTGACTGCGGGCACCATACTACCGCTTCAAATTTTTTGGCCTGTTCGCGCGTCATCGCTACAGCATGAATGCCTATGAGTCTTTTTTTCAACAGGTTCCATCCTGTCAGCTCATCAATTTCATTGAACGACGGCCAATCATCCCCTTCGCCAACATGAATATTTACCGGTAGTTTAACTTTAAACGGGTTATTCAATTTAAGCTTCCAGCCTTTTTCAAATTGTACAGAGTGCAAACATTGGGTTTCTTCAAAAACTGTGATAAGATCAGCCCCCATTCCCGATCTTTCACCATGGTTTACTACAGTAGTAACACCGCAAAGCAGGTTTTTATACACCCCCCATTGGTACCGTAACGGCGCCGGTATTTTTAGGACGCTTGCTATCTCATCGTTATAGTTTTTATGAATGTGGTTCCCCCATTCGGTGTAATTGTTGTAAATCCTATCGCCTAATTGCGGGTACAGGTTAAAATCTAAATGATCATGCGAATTAATAAGGCCCGGAAAAACGATGGCATCGCTAAATGATAGCTGTAATGTATCCCTTAAATCAGTAACAGCAGACGATGACACGTTTGTAATTTTGTCACTATCAATGCTGATATTAACAAGCTCATCCGTACCGGCCATTTTAATATGATTAAGGATCATTCCGCCCTCCTGAAATGCATCCCGTAAATAATAGGGAAGCCCTTAAATTTTTCATAAACAAGCGTTGCATTTTTTTCGGTGTAATAATGCTCTACCGATCCATCAACTTTCATTTCATCTTCACTGACCAGGTGAAAATCGTTCTTTAAAAGTATCTCCCTTATCGTATTTGTTGAATGAACAAAATTCCGCACAGCAATCTGCGTTTTTTGATGACTGAAAGTTCTTTTGCCCCCGAAAGCCAAGGCATCCGGGTGAAAATCGGTGATGATGATATCCCCTTTATATTTTAGTATCCGGCTCCAGGCTTCCAGCGCCTCTTCGATATCCTCTATGTGAGCAACAGTGAGCGTTGATACGATAACATCATAAGTATGATCTGCAATAGCCGAAAAACTGTTATTTGTAATGGTATGGGTTTTGGCCGACGGGAATTTTTCTTTCAGCTTGCCAAGCATCCCAGGCGACACATCGAAGCCGGTTAAGCTGGCCGGGCTTTCTTTTAAAATTTTGGCCCAATGCCTTCCCGTTCCGCAGCCAATATCGGCAACAGCCTTATTTTTTATATCAATTGTATGGAGCAGTTTGGTAAACAATAATTCGTCCAGGTCGAGCATCAGGTTACCGGGCTGTGCATCATAATTTTCCGACCACAGGTCATAAGCCTCAACAACCTCTCTTTCTTTTACCTGTGGGGTAAAAACATGCTGCTTAATATACTTTTTTAGGGTTTTGATCACTTTGCTTCCAGGGTCTTAAAAAAATAGCCAATCGTTTTTGTAAAGAAATACGGTTTGTTATTTATAAAGGTTGCTCCGATTAGTCACAATGGCCTATGTTGTTCCGCAATAAGCTATCCGCATAAATTCACGCACATCCTCATTGATATCGTCGTTATGCAACATTCTGAAGTGATGATAGATCACATTCCTGCCCTCCACCTCCTGGATACGCTGAAAGCATAGGTTATCATCATAGCGCCGTTTAAAAGCAAATACCACGTGGATAAACCTTTTACCGGCCTGGGTAACATACGCCACCCGCTGCTGCCCGTGGCAAATGCTGATCATGGTTTTGTGTGGATACATTTCAACAGGGCCAATCTTTTGCAGTTCAGCAGTAAAGTGATCGAAAAGCAGTTTGGCGGCCTCGGACTTGATCATAAGGAAAATGGGAACATACAAATATAATGCGGCCCCTCCCGAAAAATGCGTGGTCAGGAGTGAGAAACTACAATTTTTAAACTTTTACATATTTTTTTCAGCCGCAGGCAACCTTCACTTTTTAGTGTGCGTAATTATATTAGTAATTGTTTGATAAGCTTAATTTGGGTTTATTGTGAATTGTTGTCCCCGCGCAGATGGGTGAAAATACCGGTGGGCTAATACCCACCGGTATGCGGGGATTAAATTTTTAGCTTACAGTGTTTAATTTTTAAAATGAGTAAGATATTACTGTTTAACCCAAAATCCGCCAACGGAAAATTCCGCATCCCCAATTCCATATTAAGTATCGCCGCTTCAGTTGAAGGGAAATATGATTGGGTTGTTGTGGACGGCAACAGGGAACCTGATCCCCTAAAAAAAATCGAATCCTATCTAAATACAGGCGAATTCAGATATGTGGGCTTTACGGTAATGCCAGGGCCACAGTTAAGACAATCCATACCTTTTGCAAAAGCAATAAAGGAAAAGTTCCCTCATACCATCATGGTATGGGGGGGCTATTTTCCTTCCAGCCATCCAAAAATTATATTGGATTCAGGCTATGTTGATTTTATAATCAACGGCCCCGGCGATCATGCATTTCCATTGCTGATAGATGCTTTGGAAAACAATACGCCTTATGAATTTATCAGGAATATTATTTACAGGGCCGGTACAGAGATGGTTAAAACGCCAAAAGAAGACCTTTTTGAACAGGAAACTTTACCGCCCCTGCCTTATAATAAGATCAATAAATTTTATGATATAGGTAAGCACTATCTCGGCAAAACGTATTTGGGGGAAAAGACACTTGCTTATCATTCAAGCATAGGTTGCCCGTTTACCTGCTCGTTTTGTGCTGTTGTGCCCATTTTTGAGGCACGATGGAAGGCAAAATCGGCCCAAACGGTTTACAATGATATAAAGTTTATAAAAGATAAATGGGGCGCCGATGCCATTGAGTTCCATGACAATAATTTTTTTGTTTCGGAGAAGCGGACAGTAGAATTCTCAAAACTGATAGCCCCCGAAAAAATGCAGTGGTGGGGGATGGCCCGGATTGATACAATGGACAAGTTTAGTGATCAGTCGCTGGAAACCATAAGGGAAGGCGGATGCAAGATCATTTTCTTCGGGGCCGAAAGCGGTAATAACCTTATCCTTGAACAATTAGATAAAGGTGGCACACAAACCGGCGACCAGATCATCAGGTTTGCCGAACGGCTAAAGAAATTTGATATTATCCCCGAATATTCATTTGTGCTTGGCACACCTGCCCCGACGCCGGAGCAGGTGCAGGCGCAAATAGACTTTGAAATAGATTTTATAAAACAAGTAAAAGCGGTGAATCCCCGCACCGAGATCGTATTGTATACGTATAGCCCGGTGCCAACTGAAGGTTCAACGTTATACAAGCAGGTACAGGCAGCGGGCTTTAGGTACCCGCAGGTGCTGGAAGACTGGATAAGCCCTGCATGGGAAAATTTCGACATGCGAAAGAACCCGCTCACCCCCTGGCTAACCCCCGAAATGATTGATAAAATAAGGGATTTTGAAACGGTATTGAACGGGGTTTATCCAACACTAACCGATATCCGCCTTAACATGATCAAAAGGAAGGCCATCCAGATGGTAGCAGGATTACGCTACAAAGTAAGCCTTTACAAATACCCCTATGAAATAAAATTGCTGCAAAAAGTTTGGAAATACCGCCAACCGGAGATACAAGGGTTTTAATTACCGCGACCGTGAATAGAGCTCACCACAATGATGAACCAGGCAATATGCCCGGGATAAATTCACTTTTTGAGGATTTATACATTGATGTGCGCCGGCAGGAAAAAAGAGTTTATTCCGATTGTGAATTGATGTTTTTGCCGGATATCGATCCTTCACACATTCATTATAAAGAATGGCAAACCAGGAAGCACTCGTCACAAAGGCTGATAAATTATCTGTCGAAAAAAAGTAAACCGTTAAACATTTTGGAGGTTGGCTGCGGTAACGGATGGTTGTCTTCGAAGCTATCTGCAATAAAAAACACTGAAGTTATTGGCCTGGATATTAACCATATTGAAATAATGCAGGCCCAAAGGGTTTTTAAAAAAGACAATCTCGAATTTGTGTGCGACAGCTTCAGCCCCGAATTGTTTGATGGGATAAAATTTGATATTATTTTATTTGCAGCTTCGATACAGTATTTCCCTTCGGTAAAAAATATTCTGCAAAATACTTTTAAATGTTTGGCTGCAAGTGGCGAGATACACATTATGGATTCACCATTTTACAACCCTGATGATATTAGCGGGGCCATGGTAAGGGCCAAAGAATATTTTGCCATGTTAGATTGCCCGGAAATGGCTGGCTATTATTTTTATCATTCGCTAAATAAGCTGAAACAATTTAAATATAAAATACTCGCAAATCCGGCCGGTATACTTAACTTGATAGGTAAAAAGGATACCTTTTACTGGATATCTGTAACCAATTAACAATGATGACAGGGCAGGGATTATATCATACCTACAAGCGGTACAGAACTTTGCAAACGCACACAATTTCCGCATTGCCTGTTGTTATATTAATGCCGCATAGCGCCTGCAACTGCCGCTGTGTAATGTGCGATATATGGAAGGACAATAAAAACCTGAAACAACTAAGCGAAGATGATATCAGGGGCCTGCTGGATACGCTAAAAAAGTTTGGGACACAGCAGGTAGCCATGTCGGGCGGGGAAGCTTTGCTTAACACCAATTTTTTCAGGCTATGTGCTATTCTTAAAAAAGAGAGAATTAAGATAACGTTGCTTTCAACCGGGCTTTCTATCAAAAAAAATGCTGAACAGCTATTAGAATTGGTAGACGATCTCATCCTTTCATTAGATGGTGACGAGCCTTTGCACGATGCGATCAGAAATGTACCCGGCGCTTTTTATAAGCTAAAAGAGGGGGTTCAATACATCAGGTCTTTAAATCCCGATTATAGGATAACTACAAGGACTGTTATTCACCGTCTTAATTTCCGAAACTGGGAATCCATTATTAATGAAGCAAAAATAATGGGGATTGACCAGGTAAGCTTTTTACCGGCGGATGTGAGCAGCCATGCTTTTAACAGGCAAATGGCCTGGGAGGAACCAAAACAACATGAGATCCTGATCAGCGAAAATGAACTGCCTGAATTGCAGGAAGTGATCAGCAGGATAATTAAAAATAGTTTTGATTTTGACTCGGGATTTATTGCAGAACCACCCGAAAAAATTCAACAGGTATACGATTATTACGCGGCGTTTTACGGGCTAAACGCGTTCCCGTTTAAAAAGTGCAACGCGCCATGGGTATCAACCGTCATTGAAGCGGATGGCAGCGTGCGTCCCTGTTTCTTTCACGAGGCGATCGGCAATATCAGGGATTCGTCATTGGCTGCTATCCTAAACAGCGATTCGGCTATTAATTTCAGGAAAACACTGGACATGAGCACAAATTCCACCTGTGTAAAATGCGTATGTTCGTTAAATTTACCCCCGCGGATGAACGCAGGCAATTGAAAATACTCATCAATATGGGATGTCCCTGAACGAAAATACCAGGCGCTGGGAACCGGGTCCCCTGTACCTCATTGGTTTTTTAGCATTGCTGCAGCTATTGGTTGGGCTGTTCACCAATGGTTTTACCTTATCATTTGATGAAGCCATGTGGCATTATATCGGCCGCAACTGGTTCAGGAATGGCCTCGTACCTTATGCAGGCGGGATAGACAATAAATCACCTCTAATTTTTGCAGTTTTTGGGCTCTCAGACAAGCTTTTTGGGGTAAATTACTGGTTCCCGAGAGTATTGGGCACATTGCTTCAATCAGCGGGTATATATTATGTTTACAAAATAGCCAAACATGTTTCGGGAGAGCAGGCCGGTAAACTGGCCATTTTGATTTATGGTTTGTCGGTACTTTGGCACAGCGCTGGCGGCAGGTACGTTTCATACACCGAGACCTATGATGTATTTTTTATCATCATAGCCATTTATTTCTACCTCACAGCCGAAAATGAAAAAGCCTTTTTCATCAGCGGTTTTATGGCGGGGATAGGATTGGGGTTCAGGCTAACGGCTTTTTTTGGTATCATACCTATTTTCATAGGATGTTTACAAAAAAGTAAAAGGGCGACCTTAATATTTTGTACTGGTGTAATCTCAGGTATCCTTTTCCTCGCTGTTATTGGATTCTTTGCGGGAATTGATCTTCGCAACGTGTTTACCTATATGCTGACGGATAATTTTGGCCCCGGCAGCGCCACAGACCATCCGCTTTCGTGGAGAATGGCAAATTTTTCTGACAAGTTCTTTTTTTCCGGGATAACATTGTTCTATCCTATAATAATAATTTATCTCTTCATAAAAAGAAAGATCGATCTGTTCGCCTTATGGCTCATTTTTGAGTTTGTGGGATTTAACATTGTCGGGATTTATGATACCGCACATTTTAGGGAGCTTTTGCCCGCGTTGTCGTTGATGAGCGCGTTTGCTATAGCGCACTTAGTAATAGCTTACAAGCTGCCAGTAAAACCCGTGATGCTGGTTGTTTGCATCACCTTCTTTCCTAAAACAATGGAGCCATTCATTAATTTGAAAAAAGTATTGCGGCGCGAACCCGACAAAACAGAAATATATTGCCAAAAACCCTTTATCAAGCCAGATGAGGGCTACGCCAAAAAGCTTGGTTGGTGGATAAAATCAAATACAACACCGAAGGATATGGTATTTGTAGCCGGTTTTGGGGCGCAGGTGCAAGCTTATTCGGAACGATTGTCGCCGACCGTTTATTTTAATGCGACACAAACCCCCATAGCTAAGAAAAGGTTTTACCAGGATCTGAGTGTGAATAAACCGATAATGATACTTATTCCGTTATTCTCTGAATATGAGCAACATGTGGACCCTGATATGCGGCACTATATTGATGACCTGGTTAAGAAACATTATAATTTATATATATGCATGTACAACTATAATATCTACCAGATTAAACAATAAAATAATTACTGTAAAAAATTAAATTAGAAAAAAATATATTTGCTTTTAAAGATACTTTATTTTGTGGCAACCCGTTAACCTTTATACCCGTAAAAGTTTATACAAAGCGCGACCGGCAAATAGCCCGCTTTCAAATTTAACTGACCGGTTAAAACGCCCTAATGATGGAGATTAATACGATAGAAGGTTACACGGACAGGAAGAGCATTCTCTTTACACATTCTTATTTTTTGCGATTTGACCGCAAACAATGGCAGTTGGGGCAACCCTATCCGCCATTGGGCACTTTATATGCTGCCGCGTTAATGCGGAAACATAATTACAAAGTATCCTTGTTTGATACCATGTTTGTAGCCGGGCCCGAAGAAGCTAAATACGCTATAGAGGAAACCACGCCCGATTTTTTTGTTATCTATGACGACGGGTTTAATTATCTTACCAAAATGTGCCTCACTAATATGCGGGAGGCAGCTTTTAAGATGTGCAAAATGGCCAAGGAGGCCGGTTGCACTGTTATTATTTCAAGCTCCGATTCAACTGACCGTTATGCTGAATACTTAAAAGAGGGTGCTGATTTTGTAATGATAGGCGAGGCTGAACATACATTGCTGGAATTAACCAATCATATTAAAAACGGGCTTGAAGATTATTCCGAAATAATGGGACTGGCCTACTTAAAAGACGGTGTGGCGGTTAAAACGCCCGGCCGGCCGGTTTTAAGAGATCTGGATAGCCTGCCAATGCCCGCATGGGATTTGGTGAACATGGAATTATACAGCGATTTATGGCTTGAAAATGCCGGTTATTTTTCTGTAAACATGAGCACCACCCGTGGTTGCCCTTTTAAATGTAACTGGTGTGCCAAACCAATTTATGGTAACCGTTATAATTCACGTAGCCCGGGAAATGTTGTATCTGAAATTAAATTTTTACAAAAACTGTATTTTGTAGACCATATTTGGTTTTGCGACGATATTTTCGGCCTAAAACCCGGATGGGTTGCTGAGCTGGCCCAGCTTTTAGAAAAAGAAAAGATCAGCATCAGGTTCAAGATACAATCGCGGGCCGACCTGCTGGTGCATGAGGACACGGTGAAGGCATTGGCCGCTGCGGGCTGCAAAAATGTCTGGATAGGGGCCGAAAGCGGCTCCCAGAAAATTCTTGATGCGATGGATAAAGGTATTTCCGTTGAGCAAATACGCCGGGCCACCAGGCTGATGAAGGAGCAGAAAATAAAACCATCCTTTTTTATCCAGTTTGGTTACCCGGGAGAGTCGAAAGACGATATCCAGCTGACCATTGATATGATCAACGAACTGTTGCCTTTTGAAATTGGAATTTCTGTTTCTTACCCCCTGCCCGGCACATCATTCTACGAAAAAGTAAAGGCCGATCTGAAGAACAAGACTAATTGGACCGATTCGGATGAAATGGCTTTAATGTTCTGTAATACATTTCCGGCATCCTATTATAAGCAATTACATCGGTTCGTCCATCAAAATTATCGCAAACATCTTGCAAAGAATAGCCTTACCAGACTGGTCAGGAATCCTTTGCGGGTGAATGGGTATAGCTTGCGAAAAGCCTTGTCGGTGGTTTACCATGCACCTGCATCAATGATCGAAGGGTTAAGGCTAAGAAAGCTGGAAGACGCCCATGGATAAAAACCCGGCAATCGGGCCACTCCGGCACGACACGTTCTTAACGGAATGCGAAGATAAAATTTCTGCATAGTCTGCCAACCAAACGTCCCCATCGAACGTATCATTATAAGATGAACGTCCCGAGGGGACGTCTTGTAGGTAGAAAAAACGAATACATGTATCGGCGTTCCTAAGGAACGCCCGGCACCACCCCAACATTTTAATTCACTACGAATAAAACCATGTCAGCAAAAATGAACGAACAGCTTGCAGAAGCGGCTTTCACGCGCCAGTCGGAAATTTTTGATGAAATATATTCGGGTAATACCATTGTTAACTATAAACGAGACCGTGTCAGGTCGCATGTATTGCAATATTTAGCCCCACACAGCAGAATACTGGAGCTGAACAGCGGTACAGGTGAAGACGCCCTCTTCTTTGCCCAAAACGGCCACAAAGTACATGCTACCGATATCTCGGCGGGCATGCAACAGCAGCTTAAGCGAAAAATAGAATTGAACGGGATGGACGGCAATGTTACCACCGAATTACGTTCATTCACAAAACTTTCTGAACTAACAAAACAAGGCCCTTACGATCTGATATTCTCCAATTTTGCTGGCTTAAACTGCACCAGTGAATTGGATAAAGTATTAAAATCATTCAATAGTTTGTTGAACCCAGGAGGAATAGTCACACTTGTTATTTTGCCAAAGTTTTGTTTGTGGGAAACCCTGCTGGTATTTAAAGGAAAATTCCGGACAGCATTCCGCAGGTTTTTTAGCCGCAATGGGACAAAAGCGCATATCGACGGCGCCTACTTTAAGTGTTGGTATTACAATCCGTCGTTTATCATAAAAAACCTCGGGGATTACTTTGAGCTGATGAGCACTGAAGGTTTGTGCACAATTGTGCCGCCATCATATATTGAAGGTTTTGCAGAAAAGTACCCCGCCACTTACAGATTCTTAAAGCAGAAGGAAGACAAACTAAAATCCCGCTGGCCCTGGAAGTATATCGGGGATTATTACATTATTTCGTTGAGGAAGAAGTGAATTGATGTGCAGATATGCGGATTGCAAATGTGCAGATATGTAAATGTGCTGATCCGATAATCGGCAGTCTATAAAAAAATTCTTTTTCATTTTTGAAGCCATTGTGTTGCACTTCATTAATCTGCACATCCACGCATTTGTAATCCGCACATTATTACTGCACCAAACTGCTTTCAAATTCCCGCATAATATTGATTAACTTAATTTCGTATCTCGCCAATAATTTGTTTTGAAAATTCTTGGGATCAGGTTTTGCATAATTTTTGCCGGTTACCATTCCTAAGACGGTGCCATGGCTGTTTAATTTTTTGTGCGTTGTTTTTTCCTTCCAACGGCCG
This sequence comes from uncultured Mucilaginibacter sp., assembly GCA_903864275.1. GTDB lineage: Bacteria > Bacteroidota > Bacteroidia > Sphingobacteriales > Sphingobacteriaceae > Mucilaginibacter. The sequence continues at coordinate 60,941 of CAIPFE010000009.1, forward strand.
GCGGTAATTTTCATAAGCATGTTATCAATTGCGCCGCCAGCCGGAATATTGAACAGGCTTTCGAACAGAAATTTTATAAAACGGGGTTTTGCAGGTTTTGCCGAAGCTATGCGCATGTTTTTATTAGGAAGAAAATCCCTTGTCCAGGAGTTTGCGTTATAAAACTTTTCAAAAATAACATCGCCCTGCAGAGGCATCAGCGTACCGATCTCTATCGCTGTATAAATGTTTTTTTCAGAAATTTCCAGGTGCTGCTCATCTATATAATAGTTCATGCAAAAATAATGCTGCTTATTAACCAGGAATGTTAGTTTTTTAAAGCAATGCATAATTGTGCGGGCTATCCAGAGCCGGTTTTTGGCGGTAATAATAAACAGGTCGATATCTGAATTTTCATCCGCAAAATTTTTTGACAATGACCCCGAGATCGCTACGCCGCGAACATAAGGGAACCTGATCAGGATGTTGCCAACTTTCTTCGCTACTTTAATAAGGTCAGCGGCTTTCTTGTTTCCTTCAATGCGCCTTGTTATTAACTGATGGTCGTTTTTTAAAGTATAAAAACTATCGAACTGGTAAACGACCCCTGCGTTAAGCAGGCATTTAAGGGCATCTTCAAAAAACTCAAAATTGTATTTTTTTCCCAGAAATAAATAAACTTCGGCCCTGGTTAAGGGATAACCAAACATGTCGAAATAAGCCAGCGTCGCTAATATATTTTCTTTAATTTCCGACAAGCTATTGTTAATTACGGGGTATGTTTTATTTTGCATTGATTGGTTTGTACAGCAAGTGTTTATATAATGGTGACGTTGCGTTTAACTGTTTGGTTGCCTTTATCCAAAATATTTGTTACCGCTCAAAACGCCAAAGTCTCAAGTTTTAAGTCTTCCTCCATTTTATTACTTTTGACTTCCGACTCCCGATAGCTATCGGGATGGCTTCGGACTATATTACTTCCTGCGTCTTCATTTGAAAAAACAAAAAATGTGAAGAAAAAGGCATAGAAAAATATGCCCTTATCCACATCAAGTAAATTTTCGGATAGGGATACAATGGCGATCAATAGCATAAAAGCGAAAAAAAGAAGGTCTTTTTTCTTTAAGGAAATGTTAAAGCCGACAACAAGTGTCGCCAGGTAAATGGCCAGGCCTATAATACCCGATTTTAACAGGAAGCTAAGGTACTGGCTGTGTGCATTAAGCCTGAACAGATACGAGTTATATAGCTTTTTATTAAAGAAACTTTCCTGCAAAAGGCCGATCTCTGAACCAGCGCCATAACCGATTACGGGTGCTTTGGCAATTAACCCGATTGCTACGTTCCACCTCGCTAAACGGCCATCTTCAATTTCACCGATTGATTGTTTTGCCATATCCTGCCTTAATTCGGTTACGAACCGTTCCCTTAAAGTCCCTGAATTTAAAATGCCAATAACCAATAGAACAGAAAAAGAAGCTGCGGCTATTAAAAACTTTAAACGGGCAGCACCTTTCAATAAGAACCAGGGCAGGGCTATATTTATGACAATTAAAAGCACTACGAAAATTGATTTTGAGCTCAGCTGGATAAGCCCTGCGGTAAGTATACCGCTGCAGGCTAAATAAAACAGCCTGGTATAACGTGATTGTTCCTTTATTAAAACATATAACATATAAACCAGCGCCAGCATCACCTGCATCGAAAAAAATGTGGCATGCATGTCAATGGGCTCCGAAAAATTGTGATTGGTAAACGCGCCTGAAAACAAAGTTTTAAAAGGTAACTTGTAGTACCTTATAGTGATAATAGCATCAAAATACAGGTAAACAATAGTTGCCGTACAAACAAGTGCAAACGTCAGTAATAATTGCGGCCGGTATTTTTTTACATCAAGCGGGTTAAGGCAAAACAACAAAGGAAAAAAGAAAATAGTAATTTGTTTTCCCCACTCATGAAAAGCTTCGGGGTAATTTATGGTATAAATGGTACTCAATATCGTTACAAAGAATACCGACTGCAATACTAATGTCCTTAATGTAAATACCGGTTTAAGTGTGTTTTTATTAAGATGTATAAGTGTATGAATGGAGAGGCTTATCAGGATAAGATGACTATAAAACATGTCGAAGGGCAGGCTGGCCATTAACAGCATCAAATGATAATAGCTTATCTTATTGGCTAAACTATCCTTTATTTGAAACAACCCGCTCATGATTTGAATTATGATGACAGTTTATAATAAACTCCTCGTACTGGTCAACTATTTTTTCCCAGTTAAACTGATATTTTATTTTATGAAGATTATTGCTCACCATAACCTTCTCGGTTTCCTTTCGCTGAACCGTTTCAACAATGTTGCGGACCTCGTTTGCATTTGAAAAATAGAAAGCATCAGTGTTCAATACCGATTTATTGAACGGGTTATTGTGTGCCGCAATTAATGCCTCGCTTGCCATAGCCTCTAATAATGACGGATTAGTGCCCCCCACGCTGTGCCCATGAAAATACACGTATGAGTTATTTTGCAATGCCCGCACTTTGCCCGTTTCAAAAATCGACCCTTTAAACTCGATGCGTTCGTCGTTTTTAAATTTGTGGGTAATAAATTTTCCAAACCTGTTGCCTGTATCTCCCAATACCTTAAACTTTTTTGGCGAGTTGCTGTTGTTGAAACCTTCGAGGATAGTTTCAATGTTATTTTCAGGCTCCATGCGGGCCATCAATAAAAAGTAATCTTCCTTAATCGCATCGCTGTTATCCACCTGTTCACGTTCCTCTTCCGAAAACAGGTCGGCCCCGTATGGGATATATTTACTGTTGATGTTGTATTTTTCGCCCAGGTATGATTTGATAATCAGTGAGTCGGAAATATAGAACTGGCTATATTTTACCGCGAGTTTTTCAGCATATTTTAAAAACTGCTGTACATTTTTTGAGTACTTTGATCTTTTCCATTCCAGCCCGTCCATATTGGTGATAATGGTGCTTTTTGCCGGGTAAAGCTTCCCCCAAATGGAGCTGCTGGTATAGCCCATCATTAAAACCACATCAAATTTTCTTTTTCTTGCATCCATCAGGCAGTTAAGGTCGTACACAAACTGCCCTGCTGTTCCTACCAGGTATTCGGGATCATAACAATGGATTATTTCTACGCCGTTCCAGCTATTTTCTGTATAAGGGTGGTTATGTGAATTATAAACGCTTACCGCATGCCCCCTTTTAACCAAACCTTCCGATACATATTCCGAAATATGCTCAAAACCGCCATAATGGTTCGGGATACCCCTGGTACCCAATATGGCCACCTTTAATTTAGTGCCCCGGTTAATAATGGATATCCCCTGGTTTGTAGGATTTATTCCTGTTACTTTGCGGTATGCCTTCAATGTTTGTATCGCCGCCTGTTTCCAGGTGTACTGCGTCAATATTTTTTTACGCAGCTTTTCATCAAATGCAGCCGAACTTGCTTTCTCTACCGCCGAGCGTATATTTTCGGGGCTCAAAGGGTCGCAGTAAAAAGCATCGTTACCAAAATATTCCCGCGTATCCCCTTTATCGGTGACCACAATATTGCAGCCCATTACTGCGGCTTCCAGGGAACTTAGCCCGGTTGTTTCAAACCAGCTAGGCAGTATATGCACTTCTGCTTTTTGGTACCAGGCAATCAATTGATCCTGTGAAATATGATCTATGAAACTTACGTTATCCGCTGCGATTTTGCGGCACTCCTGGTAATAGCCCTGCTGGTTGGGCGCATGAGCACCGATCATCACTAACCGGAACTTTGTATTATTTAAAGCCCTGATCAGGTTCAATTGATTTTTTATTCCTTCGATCCGGGCCACGCAAAGCACCAGGTGCTCGTCTTTTTTTAATTGCGGATCATATTGAAACAGGTTGGGATCAACGCCGTTGGGCACTATCAAATGTTCAGCGTTACATGGATAAGCTTGTAAAAGCCGCCCGTATTCGGATGCAGAATTGGGAAGGATCATTTTTGCCTCCTGCAATATTTCTATGATGCTTTTGCGCTGCCCCCTCCATAAGTAGTCCCGGCTTGCTAGTTTGTCACGTCCCAGTATCCAGCGGGCCATGGTTTTCAGGTATTCAATCGTATCGGCGGCTAAATAGCCGAATAATGCGCCTATGCCCTTACGGTGATGTTTATCGTAACCGGTGTAATCGCATAATATGGTGGAAACAACAAAGGGCTTTTTTGCTTTTTTGCTGTGGTAAAGTATATCGGCGGGCCTCGTAATATTAAAAAAATGCAGGAGGTCGTACTGATCATAGTCAATATTTGCATCCGATAGTAATATTTCTGCATCAACCCCGAGTTGAACCAATTGCCGGGCCGTTTGCGCAACCTGAACGGTATCCCCGCCGGGAACACTGTATAATGTCGCTCTTGTTATTAATGCTGCCTTCATGATCTTTTCGTTTTCACTGTTAATTACAATCCGTTAAGGTTAAATTTATGCAGCCAGCCAATGAACCGTTCCGGGAAATAGCTCGCCGTATACAAAAGGTAATTGTCAAAGCGTAAAGGGTGCAGGGTGATCGCCCTGACAACATTTGAGCGCGCTTTTTCAGGCTGATAATTATTGACCAGGAACTTTTTGCAGCATAAAGCATGGTAAGCCCCTTCTTTTATTTTAGCAGAATTCTGCTTTCGCCTGATCTGGTATAATTCAAGCCCCTCGGCTTCCGTAATGCTGCGCCTTTTCAGTGTTGCATATTTTATGGAGCGGAATTTCCTCGTGTGCCATTTTTCGTCGATGGTTACTGATTCAGGGTTAAGCCTTACTTTTATTAGCCTTTGTGAAAGGTTGCAGGCCTTTTGGTTTTTCAAGATATTAACCCATAAAAAATGATCTTCGTAAGTATAGGCGTGCTCATTATAGCCGCCATTATTTACAATTACTTCCTTTTTATAAAATACGCAGGAGTGAATAAAAGGGCATACCGAATATTTCAATTGCTGTATTTCTTCGTTGAGGTGCCCTTGCGGGTGATGCGTAAAAATATAGTGGCCCTCAGCATCAATATAGTCAGCTGCCGAGCCTATTACGCTGTATTCCGGGTAAGTTGTTATAAAATCATATTGTATTTTTAGCCTGTTGGGATAACATACATCGTCAGCGTCGAACCTCGCGATATAATCGGCCCTGGCGATATTCAGCCCGGTATTCAAAGCCGAGGCAACCCCTTTGTTATCCTGGTTAATGAGCACTATGCGGGGATCTTTAAAGCTCCGCACAATTTTTTCGGTATTATCCGTCGATCCGTCATTGATGATCAGCAGCTCAAAATCCTTAAATGACTGATCCAATATCGATTTTATTGCTTCATCAATATATTTACCTGCATTATATGCAGGCATTAAAACGGTGATCTTTGGATTATTTATGTTCATACATTCACAGGTTCGGGGTAAGTAGTTTCTTTAATATTGAGCAATAACAGCAATTCAAAAAATACAATTACTGATAATTGCTCGAACCAGTAATCAAGAAAAAATGCACCAAGCATTATTATCAGCAATGGTATCCCGTAAGTAAGGTGCTTATAATGTTTGGCGAAAAATCCCACGTAAAAAACGATGAAAGCCACCAACCCTAACAATCCGTATTCCGCCACTACCTGGTCATAAACAGAATACGGGCTGTTGATAAAGGAATGCAACTCGGGCTGCTTGCTGAAAAAATTCAAATAAAGATCAAGATGGTTTTTAAGGAATTCTTTACTGATGTATGCAAAATGGTAAGGGTAGCCGCCTGCAAATCCCAGCGCGGTGGCGCGGAAAGCAAGTTTCGACGAAAAATTGCCCATACCATCCCCTGCAATTATTTTAACAGGGTCATCGCGGAAAAAATTTGCAGTTTGCAGTACCCCGGTAACCTTTCCGGGCACACCCAGTTTGAATTGATTTTGCCCTGATATCGGGAGCTTGGTCCTGTTGTTATCAATGAATGTTAATAGCTGTTTCTCTTCGGGAGTAGCTTCAATCGTACTTAGATTGGAGAGTTTATTATTGTTGGGCCCGCCAATAAGTATCCTTCCCCCATCAGTTTTAGGAATAGATGCCGCGACAGGGGAAACCGGCGTAAGTGTTTCTTTTTTATTCAGTTCGTACTTAACACTATCCAAATATTTTGTTGCAAACTGGCGCTTTTGCCCTTCAGCGGCGGGCATTCTGTCAGGCTTTTTGGCGCTTGGGTTGTCGTCGGTATTTTTATAGGAATAAATTATGTTTTTAACGGTCTTGATAACATAATTGTCATTTTGAGGAGATACTTTTGCCATAAAAACGACCAGGAACATGAAGCAGGCTGCGATAAGGCTTTTTTGATCTTTACTGCTTTTAAACAGGAACAAAAACAAAAATATTGCCGGCAAAACGATGTTCATAAAATTGCACCCGGTAAGCAACAAAACAGCCATGCAAACAAGCATCATTACCGGTTTTTTTCGCATTAGAAAATAAATTACCCCGAACGTGCTTAAAACGGCGTTCGTTGTTGAGGTGTCAAAGGTCAATCCCCTGATATAATCGCCTGTACCAATAAAATACTTTTGATATTCGCCCTGGTACCGGTAAGGATTAAGGGCGCCGGTTTCCCATACAATATGGGCAATGTTGAAAAACGACAGCACGGCATTGACGACAAAAAAAACCAGTATTGTATTGTGAATAGTTTCTGTGTCGTTGTTTTCAACCGACAGCTTTACCTGGTGTATAGCTAAGATGCACAGCAGCCAAAAAACCATGCCGGTAAAAAAGACCAAAAAGTAGGAAGGGTTTGCATAGCTGATGTTAATGAAGAGGGCGACAAAAGCGATTGCTATGATCAGCAGATAAAAAAGCGGCAGCCTTGAATTTTTAAAGCTGAACCCAAACCTGAAATTGAACCGTAGTAAATAAATCACAATAATCGCCGGAATTTTTACTGCCAGCTTTACATTTAAAAAAAGCATTAAAAACAACAGAAGTTTCCAATCTATTTTATTTAGTGTTCTTTTAATATTAAGCCAGGCAAAATTGTAAGTCATGTTTTGCAATTAACGGGCATAAGGATACAGGTTTAATGACACTGAACTCCAGAGGAGTTACGGCTCGAAAATTGAAAGGGTTGCCTGCAAAGCGTCGAAATACAGCTATTTTACCAATTAAAAAGGTGTTTTAAATATTTACGGTCGGATAGCCTGGCCTGTTGTGTAATAAAGACTGTTATCAGATAAAAAGCGATCGCAGCGGGAGCCATAAGCCGGTTATCCGGGAAAAGGAATTTTGAAAGAAACCCGCTTACTAATGCTGCTAGAGTACAGGCAACTAGAGGTTGCCAAACGTTTGCGAGTTCATCAATATCATTCTTTTTTATATAGTAAATAGTTTGGGTAAGACAGGCGGCCAGGAAAGCTAATGCCGCGCCCTCATTTTTTAGAAACGGGATGAGTAAAATATCGCCAATTACATTTACTAAAAAGGTGATGATGAAAGAGGTAAGGATCATTTTTAAGCGCCCCTGCGCAAAGTATATCGTCCATAAAAAGTTATTCAAATACAGCAGAGGCATGCATAAGGATAAAATGAAAATTGTTTTTACGTTTATCAAACCATATTTACCGGCTGTTAACCCATCAATAACCGGGCTCCAGCATAAATTTAACAATAAACCTATAAATGCGGCTACTATCAGTTCTGCCCTCAGTAAAAATTTCAGTTCTGCAACCCTGTTATCCTTCTGCTGAAATAGTTTTGTAAAAAATGGGATAAGCAAGGGGGCTATAGCCAGCAGGGGCAATGTGGATATTTCGAAAATCTTGTAAGCAAAGCTATATTCCGCCAGCTTAACTGCCGATACCATAAAGCCTATAAATATCCAGTCAAACCGCGCTAATGCCGAAGTGATCAAAACAACCCCAGTTTGCGGCAGCGATTCGCGAAGCAATTGGAAATAATTTATCTTGTCCCATTTTATGGTTAACGGGATTTTCGTTGACCGGGCGAATAGGTAAGTACAAAATAATAGCTCAGTTACATCGCCAATTATAAATATTATAATGATGTTAAGTAAAGTCAGTCTATGCAGCAACGCAAAGACGATAAGGCCCAGGCATCGCAAGAGGTTTGATATTACCGACATATAAGCCAACAGCTTAAACCGTTCCATCCCATTGGCCGCCTGTTTAAACGGGGTCGAGAAAAAGATCATCAGCTTACCAATACCAATTAATAACAGGATACTGTACAGTTGATCAGGTTGGGGGAACAGTGCTGCGTCTAAAAGCAGCAGCCCGTAAAAAACAAGGCCGGTTACAATAACATGGAAAATGTAAATTGAAAGCAGGGACCGGATATCTGCGCCAGCGGCTATCTTTTTTATGACGAGCTGATCAATACCAAAAGATAAAATGTTAAAAACAGCCAGTAAAATAGCTAATGAAAGATTTATTTGTCCGAAACTGTTTTTGTCGAGCCCGGTTGATAACACATAAAATATCCCGAGCCCTAATAGCTGGTTAACAATAAGCTGGATGGTATTTACCGACAGGTTTTGGATCAGTCTTCTCTTAACCATTGGCAGGATTATAGTGGAGTAGTTTACACAGGTAATGAAGGTTAAAAATAATCAATATTCCACAACAAAGCTATCCTGCACTACCTGTTTTTTGTCGGGCATGTTTTCCATTTGACTTAGGTACCGGTATTTACGATTAGTGTTTTTTGCGTTGGTTTTTGCTATATGCCAGCCTTCGGGGCCATCCAAAAAGCCCAGGTAAACAATATAGTTTTTAATAAAACCAAAAAGCGGCGAGATATAAAGCTTAACAGCATTTACCCTTTTACCTATGTTAAAATATTTTTTAGCGCTAAGTTTTGCGTAATAAAGCCCTTTGCTGTCGTATTCATTCACATCCTTTACCGAATAATGATGCAGGCGCCCCTTGATCTTTTTTACCTGTATGTTATCCGGCAGTATTAGTGTTTCGTGCACCATGGTTTCCGACCATTTTACCAGGTCCCTGTTAAACAGCCGGATATGATGGTCCCTCCCCCAACTGCCGAACCGGATAGGTTTTTTTCCAAAATAAGTCCTGAATTTAATATCATAAACGGTGGCCGGGTTATTAAATTCTAATTGGTGCAACGCGCGTACCAGCTCATCATCCGGTACTTCGTCCGCATCAATGCTTAATATCCAATTATATCTTGCTGCTTCAATCCCCTTATTTTTATTGGCCCCATATCCCTCCCAGTTTTTTTTATAAACCCTGCAACCGTAGGTAGCGGCAATATCCAACGTTTCGTCGGTGCTGCCATTGTCTATCACAACAATATCGTCGGTGATCAGCCTTGACATTTGAACACAACTGGCTATTATATCAGCCTCGTTTTTAGTGATTATAACAATAGAAACCGGAACCATTTGTTAATTATTTATGGCCCCAAAGAGCCGTGTATTTGTCTATAATACCGTTTGTTTGCCCGCGAGGGTTGCCTTATGGGATAAATTATTTAGACCATAGACCATGGTCGATGGTCCATAGTTTTTTTGTCCATAGTCATAATTCATGGTCGGTGGATTTATGATAAAAAAAGGAACCAACTGAGAGCCATTGTCTATGGACTATGGACCATGGACTACCAACTAATTTAATGGCCTGATAATCAAACAACTACAAACTATTTACACTTTTTTAAAACAATTAGGCAACCTTTGTACTAAAGATAACGTGTAACCATAAACTAAGGTGGAATTAACGAAAGCTAACCGGATATAACCCATATGGGAGAAGAAGAGTTACGTCAACTGATCAGGGGCTGTATTAAACAGGACAGAAAATGTCAGAAATTGCTGTATAAAGCATTTTATGGGTTTTCTATGGGTATATGCCTGCGGTACGCAGGCAACAGGGACGAAGCTGCGGAGGTAATGAACCAGGGGTTTTTCAAAGTTTTTACACATATAGAAAGTTACGATATAACCCGGCCATTTAAGGCGTGGCTGGGAAAGATCATGATGAATGTTTCTATTGATTTTTACAGGGCGAACCTAAAAATGGCTTACACCGAAGACCTTGATAGCGCAGAACATATAAGTGACGGGGATCTGTCCGACAAAAACCTGCATTACAATGATCTTCTGGTAATGGTACAGCGGCTTCCGAAAGCTTACAGAACCGTATTTAACCTTTTTGCCGTTGACGGATATTCGCATGAAGAGATTGCTTCTATGCTGAATATAAATATCGGCACATCAAAGTCAAATTTGCACAAAGCACGGCAAAAGCTTAAACGAATGATATTGGAGGCAGACCGGCCTCCAAAAAACGCTAACTATAACCACGGCACAGACTATGATAACTCTATCGTAGCTATTGAAGCTACAAAGATGAATGGGGTATTTTTAAATAAAGGTATTAGAAAATGAACGAAGAGAATAAGAATGGATTAGACGATCTTTTTAGAAAAAAACTGGAAGACCCGGTTGATGAGGCAGGGTACAGGGAAGACGATTGGGCTAATCTTGAAAATATGCTGGACCGGCATAAAAAACGCAGGGGTATTATTTTTTGGTTGCCTGTTATCAGCAGCGCCGCTGCTTTGTTGCTGTTATTTTTAGGATGGTGGTATTTCAGGCCGCAGGTTATTCAGCATAGTTCTCAATATAAACTTCAGGCGACTAATAAACAACATCAGTTATTAAATACCGGTAAAAACGGCGGGTCCAACCGGCAACTTCCAAAACCAAAACAAACACAACCAAGCGCTATTGATTATGCTGTTCAACAACAAACACGATCAAGCGCTGCTGATTATGCTGTGAACCTTAACGTTAATAAGGGCAGCAAAACAGACAAAACATTTATGTCATTATCTGCCGCTGGTTCCCGCCGTGATACTACCGGTCACTCTCAAAATGATCTGGCCGAAAGGCCGCCAATGGAAACACTTGCATTAGCAGGTTATTCCCAGGTTACTACCCCATCATTACCAGGGGTGCTGGCTGTTAGTTCAATAAATTTACCCCGGCCCGTAGCTAGCCCGTCCGCGGTTACAAATGATAGAAATAAAACCAGGCTGCAGGCAGCGTATCACACACAGCTTGCCATGACTGTTTTGGCCGCTCCTGATCTAAACGGTGTGGGCTCCTTCGGGCAGGGTAAGGTTGGTTCCAATTTTGGGCTATTGTTTTCGGCCGGCGTGTCTAAAAAACTAACTTTAAGTACCGGCGTACTTTATTCAGTAAAACCATACAGCGAAGGGGCCGAAAACTATACCGCACACGTGCTCCCTGCAACTCCTTTAAATATTATCGCTGATTGCCGGATGCTGGATATCCCCATAAATATAGGCTACCAATTGTACGATAAACATCAAAATAAAATATCTGTCGGCACAGGCCTGTCATCATATATTATGCTGCATGAGAGCTATACATTTAATTACTCAGGCTACTCTTCAAACTATACAGTGCCTAATAGTAATAAATATTTTTTCGGGGTACTTAATCTTAATGCCACCTACCAGCGACAGGTCAGCTCAAAAATAGGGATCAGTTTACAACCTTATGTAAAACTTCCGCTTACAAACATAGGATACAGCCAGGTAAGGTTACAAACTACGGGGGTCGCAGTTGGCGTAAACTGGAATTTTAACCGCTAATTAAACAGGGACACATATTATATCCGTACTGTTTTTTTAGATGCTCAAGCATCGGCCGGACCGCAATAGATTGGAACTAAATGCCCTTTTTTTGTGTCACAAATACAGGCATGGCTCCTCAACAATGAGACCACCATGGGTTAGTGTTGCTTTTGATTTTGAAGGTAAGTATTCTCATTAAAATATCGTTTCCCGGCTCGTGATTCGTCAAAGTTTCATTCAACGCCTTCCAATAATTACCAGAAATTGAATCAACCTTTTTACATTTGCACATTGTTTTTTTTCCTTATCTTGATTGCCGATTGTATTATTGCCGTTGGATTTACGTTAAAGGGGTATTGATACTGCGTTGAACTATGACTTCTACAGAAAACTATGAGCTACTGATAGATAAGATCAACATCTTCATCCGTAAATACTATTTTAATAAGTTTTTGCGGGGACTGATATTTTTAGGCGCGGGATTGTTTTCGGCTTTCGTAGTGATCACGGTAAGCGAATATTTTGGCAATTTCAATACGTTGTTCCGCACGGTCCTTTTCTACAGCTTTATTTTTCTGAACATTGGCCTTATTGCCTGGCTTATCGTGCCGCCTATGCTGGCCTGGCTTAAATTAGGCAAATCAATGACGCAGGACCAGGCTGCTGAAATCATAGGAAAGCATTTCCGGGATGTGAGCGATAAACTGCTAAATACCCTGCAGCTTAAAAAACTTGCAGGCGAGGATCCGCAGCACCGCGCGCTCATTGAAGCCAGCATCGACCAAAAAATTGAAGCTTTAAAACCGGTTAGTTTTCCATCGGCTATAAATATTAAAGAAAATGCAAAATACCTGAAATGGGCATTGTTCCCCGCCGCTGTAATTTGCATCCTGGCATTTGCCGCGCCATCGGTTTTAACCGAAAGCACAAAAAGGCTCATCAGGCATAACGAATATTTTGTTCCGGTTGCCCCATTTAATTTTATTGTAGAAAATAAAACGCTTTCAGTAGTTCAGGGCGATGACCTGAAACTTGACCTGAAGCTTGAAGGTAATAAGCTGCCCGCTGAAGTTTATGTTGAAACCGCCAACAATACTTTTAAACTGGATAAGGAAAACATCAGCCGTTTTCACTACCTGTTTACCAATTTGCAGCAAAACACTTTTTTTAAATTGACCGGAAATGGTTTCACTTCGATACCCTACGAAATAAAGGTTAACCTTCGGCCGGCATTGCTCCATTTTGATGTGGATTTAAATTACCCGGCCTACCTGCATAAAAAAAATGAAAGCCTGTCCAATGCCGGCGATCTGACCGTTCCCGCTGGAACGCTTGTAAAATGGAATTTTCATACGCAAAATGCCACAGCTTTACAGTTTTCTATGAACGGAAATGCAGGCGAAGTACATCCAGGCGCCCCTGATTTGTTTGAGCATAGCGAAAGGATCCTGAAAAACTGTGTTTACAAAATTACGCCTTTAAATTCAATGGTAAGCCACAGCGACTCGGCAAGTTACCGTGTTAATGTGATCGCCGATGAGCCGCCAACCATTATCGTACAGGAAAAGCAGGACTCTGTAAGCATGAAAGCGCTTTATTTTGATGGCAAGATACAAGATGACCATGGCTTTTCGTCATTAACTTTCCATTACCACGTTGGCGCCCCGGCCGACAAGGCCAACCTGAAATCATTTTCAAAGGCGGTGAAGGCCGATTTGAGCCAGACTCAGGCTGAATTCTTTTACTATTGGAGCCTGAAAGACCTGGGCATAAAACCGGGCGACCAGGTGACTTATTTTTTCGAGGTAGCGGACAACGATGGCGTAAACGGGCCTAAAAAAGCCCGCTCGCCCGAACACACACTCAATATCCCCGATGCAAAGGAACTTAACGATGAGCTGGACAAAGGCACCGAAGTTGTAAAGCAAAAAATGGAATCGGCCATAAAGCTTGCCGGGCAGATTGAACGTGAATCGCAAAAACTTAACCAGATGTTGCTGGACAAAAACACCCTTTCATTTGATGAGAAAAAGCAGATCGAAGACCTGATGGAAAAAAGGAAGGAGCTGAACGACCTGGTAAAAGAGATACAGGACGATAACAAAAAGAACTTATACAATCGCCAGGAAAACCAAAAGCAAAATGCCGAGCTCACAGAAAAGCAACAGCAAATGGAGAAGCTGCTGGCTGAGATGCTTGACCCCAAAACACAGGAAATGCTGCAAAAGCTGCAGGAATTGCTCCAGCAGCAGCAAAAGGACGGCACCAGGGATGAATTGTCGAAAATGCAGATGGACAACAAATCCTTAAAAAAAGAGCTTGACCGTATGCTTGAACTCTATAAAAAACTGGATTTTGAGCAAAAGCTAAATCAAAATGTCGACCAGTTGAACCAGTTATCGCAGGAACAGCAAAAATTAGCCGACCAGGCCAAACAGCCTGGCGCCGATCCGCAGGCACTGCAAAAGGAGCAGCAAAATCTAAACAACAATTTCCAGGATATTAAAAAATCCCTGGATGATCTTGAAAAAATCAACGAGCAGGCCGAGCATAAGCAGGATTTTGAAAACCCCAAACAGGAAGAACAAAGCATTGAGCAGCAAATGCAGCAAAGCTCGGATGAGCTGCAAAAAAACAACAGTTCAAAAGCTTCCAAATCGCAGCAGCAGGCATCGAAACAGATGAAGGAAATGGCCGATAAAATGAAGCAAAAAGAGGAGGAAGGTGAAAGTGAAGAAAACACGGTTGATGCCCGGCAATTACGCGAACTATTAAAAAACCTGATCAATAGCTCTTTTGAGCAGGAAAGCGTGATGCAATCGTTAAAGAGCACAAATCCAACAGATCCGAATTATATTGTTTTGGCGCAAAGTCAAAAAAACATAAAAGATAACCTCAAAACCGCCGAAGACAGCCTGTATGCTTTAAGCAGGCGCATTCCGCAGATACAATCTACTGTTAACCAGGAGATAGCCGGCATAAATGATCACATTGACGAAGCTCTTACTGATCTTGGCGAACGGCGGACCCCGGAGGCCACGCGCAACCAGCAATACGCCATGACTTCGATGAATAACCTGGCATTAATGTTGAGTGAAGCGTTGGATCAATTGCAAAACTCCATGAACAAGGGGAAAAGTGGAAAGGGCAAAGGAAAACAGCAATCTGTCTCGCAATTAGCCAAAATGCAGCAGCAATTGAATCAAAATATGGAGAAGGCGCGCGAACAAATGCAGCAGCAAGGGAACCCCGGAAAAAGTTCTAACGGAAATAGTGGAAATATTAGCGAACAATTAGCTAAATTAGCCCGTCAGCAGCAAGAGATCAGGCAGGCGCTGGAGCAAATAAACCGTGAGGAAAACAAGGACGGGACCGGCAGTTTGGGAAACTTAGATAAAATTTCGAAAGAAATGGAACAAACTGAACACGATCTCGTAAACAGGAGAATAACGGAGGAAGCTATAAAAAGGCAGCAGCAAATTCAGTCACGGTTACTGGAAGCTGAAAAAGCCGAACAGGAGCGCGAACAAGACCAGAAACGCGAAAGCAACGCAGGGAAGGACATTCCGCCGGGATACATAAAGGCATTGCAGGATTACCAGCAGGCCAAACAAAAACAAACCGAGCAGGTTAAGACAGTACCACCTGCAATAAATTTTTATTATAAATTAAAAATAAAATCTTACTTTGATATACTCAACGCTAAATGACATGGACCAATCAAATGTTCAAGCAGGTGAACTGTATACTTTACAGCTTCCTTCAAAACAAGAAAGCATAACTTTGCTGGAAAATTTGATAGAAGAGATTGCCGATAAACATAACGTTAGTGAAGATACCTTTGCTAATATGATGACCTGCCTTAGTGAGGCTGCAATTAATGCTATTGTACATGGTAATAAACTGGACCCTAATAAAAAGGTTATTGTAAATGCCGATATAGAAGGCCGCCGCATCATCTGGACCGTTACCGATGAAGGCGATGGCTTTGATTATAATAACCTGGCCGATCCTACCGCACCTGAAAACCTTGAGAACCTTACAGGCAGGGGCGTATTTATTATAAAACACCTGGCAGACCAATGCATCTTTAATACTAAAGGCAACGAAGTTGAACTTCACTTTAAATTATAATGCCCGCAATAAGTTTTTTTGAAGAAGACATCACCTATAAACTAAAGCATAAAACCGCCCTGAGGCAATGGATCACTCAAACCATAGATGCCGAAGGGTTTAAACTAAAAGAACTTTCCTATATTTTTTGCTCCGACAGTTATTTGTTGCAAATAAACCGCCAGTATCTTAACCATGATACCTATACTGATATTATTACTTTTGATAATTCAGAAACGGACAATTTGATCACCGGCGATATTTTCATTTCGATAGAACGTATCCGAGAAAATGCCATAAAGTTTAATATTCCCGAAACTGATGAACTGCACCGGGTCATTATCCACGGTGTATTGCATTTGCTGGGCTACAAAGATAAAACTCCTGTTACAAAGCAAAAAATGACACAAAAAGAAGATTTCTATTTGAATAAGAGGGGTTTTAATGGCTAATTTTACCTCACAATTACTATTGAAACCAACATTTTAAAAATATGAAATTACTTGTTTTATTCATGGGGCTTATGTTTATAGCACCCCCGACTTCGGTTTACGATTTTAAGCTGAAAAACATTGACGGGCAGGCTTTTTCGCTGGCCCAATACAAAGGTAAAAAGGTATTGATAGTTAATACAGCCTCAAAATGTGGCTTTACCCCACAATATGCCGAACTACAAAAGCTTGCAGACCTGTATAAAGACAAACTTGTTATTGTAGGCTTCCCCGCCAATAACTTTGGCCAGCAGGAACCCGGGGCAAATTCAGAGATAAAAACCTTTTGTGAAAAACGCTTTGGCGTTACCTTCCCGCTTAGCGAAAAAGTAAGCGTTAAAGGGGATGATATTTATCCCTTATTCAAATATTTAACAGAAGCGCCAAACCCTGATTTTACAGGCGAAATAAAATGGAACTTCGAAAAATTTCTATCGACGAAAATGGCAACCTGGTACATCGTTTCCGGTCGGCAGTTACCCCAATGTCTCCCGAGATCACAAAGTATTTATAATCAAAGGGAAAAAACCTTGGTAAAGCCGTCTCAAAGCAATTTTGGGGCGGTTTTTTCTTTTGTACCCTTTTCTTCCTTATAGTGACACCTCGTCTTGAACATCTGGAGTTTCATCCTGTTATTACTACCGGCTTATCATACAAACACTTATATTTATATAAATGTTGAAATTACCCATTTATGTAATTACACTGCTGTCATGCCTAAATCTGCAGGCCCAAATTATGCCCTTTAAAAATTATGGCATCCGCGACGGCTTAAACGATAATAATGTACAGGCTGTGATCAGGGATGATAAGGGCTTACTATGGGTTGGGACAGACTTTGGTGTTAATTGGTTTGACGGAAAAAGATTTTACCAGCCGCAAATAAAAGCCAATATTGGCCAGCTTTACGTGGATGGGTTTTACAAAGACCGAAATGGCACTATCTGGATACTGACCTTTTTTAATGGGATATATAAATATCAGCACGGGCGGTTTACCAATTACCTTATTGATCCGCTGCTAAAGGATGCCGCAACAAACACGACAGAAGTCATGCTGCAAATTTCGCGGAATAAATACATCGTGATCAGCCAGGACGGTGCTTATTTATTCGATGGGCAAAAGTTCTCGGAATTCGACCCGGCAAATCCTGTTTTAAAAACCAATACAAACAGCGTAACGCAATTAGCCGACGAAACTATCCTGCTTAGTACAAACGTGGGGGTTTTTATGTATCGGTTTGATGATGACAAACTGAAATTTCTAGGCCGGGTCTTAAATAATCAGCAAATAAGCAAGATACTGGTCACAAAAAAACAATTATGGGTACTTACAAATAGAGGGGTCTTATCCTTTGAAAATACCGGCGTCCGGGCGTTTTCTACCGCTTCACAAAATTATCTGCCGAAAAAAATAATACAGGACATTACCGCCGATAAGAATGGAGTCGTATGGGCATTAATGAATAGTGGAACGATGTGGTCATTAACCGATACGGTGTTTAAAATAAATAACGCCACGGTAACCCAATATACAGCAGCCAATGGCTTACCCGAAAATATTCAGCAAATGTATTGCGATAACGAGGGGCTGGTATGGTTTGCAAACAGGAAGGGCATCAGTATGCTTGGCGATGAATATTACGGTTTTACTACGCTCAAAAATGGCCGGGCGGATGAACCTATATCGTCAATAATTACCGCCGGGCAAAATAATTTATGGATCGGTACTATAAATGGGATGGTACTGAAAAAAGACAACCGGTACATTTTTTACACAAACGTAGGAAAACAACCGATAGGGTATGTAAACTGGCTTCATAAAAACGAAAATGGTACATTTTATGCCGGCACCAGTGCAGGCATTATAAGCTTCGCCACCGGCGCTATAAAAAAACAATTCGATATCCAGGCCACCGCTATTGATACCGACATTGAAGGACGCAAATGGTACGGTGATGTCAGCGGTCATATCTGGATCGATGCAGGAAAAAGTTTAACGCCATTGAAAATTGAACATCCTATTAATGAAATGATCATTGCAATACGCCGTAAAAACGAATATTTGTGGGTGGGATACCGGGACAGGGGTGTATTTAAATACCGGGTATATAATGACAGCCTGATCCGGCTAAAAGAATATAGCGCGTTAACCGGTTACCGCGATTTAAGGATAAGAAGTTGTGCAACAGATGAAAAAGGCAACATTATTTGGGGCACACGCACAAACGGGATCTTCATATTCAACATGGGCACTGACAGGCTGGTTGCCCATATAAGCACCCAAAATGGCTTAAAAGCGAATTGGGTAAAGGATATATTTTGCGATACTGACGGAAAGCTATACCTGGCAACCAATAGCGGGATCAACATAGTTGGCGGCGATTACAAAAACCCAATTGTAAACCAACTGAAGATAAATAACGACATCATCAACAGGGAGACGAATTGCATTTTAAAAAAAGGTGCTGTTTTTTACATCGGCACCAATGAAGGCCTGTTGAAATGGATGCCGGGTTATATGGGCAAAGATCCGGGTTCTCCTCCAATATACTTCACAAATATTAAGATACAGGGACTGAAAACATTTTCAGTTAGCCCTTACATTGTCAACGCAGGCGAAATTTCGTTGCCTTATGACCTGCATTTTATTTCTTTTGAATTTGCAGGTGTTAATTTAAAAAATCCTGAAAATGTGCGGTATCATTTTCTTTTGGATGGCCAGGATGATGAATGGGGTCCGGTTACTGACCGAAATGACGTAGCCTACAACCTGGAACCTGGCAATTATACTTTTAGGGTCGCAGCTGAAAATGCGGAGGGCGCATGGAGCCTGCACCCGGCTGTTTTCCATTTTATAATAAATCCCCCGTTTTGGCAAACCTGGTGGTTTATGATGATGATAGCGTTAATTATAATACTTGCCGCCTACAGTGCGTACCGATATAAGTTAAGCAAAGCGCTCGCATTGCAGCTGTTGCGAAATAAGATTTCCACAGATCTTCATGATGATATTGGGTCAACGCTTAGTTCCATTTCGATCCTGAGCGAAGTTGCAGCAAGGGAAACCGAAAAAAAATCTAAACGCATCCTTAGCGAGATCAATGAGCGGAGCCATCAGCTAATGGAAAACATGGATGACATTGTTTGGAGCATCAGTTCAAAAAACGACACTGTAGGCAACCTTTTCATCAGGATACAGCAATTCGCATCTACCGTGCTGGAGGCAAAGGATATTGATTATGAAGTGCAGGTGCCCGAGCGCGTTAAGCAAATGAAGATAGATATGCAGCAAAGGCAGCATATTTATCTCATCCTGAAAGAGACCATAAATAACCTGATCAAATATTCTTATTGTACCAATGTATTTATCAACGCAGAATACGCCGGCGGATTGCTCAAAATTGAGGTGGCCGATAACGGCCGGGGCTTTGATAAAAAAACCGTAATTCCCGGCAATGGCCTGCACAACATGCAAAAACGCACAGATGCCATGCGGGGCACACTGTTGATCGCGCCGGCACCGGGCGGGGGGACAAGGGTAATTCTATCTGTACAAATAGAATAAATATCCTATTGAAACGACTGTTAATATTGTTGAGCTTTACGGGATGATCAGGGTAGCTATAGTTGAAGATAACCAGGTGCTCCGGAAGAGCATGGAGCAGCTTTTCGGGCAAACTGAGGATATCCGCTGCGTGGCTTCGATCAAAAATCTGCTCAACGTAGTCAGCGTTTTCCAGAAAGCACAGCCGGATATCGTCGTTATGGATATTGGCTTACCCGATATCTCGGGTATTGAAGGTGTGCGTACACTGAAAAACAATTTCGACAATATGCAGATCCTGATGTTTACGGTATTTGAAGACGATGACAAGATATTTGAAGCGATAAGGGAAGGCGCTTCGGGGTACCTGTTAAAAAAAACGCGGCCACAGGATATTGTTGAGGCCATCCGCGAACTTAGCCAGGGCGGCTCGCCGATGAGTCCGTTGGTAGCACGGAAAGTTGTCCAGTATTTTCAATCCGGCTCGCCATTAAAGGAGGAAGATTTCCAGCTCACGGCCCGGGAAAAGGAGATATTGTTTGCGCTTGTAGACGGGCTAAGCTATAAAAAGATAGCGGACAAGTATTACCTTAGTGTGCATACCATCCGTAAACATATCTCCAGCATTTACGAAAAGTTGCATGTACATTCAAAATCACAGGCAGTTGCTAAGATATTGTACTCGCAAAAAAAAAGGTAAATACATTCCGTTATCCGTTCAAAATAACAGCCCCTTTGTAAACTTTTATCCCGAAAATATTTGAAGCGTTAATACCCTTTCGGCACTTGAAAAAATCTTTTATGCGGCAGCAATTTTCTGCTGAACCTTTTCAGCAAAATCATTTATATCAAAGGGCTTACTAAAAAAGCCATCCGCCAAAGCGGCTTTAGCGATCATTTTATTGTCTAAATTGGCAGACATGAGGAGTACCGGGATATGGGCAGTAGCCTGGTTTGATTTAAGTTCCCTGCACATTTCCAACCCGTTGCCATCGGGCAATATAATATCAAGGATGACCAGGTCAGGTAATGCCTTTTCAATGCCTTGTTGAAAACCCGCTGCTGTGCCATACCCTGAAACCTCGAACCCAAGATCACCAAGCAGATATTCAATTAACATGCGGATGTTATCGTCATCATCAACCAGGTAAATGTATTTTTTCATGTTTTTATAATAATAGCCCCTCACTGGGATTGCTTTCTCCGAAAGAATTTTCGTCTGCTTACCCCCTCAACACATAAAATAAAAACATCATTTCCTGCGTCTTACGTTGATTTTAACGGCAAAGAAAAAAAGAATTCAGACCCCTCCCCCAATTCACTGCTAACATCGATCGTGCCGTGATGGCGTTCGATGATCTCTTTGGTAAGGTACAGTCCAAGCCCTAAACCGGCAATATCCGAAGCTTCTTCCGCACGGTAAAACCGGGTAAAAATTTTCTTTTTCTGTATCGGGCTTAAGCCGATCCCTTCATCCTTGATCTTTACTGTTACGGTGGTATCTGTATGTTCAACAATTATACGTACTATATTGGCACCGGGTGAATATTTAATAGCATTACTGACCAAATTGATCATCACCTGTTCCATTCTCTGCTTATCGGCTTCAATAAACAAGGCGCGGCCAGGGTCGCGGAAAATGATTTGATGTGTCCTGTTTAGATAATGGAATGTTTCAATGATCTCAAAGATCAGTTCCCGTACGTCGAAAGTTTCACAATACAACTGCAACGTTCCGATCTCT
The DNA here is from genome assembly GCA_903864275.1 of uncultured Mucilaginibacter sp. Taxonomy (GTDB): domain Bacteria; phylum Bacteroidota; class Bacteroidia; order Sphingobacteriales; family Sphingobacteriaceae; genus Mucilaginibacter. Next base: position 82,470 of record CAIPFE010000009.1, read on the forward strand.
ATTTTTGATATATCGAAAAGGTCGGAAACAAGAGAATTGAGCTTGTTTACCTGTGTGAGGGTCCTTTCTATAAATAGCTTACCCGCAGTTTCCGTTTCCTTCTTTTCTAAAATTTGTAAATAGCCTTTTATGGTGGTCAGCGGCGTTTTCAGCTCATGGCTTGCCAATGCAATAAATCCATCTTTTTTCGCACTAAGGGTTTTAACCTCGTCAAACAGTTTGGCGTTTTCCAATGCTACAGCCGTCTGTGAGGCTACGCTGACAACTGTATCCTCATGTTCGGCAGTAAACATTGCAGGCCCGGGATGTCCAAAAAATAAACCGCCGATAACAGCCCCGGAAGAAGCAATAAGTGGAACGGCCAGGTAACTTACTACAGGGGGGTGGCCCTTGGGCACCCAATAATGCGGCGCGTTTTTGCCGTACCGCGGATCTTTCCTTATGTCATCAATTCGTGCCACCCCTCCGCTGCTAAAGGCGGGAAAAAAAACCGATGTGTTTTGGGGTATGCCAAATTTTTCAAACGCTTCCAGTGGCGCCCCTGATAGCGCAAGGAGCATACATGCGTCCCCGTGTTCGTCAACTGTATTATAAAAAAATGCGCCAAAATCAGCCCCGGTAATCCTGGTTGTGGCATCAGTTACCAGTTGCAGTATCGACTGTCCATCAAGTTTTTCGGAAATTGTTTTCCCAATGGCATTCAGTATACCCAGGCGTTGGGCGCTTTGCTCGATAGTGTATTCGGTGTCTAATCGCTCTGAAATATCGCGGGCTATTTTTGAGGCGCCGATAATACGGCCCTGGCGGTCTTTTATGGGCGATACTGTCAATGAAATGGGGATCTGTTTGCCTGATTTTGCCAGACGCATCGTGTGGAAATGATCAACCTTTTTGCCGGCTTTTATATCGCTGATGATACTATTTTCCTCTGTACGCAAAGCGTTGGGAATGAGTATAAGTATTGATTTTCCCAAGACTTCCTCTTCGGTATATCCAAATATTTTCTGCGCGCCTGCGTTCCAGCTTGTAATTATACCTTCAAGGGTTTTACTAATAATGGCATCGTCTGAGGATTCAACAATAGCGGAAAGAATCGCTTGTTTTTCCTCGCCTTTCTTTTGTTCCGTTATATCAACCAGTGTATTGTGAACGCCGACAATAACATTCCTGTTATCAAGCAAAGGGCGCGGAAATACCAGTAAGTTCCTGAATGTATGATCCGGCCTTTCTATGGTAACTTCTTCGCCTTCATCCGGCATGTTTTCAATCAAGGCCCTGGCCATAGGACATTTATCCAGGATCATGGGTGTACCGTTAGGATAATATATCTTCCACGAGCCGCACCACCTGTCTTCGCCGCAATCGGGTTGGCGGCCCCATAAAGTGGCTGCTGCCTGGTTAAAAAATGTGATATAGCCTTGCTTGTCGCACGAATAGATTGCGACGGGGGAATCATTTACCAGCTCTTTAAACCAATGATTGGTCTCTCCGGGCTGTAATCTGTCCATCCCACTTTCCCCGATCTGTTCTTCGGAAAAAAGAGGGCTTAAAGTCTCCCGCATGATCAATCTCCCCGATATGTAGTTTAAAAACTGTAGCCCTAAAGGAGGCTAACATATTAATATCGGTTTTGTTTTAATTATTTGAAACATTTTTAATTAATTCTTATAAACTTATTTCAACTTTTCTTTTTTCACAATTACGCATTGTGAATTGGGTAATCCCAACATCCTATCGGGCGCACCTTAGCAAACTGCCATGTATTATAAGGATAAAAATATAGGACAAATATCCCATTGAACATTTTGCACTTTATTCGTCTCTTTAATAAAAAATCTTTATGCCATGAAAAAAAACATATTGCTTTTTGGCCTTATCATATTATTGGTCCTGATTGTTGGAAGAAGCATGGGCCAGGTAACTAATCCGGGGACAGTGGTTCAGCAGGGTGCCTCAAACCATGCCAATAACGATGTCAGCAATTCTGTAAACAACAGCCTGAACAAAACAGAAGGTGCAATTAAGGGATTGTTTAAAAAGAAAAAAAAGCCAACCCATGCCGATTCGGTACAAATGCAAAACCAGGCGCCCCCCGCTGCTACACCCGCACCAACAGCTACCCCATCAACTGCAGCCACGGCCGGACAGGGAATGACGCCTTTAACCACCTATCAAAACTATGACTTTGTACCGGGCAATACGGTGTTATTTGAGGACGAGTTTGCAGACGACCAAAGTGGCGAGTTCCCAACCCACTGGGACCTAAAAGCCGGCCAGGCCATACTCAACATGGCCGGTACCGACAAAGCCTTTTTTATGACTGACGGCAATTACTGCAGATTAATGCCGCTCATGAAAAACAGTTCCTATCTCACTAAAAATTTTTCAATAGAATATGACACTTACGCCAACGGCGGTTACCCGCTCATTGTAGAAATAGACGATGCAAATAATAGCGGTAAGCTTACAGTACATGCGGGCAATGGCGGGGCTGAATTTTCGGGATACATTGCAGCAACTGATAAATCAACCAGTTTCGCTGCATCCTTGCCCGCAGATCTTGAAGGCAATAATTTCGCTAAAAAGTGGCATCATATTGCTATCGCTTACAAAAACGACCAGATGAAAATATATGTGGACAAATACCGGGTACTGCTTATACCACATTGCAACGGCCTTGCGCCAGCCTCACTTCAACTCGAAGGTATTGGAAGCCAGGAAAGCCCCATTATTTTTAAGAATTTTAAAATTGCCGACGGCGTACAGATGTACATGACCGGGCAAAAATTCACGGATGCTAAAATAGTAACACATGGCATTAATTTCGATATTGATAAGGCAACTATAAAGCCCGAAAGTATGGGCACGCTCAATATGATTGTGCAGGTAATGAAAGATAACCCCGACCTTAAGTTTGAGGTTGACGGCCATACCGACAATACCGGCACTCCCGCCCATAACCTTATGCTGTCGCAGCAGCGTTCCGGCGCGGTAATGGCCCAGCTTATTACTATGGGTATTGATCCGTCGCGATTAAGTTCAAAAGGCTTTGGCGATACCAAACCAATTGCTGATAACGCCACGCTTGAAGGCAAAGCAAATAACCGGAGGGTTGAATTTGTGAAACAATGATTTTTGTTAGTGGTCAATAGCCAGTTGTGACGTTGATTGCTTTGTATGTTACTAATTCCTTAACCATATGACAATAAAAAGATGGCGCCCCAAACGGGCGTCCTCTTTAGTTTTATGCTGTTGCTTTTACAGGCAGCCAATAATTATTGCTTGGCCGCTGCCGCGTCCTCCGCCTTTTTTATCGAATCCTGCTGCGCCTTTTTCTTCCTTTTATTAAAAAAGCCTTTCAGTAAAAAATTACTTTGGGCCGCTTTCAAATCGGTGTTTAAGGTTGTGGTGGTAGCGTGCACATTTTTCATGGTGGTTTGCGCCTGTTTAACCGTCCCTTCTAAATTTTTGGCCAATGAGTTGTTGTTCAATAACCTGCCGATACTTCCCTGGCCGCTGTTAACTTTCTGCACAATATCCGATAATCCCCCGGTAAGTGTTCCGGCATTATCTATCACTTTGGTCAGTTTGGCGATTATTTTGTCCACATCAATGGGATTCTGGGCTGTTAATTGATCGCCGTTACTTACTTCCTGTGTACTGGTTATACCGCCGGGGGCAATAACCACCAGCTTATCGCCCATTAAACCATCGCTGCCGATGCTTATTTTCGAGTCCTTTTTAATAAACCTTTTCACATTACTGTTTAAAGTAAGGTCGACCCGCGCGGCGCTGTCAGTAACAATATTTATGGATTGGACCACACCAATATTAATGCCCGCGAAGCGTACATTATTGCCTACTTGAAGGCCATTAACGTTTTTGAAGGTGCCGTAGACGGTAAATGTCGAACTGAAAAGATTTTTCCTGTTGCCGATAAAGAAGATGGCCGCTACCAGCACCAACAAGCCGATAAAAGTAAATAAGCCGATTTTTATTTTTTGCCCTGATGTCGTTTTCATAATATGTCTTTAAAAAATGCTTCTACTGTTTTGTTTTTTGATTTGTGGAGACCCTCAAACGTGCCTTCAGCTATAAATACGCCATCATCCATTATCAGCATGCGGTCAGCAGCAATCCGGGCGCACTCCATGTCGTGGGTGATGATGATGGATGATGTTTTATATTTCTTTTGTATACTTAATATCAGGTCGCTGATCTCCCTTGATGTTATAGGGTCAAGACCCGTAGTCGGCTCATCATATAATATAATTTCGGGGTTTACAATTATCGTTCTCGCAAGGCCCGCTCTTTTTCGCATACCGCCTGACAGGTCAGATGGCAATTTATCTATTGCTTCGAGCAGACCAACACTTGTCAAAGCATCTTCCACCCGTTTATCGATCTCCCCCTGGTCCTTCAACTTTAATACACGGGTTAAAGGGAACTCGAGGTTTTCGCGGACCGTCATCGAATCATACAAGGCCCCGCTCTGAAATAAAAACCCAATTTTTATGCGCAGTTGCTTTAGCTCTTTGTCCGACATTTCAGCAACTTCGTCGCCAAACACCTTGAGTGAGCCGCCATCAGGCCGTAACAAACCAACTATGCATTGTATGGTAACCGATTTACCCGTGCCCGATCTCCCTAAAACAACCACATTCTCACTTCGTTTAACTTCGAGGTTGATGTCTTTTAAAACATGTTTTTTACCAAAGGATTTCTTAAGCCCTTTAATGGCTATTACAACTTCGTTCCCGGTTTTTGCCTTATTTTTTTCGCCGGTCTTTACAGTTTCTTCTGCCATCTCCATCTTATTTATAAAACAATAAACTGGTTACCTGCACAGCAATGGCATCGATAACGAATATCCACAGGGACGCTGTAACTACGGCTGAATTTGCGGCTATACCCACACTCTCTGTCCCTTTGTTGGAGTGAAAGCCTTTATAGCAGCCCACAAAACCAATGGCAAAGCCAAAAAATATGGTTTTAACAAAGGCGGGCAAAAAATCCGAAAAATCTATCGAGCCAACTACTTTGGTGAAGTAAAGCGAAAAGCTCATATTATCTCTGAGGTTTAAAGCGAGAAAGCCACCGAAAAGGCCTATCAAATCGCCAATTACCGACAGAATAGGCACCATTATAGTAGTGGCCAGTATACGCGTAACTACAAGGTATTGCAGCGGGTTCGCGCCTGATACCTCCATAGCATCCAGCTGTTCGGTCACCTTCATGCTGCCTAGTTCGGCGCCAATGCTCGATGCTATTTTACCCGCGCAAATTATAGCGATGATAACAGGGCCAATTTCACGGATAAACGAAACAGAAAGCGTCTTTGGCAGCATGCTCGCTGCGCCGAATGCAACAAGAGTTGGCCGCAATTGAACAATTAAGACAACGCCCATAATAAATGAGGTAATCCCTACCAGCATCATCGATCGGTACCCTATTTCGTAACACTGCCTTACAAACTCCGACCATTCAAAGCCACCGGTAAAAATATTCCTGAAAAATTTAAAAAAAAACTCCACCTGGTCGCCGATGCCTTCCAGCCATTTCTTCCATCCGGGAATTGCTATTTCTTCTGCCATTCGTTATGCTGTTAAAATCATCCGATAAAATTCATCCTGTAAAAATTCGTGCCAATTATAATGAGAGGGGTAGATTATAAGCAAACGAATGGTGCGACGGGGCAATTATTATTGAATTATTATGATAACAGCTAAAGCACTGTTTTGTTTACTATACAGTTACTTATTGTTATGAAGGGAAATAAAAGAAAATATATTTTTGTTTTGCATATACCTAAGCAATTGTTTATCAATTAATTAAGCATAAAAAATAATATTATCATTTTGGTATCCAATCTCCGCGCGGCCTTTTGTCTCTTTCCGCAAAACGACATTAACAATTTGATTTACACAACGATGGTTATACCACAAGTTAATTATGCGTATTTTTGCGGAAAATTCAGTATCAGTGGCATACAAGGCGGTCATAGCAGGGGCACGCGGGTTAATCGGTGGGGAGTTGCTCAATATTTTACTGCAATATGCTGATTATGAGCGCGTTTTGAATTTGGCACAAAGAGAGTAACCTCTTAGGGACAAGCATTTAAACCAACTTGTGATCGATTTTGAGCAGCCTAACGGCTATAAGCACGACGCCATGGTTATGTATAACTATTCGATAATAAATGAGCGGGGGATATTTATCCTTCCTTCTGATAAAATAAAACAATTAGCGTGAGCACTTATATATCCGCCGAAAATCTCGGCCATTCTTTTCATGATCACTGGTTATTCAAAAACGTATCCATTGGCATTAACCGCGGCCGCAGGGTTGCATTGGTTGGCATAAATGGCGCTGGAAAAACTACGTTGTTAAAGCTGCTCGCCGGCAATTTGAAACCGACAGAAGGCAAGGTTGCCCAAATGCGCGATCTAAACCTTGGTTACCTGGAGCAGGATCCCGGTTTTAAAGATGCCATAACTATCAGCGATTATATTTTCCATGCCGATGACCTGCAGCAGCAACTGATCAGGAAATACGAAGAACTGCTGGAAAATGAGCCTGATAATGCCAAAGCTATTGAAAAAGTGATGGAAGATATGAGCGACATTGATGCCTGGGAGTATGAATATAAAATAAAAACGATTTTAGGCCGGCTGGATATCCATCATCTAAACCAAAGTATCAATACCCTGAGCGGAGGCCAAAAAAAGCGGCTTGCGCTGGCAAAGTTGTTGATCGAAGATCCTGATATCTATATTTTAGACGAGCCAACCAATCATTTGGATATTGATACCATTGAATGGTTGGAAAAACTGCTGACCGATGGCTCAAAAACTATCATTATGGTTACCCACGACAGGTATTTCCTGGATAATGTTTGTAATGAAATATTGGAGATAGACAAAGGCAAGATCATCCCCTATAACGGCAATTATGGGTATTACCTGGAGAAAAAGGCCGAACGTGAAAGTGCGGACGAGGCAGCTTTTCAAAAGAACAGCAATTTACTGCGTAAAGAACTGGAATGGATGCGCAGGCAGCCACAAGCCCGGGGCACCAAGTCAAAAGCCAGGATAGACGCGTTTTACGATCTGGAAGAGAAAACAAAAGACGGCGGGGCAAAGCAAAAAGTTGAGCTAACTGTTAAAACAGCACGCCAGGGCAATAAAATTATGGAGATGAGCCATCTCTACAAATCATTTAACGGGCATACATTTATTAACAATTTTAGCTACATATTTAAAAAGGGCGACAGGATTGGCTTAGCCGGTAAAAACGGCAGCGGAAAATCAACCTTGCTTAACCTGATCACCGGCGCACTAAGCCCCGATAAAGGCGTTATCGATAAGGGTGAAACTACCGTTATTGGTTATTTTCACCAGTCCGGCATTGTTTTTAAGGAAGACGAACGGGTTATTGATATCGTAAAAAATGTTGCCGAGTTTATAACGATGGCTGACGGCAAGCTGATCTCAGCCTCGGCGTTGCTTACTTTGTTCCTTTTCCCCCCAGCAAAACAATATGGTTTTATCTCCAAATTGAGTGGTGGCGAAAAGAAAAGGCTGCAATTGATGAGCATCCTGATGAAAAATCCAAATTTTTTAATACTGGATGAGCCCACAAACGACCTTGACATCGACACATTGAACGTGCTTGAAGAATTTTTAACCAATTATTCGGGAGTTTTAATGATGGTATCGCACGACAGGTATTTGCTTGACAAACTTACCGACCAACTTTTCATTATGGAAGAGGGCGGCCACGTTAAAATATATAACGGCAATTATTCCTCGTACCGGATCGAGCAGGAAGAAAACCGACAGCAAAACAAGCGTAATGCTGTCGCGGATATACCTCAACCGCCGGTTGCCAAAAAGAATAAGCTAAGTTTCAAAGAGATCAAGGAACTTGAAACGCTTGAAAGCGAGATCTCGGCTATTGAAAATCAGCTGAGAGAAAAAAATGATGCCTTAAACGTTGTTGGCATAGAAACCGGCAAACTAAATGACATATTGAAGCAAATAGCCGCGCTGAACAGCAAAATGGATGAAAAAAGCATCCGCTGGATTGCATTAACCGAACTAAAAGAAGCCTAAATGAAAACATCAGATATATTGGCAACCATTGGCGTTATCATATTATTGATTGCGTTTGGGCTGAATTTATATAAGAAACTGCCGGCAGAAAGCAAGCTGTATAGCTTATTAAACTTTGTTGGCGCAGGCATTTGCTGCTTTGCATCGTATTTGATTAGTTTTTATCCCTTTATAGTGTTAGAGGGTGTATGGGCATTTGTGGCGTTGCTCTCATTATTTAATGTTCCACGTGGAACATCTGTTGAGAATAAATAATTTTGCCCGGTACAGACGGGAATAACGGCAATGTTCCACGTGGAACATTTTAAATTGCACGAAAGGTGTAAAATATTGGTAAATATGTTCAAGAAATATAATGTAATTGTTGTTGGGGCTGGCCACGCAGGTTGTGAAGCCGCGGCTGCGGCTGCTAATCTGGGCTCGTCGGCGCTGCTGATCACTATGAATATGGGGGTTATTGCACAGATGAGCTGCAATCCAGCAATGGGCGGTGTTGCCAAAGGGCAAATTGTGCGTGAAATTGACGCCATGGGCGGCTATTCGGGCATCATCACAGATAAAACATCTTTACAGTTCAGGATGCTGAACCGCTCAAAAGGGCCTGCGATGTGGAGCCCCAGAGCGCAAAGCGACCGTATGCGTTTCGCCGAAGAGTGGCGGCTTGCGCTGGAACGTACCCCAAATGTTGATTTCTGGCAGGATACCGTTACATCCGTATTAGTAAAAAACAACACAGTGGCCGGAGTTAAAACCTCATTAGGTATAGAAATAGAAGCCGATGCCGTGGTGCTTACCAATGGTACCTTCTTAAATGGCATTATACATATTGGCGAAAAACGCTTCGGCGGGGGCCGAACAGGCGAAAAAGCCGCAACCGGGCTAACAGAACAGCTAAATGAGCTTGGATTTGAATCGGGCCGTATGAAAACGGGGACGCCGCCCCGTGTTGATGGCAGGAGCCTCAACTATTCGTTAATGGAAGAACAATGGGGGGATGAAGAAAGGGGGCGCTTCTCATTTACTGATGTTGAACTGGCAAAAGAGCAGCGCTGTTGCTGGATCACCTACACAAATACCAATGTTCATGAAACTTTGAAAGAAGGCTTTGAAAAGTCACCCATGTTTACCGGGCGGATCAAAGGACTGGGGCCACGTTATTGCCCTTCAATTGAAGATAAAATAAACCGGTTTGCCGAACGCGAACGTCACCAGATATTTGTGGAGCCCGAGGGATGGAACACCGTGGAAATATACGTAAACGGCTTTTCTACTTCGCTTCCGGAGGATATACAGTACAAAGCCCTGGTGCAAATACCCGGTTTTGAAAATGCCAAAATGTTCCGCCCGGGGTACGCTATAGAATATGATTATTTCCCCCCTACCCAGCTCGGGCTTACCCTGGAAACAAAACTGGTCAGCAACCTTTATTTTGCAGGCCAGATCAACGGCACCACTGGATACGAGGAAGCGGCATCACAGGGATTTATTGCAGGGATAAACGCACATCAAAAAATAAATGATAAACACGAGTTGATCATGAAAAGATCGGAATCGTATATTGGGGTACTGATAGACGACCTGGTTACCAAAGGCACTGAAGAACCTTACCGCATGTTCACCTCCAGGGCCGAACACCGTTTACTGTTACGACAAGACAATGCCGACATCCGGCTAAGCCCAATTGGCCATGAGCTGGGTTTGATCAACGATGAACGCCTGGATAAAGTAAACAGGAAAATAAAAAACTCGGATGCGATTGTTGCTTATACAAAATCGAAGTCGGTTGACCCTGCAGGTGTAAATAGCTTGCTTGAAGATTTGGGAACAAGCGTTTTGAACCAGTCGACCAAACTCTTTAACTTACTAAGCCGGCCCCAGGTTGGTTTCGAAGATCTTCGTAAAGCTGACGATGCCCTGGATAATTTACTATCGGCCTATAATAAGGAGACTATTGAGCAGGCCGAAATAAAAATAAAATATGAGAGTTATTTTGAAAAGGAATTGGATATTGTGGCGCGGATGAAAAAAATGGAGGACAAAGAAATAAACCCCGAATTCAATTATCAGCACCTGGTATCTTTGTCAAAAGAAGCGCGCGAAAAACTGATGAAAATAAAACCGCGCACTCTGGGACAAGCCTCGCGGATTTCGGGGGTAACGCCATCGGATATTTCGGTTTTAATGGTACACATATCCCGATAGTTTGTAACTTGTTGATAATGAACTAATTAAAAAGATCGCATTAGATCAATTATTTTTAAATTTTAATATCAGTCATCGTTAAAATATAAAAGCCGCTTATAGCGTTTAAAAACAATGTTAAATAAAAGAGCCTTATTTTTCTTTGCAAAAATCACCCTGGTTTATCTTGCTTTGCTGATTTATGGCTGCGCCAACAGGCAACCGCCCCAGGGAGGCCCTAAAGATCACGACCCGCCAAAATTATTGAAGGCAAACCCGCCGAATATGACCCGCAATTTTAAGTCCAAAGTAATTAAGCTGGATTTTGATGAGTTTTTTAGACTAACCAATTCGTACACCGAAATTACCCTTAGCCCAACCCCGACAAAAACTCCGGAATATAAGCGGGTGGGTAAAAGTCTTATTGTGACACTTAAAGATACCCTTGAAAAAAACACCACATATGTAATTAATTTTGGCAAAGCAATAGTCGATGCCAACGAAGGAAATGTGTTAAAGAATTTTACCTACGTTTTCTCCACCGGCATCCACATCGACTCATTGAGCATATCGGGCCAGGTGCTCAATACTTTAACAGGTGAAAAAGAAAAGGAGGCATCGGTGCTCCTCTTCTCCTTAAAACAGGATTCGCTGCTGTTTGGTAAAAAGCGGCCAACCATTTTTACCAATACCGATACCCTTGGAAATTTCTCGCTGAATAACCTGCACGCCGGCGACTACCGTATATACGCCCTGAAAGAACTGACAGCCTCGAATAAAATATACGACAACGACAAAGAGCTGATCGCCTTCAATAAAAATGTTGTCCATCTAACAACGGATATATCAGATATACAATTGAAACTGTTTAAAGCCAACCCCGATAAATTCAGGCTGACCGACCGGCGGTTTGACGGTGACGGGAAAATGTTTTTTTCGTTTAACAAGAGCCTGGATAATCCTTCCATAAAAATAGTGTACCCGCCGGATTTTGATAAATATAAAATTGCAGACTTCAGCAAAACAAAAGATACCGCAACCCTTTTTATGCGTAACATGGATTTTGATTCGATAAGGGTAGCTTTTTTTGATAACGGTAAACCATTGGATACAACTTCAATGAGAAAAGGAAGGAAAGAATCATTCCTGCGGATACTTATCTTTCAATACAATATAAACCAGGATTCGAAACTGAGGCCTGCAACCGACCTGAAGATAAAAGCAGATTTCCCGATCGAAAATTTCGACCCTGCGCTGATCTCATTAAAAGAAGATTCGGCAGACGTAACCAATTTTACGGTGCAAAGGGATACGTCAGATCTGCGGAATTTTACCGTAAGCTACCGGTGGCGGCAAATTGTTAACTATACAATTACCATACATGAAGACGCCTTCACCGATATTTATGGCGATAAGAATAAAACAACATTTAGACGGTTTACTATAGATAAGCCCGAAAATTATAGCCTGCTTACCTTAAAGATGACGGTGCCCGATACCGGGAAATCGTACGTTGTTGAACTGCTGGACCAAAATAAACAAGTGTTACGGCGGGATGCTATCCGGAAAAACACAAACCTTGTTTACAAAAGCTATTTGACAGGAAAATACAGTGTACGTGTGGCTTATGATGATAACAACAACGGCAAATGGGACAGCGGCAATGTAAAACAAAGGTTACAGCCCGAGAATATTTGGGTTGACCCGGAAATAATAACACTGAGGCCCAACTGGGAGCAGGAAACCCCCATTGCTATACCGAAAGAACCAACTACTCCTTAAACCACTCGGAATACATAATATAGTTATAGGGAAGCTTTCTTAACATATCTTTTTGTTCAACGGTCAAATGTTTTATCCTTCTCGCAGGGACGCCCGCATAAAGGTAACCCGACTCGCATATGGTATTTTCCAATACCACCGCCCCCGCGGCTATGATCACAAACTCCTCAACAACAGCATGATCCATCACTATGGCGCCCATCCCTACTAAAACATAATCACATAATTTACAGCCATGTACCAGGGCGTTATGGCCAATGGAAACATTACTTCCTATAATGGTTGGCGCTGTTTTATACGTACAATGGATAACCGCTCCGTCCTGTATGTTGGTGTTGTCGCCAATTTTTATATAATGCACATCACCCCTGATCACGGCGTTGAACCAAACGGAACAACCATTGCCCATAACCACATTACCAACTATGGTGGCGTTTTCGGCAATAAAGCAATTCTCCCCCCAGGAAGGGCTGATGTTTTTAACGGGTAGGATAAGGGGCATGGCGCTTTTAATTATTGATTTAGTGAATTACTGAATTATTGATGGGGATCACAAATTTTTTTTACTTTTGGATAGATATTAATAAGCGGAAATAGCTCAGCTGGTAGAGCATCAGTTTCCCAAACTGAAGGCCGCGGGTTCGAATCCCGTTTTCCGCTCACTTATTACCTCCTAACTAACCTCCAAATTCCAAAGGGATTATAAAACAAACTATTTACATCATATAGTTGTTGGTGTTCCTCAATAATCAAATACTTTGGTGAATCAATATCCAAGCTAAAAGTTTCTCCGCTCTTTATTACAGGCTTATCAATTATCCGGTGATAATTAAACATCCGAACTAATTTGTGAGCCTCTCTAAATTCAACACCTGAAACAATAACATCCATTAATCCTAAATTATGCATTCCACAGGAATATGTAGTTCCATTGTGGAGCACTAATGAATCAATAACAAATAATTCATATATGTTTGCATCAGTCCCTTGACTGGATAATTCTATCCACCTATCTTTTTCAAAAGCCTTACCAGAAGTTTCAACCCTAACACCAATTCCTCCGGACTCACACAGCAATTCAGCCAATTTTGCAAGTAACCTCGCTTTCTCAAAATTCCCAGTATTACCAGTAATATATATGACAGAGACATGTTCATTAATCTGCCTAAGAAAATCCTCCGTAACTTGTGTAACTATTCCGCCCAACTTGAACGACTCTCTCATTTCTGAATTATGCCCATACATCTCAAATTTATAATGCCTTTGGTTTTCCACATCAATAATAGTGTCCCCCACAACCATAAACTTACCTTCAGTTTGACCAAATATTTCTATAGCGTCGTTCCAATAGCCTGGGATACAGATAACAGAATTAAATACAGGTCGTTCAGGTCGCCTTATCTCAATAATCTTTTTTTTGAAGGGCCACATACTTTTTATCTTAAATGATTAAAACACCGTATCCTCAATCACATCCGCATGGTTAGGATAGTCCGTTGTTGAGTGCAGCCCCCTGCTTTCTTTCCGCATCATGGCCGATTTTACAACGATGAAAGATACCTGGATCAAATTCCTTAACTCGCAAAGCTTAACGGATAGTTTGGTGTGTTTATAAAAATCTTCTGTTTCGGCGTACAATAAACCTAAGCGGCGCATAGCCCTTTCAAGCCTGAAATCTGAGCGGACGATACCTACATAGTCGTTCATCAGTTTTTGCATTTCGCGTACGTTGTGGGTTACCAGGATGTCCTCATTTGACAGCCGCACGCCTTTCTCATTCCAGTCGGGTATATTTTCAGGAATAGTTAAGTTTTCGAATTGGCTTATTGCATCTTTATATATCCTGTGGGCAAATACAAGGGCCTCCAGCAATGAATTTGATGCCAGGCGATTAGCGCCATGTAACCCTGTTGACGAGCATTCCCCGCAGGCATACAGCCGCATTAATGAAGATTTGCCAACATGGTCAACCATAATACCGCCGCACATATAATGACAGGCAGGCGCCACAGGGATCATATCCTTGGTCATATCAATACCAATATCAAGGCACTTGGCATAAATATTAGGGAAATGCGCCAGTATATCCTTTTTACTGCGGTGCCTTATATCCAGGTAAACAAAATCTTCGCCCGATTTCTTTATTTCAGCGTCGATAGCCCTGGCTGTTATATCTCGTGGCGCTAACGATTTCCTTTCATCATATTCCTGCATAAATTCCTCGCCGTTGGTGCGTTTAAGCACGCCGCCAAATCCACGCACAGCCTCTGAAATTAAAAATGAAGGGTATTCGCCGGGATTATATAAAGCGGTTGGATGGAACTGGATAAATTCCATATTCCTTACCTTACCTTTAGCACGGTAAACCATGGCTACGCCATCGCCGGTGGCAATGGTCGGATTTGTGGTAATCGAATAAATATGCCCGGCCCCGCCTGACGCCATAACAGTAACTTTCGAAAGTATTTTTTCTACGTTCCTGGTTTGGTTATTAAAAGCGTAAATACCATAACAGGTGATGTCGGTAGTCGATTTATCTACAAATTCACCCAAATGATGTTGTGTGATCAGGTCAACCGCGAAATAATGGGTTAAAATTTCAATATTGGGATTGTTATGGATCTTCTCCAGTAATGACCTCTCTATTTCAAAACCGGTAATATCCTTATAGTGTAATACCCTGAATTCCGAATGGCCGCCTTCTTTTGCCAGGTCGTAAAAACCTTCGTTTGTTTTATCGAAGTTGGTCCCATAACTTATTATCTCATTGATCCTTTCGGGGCCTTCTTTAACAACCGCTTCAACAACTACCCTGTCGCATAAGCCATCCCCCGATATTATAGTATCTTTTATGTGTTTTTCGAACGAATCCTCCTTTTTATCAACAACCACGGCAACACCTCCCTGGGCATACTTAGTGTTTGATTCATCTTCGTTTGATTTGGTAACTATCAGAACTTTACCATGCTTTGCCGCCTTAAGGGCAAAACTTAATCCCGCTATACCCGATCCTACTACAAGGAAATCCACAGTCCTGGTCATGTTTTATGTGTATGATGTGTAAAAATTTCTATTGTGTTAATAACAGGTACTAAACTTGTTAATTTTGTGTAAACAAAAACTTAGTAAATAATTAAATAGTTGATAACCCCGTTATTTATTACTTATCCTATTAAATTTTACCCGACTTTTGCGCCTGATTACTGCCAAAGCTAACATTTTACAAAGTAATAAAGTATCAACATATAAGTTTTGGCAGATAAATTTGATTCTTACATTGATCTAAAAATCAATTATATAAACACTAAAAAAGTGACATTAATTGTTAATAAATTATTAAAAACAATATTTTACTACAACTGTAAAAGTAGTTTTTAACATAACTAACACACCAATAACAATAGCTTTTTTATATATATAAAATTAATTGTTATTAATTGAATTGTTGAAATGGATACCTTCGAAGAAATAAATCTAAAGGGATTTGCAGATGAATACATCGATCCCACGCTTGATCTTTTTACCGAAATTGATAAACTAAAGAAGGAAAAAAATGCCGTTATACTTGCGCATTATTACCAGGAACCTGATATACAGGATATTGCCGATTATATTGGCGATAGTTTGGGATTATCGCAGCAGGCCGCAAAGACGGATGCCGACATTATTGTTTTTGCCGGCGTTCATTTTATGGCCGAGACAGCCAAAATATTATCTCCTTCAAAAAAAGTTTTACTACCCGACATAAAGGCAGGCTGCTCATTAGCTGATAGTTGTCCGCCGCATTTGTTTAGAAAGTTTAAGGAGCAATATCCTGATCATTTGGTAATAACTTATGTGAACTGTACAGCCGAACTAAAAGCAATGAGCGATATAGTTTGCACATCGAGCAATGCGGTTGGGATAGTTGAAAGTTTATCAAAAGATCAGAAAATAATATTCGGGCCTGATAAAAACCTCGGCGCTTATGTAGCAAAGAAAACAGGACGTGATTTGGTTTTATGGAACGGCGCCTGTATGGTGCACGAGATATTTTCGAGAGAGAAAATAACCAAATTAAAAGAAAGGCACCCCGGCGCTAAATTGCTTGCCCATCCCGAATGTGAGGATGTGATATTACAGATGGCTGATTATATCGGCTCAACAACCGGGATATTAAAATATGCAGGTAAACATCCCGATAAGGAATTTATAGTTGCTACGGAAGCGGGGATCATCCACCAGATGCAAAAAGAAAACCCGGATAAGGTATTTATACCTGCCCCGCCAAATAATAATTGCGCCTGTAACGATTGCCCGCACATGAAAAGGAATACGCTTGAAAAACTTTACCTGTGCCTGAAAAATGAAATGCCTGAAATTACCGTACCGCAGCATATTATTGATTTGGCTGTAAAACCTATTGAAAGGATGCTGGAGATATCGGCAAAGTTGGGGTTATAGGATAAAACTAAAAAACTATGTCATTGCGAGGAGGAACGACGAAGCAATCTCGTCGCTGCAGTGAAATCCGACCTTTTAACGACGAGATTGCCACGCTTCGCTCGCAATGACATAGTTTTATAATATTACATCGGTGAAACCATAAATATATGTTCGAGAACGAAGAAAAAACCAATATAGAACAACTGGGTGAGTTTGGCCTGATAAACCATCTCACTAAAAATATAAAAATTTCCCAAAAAAGTACCCTGAAAGGTGTTGGCGACGACGCTGCGGTGCTTGATTTTAAAGGGAAAAAGATATTAGTGTCTACCGATATGCTGCTGGAAGGCATTCATTTTGACCTTGCTTATACACCCTTAAAGCATTTGGGTTATAAATCGATCCAGGTAAACCTGAGTGATATTTATGCGATGAATGGGATGGCCTCGCAGGTAACTGTTTCTATTGGCATATCCAGTAAGTTCCCTTTAGAGGCCGTTGAAGAATTGTATGAAGGTATTTATTTAGCCTGTGAAAAATATGGTGTTGATTTGATCGGCGGCGATACATCGTCATCAAAACAGGGTTTAGTGATAAGCGTAACTTCTATTGGTTATGCCGATGAAAAAGACATAGTTTACCGTAATGGCGCCGAAGAAGGTGATCTGATATGTGTTTCAGGCGACCTGGGGGGTGCTTATATAGGCCTACAGCTGCTTGAACGTGAAAAGTTGATCTACCTTGAAAATCCAAATATCCAGCCCGACCTGGAGGGTAAAGATTATATTGTTGAGCGCCAGTTAAAACCTGAAGCCCGCAAAGATATTATTGAATTATTGAAGGATATTGAAGTAAAACCAACCGCGATGATAGATGTATCTGATGGACTGGCTTCTGAAATACTGCATATCTGTAAGCAAAGCAATAAGGGCTGTAATTTATATGAGGATAAGATCCCGCTGGACCCCATGACCTTTGATACCGCCCGTGAATTTAACCTGGACCCAACAGTTTGCGCCCTAAGCGGAGGTGAAGACTATGAACTGCTTTTTACCGTTAAACAAGCCGACTACGATAAGATAAAGTTTAAAATGGATATTACCATTATCGGGTATATAACTGAGCCGTCGGCGGGCTGTAATTTGGTAACTAAGGCGGGGAATAGTCATCCATTAAAGGCGCAGGGGTGGAATGCTTTCCCCCCGGCCCCCTGAAGGGGGAGTGTTGATTTGTATGATAAATAAAACGTTTATTAAAAACCCAATCCGCTCTTATTTGTCTATTCTTAGACACAGACATATTAAATAATACCTCATGAAAAAAATCATCATTTTATCGCTTCTATTATTTGCTTTTAAGGCAGAAGCCCAAAAAAGTGTAACTTTTAAATTTAAGTACCTGCCTACCCATAATTATGACGGAACATTAACTATGGGTATAAATTGCAATGTTACTTTAAAAGGCGATACGCAAATAATTAATAAGTTAAAAGCGCAGGGTATAAGCCAGCCTGTAGTATTAAATGTTTCGGTGAAAATGAATGGCAATACAAAAACCGGCTCACCCGATGCGAATGGTATTTTCCCGCTGGTGATGAGTTATAAAATGGATACCTTAAATGTGAATGTTGGGGGTAAGGCCATTCCTATACCTTCTAAAATTAATTCCGGCATAAATATTTACGGGCACGTTGGCGCTGATGGTAAATTAAAGGCGGACTCGATAGGGGGAAGTAAAATGAAGGACACCTCTCAACAGAAAATGTCCCAGATGATGAACTCTTTTCAAAATATGATCAAATTCCCCGATCATCCGATGCAAATTGGTGATACCTTCACCCAGGATATGCCATTTAATATACCCATGGCCGGGAACAATATGACCACTAATGCAAAAGTTGTGTACAAACTGGTGAGTATTGCTAATGGAAATGCATATTTTGATGCTACTCAAAGTATGAATATGACCATACCTATCAAAGGAGAATCAATGACGCTAACCGGCGCCGGTACAGGCAAGTTAGTTTATGATATTAAAAACAGTTTCCCGGTAGATTATAAAAGCTCCATCAATTTAACCTTCAGCGGGAAGATACATACACTTGATATTAATGGAACGGCGGCGATGGATATGGATTATAAGAATGGGATAAATTAGAGGTTTGTTAGTCGGTATTTAAAGAATGAAAAACACCTGTTTGTTCCCCCTTTAGGGGGTTAGGGGGCCTTCTTCATCCCCAATATATTTCTGATCCAACTGCTTATTCGCTTTCGCACCCAATCCCTTAATTTTTTCGGCAGTTTTGGTCAGATTACCATTGCCTTCGGTTAGTTTGCTGATTGCGTTATCATAAGCATTTTGGCTTAGCTTGATATTTTTCCCGATACCTTCCATATCGCCGACAAAGCCGACAAATTTATCGTACATGGCGCCGCTGAGGCGGGCAATTTCAAGCACATTGCGGTTCTGTCGTTCCTGTTTCCATATACTGGCAATGGTGCGCAGGGTGGCCAGCAGTGTTGACGGACTTACAATGACCACCCGTTTATCCCAGGCATCACTGAAAAGTTCGGCATCAATCTGCACGGCAAAACTGAAAGACGATTCTATCGGCACAAAAAGCAGCACAAAATCAGGGGAGTTGATCTGGTACAGGTCGTGGTAGTTTTTGGACGATAGGTTTAGTACATGGGCACGGATGGATTCCACGTGCGCTTTTGAAAACAGCTTGCGGTCGTCTTCGGTTTCACAATTCACCAGGCGCTCGTAAGCTATTAAAGATACCTTGGAGTCGATAATTAAGTGTTTTTCATCTGGCAGGTCAATTATAGCATCGGGCTGCAGGCGGTTGCCGTCAAGGTCAGTTAAACTGGCTTGCAGGCGGTATTCGCGGTCCTTAACGAGGCCTGAGCGTTCAAGTACGCGCTCCAAAATAACTTCGCCCCAGTTGCCTTGCTTTTTACTATCGCCTTTTAGGGCTTTTGTTAAATTTTGCGCCTCGTTACTGATCAATTTATTAAGGTCCATCAGTTGGGTAATAACGCCTTTAAGGGTATTGCGTTCAGCGGCTTCCATGTTATAAACCTTGTCCACTTTTTCCTCAAAAGCCTTAATGTTTTCCTTTAAGGGATTTAATAAAATATCAAGATTGGTACGATTGGTCTCGATAAAATTCTTCGACTTTTCATCCAGCAGCTTATTGGCAACATTCTGAAATTCCAGCTGAAATTTTTGCTGAATTTCGTGGATGGATTTTTCCTGGTCGGCCAAACGCTGGCGCTGTGCAATAAATTGCTCTTCGGCTTTGGCCATACGGTTTTTTTCGGCGAGTAATTCCTGGTTCAGGGTAGTTGTTAACTGATCATACCTTGTGCGTTCGTCTTGTAATTGTTTATCTGCTTTGTCGCGCTCGAGGCTCAACCTCGAAACACCTTCTTCGGCTTTAGCCAGTGCGATACTTAGCGCTGAATTTTCATTTTTTAAACGCAATAATTCATCGGCCGAAACACCGTCTGCTGATACTGGCTTCTTTAAAAAAAGCACAACAGCAATTAAAAGGATTACAATAGAAGCGATTAAGAGATAGAGACCCATTTTGATAAAAATATTAGCAAAACGAAGGTAGGAATTTTTGGGGAAGTCCGAAAGTCAGCAAAGAAAATGTAGCTTAAAACTCCCCCTTTAGGGGGTCGGGGGGCCTTTCTCCACCCTCAATCCCACATCACTCACCTCCCGCAAAGGGTTATCCCTCATATTCTGCTCAATATAAATATGGTAAACCCCTTTCGCCGGGAATTTATAATTTGTGCGGAATGGCGACTGGTAACTATACAAATTTCCTGAGCCGTTGCCAAGCCATTCGCCGTCTTTGCTGGCCAGCTTTAGTTCATAACGCTTTATCTCCGGTTTTTTATCATGGCCGGTTTGTGTTATCAGCACAAAAATGTTTGAGTATTTGTAATCGGCCGTTACCCGCAGGTTCATGTATAGGTTATATGGTATTGTTGGATCATCAATATTGACATCAAACCTGAATTTGTTAATATATGTCCAGTTATGATCTGGAATTTCTGAATTTTGGTCGATAACTGCGTTTTTATCAGCACAGCCGCTTGTCGACAGCAGGACTACTGAAATTGCCGCCAGGTAAAAGGAAATTAAACCCCGCTTCATTACTGGCCGCCTCCGTTGTTTCCACCTGGATTGCCGTTGTCGCGGCCGCGATTGCCATCCGGGCGGTTTTGATTGTTCCTGTTCGGGCGGAATTTTTTATTCCGGTTGTTATTATTGCCGCCTTCGGGCCTTGGGCCTTGTCCTTCCGGCCGTTGCCCCTGCCCCTCAGGCCTTAGGCCCTGTGGCCTTACCTGTTGCTGGCCCTGTGCTGCTGCGGGCTGGCGTGGCGAATTTTCAGCGCCATTTGGCCTGTTATTTTTATTCCGGTTCTTGTTCTTCTTTTTGTTGTTGTTCCGGCGGTCATCCAGGCGGGTCAAACTATCCTGCCCTACAACATTTTCGTAATCTAAAACTTTTACCGGCTTGGTTTCTATTTCAACCACTTCGCCCAGATCCGCCGGTACAATGCCCTCGCGGTTCATCCGTTGAATTTCTCTCACACGTTCAAGGGGCAGCGGTATCCACGATTCCTCGCGGGGATAAGCAAACCACATTAGTTTTTTAAATATGTCGGTTTTCTGCAGGCGGGCGTCGCCGCGCTCGGTCTTTAAAACATTTACATTATCGGGGATGTGTTTTAGGGCATCCATATAAGTGTCCAGCTCATAATTGAGGCAGCATTTCAGCTTGCCGCACTGGCCGGCCAGCTTTAAAGTATTAAGCGAAAGGTTTTGATAACGTGCAGCCGATGTAGATACTGTTTTAAAATCGGTTAACCAGGTGGAGCAGCATAATTCGCGCCCGCACGACCCGATACCACCCAGCCTGCTGGCTTCTTGCCGCATGCCTATCTGCCGCATTTCGATACGGATACGAAAAGCTTCGGCCATTTTTTTAATCAGTTCCCTGAAATCAACGCGACCTTCAGCAGTATAATAAAATGTGGCTTTTGTTTTGTCGCCCTGGTAGTCCACATCACTTAACTTCATAGAGAGGTTAAGTTCAAGCGCTAGTGTCCTCGCTTTGTGCATGGTTTCCCACTCCAGATCTTTGGCGGCTTTCCATTTATCTACATCAGTAATGGTAGCCTTGCGGTATATTTTTTTAACTACGTCCTCTTCTTTGGCACGGCGTTTCACCATCTGCATCCTCACCAGTTCGCCGGTGATGGATACATGCCCCACGTCGTAGCCGCCCGTCGCGGCTTCCACTACGACCAGTTCGCCCGCTTCGAGGTATATATTGTCATTGTTCAGGAAAAATTCCTTTCTTGAACCTTTAAACTTAACCTCTATAACGTTATAAGGCTTATAATTTGTCGGCATATCCATGTGCGATAGCCAATCGTAAACATCTAACTTGCTGCAGCCATTTGTAAGGCATGAGCCGTTACTTTTGCAGCCCGCGGGTGAGCATCCGCCCCCCGTTGAGCAACTTCCACATCCCATAATTAATCCGGTATATTAGGTCTCCGCCCTTTGGCGGATCGATAAATTTAACAGTTTTATAATCAGTAAAGATACATCTAAAAATAAGATTTTCGGGTTTGCATTTCTTTCTATATGATAATGTGCTTTTTCAAGCTCCGAAATGATGCCCTCCGCCTGTGAAATGTTCATCACATTGGTAATTTTTTGGGCTGTTTCCAGCTCCTGTGCCGGTAAATGCACCAGGCTGCCGGCCCCCGATAAAATAAGGCAGCACTCCCTTAAAAAGCTTATGCCGTACCTTAAAAAATTCTTCTGGTTTTCGCGGCCCATCTTCGATAGCTGGTCAACAAAGGCCATTACCTCTATCCCTTTATTGGCAAAACAAAGGCGCAGCCACTGAACAAACTGGCCATGGAAACCATTGCTGCCCTCCTGTAGCATCGTTAGTGCGTCGGATAAATTGCCATTGCATAAATAAGCAATTTCAGCTGCAGCAGGTTCGGTCTGGTTATATTTTTCGATTAAATGATCTTTAATATCACTATAACTCAGCGCAGGGATCTTTATCAGTTGCGTACGCGACAGGATAGTATTCAATATAAGGTCCTGGTTTTGGGCAACCAACACAAACAGCGTATTTGGCTGTGGCTCTTCGATAATTTTTAGCAAGGCATTGCCTGATTTATCCAAATATTCAGGCAGCCAAAGGATCAAAACTTTATAAGTTGATTCAAATGGCTTAAAGCTCAATTTTTTGATGATCTGGTGGCACTCGGCGATATTGATATTGGCCTGTTTATTTTCAGCATCAAGGTAACCGCGCCAGGTATCAAGGCTTAAATACGGATTGGCGATAAAAGCATCACGCCATTGCTCAATAAAAGTAAGGGCTGTATCGTCTTTATGTTTGGCGAAAAACGGGTACGAAAAATGCAGGTCGGGATGCATCAGTTTCTGGTATTTGCGGCATGACGAACATTCGCCGCAGGAATCGTCAACCTGCTTGTCCTCGCACGATAAATATTGCGCGTAAGCCACCGCCAGCGGCAAGCTCCCCGATCCGCCCGGCCCCAAAAACAGTTGCGCATGACTAACCCGGTTTTCGTTTACCGAATTGATCAAACGTTGCTTCACAGCATCCTGTCCAACTATTTGCTTAAACTGCATTGGTGCGAATTTAGTTGTTAGATATGAGATGTTAGATATGAGATGTGAGATTTTTTAATTTAGATATGAGAATTGAGATATGAGACAAAAAGAACAGCAGGCTTGATCGGCAAAGCATTAGTAACCCGATTTTGTTATACATAAACATCTATTTGATTCCGAATACTGTAATAACACCTATCTTTGAAGTATGAACGTAGCTGTCTCACATCTCACATCACACATCTCATATCTCATATGAGAATTATGGCCTTTGACTACGGCACCAAACGCATTGGCATTGCGGTGACCGATCCCCTGCAGATCATCGCGACCGGCCTGGATACTACCCATCCAAATAAAATTATCGATTACCTAAAAAAATACCTGCAAACCGAGCAGGTAGAGCGCTTTATTGTTGGCGAACCCAGGCAAATGGATAACACGCCCTCCCAATCGGCCGGGCATGTTAAAGGCTTTGTGAACCTGCTTAAAAAAACCTTTCCCGAAATCCCTATAGAAATGCTGGACGAGCGCTTTACCTCAAAAATGGCATCGGCCACCATCGCCCAAAGCGGGATGAATAAAAAGAACCGGCAAAATAAGGAGTTGGTGGATACGATATCAGCGGTGATATTATTGCAATCGTGGATGGAGAAAGGTGCGTTTTAGAGTAGGTCAGACAATTTTCCCTGATCGGGGAAAATGGTAGAAGAACCTTAAAAGAAGGCACAAATTTCCATTTATTTCAAAATTCCTACATTTGCCCTCATGGAAATTTTACCGGATGACCTTCAGGAATATTTGGATAACCATTGCGATCCCGAGCCGGAAGCCTTGCAAACCATCAACCGCGAAACGTATTTAAAAGTGCTGCGTCCGCACATGCTGTCAGGTCATTACCAGGGGCGGGTGCTGAGTTTTTTGAGCAAAATGATGCAGCCCAGACGCATCCTCGAAATCGGGACATTTACAGGGTACGCCACCATTTGCCTGGCCGAAGGGTTGACCGACGATGGCATTATTCACACCATCGAGGTTAACCGCGAGCTGGAGGAAATGCTTAATTCACACTTTAAACTAACAAATGTTGGTAAAAAAATAAAGCAGTGTTTTGGCGAAGCGGCGGCTATAATTCCCGCTTTGGACGAAGATAATTTCGATATTGTGTTTATAGATGCTGATAAAAAGAATAATTATTTATACTTTGAACTCGTATTTGAAAAAGTACGGCCCGGAGGGTTAATAATAATTGATAATGTTTTGTGGAAAGGAAAGGTGTATGGCGCTGACCCCGATAGCCATCGGGGTGATGCTGATACACAAGTTATTCGCAAACTAAATGACCAGGTTGCTGCCGACACAAGGGTTGAGAAGCTGATTCTTCCTATCCGTGACGGACTGCTGATCATCAGAAAAAAGTAAATTATGAAGAAACTCTTACTTCTTACGCTGCTTTCAGCCTCATGTTTGCTGGCTTCGGCACAAAAAAACACCCCGAAATCGTATATCGAACTGTTTAAGGAGGATGCCATTCGCATTATGCACGAAACCGGCGTGCCCGCGAGCATAATTTTAGGCGTCGCCATGCATGAATCCGGGTGCGGCAACAGCGCGCTGGCGCAGCATTTAAATAACCAGTTTGGCGTTAAAGGCGGATCGCATAATGTTTATTATCGCAACAATAAGAAAGTGAGCACAGCTTACAAACGTTATGAATCGGTATATGACTCTTTCCAGGATTTTGCCCGAATCATGACCGAGCGCAGTGAATTTAGCGGCTTAGCCGGGCAGTTTACCCATTTTGATTACCAGGGCTGGGCACACGGCATTCAAAAACATGGTTATGCGCACGACCGCAAATGGTCGAAATATGTATTGTCGATAATTGAAAAATACCAGTTATACCTTTTTGACGAGAAGCCGGAAACCCAAACACTGGCGCAGAGTAATTAGTTGAGTAGTCCGAAAGTCAGTAAAGTCCGAAAGAAGGTGCAAAAATTGCTCTAAAACTTAACGGGTATAATCTCTATATTCGGTTAAAATAAAATACCCATTATGAGACCTAAGTTTATCCTGCCGCTATTGCTGTGTGCAATAACGATTGCTATGGTGATATTTGGCTTTACAACTACTGGAAAACGCGACCACTGGCAACAGCTGTTCAACAGAAAAGACCTTACCGGCTGGGACACGTACATCGGGCCGGACCTCGATAATAGCGGCAAACCGATCACCGGAACACCGATAGGACTGAACAATGATCCCCGCCATGTTTTTAGCGTTGTTAAACTGGATGGCGAAAACGTTATCCGCATTTCGGGCGAGAACTGGGGCGGCATATCCACCAAAAGCGAGTATGAAAGCTATCACCTGCAATTACAGTTTAAATGGGGTGCGCTTTTATGGGGGCAAAAAAAGGGTAAAAAGAAAGATAGCGGCGTGCTATACCATTCAGTAGGCCCCTACGGCGCTGATTACGGCGCCTGGATGCGCTCGCAGGAGTTCCAGGTCGAGCAGGGCAACTGCGGCGATTACTGGGGCTGTGCCGGCGCTATGGCGGATATACCGGTAATTAAACAAGCGGATACCGCTTATGTCTACAGTCCGCAGGGAACGATGACCACATTCAGTGCAGCCAACAAAGTGGGCAGGCATTGCATAAAGCAGGGCGATGCCGAAAATCCCGATGGCCAGTGGAACACCATCGACCTGTATTGTCATGGCGATACCAGCGTACAGGTGATGAATGGCAAAGTAATGATGATACTATATCACAACAGCCAGATGGATAACGGAAAAGTATCGCCGCTTACCAAAGGGAAGATCCAGGTACAATCCGAAGGCTCGGAAGTATATTACAAGGGAATAAAAATAGAAGCTATCGACAGACTGCCGGCGGAGCTTGTTAAGTAATTTAGGGAGCGGGTATCCTGTTATATTGATGAAGGATGGTTTATGAACAAATTCATCAAAGCAATTAAAGATTTAGACATCGCCGCTATTGAAACCATACTTGAGAAGGAGCCAAAATGGATAACATGGGGGGAGGAAAGCGGCAAAAATGGGCTCCATTACCTTTGCGGCATAGAAATTTCCAAAACACCTGAAAAAGACGAAGTTAGCCTGGACCTGCTTAAACTGTTTTTAAAAAACGGGATGGATATTAATGTGGTGCACCATATCCCCGACGGCTGCGGTATTTTCCCGGCGACACCACTATGGTACGCCTACACCCGCGGCAGGAATGAAAAGCTTTTCAATTACCTTTTAGCGAACGGCGCAAATCCTGACAATTGCATGTTTGCCATAGCCTGGTATGATGACGATGCATCAGCGGCCTTGTTTAGAAAGTATGGCGCAGCAATTGATGACGAAAGCTCTGGCAACACCCCTTTCCTTGGGGCATGGAACTGGAAACGGTTCAAAGTTGCCGAATGGTTTTTAAAAAATGGCGCGGAGGTGGATTTTGCCGATCCCGAAGGCAATACAGCCCTGTATTATGCTGTAAAAAGAAAATTCAAAGCAGAAGAGATCAGGCTTCTGCTGCGATATGGAGCTGATTTTAATAAAGAGAATAAAGCAGGCATATCCCCAAAAAAGTTAGCGGAGGTAAATCATTATAGAAATGTTTTGCGCCTTTTTGAAGGGTGGAAAAAATAATTGCCGAAGCCGGGTATAGCATTAGATTTTTTTATATTTGCTGCCCAATCTTCGGGATGTAGCGTAGCCAGGTATCGCGCCAGCATGGGGTGCTGGAGGTCGGAAGTTCGAATCTTCTCATCCCGACTTGAAAGGAAGCAATAAAGAGCATATAGAGATAGGTTTTAATAACCCAATTTGTATGCTCTTTTTTAATTTGTTAACCCTTTTGTTAACCCTTTTTGCTTGCCAAATACTGTCATAACCTATCAAAGTTATGGCTACCGTATCAATTGTTTTAAAAACAACACACAAATTAGCTAACGAAGAATTTGCTGTTGCCTTGCGAGTTACCCATGAAAGGCAAAGTAAATATTTTGTTATCAGTCAGCTAATCACCAACCAATCCTTAAAGTTCAGATGTAAAGCAGATGATTGGAAATCAGCAGAAATTGAGGATAATGGTTTAGGAAAATTCCGTAAAAGCTTTGCTACTTATAAGGACTGTAATGTAATCCTCGAATCTAAACTTACAGAAGCACAAAAAATATTACTGCATTATGAATCAAATAACACAACTTTTAGTTTTGATCAATTTGAAGCGGATTTAAAAAAGAAGGAAAAGTCCGTCATCACCTCTTTACAAGAGTACTACCATGTGCAAATTTCAATTCTTGAAGAACAAGGAAGGGTCGGGCAAGCAGGATTAAACTATGAAGTCCAACGAATTCTAAAAAAATTCAGACCGAATGCTTTGCTTACTGACGTAAATATCAGGTTTTTAGAAAGCTTTGAATATTGGCTTCGAAATGAACGTAATAACAAAGACACAACCATAAGTGTTAAAATGCGGAATTTGCAGAGAGTAATAAACCAGGCAATTGAAGACAAAGTATTTAAGTTGGCAGATTATCCATTCGGAGAAAAGAAGTACAGCATAAACAAGCGTTTAGATAATAAAACTAAAAAGATTGCCATACATCTTGATAAAATCAGTAAGCTTAAATCTTTAAATCTAATCCCAAATTCAGCACTACACTTTGCCCAGCAAATATTCTTATTTAGTTATTATTGCCGGGGAATGAACTTTATTGACATAACCTATCTCAAATGGAAAGATATTCCAGAGACTCACATTTACTACACAAGAAAGAAGACCCGAGGACAGTTTGAAATACCAATAAATGACTATAGTAAAGCCATACTTTCTTACTATAAAGATAATTTTACTATAGAGGGTGACTTTGTTTTTCCTATCATAGATTTAACCATTCATAAAACGCTTAAACAGCAGTACACCCGAAAGAAAACCGCGTTGAAGGCTGTTAATGATAACTTAAAAAAGCTGGCAAAGATGATCGGTGAACCCACATTAAAACTAACAACCAACGTTGGTAGGCATAGTTATGCAACAGGGTTAAAACGTTCAGGAGCAAACACAAGCTATATAACAGAGGCATTGGGTCATGCTACCCAAGAGCAAACACAAACTTACCTTGATGAATTTGAAAAAGGCGTAATTGAAAGTTGGGAGAACAAGATGTTTGATTTATAAATCAAAATAAGGCAGGGTGGGAAACCGCCCTGCTATAGCCATTTCATAACGTTTATTTCCAGTAACATTCTGAAATGAGACGTTGACAGGGAACCACCTTCATTTTTTACCAATAAATACAAGTGTAAAAAAAACTTTAGTCAAAAACCGCCTAATTACATACCAATGAGCCATTTTTACTGAAAAACTAAATATTTTTCATAATAATATTTGCTTTTCTCATATATTTTATTTACATTTGTCAACTTTTCATACTTATATAAGCGTGTAAGTTAGAAAATCTCTCCGCATAGGTCTAACCTTTATTGCCTGAGAGCCATAGCCAGAATTATTGCTATAACACGCAATAGGGCTATGATTAATATAAAATTCAATTTTAAGGCTTTAACTAACGGCCTTACCCTATCACAAATAAATCTTCGCGAATTCCATTTATTTTCTTCCCATATTTTTTTATTATATTTTTCTTCAGCTTGAATAGTTTCGATTCCCCCGATCCTAAACTTTATTGAAAATTAATTAAATATAAAATATAAAATAAATGAAATCCATATATGGAAAGTGAGAATGAAAAGAATGGAATATTGGTTTCAGTATTCAAAAACTTTATCTATAGAAAAGATATAGATATAACAACTGTTATATCAGCAATTAAGAATGGCACATTAGAGCCGCAAATTTCGAAAATTAGAACTTTAATAAAAGAAAACAATGATGACGGTGAAGTATTAAAAAAAGCTTTACCTGCATTTACACCGTCTGCTACATTTGAAAAGGTAAGGCAACGAGAGTGTATAGTAAAATATAATCAATTAATCGTACTTGATATAGATGATATACAAATAAATGTAGAGGCCGATAATTATTATATTGATACTGCAAATAACGACAAGCATACGTTTGCAACTTTTATTAGTCCAAGTAATACTGGTTTTAAAATATTAGTAAAAGTAAATTCAGGGCAAGAGCAGCATGAATCAGCCTTTACAAGTATCGCTAACTATTATGAAGAGTTATTAAGCACATCAATAGATAGGTCTGGCAAAGATATTACCAGGCTTTGTTATATATCTTCTGATGAAAGAGCTTATTTTAACGAAAATGCTACTGTCTTTAATATTGAGGTACTGGTTGAAAAAAATCAAGCGGTTCTTAAAAGTTTTGCCTCGCCTAACAGGCTAAACATTTCAGAAAGCACCAAACAGTTTGAAAAAATTGTTGAGTTCACTCTTAATAGTAAGCAATTTTTCAAGGGCAACAGAAACAATTGTGTTCATTTAATGGCAAATAATTGTAACAGGAGGGGTATTCCAATTGATGATGCTTTAGTGTTTATAACGAATTCGGAGTTTTCCTATGAGCCGAAGGAAGAAGTTATCAAAACAATAAAAAGTGCTTATAAAAATATAAATGAGTACAATAAATACCCCTTAAAAATTAAAAATGATAATGGTGTAAGTGATGCAAGTGTCGCAGTTGTTGTGCAACAAGATTTTGCAACAAAAAAGGGCAGTCATTCTATGAGTATCAAGACTTTTAATGAATTGGCTGAAATTGGGAAAACACTACCCCCTATCAAGAAATTGTTTGGAAATTTCATTTTAGATAAGAGTACAACCTTGTTTCCATCAGAAAGAGGCGTTGGGAAAACTATGTTGGCAATGCAAATAGCCAGTTCGATAGCTAATGAAAAAAATGAATTTTTAGGAGAGAAGATAGAATTAAATGGGAACGTATTTTATGTGAATTTAGAATTAAGGGAAGACTTAATCGCCCAAAGACTAACCCTCCTACATTCAAATAACAATATTTCAAGCCCATACAATGTATTTTGTTTTTCAGGAAGAGAGGGTTTAGACTATTTACTACCTATATTAACGGAAGAAGCAAAAGATAAAAAGCCTGTCTTAATTATTATTGATAATTTGAGAACCTCGTTAGATGGAAAAAACAATGAAAATAATATTGAAATGACACAAACAATCACCAGAATAAATAAATTTAATGATGATTTAAACTCTACAGTATTAATTGTTCATCACAATAAAAAGGGTAGTTCAAATCAACTTACTCACAGTGATATGCAATCCGGGGCTGGAGCTTTAACTGATTTGGTTGATTCTGTATTTTTTCTGAGAAGCAGTAATCAAAGCAAAGATTTCAGGATTTTAAAAAGGTCAAAGTCAAGGGTTTGTGAGGAACAAGATGGTGCAAAGCTTATTAAACTAAATTCTGAAACTTTATGGTTTGAATTTGTCGAAAACGAAGTTAACGAGAGTGAGCATATCTTTTATGAAAAGGCAGAGGCTATTCAAGAAGGTAAAAAAATAAAAGGTCTTGCTCTAATAAAGGCCGGGATGTCAAATTCTAAAATTGCTGAAGAATTGGGAGTTGATAGATCAACAGTTTACAGATGGGGAAAGGAATCCTAATTTAAATTCACAAAATGTTGCAAATGTTGCATGCAACTGACGCAACAGATGCAACAAATAATAAAGTTAATAGAGGCTACTATAGCCTCTATTTTCATTTTATTACCTTATGTAAATATATACAATACAAGTGCTTAGATAACTCGCATTTGCTTTACCAAAATAATTCACAGAGTTTTTACTTATTTTTTTAACATCATAACAATGAAATCACAACTTGAATATAACGAGGCTGTAAGGGATGCCTATTTTAAGATCATTCAGCAGGCCAAAAACCTAATCTCAACTATCAAAGAAGAACCGATCAGGGGCATTTTAGAGCGCCAAGACAAACCCAAATCAACAGGCGATTATATTGTCCATGAAGTGATAAATGTTATCCTGTACATCCGTCTGGAGTGCTCTAATGACAATGTATTTAATATCCATTATGGCTATGAACAGACCGAGAGATTAACCAAATTTTACCCAATAACATCCGCTTTTATCCGGCTTATTTATAAATACACAAGCAAAGAATGGACAACTTTTAATATTGAAGACAGCATCCATACAGATTGGGTGATTACCAATTGTGCAGAATTATTTGAGTATGTAAATGATCGTAATAAATATCATACGGTTAGAATCTTACAGAAAAAAAAACTACATTTAATAAGCCGGTAAGCATCGATGCGACTTAATCGCTGTTAAAAAAACTTATTTAATGTAGTTTCTTTTAGTCTCCATGCAAGTATTAAGCCACATATGAGTTGGAAGCTTTCTTTCAGATGTAGTAAAACTTCTTTATTAATTTGTTCAAAGAATGCTTATTTGGGAGGCTAAACGAATCTTATAACTTTATATAGTTACTAACATGGACTAAAAATTCTCACAATGGAGCGTATGAGAGCAGCATTTGGTGTGGATAATTGGCTACGGAAACTCTTAAAATTCATTGATATTTTAATAGAATTTTACCATTTTTGTTATGTCAGATAAACAAAAAATAGCCTCGAAGTTCACACCTTCGAGGCTTACAAAACTTACCAAAACTTTTGCGCAGTTTACTCTGGTTTTACCATATCAGGAGTTGCTTGCCTGACATTCGACATAGAAGGGAGCTCTTGCTCCCTTTTGCATATAAACAAATATACTCCATGCACTTTTAGGATGTTGGTTTAAGTTTTTAACATCCCCCATAAGTTATGCACAAAAATTAATTAAAGGTTATGAATGGATGGATTGCGCCACATAAAATAGATATAATTAAAATGTTAAGAAAAAATAATCATAAGCATTCACTTGCCTTACCCTCTTCGGTTGCTTAGGAGGGCAAAGGCAAGTTCTGCTTATTCAGCCTTTCGCTTCGTTAGGCCCTTTCTCCAGGAAGATAGGCGTTCTTCTCTCCTAAGCTACAACAAACAATCTCGCCAGGCTCCGTTCAGTTTAGTAAGCTTTCAGCACACTAAACCTCACTGCTTTGCCCACTACTCAATCCGGCCCTCAGCAGCCTGTCACGCTTGTTGTGGTAGCAAAGTCATTCATCACATTCGCTCTCTCTGTATTTTTATAAGTCTCTCTCAACACATCGCCTCCACTCATTCTTCGTTGCGCTCTTGTTTCGATCAACCCATAAAAATCCAGCCGCTCATATTGCTTGGCTCGCCTGCTTCCATCGTTCAGGCTACAGCTTGTCATAGATTTTGATATACCCCGGCTTATCCCAACTCTCAAAATCTTCGCCAAGCTTTGCAGCAAGCTGTATGATGCAGTCGTATCTTCGATACTTCCTCTGCATCAACCTTCACTCAGCTCGCAGGTAGGCTCGCATGAGGGAAAAATGAAAGGAAAATATTTTTTATAAAATTTTGTCCGGCTATAAACAAGACCCACCCTGATTTTCTTTCCCCGTACTTTATTCTGACGCCTGTTACCCTCCGGTAAGGCTTAATCAACAAATTTATTTCACCAAAAAAGTAATTCTTAAAGTTATGGTAACTATTTCAAGTTATGAGCAACGCAAAAGAAAAGACGGAACAAGTTTCTTTGTCTTGATTCTACAGGGAGAAGTCGAAATTGTATTTTCTCCAACAACAGGTTTGCCTTATGCAAATGTAGCCAAGTGTTCAATGCCTGCACCATTCGATGAACCAACTTGTAAAAGTATGGTTGGAACAAAACTGCCTGGGTCAATTCAAAAGGGTGAATGTGAACCTTATGATTACACCAATCCCCGGACTAATAAGGTAATCCAGCTGGACTACAATTATGAATACAGTCCGCTGGAAAACAGTACACCTGAAAAGGCTGTATTTGCTGAAATAGCATAGCGTTGTATAAGAGGTTTATTATTAGGTGGTTGTAGTAATATGACCACCTTTTTTATTATCTAAAAGATTATTATGTATGAGTAATTTAAAATTTTATAAATATATAAATGAACGGAGTATGCTGGTTATAACACCTACGAATGAACTAAAAAGGTTATATTGTCCATTCCCTGTTAAGGAAAAGAACAATGGCTTGTTTAATGTTACCTCGATTGCTTCAGGGAATGATTTTAAGACCTACTACATGATTAATGGTAAGCATTATATATATAGTGATTATCAGATAATGAGTTGATTACACGGTGTACCATCATAAGCCCAATATCATCAATCCATTAGTTGGATAAAGCCAGGAGATATTATTATTATTATAGCTTAAATTGAAAAGCAAGGAGTTATGCTGCATTTTCTTGACTTCATTCTTTTGAGGCGGTCTACCTCCTTAGCCAATCAAAAATCACTGAAAAGAAAGAGTAATTTTAAAAATCGAAAAGGTCTTTTGGGGATATTTCTAAAGCTTCTGCCAACAAATATATTGTTGCAAGGGTAGTATTAATCTTGCCTAACTCAATATCAGAAACTTGCCTGTATTCAATATCACACATATTTGCAAGTTGAGTCATAGTTAGCCCTT
Organism: uncultured Mucilaginibacter sp.; assembly: GCA_903864275.1. GTDB lineage: Bacteria > Bacteroidota > Bacteroidia > Sphingobacteriales > Sphingobacteriaceae > Mucilaginibacter. Next base: position 116,236 of record CAIPFE010000009.1, read on the forward strand.
TTGCCTTTCTTAATTGCCTTAAATTTTTGCCAAAAGCCAAAATATGATTCTGCTTACGTGATTTTGTCACATATCAAAAGTCATTTTATAAACTTTTATACCGTATGTGATATAACACATATTTTATTTATTTTTACCTCAAACCTTTATTAAAATCAATTGAAAATAAACCTTAAATCCTTAGCTATGAAATCCCTGAAAATTATAATCATATCAATCTTATTTTCTCATTTTGCTTTAAATGTCAATGCGCAAGACAAAATAATAAAGCGTAATGGTGATACTTTAAATGTAAAAATTGTGCATTCTACCCCTGACATGGTTGAATTTACCTACCCAAACGAGACTGCTACAAATTCAGAATATAAAAACAGTCTTATTAAAATTATTTACTCCAGTGGCAGAATTGAAGACTGTGGAGAGGTCAAGAAATTAGCAGTAGTTAATGGTGAGAAAGATTGGGAAAAAGTCGAAATAACGACTAATGCAGACGATGTTAGAGGCTTAACTAAACTTGGTGAAGTCAGTGGCACATCACTTTGGGGCGGAGATTATGCGCAAGGTTTAGCAGATAAAGGTGCTCGCAAAAATTTAAAAAAGAATGCTGCTAAACTCGGTGCTTCTATTGTGTTGTTACAGGAGAAAGTTGATCACTATTCGCCAAAACTAATTGGAGTGGCTTATAAATAGAAAACAAATAAGCACGGTTTATAATTATGAGATAATCCATTATCAAATCAATTTTTTTAGAACTAATAAAGAGCATATCAATTAAAATTATCAAGATGTCATTTACATTCGCGCAATATATTTGGGCAAAAAACATGCTTACAAACCTGGGCATGGAAGATGATAAGGTAATTGAGGCCTATTTGGTTGGATTGGAGCGAACATATGGTAAAATGGTTGAATATGCTCCACATAGATGGAGATATTCAGTGAATGATTGTTTTCAAAACATTCAAGAAGAAGGTGCTTTAAAAGTATTAAAACATACAATCCAGGATAAAGTTATTAATTCCAATAAAATTACAGCTACAGATTTAGCAAGCTTTATATTTTGTCCGGTCAGTTATTCTATCAAAAAATCTTTTGAAATACAAGCCCCAAGTAATGTCCAACCTACGGAGATAGGTTTATTGTTACATAATCGCCTGGGTATAATTCAACAAATTGAAAATATCAGGCAGATGGCCGTAATGGGGTCAGTCTATAATAATCCTTTTTTTAATTTTATTAATAATTCGGATGTTCTTTTTACTGGTCATGATAACTTAAATACTGTTTTTGAAAATGAAGAAGAGAACTTTAGAGGTAGTCCGGATTATATTTTCAGAGATAAAAAAAATGAAATCTATGCTGTGGAAGAAAAGTTTATTTATAAATCCGATCCAAATAAGATTTCAGATATAGAAGAATGTGGTGACAATGATGAAGAAGCAGAAATGTATAGAATTAATTGGCAGAAGTATAAACCCAAATTTTTTGATAATCATAAAGTACAACTCATTGCTTATTTGAGAAACATTAAGGATTTTAAAATAAGATATGGGATTTTAATATACTGGTATTATGACTTTAAAGATAATAATACCTACATCCATAAATTCTCTCATTTAAAAATTTTACTGAACGAAGATTCTGAAATATTATATCAACAAGCAAAAAATGGGATCAACAGTTTACAACAAAAAAACAACCAAGAATTTAATATTTATAATATAAATTTAAAAAAATGTGCTGCCTGCGTTGTAAATAAGTATTGTGGCCATAAAACCACAAAGTTTGATCATCTTAGTTTTCCTTATAACCGAAATTACATGATTGAGAAATCAGTGCCGCGATTGAAGAACCGCTTAATTACGTATTTGACTAACACATTTCCTCGAAGTAACTTAAGATTACAATTTGGCGAAATTATTTGTGATTCAAATTTTACGATCAGCACTATTCTCGCGCAAAACAGCACTCCCAATACCGTTAATTATGACAGACAAATCCCTACAGAAATATTTAATTCTATTTTTAACATAGAAAATCAAAGTATTTGGGTTTTAATCAATGAAGAGAATAAGTTAGCGAATGAGGATACTATGAATCTATTCTCTAATAAATATTCAAATTCGGATTCCTGGTGTACTGTTAGTGAAGAAAATAAAATTAGGCAGTCTTTTTTAATTAAAAATAAAAGCGAAATCAGCCACAGGGCTTTGTTTGAGAGCCTATTAAACAATCAAATAAAAAGTAGAATTTATTTTATTGACCCCACAGCAAATATTGTTTTTAGTTTCTGGGACAACTCTATTTTTGTTGGTAGTAAATTAAGTGAAGTGATTAGGCCAATCTATCACAAGTATTATAATTACATTAACGAATTCAGTAAATTTGAGTTTGAAAATAATATAAATTGAATTGTTTACCCTTTTGTTTACACCATAGAATTATTAATTTAAAAAAACACGTTAATTAACCAAATAATCAACATTTTAGACAGTATAAAGCCAGCATGGGGTGCTGGAGGTCGGAAGTTCGAATCTTCTCATCCCGACTTTTTAAGTCAAAAGCCTTTAGCCGAAAGCCTGGAGGCTTTTTTGTTGAATGTTATCGAGTCCCGATAGGATCGGGAAGGTCGGAAGTTCGAACAATTTCTTGAGCAGGTAAGTGTTTGGGCTGCGCGAGCGAAAAATCTTCTCATCCCGACTTAGTAGGAAGCAATAGAGAGCATATTTGAAAGGTTTTACAACCAATTGAACATGCTCTCTTTAATTTGTTTACCTCTTTGTTTACTCCCATGTTTAACTCTTATTGTCATACCCATAATATCGATGCCATTTATTTTGAGATGCGAAAAATTCATCATATCCAATTTAGGCCCAATCCATTTATGCTAATCAAAAAAGCATGCTACTTTTTTTCCAGTCGTATAAAAAAACCGCCGCCCGGCGCCAGATGAATTTTCATTTCATCATTCACTTTTACGGGCCTGGTTTCTAAAACGTAATCTGCAGCATACCTGTCTGCATTGATCCCATCCCTGCAGATGGTAGCTTTATAATTGCCCGCGCTAAGAAAATCAAATTTTACTTGTATGTCCCTGGGTGTCCAATCAGTCATACCAGCAATATACCAGTCTTCTTTGTTTTGTCTGGTCGTAACAATATACTCACCTGCCCTGCCATCCAGAATTTTTGTTTCGTCCCAAACAGTAGGGGTACTGCCCATAAGTTCCGTAAATTCAGGTTCCATCCATGCTTGCGACGGGTTGCCCCCAAATACCTCCATTGGGTTATCAAATACCACAAACATTGCCAATTGGTGACATCGGGTACCCTGGGTCATTACCATGCCTGGTACTGCCCTAAAACCTTTTTGGGTTGAATTGTTGAAAACCATTGGCTCGTAATCAAAGGAGCCGGCCAACATACGTGTATAGGGCAGGGTTACATCATGTTTTGGTGTTGCTTTATCCCCTCCAATATTATACTCCGACCCCAGCACACCTTCCCGGGTAATATTATTTGGAAAGGTACGGTTAAAGCCCTTTGGTGGGTAAGCGCCGTGAAACATGATCATGATATGATGGTCGGCACACGATTTTGCGATGCGGTAATAAAAATTAACGGTCTTTTGATCATCGCGGTCAATAAAATCTGTCATAATGAAATCCACGCCCCACCTGTTGAAACGTTCCAATGCGCTATCTAACTGCCTGCCCAGGGTATTGGACAGGGTCCACATGCTGATTTTAATACCCTTCTCCCTGGCGTAAGCCGTCAACGTATCCATATTGATGTTGGGATTAACTTTAAACAGGTCCATATTGTCGCTCCAGCCTGCATCCATCATTATCCGGTTAAAGCCAAACCGCCTGGCAAAATCAATATAGTATTTATATGAATTGGTGTTCACCCCGGACCGGAAGGGGACATTGAATAAATTGACATCAATGGACCATTCATCGGTGCTTTTACCTGGATGTACCCATGATGCATCCCCGATACGCGACGGGGGGGCAAGCCTGTACACCAAATCATTTGATGGCAATTGCCTATCCTCGTCAGCAATAATTAAAACGCGCCAAGGGAAACTTCTGGTGCCCTTTGTTTTTGCAATATAGTGTGCCCGCCTGTTAACCAATGCCTGCGGATAATCCCCGCCTGTCATTTTTTCCTCCAACGGATAAGGCGCAAACGTTCCCCGCAATTCACTGCTATTAGCGCCTGCTAAAAACATACCCGGGTAATCTTCCAGGTCAGATTCAGTTATCCCGATTTTTGGGCCCGAAACAGGGCACACCAATACAGGGTTATAAGCGAGTTCAGAACCCTGGATCCCGTCCATTTTTCTCAATATAAATTGTTCCTCGTAGCTGGTATGATAGATATCTGCATCTGATCGCTTGTGGATTCCCGGATAAAAGACAGAGGCTGATTCAGGGAAACGGAAATTAGCTATTTCATTTTCTACAATAATGGAATCTTTAAATAAGGTCAAAAAACGATACGCAGCACCATCATCATATACACGGAACTCTATCTGGTAGGGTTGCCTGAATTTGATAGCGATAAGGTTGTAATTGTTGAGGATGTTTTTTCGTTTTTCCGGCACAGGTGAGATTATTTTTTCGGAAATATGTTTTATTGAAAAACCCTTGATACTATTATTCACCGAAAATTTTCGACTGTCATTTACGATCATGTCAATATCCGAAGGGCGCAAAATCATTTTTCCATTTTCGAATATGCAATACTTAAGCTGTTGCTCCATCCATATTTTCACGCAGATATTTCCAGAAGGAGAACATACTTTTAAGGAATCATTAGCCAACGCACCCAGGGAAATAAAAATGCAAAACAAAAGGGTCAAGTTCTTTTTCATAAAGACAATTTATATCGATGAAGGATACTTAAAAGCTACATGGTTTAAAAACCAGGATTTTACAATTCCCCGGTTGCGCTCTTTGCAATTAAAACGGCTAATTACAAAGAGCGCAAAATAATGCTTCAGAGAAGCGGGCGGGCCGGGAATTAAATCAAGACGGTTGCTAAAATAGGCAATAATTGTTGCAAGGGAGTCAATAACCGGGATTTGCCGGTATTTAAAGGAATTGACGCATTGGCCGAGGCAAGAATATTATTGCGCCGTTGATAGAACAAATCAATTAGCCCCTGTAAAAACCTTCCTTATTTTGTGGATATCAAGCGGTTTTATAATATAATCTTTTATGATAGTATATGAGGCCGATTTTCTGATGTCATCCTCGTATATTGAGGAAGTGAGAATATATATCTTGCATTTGCCGGATGGATCGATGTTTAAATTGTTGTATTGTTCTAAAAATTCCCAGGCATTCATAACGGGCATGGTTATATCAAGGAAAATATAGTCGGGCAATAAATTAATGTCCTGGTTCTTAATTTCCAAAAGCAGGTCAAGGGCACGTTTTCCATTTGAACAGATGTTTATTTCGGGATCTTTGACAATCCTTTTTATAAACTGTTCGCAAATGAAAACACTGAGAAATTCATCGTCAATAACCAGGACGGTAGAATTCGAGGGCAATTTGCCCGAAATCGTATCAAAAGGGTAATTTATTAACATTAGTAATTGTTCAATAGTATAACTTAATCATAGCTATAAAGCGTACTATTGCCAAAATTGTTTGCCATTTCCACTCTTTTTTCATCACGCGCGGCGTCCCCCCATCTCAATTCAGTTAGCCCCCACAAAAACCTTCCTTATTTTGTCAAAATCAAGGGGTTTTATGATATAGTCTTTTATCACTTCATACGAAGCGGATTTGCTGATATCAGCCTGGTATAATGAAGATGTTAAGATGTATATTTTGCATTTGCCGGATGGATCAATATCCAAATCGCTGTACTTGTCTAAAAACTCCCAGCCGTTCATAATTGGCATGGCGATGTCAAGGAAGATATAATCAGGCAATAAATTGATGTCCCTTTTTTTAATCTCTAAAAGTTTATCAATGGCGTATTTGCCATTTAAACAGGTGGTTATTTCGGTATCTTTTATAACCCTTTTAATAAACCGTTCACAGATATAAACACTGAGGAATTCATCATCAATAACCAGGACATTAGTATTCGAAGGCAAATTGTCCGCAACCGTTTTTATAGGCATGACTTATCGATATTAGTTATTCCATAAAACTATCGCTTTAAATTATGCTGGAAAAGAGTAGTAATACGGAATCTGCTTGCGGGTTTTACTCACTCTTAATCCAAACTAGCCTGACGGCCGGGCCCATCGGGGCACAGACAATGATCAATTCAGTTTTGTATGGGTTTTATAAGCATAAATAACCTGTTTGATGGCACTGATAACTGTTTCCGGATCTTCCAGGTGAATATTATGGCCGCTGTTTTTATCGACGATGTGTTTGCTATCGGTTGATAAACGGGTTAAATCATTTTGCAGCTTTAACCGCTGGCTTTCCAGTGCAGCAGAATCGGGCATACCTGAAAAATTCCCGCGCCCTTTGGTAAGTACAATTAGGGGCATGTTTCCCAGCATGTAATTTGGTTTTCCTTTGTTTTTGTACATATCAGCCACGTCCTTCGGCGACCAGTCCATTTCGCCGCTGGCGGCTTTATAGTAGTTAAATTGCGTTTGGGCCCATACCTGCATCTTCTGGTCTTCAGGGGAAAGCCTGTCCAATGGCGGCTCTATAGCGGTGTTTGTCGCAAGAGGATTTGTTTCTTTGGATGAGCCAGTATCAATAGTCCTTTTTACCATGTTTTGGATTCCAGGCGCAGGCCGTCCCGTCGCCAAGTCTCGTACACGCGTACCTTTATTATTAATCACTATTTTTTCATTTTCATTCAAGGCATCTACCAAAACAAGGCCGACAACTTCTTTTCTATAATACCTGGCAAAATATCTGACAAGGAAACCGCCATACGATTGGCCTACCATAATATAAGGGCCCTTTATGCCCGCGTTGTGCAATGCGGCATGAAGTTCGTAAGCAATTTGCCTTCCGGTCCTTGGAAATGGGCCAGGCTCGCTCCATGCGTAACCCGCCCTGTCGTATGATACAGTCATGGCTGATTTTGCTATTGTCGGTTGTACCAGGTCCCAGATAAATGAAAAATCGGCGCTTCCGTTTTCAAAAACAACAACGGGCTTTCCCTTTCCAATTACGTGGATATGCAGTAAGTGCCCGCCCGCATCAACCAGCTTACCTGTTGGCGGATATTTATCTGTGCTTTGCCCGTAGCCTGTTGTAATTGAGGCCAAAAGAAATAGCAGGGACAGGATCTGCCGTTCAGCCAGTGTAGCGGCTATATACCTTTTCATAATTATTTTTTTTATTAATTTATCGGTTTATACAAGTAGTATTTTTATGTTAGATGCAATAAGTGACTAAGAGGTTGCACGCATGAATATGTGAAAGCCGCCTTTCTTATACCGCTTGATATTTTGGCTTTTAGGCTGCTTTCAGCAACAAAACGATCATATTTCAATAAAAAAGATTGCGGGTAAAGCAACAATTCGGGAGGCCCGATCAGGTAACAGATAAAGGAGCTGGCGCGCACAGAATTAAATAGGGGCCATTTGCAGTAATTGAGTTTTTGGAAATGCCAAAGTCCACGCCTTTTTGCGTCGTGGCAAATTCACTTAGTTTATTTTAACGTAAGTAAGAAAAGAATTATCGATAATGTCGAAGCTAGCCAATCGTAAGGTGTCATTATTGATATTTACCTGGTAGGGTTGAATGCCTATTTTAACCACATCAAAAGTTACAGTATCAGCGTATTTATAATTTTTGATGTATGAATAACTTTGGTTTAGGATCACAGTGTCATTTCTCAATAATTTAACGTTTCCATCCGTTCCGAATTCAAGCTGTTGCGTATAATGAGTACTTGCAGGTGTGGTTATTCCCTCCTCTCCGCTTTCCGTTACTACCCATAGCCAGTTGCCTGTAACAGGCGTGATTATTACCGGCGTAATGCCCGGCGCCTGTGCTGCTTTCTTTACGCAGGCACTTAAAAATAAGCAAATATAAATGGTTATTAAAAAGGCAACAGGTTTTATAATCACGAGGTTTATGGTAAATGTATTTAAAATATTAAATGGGGCTGCATTTATTGTTAGTCCCTAACTGCGATGCTTGCGGCCATCTAGGCATTTTTTTTATTCTTATTAAAAAAAACAGTAAAAGTAGTCCCCTTTTCAACTTCACTTTCTGCGGAAATATACCCGCCCATCGCCTCTATTTGCTTTTTTGTAATATAAAGGCCGACACCTTTGGCCTCGGCATGATCATGGAAAGTGTTATTTAGCCCAAAAAGGCTGCGTCCATACTTTTTCATATCTATGCCAAGTCCGTTGTCGTTAACTTTCATTATTGTTTCGCCGTCCTTAAATTCTGTTTGGAAATGGATAGCAGGGATACGTTTGGAAGACCGGTACTTCATCGCATTTGATAAAAGATTAAGCATAATACTTTCGAGGTAAGATTTCGGATAGTCGATCTTATCAGCTTTTGAAAAGTCGGCCGTAACGGTGGCATGGGTTTCAATAATAGCGCCAGCTAATATTTGCTTGGTTTTGTTAAAGATATCTTCAAAATTAACCCACTCGCTGTCCCGGCCGGGTTCTTCCTGTATTTTAAGGGAGTCGACCAATTGGTCGAGCGTTTCGGTAAGGTGGTGTATAACTGTTTCAAAATGTTCAAAGAGCGTTTCCTTTTCATCTCCTTCACTTTCTTTGTACAAGTACAGGATAGTATTAAGGTTGCTAACAGGCGACCTCAAATTATGGGAGGTAATGCGGGCAAAATTCAGCAGCTGGTTGTTTTGTTTTTGCAGGCGGGTTGCCAATACCTCCAGGTCAGATTTTGCGGTTTCTAAATCAGAAATATCGGTGGCAACACCCAAAAAACCAGTAGTTATACCCTGATCGTCTGTTATCGGGGAAACCACCAGCTGAACCGGGAACATCGAACCATCTTTTCGCAAATAGGTCCATTTCTTGGATTCATGCGTCCCGTGCTTTGCATATTCTATGAAAACGTCATTGCCTCTAATTTCCCTGCCAAACCGCTTTGTCAGTTCATCCCCGCGCTCGGTTATTTCTTTTTCCAAATGGAAAAATGTCGGACTTTGTTTATTGACCACTTCTTCGGCCTTATAGCCTAACTGCAGTTCGGCGCCCCGGTTGAAATTTGTAATGATCCCGTCCATATCTGCTTCGATTATAGAAACCAATGCCGAATTGAATACAGCCCTTAAATTAGCCTCCGCTACTTTCGACTTTAAAGTGGATTCACTTAATTCGGCTGTTCTCCGGCTAACTATATTTTCAAGGTTAGCGTTGATCGACATGAGGTTTCGCTCAGCTTTTTCTCTTTGTTGGTCTATCTTGTTTAATAACAACGCCGAATCCCAAATAAGGTAGAGGCCCAGTATAGTAAATGATATGGCATATAGCGCTATTCCAAATTCAACGCCCACAAGATGGAGCTTGTAGGCCTCTATTCGTAAAAACCCAAGCACAAATACAGCAGTGATCATTTGCGGGAACATCCTTCGCGCCATGCGGTTGCCAAATTTATCCCCTGAAAACAACCCGATGATGCCAATTTGGGGGTTTACGAGCGAGACAGCGATCGAAAAACCGAACAGTGCAATAGACGTATGCACAGCCATGGAACTTAAAAATGACAATTTGTAAAGTGTTGGAACGTTAAAAAAGTACCCCACTATTGCCACAAAGGATATTAGCAAAACAACCTGGAGAAGGTATTGTCCTATTGCTTTAAACGTTTTGCTGCTTAAAAAGAAAAATGAAAGCCCTAAAAGGGAAAAACAGATCGCTGTTGTGGTAGACATACGACCAGGGTGGGGATTACCCGGAATAGAAAAAGTATTGTCCCTGATCCAAAACTCATCTATTCCCAGGTCGTAATGTGAAATATCTTCAAATATTGACGCCACCGCGACAAGGATAAGTATCCCGGAAAATGTTAAATAAACGATGCGGTATTTGTTTCTAAGGAACAGGTTAAAAATAAAACCGGCTATTATAAAGCAAATAGCCGTATTTAATTTCATACTCACATATCCGGGAAATGCAGATTCGAGCACAGGGATTTTGAAAACCCACCCCGCTATTACAAGGAAACCAAGTAGAGCAGTTAAAATACTTATGGTGAAAAGTCTTCTTTTAATTTTCATTTAAGCCAAAGTCCAATTCAAAAAAACACAAACAATAGCATAATGACGCAAGTTCTAAATTATAAGGTCATAAAACAATAAAAACTTACCAATAGGGCCCTGCCGGTTTCCTTTTGCTAATTAATAAATGTAGTTTATTAGCGCAATGCAAACTCAATTAAATTGCAAAAAATTTGATCCGGGCACATATTATGGCATACTCTATTGCGTTAAACAGTATTTACAATAAAGAGTTTGCGATAAACGGATATTCGCCGCTTAAGTTAGGGTATCAAAACATTAAGAAGTTATTTTTTCAGATTTTAACCAGTTATCCGCTCTTCCAAAAAAACATTAACAATGTCGCCAGCATCTTTTCCTATTATTTTTCTTATATCGTTTTTTATGGGTAACTTATGTGTGCCGTCGCCCAAAGCCATAAACGAACTCTGGAACGGGAGCCCGTCAACTGTACCGCGGACCTTCACCAGGCCCCGTGTGCCAAAAAAATCAACTGATCCCGGCCATATCACGTAAGTCCAGCCACCCTTGTTGGGGCTCTTCTGCAAGGTTGCTGTAAATTCCTGGTTCAGCATGTACTTAACATATTTTGGCCGTTACAATAAGCGGAATATCGATGTGCCGGTATCGTGCCGTTAAGCTAATTATTTTTCAGGCCTAACGTATGATGGGTAAAATCGATCATAAATTCTATATTTAGAAAGGCTTCAAGGCCCATAATAGAAATATTTGCCCCCGTTGTAGTGGGATTTTCCACAAAGGTTAAATTATCCGTCGTAGTGGTAGTATAGGCATAATTAAACCCGAAATTGAGGGCGGCTGTGATCGCAGTATTTGCCGGCAGGGGTGCTATAGTTCCTTTAAATGTTGGGTCTTCAATATAGCTATAAGGGTCGGTACCGGTATCAAATAAAAGGAACGTTTGAAAAGATTTACTATTATAGCCTACCGTTGCCTGGTTAATAGGGGCATAGCCTTCGCCCGCAAAAAAAGGAAGCTGCGTGGTTGTAAAGCCCGATGACGACGAAAGATCGGCTGAAGTTAAGCCCAGGGTTATCGCATTGGGGATGTACGTCGCGTTGAGGGAAAAATCGGTGGATGCGTTTAGCTGCGCCATCTTAAATCCCCGGGTAAGGCCATTGCCCGGATCGAAATAGCTGAAAGGGCTGGTGATGAAATCGTTATTTGGAAAAGTAACGTCATATTCCTCATTTACCCCAAAAGTATCAAAATCATGTGAAGGGTAGGTGGTGCCTGCTGCATCAACGGCTTTGTAATATATTAAAAACGCCAGCCGTTTAATTACAACGCTTCCGTTATTGTCGCCAACGGTAACATCTGCAAATGCCTGGTTCCCGTATACTTTACTTACTGAAGCCGAATCATTGCCGTATTCAACAGTTGCGGTTTGCTTGGTAATGGTAACACCATTTACAACGGTTGAATCACCTGTAAAGCTAAAGCCCGAACTGGTGATCATGGACGCCGGCAAAATACCGTTGGCATCCATTACCATCCCGCCCGATCCCGTATCAAATACCAGCCCATAATTAACAGGCTGCGTCCCGATCTTTGAGACAGCTATTAACAGCAGCTTATAAATGGATGAATCTGCGCCGTACAGCCCAAGCATGGTAGGCGTCGCGGGAGGTATTATGTGAGCGTTGTTATTATTATTGTCCTTTTTACATGAAGCTATTGCAAGCAGTAAAAAAGGGAGCGAAATAAGCAGTAACTTTTTAGCGGAGTATGTTTTTCTCATGATGTATATTGGCCTGTTATTCAAAGTATAATAACCTCGATTTTATAAATTTATTATGTTTTTTAGTAGTTACGTCGATTTATTAAAAATAGTTACGTCGGGTTATTAAAAAAAGTTGCTTTTAAGTAATACCAATGTGGGGCTAAAGTCAAAGTGACGGTTACTTACTAAGTTGGAAAGTGCGATTATTATTTAAATTTACAAATTTGGACACAAGAATTATTATTGACAAACACTACTTCCAGTCAAAGCTACATCATTTTAGCCGGACAAATATTCACCAATAATATTAAATCTTTAGCGCTCCTCTTATTTTTTCCACTTTGGGGCCACAAAAAAGCTATCTTTGTCATATAATTCTCAAGGGGTGCCTTGCTTTGGTCGCAAAATAATCCGCAGGTTATTTTACCAAACTGAAAGACAGGCTGAGATCAAACCCATGCCCCCCGACCCCCTAAAGGGAGAGTAAAAAGCCTAAGCAGATTGTTTAGCGCTCCTTACTCCTCCCCCTTTAGGGCCGGGGGGCTGCACCTGATCCGGGTAATGCCGGCGTAGGGAGAGGTAACAAGTTAAGTGTACTGCGTATTCACCCTGATGCGGAGATGGTTTAACTAATTTTATTTAATCATTTGTGAAAAATTTATTTGCGGCGATTCTCGCCCTGCTGTTGCCTTTTATGGCGGCGGCCCAATTTTCCATTTCAGGGAAGGTAACCGACCTGAAAACAGGCGAAGCACTACCCGGGGCGACCATTAGTTTAATAAACCCATCGGTTAAAGTAATTACCGATGTGAAGGGCGCTTATCGTATAGAAAACCTCCCGGCCGGGGCCTATACACTGCAGATTTCTTACATCGGCTATAAAACCATTGCAAAAAACCTGGTTTTAAGTGCTGATGTGGTTAATGATTTTGCGCTTAATGCCGGTACCATATTAACTGATGAGGTAACCGTTAGCGGTACCAGGGCGCAAAAAAACGCGGCGGCAACTTTTACCAATTTAAGCAAGCATGAGATTGCGAAAAACAACCTCGGCCAGGATTTGCCATTTTTGCTCGATCAAACGCCGTCATTGGTTACCCAATCTGACGCCGGCGCAGGTGTGGGCTATACCTACATCCATATCCGGGGTTCTGACGGTACGAGGATCAACGTAACTATTAACGGCATCCCTTATAACGATTCGGAAGAACAAGCTACTTTTTTTGTAGATGTGCCTGATTTTGCATCCTCGGTTGATAATATACAGATCCAGCGCGGCGTTGGCACCTCCACCAATGGCGCGGGGGCGTTCGGGGCCAGTATCAATATTCAAACCACTACCCGGCAGGATACCGCTTATGCGGAATTGAATAACTCGGTTGGATCTTATGGAACGGTAAAAAACACGGTTAACCTCGGCACCGGCCTGCTGTGTGGAAAATTTAGCTTTGATGGAAGGTTATCAAGGATTTATTCCAACGGCTATATCGACCGCGCTTTCTCAAACCTGCAATCTTACTTTTTTACCGGCGCGTATTATGGCAAAAGCACACTGATCAGGTTTAATACCTTCGGTGGCACGGAACATACCTACCAGGCCTGGGACGGTGAACCAGAAGATAGTTTAAGGGCAGGTAACCGCCGTTATAATCCGCTGGGATTGGAATCAAATGGCACCTACTATAACAATCAGACAGATAATTATACACAGGACCATTACCAGTTATTGGTTGATCAAAAAATATCCGACAAACTATCCTTTAGCGGCGCCCTGCATTATACCCATGGATTTGGTTATTATGAAGAGTACCAGCCCGCGCAAAATTTGGCGGATTATGGCATTACCCCGGTAATAGTTGGCGGCGATACTATTAAAACGACCGACCTGACCCGGCGTTTGTGGCTCAATAATAAATTTTACGGCGCTACCTATAATTTAAAATATGCACCGCAAAAGAACCTGAACCTGATGCTCGGCGGCGCATATAATGAATACAAAGGCGCCCATTATGACAACATTGAATGGACACAGCAAAGCACCGATATCCCACCCGACTATCAGTACGCGCGTAACGATGCCGATAAAACAGACTTCAATATTTTTGGAAAAGCCGATTACCGGGTAGGAAAAGTTACGCTATTTGCCGATATGCAATACCGGCATGTGTACTACTCGTTTTTAGGGTTTAACGACCAGCTACAAAACGTACAGGAACAGGTTTTCCTTGATTTTTTTAACCCGAAGGCCGGGATCACCTACCAGTTTAATCCCAACAACAACCTGTATGCTTCCTTTGCGGTAGGTAACCACGAGCCGGACCGCGACGATTATACTCAATCAACGCCCGAAAGCCGCCCGAGACCCGAAAATCTGAAAGATTTTGAACTGGGGTACCGCATTCACCAGGGCATATTTACCGGCGGGGTAAATGCTTTTTATATGCTGTATGATAACCAGCTTGTTTTAACCGGTGCCCTGAATGATGTTGGCGACCAGGTACGCAGCAATGTGAAAAACAGCTACCGCGAAGGTTTGGAGTATGATGGAAGTTTGAGGATAAGCAACATGTTAACATGGTCGGCAACGGCATCGTTAAGCAGCAACAAGGTTAAAGGCTTTCAGCAGTATTTGTTTGATTATGATAATAATACCACGGTTGAATACACCTATAACAAAACTGACATAGCCTTTTCTCCGGATTTCATCGGGTCAAGTACAGTCAGTTTCCGGCCGGTAAAAGGCGGGGAAATCGCGTTGATCAGCAAATATGTAAGCAGGCAATACCTGGATAATACATCGAACATAAACCCGCCGGGATACCTGGCATCCGACCAAACATCAGACCGCTATTTGAACAGCTATTTTTTAAATGCCCTGCGGTTCAGCTATAATTTTAAAACGGAATGGGCAAAAAATATCGGGCTCACTTTATTGATCAACAATATATTCAGCGAAAAATACGAATCGAACGGGGCGACGTACCCCGATATTGAAAACGGAAAAGTAGTAAACTACAATTACTTTTTCCCGCAGGCGCCTGCGAACTTTTTGCTGGGGTTGAACCTGCGATTCTGACCGTTGATTTACATTGATTGTAATGATGGCGTTGATTAAAAAAATCAGCGAAATCTCTTAATCATTAAAATCAACGGTTCAGACAATATTAACTTAAATATTACATTGACTTTTAATTGCATTGCACATCTTTACCAAACTTAATTTCTTTCCAATGAAGGTCAAAAACCTGTTACTTGTCATATTCGCTTTTGCCGCCGTCTCCGTATCGGCACAAACAAAAAAGAAAAAGCTACTTACTGCTACTGCTACAGCCACCTCCCCTGACCTCCCCCGCCCCAAGTTAGTCGTTGGCATAGTAGTTGACCAAATGCGCTGGGATTACCTGTACCGCTATTACGATCGTTACCAAAGCAATGGCTTTAAGCGGTTATTAAACGAAGGTTTCAGCTGCGAAAACACCCAGGTTGACTATATACCGACTTTTACCGCTCCGGGCCATTCCTGTATTTATACGGGTTCGGTACCGGCCATAAACGGCATGGCCGGCAACGATTTTACGATACAGGCCACCGGGAAAACCATGTATTGTACACAAGACACAACGGTCCAAACGGTTGGAAGTACCGGGCCGGTTGGGAAAATGTCGCCGCGCAATTTGCTGACCACCACGGTTACCGATGAGTTAAAACTGGCTACCAATTTCCGGTCGAAAGTGATCGGCATCGCTTTAAAGGACAGGGGCGGTATTTTACCTGGCGGGCACACGGCCGACGCCGCTTACTGGTTTGATGATAAAACGGGCAACTGGATAACCAGTACTTATTATATGAAGGATTTGCCTCAATGGGTAAAAGATTTTAACAACCAAAAATTGGCCGAAACTTATTTAAAAACGGACTGGACGCCGCTTTATCCCATCAATACTTACATACAAAGCGCACCGGACGACAATAAATACGAAGGCAAATTTAAAGGCATGGATACGCCAACCCTGCCGGTTAAAACTTCGGCCCTGTATAAGGGAAATTTAGGATTGATCCGCTCAACGCCGTATGGGAATACCATTACGGTTGACCTGGCCGTCGCGGCTATCAATGCGGAGCAATTAGGACAGCACAATGTAACCGATTTTTTAGCGGTGAGCTTGTCGACTCCCGATTATATCGGCCACCAGTTTGGGGTTAATGCTGTTGAGATCGAAGATACTTACCTGCGCCTTGACCGTGAGCTTGCGTCATTTTTAACTTATCTTGATGCTAAAGTTGGAAAAGGGAATTACACCATTTTTTTAACGGCAGATCACGGCGCCGCTCATAATACCGCTTTTTTAAATGATCATAATATCCCGGCTGGCGTATGGGACGATGCCGCAACTTTAAAGGACCTGAATAAATACCTTGAGGACAAATACAATGAAAAAAGGGTTGTGCTCAATCTCGGCAACTACCAGGTTAATTTAAATTATGCAGCGATAAGGACCGAAAAGCTAAATGAAGAGGCCATTAAGCAGGATTGTATTGACTTTCTTCAGAAGCTGCCAGATGTTGCCTTTGCTGTGGATATGAGCAAAGCCCAAACCACCAACATTCCCGAACAATTGCGCAGCCGCATCATCAACGGGTATAACATTAAAAACAGCGGCGTAATACAAATTATTTTAGAGCCTGCCTGGTTTGTGGGCCATCCAACTGCTGATTTAGGCCCTACAGGTACCACACATGGCACCTGGAACCCCTATGATAACCATATTCCGCTGGTATTTATGGGATGGGGAATCCAGCATGGCAGCGCGACGCGCGAAACACACATGACCGATATTGCACCAACCGTTGCCGCACTGCTGCACATACAAGCTCCAAACGGAAGTATCGGGCAGCCGATCAGCGAGGTGTTGAAGAAATAATCTGAACCGGGATTAAGCAGATTTAGGTGATTTTACTGATTTTAGCGCGTTATCGTAAAAATCAGTAAAATCAATTAAATCCCGGTTCAGATAAATTAGGACTTATATTATGAAGAAATACATATCCAAATTCCATTATCTTACCCAGGACCTGCCAAACCGCAGCCATGTTGAACAGGTTAGTATTGCCTGCGAAGCGGGCGCTAACTGGATACAGTACCGTTGCCTAACAAAGCCCGATGATGAGCTGATTGACGAGATCGATGAAATTGCGGCGATCTGTGATGACTGGGGGGCAACACTGATTCTTACCAACCATTATCACCTGCTCGACAGGGTTGATGCGCAGGGTGTGCATATTGAAGATTTTGATGCCGACTTTGAGGCTATCCGGGTCAGTATCGGGGATGACAAAACCCTTGGCGCATCGGCCACAAATATGGACCGTTTACTGAATGTTCAAAGCATCGGGGTTGTTGACTATTGCGGGTATGGCCCATTCGCCCATACAGATACCAAGCCGAATAACGAGCCCCTGCTGGGCTTTGAAGGCTACCGCGAGCTGCAAAAACACTCTGAAATTGAAATACCTGTGATTGCCGTTGGCGGCATACAACTGGCCGATGTTGAACCCCTTTTGGCAACGGGAATTTATGGCATAGCAGTATCTGCAGCTGTTAATCTCGCTATTGATCCTGCAAGGGCTTTTAAGGCGTTTTATCAAAAGATTTATTGATACATTTGCCTGAACCGGGATTAACGGATTTACAGGTTTCTCTGATCGGCGAAATAGGGCGGTATAAAAATCAACGAAATCTTTTAAATCATTAAAATCAACGGCTCAGACAATTATCCCGGTCATGTCATCCCACCACATCGTACGCGAAAAACAGGAACCTGCACTGCTTGTGCTGGGGCTTGAAACTTTTCCCCACGAATTGCTGGGGCAACTACTGGAATGGAGCCCAACCGTTATAGCAACCCCTAAAACGGCCGAAAAACTGATTGTAAATGGGATTAAGGTTGACTGGATAATTACAAACGGGACCGATGATGTTTTACAGTCGGACGTTAAACTAATGTCGGCAGGCGATGATAATTTAACCGACGCTGCTTTGAAATACCTCATAAGCGATGAATACCCCGCAGTCAATATTGTGACCGATGAATTAAACCTGGAGGACTACCTGCATTTTGCGGACAAGATCAACCTTGTAATTTTTCATGAGCACAAAAAAATATACGCGGTCTGCCCGGGTTTCAGCAAATGGAAACCGGCCGGGGAAGTTATTGAAGTATTGAGACAGGCTAATAAACTTGATTTTGCGGGTCTCGAAAAAATAAACGATAACCAGTTTAAAACCGTCTCGGATGGTTTTTTTACCCTAAACTTCGATGCGCCATTCCTGTTCATCGCCGAGGACGCTTAGCTCCCTAAAGGGGGAATGTTTGGCGGCCAAGTAATTGCTCCCCCTTTAGGGGGCTGGGGGCTTGAATTATTATATATTGAATCTTTCCCTTAAAATCTCGCCGTTTGCCCGGCTTGAACTGAGCCTTGTGTTTTCGATATTATTCATAACAAATACAAAGGCCCCGTTAAAACTTCTCCTGATCTCTTTGATATGATCGCTGTTAATGATATAGCTGCGGTGAATGCGAACAAATTGTTCCGGCAGTTTCTCTTCAAGTGAGCCAATGGTAAAATCGGTAAGATGTTTTTTGCCGTCGGCTGTGTGCAGGAAAACGTATTTATCCTCTGCTTCTATGTAAATAATGTTGTCCAGTTTTATCAGCAAAATTTTATCGCCAATTTTTACGGTCAAAGTTTTAATATCCTTTTTTACCTCAAACTGTTCCATTAAAGCCGCCAATGACGAATAATCCGGTTGGTTTTGCTGCGCCTGCTGTATTTTTTTTATCGTTTTTTCCAGCCGTTCCGTTTCAACAGGTTTCAATAGATAATCAATGGAATCCTCTTCAAAAGCCTTAATGGCATACTGGTCATACGCAGTAGTAAAAACAACTTTAGGCTGGTGTTTTAATTTGCCAAGCATCTCGAAACCGTTGAATACCGGCATTTCTATGTCTAAAAAAATAAGATCAGGCAGCATGGCTTCAATTTTCTCAAGTCCATCCTGCCCGTTCACTGCTTCGGCGATAATATCGATAACATCGTAAGGCTCCAATAAACGCGCCAGGCGCTGCCGGGCTAGCTGTTCATCATCAATTATTATTGTTTTCCAGGTTTTATTCATGCCTTTGCAGGGATTATGATCCTGATCTGTTTCTCCGGGGCATTAATTATCTGTACCTGGTAATTTTCCCCATATAACAAAGTTAGTTTTTCATAAGTGCTTTGCAGGCCATATCCCATATTTAGTTCGGCGGGAAAAGGTTTGCCGTTATCAGCAATGCAGATAATGATGTTTTGGCCTTCCTTATTAATGCTGATCTTCAACTCCCCGTTACTTGCCATATCATTGAGCCCGTGTTTCAAAGCATTTTCAACAAGCGGTTGCAGTAAAAAGCGGGGTATCTGGCTATTTATAACGGATTCATCAATATTGGTTATGAAATTTAATCTATCGCCAAACCTTACTTTTTCAATGGCAAGGTAAGTGTTTACAATTTCCATTTCTTCTGTTAAAGGCGCCAGGTTCTCCTGGGGCGAGTTAATGCTATACCTGAATAACCGCGAGAGTTTGAGCGTCATGTCCTCCGCTTTATCCGCATCCTCACGGATCAGGCTGGCAATGGAATTAAGCGAATTATATAAAAAGTGCGGGTTTATTTTAGACTGCAGCGTTTGTAATTCGGCCTGCGTTATTAGTTGTTTTGCTTTAACCAAATCAAGCTCCTTTTCCTTGAGGCGTGCATTCATCGCAGCCTGTTGCGCCCTGTAGAAATAAATGATCGTACTCACAATGATCACCACCAAAAAGCTGAACCGGTAGTCTTTGAAATGGCTTAAAAAATGGTAGGGTACGTGAAAAATAAGCGCCATCACCAGGTAAGATAATTCGATGCCTATAAGCATTCCTAATATATTGCAGCCATAAAATATCAGGACAAAGTGCCACAAGGGTTTTTCTTTCGACCGCCAGAAACAGGAAAAAAGATAAATGGAATTAGTGATACTTAAAGTAATAAGCGTACTAAAGATCAGGTTTGCTATAATGTCATTTAGCGGGATCAATTGATTATTGATGACCGATACAAATGCACTTATTAACACGCCAACAACCAGGCCTATGAGGCCATAGATCAAATTTATCCGGGCAAACGAGTTGTTGAAATATCTATTTTCGAATCCTTCCATGCCAGCAAAACTGGGTAAAGCCGGTTAAATATCAACATAAATCCCGATGACTTGTCGTTTTACAGGGTTGGATTGCAAAATCAGAGGTGGAAGCCAGCATTTTACCACCAGGATCACCTTAATTAAATGATACAATGTTGCAATAAATTCATTATTTTTACGCTAAATAAGCATTATAAACTTAACCGGGCGATAGCCTCGTTGTAACAATCCGCAGGTTATCAGAAAACTGAACTTTTTATTTTTATATTTATAAATATTTTATTTGGAGTTAAACTGTTTGACGCAACATTAGTCTGTAGTTTATACCCCAGCATCCAGCCTAAACAACAACCGAAAAATTAACGACAAAAATCATGAAAATGACATATAAAAACTTTCTTTACGCGGCTTCAGGCGCACTTTTGTGCTTGTTTTTAGCTATTCCCGCAAGTGCCCAGCGCCCTGCCAGTGGCGGTGGCAGCAGCGGCGGCGGTGGTGGGACAAAATCATCAGGCGGCAGCAGTAGTGGCGGCGGCGGTGGCAGCGTTGTTTCAAGCGCGCGTCCGTCGGGCGGCGGCAGTGTTGGCGTTAGCCGGCCATCAATGGGGAGCGCGGGTGTTTCACGGCCTTCGGGCGGCGTTCAGCGTACCGGGGCAGCACCGCAAAGATATTCGGGACAAGGTTACAGCAACCGCCAGGGTGTAGGTTATGCGCCACGCCAGGGTGCAGGTTACGCGCCGCGCCAGGGGGTTGTTTACGCGCCACGCCAGGGTGTTGTTTATTCGCCACGTCAGGGCGTTCTGGCTGGTAGTTATGCTGCGCGAACAGGCGTTTCCCCTTCCGTTAATTACCCCACCACGTACCGCACCGCGCCCCAAATTGGTTATGGCAGAGGCGGCTATTGGGGGAACCATGGTTATTATTATCATAATCATGGATACTATAGCACTTATTATTTGACAAATTTAGGTTATACCTGCGGGTATTTACCGTATGGATATTACCCGTTTTATTGGGGCGATGATCAATATTTTTATAGCAATGGGTTGTTTTACCAGTATGAAAACAGCGAGTACACCGTTGTTGAACCTCCTATCGGGGCCGAAATAGCGACCTTGTCTGATAAAGCGCAATCTATCGTGATCAATGGTGTTCAATATTACGAGGAAGATGGCGTTTACTATCTGCCGGTTAAAAAAGATGATGGGACTATCGTTTACGAAGTTGTAGGTAAAGATGGCGAATTGAACACAAAAGGAGCTACGATGCAGGACGAGCAGCCACAAGGCCCGCAAATGGGCGATATTGTTAGTCAGCTGCCACCTGATTGCAGGAAAATAAAGGTTGGCGGCCAGAAATTATGGGTATCGCCTGACGGAATTTATTACCAGGAACAGTTTGACGCCAGCGGTGCTAAAACGTATAAAATTGTTGGGCTGCCATCCGATGAACCCCAGCAGAACTAAAACATTCTTCCTGCATGGAGCAGGCAGTTAAATAAATAAAAGGCGACCCGTTTATTGGATCGCCTTTTTTCTTTGATGGCCTTGCCTGGACATAAATTGCATTATTTATTAGCTGAAATTAAACTTCAAAAATATTTTTAGTAGTTTTAAGCAAAATAATCAGTTTGATATCCTTTACCTTGTTGATCAGATACCGCAATGAAAATTACTTCAATTAGCTCCATAGCGATATTAGCCGCCGTCTTTTGTGCAAGTTATCTTGTCTCATGTAAAAAATCGCAACAAAAACCTATAGCCCCGGCAATCGATAGTTTAAAAGTTGGGCTTATGGCTTACTACACATTTGATAATACCGGGGCTGATTCCTCCGGTAATAAAAACGATGGCACTGTTTACGATATTACTTCTGCAACCGACAGATTTGGAAAAACTAACAGTGCATATTCTTTTAACGGGACAAGCAGTTATATCTCTGTTCCCGATAACCAAAGCCTAAGGTTAAACAATACCGATTTTACGTTAAATGCCTGGATCAAAACAAACGCTTACAATGGTTCGAATTTGGAAAGCATATTAACCAAACGTATTTACGGCCTGAACGAAGGCGGGCTATTTGGCCTTTTGGGCTACGCTGGTACTCCGACAGGTGTCATTCCGACCGGTGGTATAGATTTTGGACCAGGCGGATCAGGTTCGATAAATTCCTTTGGCACAACAGCGGTAAGCCTCAATGAATGGCACATGCTTACTGTAGTTTATACGCTATCCAAATTGCAAACTGATATTTATATCGACGGGGTGCAAATCGGTACGGTTACAGGTACGATTGATAATACAAATTTCATCGCTTCAACCACTGGGGTAATTACTCCTAATGGTTCAATAAGCTCGCTGATGTATATTGGCCGGGATGATCCAAGTTCGCCTTACAACTCTTATTATTTTAATGGCTTGATGGACGATATCCGTATTTTCAGCAGGGCAATCAGTAAAAGCCAAATACAGCAGCTATATACGGCAAAAAATTAATTGCATTCTGCAGTATTAAAATCGACAAAGCAAAATTTACAAAAAGGGCCTCATACAACAGGGGCTCTTTTCTTTTTATACATTTGTGCAAAATATGCGTTTCCCAACTATCCCAGGTTTTGACCAGCAGGCGTTTGAAAAGTATTTTAAAAATACCGGATCGCTGTTTATTGGCCGTGTGGGGAGTTTGGCGATAAAAATGATCGTCAGTATTATACTGGCGAGGTACCTAGGCAGGTTATACAATGGTATTTTAACCGGGGGCATAGTTTACATATACTTTTTCTCGGCCATTGCCACACTTGGTTTAGACCAGTTTATTGTAAAAGAACTACACCAGTTCCCCGATAACCGCGACCAGATATTAGGCACGTCTTTCTGGATGAAAGTATTCGCCGGTTTTTGCTGTATCCCCTTAATTTATCTCGCCTATACTATTTTACCCGCCAAACAAACACCGTATAGCTACGTGTTTATCTTTTCGTTTATCGGTGTAATACAGGCTTTTACGGTAATTGACGCCTACTTCCAGTCCGAGGTGCAGTCAAAATATATTATGCAGGTGCAAATTGCCGGCAACCTGGTATCAGCAGCTATAAAACTGGTGCTGATATTCAATAAAATGCCGGTTGTTTGGTTTGTATATGCCTATACTTTTGATTTCATCCTGATATCTGTCGGGTATTATTTCACCTACCAGCGCAAACAACGGAGTATACTGAAATGGTCGTTTAATTTCGACCTTTCCAAAAAACTATTCAAATATTCGTGGCCGTTAATGCTGTCGGGCATTATGGTTGCTTTATACATGAAGATAGACCAATTTATGCTGCAAAACATGTATAGCGTTAAGGAAGCGGGGGCTTACGCCACGGTCGCTAATTTCAGCGAAGCCTGGAATTTTATACCTGCTGTAATTGTAACCTCTTTATTCCCCGCCATTTTAAATGCAAAACGTGACGATGCCGCCCGTTATAAAAAACGCATACAACACTTGTACGACCTGATGGTTTACCTGAGTTTGCCGGTTGCCATAATAGTTACTTTTGCCGCGCCATTGATATACAAAATATTAACGCCCGAATACGCATATGCTGCGCCGACATTATCACTTCATATTTGGTCGGGGGTATTTGTGTTTTTAGGGGCGGCCAACAGCCAGTATTTAATTGCCGAAAATTTTAATAAGCTTACTTTTGTCCGTACCGGGTTTGGCGCCATAGTAAATATTGTGCTCAACCTGATACTGATCCCGCGCATGGGGATGATGGGCGCGGCCATTGCAACGCTGGCAGCTTACGCAAGCGCCACATTCTTTATTATATTTATCCCGAAAGTTAACGAACAGGCAATGATGATGTTTAAATCATTATTTTTAATTTCGCTGGTTCAAAAAATCATCAAACGTTGAATAAAGTTTCATCCGTAATCCAGGTGTTGACCAGCCCCCGCAGGCTGAAGATGTTGTTATCCTTTAATCATAAAGGGTATCTTAATGATATTGGCTGGTTCAGGGGTTTTGACAGTAAGTCGCCTGTTGATGGTGGTGGGAACCCTATCCCGTGGGTAACTTATTCATTTATTGATTTTATAAAGGCACGATTAAAAAAGCAGCATACCGTTTTTGAATTTGGCTCGGGTAACTCCACTTATTTTTATGCCAAATATGCGGGTATTGTAATTTCGGTAGAACATGATAAGGAATGGTTTGATAAAATTGTGAGCACAAAACCTGAAAATGCCGAGCTGATCTATTGCGAACTGGTGCGCGACGGCGATTATTGCCGGGTGCCAATAAAACTGGAAGAGACTTTTGATATTATTATTGTGGATGGTCGCGACCGTGTAAACTGCTGCAGGCAGGCGGTTAAAGCGGTATCTGAAACAGGGGTGATTGTTTTAGATGATTCAGAACGGGAATCGTACAGGGAAGCGATAACTTTTTTAATAAGTAAGGGCTTTAAAGAACTATCGTTCACCGGGATTTCGCCCGGGTTATTTTACAGGAAGGCAACATCAGTATTTTACAGGCCGGATAACTGTCTAGATATTTAATATGGCTGAACAGACCATCAGCGGCAACGTTAAAACCGCGTACGACGAATTTTATCAAAAGCACGATGAGGCCTGGCGTATGCTTGGCGCGAAGTATAAAGCGCAGCATATTATTGATGTCTGCAAGGGCCGTACCTTTAAAAAAGTGCTTGAAGTAGGCGCCGGCGATGGCAGTATATTAAAATTCCTCGCTGAGGCCAATTTCGCACCCGAATACCATGCGGTTGAAATTTCGGAGAGCGGGGTGGGGCATATTTTGTCAAGAAATATAAACGACCTGTTATCTGTTCAATTATTTGATGGCTACCGCTTGCCGTTTGAAGATAATAGTGTTGACCTGATCATTCTTTCGCATGTTCTTGAGCATGTGGAGCATGAACGCATGCTGCTCCGCGAAATAAAGCGTGTGGCAGGGCACTGTATCATTGAGGTGCCGCTTGATTACAGGGCTGGTGTGGATAAAAGAATTAAGCATTTTTTGGCTTACGGGCATATTAATATGTACACCCCAACCTCGCTGCGTTACTTATTACGTACCGAAGGTTTCGAAATAGAAAACGACCTTACATCGCTTATTGAACCGGAAGTAACCAGGTTTAACACCTATATCAATCAAAAAAAGCCTAAAAGCTTTATAACAAACTTGAAGATAGCGGCCGAGTTTACCATTAAGAACACTATCGGCCAGATTTCCGGGAAAAACAAGAAAGAACAATTAGCGAACGCTTATACCGTTCTTTGTAAAAAAACTGTAGACCAGGTAAGTATATTCTAATCACGATTTCAGTCATTGATAATTCATGCAAAACCTTGCACCAATAGCCTTGTTCGTTTATAACCGCTCCGAGCACACCCGGCGTACGCTTACTTATTTGGAGAAAAATGTATTGGCCGATGAATCACGCTTGTTTATTTTTTCGGATGCAGCAAAAACGGAAGAAGATAAGACTAAGGTTGAACAGGTAAGGGCTTTAATAAAAGAAGTTAGCGGCTTTAAATCGGTAAAAGTAATAACCCGGAAAGAAAACCTGGGCCTGGCAAATTCGATTATCAGCGGCGTTACGCAGCTTGTTAACGAATATGGCAAAGTGATAGTTTTTGAGGATGACCTGCTTTCCTCGCCGTTTACATTACAATATTTTAACGAGGCGCTTACACGTTACGCTGATGAAGAAAAAGTAATGCACATAGGCGCTTATATGTACAATATAGTCAGTAAAAACCTGCAGCAAACCTTTTTCTTTCGGGCCGCCACCAGCTGGGGCTGGGCCACCTGGGCAAGGGCCTGGAAAAATTTTGAACCTGATGTTGATGTATTGCTGAAACAATTCGACAAAAAGAAAACCGACCAGTTTTCGATAAACGGCACCATGAATTTTTGGAAACAGCTGGAGGGATTTAAAGCGGGAAAAAATAATTCATGGGCCATACGCTGGTATGCTTCTATCTTTCTAAAGGGCGGATTAACATTAAACCCTTCCAGGTCACTTGTGCACAATATTGGCAATGACGGCAGCGGCGTACATTCCAAAAAAGAAGATATGTACCATGTGCAAACGGCAAAAAACCCCGTTAAACAATTTCCTACTGAAATAAAAGAGGATCCACAGGCTTACCAGGCTATCAAAAATTTTCTAAAGAACAGGAAAGGCAGCCTTTTGCAGCGGGGGTTGCGTTTTGTAAAACAATTGCAGGTAAAATATCTAAGGAAAAAATCGTGAGAGATGCGCTGCGTCGCGGCTTTACCGATTGCCTAACGATATAAATCATTTACAGCGTGTTATGTCCAATCGCATCATCAATAAATTAAAAAAAAGATGGCGGAATATCTCCGGGAAGGGTCTTGGTCTTGATATGAGTCCAGAATCTTCCCTTGTAAAAGGCACCGGCGTGGAGATTATCAATACAAAAATCACTTTAACAGGCAAATCCGGGGTAATAATTCACGACGACGTAAGGCTCGATGGCTATGATATCAATATCAATGATGGCTATTTGGAAATTGGCGATCATTCACAATTAATAAAGGGCAGGCAGGCCCTCAACCCGATTATTTCTATTAATAAAGGCGAACTGCATATCGGCCCGTACAATTCGATCAAGGCGGATTTAAAAATCCGTTTTGGCGGTATTTGTACTATCGGAACCTACAACTCCATTAACGAGGGAACGGAAATAAGGTGTGATCAGTCGGTAACCATTGGCGATTATAATTTGGTCTCGTACGAATGCATGATCTACGATACCAATACCCATTGCATTTACCCACCGGAAATACGACGGAAAAGAACGAGAGGAGATTTCCCCACCATCGGCATTGAAACAGAGAAGCCGGATACAAAAGCGGTAACTATCGGCAGCGATAACTGGTTGGGCAAACGGTGCGTTATACTAAAAGGCTGCGTGTTGGGCAACGAGGTAATTGTTGGCACCAACGCAGTGGCTTCGAATTTAAAAGTTGATAAGGGGGTTGTTGTTGGTAACCCGGCGCGTATCGTTAATACATAGAGACTTACGAAGTTTTTAAAACTTCGTAAGTCTGTCATTGAAATATTTTCATCCAAATATAAGTTACAAGTTTTAACAGGCCTTTGAATAAGAAGTAGCTAAAAATTGTAAAGCATGTAATGATGATCGTGAGGGATAAATTGCTTCCAAACGGGTAAATAGTAGTATGCCACCCAGGCACAAGCGAAGCAGTAAAATCATTAAAGAATATTAGGCCAACGCATTCATATATTACAACAAAGGCTATGATACCTGCTATCAACTTAAGCAATAGTTTGTGCCAGCTCTTCATATTGAATTTTTTTTATGAACTTCGATTTCATCGGTTGGCCGAGGTAGAACAGAATAAAATTTATTTATCTATAAATTCGTTTTTGTTTTTTCTGATAAATTCAATCTGCAGTTTTTGTAATTCTTCATTTTTATTTAGTTCATAAAACTCGCCATCCAAATCATTTAACGGGTTGTCATTGTACGATTTACTAAATCCTTCAAGCGTACCATCCTGATTCTCGGTGATCTTTTCATGCTCAGTTTCAAATATATTATTTGCTTTGGTTACCAGGTCGGCAAATTTGTTCGCATTTATCAACTTCAAAGCTTCCGGTGTGTGCTCTGCATATTGTCCGCTTGGATTATAATAATATTGGTTGAAACCGCCATTGTTTACCTTTGCCTCAAGGCACCAGATCATATAAATTGCCTGGCGTCCTTTAGAGAATAAGAGTACAGTCTCGTATATTTTTCGATAATCTTTTGGGAATTTTTCTATCAGGTCATCAAAAATAGTTTGTAATAGATCATCGTCTGAAGTTTTGTCGATAATATCTTCGGTCAGCTCTTTGTAAATAGGCCTATTCATAAAGGCCGCCATCGAAAGGGATATTTTTTTATCAATATCGCTTTGTGAAGATTCGTTATTCGACACTGCCTGTTTTTTGAAGCCAAAAAAATTCAAAAGAGATTTAAACATTCATTCTTTGATAAATGGTTCGAAAATTACTTCAGAGCTTTCACAACAATATAAGGCGATAAGCCTTTGCTCTCCACAGGCACAATTTTAGTAAAAACCTTACCGGCCAGCCAGATGGTCTTAACCAGGGCCTTAACCAATCCGCCGCGTTCGCCCTTGTTCTCCAGCCATATGGTAAATTTGCCATGATAATAGCTTTCTACTTCGGTAAGACCCAGTTCGCGGCAACATTGAGCAAGTAATTTCGGGTTCATGCTGTCGATATTGTGCTTATCATAATTATCCCGGTCGAATTCACGCTGTATCCAGCCGTTAACGCCTTTAAAATTAGGCAGGGTAATAAACAATACACCGCCGGGTTTTAAAAATTGCAGGTGGGTTGCGATGATGGCTTTTGTGTCATTAAAATGCTCAATCAAGCCAAAGGATAATACCAAATCGTAAAGTTTTTCAGGTTTGTAAGCAAAAAGGTCGGCTTCAATAATGTTTATATCGCCTGGTTTAAGGCCGTTTTTTTCTAATAGCTGGTTGATCAGGCCTTCATGGATAAAATAATCAAACAGGGTAGTATCCAGGTGCTGGTATTTTTTCAAGTATGCCGCATAATAACCGGGGAAGCCTCCAAGCTCGATCGCTGTTTTGATGTTTTTTTCAGCGATCAGCTTAGCCAGTATATCGCCAAAAACATAATTGGGCTTCAGGAAAAAAATAAGGTTTTTTCTCGATTCCCAAAAGGATTTCCAGAAAGCGCGGTCGGTTAAATTTTGTTCCATTAATATAAGGACAGTTTACCCCCTCTGTCTCCTTCGTCGACATCTCCCCCTAAGCTTAGGGGGAGAAAGGGAATTATATGCTATTTTTTTCTCCAATATCCTTGACGCCTGCCAGTAAGACGGGCAACCTGGACATCCGCGATTAGGCTAAAGCCGATAATGCATTTTTTATTTATCCGTCCCATTTATGGGACGGCAATGAATAAAGATAATTTTTTTTCATTGCCGTTGGCTTCAGCCAACGGAGTAAAGGTATAAATCAAAATGGCTTTAGCCTAATTGAAGCGACATAAACGCGAGCGATTTATGGGCAAATGCGGCAGCACCTTATTATTTCTTCTTCTCCAATATCCTGGCAGGGTTACCAACTACTATGCAATCAGCCGGCACATCTTTGATTACGACGCTCCCTGCGCCGATGATCACATTATCACCTATAGTTACATCGCCGATGATGCAAACATTTGCGCCAATATCTACATTATTGCCAATGCGCGGGCAGCCGCTGAAAGTGCCGTCCGCTAGTTTTTTATGGCCAATAGTGGTTGAATTTCTCAGCACACAATTTTCGCCGACGACGGTGCTTTTATTTATTACGAGCGCCTGCCCGTGATACAGCGATAAGCCTTTGCCCACGGTTAGTTTGCGCGGCAGCTCGATCCCTAAAACCCATTCCACAAAATAGCGGTAAAGCACCAGGTACGGATAAAATATAATTTTTGTGATGGTGTAGCGGTTAAAGACCTGCACCAGCCTGAATAAAAACAAAACCAATTGTGCTTTAAAATTTTGCCGGTTGGCGCTCCAATCCTGGAATAAATAAGCAAAAAAGTTCATCGTTTTAATTACCCGGTTTTTGTTGCGGAAATATAGCCTTAATTACAGCCCCACCAAAAGTAAAGTTTTCATTTAAGATTTGTTATAATTGCCGGGATAAATAGCGCCGCCCAATGAGAGTAACATTGATCAATACATCTGATGCCGGGGGTGGTGCGCCCGCAGCCTGTATGCGCCTGTTAAAGGCGTTGGAATTAAAGCAGGTTGATGTGCACATGGAGGTGCAGGACAAAAAGACCGATGAGCCCCGGGTTAAAAGTATTGCCGGTAATTTCATCAGCAGGCTAAAAATAAAATTTAACTTCTTATATGAGCGGCTTCCGTTTATTTGGTTTAAAGCGAAGGACAGGTCGTTAAGGTTCGCGTTTTCAACGGCTGATGCAGGTTCGGATATGAGCGGCGAGCCGGATATTTTAAACGCCGATATTTTACACCTGCACTGGACCAACAGCGGGTACCTTTCCATCAATAATATTAAAAAGTTGTTTGAAACGGGCAAGCCTGCGGTGTGGACCCTGCATGATATGTGGGCCTTTACGGGCGGTTGCCACTATTCCGGAGACTGCGATCATTTTGTTAACCAGTGCGGTAATTGCTGGATGCTGCGGGATCGCGACAGTAATGATATATCGCACAAAGGCTGGATACATAAAAACGATATGCTAAAAGCTGCAAAAAATATCGTTTTTGTAACCTGCAGCCATTGGCTGGCGGATGTTGCTCGAACCAGTTCTCTTTTGAAAGATTTCCGTATCGAAACCATACCCAACCCGATCGATACAGAGATTTTTTTGCCAAACAACAGGATTGCCGCAAGGGCAAAATGGAACATCGATCCAAAATCAAAAATAATATTGTTCGGCGCGGCCAATATCCTCGACAGGCGTAAAGGCATTACGTATTTGGTTGACGCGCTTAATGAGCTGAAAAACAATTACCAGGATATTGGGGATGCCGAGATCGTAATATTCGGAAAGAACAAATCTTTTGATGTAAGCCAGCTGCCTTTTAAGGTACATGAACTTAATATCATCACCTCGCAACATGACCTTGCGGAGATCTACAGCCTCGCTGATGTATTTGTTACCCCTGCGGTAGAAGACAACCTGCCCAATACCGTTATGGAGGCCCTGGCCTGCGGAACACCGGTGGTGGCTTTTAAAACAGGCGGTATCCCCGATATGGTGGAACATAAAAAAAACGGGTATCTTGCTGAATTTAAATCGGCTACGGATTTTGCTGCCGGGATAAATTATGTTTTGAACTCTGCAAGCAATGATGACCTCGCGGCAAATGCCCGAAAGAAAGTATTGGATAATTTTACCAATGAGATCGTTGCATCAAAATATATGGCCGTTTACCAATCAATTTTAAACAAATGACGGACTTTAAGCTCACCCTTTCGGTTATAACCGTTGTTTACAATAACGTGAAGGATATTGAGCGGACGATGCTTTCGGTATTAAACCAAACCTGGCCAAATATTGAATATATAGTCGTAGACGGTCAGTCCACGGACGGCACTTCTAAAATTGTCAACAGTTATAAAATCAAAAT
Source organism: uncultured Mucilaginibacter sp. (assembly GCA_903864275.1). Classification (GTDB taxonomy): domain Bacteria; phylum Bacteroidota; class Bacteroidia; order Sphingobacteriales; family Sphingobacteriaceae; genus Mucilaginibacter. The sequence goes on from CAIPFE010000009.1 coordinate 147,609, forward strand.
CGCCAAGCTTATCAGCGAAAAGGACGAAGGCCTTTACGATGCGATGAACAAAGGCCTTGCGGCTGCCACCGGCGATTACGTAATATTTATGAATTCGGGCGATGAGTTTTATGAAACGGACACTGTTGAAAAGGTTTTCAATTCATCAAAAAGCGCGGATATTTATTATGGCGAAACCGAAATGATAGATGCCAATGGGGAGAGTCTCGGCCGGCGCCGACACAAAGCGCCGCATGAATTTACCTGGCGGAGTTTCAAATATGGAATGAGTATCAGCCACCAGGCTATTTATATCCGCAGGTCGCTGACTGAACCTTACGACCGGCGGTATCAACTCAGCGCCGATATCGACTGGATCATCCGCGCGGCAAAAAAAGCCAAAAAAATAGTGAATGTAAACCAATATGTGGCCAAATACCAGGTAGGGGGTATGTCGAAAACCAAACACCGCCAAAGTTTAATGGAGCGTTTTGATATTATGCGGCGGTATTATGGGCTGTTGCCGACTTTGCTTAACCACGGGGTGATAGCTTTTAATTTGGGCTTATACCGGATGAGGCATAAACGTACAAATGATTGAGGTTAGGTTGTAAGGGTTGAAATTGCAACTTCAACCCACTAATCAATAATAATGATCTGCTCTTTACCAATTTCAATGTAAAAATCAGTTTTCGACGACAGCGGCAGTATAAAAGGTAAATACTTGTTAAAAAGGAGAAGAACTTCCTCGTTGGTAATATTTCCCAGTGTGACCCTGATTATTTTTTTAGGAGCTTTATTAATGAAATGAGAATTTTTAAAATCACTGTCCTTGGAGATCACAACCAAATTATTTTCATCGGCATACTTGCAAATTTCCGAATCTGAGGTATGCCATTTTTGGAGTATTTGATTGACATGAACAGACGTACAATTTGCCTGTTTGCTTAGAAATTTTGAGAGACTTATAGGTAAGTGAAGCAAAAAATCCATTAATTTACTTCTAACAATGATTTACCTGAGAGTGTCATTTTAGCATAGGCCAAGGCTGCAAGAATATCGTCTTTTTCCAATTCCGGATGATCGGCAATAATATCATTAAATGACATCCCGGAAGCTATCAAATCAATAATAACTTCCACAGGCCAGCGCATGTGACGGATACACGCCTTTCCATGGCATATATTTGTATCAATCGTAATTCTTTCCAAAAGGTTATTCATAATGTAAATTTACGAATTACTTTTTATTTAGTAGTCATAGTTGTTGCACCCTCTTTCTTCTTTCTGGTCTCCATATAAACTGCCCCGGCCAAAGCCAGCACCAGCAAAACAGAGCCCGCCATCGAAATTTTCTCGCCGGTATAGTAAGACGCCGGGTGGAATATGAACTCAACCTTATGGTTTCCATTGGGGATTTGCGCGGCACGCAAAACGTAATCCGCACGGAAATAAGGTTTTTCTATGCCGTCGATCAGCATTTTCCAGCCTTTATCATAATATATCTCCGAGAAAACCGCGGTTTGGGATGTTTTTGAGCTTGTTTGATAGGTTAGATCATCAGGAGTGTATTTTGTTAATTTGATAGTGGCGGTTGAATCAGCCGAAGTTCGCGTCTCGTGGATAATATTTTTGTACCGCTGGTCAACAATAGCTTCATTTTTTGGATCGAAATTGTTTAATGCTTCCATTTCCTTATCAGGATTAGCCGCATACCGGATGGTTTTTACAAACCAGGCATGCCCGCAGGCCGTTGGGTTGGCAACAGCGGTTAAGTTTTTTGTTGAATCAGCATTGATGATGTATTTTGTGTTCAGCATATCCAGCACGTTTTTATTAATACGTTTAGTAAACTGGTTTTCGACTAATTCATTATATCGTTTTAGCCGTGCTGCTGAATAGCCGCCAATAGATTTATAAAAATAGGGCGTCGTAGCATCCTGCAGTAAAGTTTGCGTAAGATCAATCACCCGGAAATCGGGGTCCTTGTCCAATAAGATTTGCTGATCAACAGGCCGGGGCTGGGCTTGCGGCGCATCCTGTTTATCAACAAACTCTTCATCTTTAAGGTATCGTTTATCAATGGTCCAAAGGTCTGCCAGCATCAGTATGAGAAAAGCGATCGACAAGGTGGTGATGCTTACCTTTTGCTTAAGAAATGCCCAAATGAAACCAAAACTGATAATTACAAACAGCAATGAGCGGATGGCATCGGCGCGTGCGGCCGAGATCCTGTCCTGTACCAGTGCATTGGCCATCGCATTAGCCATCGCAGCATCCCCACGGGCGAAGCTGGTCAGCTGGGCTATCAACGCCTGGTGGCTGCTTGATTTGAAGGCAAGGAGAACATCTGGCACCAATATTAATAATAAAGCAACCCCGCCGGTAATATAAAGCGCGAGCTTAGCTTTTTTAAACAGTTCTTTTTTATCCGGATCATTGATCACCCCATTAACTGCCAGGATCGCCAGTACCGGAAAACAGAGCATTGCCACCGCGAGGATTGATTCAACCGCCCTGAATTTATTATAAAGCGGGAAATAGTCGAAGAAAATGTCGGATACAAACGGGAAGTTTCTGCCGAATGATAACAGCATCGTTAAAACAACCGTTATCAGCAGCCACCATTTGATATGATCTTTTACTACAAATAAGCCCAGCACAAACAGATAACAAACCACCGCACCGAAATACCAGGGGCCTTCCGTAAATGTTTTTTCACCCCAGTAGAGTGGCAGGCTTTGGGCTATGTTTTGGGCCTGAGCGGCATCCACACCTTTATCGGTGAGCACTTTGGCGATATTTGAATCGTCGCCCGAAGGGCCGTTCATCGTACCACCGTAGGCATTGGGTACTAAAAATGTAAAAGTTTCGCCAACGCCCTCGCTAAATTCGTAGGCGTAGTCACGTTGCAGGCCATCACTGGCTTCGGTGGTACTTTGGGTCAGGTTTGATTTACCGCGGATCGAATCTTTGCTGTACTCATAAGTGCTCCATAATAACGAAGCGTTTATCAGCACTGCCAGTAAAGTAGCGCCCGCAATGTACGCTGTTGATTTAAAGAAGTTTGGAGTGGTTTTTGTTTTTACAGCATGGTAAAACTCTATTCCCAGCCAGATCAGCAATGCGATCAGCAGGTAATAAGTCATTTGTATGTGATTGGCTTTTATTTCGACTGAAAGAAATAGGGCAAGTAACGATGCGCCAAGCAGCCTTTTGCCCCGCATTACCAGGATCACTGATGCGATGATCGGCGCAAATAAAGCAATGGCAAACTCCTGGTTGGCATGCCCGGCAGCGATGTAGATAATATTATAGGACGAAAATGTAAAAGCAAGCGCCCCGGCGGCCGAAAGCCAGGGATTGATCTTTAAAACACGGAATAAAAAATAAGCGCCAAACAGCAGTATAAAAACGATATAAATTGGCGCCGGAAAGGCGGTATCTAAAAAATTGACAATATGTGTAGCAATACTGCCGGGATACGGGGCCCATACCTGGTAAGCGGGCATACCGCCCAATATCTGGTCGGTCCATAAAATGGTAGTGTCCCTTGCCCGGTAATCATTAATTTCTTTTTGGGTTGACTGGGCGCGGGTAACATCATTTTGCCCTAACTTTTTACCCTCGAACGCCGGGGTAAAGTAAGCGAAGGCAGCCAATAAAAAAATCGCGGCAACTAAAAAGTGAACGCCGTTGCGCTTGAACCAAGTATTCATGTGCGGTTGCTATGTAGGATAAATAGATTTGACAACTTTTTAAAAGGTGTCAAATCTCAATCAGGATTTTTTTGGTTTTTCAGTTACGGGAACCGGCTTTTTATTCCTTGTTTCCATATAAACTGCCCCGCCTAAGGCCAGTACCAGCAGGATCGATCCGGCCAATGAAATTTTTTCACCGGTATAATATGATGCCGGGTGGAAAACAAATTCAACCTTATGGTTGCCTAATGGAATTTGCGCAGCACGTAAAACATAATCAGCGCGGAAGTAGGGCGCTTCGGCGCCGTCGATCAGCATTGTCCAGCCTTTATCATAATATATCTCTGAAAAAACAGCAATCTGTGTTGCTGTTGAGCCGGTTTGATAGGTTAAATGATCAGGGGTATATTTCACCAATTTAATTGTGGCATTTGGATCGGCCCGCAATTGGTCTTTGTCAAATAACTTTTTGTACCGCTGATCAACAATGGCTTCATCCTTAGGGGCAAAAGCGCTCAGGGCCTGCATTTCCTTGTCGGCATCGGCTACCAGCCTTACGCTTTTCACAAACCATGCATGCCCGCACGCAGTCTGATTGGCCACCATCGAATAGTTGCGCGAAGTATCCTGTGTGATCAGGTATTTGGTGTTGAGCATATCCAGCACATCATGGTTTGGCGGATTTTGGGCCAGCTGGCCATCCATCAGTTCATCATACCGTTTTAAACGGGCAGCAGAATAGCCGCTGATTGATTTATGAAAGAAGGGGTTTATCTCGTCATTTTTTATTTCGGCAGTCACATCAAATACCCTGAAATCAGGATCAGGGTCCCTCGCGATAAACAAATCTACCTCGCGCGGCTTAACTACCTGGGCAACATCCTGCTTATCCTGGAAACTTGATTCTTTGAGGTAACGCTTGTCTACCTGCCACATATCAACCAGCACAAGTAAAAATAAGACAAGTGAAAATACCGTTAAATTGATCTTTTGCTTTATAAATGCCCAGCTAATGCCAAAAGCTATCACAACAAAAATTAAAGACCTGATGGCGTCGGCCCGCTCCAGGTCTATCCTGTCGCTGATTACAGCATTGGCGATATTGTTTGCCGTCGTGCTGTCGCCTTTCAGCGCGCGCGTAAGATAAGTGATACCGGTTTGTACCTCACTTGATTTAAAGCTTAAAATAAGCTGGGGTAAAGCAATTAATAAAAGGATAAGGCCCCCTGTAATGTAGAAAGCGAGCTTCAGTTTTTTAAATATAGCTGTCTTATCTGTCGAAATAATGATCTCCTGAATAGCCAGCAAAGCCAGTATGGGGAAGCAAATGCTTGCGACTGCGAGTATTGATTCAACAGCGCGGAATTTATTATAAAGCGGGAAATAATTAAAAAAAAGATCGGATACATAAGGCCAGTTTTGACCGAACGATAGCAGCATGGTTAATACCACCGTTGCCAGCAGCCACCATTTGATGCGGTCTTTTACCACCAACAAGCCAAATAAAAACAGGAAGCAGATCACAGCCCCAAAATAAAACGGCCCTGCTGTGCCCGGCTTTTTGCCCCAATACATGGAAAGCCCCGGAATTCCGGCCATTTGCTGTGCATAGGTAGTAGCCTGGTCTACAGGCACCCCTTTATCGATAAATACTTTTGCCGTCGCCGAATTCTGATCAAGGTCAGAAAGGCCTGAGCCGCCCCCGTAAGCATTCGGAATTAAAAAGGTAAGGCATTCGCCAACGCCCTGGCTCCATTGGTATGCATATTCTTTACTTAACCCGTTGCTGGGCTCTTTGGTATTTTGGGTCAGGTTTGATTTGCCCCTGTAGCTGTCCTTGCTGTATTCGTAAGTGCTCCAAAGCAAGGATGCATTTACCAGCAGCGCTAATAAAATTGCTGCGACGAGGTAGGCTATTGATTTTAAAAACGCCGGCGTAGTTTTGGTTTTTATGGCGTGGTAAAGCTCGATACCGATCAATATCAGTAAACCCATTAACAGGTAATAGGTCATCTGGATATGGTTTGCTTTAAATTCCAGCGCCATAAATAAGGCGGTTAAGGCGCCGCCCAATAAATACCTGCCCCGCAGTGTTAAAAGGACGCTCGCGATGATCGGCGCAAAAAATGAGATAGCCAGCGCCTGGTTTGAATGCCCGGCGACCAGCAAAATAATGTTATAGGATGAAAAAGTAAACGCCACCGCCCCCGCAGCTGCAAGCCACGGATTTAGCTTTAATACGATAAACAAAAAGTAGGTGCCGAACAGAAAGAGCAACACATCATAAATAGGGTTTGGAAAAGTTGCCACCAACACGTTAACAATGGTGGAAGCGATATTATTGGAATATGGCGCCCATATCTGGAAAGCCGGCATACCGCCAAAAATTTGGTTGGTCCACAAAATGGTGGTATCCTTTGCACGGTAATCGTTGATCTCTTTTTGGGTGGACTGGGCGCCCATTACGTCAACCTGCCCTAATGTTTTACCCTGGAACGCAGGTGTAAAATAAACAAAGCATATCACTAATAAAATTGCTGCAATTAAAAAGTGAATGCCATTCCGCTTGAACCAGTTATTCATTGAAGTTTTTTAAAAGGGATTATATATTCTTCAAAAATAGAAATTTGCGGGAGAAATTGTTGAAAGAAGTTGTAAGGGTTGTAAAAAGTTGTAGAGGTTGTAAAAGTTGTAGAGGTTGTAATGGTTGCAAAGGTTAAGGAGTTGATAAATGTTGCAGCTTCTTTCCGACCAGCAAGTTAAAATTATAATCTTTACAATTTTTACAACTATTTTCTAACCTTTAGAGGTATAAATAAAAAATACCCCGACGAGCGTGGCGAGGCTGATAACGTAGGCAATAATGGCGGCTTTTGTAAAAAATTCTTCCCGGTTTTTGCGGATGGTAAAAAAGTTATAAACAGCAAGCAGGCCAATAACTACCCAAAAAAACCAACTGACGTGGTTTTTATCGGCGAATAGCGAGGTAGCTATCGCCACTACAATAAAATTAGCGATGATCAGCAGCGTTGATTCGGGCGTATTGTTATGTTGCCGCCGACGTTTAAATACTTCTTCAGGTATCATCATGGCCGGTTATTTTATCTCTTCATAGTCGATAAACTCACCTTCTGAATCAGGAACTGAACCTTTATTTGATTTGGGAATATAATCAACTTTTATTTTATCGGGCTGGGTATTGCTGTTGTAGTTTTGCTGATAATTTTGTTGCTGTTGTGCTTTGTTTACCACCTTTTGAAATAACATAGGTAACACGATGCGCAAAACAGCCCGGATGATGTAATAGGTAATTATCGCAAAAAACAGGAAATCTAAAAATTCCATCTTTTAAAAATTTAGCTTACAAATATAAGATTATAACGACAAAAATGTTTGCGTATGATTTTACATTGTTTTTTGACACTGTATTGATGGTTTTTGTTACAAAGCTATTGAATTTGAAGATTTGGCAATTTGAAAATACGCCGCCGCCATGACGCTGGGGGAGTAATCAAAACTTCTCTTCCATCATTTTTTCGAGTGCAAACATTTCATCACGCAGTTTGGCGGCTAATAAAAAATCCATGTTTTTGGCGGCGGCAAGCATATCCTTTTTAGTGTTTTCGATGGATTTTTTCAGATCAGGTTTGGTCATGTATTGAACTATCGGGTCCGCGGCAAGGGACGCCATATCGGTTTCCACGTATGCTCTTTGCACACCGCCTTTAAAATCCATTACCGAAGTTTGCTCCATGATCTCGCTGCGGGTTTTACCAATTGTTATCGGTGTAATGCCATGTTCCGTATTGTACTTTACTTGTATATCGCGGCGGCGGTCGGTTTCATCCATGGTCATCTGCATGGAGTCGGTAATTTTATCGGCATACATAATTACCCGGCCACGATCGTTACGAGCCGCGCGGCCAATGGTTTGAATCAATGAACGCTCCGAACGCAGGAAGCCTTCCTTATCCGCATCCAAAATAGCCACTAAGGATACTTCAGGCAGGTCGAGGCCTTCGCGCAGCAGGTTAATGCCTATCAGCACATCAAACTCGCCAAGGCGCAGTCCCCTCAATATCTCCACGCGCTCTAATGTTTTAACTTCCGAGTGTATGTAACGGCATTTAATGCCCAGCCTGTCCATATATTTTGCCAGTTCTTCGGCCATCCGTTTGGTGAGGGTAGTTACCAGCACGCGGTCGCCCATTTTTACGGTTTTGTCCACTTCTTCCAGCAGATCATCAACTTGGTTAATGGCTGGCCGAACATCGATCACAGGGTCAAGCAGGCCGGTTGGGCGTATTACCTGTTCAACCACCACGCCGCCCGATTTTTCGAGCTCAAAATCGCCGGGGGTGGCGCTTACATAAATAGTTTGCGGCGCAAGGCGTTCAAACTCCTGGAAGTTTAGCGGGCGGTTATCCAGCGCGGCAGGCAACCGGAAACCATATTCAACCAATGATATTTTACGCGAGCGGTCGCCGCCATACATCGCCCTGATCTGCGGCACGGTGGCATGACTCTCATCAATCACCATCAAATAATCATCGGGGAAATAGTCCAGCAAACAGAATGGCCTTGCGCCGGGTTGGCGACCATCGAAAAAACGGGAGTAATTTTCAATGCCCGAACAATAGCCCAATTCGCGGATCATTTCAAGATCGTAATTCACCCTTTCCTCCAGTCGTTTTGCTTCCAGGAAACGGCCATCGTTTATAAATTGCTTTTTGCGGGTTTCCAGTTCTTCCTGTATGGCCCAGATGGATTGCGTGAACCGCTCCCTCGGCGCCACATATAAATTGGCCGGGAACAGCACCATGTGCGTCATTTTTTCGATGGTTTTACCGGTATCTACGTCAAATGTGCTCAGTTCCTCGATATCATCACCAAAAAATGAAATCCGGTAAGCCACATCCATATAGGCAGGAAAAATATCAACCACGTCACCCTTTACCCGGAATGTGCCGCGTTTAAAATCGGCGGTGGTACGGGAGTATAATATTTCGACCAGCCGATGTAAAAAAGCATTGCGACTAATACGGGTACCCACCGCGAAGCGGAAAACCGAATCCATAAAATCCTCGGGGTTGCCCATACCATAGATACAGGAGATAGATGAAACCACGATCACATCCCGTCGCCCCGACATTAACGCGGATGTAGTGCGCAGCCGCAGCTTTTCAATTTCCTCGTTTATCTGCAGGTCTTTTTCAATATAGGTATTGGTAGTTGGGATAAATGCTTCCGGCTGGTAATAATCGTAATAGGAAACGAAATAGTTGACCGCGTTTTCGGGGAAGAACTGTTTAAACTCGCCATACAATTGCGCCGCAAGCGTTTTGTTATGACTTAATATTAAAGTAGGCTTTTGCGTTTGCGAAATAACATTGGCAATAGTAAATGTTTTACCGGAGCCTGTAACCCCAAGCAGGGTTTGGAACGGGTCCTGGTTATTCACACCTTCAACCAGTTGCTTTATAGCTTCGGGCTGGTCGCCGGTGGGGGAGTATTGGGATGTTAGTTTGAAATCCATAGAATTTGCAAAAATACGTATTAGTGATTAGTTAATCAGAGGGTAGAGATTAGTTTTACATTGATGTAACGATTTCGGATTTGGAATGTTCTTCTTGTATCATGCAAAGTAAATGATAGGGTGTGACAGCGGTATGTCAGCAGGAAAGTTTGATTTTTGATTTAGGAATCAATTTTAAAAGCCGCAGTTTTCATATTTTACTTTTATTAGCTATTTTAGTACATTATTTTATATCATGAAAATAAAGAATGATTTTCATCCTTCAATCAATAATGATCAGAACGGTCATCTTTGGAATAGTCTTAATGAAGATGAAAAAGAGGAATTGCTAATATCTCATAAAGAAAGCTTTGACAGCAACAACCTGTTAAGTCATGAACAAGTTAAACTTGAGGATGAAAAACGGTACATTTTACTTCCCTAAATATTTACTGTTCTCAAACCCATAAACCATAGTGCCGCTTCTTTCCTGATCTGCGTCCCCGCCATAAATAAGGTTTAAATTTGCCTGTGTGTCTAACTCTTTATAGTAATGCAATGTTTTTAAAAAATCCTGTTTTACAGTTTGCGACATCTTTATTTCATAAGCGTTCCTTTCTAAACCCTTGTCAATGATCAAATCAATCTCGCGTTGCGAACTATCGCGCCAAAAGTAATATTGTAACCGCTCCCCGTTGTTTAGGCCGTCTTTCAGGAACTCATTGATTACCAGGTTTTCGAACAAAGCGCCCTGGGCAAAATGAATTTGAATGTCTGATACCTTCCTTATCCCTAATAAATACGAAGCAAGCCCGGTATCGTAAAAATACAGTTTTGGGGTTTTGATCAATCGTTTATTGAAATTTTTATGATAAGGTTGCAAACGAAATACTATAAAAGAAGCCTCTAACACCGATATCCACGATTCAATTGTTTTATTGGATAAGCCCAATTCATTTGCCAGGTTATTTTGATTAAGTAACTGGCCAACACGCCCGGCCAATAATTGAATAAACTTTTGAAATGTTGCCAGGTCATGCACGTTAAGCATTTGCCGCACATCACGTTCTATATAGGTTTGCAGGTAATTGGGATAAAAATCACCGGGTTCTATTTGTTGTTCATAAATACGCGGATAACCACCTTTGTATAAATAGTCCATCCAATTATTGGGTTTATAAACGGAGGTATTTAACTCAATAAAGGAAAATGGCAACAAGGTGAGTAAAGCCACCCTGCCCGCCAACGATTGGGCGATGTGATGCGATAAAAGAAAATTTTGAGAACCGGTAAGTAGATATTCCCCGTTATTTTTACGCTGATCGGTTACGGCCTGCAGGTACGAAAATAATTCGGGTACGTATTGGGCTTCATCGATGATTACGCCATCCCTGTAATTATTTAAAAATCCTTTCGGGTCTTCCCTTGCAAACTGGCGTTCATCCGGAAGTTCCAGGTTTACATAATTATAACCGGGACAGAGGGTCTGGGCAAAGGTGGTTTTACCTGATTGCCTGGGCCCGGTGATGGCCACAACCGGGAATTTTGACAGGAGTTGTTTTGCCTTATTATATAATTGGCGATCAATCATTGTGCAATTTAGGAATTCAATTCCTAAATTGCAAGAAATGTGATAGCCCGTGTTCGATTTAAGCCGATTTTTTCAATTTATAGGAGCGATATTTAATTATCAAAATCTCAACTAATAAACTATAGGCTAAAACTCCAATTATAATAGAAAGTATGAGCCCAGCTAAGTTATTGAGAAAGGTTACTTTTGAAAAAAAGTAACTTGGAATGCAATCAGATTAAAAATCCATAGAGCTGTGTAATATGCGTTATTCGCTTCCCCACCTTCTTCTAAGGCAAAAACTATAAAGAAACAAACAATCAGAACGACAGAAAAAAGACATATGATTAGAAATAATCTAATGTAATTAATTTGCCTGTAATAACTTTGTTGCGAAGACATGATAATTATTTTAATAAATATACCAGTTTAGTTTAATCTGTCAAATCTCAAATGCAACATCTGAAATCCGACATTAAAAAATACAAGCATATCTTTTTTGATCTTGATCATACCATCTGGGATTTTGATAAAAATGCCGAAGAAACACTTTATGAACTTTATAATGTTTACAGGCTAAATGAGATCGGGCTACCATCGGCTCAAATATTTATTGAAACCTACACTAAAAACAACCACCGCCTTTGGGCCGATTATCATACCGGGAAGATCAGCAAAACCGAATTGCGCGAAACCCGTTTCAAAAAAACATTTTTAGACCTTGGCGTTGAGCCTGACAGCATCCCGTTGAAATTTGAGGATGATTATGTGACGATTTGCCCAACCAAAACCAACCTTTTCCCGCACGCGCATGAAACGCTGCAATATCTTAAAGACAGGTATACGCTGCACCTGATCTCGAACGGTTTTAAGGAATCATCGGAACTGAAAGTGGGTAATACCAATATCGGCGGATATTTCGAACATTTTATCATTTCCGAAATAGTTGGCATAAACAAACCCGACCCGGCAATTTTCGAGCATGCACTTAATTTAGCCGGGGCTACAAAAAACGAGAGCCTGATGATCGGTGACAGCCTGGAGGCCGATGTGTACGGCGCCTTAAATTTTGGTATTGATGCTATTTATTTTAACCCCTTTAAGGCACCAAAACCGGATGATGTGCCTTTGCAGGTAACCCACCTCAAAGAATTGACCTCGATATTATAGGTACAGCGCTGATCACTTCGGAACCTTTTAATTTTAATCTAACGGTGGCTAAATAAAGGCAAAAAAAGCCATTTGTGTATATGTTGAAAGTTTGAACGAAGACAGCACCCCGTTTTCTATTTAAAACCCCTACCTTTATTTTAATGAACATTGTCAAAGAGCGCAAAGCCATTGATGACGCCTTAGATAATTACCGCGCCCAACTGGATACTATTCCCGACGAACAATTTACGGAAATGCCGCGGGGCGGGGGATGGTCATATGCGGAAGTTTATTCCCATATTTTACAGGCTACTTTAGGCTCTTTTATCGGTTTGGAGCGCAGCGCTAACGATAATTGCCCGCCAACCAAAAAGGGCCTGAATTTTGTAGGGAAACTGGTAATGTTTACCGGCAGTTTCCCTCCAGTAAGGATGAAGGTGCCGCAGGCCGTTGCGGCAAGGATGCCAGCGACCAAGATCAATAAGGAAGAGGCGAAAAACCTGTTGGTGAAATGCCGCAAACGTATTGACGATATAATGCCGGTATTAAAAGATTCGCCCCCAAACTCGCGTTATAAACATCCGCGGCTGGGGATGCTTAATGCCAAACAATGGTTTAAATTTATACGCATACACTTGCAGCACCATATAAAGCAGTTGGGCCGCATTGAAAAAAAATTTAAAAAAGGGTGAAACCTTTTACATTTAACAGAGTCTTAACAATAGAATAACCTGGTTATAGGATATTTGTAAAAATTGTATATATGCATTTTGAGTTCGCTTATCTGGTTGTGGTTGGATTGTTATTCCTGGTAGGAGTATTCTATCTGAGCCCCTTTGAACTAAAAGTTAATGATGACGACGACGACGAGTAATCGTTGCACCTGTAATCCCCACCTGTATTTCCGGTATAATTTACCGGGCGGAAAAATACCCCCTCAATTTTAATGGCAAAACGCGAAGTTGATATTGTAGTTATATCCGACGTGCATTTAGGCACATATGGTTGCCACGCGAAAGAATTGCTGAAGTATCTTAAGAGCATAAAACCAAAGATACTCATCTTAAACGGCGATATTATTGACATATGGCAATTCAGTAAGTCGTACTGGCCCGAGCCGCACATGAAGGTGGTGCGCCGCATACTAAAGTTTGTTACCGATGGCGTCCCTGTTTATTATTTAACAGGCAACCACGATGAAATGCTGCGTAAATTCGCCGACTTTAACCTGGGCTCATTTCAGCTGCTTAATAAGATTGTGTTAAATATTGATGGCAAAAAAGCATGGATATTTCATGGCGATGTTTTTGATGTAACCATGCAGTATTCAAAATGGCTGGCCAAATTAGGTGCTGTAGGTTATGATACGCTTATTCTGATCAATAGCCTTAGTAACTGGTTCCTGACATTGATAGGGCGGCAAAAAATGAGCTTTTCGCAAAAAATAAAGGCGCGATTTAAGGAAGCTGTGAAATTTATTAACCAGTTTGAACAAACAGCCGCCGACCTTGCCGTTGCCAAACACTATAAATATGTTATTTGCGGCCATATCCACCATGCCGAGATCAGGGAAATAGAATCGACCGAGAAAACGGGATCCGTTTTATATTTAAATTCCGGCGACTGGGTGGAAAGCCTTACCTCGCTTGAATATAATGAGGGTAATTGGACCGTATTTACATATAATCCTGACGATTTCAACAGCGACACCGACGAAGATGATAAAACCGACGCAGAAGACCTTGACGCCAAAATGGATGTGAGAATTTTGCTCGAAAGATTTAAACAAGAGCCGGGCTAATTGTTGTTGAAAAAGTTGTAATGGGTTGTAGAAGTTGCCAAAGTTGTAGTGGTTATAAGGGGTAGAAAATTATTACAACGATCTTTAGCCTTCATTTTCACCTCTTCAAATGGTTCAGTACTTTTATAGACAGAAAATTTTAATGTTTCTTGGGATGTATAGTTGCGGCGGCTGATTTTATAAGGTCAATCTTTATTTTAACCTTTACAACCATTACAACCATTACAACCATTACAACTTTTACAACTCATTACAACCGTCTACAACTACCCATGAAAATACTCTACGCTATACAGGGAACGGGCAATGGCCACATCAGCCGCGCACGCGAAATTGTGCCCCTGTTACAGCAATATGGCGAGCTTGACCTGCTGGTTAGCGGCACCGAGGCCGAGGTTAGCTTAGCACAGCCCCTTAAATACCGGTTTCATGGTTTTAGTTTTGTTTTTGGCACAAAGGGCGGTGTTGATAACTGGGCCACCTTTAAGCTGATGAATATACCCCGGCTATGGCGCGACATCCACAGCCTGCCATTGAAACAATATGACCTCATCGTCAATGATTTTGAGCCGGTTAGCGCCTGGGCGTGTAAAGTGCAAAAGGTACCTTCAGTATCTTTAAGTCACCAATGTTCATTTGTTTCGCCAAAAACGCCACGGCCGGCGGGACGGAGCTGGGCCGAATGGCTGTTTAAATATTATTCCCCTACAACCCATCATATAGGCTTTCATTTTGAGCGGTATGATGATTTTATCCATACACCGGTAATAAGGAGCGAGATCCGTAATATGAAAACCTCCAATTTGGGCCACTATACGGTTTACCTGCCCGCTTATGATGATAAAATACTCACCAAACTGTTGATCAAAACAAACGTGCAGTGGCATATTTTTTCGAAACGGCAAAAAGCAGCCTATCAGAAGGATAATGTGCAGATATTCCCCGTAAATAACGAGGCATTTAATGATAGTCTGGCGTCTTGCGCAGGTTTATTAACGGGCGGCGGCTTTGAAGGCCCGGCCGAAGCGCTCTTTTTACAAAAAAAGGTATTAATGATACCTATGAAAGGCCAGTACGAACAGCAATGCAATGCCCTGGCAGCCTCAAAGCTTGGCGTACCCGTGATCAATGAAATTGACGAGCAGTTTGTTGCTCATATCAATAACTGGATTAGCGACGATAAGAAAATAACCGTTAATTTCCCGGATGAGACCGCGCAAATTGTGGATGATATGGTGAGACGGTTTGCAAAAAAATAGTCGATCTAATTAAATTTGCTGCCTTTTCCATGTTGATCGCCATGGCATTTCAGGAAAAAATATCCCTCAGCCAGCTTCTTATGTAAAATATATTGAAGGCAATCCTCCACAGTTTTGAACTTTTCCCCAAATTCATTGAAACTTATACCGCTAAATATATTGACTTACTTAGCATAAGTGTACTACATAAAGTATCTGATTATCTATTGTTTAATCATAAATAAATATTTTGCGGAAAAATATATAATCCCATAATTCTTTTTTAAGATTTATTTTATATTTATACCTAAATACCTCTCTGTTAAACACCTACCTGTGAACTCATTAATTAATATCTATCTGTGAACGCATTAATTATCACGTCTTCAACTCATTAATTATCACATCTGTATTCATTAATTATCATATCGGTAACTCATTAATTATCACATCTGTACGCATCAGTTATCACATCCGTAACGCATTAATTGTCACATCAGTAATTCATTAATTATCAAATCTGTAACTAATTAACTATCACGATTATGAAACGAACAAGTACAATTTTATTATTGCTGTTAATTTTTGCAGCTTGTAAAAAGGATGAAAATGTAAGCCCTACCGATTTAAGCCCTACCGAAAATCTGAAGAGAACAGGAATGGGTGAAATGAACCTTGGTGAAATGAACCTTAAAGCGACACCTACCCATACGCTTTCTTTTTCAGGCTATACCTGGACAATAACAGATTTTGGCACCAGCACGCACGGGCCGGGGCCAAATTATTGGTCAAGTTCAAATGCCTACGTGGATGCAAACGGCTATTTACATCTTGAGCTTACTAAAAATACTAAGACAAAGATCTGGCAATGTGCCCAGGTTGTTCTAAACCAAAGTCTTGGCTATGGAACGTACCAATGGCAAGTTGAAGGACGTATTGACCAATTAGACCCGAATGTTGTTTTCGCGATGTTCAATTATTCCGGTAATGATGGCTATGACGAAATGGACATTGAATATTCAAAATGGGGGAACGCTAAAAATAAGACTAACCTGGACTTTAATCTTTATCCTGCTACGGGCAGCAGCCAGACCAACTCGGAAATAACAGCATCAGTTATTTTAACGGGAACTTACACAACACACCGCCTGATCCGGTCTGGTAACGAAGTGGATTTTCAAAGTTTAATGGGCTTCCAGGATGGCAATACTAACCTTTATGCTGCTAAATCGTGGTACAACCCTCCGACATCAATTAGTACGCTGAATATGCCGGCCTATATAAATCTTTGGTTATATCAAGGTAAAGCACCTTCAAACGGAAAAAATGTAGAGGTTATCGTACATAATTTTAAATTCACTCCTTCAACTAATAGTTCAACGCTTTAATTCGTTTTCCGCTAATTCACTTTGTGTCTCATCTCAATTAGTTGGATAATGGCGATGGGAAAATAGTCATTAATTTCCCGGATGACACCGCGCAAATTGTGGAAAATATGATAAAACGGTACGCCAGGCAGTGATGGGTTTCATCATAAGCCGTTTTTCTGCTAATTTCGCCACCAAATAACGTTTTAATGATCAATTTTTTCAAAACGCTTAATCCGCTTGGTGTTTTATGGCTGGCAATTGTATTATTTGCTTTGCGTTCCGGTTATATATTTCATGCCCCGGATAAAATTGATTTTACTTTTAACAGGCTATTTAACCGGTTATTGATCCCCGTGTCGTGGCAGTACCAAATATCGCCGTTTTCCAATATTGTGCTGGCCGGCATATTAATATTTATACAGGCCTTATCGCTAAACTATTTGGTTAATCACTATAATTTATTAGGTAAGCCTACTTTTTTGCCTGCTTTAATGTTCATCACGGTTTCGGGTCTGTTTACGCCATTTTTGGTATTAAGCCCGCCGCTGGTTTGTAATTTTTTGTTGATATGGATGCTGTTTAAATTGTTCAGTTTTTACAAAAGCCACGATGCCGGATCTACTGCTTTCGATCTCGGGATGATCGTAGCGGTTGGCTCATTAATATACCTGCCCTTTATTTATTTATTTTTAGTGATATGGATAGCGCTGATAATTTTCAGGCCATTTAACTGGCGCGAGTGGGTAGCCGGTATAATTGGTTATGTCACTATTTTTTTCTTTCTGGCAGTTTACTATTATCTTAATAACAGTTTAGAACAGTTTTATAGCTTATGGCTGCCATTGGCTGCGAAGTTCCCGAATAGCATCGATATCAATTATTATAATTACCTGGTGCTTATCCCCGTAATTGTAATTTTGGTGCTCTGTTTTTTTACGATACGGCAAAATTTTTTCAGAAGCTATGTTCAAATACGGAAATCGTTCCAGCTTTTATTTATCATTTTTATAATTGCCGGGCTTTCGTTTTATATCAACGCGCCGTTTCAACTAAACCATTTCTTATTGTGCGCGGTGCCTGCGGCGGTGTTTTTTTCGTATTATTTTTTGTATGCAACGCGTAAATGGTTCTATGAACTGTTGTTTGGTTTATTGCTGATCAGTATTGTATATTTTCAGTTTAACACTTTTTAACTTTTACTTTCGTTCAATTTACGGCTGTTATATTAGTTTTGTATTATGAAATTTGGAGTAGTTGTATTTCCCGGGTCAAATTGCGATGCTGACACCGTGTATATATTAGAAAATATACTTGGCCAACAGGTAGTTCGCTTATGGCATAAAGACCACGACCTGCAGGGTGTTGATTTTATTATATTGCCCGGCGGCTTTTCTTTCGGTGATTATCTGCGCTCCGGCGCGATAGCCCGTTTTTCGCCAATTATGGTGGAGGTTATCCGCTTTGCTGCGAGCGGCGGTTATGTATTGGGTATATGCAACGGCTTCCAGATATTAACTGAAGCCGGCCTTTTAGCCGGCGCCCTGCTTCATAACGAGAACCGTAAATTTATTTGCCGTAATATTTATATGAAGCCGCAAACTTCAAATTCATTAATTACAGCACAAATTGATCCGCAGCGGGCATTAAAAATTCCGATCGCCCATGGCGAGGGCAATTATTTTGCTGACGCAGATGTTTTAAAATCGTTGAACGATAACGACCAGGTGCTGTTCAGGTATTGCGATGAATTTGGCAATATAACCCCTGATGCCAATCCAAACGGATCATTAGAAAATATAGCAGGTATATGCAATGCCGAAAGGAATGTGTTTGGCTTTATGCCACACCCCGAACGCGCCTCGGACAGTTTAGTGGCTAACGAGGACGGGCTGGCCATTTTTGAATCGATATTGTCAATGGTTAAAGTGTAATGCTAAGTCTCAAGGCTGTAGTCGAAAGTCCCAGGTCAAATAACAGCCTGGCGTATTACTTGAAGCCTTTTTTACTTTGGACTTAGATTTTGGACTTACGACTAACATAATCCACGAAATGAACCTGGCTATCGATATCGGCAATACATATACAAAAATTGCGGTTTTTAAGCGGGACGAATTACTGCATGCGGAGCAATACCAGGAAGTTGATGCAACGATAATAAACAATTTCCTGCATGATCACCCGGTTAAAAGGGCTATCATTTCATCAGTAAAAAAAGAAAATGCCGGATGGCAAACCCTATTGGCGGAAAAAATGCCTTTAATTTATTTTAACCGCGGAATGACAAAAGGCATAGTAAACCATTACCTGACACCAGAAACACTCGGGCTCGATCGTTTAGCTGCTGTTATCGGCGCAAGGTATTTGTACCCCGGCAAAAGCAGTTTGATAATTGATGGCGGTACCTGTATAACGTATGACTGGGTTGACGCGGGCGGAGATTATTTTGGCGGCAGCATATCACCGGGATTAAATATGCGTTATAAGGCTTTAAATAATTATACGGCAGGGCTACCGTTAATTAGCGCCGACGAGACATTCAACGTTAACTACGGGAATGATACCACGACGGCGATACGCTCAGGTGTCCAAAACGGGATCAAATACGAATTAAAAGGCTTCACAGAAAGCTACATAAAAGAGGGACAGGAACTGAATATCTTACTTAGCGGAGGCGACAGTATTTTTTTTGATACGCTGTTAAAAAATAGCATCTTTGCGCCCTATATTAAAATTGAACCTTATTTGGTTCTAAAAGGATTAAATGCAGCCATACAAAACAATAATGATTAAATACTCCGGGATTTTTATAACATTTTTACTTTCTGTTATCGCGTTTGAAGCATCCGCACAATCAGCCCAATCAATTGCAACATCAAGTTCCCCATATTCAAGGTATGGTTTAGGCACTATTGATCCCGCTTTGCTGCCGCAAAATTTGGGTATGGGGGGCATAGCGACCGCCATAAACCGGATAAGCGGCTATAACAATATCAATCCTTTTAACCCTGCCTCATACGCGCTGATAAATTTTACAACTATTGATGCCGGTATTTACGCAGATCTGTCCACTTTTAGTCAAACAGGTCAGCCCAGCTCAAAAAACAATAATTTCAGGTTAAGCCATGTTGCATTTGCTATACCTATAACCAGGCATTCGGCCATGAGTTTTGGCTTGTTGCCTTACAGCGAAATGGGATACAACAGCATCCAGACTAAAAGCAACTTTGGCACCGGGTCGCCGGTTGATACTAATGCAGTAAATGATATGTTTACCGGCAATGGCGGTATTTCAAAGGCTTACTTAGGCTATGGCTTTACAGTCGCCAAGCACCTGTTGATCGGGGCCAATATCTCGTACATCTTTGGTAATTTACAGCAATTCAGCTCAACAGAGGTCCCCAACCTGTACGGCACGTTAAATTCAAGGATCGAACAGGATAACAGCGTCGGCGGTTTCAATTATGATTACGGCGTTCAGTATTCCATTGATTTCGGCGAGGCGAAGCAAAGGCACCTGGTATTCGGCTATTCCGGTTCTGCAAATTCAAAAATAAATACAACAAACACTTATATTGTTAGTCAATACACCTATAACAACAGCGGCGTAGAAAATGTAGCCGTAGATACCATAGTAAATCAGCGGGGCATTAAGGACAAAATTCAACTTCCGCAGATCAATCATTTCGGGATCTCCTATCAATACGACACACATTTTATCATTGGCGCCGATTATTCCACCGGCCACTGGTCCGCACTTACCATTGCCGGCGTAAACCAGGGCTTCCAGGACAGCAAGACAATCAACATTGGCGGGCAGTTTACACCTGACATTAACTCGCTGCATAATTATTTTGCGAGGACAGATTATCGCTTAGGCTTTATCTATGATCAAACCTATCTTAATTTAAATAATACCAATATTAATACTACCGCGGTAACTTTTGGGTTTGGCCTGCCCCTGGCACCGAGCAATACCAATACCGCTTTTTACAAAATAAATTTTTCGGGCGAAGTGGGCCAGACCGGCACTGTGCAAAATGGACTGGTAAGGCAAAAATTTGTTAGTTTACACTTAGGTTTTACGCTTAACGACAAGTGGTTCCAGAAGTTTAAATTCGAATAAGTCAATTTATGGATAGTCGGGCAAAAAAGTTATTCACTACATATTTGCCGGCACTGTTTATTTGCATGCTGACGCTAAGCGCATGCGAAAATTCCCTGAACGACATTAAAAAAATAGCCTCGAAAGAAGAAGACAAGCCCATATCGCGCTCAACCGGGGTGGATGTGATCTACAGCGACTCGGCCAAGGTGAAAGCACGCCTGTTTACCCCCCTGATGATAGACCTGGACGACCCCAAAAAACCCTATCAGGAAATGCCAAAAGGCGTCAAGATCATTTTTTATGATGATGACCTCAAAGAAAAAGGCACCATAACTTCCGAATATGCCATCCGGCTTGAAAAAGAAAATCAAATTACCTTCCGTAAAAACGTGGTGGCTACCAACGCGCAGGGCGAAACTTTTAAATCAGAGGAGCTGGTTTACGACCAAACCAACAAAAAAATATACTCCAACAAACCCGTACAAATTACCATGACCAATGGTAATATCATGAACGGCGCGGGGTTTAAAAGCAACGAAAGTTTGTATCCCTGGACGATTGATCAATCGACTGGTATCTTTAAGGTTGATGAGAAGACGGTGCAATGATGATTTCGGAATTCGGATTTCCGACCCGATAGCTATCGGGTTCGGATTTGTTTGGATTTCGGGCTTATTTAGGATTAACTTTGATTTGGGAGAAAATGGCTGGCGGCTGTGTTCTAAATGATTAAACGTCGGAAGTCGCGCACGAGTAGTCCAACGCTTTTATCTGCCCGGATACTCGCGCGAGGCCGGGGTGAAGAAAAAAAACATGTTTTCCATTACATGGATCTAATCATCCGCAACTTTAAAACCAAAACGGCTTACGCGCATTAATTAACAAAGCCCGGCGCATGGCCAGGCTCTGTATTTTCACGTTTGTTTTTTCGTTATCGCGGTTATCAATACTTTATAAAATAACAACAGGATTGATACACTACCGCAGGCCGGGCGCATTGGGAACAAGCCAACTAATACTCCAACACTATTACCCAATCCCGATCGCGCCTTATTGTGAGTCCTGCACCTTACCTGGATGCTTTCGAATGAATTCTGCTTTTAACAAAGTGCTAATCTGGCCAAATGTATTTTGATAATTGTTTTCACTTAATAATTGTGCTATTTCATCAAAATTTACTTTCAAAAACTCGTTTAGCTCTGTAATTTCTTTTAAGTCATTTGCCATATCTGGATTTAATTCCTTAGCTTTTTGCATGAAATTTTTAATAAATTTTAAATCCATCCATTTGGAAGGTGCAGAATTGCTTGCAACTTCAAGAAATAAATGGTGTCGATCATTTATATAACGGATTAAAAATTTTTTTGCAGAAAATTTAATAAAATAATCCTCTGACCTATTAGCGTGATAGATTTCTTCTATCTTTTGCAAGTTTAGCTCTCTTAGCAATGAGCCATACATTTGTTCTCTATCTTCAAATTTTAACCAATTTTCCATAAATCAAATGTTATCATATTAGCGTTTAAAAAGCGACATCCCGTCTGTTGCAATTTCGTAACCGTGATCAATGAGATAATCGACTTCTTGTTTAAATACTCCCGTTGCCTCCCACGCATCATTAGAACATACAATTTTGCAGCCACTTGTGGCAATTGTATTAAGAAAAATAAGGTTTTTCCCCCATGTCCAATTCGTAGTTTGCCAGTACCTCGCGCCCAGTTCTGTCGCCTTTTCTATGTAAGAACCATACTTACCTATAACTACCGTCTCGTCTGCGCTTATTTCAAATGTGGTGCTTGTCGTAGCTACGGCGGTGGTTCCGCCAATTCCAAATTCTGTTGCTAGCCCCCCGGTTATTGCTACCGCTAAGCCCATGTAAAAAACTGTTATTGTATTTTGTGCTAAATTTAAATTTGCTTCACTAGCTCGTCTTTCCTGTTGTCCTCGCGAATTATACCAATCTTGTGCCTGTTTATTCCATCTATACTTTAACTGTTGTACGGCACGATACACCTCGGGCGTAACATATTCTTTTAAATCAGCACTATAAATTGTTCCATCCTTTTTATTTATTTGACCATCCACTGGCCCGGCACGATTTCCATCGGTACTGTTGCCGAAACCTGCTAATCCAAGTCCAAGTGATACTCCTTGTTCAATAGCAGTTGCAATTTGATTTTGTGGTAGAAGCGGACTGTCGCCTGCCAAATAAGTTACGGTGTTACCGGTAAGGGCACTCGAATATGTACCATTCACATATGATGCCATAGCACCTGAAGCTTCATTTTCCATCCCGTCAGGGTCAATAAACCTGATAGGATTATCTAGCACGTAAGTATAAGGCGACCATCTTCTGCTTAATTCCGCTAATGGGTCAATTTGCAACCACCTGGCTGACAGTGGGTCATATTGCCTGGCTCCATAATCGTAAACCGACGTTTCCTCCTGCAACTCTTTCGTATTGTAAAGGTATTCATTTTTTGGTAAATACGGCGTACGGTTTATCTCCCATCCAAAAGGGTAGTAATCATCAACCTGGTAGGTTACCGTTGAGCCCGTGTGGGTTCCAAAGGTCACACGGGTGAAACCCTGACTTATGGCTTCATTAACTGCTTAAGAAAAAATGATGAATTTGGCACTGGTTTGCCTTTACCAAATTCCTCGTCAATACTAATTTGCGCTTCGGTAGAACCTAATTCCCTGGCTTTAAAAAGGTAATAAAAGGCCAGGTTTTTGGTATCTTTATCATCACTAAGTATTTCCATACCGTCTGTAAAAGCCTCGTGTGTTAAAATAGTAAACATGGTGAGATATGCGTCAGCACAGTGATATTTATTAGCCATGATAAGTGAATAATAATAAAGCTCAACTGCACGGTTCGTCATTATATACGCGACCGCGATCTTGCTATAGGCTTTACAGTCGCCACTATCTATAGCGGCTTTCCAAAGGCGGGTACTCGCCTTTTCATTATTTACTAATTTTTTGTACGGGGAAGAATCTATTACACCTTGATATTTGTCCTTCTTAATTTGTTCTTTTTCTTTCTTGTTGTTACAGGAAAGAAACATCAGCATAACCAGCATAGCTGAGAGCAGTGAGATAACTTTTTTCATTCTGTTTTTATTTTAGGTAATCAATTGGAAACACCCGGGGGTTTACCAATAGTAAATTTTTCTGTCTTTATTAATTTTCCGTTTCGATAAATATTCCAGTGGCCTCCTCCTTTTTCTCCTCTTAGCCCGTGTATATCCACTACTTTGCCATTTTGGAATATAACATCCCCGTTCGCGCCGATAACAGTGACGTTCGGATACTTTTTTGAAAACGTTTGCGCTAGTGGTATAACCTGGTAAACTAAATTTTTCTTTTTATCACGAAAATCGGAGTACAATGGGTGTCTAAAATCCGCGTTATGCTCCAATAGATAAATAACAATATTTGGATTATTGGAAATGGTGGCTGAGTATAAGGTAGTTTGTCCAAATTCATTTGTATAATTCACATTAGCTCCAGCTTCAACCAATATTCTTACATATTCCAGTTCACCATGTGAGCATGCAATTAATAAAGGTGTATTTCTGGTGTGATTTCCCTTTTGTCTTACACCTTTTTCCTCTGCATTAGGATTTCCTCCATGTTTTAACAGTAATTTTAAATATCTTGAATCGGTTCCATTTCCAATTCCAAACAAGCTTCCTACTTTTGCGGCTTCCATCAATGCAGAGCTTCCGCTATAGGTATCTTGTAAATTTGGGTCTGCTCCTAAATCAACAAGCGCTTCAACTGATTTGTATTTTTCTGTTTTTACTGCCATTTCCAATAAATTATAGCCAAATCTGCTTTCTCTAAAACTAAGCAACTTTTTATTTTTTCCGACATCTTCCTTTATTCCATTTACGTCCTCGGTTTCGGTAGCCTTGGCCAAACCCAATGCTTGTGTGCCTTGAAAAAGCCTAAAATCAAATCCTGACAGATTTTTTTTGTTTACGATTGTATCCCGATTGGTACAACCAACTAAGGCAAATAACATTCCTATTATACAATACATAACTTTAATTTTTTTACCAAATTTAGCATACTGTGGCCATTAAAAAACTTTATTATTGACAGGATGAGTTTGCGTTAGGGATAGTAGCGGATACCGGCCCCGAGCCCAAGGCCTGCAGGCGTATGAGCGTATAGCCCGGCCGGAGGCAACGCCCAAATTTATTAAAAACACCGCCCCAAATAACCTGAAAACGTAATCAACCACCCTCCAAACCAACCCAATCAACAGCCCTTCAAACCAACCCAATCAACCATCCCCTCAGTCAACCCAATCAACCATTCTCCCAATCAACCCAATCAACCCAATCAACCACCCCAAAATCAGTTAGCAGTTTTAAGTTGGCAGTTGGCAGTTCCGCCAGGGGGGCATTTCGCGAACATTTCACCCCCCTCCAAATCCACATAATCAACCAATCACTTAATCGACCCAATCAACCAATCACTTAATCGACCCAATCAGTCACTCATTTAATCAACTCAATCAACCCAATCAACTACTCTCTAAAACAACCCAATCAACCACTCACTTAACCAACTTAATCAGCCGAAAAACTAATCAAATATTTGTATTACAAAATTTTACTAAAAATTGTATCTTGCGCCCTCTTTTTAACAGTTAAAAAATAAAATATATAAGTATATGGGTGTAATGGGTTTTTTGCGTGAACGGATGGGGAAGATTCTCGCAATTTGTATTGGGTTCTCGCTGCTTGCTTTTATCCTTGGCGAAGTTGTCAGGTCGGGTGGCTCGTTTTTTAAGGACGACCGTAATTTGCTGGGCGAGGTTGCCGGCGAAAAAATTGCCTATGATGACTTTACGAAAAGGGTTGAACAAAACAGCGCGCAGTTTAGACAGCAGGGCCAGGGCAATTTAACGCCGCAAATTATGACTTATGTGCAGGAAACCACCTGGAACCAGATGGTGACCGAAGCCGTTTTGCAAAAAGAAGTTGATAAACTTGATTTAGTGGTTGGCGATGACGAAGCGAAGTCGATGGTAAGCGGCAATAATCCTAACCAGCAGATTGTACAGGCTTTTGGCGATCCCAAAACCGGGCAGGTAGACAAAAACAAGCTGAACACGTTCCTGAATAACCTGGCGGCATCAAAAGCGGATGATCCGTTAAGGCAGCAATGGGCCGAATTTATAACACAAATGATAGATGCAAAGCTCTCTGAAAAATATATTGCGTTGATTACAAACGGCCTGTATGTAAACTCGCTGGAAGCTAAGGATAGCTATGAGGCTAAAAACAGGACGGTTAATTTTAAATATGTTACGCTTGATTATGCTTCGGTGCCTGATAACAAGGTCACACCGACCGACGCAGATTACCAGGCTTACTATGATGACCATAAGGCAGAGTTTAAAAACCCGCAGGAAACAAGGACTTTTGACTATGTGAGTTTTAATGCGGCCCCTTCAAAAGAGGATTCGGCAGCAATAAAAAAACAGGCCGACATTTTGAAAGACAGTCTGAAAACAACTAAGAACGACTCGCTTTTTGTGCAGATCAATTCCGAAACCAAAACGCCGATAACTTACCAGCACAAGGGCAAGCTTGATCCTAAAGCTGATTCTGTGATGTTCAATTCACCAAATGGGACTGTATACGGACCTTACCTGCAAAACGGGCTTTATAAAATTGCAAAGCTGATTGATGCCCGTATGGAGCCTGATTCAGTAAAAGCAAGGCACATATTAATCGACGAAAAAACGATAGGCCACGATAAAGCAATGGCGAAAGCCGACTCGATTAAAAAATTGATAGAGGGCGGCAAACCGTTTGGCGTACTGGCAACAGTATATTCAATCGACAAAAACTCGGCTGTAAAAGGCGGTGATTTAGGGACATTTAGCAGGGGCACCATGGTGGCCCCGTTTGATGATGCTGTTTTCAGCGGTAAAAAAGGCGATCTGAAAATAGTGAGCACGCAATTCGGGGTGCATTTGATAGAGATAGAAGATCAGAAAGGATCATCGAAGTCTGCAAAAATTGCTGTTGTTGATCTGCCGTTAAAGGCCAGCAGCGGAACCCAAACCGCAGTTTACAGCAAGGCGCAGGGATTTTTAGGCTCGTTAACAAAAGAAAACTTTGATGAGCAGGCAAAAAAAGCGGGCTTAACCAAAAAAACCGCCAATGATGTAAATGGGGTAGCCTCATCTGTTGTTGGCATTGAAAATGCGCGTGAAATTGTACGATGGGCATTTGGCGCCGGAAAAGATGATTTTTCGGATAAGGTATACATCGCCGGCGATCAATATATTGTTGCCCATTTAGTGCAGATAAAACCAAAAGGCACTTTATCGCTCGAAGCGGTTAAAAAGCAAATTGAGCCGATGGTGTTAAAGAAAGTGAAAGGCAAATTGTTAAGCGATAAATTGCAGGCAGCGTTAAACGGATCGTCGAGTATTGAGCAGGTTGCCCAAAAAGCAGGGGTAAGCGTAAAGCCTATCCAGAACATTGTGTTTGCCAACCCTGTTATTCCCGGCGCACCGGCCGAGTATAAATTGGTGGGTACTATTTTCGGCTCGCAGCCCAACAAGTTATCAAAACCGGTTGAAGGGCAGCAGGGTGTTTTTGTATTTGTTGTTAACAGCTTTGTAAACCCCGCGCCGCTTACCAACGCGGTTAGGGAGAAGCAGCAACTGGGCCAGGCGGTAGCGCAGCGCGCCAATTCAGAGATATATGAAGCCCTGAAAGATAAGGCGAATGTAAAAGATTACAGGGCTAAGTTCTTGTAAGGAAATAAAAAGTAATTTTGTATCCGGGTGCAGCGTTATGTTTGTGCCCGGATATTTTATTTTACGTTAGTCCGAAAGTCAGTAAAGTCCGAAAGTCGGGAAGAAGCTGCACTGTCGTTTCGGCAAGGAGAAAGACGTTTTTTGCCCTCATTTATTTTGATCGATGGAAATACAGGAAAATATAATAAACAAGGTTGCTCAAAGTGGTTTGGTTACTTTGGACCCTGCCGCTTTTTACCCTGAGGGTGAACGTGCGGTATACGATATAAAGGATAACCTGTACATGGGACTCATCTTGCGCGAGAAAGATTTCAGGGAATTTGTAAAAGGGTTTGATTGGTCGCAATACCAGGATAAATATGTGGGTATAACCTGCACAGCCGATGCCATCGTGCCGGCATGGGCCTATATGCTGTTAGCCAACCGCCTGGCGCCTTATGCCCGCGAAGTTGTTTTTGGCGATGCAGACGTGCTTGAAACCGTGCTGTTTGTAAAAAGCATAGCGAAAGCAGATATTGAACAATACCGCGATCAGCGTATTGTGCTGAAAGGCTGCGGAGATATACCTGTACCCGTTTCGGCTTATGTAGAACTGACAAAAAAGCTCACACCGGTTGTAAAAAGCCTGATGTTTGGCGAGCCTTGTTCAACCGTGCCGATCTATAAAAAGAGGGAGATTTAAAGTCGATAGTCCATATCCAATGTTCTAAGACGTTTTAACCGACAAACTTTCTACCATGGACCATGGACTATGGACTAAAAAATACTTCTGCCATCGACCATGGACAAAAAATGCTGCCAATGAAAAAGCACTTCTTACTTCTATTTTTCTTAATGGCAACTGTAGCCAAATCCTTTTGCCAGGAAATGGCCAGTATAGTTACGCCTACTTTTAAAGTAGGGGAACAGCTGAATTATAAACTAAAATATGGCTTTTTTACCGCCGCAGAAGCTAATTTACGGGTGGTTGCGAGTGATAAAAAATTTGATGGGCGCCCGGCATTCCATATAGTGGCTGACGGCAAAACTGCCGGCGCTTTTGATCTCTTATATAAAACCCGTAACCGCTACGAAAGCTATATTGATCAAACAACATTGCAGCCCTATTTTTATACAGAGAACCGTCACGAGGCCAGTTATAAACATAGGGATAGCGTAACATTTGACCACCACGACGATAAAATTACAGCAGCAAAAGGGGTTTTCCCCTTTAAAGGGAAAGTGTTTGATTTTTTATCTGCCTATTATTTTTCGCGCAGTATCGATGTTTCGAAAATTCATATTGGCGATACTTTCAAATTAGCCTATTTTTTAGAGGATAGCGTAAATACCCTCAGCATTACGTACGTTGGTAAAGAAAAGGTGGAAAGCGATCTCGGCACTTTTAATTGTTTGAAATTTAACCCTACCATTATCCCGGGACGCGTTTTCAGGAAAGACAGTAAGCTGTACCTTTGGATAACCAACGATAACAACAGGATACCCATAAAGGCCCATGTTGAGCTGATTGTAGGCAGTCTGACCATGAACTTAACAAGTGTAAAAGATTTGAAGTACCCATTGAATCCGTTGAAAGAGTAAAGAGATGTGAGATGTGAGATGTGAGATGTGAGATGTGAGATGTGAGATGTGAGATGTGAGATGTGAGATGTGAGATGTGAGATGTGAGATGTGAGATGTGAGATGTGAGATGTGAGATGTGAGATGTGAG
>CAIPFE010000010.1 GCA_903864275.1 uncultured Mucilaginibacter sp.
ACTAATGAACTAATGAACTAATGAACTAATGAACTAATGAACTAATGAACCAATGAACCAATGAACCAATGAACCAATGAACCAATGAACCAATGAACCAATGATACAACTTCGTTGCATTTAACAGCAATGTTACAATTCAACTATATTTCGAAACTTTTATTAAGTACTTTTGTAAAAATTTATTAATAAAGCATTTGCTGATTTGAAAGGGCGTAAATATCATATTATCTTTTCACGGATATTGCTGGTCTGTTTTATTGCAGGGCAGTATATGGTATATGCGCATCAGCACAATATTAATAAAAGCACCTGCAGCTCATTCTCCATCCCCAAAAACATGCCGCATCAAACAGTTAGTGAAAAGTGCTACCTGTGCGATGTAATGCACCATAATGCCATGGTCACCAATACACAGGTGTATCTTAACCCCGTGAAAGTTGTTGGTCATGTTTTTAAAAATGTCGCTTATAGCTTCACGAGCATCCAGCTCATTCTCTCCGGCGGACGTGCGCCCCCCCCGTCAAATTATAAATCGTAAGCCAAAAGCTAATTGCTTTTATGGTTTGCTATTGAAACGATTGTTTGATACATGCGTCTTACTCATGTATTAACGGGTTAAAAGATGATTTTATTCAGATAGTAATTATTAGACTATTCCTGGTAAGATCTCAATCTCAAACAAATTTCTATAAAACTAACATGCGGATCAAAATTCGATTATCAATATTGTCAGCAATTATTTTTCTTACTGCAGGCTTTTCAATTGCAGCCACGAGATCAGGGCCCGGCGATGGTACGATCGGCACATTGACCGGCACGGTAACAGATAAGGCCGATGGCAAGCCTGTAATTGGCGCCACCGTAAGCATCCCGGATATCAGGAGCGGTTCGATCACAGATGTGAACGGCCATTACAGTTTAACAAACATACCAAAAGGCACCTACCTGGTGCAGGTTACCTATATCGGCTATGCAACTTTTAATCAAAAGGTCGATTTTACAATAACAACCGTGCTTAATGTGCAATTACAGGCATCCTCTATCGAGGCCGGTGAAGTTATAATTACTGGTGTGAGCAAGGCTACTGAAATAAAACGCGACCCGGTGCCCATGGTGGCCGTAGGTAAAAGCTATATTGACGAACATTCAGCATCCGGCAACGTTATTGACGAGATAGCCAATTTACCCGGCGTTAGCGCCGTTACTACCGGGCCCAATATTTCAAAGCCCTATATCCATGGTTTGGGCTATAACCGGGTGATCACTTCCGTGGATGGTATACGCCAGGAGGGCCAGCAATGGGGCGATGAACACGGGATTGAAGTAGACCAAAACTCTATTGACCGTGTTGAAATTATAAAGGGCCCGGCAAGTTTAAGTTATGGATCAGACGCCATTGGCGGCGTGGTTAATTTAATTACCACACCGCCTGTATCCAACGGTAAAATATTGGGTTCATTAACCGGGATATATGGCACAAACAATGGGTTGATCAATACCTCATTCAGGTTGCAGGGTAACAAGGACGGGTTGGCTTGGGGAACCGTGTTTTCGGACAAAATGGCGAAGGACTACCAGGACCCGCACGACGGGCGCGTTTATGCAACAAATTTTAACGAAAAGGATGCCCGGGCGATGATCGGTCTTAACAAGGGATGGGGGTCTTCCTACCTGAACGCGTCGCTATTTGATGACGTCCAGGCTATCCCCGATGGCAGCCGGGACTCGTTAACGCGACAGTTCACCAAACAGATCACGGATGTAGATTTAACCAGGCAGATCGTTTCCCCCGCTGAGCTAAACACTTATGGCATACCTGTGTTGCACCAGCATGTGCAGCTTTACCGTATTTATGATAACAGTAATTTTAATATCGGCAGCGGCAACCTGATCATTAATCTGGGATACCAATACAGCCATAGGAGGGAATATACACATCCGCAAGGTGCGGATATCCCTGGCTTAAACCTGCAATTGACTACTTACACTTACGATGTAAAGTATGATTTTGACATGGGCAAAGGCTACGAAACTACTTTCGGTGTGAATGGTATGTACCAGAACAATACTTTGGGCTACAGCACTGATTTCCCTATCCCGGCTTATCACCAGTTTGATATCGGCCCGTTTTTCGTTCTAAAAAAGAGCTACGGAAAATTAGACCTGTCGGGAGGGCTGCGGGAGGACAGTCGTTCATTTACCGGCCAGGCTGCCTATATCGATACCACCAAACAATTTTTCCCAACGCTTTATACAGGCTCCAACCCAACCGCCACGCCTAATGTTGTGCAGCAGTTCAGCGCTTTAAACAAAACTTTTTCGGGTACCTCGGGAAGTATTGGCGCCACCTATAATTTCTCGGACAGGTTCCTGATTAAGGCTAACATTGCGCGCGGGTTCAGGGCGCCGAGCATTGCCGAACTATCTGCCAACGGGCCCGATCCCGGCTCGCAGATCTACCACGTTGGCGACAGCAATTTTAAACCCGAATTTAGCGTGCAGGAAGACATCGGCGCTTTCCTGACCCTGCCGAATATTTCGGGAAGCGCTGAAATATTCAGAAATAATATCAACAACTACATTTTCCAGGAACAGTTGCTTGACGCGAACGGTAACGCCCAGCGTGTGGACGCCGATGGTGCTCCTGATGCGGCCGGCCAATACAGTAAGTTTGGTTATGTGCAAAGTAAGGCCCGCATACAGGGCGGCGAATTTAGTTTAGATATACACCCCTGGCCCTGGCTGCATTTCGAAAATTCATTAACCATTACTCATGGACAAAACCTCGGTAACGGCGGCCCGGTGCCCGACAGTTTAAAGTACCTGCCTTTTATTCCACCGCTGCATACCCATTCGGAGCTGCGCGGCACCTTTGCAAAAGGGTTTGATTATTTTAAAAATGTTTACGCTTTCGTAGGATTCGACCATTATAATGCGCAAAACGAGTTTTTTGCCGCTTACGGAACAGAGACGTACACTTCAGGCTACAACTTATTAAGTGCGGGTGTAGGCGGTAATTTATTTAATGCCGCCGGCCAAAAGGTAATGGAGCTATTTATAGAAGGCACTAACCTCGGCAATGTAAACTATCAATCCAATATGAGCCGGCTTAAATATTTCGACAACGCTGTTGTACCTCCCGGCACTCAGCCCGGTATTTTTAACATGGGCCGCAATATTAGCTTTAAAGTAGTAGTGCCGTTTGACCTGTCGCCGCACGAAAAGGCGGATGTGACGAAAATATAAAAAGGCTTGGGTGAATTTGATTATTGATGGAAATCGTAGAGACGCGATGCTTCGCATCTTGGAGCGAATGATGGAATTAAAGATAAATTTCATCGACATGCAATTTGTCATATTCGCAGGGCATGGTTGGAAGAGACGCGAAGCATCGCGTCTCTACGAATCAACTAACAACTCACTCCGCCGGTGCAAATTGCAAACAAACCGGGTTGCCCACTTCAATAGTTTGCGATGTTTTGTATATTTTTCCGTTGCTTTTGTCAAGCCTGTAAACAAAAATGCTGTCGCTGTCCTGGTTGGCTAAAACCAGGAAATTACCATTAGGGGCAATTGCAAAATCACGGGGGTTTTTACCGTACGTGGATACCCGTTGAACAAAAATGAGATGCCCATTTGCTGGGTCAATAGCATAAACAGATATTTCATTGGTTTCCAGACGGTTTGATGCATATAAAAACCGTCCGTCAGGCGAAATATGTATGGCAGCCCCTGCAGTTTGGCCTTTAAACCCATCGCGCAATAAGGTGATGGATTGTACTTCCTTTAGTTTGCCGTTATCATAATCAAAAACGTGTACCAACGATCCCATTTCTGTAACCAGGTAAACATGTTTTTTATCGTTCGAAAATACAATATGGCGCGGGCCTTCGCCATCCTTTACACTTACGGACGATACCGGGGTCAACGGCTGGGCGTTTGAAGCACGGTACCTCATCACGTTTAATTTATCTGTTCCTAAATCACTATATAATATGTATTTCTCATCAGGGGATAACATGGCGATATGCACGTGTGGGGCCTCCTGCCTTTCTTTGTCCACACCGTGCCCCTCATCCTGTACCACCTGCGACACCGGGCTAAGTGAACCATCCTTATTCACAGGTAAAACTGTAAGCGCGCCGCTGCTGTAATTAGCAATAAATACATTTTTTTGCGCTTTATCCACGGAAACATAGCAAGGGTCTGCACCTTCCGACGGTTCTTTATTTATAAATGTTAGTTTACCCACTTTGGGCTCGAAATTAAACGCGCTCACTTCGCCCTTTTTACCAATTTCATTTACCGCGTACACAAACTTATTATTGGCTGCAACGCACAGGTACGATGGATTATCAACGCCATCGATTTCATTTAAATACGCCAGTTTGCCTGTTTCGGCATAAAAGCGGTAAACATAAATACCTTTACTTTTTCCCTTCGTGTAAGTGCCTATCAACAAGTCGTAGGTAGATGGCGCCGTTTTTTTGTGCTGTGCATAAACCAGCACGGGGAACAATAGCGAAATTATCAGCAGGAATTTTTTCATTGTGGGATGAATTGGTTATAGGCCGCAAGATAGTGATTTGAAGCGAAAAGCCGAAAGCTTTCGCCTCGAATACGGACGTTATCTTTTAGCTTTGGACTTTTTGCTTTCTGCTTTTCGCTTAATAGAAGCCTTTCACCTCCTCTAAATCAAGTGCTTCAGCTGTATCACTTCGCTTTCATCCAAATAGCGCCAGCGGCCGCGGGGAAGGTCTTTTTTGGTAAGGTTGGCATATACCGCCCTGTCGAGTTTTACCACTTCGTAACCTAAATGTTCAAATATTCGGCGCACGATGCGGTTTTTGCCGCTATGTATCTGTATACCTATTTCCCGTTTTGATCCGCCTGCTACATAAGATATCGAATCAGGCTTTATTAAACCATCTTCCAGTTCAATGCCGAAACCAATTTTATTCAGGTCGCCCTGGGTAAGGCTTTTGTTGAGCTCGACCTGGTAAAGTTTAACAATATTATTTTTCGGGTGCGAAAGTTTGTCAGCAAGGTCGCCGTCGTTGGTCATTAAAAGCAGGCCTGTAGTATTCCTGTCTAAACGGCCTATAGGATAAATACGCTCTTTGCTGGCTTTTTCAACAAGGTGCATTACTGTGCGGCGCTCCTGCGGGTCTTCGGTGGTGGTTATATAATCCTTCGGTTTATTTAATAATACATAAACCATTTTCTCGCGCCTGAGTGTTTCGCCATTATAGCGTATCTCATCTTTTTGCGGGTCAACTTTATGCCCTAACTCCGATATTACAACACCATTTACCGATACTACGCCCGCTACGATCAGCTCATCGGCCTTACGACGTGAACAGATCCCCGCGTTTGAAATATACCGGTTTAGCCTGATCAGCCCTGAATCTTTACTTTCAGCGCCTTTTTTACGGCTGCGCATCGTTTTTGCAGGGGCATCCTGGTCGACTGGCGTCTTGTCATAAGTCGATTTTGAACGCTGTGGCCTGTCGGAGTTATAAGGCCTGTCCCTTTCACGTTTTTTGAAGCCGCTGCCGGCAGAAGGCCTGCCTGCGAATTTCTTTTCACCCGGTTTTTCACTGCCCCGATAACTATCGGGACTCCTTTTTGGCCTTTCATCATTGTTGAAAGAACCAGTTGATGACTTGCCGCGCGGAGTAAAAGGTTTTTTTCCTTCGGATGATTCCCCGCCCCGATAGCTATCGGGGTTTCTTTTTGGCCTTTCATCGTTATCATTTGATCTGCCGCTATATGATTTGCTTTTGGGCACGAATGACCGTTTATCGCCGGAAGATTCGCCACTGCGATAGCTTTTCGGCCTTTCATCATTATCGGCTACCCTGCCTGTATAAGGCCTGCTCTTGGGAGCAAATGCTTTCTTCCCGCCTGGGGACTCACCACCAAAGCTCCTTTTTGGTCTGTCATCGTTATCTGCCGGCCGGCCGGTATATGGCCTGCTTCTCGGTGAAAATGATTTTTTTTCACTTGATGACCCGCCTGTAAAACTGCTGGCAGGTTTATCTCCATCGGTTTGCCTGCTTTGATAAGGCTTGCTGCCGGATGAAGAAGACCTTTTTTCGCCCGTGCGTTCGCTGCTGTATTTTTTTGCTGGTTTGTTGAAATCTATTTTATCCGGGCCGGATGAGGATTTTGCCCTGGAAGATGATCTTTTTGGTCCGTCGCCGGTCTTTGAAGTCCTGTTTGACGATCTGCCGGATTGGTCGTTACGACTGTTCCCTGGTCTCTTTAATGCCATAATTTTTTAATTAACGCTTCGCAGCGTGAAGGGCCAAAGTTAGCGTTTTTAAGGGGATAACAGCAATTTTTTTTACCGGTTCAAAAACTACGTTTAACGCTTTTAAGGGCTGTTTTTGGACTAGAAACCCGGACGTTCGCAAGTCGCAAAAACCTAAGTATTTGATAATCTGATTTATATAAATTACCTTTGCCGCACATTCTACAAAATGTAAAGCGTATGATTAAAAAAGAAATGACTAAAAAACACTTGATTACGTGCTCCGTAATAATGCTGCTGGTTATCATTTCCGCGATTAATATTTGCGGCACAACGTCAAAAAGAATTGTCAAAAAACCTGCCAAATCAGCCCCACGCATCTCAAAATATATCTTGTTAAATACTGATGCTGATAATGACTATTGCTTCGCTAATGAAGCTTTACCTGTTAACGATGCAGGCGTAAACCTTAAAATGCAGCGTTCGCTGCAACGGCACAATTACAAAAATGTTCATTCAGAGATATTGCAAAATAAAGCGGCAAGGGTTTTCCCGATCATTGAGCCGCTATTAAAAGCGTATGGAATTCCGGACGATTTTAAATACGTTGCTATGGTGGAATCTGGCTTTGGCGAAGGCACCTCATCAAAAGGGGCAAGAGGCTTATGGCAATTTATGCCGGGTACGGCACGCACCTACGGCCTGAAAGTTGGAAAAGGAATGGATGAACGTATGAATGTCCGTAAATCAACCCTTGCAGCCTGCAAATACATTAAGGAACTGTATGTTGAGTTTAACAGCTGGACTTTAGCGGCGGCAGCCTATAACAACGGGTCGATTAAGATGGAAAAGGCTATCAATAACCAAAATGAGGATAATTATTTCCATATGCATTTAAACCGCGAAACTGCGAGATATGTATATGACCTTATTGCTATGAAAGCGATCATCAGTCAGCCTAAAAAATACGGTTATAAAAACCATTACAACAGTTTTAAACAGTCGGAACTGCTGGCGTTTGATTAACCATAGCTATTAACATTAACGGGTAAAAATTTGCCACGGAGCACTCAAAGGCCGGCTTTCCAAATGGGAGGCCGGCCTTTTTTGCGTATATTTGTGGTTTGGTTGATTGGGTTGAATAAGTTGATTGTTGAGTAGTTGAATACAGGATATTCGCAACTCAATCAACTTAATCCAACCCAATCAAGTTAATCAATTAACAAGCATGATAACAAAAGCAGTTGACCTTGGCGAGCAAAACGAAGTTGAAGTGTACGGGGCCAGGGTACATAATTTAAAAAATATCGATGTTTCGTTTCCGCGTAACCAGCTGGTGGTAATTACCGGTTTAAGCGGCAGCGGGAAATCGTCGCTGGCGTTTGATACTATTTATGCCGAGGGCCAGCGGAGGTACATGGAAACCTTTTCGGCCTACTCTCGCCAGTTTATGGGGGGTATGGAACGGCCTGATGTAGATAAAATATCGGGTCTTAGCCCTGTTATCGCTATCGAACAAAAAACAACCAGCAAAAACCCGCGCTCTACTGTTGGTACTATCACCGAGATCTATGATTTTATGCGCCTGCTTTTTGCCCGTACCGGCGAAGCATACTCTTATGTGAGCGGCGAGAAGATGGAACGCATGTCTGAAGATCAAATACAAAAAACGATCTCCGAAAAATTTCACGGGCAGCCTGTAAATATCCTTGCGCCCGTAGTAAAAGCCAGGAAAGGGCATTACCGCGAGCTTTTTGAACAGGTACGCAAGCAGGGATACTTAAAAGTTTGGATAGATGGCGCTATAGCCGATGTTGAACCAAAAATGCAGGTTGACCGTTACAAGATCCACGATATTGATATTGTTGTTGACAGGTTAGTGGTTAACGAACAGGATAGCAAACGCCTTTATACATCCATACAAACAGCATTAAAAATAGCCAAAGGGATCATCCGGGTAGCCGATAAAGACAATAATGTTGCTTATTACAGCAAGTACCTGATGGACCCGGTTTCGGGTATATCTTACGATGAGCCGCAGCCAAACACCTTTTCTTTTAATTCACCTTATGGCGCCTGTGAGAAATGCAATGGTCTCGGTTATATTTTCGAAGTGGATGAAGCTTCGGTGATCCCTAATCCAAAACTAAGCATCCTTAATGGCGGCCTTGCCCCTATTGGCGAATACCGCGAAACATGGATATTCCAGGTGTTGAAAGCACTGGCTAAAAAATACGAGTTCTCACTATCAACTCCCATCGAAAAACTTTCGCGCGACCACCTGGATATCATACTGAACGGATCAACCGAAATGATCACCGTTGCCGTTGAGTACAACAAATGGAACGTGCAAAGCTACCAGGTAAGTTTTGACGGCATTATCCGCATGCTGGAGGAACAGCAGGAACGCCGCGGCGAGGAAGGTATGGACGACATGGAAAACTACCGTGTGTTAAGGACATGCCCGGTTTGTGATGGCGCAAGACTGAAAAAGGAATCGCTGCATTTTAAGGTTGATAATAAAAATATTTTCGAGCTGGCCTGTATGGACATCAGTACCCTGCAGGAATGGTTTGCCGGCCTCGAAGATCGTTTAACCGAACGCCAGAACGTCATCGCGAAAGAAATATTAAAAGAAATAAGGGCAAGGATAGTATTTTTATTAGATGTTGGCCTGAGCTATTTAACGCTCGACCGTACGGCAAAAACATTATCGGGCGGCGAGGCGCAGCGCATACGGCTGGCAACACAAATAGGCTCGCAACTGATGAATGTGATGTACATCCTGGATGAACCAAGTATTGGCCTGCACCAACGTGACAACGAACGGCTGATAAATGCATTAAAAAACCTGCGTGACCTGGGCAATACCGTGCTGGTGGTTGAACACGATAAGGATATGATATTGCATGCTGACCACGTAATTGACATGGGCCCGGCGGCAGGCGTACATGGCGGCGAGATCGTGGCCCAGGGCACCCCGGCTGAATTAATGAAACAGCATACCCTGACTACGTCATACATCAATGGTGAGCGTGAAATTGCCGTTCCTAAACAAAGGCGTGAAGGCACCGGAAAGATATTAACCTTAAAAAAGGCTGAGGGCCATAATTTAAAGAAAGTTACTGTTGATTTCCCCTTAGGGAAACTCATCGGTGTTACCGGCGTTTCGGGCAGCGGTAAATCAAGTTTAATTACCGAAACTTTATATCCCATATTAAACCATCACTTTTTCAGGGCAAAAAAACACCCGCTGCCTTATGAAAAAATTGAGGGCATGGAGCATATTGATAAAATAATTGAAATAGACCAGGCCCCGATCGGTCGTACGCCGCGGTCAAACCCGGCTACTTATACCGGGGTATTTTCAGATATCCGTAACCTGTACGTACAACTGCCCGAATCACGTATCAGGGGGTATAAACCCGGTCGTTTCTCGTTCAACGTTAAAGGCGGCCGCTGCGAAACCTGCCAGGGCGCCGGTTTAAAGGTGATCGAAATGAATTTTTTGCCTGATGTACAGGTTCCCTGCGAGGAATGCGGCGGCAGGCGCTATAAC
Organism: uncultured Mucilaginibacter sp.; assembly: GCA_903864275.1. GTDB lineage: Bacteria > Bacteroidota > Bacteroidia > Sphingobacteriales > Sphingobacteriaceae > Mucilaginibacter. The sequence goes on from CAIPFE010000010.1 coordinate 9,819, forward strand.
CGCGAAACATTAGAAGTGCGTTATCGCGGAAAATCCATCAGCGATGTGCTGGATATGAGCATTGAGGACGCGACGCCATTTTTCGAGCATATCCCTGCTATCTATCGTAAAGTTAAAACTTTGAATGATGTCGGTTTAGGATACATCACGTTAGGGCAATCTTCAACTACGTTGTCGGGCGGCGAGGCGCAGCGCGTTAAGCTGGCCACTGAGCTTTCTAAAAAAGATACCGGCAATACTTTTTATATTTTAGATGAACCTACTACCGGTTTGCATTTCGAAGATATAAATGTGCTGCTCGGCGTACTAAACCAACTGGTTGATAAAGGCAATACCGTACTGGTAATTGAGCATAACTTGGATGTAATTAAGGTTGTTGACCACGTAATTGATCTCGGTCCCGAAGGCGGCACGGGCGGCGGAAAAATACTGTTTTCGGGCACACCGGAAGCATTGTGCAAGGTAAAGGATAGCTTTACCGGGCAGTTTTTAAAAAGGGAGATGGGAGTGAAGTAGTGTGTCAATTTTCTTCGTGCTATATCAATAATTAAAATCCAATTTCTTATATTTGATATTATGGACACTAAGGAAGTACTTTCTGATTCATTAAATGAGCAACAGCTAATGATGTTGCGCCTTTTAAAAAATCCAATGCCCGAGGATGATTTTATACAGATAAGGCGGCTTGCGGTAAAATTATTAGCTAAGCAGATAGATGAAACCATTGAAGAATGGGAAAATAAAAATAATATCACCGCCGATACTTATGAACAGATGAGCAAAATGCATTTTCGCAGCCATCCAAAATCTTAATGAAGATTGTTTTAGACTCGAATGTGTTGTTAATTGCTCTCGGAAGAAAAAGCAGGTTTAAGCCAATTTGGGACGCTTTTACCGATGGAAAATATCAATTGGTCATTTCCGACGAAATCCTCTATGAATACCAGGAGATTTTAGTTCAACATTCCGCTATTGGTATAGCAGAAAAAGTTAGCGAGACATTTGTCGAATCGCCCGATATTATATTTCAACAGATCTATTATAAATGGAATGTAATTAAGGCGGATCCGGATGACAATAAGTTTTTCGATATAGCAGTTGCTGCCAATGCCAATTACCTTGTCACTAATGATGCTCATTTTAATAAAGCCAAAAAATCATCTTTTCCTTCGGTAAAAATTATATCAGCCGAAGACTTTTTGCACATTGTTAAAGGTTTTTAGTTTTTAAGATTGTTTAGATAAATAACATGTACAGAAAGTTGTACATGTTATTTATCTTAGCTATTTTTACTCCAAAATCATAAAAATATGCAGATTACCACTTACACAAATTTCAGGCAGCAGTTAAAATCTTATTTAGATAAGGTTCGGAATAGCCATTCGCCGCTATATGTTACAAGTGCCAATGGCGAAGATGTTGTTGTCCTTTCAAAGTCTGACTATGAGAGTATGGAAGAGACTTTTTATCTGCTCAAAAGCCCCGCTAATGCCGCAAGGTTATTGAAAAGCATTGAAGACCGTGAAAAAGGTTTAGGGCAGGAACGAACCTTAATTGAAGAATGAAAATAGTTTTTCTTGACCAGGCATGGGAAGACTATCTGTATTGGCAAAATACAGATAAAGCCATGTTGAAAAAGATCAATGCTTTAGTAAAAGAAATTGAAAGAACGCCTTTTGAAGGCAGTGGTAAACCAGAACCTTTAAAACATAACCTGACCGGCTTATGGTCGCGCAGAATAAATCTTGACCATAGATTAGTTTACAAAATTGAAAATGAAGCTGTTGTTATTTATCAATGCCGGTATCATTATTAATTTTATACCATTACAACTTCCACTATTAACAACACGCAATTAACTTTTTAACACCCTACTCAAAACAAAGACAAACAATCGTAACTTTATGGTTATATGCTGCCACTGTTAACCTCCGCCCAGATACGCGAAGCTGATGCTTATACTATAGCTCATGAACCTATTGCTTCTATCGACCTGATGGAGCGCGCCTCCAAAGCCTTTGTGGGCTGGTTTGTCAATCATTTTCCTGATAAAAAGCAAGCCATCTCTGTTTATTGCGGTACTGGAAATAATGGCGGCGATGGCCTCGCTATTGCCAGGATGCTTGGCGATCATCAATATAAAAACCTCGCCGTTAAAATAGCCCGTTTTTCAGATAAAGCCACGGATGATTTTAATACCAATCTTAAAAGAATTCAGCAAACCAAAATTCAGATAACAGAAATTGGTAAGGGTGAAAAGCCGCCGGTGGATGAGAGTGAGGTTTTGATCGTGGCCCTGTTAGGCACAGGTTTAAACAAGCCGCTTGACGGGGATTATAAACAACTGGTTAGCTATATAAACAGTTTGCAAAAAACAGTGGTATCAGTCGACGTGCCGGCCGGCCTTTTTAGCGATGGGGAGATGCCGCCTGGCGCCTTAGTTTTAAAAGCCGACCTTGTGATCACTTTCCAGGCGCCAAAGATCAGTTTTTTGCTGCCTGAATCAGGCCCTTACATTAAATGCTGGGAAGCGGTGAATATTGGTATTGATGAGAAATTTATCCAATCCCTTAATTCCCCATACCAGGCGGTCGAAGAAAAAGATATCCGGAAAATGCTGAAGCCCCGGCACCGCTTCAGCAATAAAGGCACTTATGGCCATACACTTATCGTTGCCGGCCAGCACGAAACTATGGGGGCCGCGCTGCTATGCGCGTCAGCTTGTGTATACACAGGCGCAGGCTTAACTACAGCCTGTGTCCCGCAAAGCGGGTTAACTGCTTTAAACAGCTATATGCCCGAAATTATGGCTGTTGTAAGGCGTGACATGGAAATACCGGAAATTGAATGGGATAAATTTAATACAATGGCTATCGGGCCGGGTCTTGGCAAGGATGAATATGCTTTAGACCTTATGATCCATATTTTAACCCATTATAAAAAGCCTATTGTTATTGACGCTGATGCCCTTAATTTATTATCGACCCATAAAGAGCTTTGGAATGTGGTGCCCGAAAATAGTATCTTAACCCCGCACATGAAAGAGTTCGACCGGCTTTTTGGGGAGCACGAAAACTGGTGGCAGCGCATACAAACCGGTATCAAAAAAGCAAAGGACCACCAGGTTTATATCCTTTTGAAAAATGATTACACCATAATTATAACGCCGCAGGGCAAAGTTTACTTTAACACCACCAGTAACCCGGCTATGGCCAGCGGCGGTATGGGCGACGTGCTTACCGGTATAATTACCTCGTTGATGGCACAGCATTATTCACCGGAAGAAGCTTGCATTGTTGGGGCTTATATACATGGCAAAGCGGGGGATGAACTTGCTTTGCCCAACAGGGCGAACGTGGTGCCGCCCGGCCAGGTTGCCGCCCGCCTGCCGTTTACCATGGCAAAATTAATGGCATAAAAAAGGCCGCAAGTATCGTGCAGCCTTTTTTTATTAACTATTAACTGATCTTATAAAGAACAAAATACTCAAAACATAAATAGAATGTTGTAAAAGATGATATTTATATCCAAATCATAAATACCTGATCTTAAACACCCATAAGACGCATGTAACAATATTTTATTACAGAAAATATGCTAAAATGTTTCATTTTAACATTTTTTAACAATAATGGTGGGTGGTTGATTGAGTGAGTAGTTGATCAGGTTGATACAGCAAACTGACAAATCAGGCGATTACGCGGAATAGCCACCTGATCAAACATTAGTGCAAATATCAGAATTTCCCGATAACCATCATATGGTCCATGGATGGGCTGGCGCTGCCGCCGTGCGGTTCGAGTGTAACTGCAAATGCATCAGCTGAAGCGATAGATTTCATTTCCTTCATGTCGCTTGTATCAGCAGTTTTATCAAAAACGCCGAGATCAACCGGTTTTCCGCTAACAAGCGCCCATAGCTGGTACTGGTGATCTTTATCGTTTGCAGGCATTTTCATCGACCGCATATCGATCCATACTTTTTTCTTAGCGGGGCTCCAGGCGACTGTAATTTGCGATTCGGGGGCTTTGGTTGTCCCCTGCAATTTCAGGAACTTAAAGGACGCATCCTGTAATACCTCCAATTCCCCGTCTTTAAGGCTTACTGTATTTGCAAAATGCTGTTTATCCAACTGCAATGATGCTATTTGGCTATTTGAATCCTGCAGCTTATTGTACAGGGATACAAGAGCTACCGTACTTGCCAATAGTAAAGCCACGCAGGCCGCAAAAGCGTATTTGTAAAAATTGCTGGCTTTTTTGGGATGCATAGCAACAACTTTATGCTCATGCTCCCAGGTTCTGGCAGCAAATGTGCTGTCGTCGGCAAGATTGGTAACTATACTGTTTAAAACCTTACTCCGTAAATGTTCGGGTGGTTCAACCGCATTTTTTTCAGCATATAATTCCATTGAGCGCTCAATTTCATCCAGTTCAGCTTTTACAGCCGGATGCTTTGCAGCCATCGCCTCCACCTGGAACTTTTCTTCGGGCGTAACGTCGCCCAGAACGTAAAGTTCCAATATCCCCGATTCAATATATTTTTTTAAATCTTCCACCTCAATTAAAATGTTTTCTGAGTTGCTGTATCGCCATTCTTAGTCGCGTTTTTATAGTCCCCAGCGGGATGCCCAATTCATCAGCTGCCTCTACATGGGTATATCCTTTAAAATAAACCAGGTCAAGGATCGACTTTTGTTCCGGCTTTAACGTCTCTACTAATTCCTTAATGCCCAGCAGCTCAGGTTTGTAAACCGTACTCCGTTGTTCGTCAATTGAAGTTACGTTATTTTCAAGTTCCTGGTTTTTATTCTGGTTCTTATAATCCTTTGAACGTATTTTATCTATGGCCAGGTTTCGCGCTATATTGACCATCCACGTAAACAGGCGTCCTTTTTCGGAACTATATCCCGAGAACGAATGCCAGATCTTTACAAAGGTTTCCTGGAGCACATCTTCGGCGGTAGCTGTATCTACAATTATGCGCGAAATTACGCCGTATAACGAAGCAGAGTACATATCGTAAAGTGCTTCAATGGCAATCTTCTCCCGGTTCCTTAATGCAAGCACTAATTCCTCTTCTGTCAGTGATATTTTTCGTTTCCGGCTCAATAGGTTGAAGATATAAAGGAATTATCAGATTTCAAACAGGTGTTTTTCAGCGTGATAGGATGAACGCACCAGCGGCCCGCTTTCAACGTACCTGAAACCCATAGCTAATCCAATTTGTTTGTACCGTTCAAACTGATCGGGATGTATCCAGTCAATTACCGGGTGATGGCTGCGGGTTGGCTGCAAATACTGCCCGAGGGTCAATATCTGTACCCCGGCATTCATCAGGTCGCCCATAGCTTCCAAAACATCCTCTTCATATTCGCCCAGGCCCAGCATAATCCCCGATTTGGTACGCAATCCTGCTTGCGCAATTTGGTTTAAACACTCCAGGCTGCGGTCGTACTTGGCTTGTATGCGCACTTCGCGGGTCAAGCGCCTCACCGTTTCCAGGTTATGCGAAACTACTTCGGGGCGGGTTTCCAGCACGCGCTCAAGGTTTTCCCATACCCCCCTGAAGTCGGGCAATAAAGTTTCCAGGGTAGTTTCGGGGCTTTCCAGGCGTATAGCATTAATGGTTTCGGCCCAGATGATGGAACCTCCGTCTTTCAAATCATCGCGGTCAACCGAAGTGATCACGCAATGTTTTACCTGCATTAATTTAACGGAATTCGCCACGCGATTTGGTTCGTCAGTATCAACTGCCAGCGGTCTGCCGGTAGCAACGGCGCAGAAGGAGCAGGAGCGTGTGCAAATATTGCCTAATATCATAAAGGTGGCAGTACCGGCTCCCCAGCATTCACCCATGTTTGGACAATTGCCGCTTTCGCAAATGGTATGCAGTTTATGCGTATCCACCAAACTGCGTACCTGGGCGTATTCCTTACCAACAGGGAGCTTCACCCTAAGCCAGTCGGGCTTGCGTTGTGGCTGGGTTGCAGGGAGTACAGGCAAATCAATCATAGTGCAAAAGTAGGGAAAAAGTCCGGAAGTCGGAAAGACAGTAAAGTCTGACAGAAAAAGGAGTTGGAATAGCAGTTGAATGATTTTTATTCTTCTTATTTGTTAGTTTTGTAAAGATCAAATTGTGCGTTATAAATATTTCCTCCGTCACTCACTTTGTTCGCCAAGTAGGGTTTAAAAGAAAGCCAATGAAAAAAATTATACTCATAACCTTGTTGTTATTTGCCGGCTTTACTTCTAAAGCTCAAAAACTCTACGTTGAAAAGACAGATGATGGCTATGAGCAACCAATAATTGATAAACTTTTGGCTGATAACTTTAAAGTTACTTTTAAAAAAGATAGCGCCGATTATATTATAATATGCACTATTGTCAAAACCCGTATGAATAGGTCCAGTGGCTCGATTGCGATAGTTAACAATAAAAATGGTAAATTATTGGTAAAATCGAAAGAGGCTACAGGGCAATCGGCGGGATGGCATGGACACTTTAATCCCCCAAGCGCCTGTATGCAAGATATTGCGGATGACTACTTAACCGGGCTAATAAATTCAGTAGCTATGATTAAGAAAACCCACAGGCGAAAGGAATAAACTAAGGCCGCGAAAAAAAATAATGCAAGTGACATTCGGTTGTCGACACTTATGCGTATCGTAAGAGAAGGGTTAGGTGGACATCTGAATTTATCAGTTGCATACTAATTCAAACCGGCTCACATTTTCATATCCCCCATGCCCCCTTTGTCATCGCCATTCTTAAAAATATATTCGCTGTTCAATAAATAAACGCCGTTGGTGACCACGATCTCGCCTTTTGATAAACCGCTCAGTATGGGGGCATAGACCTGGTTGCCGGTGCCTAAGCCGAGCATCCGGGGCGAAAAGCTGCCATCGGTATTTTTAACCCAGGCCATCACGCCGCTCCCGCCGGTAATTAAGGCTGAAACCGGGACAGCCAGTGCTTTTTGTTTGCCTGACACTACAGAAATATAAGCAAGCATACCTGGCCTGATCATTCCCTGGTTGTTTGGGATACTTATCCTGACCAGGTTTAATTTGGATTGCGGCGACAGGTCGGGATTGATAAAGGATATTTTACTTTCAATTTGTTTCCCGCCAAGGTCGGGGAAGGAAACAATTACCGGGTCGCCAGCGTGGTAAAGGGATGTTTCGTTTGCATGTAACTGCGCTTCAACCCATAATGAAGCAAGGTTATCTGTTTTCAGGATGCTCATGCCTTCGGTAACATAATCCCCTTCGTGCACATTTATTTCGGTTACTACACCGCTTGTTTTGCTTAATACGGTTACCGACGAAGATACCTTACCTGATGCCGCAAGCCTTTTTAGCTGGGCCGGTGAAAGCCCCCAGAGGAGCAATTTATTTTCGGCGGCGTAGATGAGTTTATTGTAATCAACATCAGGGTTATTTAGTTCTTTTTTTTGCTGTAATGCCAATAAATACTCTTTTTCAGACCCCTCCAGTTCCTCGCTATAAACATCATATACCGGCTGCCCGGTGGCGATGCTTTCGCCGGGTGTGCGGACATATAAACGCTGTATCCTGCCCGCCACGCGTGCACTTAACTCACCCGATTGGCTTTGATCAGCAGCAACGGTGCCCGTAAGGGTTTTTTGAGAGCCAACAGACTGGAAACTTATGGTATCTGTTTCGATACCGGCCAATTTAATTTGCGCTGCGGTAAGCGTTATCTTGTTTTTAGTATCCTGGCTATTCCCTGAAGTTAATTCAACTTTGATAAGCTGCATGTGGCAGATCGGGCAATTCCCGGGATGGTCCTCATGAATCTGCGGGTGCATGGCGCACGTATAGTAATATTTGTTTTGAGCAATAACTGTGGGTTGCACCTTTTGCTTACAGGCGCTGAACAGGGCGATCAAAACCAGAAAGAAAACGGGGGTTCTAAATATCCCGGTTATTACGGAACCTGTTTGTTGCTTATTTTCCATGCGTTTTGGTTTTAATAAAGCTTTCACTATCTGTTAAATATTGGGCATTAGCGGCAATGGTATCCTGTGCCGACAGGCCTTTGGAGATCAGGACACTGTCGCCACTCATTAAGCCGCTTTCAACCTGGTGTACTTTAAAAAGCCCGGCTGCCTTAAGCCACACAATTTTATTTTGGCCCAGGTCGGTCACGGCGGCGCGGGGTACCCATAAACCCCTTTTGATCCCGGTGGTGATTACCGCCTTGACCAGGCTGTTCACTTTTAATTCATGATCCATGTTATCAAGGTAAACCCTTATCACTGTGGCTTTATCGCCATTTTGCAAAAAAGGCCCTATAAAATCAACTTTGCCATCTAATGTTTTCCCGGGAATATCCGGCATCGAGATACTTACCGCCTGGTGAAGCTTAAGGTTAGCTATATCTGTATTTTTAACTTTTATGACAGCCCATAACCTATGCGCATCAACAACATTAAAAAGAGTTTGTCCCTGTTCAACATACATCCCTTCCTTAATGGACAATGGCACGTTGGTGGCATAAGCCTGGTCGGAATTTGTTTCTGCCATAGCCACATTCTGATCATGCGCCTTATCGTGCACATGTCCATTATAAGGGCTGAACACGGGCAGGCTATAAAACGCCTTATGGCTTTTTTCCACCTGTTTTAACTCGGATGGTGTTAAGCCAAGCAATAATAGTTTTTGTTCGGCCGCCCTTATCAATTCTGTTTCCTGCGATGAATGTTGCAGTAAAAAGATCAAATCCTGCTGGGCGTTTACTATATCCGGGCTGTAAATATCAAAAATGCGTTCGCCTTTATAAATTTCTTCGAAGGAATACTTAACATAAAGTTTCTCGATCCTGCCCGAATAACGTGCGGCGATATTATTAAAGGTGCGGGCATCGTAATCTATAAAACCATCGGCCTCAATACTTACCGGGACAGCCCTTTGCTCCGGCGAAATTGTACCTATCGACGAGATCACCGTTGAGTTTACCGGCTGTAAGACGGTATTGAGATCAATTCCTGCGCTTTCGCTGGCCTGCCCGTACTTTTTAACCAATGTCATCCCGCAAATTGGGCAAACACCGGGTTGGTCCTCCAGTATCTGGTGGTGCATCGGGCAGGTGTATTTTACTGCAGCGATTTGTGCAGCCACCTTAGGTTTTTGCCCGCATCCCACCATCAAGAACAGCACTATAAGCAGGAGCGGCGCCACTGTTTTAATAACTTTCATTTTCTCGTTCATAAGCTACCTGTAATTGTAAAAGTTCCTGTAAACGGTCTAAGGCTTCCATCCGGGCCAGTTGAAGCGACTTTATCCCATCCAGCACAGAAGGCAGGTCACCGGTATTTTGTTCATAAGCCTGCAGCGATGTTTTATAATTGTTTTGCAGAGCAGGGATGATGTTTTGCTGATAGTTTTTCAGCTGCCTTTTTTTGCTGCCTATATCCGTTCTCAACCCGGCTAACTGCCCTTCGGCCTGGTTAAGCATATCCAGTTTTTTTTGCTGCAATTCCTCCACTTCGTATCGGATGCCTTTCAAATTAGCCTTATATTCCTTTGAGGCCCAGGGGACAATAGGTATGGTGACCGATGCCATCAACACATATTGGTTTGGATAACCGCCATAACTGATCATCTGCGCAGCCTGTATGCCAAAATCGGGCTGGCGCTTGCTGTATTCCATTTTAGCATTGAGTTGCTGTAGTTCGATATTGCGGTTAATGCCTTTTATATCACTGCGTGCGGTTGCCAGGGTGGCAGTATCGGTTACTCCGGATTCGTAATCCCTGATCATGATGTTGGTATCCACCATAAAAGGGCTTTGCTTATCCCTGTTCATCAGCGTGTTGAGCATAATGTTTTTTTGAAGTACCTGATTGTTCAGTTGCTCGCGGGTATCGTCAAGTTCATACAAATCCGCTTTCGCCTTATAAATATTGGCCAACTTCTCTTTCCCGTAGGTGAGCCGGATATTTGCGTCTTTTAGCATGTATTCCAGCAGGCTTTGGATGTTTAGCAATAGGACCAGTTTCTTTTCCAGGATAACACGGTCATAATAATACTGCCTGGCCCGTGCTATCAGCTGGTTTTTCAGGTAATTCTTGTCCTCAGCGGTTACCCCGGACACGCCTTTCATATAGTCCTCTTTTGCCCTCAGCTTTGCCGGGTTGGTAAACATTTGCTCCCCGCTGATCATAAACGAACCGTTATTCGGAGGCAACTGGTAAGGGGTTTGATACTGCCCCGCGCTGATCTTCGGCGCATCAAGGCTTTTTGCCCCCTTTACATACGCATCCTGCGCGCTGATCTTTGCATCGAACGACAATAACGCCGGGTTGGCGCCAATCCGGGCCAAAACACTATCAAGCGTTAAAAGCCGCGACTGGGCGTTTACTGTATTTACAATACAACCGCAGAGCACTGCTAAGCTGATCATTTGATGAATTCTTTTCATTTCATTATTCCTTTACATCCAATACTTCCAATTTGCCATACTTCCTTAACTCATATTCCTTTACCATCAGGAATATCAATGGGGTAACCAACAAAATATGGGTGGAAGAAGTTAACACACCGCCGATCATCGGCAATACAATGGGCCGCATTACATCGCTACCGGTGCCGCTTGCCCAAAGCACGGGTATAAGGCCAAACAGGGCCACGCTAACAGTCATCAATTTTGGCCGCAGGCGTTTTATCGCGCCGTTCATCACATAAATGCGCAGGTCTTCTTTGGTTATCTTTTCTTTTGAATTGCCTTTTAAATTCACCAGCTGCTGCATGGCATCGTTGAGGTATATCACCATCACAATGCCCGTTTCCACAGCGATACCAAACAAGGCAATAAAACCTACAGCCACCGCGACTGATAAATGCACACCAAAAAAGTACACCATATAAGCGCCGCCGATGAGCGCGAAGGGAATAGAAATTAAACTGAAAAATGCCTCCCTTACTGATTTAAAAGCGAAGTATAAACAGGCAAAAATTATAAGCAGCACAACGGGCATGATCAATTTCAATGTCCTTTCGGCGCGTATTAAGTTTTCATACTGCCCGCTCCATTCAATAAAATAACCTTTGGGTAAAGCTTTTACCATGGTATTTAATTTTTCCTGTGCCGCCTGCACGGTGCTGCCCAAATCGCGGTCGCGTACATTAAATAATACTGTTCCGCGCAGTAGCGCATTTTCAGATTGTATCATGGCCGGGCCGTCGCTTATTTTAATGTCGGCTACAGCAGATAAGGGGACCGGGCCATAATTTGTGGTTTGAACCAGCGCCCGCCCAATTTGATCAAGATTGTTCCGGTAATCCTGTGCCAGCCGAAGGTTCACGCTGAAACGCCGCCGGCCCTCAATCGTTGGCGTCAGGTTCATCCCGCCGATTGAGCTTTCCACAACCTGGTTCACATCGTCAACACTCAGTCCGTAACGGCCAATGGCATCTTTTTTGACTTGTATGTCCAGGTATTTTCCGCCTGTGATCGGGTCAACATATAGGTCATTCACTCCAGGCAAACCCTGCAAAGCCTGTTTCATCTGGTTTGAGAGAGCATAGATGGTATCTAAATTCTGGCCATATACTTTTAATCCCACATCTGTCCTGATCCCGGTAGAAAGCATATTGATCCGGTTGATGATCGGTTGCGTCCAGCCGTTCACCAAACCCGGTATCTGCAGCCGGGCGTTCAATTCATTGATGATGTCTTCCTTTTTCAGGCCTTTGCGCCATTCATCAGCGGGCTTTAATAAAATGATGGTTTCAACCATATTAATGGGCGAATTATCAGTAGCCGTATTGGCCCTTCCTGCTTTGCCGAGTACATTTTTAACTTCGGGGATACTTTTGATGATCCTGTCCTGTACCTGCAAAATTTGTTTGGCTTCCGAATTTGATACATCCGGAAGCATAACGGGCATAAACAGGATGGTGCCCTCATCCAAAGGCGGCATAAACTCGCTGCCCAGGCTTAATAATAAAGGGATACTGATCAATAAAGCGATGATATTAATACCAATAGTGGTTTTTCGCCAGGTAAGGCACCATTTCAGCAAGGGCGTGTACGCCTTTTCCATAAACCGGTTTAAGGGATTATGATTGTCCGGTCTTAATTTTCCTTTCAGGAAAAAGGAGATCAAAACAGGGGCAAGTGTTACCGTAAGGATGGCGTCGATGGCTAAAATGAATGTTTTGGTCCAGGCCAGGGGACCGAAAAGTTTTCCCTCCTGGCCCTCCAGTAAAAATACAGGGAGAAAAGAAGCCACAATGATGAGCGTTGAGAAAAACACCCCGCGGCCAACCTGCTTACAGGACGATTCGATGATACTTATTCTTTCTGCTATTGTCATTTTGTTTCTTTTTCTTGTGCGATAGATAAATTTCTATGCGAGTTTTCGACCATCACAATACCATTATCCACTATTACGCCGATAGCCAGCGCAATGCCGGTTAACGACATAATATTTGATGATATGCCAAACGCATTGAGCAATAAAAAGCTTGTAGCGATGGTAATTGGGATTTGTATAATTATACTTAAAGCGCTTCGCCAGCTGAATAAAAACAGGATCACAATGATGGAAACGGTGATCATTTCTTCAATTAAGGTGTGCTTTACCGAATTAACAGCGCTTTCAATTAACTCGCTCCGGTCATAAGCTATCTTGAATTTTACGCCCGGCGGCAGGCCTTTTTCAATATCGGCCATCTTGCTTTTCACCGCATGGATCACTTTGTCGGCGTTCTCGCCGTACCGCATCACCACAATACCGCCAACAGCTTCACCTTCCCCGTTTTGATCGAAAATGCCCAGGCGCAGATCGCCGCCCATTTGTACTGTGGCAATATCTTTGATACTGATGGGAATGGTATTGATAGTACCAATGGAGATATCTTCAACATCATGGATATTTTTAATATAACCCAAGCCCCGCACGATATATCCCGTTCCGTTCATTTCAAACTTTCGCCCGCCAACATCATTGTTATTGCTTTTCACCGCTTTTAAGACCTGTGATAGCGGTATGTTATAATAATTAAGCTTATTCGGGTCAACGGTGATCTGGTATTGTTTTTCAAACCCGCCGAATGAAGCCACCTCGCTTACGCCGGGAACTGTTTGGAGGCCTAATTTTATATACCAGTCCTGTAAAGCGCGCTGTTCGCCCAGGTCGACGTCTTTTGCGTCAAGGGTATACCAAAGGATATGGCCTACCCCGGTCCCGTCCGGGCCAAGCGTTGGCGTTATGCCTTCGGGCAATAAGCGCTGGGCATAGTTCAGCCTTTCCAAAACCCTGCTTCGGCACCAGTATATATCTGTTTTATCATCAAAAACCACGTAAACAAAGCTCATCCCGAACATGGATGTCGCGCGGATGGATTTTACTTTGGGGATTCCCTGCAGATTGCTCACCAGGGGATAAGTTACCTGGTCTTCTATAACCTGCGGGCTCCGGCCCTGCCATTCGGTGAATACGATAACCTGGTTTTCTGAAAGGTCGGGAATAGCATCGATCGGGTTTTCCCTGATGGCGTATACACCCGCGACAAATAAAATGATCGCGATTATCAATACGATATACCTGTTTTTCAAGGAAAGTGTTATAAGCTGATTGATCATCTTAATGGATTTAATAGCCCCGGCAAAAAAACGTGCCGGGGATAATTTAATTTACGAACTCGTTTTAGCAGGTTTCTTTGCAGGCTGCTTTTTAACCAGTGTCATTCCACATTTTGGGCATTGACCTGGTTTATTGCTGATCACTTCCGGGTGCATGGGGCAGGTGTATTGTACTTTTGCCGGTTTCACCTTTCTTGTTTTTGTAGTGTCGGACAAAACATTACCGCCAGGCAAGTGGGCAGCAAATACAGACATGCCCGAGAAAAGGATGGCAATAGCCATCAAGGATACTTTTTTCATGAATTTAAAAATTGAAAATGGATAAATAACACAAGCCTTGTGAGCTTTTGTGCGTCGATTATAAGAGGATTGATTTAATAGAAAAAATAGCGCGCTAAGTTATAATCGCGGCTAAAAAGGGAGGTCAGGTCAGATCCTGTAAGTGCAGTTTTGGATATAAACAGGTGTTTTGAGCAGGTCGGGTGGACTGTGGCTGTTAACAGTTAAATGGGCAATACTAAGACACGCAACATTTAGATCTAAATGATAATTCGAATGTATAACTGTATGGAATAAATTAGCATTCAAACTAAAGGCTTGTGCGCCAAAATGCTGGTCCTTAACCTTGAAGTACTGCTTTTTGGTTTTGCAGCAATGCTTCATCTGCGAAGCCATTTTGCAATCCTGTTTTGTATCGCGAAAAAGCGTGGTGGATTGCAGGATACCGCAGCAATAATGACTATCAGCAGCTATCCCTAAACTGGACAGCAGGTAAACGGCTGATAATAATATGATGGCGGTACGTTTCACAGATCAAAGATACACTTCTTTAAAATAAGAAATAATGATCTGGCTCATATTTGTGGCTATCTGAGAATTTGCAGGTGTATTATCCTCCGGTAAGCCTAAAAATGACGGTATTAAAAGCTATAAATTAAAATTTACCTATAGATTTGTAATTATATATAAAATATTATGGCAACTATAGAAACAACATACCTGGGCGGTTTACGCACCGAAGCCACCCACGTCCAGTCAGGCACTAAAATTATTACTGACGCGCCGCTTGATAACCAGGGCAAGGGCGAAGCATTTTCACCAACCGACTTGTTATCAGCATCGCTTGCAAGCTGTATGTTAACCATTATGGGTATAAAGGCCCGCGATAATAATTTTGATATTGACAATACCACTTGCTCCATCACTAAAATTATGGCAGCCAACCCACGCCGCGTGGGCGAAATTGTGATCAATTTCAAATTCCCGAAACAGTATACCGAAGAGCAGCAACAGCTGTTAGAAAAAGCCGCGCTTACTTGTCCCGTTTATTACAGTGTTCACGAAGATCTGAAAAAGACAGTTGATTTTGGGTGGGAAGTGGCGGTGAAAGCTTAAAGCAGAAGGTAAAAAGGTAAGATAAAGGTTTTGTCATGCTAACATTCTTCAACCGGCATTCCGCCTTCGCATTTAACTAACCGCTGTTCTCTGATCGCTGATCACCGACAAAGCCTCCTCAACCGATATCTGGCCGTGCGAGAGGTCAAGTATGCATTCACCGTCTTTTATCAGCAGCAGTTGCGGTGATTCATGATAGACGTTAAAGTCGTCTGCTATTTGGTTGGACAACTCGCGATGTTTTATGAGGTCTAAAAAATACAGAGGTAAATCTCCTGGTAATTTATCCCAGTCAAGTTCAAAACGCTTTTTTACCATCATACTGATGGAGCAGCGGGTGCTGTGTTTAAAAATCAGGCTGTAGCCCTGGTGATGATTAATGTCATTAATTTGTTCGGCCGATTCCAGCGAAGTCCAATTCATAAATAAAAATTAAAAATTATTTGCCTTTAAAATGCAAAGGAAGCTAAAACTGGCGCCAGTTTTATACAAATGGTAAAGAAATGACATTCAACTGTTAACGGCCGCTCTTAGGATATGAGCCGTATGCCGGGCACAGTTTATTTGAGCATGAAGTAATGCTGCCAAGCAACAAAGCGATAAGCGCTACGTAAATTATTCTTTTCATTTTTATCCGACTTTGATTGTTAAACGGAAATTAACTATTTAAAGTTTCAGCAAGGTAAGCCATTTTTATGGCAGTTACAGCAGCTTCAACACCTTTATTCCCATGTTTCCCACCTGCACGGTCATCAGCCTGCTGCTGATTATCGGTAGTCAACACGCCAAATATAACAGGTTTTGAATATTTTAAAGCAACATTGCTTATGCCATTTGCTACGGCATTGCAAATAAATTCAAAATGCCTTGTTTCGCCCTGTATTACACATCCCAAACAAATTACCGCATCTAATTTACGGTTTTTTAATAATATATCAGCGCCCGATGTTAATTCAAAACTTCCCGGAACTGAATAAGTATAAATATTCTGAAGCAATACACCATGATCAACCAGCGTTTCATAAGCTCCCTCGTAAAGCGCCTGGGTAATAACCCTATTCCATTCAGCAACAACAATTCCAAAATGATACGGAGCTGCCTGCGGCACATCTGTTTCAGAAAAATCGGACAAATTTTTTAGCTGAGTGGACATGTTTTTATTTCGGATTTCGAAATTTCGATTTCGGATTTATTTTTCGATCCCGATTCATTTCTAAATCCGAAATCGAACATCCGAAATCCGAAATTCCTTATAACTTCGCTTCCGTACGTGCAATGTATTCGTCGATATTCTGCGCCGACTGGCTATCAGGATAATCGCTTTTTATTCTCTTATACGTATCATCGGCCGATTTATTGTCGTTCTGTGCTTCATAAACGAGGCCGAGCTTCTTTAAGTATAACGGCGTCAGGAATTTATTATTGGCTTTATCGGCTGCTTTTTTAAAGTAGGTTTCCGCCTTATCGTAGTCTTTTAATTCCACGTACGCATCCGCTGTGCTTCCGAGTGCTTCGGCAGCAGCCATGTTATCGTCGCCGCGGTAGTTTGTTAAATTATCAATTGCCTTACGGTAATCTCCCTTGTTTAAATAAGCAATGCCGAGGTAAAAGTAAGCAAGGTTAGCAGCCTTGGTGTTGCTGTAATCATTTACAATTTTTTGAAAGCCGGGATAGCCAGCATCGCCGTTTATCGCCTTGTCCCAGTCTTTTTTAGCCCAAAAATCCTGGGCCACGTGCATTTGATTTGATGCAACTATCTCGCGCGGGCCGATATAAAATCTTTGATAAGCGATATAAATTAAGATCATGGCCACGATAGCGCCGCCAATAAACATCAAACTTTTTTGGTTCTCCCGCACAAACTTTCCTGTCTGTCCAAAATCTTTATTTTCTACCACTACCTTGGTACTTGCCTGGGTCTTTGACATTTCTATTCTAAAATTAAGTTTGCAAAAATACGCTTTTCAAAATTTCTGGCAATACCTTTTGGATTAAATATTTGCGGGAAGGTTCATGGTTCATAGTTCATGGTTCATAGCATAAGAAAAGGACTCGATTAATTCTTTGCTATGAACCCTGAAGCTACTATGAACCATGAACCATGAACTTTTCTTAAATCTCATATCTAAAAGCTAAATTTGAACACTTCTTATGTATTTACAGCAACTGTCAGTTATCAATTTTAAAAACTACGCCGAAGCGGGGCTAACTTTTAGCGAGGGGGTTAATGTTTTTACAGGGAACAATGGCGCGGGGAAAACCAATTTGCTGGATGCGATACATTACCTGTCGCTTTGTAAAAGTTATTTTAACCCGATTGACAGCCAGCAAATAAAACAGGGCGAGGAGTTTTTTATCATCACCGGCAATTTTAATAAAAATGGCAACCAGGATGCGGTGGCCTGCTCGGTTAAGCGCAATCAAAAAAAACAGTTTAAACGCAATAAAAAAGATTACCAGCGGCTGGCTGATCATATTGGTTTGTTTCCTTTGGTGATGGTTTCCCCTTATGATATCAGCATTATTATTGAAGGCAGCGAAGAGCGACGGAAATTTATTGATAACGTGATCTCGCAAACCGATAATCAATACCTGGATGAGCTGATCGTGTATAATAAGGTATTGGTCAACCGCAACGCGCTTCTAAAGCTTATTGCCGACACTGGCAGGTACGACCCCCATTTGCTTGAGGTATTGGATGAGCAATTAACTGTTTCGGGAAACCTCATTTTTGAAAAACGCAAAGCTTTTATGGAAAGCTTTACCGAAATATTTAATAAACACTACCAATATTTAAGCGACAATGCCGAACGGGTTGAACTCATCTACGAATCCCAATTGTTCCAGGCGGACATTGCTTCCTTATTAAAAAAGAACATTGAAAAGGACAGGGTGCTGGAGCGTACTACTTCCGGCATTCATAAGGATGACCTTTTGTTTGCTATCCATGGTATGCCCATGAAAAAATTTGGCTCGCAGGGGCAGCAAAAATCGTTTTTGATAGCACTGAAATTGGCACAGTACAGTTTTCTGGACCAGAAGAACGGGTTTAAACCCATATTATTACTGGATGATATTTTCGATAAACTTGATGACCAAAGGGTTACCCAATTAATGCAAATGATATCAAACCACGATTTCGGGCAGGTTTTTATTACCGATACCAACGTAAACCGCGTAAAAAATATATTCAGTGAAATAGGGGTGGATATAAAACTGTTTAAAGTGAAAGGGGGCGAAATAGATGCGTAAAACCAACGACAAAACGCTGAAGGAAGCCATTGATCAGATGCTGCAGGTTTACAAGATAAAAAAGCGTTTTGATGAAACCGGCATTATAGCCCACTGGCCGCAACTTGTCGGCAAGTCGGTAGCTAACCGTACCAAGGAATTATTTATACATGATAAAAAATTGTTCCTGCGTATTGAGTCGTCAGTAATAAAGAATGAGCTGATGCTGATGCGTACACAGATCATTAATAAGATCAATGAAGAAGCAAAAACGACACTGGTCGAGGAGATTATTTTTCTTTATTCCAGCGGGGGAAAAAGGTCTTGAATTTTAAATCATCGCTCATCCTTGAAAATACAAGGATGAAAATCCCCGGAAGGATAAACACAAGCTGTGCCTCGGGATGCGTCCGGTAAAGCAATACTGTGCCGGAAACCAATACTATTATAAGTAATAAGTACAATATGTATTTCAGCAACAGTTTCATAATTTACCAGTTGGGTTTAAAATCAGGAAAGGCAATCGCAAAATACAGATTGCCATAACTTTATAAAAATAGGCACTTCTTTTTAAAAAACCAAAATTAAAAAAAAACCGGGTATTATTTTTTCAGCATAGCACCCGGTTTCCGAAAAAATATCAGAATCGTTCGAGCGCCGTGAAAAAGAAATCACCTTCAATTTTGGCGTTTTCATCAGAGTCGGAACCATGAATTGCGTTAGCGCCGATCGACTCTGCATATAAGTTACGGATTGTCCCTTTTTCTGCTTTCGAAGGATCGGTAGCCCCTATGAGTTTGCGAAAATCTTCAACCGCATTATCTTTTTCAAGGATCGCAGCCACAATTGGCCCTGACGACATAAAATCAACAAGTTCGCCATAAAATGGGCGCCCTTTATGCACTTCATAAAATTCTCCTGCTTTTTCTTTGCTTAATGCAAGGTATTTCATGGCCTTAATTTTAAAACCGCCTTTTATTATATCGTTTAAAATCGCACCTGTATGCCCGTTCGCAACCGCATCGGGCTTAATCATCGTAAATGTTCTGTTATTGCTCATCTTTTTTATTAATATCGTTCGCTTGTTTAAGTGGCAGTAGCAGTAGTATTTTCAACACTGCCACTGCTACTTAAAACTGCTGCTGCTTCAAAAGCCGCCGCAAAAGTAGCTTTTTACATTTGAAACCTGAAGGCTTTTAAATCAAATAGGTTCTGTATTTGAATTATTTATTTAGCTTTGCAACTCTTTTTTAAAATTTGATGTTGAATATTGCCTCGCTTACTGAACTTTTAGCGCAGCCCCAAAAAATAGTGATTACTACTCATCATAAACCTGATGGTGATGCTATGGGTTCGTCGTTAGGTTTATATAATTATTTAGTACAGCTGGGCCATGATGTTAAAGTTATTACACCAACAGATTACCCGCAGTATTTGAGCTGGATGCCGGGTAATGACGAGGTTATTATTTACACGGATAATTTGAAGCAATCAGCCGCTTTTATAGCAGGGGCGGATATTATTTTTTGTTTAGATTTTAACGCCCTTGGCCGTATTAACGAAATGGGCGACCTGGTTGGAAAGAGCAGCGCGGTTAAAGTTTTGATAGACCACCACCTTGAGCCGGAAGATTTTGCTGATTATTGTTATTGGGACATCAAAGCATGCGCTACGGCACAGTTAGTATACCGGCTGATTGTTAAGGAGTTAAAACACAAAGAACTGGTAAACAAAGATGTGGCCTCTTGTTTATATGCGGGGATCATGACGGATTCTGCTTCGTTTTCCCTGCCAAATACTACTTCGGAAGTGCACCGTGTAACTGCGGAGCTGATGGACGCGGGCGCAGTTAACTGGCAGATATATGACCTGGTTTACAATAATTCGCCTGAAAACAGGTTGAGGTTTTTAGGCCTTTGTTTATCCGAACGGCTGGAGGTTTTGTACGAATACAATACAGCTATTATTGCAGTGACTAAACAGGACCTGTACAAATACAGCATATTGACCGGGGAGACCGAAGGAATAGTAAATTACGCATTATCTATTGCCGGTATCAGGTTAGCTGCTTTTATTGTTGAACGCCACGACAAGGTAAAGCTTTCATTAAGATCGAAAGGCGATATCCCGGTGAACGATATTTGTAAAAAATATTTTAACGGCGGCGGGCACCGTAACGCTTCTGGCGGCACATCAACAAAAAGTCTTGAACAAGTTGTAAATCAATTTAAATTAATATTACCTGAATATAAAAAACTATTAATACAATAAAAATGAAAAGAAAACTGATGTTTTTAGCGCTTGCGGCAATAGGATTAGCGAGCTGCAACGGCGGCTTTAAAAAAGGCGCAGGTGGATTGTTATATAATGTTATTTCGACGAAGTCGGGCCAGGCCATAAAGGATAGCGATTTTGTTTCGATTAATTTTATACAAAAAACTGATGCGGATTCCGTATTGGCCAGCACTTATGAAAACGGGCATGCTGTTCCGTTAATTATGCGCAAGCCGCAGTTCAAAGGCGATATTTATGCCGGCTTGATGATGCTGAGGGAGGGGGATAGCGCCATTGTTAAAACTAATATCGATTCTATTTCCAAAGGCCAGCCGCGCCCCAAGGGTATGAAAGGCAAATACATGGTATTTGTTATTAAAGTTGAAAAAGTTATACCTAAAGGGAACCTAAGCCAGGAAGTATTTATGGGCAGGTGCAACGCCTATGAGCAATCCCTTGCTGCGGTGTCCAAAAAGGAAGAGCCGATAAAGATCCAGAAATATATTGCTGATAATAAGCTCCAGATGAGTAAAACCGATTCGGGCTTGTATTATGTGATAACAAAACCCGGGGTTGGCATTAAGCCCGCCGACGGTGATACTGTAGTGGTAAACTATACACTTAAGTTTATCTCGGGAAAAGCTGTTGAAACCAGCGTAAAATCCGACGCCATAAAATATAAATTACCGGTGAACCCGGCAAATCCATATAAACCTATTCATTTTCCCCTTGGCGCAAAAGGTATGATCAAAGGATGGGACCTGGGCATGAGGTTATTAAGTAAAGGCGCAAAAGCCACGTTCATCATCCCTTCAAACCTGGCTTATGGCGAACAGGGCAACGGCCAGGTTCAACCATTTACAACACTGGTGTTTGACATTGAGTTGGTTGATATTATTCATCCTGATCCAAATGCACCCAAGCCACAATCGGTTATTCCTCCTATGCAGCAAATGCAGCAACAGAGGCCGGTGAAAAAATAATTTTAACTAAACATAGCCTTCCTGTTTATAACGGGAAGGTTTTTTTATTTATTATGAAGTATATTCTTTCAATTTTAGCGCTAACAATAGCTTTTAATGCTAATGCGCAAACCGATATGCAGCGTACCCCCAAGGGTACGCTTTACCAGGTATTTACGCACAATACGGGTGATAAAATAAAGCTGAATGATGTAGTAACTTTTCAGTTCATCGAAAAAACAGACAAGGATTCTGTTCTTTACAATAGCTATATCGCCGGGCGCCCGGGGCAGGTGCAGTGTACTGCGCCGCAAAATGTGGGCGACCTAATGGAGGTATTCCCGCTGCTGACTTTAAATGACAGTGCATTTGTAAAAGTGCCTACCGATTCTATTTTTGCCGGGCACGAAGATAAACGCCCTCCTTTTATCCCGAAGGGCAGTTACATTTCCTTTAGCCTGAAAATTCAAAGGATCCAGTCATTAAATGATGCCATAGCCGAAAGAAATGCAACGATAGAGAAGGAAAAAGCTGAACAAAAAGCGGCTGCTGAAAAGGCAAAAGCGATAGAAACCCCCGCAATTGCAAAATATGCTATTGATCATAAGCTTATGCTAAAAACTACGGCAACAGGTTTAAAATATGTAATTACCAAATCGTCCCCCAAGCTTAAACCCCTCAAAGGCGATACCCTACTGGTCAATTATGCCGGCCGTACGCTTGAAGATAAAGTTTTTGATTCGAGTATTGAAGCGGTGGCAAAGGCGGCGGCCCTGAACCAACCTGGCCGTGCTTATGAACCCATACAGGTAATTGTCGGCACTGGTAGTGTTATCCCGGGCTGGGACGAAGGCTTACTTTTATTAAATGAAGGATCCAAGGCTACATTTGTTATTCCTTCTGACCTGGCTTATGGCGCACAGGGCCAGGGAGATATTCAGCCATACAGCCCGCTGGTGTTTGATGTTGAACTTGTTAAAGTTAAACCAATTAAGCACCCGGTAACGCAAAAACCTGCAGCGAAAAAGCCTTTGCATAAAAAGGTTGTGAAGAAAACGACATAAGCAGGGGAAGATCGGACTTAACAGGCTCACGAAGTTTTAGAAACTTTGTGAGCCTTAATTAATCAAGGCGGTACTTCATCATTCTACATTCAAAATTCCGTATTCGAAATTTAAAAAAGAGTTATTTCAGCTGCAGATGCTTAAATTTGCCGCATGATCTTAACGGATACACATACTCATTTGTATTATCAAACAGACGATGCAAAAAGGCTTGAATTAATACAACGCTGTAGCGAAAACAGCATCGGCCGTTTATTTTTACCCAACGTGGATGCAGCTTCCGTTCCTTTGGTTTTTTCCCTTGTAAAATCTTTCCCTGGTATTTGTTTCCCTATGCTTGGCTTGCATCCATGTTCGGTTAAGGCCGGATGGGAGGAGGAATTAAACATAATAAAAGAAGCCGCACATCAGCAAAAAATATTTGCCATCGGCGAAATTGGTATCGATTTGTATTGGGATAAAAGCACACTACCTGAACAGATACGGGCCTTTAAAACACAAATAGCCTGGGCAAAATCCCTAAAACTGCCCATAGTTATTCACTGCCGCGATGCCTTCGACGAAGTTTTTGCGGTATTGGAAAGCGAGAATGACGAAAATTTACGCGGCATATTTCATTGTTTTACAGGTACGCCTGAACAGGCCAATAAAGTAATTAGTTTAGGTTTCTATCTCGGGATTGGCGGTGTGGTTACGTATAAAAACTCCGGGTTAGACAAAACTGTAGCCGAAATTGGGTTAGACCATATAGTTTTAGAGACGGATTCTCCGTATCTTACACCCGTTCCATACCGGGGCAAACCGAATGAAAGTTCGTATTTGATCTATGTAGCCCAAAAGGTTGCGGAGCTGCACCAAACTGATGTGGAAACAGTGGCAGGCATAACAACAGAAAATTCAAAACGGGTGTTTGATGTGTGAGTATTTTAGTCGATAGCCCATGGTCGATAGTCCATGGATTACTGTACTTTGCAGGCTTTAACAAAACTACCATGGTCTATGGACCATCGACCATGAACTAAAAAAATACGCATGAGCCAGATATTGATCATTTATACCGGCGGTACTATAGGTATGATGAGCGACCCTCAGACGAAGGTGCTCAAACCGATCAATTTTGAGCAGATCATGGATAATGTACCTGAGCTGGAGAAGCTCAATTGCAAGATCATGGTACATTCGTTCGATGAGATCATTGATTCATCAAACATGAACCCCACTATATGGAGCGAAATAGCGGGCCTGATCGAAACAAATTATGATGCGGTTGACGGCTTTGTAATATTGCATGGCTCGGATACCATGGCATTTACCGCCTCGGCCCTTAGCTATATGCTCGAAAACCTGGGTAAACCGGTCATTTTTACGGGATCGCAATTGCCCATCAGCGCCGTGCGCACGGATGCCAAGGAAAATTTGATGACGGCCATCGAGATTGCCAAAGCCAAAAAGCATGACCGAGCCCGCGTGCCCGAAGTTTGTATCTATTTTGATTATAAATTATTCAGGGGCAACCGGTCGTTTAAATATAATTCATCCAAATTCGAAGCCTTCCGTTCACCAAATTATCCCATACTGGCTGAATCAGGCGTTCACCTTAAATTTAGTTTGAACGACATCAGGCACCCGCAGGACGGGCAGCCACTCCTTGTACATAAAAACCTGGTAAGCGATGTGGCCGTGCTTAAACTGTACCCAGGCATCAGCCCCAAAGTTGTTGAAACCATTTTAACAGCCGACGTAAGGGGCATAGTAATGGAAACATTCGGCGCAGGCAACACCACAACCGACCAATGGTTTGTCGACCTGCTGAAAAATGCAATCGACAGCGGCAAGGTGATATTGGACATATCCCAATGCAAAGTGGGAACCGTCGAATTGGGGCGCTACGAAACCAGCAGGCATTTAAAGGAAGTTGGCGTGGCCAATGGGTATGACATGACCTATGAATCGGCCGTAACCAAAATGATGTACCTGCTCGGCCAGTTCGATGACCCTAAGATAGTTAAGGAATACCTGGAAACGGATTTGAGGGGGGAGATTACGGTATCGTAGAGACTTTTAGATTTGACAACTTTTTGAAAGTTGTCAAATCTCTTTCGCAAGTTATTTTTTCAATACCGTCCCCAATTAAATGAAAACAGAATTTGATTATTCATTCTTCAATATATCGTCCAATATTTCCTGTGTCAATCCTTTTTCTTTCATTTCGCGTCTCAATTCATCAAAAAAGTTCGCATCTGTATCAAACAGCGCCCTAATTCGATTTAAAGTTTCAATATTATCGGTACTCAATATTAATTTAGCCAGTTCTATTTTTTCAGCCTGAATGTCCATCTAACAAATTTACAAACTCCATAAGGCATTATTATAGGAAGAATGATTATTTTTATTTTTATTTAACCTTCCCAATTCATGAAAAAACTCCTTTTCCTGCTACTCATTTTCAGTTCCGCTTCCGCCCAAACATTCCGCGTGAAAATTGATCCCTCGCTTAACCAGCCTGAACCCGATGGACGGCTATTATTGCTGCTCTCAAAGAACGATAAAGCCGAGCCGCGTTTCCAGGTAAGTGATGGGGCAGCTACGCAATTGATCTTTGGCGCTGATGTGGAAGGATGGAAACCCGGCACAACCCAGCTGGTAGATGTTCAAGCCATCGGTTACCCGATAGAAAGACTAAAAGATGTACCGGCAGGTGATTATTATGTACAGGTACTACTCCATAAATACGAAACCTTTCATTTAAAAACAGGCCAAACCGTAAAGCTGCCGATGGACCGCGGCGAAGGCCAGCATTGGAACCTTGCACCCGGCAATATTTATTCGGCACCGGTAAAAATCCATTTCGATCCCGCGAGTACAAATGAAATTCAGTTGAATATTACAAAGATCATCCCTCCTATAAAACAACCCGAAGACACAAAATATATTAAGCATATCAGGATACAAAGCAAATTACTCACAGAATTTTGGGGCAGGCCGATGTTTATCGGGGCCAATATTTTACTGCCTGCCGGGTTTGATGAGCACCCAAATGTAAAATACCCGCTGGCCATTTTTCATGGCCATTTCCCGCCTGATTTTGATGGTTTCAGCACCACGCCGCCCGATCCGAATATGAAACCCGATACCTCCGAAAGGTTCCGCATAAGCGGCTATAATAAAATTGTGGCGCAGGAAGCTTATGATTTTTACAAGCAATGGACAGGCCCCGGTTTTCCGCGAGTGCTGGCAGTGGAAATACAGCATGCCAATCCTTATTATGATGATTCGTATGCTGTTAATTCCGCAAATTTAGGGCCTTACGGCGATGCCATTACCTACGAACTGATACCTGAAATTGAAAAACAATTCAGGGGAATTGGCAAGGGATGGGCGCGGTTTGTATACGGGGGCTCTACCGGCGGCTGGGAATCGCTTGCCGTGCAGGTATTTTATCCCAACGAATACAATGGCTGCTACGCCGCATGCCCCGACCCGGTCGACTTTCATCATTACACCACAATAGACATTTACAGGGATAAGAACGCATACTACCCCGAAAGCGATTTTAAGAAAACACCCCGCCCCGCCGAGCGTGATTACCTTGGCAATGTGATGGCTACCATTAAAGAAGTGAACCAGAATGAGTTTGCACAGGGTAGCCGCAGCAGGAGTGGTGGCCAGTTTGATATTTGGGAAGCCGTTTTTTCGCCGATGGATGCGGATGGCTACCCAAAACGCATCTTTGACAAAAATACCGGCGCTATTGATACATCGGTAGCCCGTTACTGGCGCGATAATTTCGACCTGACCCATATTATTAAACGCGATTGGCCGAAGATCGGCAGCAGCCTGAAGGGGAAAATACATATTTATGTAGGCGAAATGGATACCTATTTTTTGAATGACGCCGTTTATACCGCCGAAGATGTGCTAAAAAAACTGGACAACCCCAACTGCGATTGCGTGATTGACTACGGCGCCCGTGCCGAGCATTGCTGGAATGGCGACCATACCCAACCAAACTATATCAGCCGCCTGCGTTATCACCAGATGTTCATAAAAAAATGGGCCGAAGAAGTGAAAACAAGGGCGCCAAAGGGAGCGGATTTGAAATCGTGGCGCTATTAACAAACACGAATTACACGAATTGAAACGAATTTCACTAATCTGCTTTGATAATCAAATTCGTGTAATTCGGAATAATTCGTGAAAATTAGTGTGTTATTAACTACTGATCTAGTCTGCCCTCAAACCCTTTGCAGGATTTGCTATAGCTGCTTTTATAGCCTGGAAACTAACAGTTATCAATGCAATAAAGATCGCTGCCAGGCCCGCCATTGCAAACAGCCACCAGGACATATCAATACGGTATGCAAAACCTTGCAGCCAATGGTTCATCGCCCACCAAGCAATGGGAGAAGCGATAATGATCGAGATCAGGATCAGCCACAAAAAATCTTTTGATAGTAACGTGAATAATGAGCTCACGCTGGCCCCCAGTACTTTGCGGATACCGATTTCCTTGGCTCTTGATTCGGCTGTAAAGACGGACAGGCCCAATAGGCCCAGGCAAGCTATTAAAATAGCCAGCAGCGTTACACTTGAAAACAGATTTTTAAATTTTATATCAGCCTGGTAGAGTTTTGCAATTTGTTCATCCTGGAAAGTGTAATCAAACGGCTTGTCGGGATTATGTTTTATCCAGACCTTTTGAATAGCTGCAATCATTTTGGGAATGTTTTGCGAATGGATCTTAAGAAAGAAATTGCTTCCATTATTTTCTTCTGAAGTAAAGCCGAATGCTTTGATAGGTTCATGCAGCGAGGTAAAATGAAAATCTTTTGTTATACCAATTACGGTCAACAGGCTGGTTTTACCCGGTGCTTCATCCCATTCGAGTTGTTGCCCAAGGTATGGTTTTTTTAAACCGAGCTCAGCAACCGCTTTTTCATTCAGGATAATATTGGAGCTGTCGGCCCCGGATTCAAAGAAATTTCTTCCTTCCTTCATCTCAATTTGAAGTGTTGGCAAAAACGCGTGATCTATCCGCATATAATTTAATAATGTATGGTCATTTTTGCCTTTGAGGGCAACGCCGTTTGTCAAGTTTTGACTGCCTAAGATACCGTCGGCCCTTGCTATGCCGGTTACACCCGGGATTGTTTTCAGCTCGTTAACCAGGGCCCCGGGGTCGCTGCCTCCTCTCACATTTGGTAACAGCAAAACATTATTTTTATTGAAGCCCAGATTTTTCTGCATTACAAAATCTACCTGCCTGTAAATGGTAAAGAAGCTGATAATAAGCACAATGGAAATTAAAAATTGAAACACTACCAGGCCTTTTCGCAGGTACACACCACTATGGGAACTTATGAACTTCCCTTTTAATACCTTTATTGGCTGAAAAGACGATAAATAAAAAGCCGGGTACAGGCCTGCTGCGAGCCCGATAAATAGAGTGCAGGCAGTCAACTGAATCCATAATGGCAATTGATCCAGCGAAAAAAGCACAAGGTTACTGCCCAATAACCGGTTTATAAAAGGCAGGAAAAAGGCAATAGCCAGCAGGGCAATAAAAAAAGATACAAAAGCAGTACAAATAGATTCGATCAAAAATTGTATAACCAGCAGTTGCTGCGATGCACCAGCCACTTTACGTACACCTACTTCTTTTGCACGCTTAACCGATTGTGCGGTTACAAGGTTTACATAATTAATACCGGCGATCACGATCACAAATGCCGAAATGATCATCAGTATTTTTATATATGACAGATCGTTATTGGTACCGAGCTCCCATTTAAGTTTTGATTTTAAATGAATATCAGTAAGCTGCTGTGAATAAAATTGATTTTTGCTGTCGGGCTGATATTTTTTGAAAAGAGGCTGCAATTTTTCGCTGAAAATACTCGCATCGGCATTTGGTTTCAGCAAAACGTATGTATAAAAATCATACCGGCCCCAATTGGCATCCACATCGTTTTTACTCACCGAAGAAAAAGGGATCAAAAAGTCGAATGTAAAGTGTGAGTTTTGAGGTATATCTTTTAAAACACCGGTGACCAGGAAATCGGCCCCATTGTTTACATTAATTTTTAACATTTTGCCAATAGGGTCTGCATTTCCGAAATATTTTTTAGCCGATGTTTCCGTCAGCAAAATAGCTTTTACACCATTAAAAGTATTTGGTTTGTTTCCGCTTTTAAGCGCAAAATCAAACACGTTGAAGAAATTGTTATCAATAAAAACGACGTTTGTTTCATAAAAACCTTTATTTCCATTTTGTATAAGATATTTTCGTCCCCAGGGAGGGAAAATGCGTGTGGCATAAGCGACTTCGGGCAGGTCTTTTTGCAAAGCGGGGGCTAAAGCGGGCGGCGTGGTGGCGTCAGGCGTTCTCCGTCCGTCGTTATTTATAAAATCTTTTACTACGCGATAAATATGGTCGGCATTTTTATGATACCTGTCAAAACTCAGCTCATTTTTTACGTATAATAAGATCACGATAAAACACATCATTCCTGTTGAAAGTCCTACGATGTTGATGAAAGAGAAACCTTTAGTTTTCCACAGATTTCTCCACGCGATGGTGAAATAGCTTTTTAGCATGGATGTCGGTTTAAACTTTTAATAATAAGGCAAAACTACTGCATTATTCACTCCACCAATACGATGCCATTTAATTACTATATTGATAATCAATTAAATACAGATCATATTGTTTTCATTCGTTCGGTTTTGATACATCACCTGTTCAATTTTGAACGGCGGCAACAGATTTGTCGCAGGAATTCGATATATAAGCAAGTTAAAATCTGTTAAATAAACCCATAGGGAACAGACACCAATTGAAAATCCGTTATTTTTGATTACACTTTAGCAAATCACTATGTTCGAAAGCTACCTGAAACTTGCCCTGCGCAACCTGTGGAAACGTAAAACAACAACCGCTATAAATATTTTAAGCCTGTCGGTCGGCCTGGCTTCCTGTGCTTTGGTATTTTTGTTCTGCCAGCATGAGCTTAGCTTTGATAAGGGCTTTGATCATGGTGAGGATATTTACCGTGTCACTTCAACTTTTAAGGATGGCAGCCAGGCGCCTACGGTTGGCCTGCCCTATGCTATCTACTTAAAAAGTGAGATCCCCGAAGTTGAACAGGCGGTTCGTCTCGATCCGACAATTGGTACTACTATTGTACAGGTGCAGGGCGCCGGTAATTCAATGCCATATACCGAAGATTCCGGTTATTGGGTTGATCCGCAGTTTTTCGATGTGCTTTCGTTTCATTTTTTACAGGGCGACCTTAAAAAGGCATTCGCAGCGCCTAATACCATAGTGCTTTCGCAATCGCTGGCCAAAAAGCTGTTTGGAAAAGTGTATCCCATCGGGAAAACTTTGAAAGCAGGAAGTACTATTTATACCGTTACGGGTGTTTTTAAAGAGGATTTTTTAAACCATATACAGGCTGATTTTTTTGCTTCGAACAACAGCGACCATATCAGGGAGCAAATGGCTAACAATAACAGTTGGGTGGTGAACGATAACTTTTACACCTACATTAAGTTAAAACATAACAGCAATGTGCAGCATGTTATCGCAGAATTGAACGCATACCTCCAAAGGCATGCGGGCGCCGAAATGAAGGAACATAGTGACCGTATCACTAATTCCCTGCAGGCGCTTAGAGACATTCATCTTAATTCATCAGCATTCCAGGACTATCTTGCATACAAGCAGGGGAATATAAAATACCTGTACCTGTTAGTTTCGATAGCGCTGATAGTTTTGTTACTGGGCTGCATCAACTACATGAACCTGACAACGGCACAGGCTATCAGCCGCGCCCGCGAAGTGGGCGTACGCAGGGTGCTGGGAGCGGGAAAAAGTTCCATACGCTACCAGTTTTTGATAGAGACGATAGCGATCTCCGCATTTGCTCTCATCGTCGCTATAATACTTGCATTTTTATTTTTGCCGGTATTTAATAATCTTACCGGCCAGGCATTGTCATTTTTTGCTGTAGAAAATCGAAGCCTTATTTTTTACATATTGCTGATAACGTTTGTTACCGGTTTGCTTGCCGGCATTTATCCTGCATTCTATCTTTCTTCCTTCAAAGCTGTGCAGGTACTTAAAGGGAAAGTAAGTAATGCCAAAGGCGTATTCAATGTCCGGAAAATACTGATCGTATCACAGTTCATTGTTTCAACCTGCCTCATTTTTGCCACCGTTGTTATTTGGAATCAGCTGGATTTTATGATCCATGCAAAAACCGGTTTTGACCAGGACCAGCAATTGGTGCTTAATTTGAACGGGGAACAGGCCCAAAGAAACAGCGCAATCCTGGCAAAGGAGCTTGGCAGTAATATAAATTTTAAATCGGTGACAGATGCTACTGCACCTTTAATTTCCGGCGATATGAATTTGTACCCGGCAGAAAAAACAATAAATGAGAAGCAGATAGTATTCTTTGACTTCACGGATGAAAATTATGTAAAAACCCTTGGCCTGCAGCTAATTGCCGGAAACAACTTTAGCCCGGAATCATTTACCAATACTAATATGCAGGAGGATATGGAGCTGCATGACTTTGGCAAACAGGTAGTATTGAATGAGGAAGCCGCAAAGCTGTTAGGATTTGACCCATTCACGGCGCCCGGTAAATATGTAGCACACCTGCACAATGGCGTTATTTATAAGTATAAAGTAGTGGGCGTAGTCAAAGATTATCATTATTTTTCGTTGCACGCGGCTATAGGCCCTTGTGCCATTATGGCCGTAAATCCATTTAGGTGCAACACCCTTGTGGCAAAAATTGACGGCAGGCACATTTCCGCAGCTGTTCAATATGCCTCGGAAAGATGGAAGAAGCTAAACCCGGATACACCATTTTCCTATGGTTTTTTAAATGACATGTTCCAGGCCGATTACTTACAGGACCAGCGTACGCAGCAAATGAGCGGCATTTTTACGTTCATTGCGATCTTTGTATCATGCCTGGGTTTATTGGGATTGGTAACCTATTCGGTAAACCAAAAAGCTAAAGAGATCGGCATCCGCAAAGTGGTGGGTGCAAGTGTTAGTAATATTGTGATGTTATTCTCGCAACAATATCTCAAATTAATAATAATCGCTAACATTATTGCTTGGCCCTTAGCCTGGTATTTAATGAACAACTGGCTGCTGGATTTCCCTTACAGGGTACATATCAGCTGGTGGATGTTTGCCGCTTCATTAGCCGCCGGGGTTATTATTGCCTTTTGTACCATTGCTTTTAAAACGATAAAGGCCGCTATGGTAAACCCGGTGAATAGTTTAAGGGCGGAGTAAACGAAGGTTGATTATTGGATACACACCCAACAAAGACAGAAAATCTGTATTTTTAGCCGGTTATAATTTATTAAATGTTTCACAGCTTAGGAAGATACCTGCTTTTACTTCGTTTAAGTTTCCGTAAACCCGAGAAGTTCAGCGTTTACTGGGCCGAGATCATGCGGGAAATGGTATCACAGGGCATTGGCTCGTTGGGTATCATTTGTATTATTTCCGTATTTATAGGCGCGGTTGCTGCCATCCAGGTTGCGTTCCAGTTGGTAAGCCCCCTCGTTCCAAGGGCTATCGTCGGCAGCATCTCGCGCGACTCAACGATACTGGAGTTTAGCCCTACAATTTCCGCGCTCGTACTTGCCGGGCGCGTTGGGTCGAGTATAGCATCCCAAATTGGCACCATGCGCGTAACCGAGCAGATAGACGCGCTGGAGATCATGGGGGTAAACGCTCCCGGCTACCTTATTTCGCCCAAGATCATTGCCGGTGTATCAATGATACCCTTACTGGTCATTATTTCGGTAATATTAGGGCTAACAGGTGGGTATATTGCCTGCCTTGTTTCCCGCGAAATTGCCCCTACTGATTATATAATCGGCCTCCAGGACGGGTTTAATACCATAACTGTTACTGTTTGCGCCGTAAAGTCAGTGGTTTTTGGTTTCATTATTACTTCAGTTTGTTCGTATTTTGGCTTTTATACTTCGGGCGGCTCGCTTGAAGTTGGGCAGTCGGCGACAAAAGGGGTGGTTTACAGCTGTATCTGGATATTATTTGCTGACCTCGTTATCTCAAGTCTTTTATTATGATCGAAGTCAAAAGCATTTATAAAACATTTGGCCGGAATGAGGTATTGAAGGATATAAACGCCGTTTTTAAGCCCGGTAAAAACAACCTTATCATAGGCAGTTCCGGTTCAGGGAAAACTACTTTGCTGAAATGTATTGTCGGTTTACACGAGCCTACCAGCGGCGAAGTACTTTATGATGATGTAAATTTCACTAAGATGCACTTTGAGGGCCGCGTGCCTATCCGTAAACAAATTGGCATGCTTTTTCAGAATTCCGCTTTGTTCGACTCCATGACTGTAGAGGAAAACATCATATTCCCGCTTAACCTGTTTACCGACATGTCGAATTCTGAAAAGCACGACAGGGCAAATTTTTGTCTTAAAAGAGTTAACCTTGAAGGAACTAATAAATTATATCCTTCGGAGTTATCGGGCGGTATGAAAAAAAGAGTCGGCATTGCCCGTGCCATATCCATGCAGCCAAAATACCTGTTTGTGGATGAGCCTAATTCGGGCCTCGACCCCAAAACCGCCATACTCATTGATGAATTGATCAGTGAGCTTACAGAAGAATACCAGACAACCACTGTGATTGTAACCCATGATATGAATTCGGTAATGGGTATTGGCGATCACATTATATTTTTAAACGACGGTCAAAAATGGTGGGAAGGAACGAACCACGAGATTGCACATACAAACAATAAAGAATTAAACTCCTTTGTATTCGCCAGTAAATTTATGCAGGCAGCGCGGGAGAAGCTTTGATGGTGAGTAGTGAGTGGTGAATAGTGAGTAAGACGTGAGCTGTTTATTACGATAATGGTTTGAGAGCATTGAGTATATTTGGAAAAAATAATATACAAACGAAAATGCCTCCCACTATTAACTGCTGACCATTCACCACTCACCATTCACCACTCACCATTCACTACTGACTAATGACCACTCCCCACTCCCCACTCCCTATTCACCACTCACCACTCACCATACAGCTCCTCACACCAACGCACTGGAAAGATTATGAGCTGATTGATTGCGGCGATTTTGAAAAACTGGAACGGTTTGGGAATGTGGTATTGATACGCCCGGAGCCTCAAGCGGTGTGGAGCAAAGTTTTAAGCGCCGCGGAATGGCAGCGTTTGCATCACATAAAATTTAAAGGCCGCTCGGCAACCTCTGGCGAGTGGTTAAAAAAGAACCAGGCTACGCCCGATCGCTGGTATATCGAATATAAAAATCCCGAAGCAAGTATTAAGTTCAGGCTGGCATTAACTTCATTTAAGCACCTCGGCATTTTCCCTGAACAGGCAGTTAACTGGGATTATATCAGCCAAAGCATAAAAAAATTTAAAACGCCCGAACCAAAAGTGCTTAACCTGTTCGCCTATACGGGCGGCGCTTCGCTTATTGCCCAAGCGGCCGGGGCTGATACCACCCATGTAGATTCGATAAAACAGGTGGTTACCTGGGCCCACGAAAACCAGGAGCTTTCAGGTTTAAACAATATACGCTGGGTGGTCGAAGACGCGTTAAAATTTGTAAAACGGGAGTTAAAACGGGGCAAAAAATATAACGGGATCATCCTTGACCCTCCGGCATACGGCCACGGTCCCAATGGCGAAAAATGGAAGCTGGAAGATAATATCAATGAGATGATGGGCGATGTAATGCAGTTGCTTGATCCGGATGAGCATTTTATGATCCTGAATACATACTCGCTTGGCTTTTCGTCGGTTATTATAGAAAACCTGGTAAAGAGCGCTTACCCGCAGGTGCAAAACCTGGAAACCGGCGAACTATACCTCCAGGCAACATCAGGGCCAAAATTGCCTTTAGGGGTGTTTGGGAAGTTTTGTAAAGTATAAGATAGGTGAAAATGAGGAAATTTAGGCTGTGCTGTTTATTACTGCTTGCTATGACGTCCTGCGTATTTGCCCAGCAGCATTTTGATATCATCATTAAAAACGGAAAAATAATAGACGGCACAGGCAACCCCGCGTTTGATGGTGATGTTGGCATAGTTAAAAACAAGATCATCAGCATTGGCGACCTCTCAAAAAGTAAAGCGGGTAAAATTATTGACGCCACCGGGCTAATCGTTGCCCCTGGATTTATTGATGTGCATACCCATATCGAAGGCGATGAAAAAACAACGCCCACTGCCAATAATTTTATTTACGATGGCGTTACGACCGTAATTACCGGCAACTGCGGCAGTTCAAACACCGACATCAGGAAGTATCTTAAATTTTTAGACAGTGCAAAACTTTCAGTGAATGTGGGTACACTGATCGGTCATAACGACGTCCGCCGCGTGGTTTTAGGCGAAGAGGATGTGAGTCCTGATAAAGCGCAGCTAAAACGGATGGAAGAAATGATTGGGAAAGCTATGCGCGACGGCGCGATGGGATTTTCAACAGGTTTGGAATATACGCCGGGGATATATTCCAAGCCCGACGAAATTGTAGCCCTGGCTAAAGTTGCCGCTAAATATCATGGGGTGTATACCTCGCACATGCGCAATGAATCGGATAAGGTTTTTGATGCCATTGCCGAGACTATTGATGTGGGCAGGCAGGCCAAGATCCCGGTAGAAATTTCACATTTTAAAGTTGGTCAGCCAAACCTTGGCGCTTCGGGGAAAATGTTAGCGATGGTCGACAGCGCCCGTGAAGAAGGCATCGACGTTAACGTCGACCAATATCCGTACACCGCAAGCAGTACCACCTTGTACATTTTACTGCCCGACTGGCTCAAAGCCGGCGGTACTTCCGAAATAGCTAAAAGATTGAGCTATCCCGGTTTGCACCGTAAAGTGGTTATCGAGATGATAAACGATATGAACAGGCGTAAACGCAGCCATTTTGATTATGCTATTGTGGCAAGCTGTTTTTACAACCCGTCATTGAATGGCAAAAGTATTGAACAGATCAATATAGAGGCCGGGCGCCCGTCGACCATTCAGAACGAGATAGAAACCATACTTGATATTGTAAAGATGGGCAGCGCCGATATGGTATTTCATAGCATGAGCGAAACCGATGTTGAAAACATTTTAAAATACCCGCTTACCATGATCATATCCGACTCGGGTATCCGCGAGTTTGGTGTGGGTGTCCCGCATCCGCGTGGTTATGGCAGCAATGCCCGGGTGCTGGCGCTTTATGTCCGTGAAAAAAAAGTGATCAGCCTCGAAGATGCTGTCCGGAAAATGACTTCCCTGCCCGCGCAAAAATTTCATCTTACCGGCCGGGGTCTTTTACGACCGGGAATGTACGCTGATATTGTGGCATTTGACGCCAGCACGGTAAAAGATGAGTCGACTTTTGAACATCCGCATGCTTACTCAACGGGCTTTAAATATGTTTTGGTAAATGGTTCACTCACTGTTGATAACTTTAAGCACATTGGCACGCGAAAAGGCGTTATTTTGCACGGCCCCGGTTACACTCAACATCAATCAAAATGAAAATGAAGCGCATTATTCTTTCCGCAGTATTCCTGTTATCGTCATCACTGCTTTTTTCCAGCTGCAGCCAAAGCAAAAGCGCCACAAAACCGGCGGCAAAAGATACCGCCAAAAAAGCAGCCGCAGCGGTAAAAGAGGATACTGTTCCTGCCGTCGTCACTTATCCGCCGCTGAATAAACATTTGTACGATTCGTTAATGAAAAAACTGGCGAACGGCGACACCACCGGGAAATGGCCGGTAAAAAACGCGCCTTATCCTTTGCCCGGCGCTATCTTACCCTTTAAGCGCGTTGTGGCCTATTATGGTAACCTGTCTGCTAAAAAGATGGGCATCCTGGGCGAACTGCCGCCAGACGAAATGTTGGCCAAATTGCATGGAGAAGTAAAGCATTGGGAGAAAGCCGACCCGAAAACACCTGTGCAACCTGCGCTTCATTATATCGCAGTGGTGGCCGCCGGCTTTCCCGGTAAGGACAACATGTATATCAACCGCATGCCTGATAAAAAAATAGATAGCGCGGTACGACTGGCAAAAAGGGCCCATGCCATACTTTTCCTGGATATCCAGGTAGCGTTGAGCAATATCCGCGCGGAATTGCCGAAGTTGGAAAAATACTGGCAAATGCCTAACGTACATTGCGGTATCGACCCTGAATTTTCCATGAAGGATGGCACCCATCCCGGCAAAAAAATAGGCACTTACGACGCAGCTGATGTTAACTATGTTTCGGCTTACTTAGCAAACGAGGTGAGGAAATATCACCTGCCGCCCAAAATTTTTATTGTGCACCGATTCACGCGTAAGATGCTTAGTAATTATCAAAACATTAAACTTCACCCGGAAATCCAGTTCGTTATGGATATGGACGGCTTCGGTCCCCCCGATTTAAAGACCGGCACCTACCGCGATTATATTTTTCACGACCCGGTACAGTTTACCGGCTTCAAACTATTTTATAAAAATGACTCGTGGTTGCCGCCGCATCACATGCTTACCCCCGAGGAGATTATGAAGATGTACAAACCGCATCCGATCTATATACAGTACCAGTAGGGGAGTGGTGAGTAGTGAATGGTGAGTAGTAAGACGAAATCGGCTATGAACAATGAACTATCAACTATAAACTCCCTCAAATGGGGCATAATAGGCTGCGGGCGGATTGCACACCGGTTTGTACAGGGGTTGCAGGAAGTGAAGGGCACGGAATTAGTATCCGTTTGGTCCCGTCGGCCGGAAACAGTTAATAGCTTCGTTGAACAATATGGCGGTACGGCTTGTGCATCAGTCGACGAGCTGCTTGCCAGTGATATTGACGCCGTTTATATTGCAACATTGCCCGATAGTCATGCGTCGTATAGTATTTCAGCCTTAAATTCCGGCAAACATGTTTTGTGCGAGAAGCCTGCGGCTACCAACCTTTCCATATTAAACCAGGTGCTTGAAGTTGCAAAGGCTCGGAAGCTGCTTTTCATGGAGGGCATGAAGCCCCCGTTTTTTCCTTTATACAGTAAATTAAAAGAACACCTGCTTACTGACCCAATCGGACCGGTTGGTTATGTGAGGGCTGGATCATCAGTTGCTGATATCAGCCGCGATCATCCGAATTTTAGTTATGACCTCATCGGCGGCAGCCTGATGCAGATCGGCATTTACGAAGCTTTTTTGGCTATCGACTGGCTTGGCGCGACGAAACAGGTCCAAGCTTTGGGCAGGTTTGGCGAAACGGGTATTGATATGTTCTCCACCTTTCAAACCGAACATGAAAACGGTTACGGCCAATTCTATTGCGGTTTCGACCTGCACGGCAAAGGCGACGCCCTCATCTGCGGCACCATCGGCCATATCACTATCCACAAAAATTGGTGGAACCCCGCCCGCGCCACTATCAATTACCTGGATGGCCATATTGTTGAACTTGATGAGCCTTTTATGGCCGGCGGTTTAAATTATGAGATAGAGCATTTTTGCGATTTGATCCGCCAAAATAAAACGGAAAGCCCGGTTATCAGCCATGATATGTCAAGACAGATGATAAGTATGCTAGATGAGGCGAGGGCGCAGGTAGGGTTAAGATTTAAGGGGGAATAATTTGATTTCGGATTAACTTCGTTGAGGGCTTCGCCGTTTCGGAATTTCGATTTCGGATTTATTTAAATTACGCAGTTTCTTTATCACGACCAATCATGGATACATTCGTTTTCTCCGGGTGTCTTTTATTTTTACTTTTTTGAGACCTTATAAATTCACTGATCGCAATTTCTTCCTCTTTTGTCAGTGGCTCTTGTCCTCCGATAGAATCAACGTCAAGTTCATTTTTGCTTTGTTTCATTATGGTTGATTTTTAAAATATTTATCGATTAGTTTTAATCTGAGTTAGTTTAAATTAAGATAGCTTTAAATCGTAGCGCGTTATCTCGATTCCAAAACCACCGTCGCCCCCTGCAAACCATTTGATGTTGCCGTAAACGTAATACTCCCCGCTTTTTCTTTAGCCTGCACAATTGCCAGCGCCAACCCGTTAAATGCCTTTCGGTAATTAGCCTTAAACGGATCATGGCTAAC
Source organism: uncultured Mucilaginibacter sp. (assembly GCA_903864275.1). GTDB lineage: Bacteria > Bacteroidota > Bacteroidia > Sphingobacteriales > Sphingobacteriaceae > Mucilaginibacter. The sequence continues at coordinate 48,503 of CAIPFE010000010.1, forward strand.
TTCATCGCCATTATCAACACCTGCAATAAAGGCTTCGCCGTTAATTTTAAAGCTAACCAGGTTATCGGCATTGGGCACTAAGTAGCCGTCCCTATCCAGTATTTTTACGGTGATAAACGACAGGTCTTTGCCGTCGGCTTTTATGTTTTTCCGGTCGGCAATTAGCTCAATTTTGGCTGGCGCGCCTGCGGTGTGTCTTTCGGCGGTTGCAACCACCTTGCCGTCTTTACGCGATATGGCTTTCAGTGTACCGGGTTCATATTTTACGCGCCACATAATGTGCAGGTCGTCACCGATTTTCTTTTTGATGCCTAACGATTTGTCGTTTAGGTACAGTTCCACCTCATCAGCATTGTTGTAATAGGCCCATACATCAACCATTTTGCCGGGCTCCCAGTTCCAGTGCGGGAAAATATGCAGCACAGTTTTATTGGTCCACTCGCTTTGGTACATATAAAATACGTCCTTCGGAAATCCCGCAAGGTCGATAATACCAAAATAGGAGCTTCGCGAAGGCCATGAATAAGGCGTAGGTTCGCCCATGTAATCAAAGCCTGTCCAGATAAAAAATCCCGAAAGGAAATCATGTTTTTTCATCACTTTCCAGGTGGCTTCATGCGTTGAGCCCCATGGCGGGCGGGTATTGTCATAAGCAGACACGGTATTGCCGGCATTGCCTGTAAATGGTTTATCCCACGCCGTCGGCCAAATCCTGGTGCTGTCCGAAGGCATCTGGTAATACCCCCGCATTTCAAGGCCCGAAGTTGTTTCGGTGGCAATGAACTTTTTACCGGGGTATCGTTCATGAAATGCTGCATAATCATATTCATGGTAATTATACCCGATCAGGTCAAGCGCACCGGACTCGATAATTTTATTGCCCTTGCCGGGATTATCATTAGCGGCTGTGATTGGCCTTGTTTTGTCAAGACTGTGAACGATGCCGGCAAGTTCCGGCGCGAGGCGCAGGGCGCTCGTATCACGCTGCTGGGGTATCTCGTTACCAATGCTCCAGATAAATACGCTGGGGTGGTTGCGGTCGCGCAGTACCTGGTCTTCAAGGTCGCGTTTGTGCCATTCTTTAAAATATAAATGGTAATCGTATTTTACTTTTTGTACTTCCCAGCAATCAAAAGCTTCATCCATTACAATAAAACCCATTTTGTCGCAAAGGTCAAGTAACTCCGGTGCAGGTGGGTTGTGCGAGGTGCGGATAGCGTTGCAGCCCATAGCCTTCAGCATTTGCAGCTGGCGTTCCAGGGCGCGGGTATTAATAGCCGCGCCAAGACTGCCTAGATCGTGGTGATCGCAAATGCCCAATATTTTCATCGGCTTGCCGTTTAGCGAGAAACCTTTGTCGGCATCGAAATTAAAGTAGCGGATGCCAAAAGTGGTGGTATATTCATCAGCCAGGATTTTTTTCCCTTCCTCTGTAAAATTATATACACGTGTGACAGCAGTATAAAGGTAAGGCCGATCTGTTGACCATAGCTTGGGGTTGAGGATATGGAACTTTTCATTGATAATATGTAGGGAGTCTGGTTTAGTTGTAGGTGCGGTTAATGTAACAGTCGTGCGAGACTTAGTGGGCGGAAATAAGACTTCCTTTCCGTCGCCATCATATATTGTCGTTTTGATGGAATAAGAGATTGCTTTAATTTTGATTTCAGCAGTGACTGTTGCAGATTGCTCACTCACATCGCTTGTTGTAAAATAAGTTCCCCAATGATCCACAGCTATTTTACTGGCAGTCACCAGCCAAACATTCCTGTAAATACCCGAACCCGAGTACCATCGCGAGTTTGGTTGAACCGAATTATCAACTTTAACGGCGATAGTATTTTTGCCGCCAAAGTTTAAATATGGCGTCAATTCATATCTGAACGAGATATAGCCATTTGGCCTGAAACCCAAATGATGCCCGTTTATCCAAACATCGCTTTTCTGGTAAACGCCATCAAAATCAATATAAACCAATTTGTTTTTTGAGGAAGCCGGAACGGTAAATGTTTTGCGATACCAGCCGATGCCGCCGGGCAGGGCGCCGCCTTCGGGGGTAGCCGGGTTATCCTGGCTAAATTTTCCTTCAATGCTCCAGTCGTGCGGCAGGTTAAGCAGGCGCCAGCCCGCATCATTTAGGCTTGCTTTTTCACCGTTTTTTATATCACCTAAATTGAAATGCCAGCCTTTATCAAAATCGGCGACAGTGCGGCCATCCTGACCGAAACCTTTTAAAGTAAACAGCAACGCGGTCAGCGACAAGCAAAACAATTTAGCCGCCTTTTGCAAAAAAGCCTTGTGAAATAACATAACGGGTTTATTTAGGATTAACTGTAAACAGGACACTAAATTAGGGATTAATTATTGAATTAGTGAATTGTTGAATTAGTGATTGGATTATGTAGTTTTTAATGGCTAGTTATAAATGTCTTAATTTTTTGTACTTTTATTATTATAAATGAGATAAAGTAAACTATGAAAGTTGTAAACGTTCACCCATTGCCTGACTACAAATTGCAGGTTTCATTTGATGATGGCGTTTCGGGACTTATTGACCTGAAAACTTACATTGAACACGGGATCTTTTCAGTTTTACAAAATGAAGATTCATTTAACAAGGTATATACCAATGGTTATTCAATAGCATGGAATGATGACCTGGAAATTGATTCTTTAGCTATTTATGCAGAGGTATTAAAAAAAGATCCCGAAGATATCCTTGCCGAAAATTTAAAGTATGCCTACAAATTAGCACTTTCTTAGGTATAATAATACGCATGTTTTATCGCGACCATAACCCGCCCCATTTTCATGCTGCTTATGCAGAATATGAGGGATTAATTGATATAAATAAGTTAGAATTGATAGGCGGAAAATTGCCACCCCGCGTTTTAGCTTTAGTTATTGAATGGACTGCATTGCATCAAAAAGAACTCAATGAAAATTGGGAAAGGGCAAAACGTCGAGAGCAATTAAAATCTATCGCACCATTAGTTTAACGACGTTATCAATCCGCGGGTGAAGAAAGTGTTTTGAAAAGAATGGGTTGAGGTTAAGTGGAGTATAATCCAAAACCTTCCAACATTTCAACTTTCCAACATTACAACAATCATAATTTCGTATTTTTGTATCATGAATACTGCCGCTATCAAACTGCTCCCCGGCCGTTACTGTAACTCATTAACGGAATACTCCCGCTTTGTTACACGCGAGGTTGCGATTGGCGATGTGCCAATGGGTGGCAATAACCCCATCCGTATTCAAAGCATGACCACCACCGATACCATGGATACCATTGGTACGGTTGAGCAGTCGATCAGGATGGTGGATGCCGGGTGCGAATATGTACGCATTACGGCCCCCAGCATTAAGGAAGCCCAAAACCTGGCCGAGATAAAAAAACAACTGCGCCAAAGGGGATACACCGTTCCGCTGGTGGCCGACATACATTTTACCCCCAACGCCGCCGAAGTGGCCGCCCGAATAGTTGAAAAAGTACGCGTAAACCCCGGCAATTATGCCGATAAAAAGAAATTCGACCAGATAGATTATACCGATAATGAATACCAGGGCGAGCTGGAGCGCATCTATCAAAAATTTGCTCCACTTGTAAAGATATGCAAGGAATACGGTACCGCCATGCGCATCGGCACCAACCACGGTTCGCTATCCGACAGGATCATGAGCCGCTATGGGGATACCCCACAGGGCATGGTGGAATCAGCTATGGAATTTATGCGGATATGCGAAACGTTGGATTACTACAACCTGGTGATCAGCATGAAAGCAAGCAACCCGCAGGTAATGGTGCAAGCCTACCGCCTGCTGGTGGAGACTATGGTGGCAGAAGGAATGAACTACCCGCTGCACCTCGGCGTAACCGAAGCCGGCGATGGCGAAGACGGTCGTATCAAATCAGCCGTAGGCATCGGTACTTTACTGGAAGACGGGCTTGGTGATACCGTCCGCGTTTCCTTAACCGAAGAGCCCGAAGCCGAAGCGCCGGTTGCTATTACCTTAGTTCAACGATACGTTGAAAGAAGCCGGAACGAAAAAGTCCATGGTCCATGGTCCATGGTCCATGGACAAAATAACGGTTCAGCCAACTCACCATTCACTACTCGCCACTCACCATACGAGTACACCCGCCGCCACACCTACGAAGCCAACGCCTTTATCGGCGGGCACATGGTACCGCGGGTAGTGATCGATCTTTCAAAAAAGAATTTAAAAGACCCTTCTATACTAAACGATGCCGGCTATTTATATTCGCCATTGCTGGATAAATACAATATGGCCGAGCAATCGGTTGATTTTGTTTATTTGGCCGATGAGTTGCCATCATTCAATCTTCCAGGCAATCTAAAACAGCTTTATAACTACGGCACCTGGCAAACGCTGGCCAATAAAACCAATTGCCACCCTTTATTTACTTTGCAGGAATATGTTAACGCCGCCGACCGGTCTTCAGCACTAAACCTTGTGCGGATAAATTATGCTGGCCTTGATTCAGAAGAATTTGGCTTAATGCCTTTTGATCAGTCATTAATATTAATATTGGAAACCGATGCGCTACACGGCATGGCCGAGCAGCGATCCTTTTTCTTTAAATTAGAAGAGCTTGGGTTGGATGTGCCGGTAATAATAAAGAGAAACTATAATTTTGAAACCGAAGATAAGGTCTCAAATCTCAAATCTCAAATCTCAAATCTTCAGCTCTACGCTGCCACCGATCTCGGCGCCTTGCTTGTTGATGGTTTTGGCGACGGCATCTGGATCGATGCGCCAGAGATCGAAACCAAAATAATTACGTCAACAGCTTTTGGTATTTTGCAGGCCACCCGGTCGCGCATATCAAAAACGGAATACATTTCCTGCCCCAGTTGCGGCCGTACCTTGTTCGACCTGATGGTTACTACCCAAATGATCCGCAGCCGTACCAGCCACCTCAAAGGTTTAAAAATTGCCATCATGGGTTGTATCGTAAACGGCCCCGGCGAAATGGCCGATGCCGATTATGGCTATGTAGGTTCGGGTACCGACAAGGTAACGCTATACCGTGGCAAAGAAGCTGTAAAGAAAAATATCACCTCTGGCAACGCGCTTGATGAGCTGATCGGCCTTATTAAAGAGGACGGCAACTGGATCGAACAGGAAGAATTATCTCTTAATTAATTGGCACAAATCCTGCAAACATCATATTAGCCTCGCTCAACGTGTTCAGCGGTACATAATCACAAACTTCTGCGTACTCTCCCCACGTTTTTTGCACCTCCGGATTTTTGTGGGCTTGGGCAATAGCCTCGTCTGACAACCATTCGAAAACCTCTACAATTGTACCATCGGCCGCTTCCATAATAACGGCTTCGCGATCTGTTACTAGTCCCTCCTTTTTAAGGCGTGGCACATGGGTTTTGGAAAGCTCCTTTAATTCCTCAGCTTTTCCTGCTTTGGGCTTGTAAGCTGCGATGGTAATACGTCCCATACATTTTAATTTTAATGCAATTTACAATTTTTAAAACCCTCAATGCAGGCCAACCGGCTACTCATCACTCACAACTTCAGCCATTTCTTCCTCACCAGTAATTGCTGCGGTGTTGCGCCGGGCAGTTCCTCAACCTTGTATTTAACCCGCGCGTTCCTGAGCAGTGTCACGGGTAAAACCATGGGCAGTGCATCGCGGTTAACGGTAACGGCAATTTTGTCTCCGGGCTTTTTGCCATTGAGCATGGTGGCGACATCTGTGATAGGCTGGCCATCGATTGCTGTAAGCTCATCATTAACATTAATGCCGTCAATCCAGCCAGCGCTCCCGCGCGCCACCGTTAAAACTATTTTTTTGCCATTGTTATTGGCAAGGCCGATTCCAAGCGAAGGGTCGTTGGTGGCGGCAAGTTCATCAGTTATTTTATAGCCGGCGTAACCAAGATATTGATCATAGCCGATGGGTGTTAATCCGTAAATATATTTGCTGTAAAAATCGTCCAGGTTCTTCCCGGCAAATTTTTCAAAAGCCTGCTTAAATTCTGCGTCCGTATAGCCGCGCTTTTTGAGCTTGTAATAAGTATTGTACATATACTTCATCACATCATCCAGCGCGTACTGCCCCTTTGAATCATTTATGATTTCAAGATCGAGCATCATCGCCACCGCAGCGCCTTTATCATAATAAGAAATACCAGTATTTGTTGAATTTTCGTTCGGCCTGTAAGCTTTTATCCAGGCATCAAAGCTGGATTCGGCCAATGGCTGTATTTTAGCGCCGGGTGTGTTTTCAATCGTTGTGATCTCACCTGCAACTGCATCCAAATATACTTCGGGTGTTGTAAGGCCGGCGTGGCGCAAAATAATGTTCTGGTAATAAGCGGTAAACCCTTCGGCGATCCACAGGTCGGTAGTATAACTTTCATTATCATAGTCAAACGGGCCCAATACAATGGGCCGCAGACGTTTTACATTCCACAGGTGGAAATGCTCATGCGCTACCAAACTTAAAAAATTGCGGTAGCCGTTTTCAGTAGCATAATTATCGCGCGAAGCGCCTAATGTAGTGGAACTTAAATGCTCCAGCCCGCCGCCGCCCCTGAAAAAATTATGCACTATAAAAACATAATGTTTGTTGGGGTTTTCGCCATAAACAGCGGTTTCCTGCGCTACAATTTTCGCCATGTCTATCTTAAGGCGTTCTTTATCATAATTTCCGCCGCCAACCATGCACACCTCGTATTTTACACCGGCGGCATCAAACCCAAAAATATCCTGGTTGCCAACCTCAATCGGTGAATCAAATAAAATATCAAAATCAGGAGCGCGACGGGTGAACGGGTCGCCATTTACTTCTTCCAGGCTGGTTGAAATTTTCGTCCAGCCTTTGTATGGTACGATATGAATTGTCGAAGGCTGGTGCAGCATTTTGTCGGGATACATAAAAATACCGGTGGTTGACAGGAAGCCATGGGAAGCATCAACAAAACTGGTACGCACAGAAATTTCGAAGCAATAAACCCTGTACTTAACGGTTACTGATGATACCCCTTCCGTATGTATTTGCCAGCAATTTTTACTGATCTTGGGCGCCTGCAGCAATCGGCCATCAGACGCTGCGCTAAAGGATTCTACATTTTTTGCAAATTCCCGGATAAGATAGGAACCCGGGGTCCAAACCGGCATTTTCAAGTCTAAGCTGTTTTGTTTTAAGCCCGAGATATTCATTTCAATATCAGCATAATGCGCCTGCGCTTCGGGAAAGGTAACCGTATATGAAATTTGAACTGTGCCTGCGGCATTGCTGATGGTAGTATCCATAAAAAATAATAATATAGAAAAAAGAGTAGCAAACTTAAAAGATTTCATTTAGGGGACTTTTTTTTAAACTAATAAGGTGGTGATTAAATGTTTTTTAGCAAGGCAAATTTTATTTTACGGAGGCAATTTATAAATTTTTCTGTGTTAGTATGGGGATAAAGGTGTAAAATGGTTGATAGATTGGCGGTACGAACGGCGATCAAAAAAAACACTGATAATTCAGTCAGATATATTTTTTAAATTGGTTTATAATGCTATTTTTGAACTTGATGGCTATTTGTTTTAAAACCTGTTTGCTGATCGATGATAATTACATCGATAATTTTGTCACCCGAAAAATTTTGGAGAGCGGCAACTTTGCAGAAACAATTGTTGTTGTTGGGTCGGCAACTGATGCCATAGCTTCTTTGCGGGCCGGCTCCGTTGTACCCGATGTTATTTTTTTGGATGTCAGGATGCCATTAATGGGTGGCTTTGAATTTTTAGAGGAATTTGACAAGATCAATATTGACAAATCGAATATAAAGGTTTTCATGTTATCCTCTTCACTTGACCCTGTAGATATGAGAAAATCTACGGATAACAAATATATAACGCAGTTTATTCATAAACCCCTTACACAAAAAGCACTCGAAGAACTTTGCCAATGATCTTAGTGGCTGATAGCGGGTCATCTAAAACAGACTGGTTGCTTACCATCCCCGGACAGGGAGAAAAACAATTCAGGACGGCCGGGCTTAATCCCTACTTTTTAACGGAGAAGGAAATTGTAAAAATATTGCAGGAGCAGGCTGCTGATATAATAGCCTATGCCGCAGATATTAAAGAGATCTATTTTTTTGGTGCAGGCTGCTCAAGCCCCGACAGGCACGAAATTGTTTCAAATGCGATCAGCCAGTTGTTTCCCAAATCATACGTCAGTGTCGACAGTGACCTTTTGGGGTGCGCCTATGCTACCTGCGGGCACGAAAAAGGTCTTTGCTGTGTTTTGGGTACCGGCTCAAATATTTCTTTTTTTGATGGCAACGATATACACGACGGGCACCACGGCCTGGGTTTTGTGCTGGGTGATGAAGGATCGGGCACCTGGTTCGGCAAGGCATTGATCACCGATTTTTTATATGGCAAAATGCCCGATGAGATCAACGTAAAGTTTGATGAAGCCTATAACCTGGATAAAGAGATCGTTATTAAGAATGTTTATCAGATGCCAAACGCCAACTCGTACCTGGCTTCGTTCAGCAAATTTCTAAGTACCATAAGGGAACATGATTATGCCCGGGATCTGCTGCACCGGGGAATGGTTGAATTTGTTGAGACAAATGTAAAATCGTACCCGCAGTACCATCGGTACAAATGCCATTTTGTGGGTTCAATTGCCTATGTGTTTGCGGACGAGTTAAAAGCTGTTTGTATTGAAAACCAAGTGCATTTAGGTAAGATCATCCGCCAGCCGATCCACGACCTGATGGCGTTTATTTTAAGCAGGGATGGCGTTTGAATTCGGAATTCGGAATTATTTCCTAATCGCCCTAAACACAATAAACAATAGCCCCAGCAAGGCCAGCAAGCATCCCGCTTTGGCTATATAATCGCCGTATAGCACGTAAAATGTAAGATCCGAGTTTAGGTTAATATCCTGCTTTATTGCCGTCTGCACCCACCATTTCGTATGCTGTACCACATCGCCGCGCTGGTTTATAAAAGCCGAAATGCCGGTATTGGCCGAACGGCAAACCCAGCGACGGGTTTCAATAGCGCGCAGTTTGGCATAATCAAGGTTCTGGTCTTTGCCTGAACTGTCTCCAAACCAGCCGTCGTTGGTAATAATAGCGATGAATTGCGCTCCCTTGTGTACCGATCCCGCTATCCATTCGCCCCAGGGAGTTTCATAACAAATAACAGGATCGACTCCGATGCCGCTTTGCGAATAAAACACACCCGGTTCGTCCTGGCCGGTGTAGCTGCCGGTTGCACCGCCTAATTGTGCAAACGCAGGCTTTAAAAATGAAAGGGCAGAGCCAAAGGGCAGTGATTCCACACCGGGCACAAATTTTGATTTATGATAAAACTGCACATCGGCGGAGTTTTCGATGTTTATGGCCGCATTAAAATTATCGTAATATACATGCCCCGCTGCATCATAGCTTGCCGTTTGTGTTGCCTGCGTATTATAAAGTCTAAAAGTTTCAGCGCCGGTCAGCAGGTTGCCGTTTTTGTATTTGCTTAAAAAGTGCTGGGCTTGTAAAAAATAATTATTGGTACGGACCGTCGCTTCATTTATCCCGTCAGGTATAGCAGTCTCCGGCCATAAAAAGAATTCGGTATTGGCTTGCCCCAGGGAGTCGGAAAGACGGGTTAATATATTCACCTGCATTGAAGCTGGCATGCTTGATTCTTTGGCATATGGATCGATATTGGGTTGTACTGCCACAATGTTCGACGGGTTGCGGTGTTCTGTATAGCTGTAATACCTATATAGTGAAAAGCTAAGCGGCAACACCAAAACGACGACAAATGCCGCGATAAGCCTTAGCCTTAATTGTTTGTTTTGAGCCTCTCTTAAGCCCGAATAAATCAAAAACAGCATTATATTTAAAATCCAAATCCACACTGTTCCGCCATACACCCCGGTATATTCGTACCATTGTACCCATTGATGGGTGATGGCAAAACCATTCCCCAGCGTCATCCATGGGAAGTTCAGGTCCCAGCTTTGGTTCAGGTATTCGTAAGCTATCCAAAAGCAAGCCAGTCCAAACAAACCCAGGCCCCGGTTGGTGATGCGCCGTAACCTGTAATACAGCCAAAAAGCAGTTGCCATTAATAAGGGCCCCAGCGAATAAGGTATTAATGAAATGGGAATGGCAACAATTTCACCTTCCGTTTTTATAGAATTATATACCCAATAAACGGATAAAGTATTCCAGACAAAAAATCCCAGGAAAGCTGTACCAAATATTTTCTTTCCCTTTTTTTTGTAATCCGAGCGGATGATATTTTCAACGGCCACCAGCATCGGTACCAGCCCGATAAAAAGCAAAAAAGTGGTATAGGGGGTTGGCGGCCAGGCTATCCAAAGCAGCAGCCCGGAAAGGATAGACAGCAGGACGTTTTTTTTCATCAATTGAAAGCAAGGTTTAATTTCAGGCCAAAAGTATACTTAAGATGGTTTACTTCCATGCTTTGTAAATTTTTCTTTATTAAACATTTGCGAATTCCCTTTCGGGATAGAAAGTGATTCCCATTTTGAACCGGCGATCATCTTACCAATAAACACAATTTGCCCAACATGATATGGGTAATGCGCCAATTGCCTGTTGATGGCATCAACAACGCTATGGCGCTCACCACGAATATAAATATCCTTTTGCCAGTCGTCGTCTTTTATCGAGTTAAGGGCATTAAACAAGCAGTCCCAGCCAACGTTCCAAATATCAAGTAATTCCTGCCGGTTGGTGAGGTCATTTTCAAACTCAGTGTCCCGGTCACGGCCCGGCTTTTCCCCATCGCTGGTTAAAAAATCCGTCCAGCGTGAAAGCATATTGCCGGATAAGTGTTTTACGATAACGGCAATACTATTGCTTTCTTCATTGTACTGCCAAAACAGGTCCTCATCATTGAGATGCTCGAATGTTTTTTCGGCAAGCGTTTTGTAATATTCAAATCGCTTTATTACGCTGTTTAAATAGGTTTCCATAAATACCTCCTTTAAATTTCCAGGGTATTGAGTTTGATATCAGAACCTTTGCCCCATCGGGGCTACCGCTCTGTAGTACATCATTCAAACGGTATTTTTGCCACGTCAGTGGCTACCCAATCGCGAAGGGTAGCCACTAACGTGGCAACTATCTTCGTTATTTTTGTTTCTACAAAGCGGTAGCCCCGATGGGGCATATAGCAATGGCCTTCAATTACTATCTCGAACTAATTATTTTAATGGTTTAGCGATATTCATGACCGCTTTGCAGTTTAGAGGCCACTCACACAAATCACAAACTCTCCCTTCACCGGGTGTGTTTCAAAATAAGTTTTTACCTCGGTAACCGTGCCCCTAACCGTTTCTTCAAACATCTTCGTCAGCTCGCGCGATACAGAAATTTGCCGTCCGGCGCCAAAATAAATCACCATTTCATCCAGTGTTTTTAACAAACGGTGTGGCGACTCATAAAGTATAATGGTGCGCTCCTCTATCGCTAAAGTTTTATAACGTGTTTGGCGGCCCTTTTTTAATGGCAAAAACCCTTCGAAACAAAAACGGTCTGTCGGGAAACCTGAGTTTACCAGCGCCGGCACAAAAGCCGTCGCGCCAGGAAGGCACTCTACCTGCAGATCATTTTTTAAAGCTTCTCTAACCAAATAAAAGCCCGGATCGGAAATGGCGGGCGTACCTGCATCGGAGATCAGTGCAATATTTTTCCCCTCCTTTAAAAATTTTATGATCTCACCGGCCGACTGATGCTCGTTATGCTGGTGGTGAGAAAATACTTTCTGATGAATATCAAAATGTTTCAGCAAAGGCGCCGATGTTCGGGTATCTTCCGCGAGGATAAGGTCAGCTTCCTTCAAAATACGGACAGCCCTGAAAGTCATATCTTCAAGGTTGCCTATCGGGGTGGGGACTAAATAGAGTTTACCTTGTGGGTTCATGGTTGATGGTTCATAGTTCATGGTAACTTAGGTTGTAGTTGTCCATAGTCGATGGTCCATAGACCATGGCAAAATAGTTGTCCAATTTTATACTATCGACCATGGACTATGGTCTATGGACAAACTACTGCCCACTGCAAACTACTCCTTCCGCTCGCCCTTCATTTTCGAGGCAATTTCTAACGCTTTATAGGCATTTACGATACCGCCGGTTTTTGATAGCGTGGTAAAGTCAACCTTTTGATCTTTAGTGCCCGGCTTAATAACTATAATGCCGGTTGCCGGGGCAGCTGATTCTAAAATAGCTTGTTTTACTTGTTTTGCACTCAGTTTCGGATAATATTCCAAACAAAGCGCGGCAATGCCTGAAACTATCGGTGCCGAAAAGCTGGTGCCATCTTCTGTATTAAATTCAGCGTCCATATCAATCGAGGTAACTTTAACCCCCGGTGCAAAAACATCCACACTATTTTTGCCATAATTGGTAAAATCCGCCGCCAGTTTTTCGCCGGGTTTAGGACCGGAAGCACCCACGTTGATTACATTATCGGTTTTTTTCCCGTCCAGGTAATTGGTATTAGGAAATTCAGGTTTCGCGTCAACATCCTGGCTTTCATTGCCTGATGCCATTACCAACAGCACATCATGCGCGGCGGCGTACTCAAACGCTTCGTCGACCCAGGCCTTATGCGGTGATATTTTTTTCCCGAAGCTCATATTAATGACCTCGGCACCGTGGTCAACTGCATAATGTATCGCGTTCGCAACATCTTTATCATATTCATCGCCATTGGGTACCGCTTTTATCGACATGATCCTCACGTTATCAGCCACCCCATCAATTCCATAGCCGTTATTACGTACAGCGCCAATCAGGCCGGCAACACCGGTACCATGCGAGGCATCAGCATTTTTAAGTATGTTATTCCCATAAGGCTTGCCATCGTTAACATCCGGATCATCGCCAACTATACGTGCCCGCGCATCCAGATCGGGGGTGATCGTATTGTTCTCTTTGGCATAATATTCTGTGAGGTCCTTCAATACTTTGGCGTTATTGGTGTTATCCCCTATTTGCGAAAAAACCGATTCCCATACCGTTTTGCTTTGTGCTAACGTATCGTTGGTGGTTTTTAATCGGTCAAGGTCTGCCTTTGTAAAGGTTTGGTCGCTTTGGAGTTTTAGCTCCCTTTTTATATAATAATTGGTTGCCGAAAGTACATTTACTTCCATCGTCAGGTCCTTAACCTCAGCCTGGGCCTTGCTAAGAGAGGTATCATAAATGGTTTTTACACCCTGCCACTGTGCAAATTCTTTTTCCTGGCCGGCAGGCGCGGCGGTCAAACCGGCATATTTATCTTTCAGCTTAAAATATTGCCGCACTTCTTCGGTTGTCTCGGTAAAATCTACCTTACCTCCATTGCCGCCTAAAAAATCCCAGCCGTGCACGTCATCAACATAACCATCATGGTCGTCATCGATCCCATTGCCGGGGATTTCCTTGGCGTTAACCCATAAAATACTTACCAGGTCCTTTTGTAAAGTATCAATACCACTGTCGATGGTAGTAACGATCACCGTTTTGTTTTTTTTACCCTTTAAAAATTGGTAGGCCTGGTTCAGGCTGACGCCATAAAAACCATCCGTTTTCAAATCCATCTGGTGCCAGTTCCTTGGCGGATCAGGTTCTGTTTTTGGAATTCCCTGCCCGAAGGCGCTCAGGCTGATAAACAGGGCCCCACATAAAAGGGCGCATAAGGGGTATTTCTTTAATTTATGCATTTAGTTGTAATTGTTGTAGAGGTTGTAATTGTTGTAAGAGTTGTAAAAGTTGCAGTTTTTTGTAAAAGTTGCAGAGGTTATGATGGTGTAAAAGTTGAAAAGTCGACTTGTAACCTTTCCAACCCTTACAACTTTTCTTAACACATTCTAACTTCTACAACCCTTACAACTTTTTCCAACCTATTCCAGCTCAAACTTAATTCCTTGTGCCAAGGGTAACGTTTTTGAATAATTTATAGTATTTGTTTGCCGTTTCATGTAAACTTTCCATGCATCCGAGCCCGATTCACGGCCGCCGCCGGTGTCTTTTTCACCGCCGAAGGCCCCACCGATCTCCGCGCCGGATGTACCGATGTTCACATTAGCAATTCCGCAATCAGAACCCGCGTAGGATAGAAATTGTTCTGCCTCCCGCAAATTTCCTGTCATTATTGCGGATGACAAGCCTTGCGGAACGCCATTTTGCAGCGCGATTGCCTCGTCAAGCGTTTTATACTTGATAAGGTACAGGATGGGTGCGAACGTTTCATGCTGAACAATGGCATAATTATTTTCCACTTCGGCCACACATGGTTTTACATAACAGCCCGAAGCATATTTTTCACCCTCCAGTTTACCGCCTTCAACAGCAAACTTGCCGCCTTCGGTTTTACATTTTTCGATAGAATCGAGGTAAAGTTTTACTGCATCATTATCAATCAGCGGGCCCATGTGGTTGTTCTCATCCAGCGGGTCACCGATACGGATCTGGCCGTAGGCATTTACAAGTTTCTGTTTAAAGCTGTCATAAACACTTTCGTGGATGATAAGCCTGCGGGTACTGGTGCAGCGCTGACCTGCTGTACCCACAGCGCCAAAAACCGCCCCGACAAGCGCCATATCCAAATCGGCGTTTTCGCTGATGATGATGGCATTATTGCCGCCAAGTTCAAGCAAACTTTTACCCAGCCTTGCCCCAACTGCCGCGCCGACGGCCTTACCCATCCGGGTGGAACCGGTGGCGGATATTAGCGGTATGCGTGTATCATTGGCCATCAGTTCACCAATATCCCTGTCGCCGATCAGGAGGCAGGATACCCCCTCGCCAATACCGTGCTTTTTAAAAACTTCCTGCGCAATGTGCTGGCAGCCAATAGCGGTTAACGGTGTTTTTTCGGATGGTTTCCAAATACAAACATCGCCGCAAACCCAGGCCAGCATAGCATTCCAGCTCCAAACCGCCACCGGAAAGTTAAATGCCGAAATAATGCCGACAATGCCCAACGGGTGGTATTGCTCGTACATGCGGTGCTGCGGGCGTTCGCTGTGCATGGTCAAACCATACAATTGGCGGCTTAATCCAACCGCAAAATCAGCAATATCTATCATCTCCTGCACCTCGCCATAACCTTCCTGCAGGCTCTTGCCCATTTCGTAGGATACCAGTTTGCCCAGGTCTTCCTTTTTGTCGCGCAAAGCGTTACCTATTTCACGCACAATTTCACCGCGTTTTGGCGCGGGAACGGTGCGCCAGGTTACAAATGCTTTGGCAGCCTGTTCAACAGTCTGGTTATAATTGTCGGCCGTAGCAATTTTTACCGATGCTATTTTCTTCCCGTCAACAGGCGAAACGATAGCTTTTACAGCAGCATTTGGGCTGCTTGCCCATGTATTTCCCGTACTAAATGCCTCGTTTATGTCGTTTATATGTAAACGATTTAGAATATCTGCTATATTAAAGTCCATATTTATTACTTTTGCCAAAGGTAAAAATCTTTAAGGCAATTTATATCAACTCACCTTCTGCCGGCAAAATGATTTGCATTAATTATCAAGGCTTTGTAAATTGTGGTGTTAACAATGTTTGGATGTTGATAACTAATTTGTATTATGGCTATTTATTACTTGTAATTTGAACTCAGTTAAGCCCGAAAAGCGATAGCTAATAAGCCTGAACTGAACTTGTGTTCTGAAACAAAATTGAATGGAAGAAGAATTTGAATTTGGTTTTACCGAAGATCCAAAGTTTTCGGTGGAACGGTACGAAGAAATGATTCGTAATCATGATCAGTACTTTTTTGATGCCCAGGCGTTTGAGAACATAATCGACTACTACATCGAAAAGAACGATCCCACTAAAGCCCTGCAGGTGGCGGAGTATGCACTTAACCAGCACCCGTTCGCGGCGGTTTTCCTTATTAAACAGGCCCAGCTTTTAGTGATCAACAACAAAGTCGCTGAGGCATTTACCGCGCTCGAAAAAGCGGCAATGCTGGAAGCATCCGACCCGGATATCTACCTGATCCGTGGCAACCTTTACGAAAGCATGGAGCGCTATGGCGAGGCCCTGGAAAACTATGAAAAAGCGCTCGACCTTGCCGAAGAAACAGACGAAGTATTGCTGCACATCGCCTACGTTTACCAAAATATGGGTGATTATGAGACTTCTATCACTTACCTGAAATTGTGTCTTAAACAAAACATGGAAAACCAGGACGCCCTTTACGAGCTGGCTTTTTGCTACGATGTAATGGACAACCAGGAAGAAAGTGTGCTGTTTTACCAGCAATATATCGATAACGAGCCTTACAGCTATGCCGCCTGGTATAATTTAGGCAACGCTTTCACCAAGCTTAGCCTGTTTGAAAAGGCCATAGATGCGTATGACTATGCCATATTAATAAAAGACAGCTTTGCGTCTGCTTATTTTAACAAAGGAAATGCCCTGGTTAACCTTGAAAAATACGCCGAAGCCATCGAGGTTTACCGCCATACTTTTGAGTATGAGCAGCCTAACGCCGATACCTATTGCGCCATAGGCGAATGCTACGAAAAGCTTGAGCAAATGGACGATGCGCGTGCTTTTTATAAAAAGTCGGTTAAAATGGACCCTAAACTGGCCGATGCCTGGTTTGGGATAGGCGTTACCCTTGATTTTGAGGAACGCTATTTCGAGGCCCTGCATTTTTATAAAAAAGCACTCGATCTTGATATTGCCAATGCCGACTACTGGTTTGCCATAGCTGATGCCGAATATAAACTGGGCCACATGGAAGAAGCTGAACATGCCTACGAAAAAGTGGTGGAGCTTAACCCGATTGACGTTGATGCGTGGCTGGATTATTCCTCCATTTTATACGAGCAGCAGCGGTTAGTTGATGCAATAGAAATTATTGCCCAGGCGATAAAAAACAACCCCGACGCAGCTGAGCTCTATTACCGCATGGTAGCCTACCTGTTTGCTAAAGGCGAATACAACGAAGCGCTGAACCACCTGGAAATGGCCCTGACATCAGACCCTGAAAAACATTATATCCTTTTTGATTACCTGCCCCAGCTGCAGCGGAATAAGGTGATCGTGGATATTATTAATAGGTTTACTAAGTAGTGAGTGGTTGATTAAGTTGATTATTGAGTAGTTGAGAAATTCAACCACTCAATAATCAACTCAATCAACCAAAAAAAGCCGGAAATTTCCTTCAAATTTCCGGCTTTTTTTATGACCTTTGCGCCATTAAAACTTTTAGTTATAGTCTATAACCAAAGCGCCTTTATGAATTATCAGATCAATAATCTTCCCAAACGCGTTGCTAAACCCCGTAGCAGCGGCATTACCATGGTGATGGATAAAGGGCTTAGCTTAAGGCAGGTGGAGGATTTTGTCGAGGTTGGCGGCCCATATACCGATATTGTTAAACTGGGCTGGGCAACATCTTATCTTACGCCCAACCTTGATGAGAAAATAAAGATATATCGGGAAGCCGGTATCCCCGTGTATTTTGGCGGGACGTTATTTGAGGCTTTTATTGTAAGGAACCAGTTTGAAGATTACTGCCGGATACTTGACAAATACAAAATGGAGTATGTGGAAGTGTCCGATGGTTCCATTGAAATCGAGCACGACATAAAATGTGAGTATATCCGCAAATTAAGCAAGCAGATAACCGTAATATCGGAGGTAGGGTCAAAAGACGTACAAAAAATATTTGCGCCTTATAAATGGATAAAATTAATGCAGGCCGAAATTGAGGCTGGCTCGTGGAAAGTAATTGCAGAGGCGCGTGAAAGCGGCAATGTAGGGATCTACCGCGATTCGGGTGAGGTAAGGCAGGGCCTGGTTGATGAAATACTTACCCAAATACCCGAAGAAACCATCATCTGGGAAGCTCCCCAAAAAGCACAGCAGGTTTGGTTTATTAAACTAATTGGCGCCAATGTAAGTTTGGGCAATATCGCCCCTGCCGATGTGATCCCGCTGGAAACCTTGCGGCTGGGCATCCGGAGCGATACGTTTGATCATTTTTTGTAGGGGAACGTAGAACTTATTTAGTTAAAACAGAGATACTCGTCAAAAATCCGGCAATCCTAAACCTGGAAACACAACAACCCTGATTTTAAGTACTTTAGCTTAAGTATTAAAGTTATTTCATAAATTTCCACATTATTGTGAATTTAGGAGGACGCACCCTGCTTTAATTGTGAAAAGATGGCTTGCAAAAGTTTATATAAAAAAAGTTTTTTGTTAAATGCGCTCTTCATATTAGCGTCGTGCGAACAAAAACAAAATCCGCAAAGCAATTTAGTTGTAAAAAAGAGTTCCATTCTGCCCCCGGTAACTTATACAGTCGCTAAACCAAATGTAACTTTACTTGACACTTGCCCACCGCCCTTGGTCATTAAGGTACCCCTAAAGCCGGGAGGCAGTTACACTATTAAAACTGAGAATGGCCCAAAGACCATTCAACTTTTACCGCCTGTAACTAAGGCCGCTGGTTTTTTTGTATCCATGCAGCATTATAATGTTGAAGAGGGGCTTGCACTAAGTTCTTTATGGAGCAGTTACTGCGATAAAAATGGCAATATTTGGTTTGCTACGAAAGGAGGTGTATCCCGGTATGATGGCAAATCGTTCACAAATTTTACTGCTAAACAAGGGCTGGCTACTGACCAGGTTTTTTGCGCCTATGAAGATAAAAGCGGGAACATGTGGTTTGGCACCTGGGGAGGCGCATCAAAATACGACGGCAAAGTTTTTAAAACATATGCCAGCGGACTTTCAGGTGGCAGGGTAAATGCAATATTGCAGGATAAAAAGGGAGATTTCTGGTTTGGCACCGATGATGGCGTGTCACGGTACAATGGGAAATCCTTTTCAAATTACACAACCACTAATGGCTTGATAAATAATAACGTCTCCGCTTTAATAGAGGACAAAAGTGGGGGCATATGGCTTGGCAGCAACGGAGGCGTTTCCCGTTATGATGGTAAATCGTTTGTAAGCTTTACTACAACACAAGGCCTTTTAAATAACCAGGTTAGATGCATGCTTGAAGATAACAATGGGAATATTTGGCTTGGCACCGCCGAAGGGGCATCAATGTATGACGGGAGGCATTTTACGAATTACACTACTGCATTGGGCCTTGTTAATAATAATATTACCAGTTTGATGGAAGATAAAAACAATCATATTTGGTTTGGGACATCCGGGGGAGTGTCCGAATTTGACGGTAAGATATTTAGAAATTACACTACGGCAAATGGCCTTGCAAGCAACGAAATTACAAGCATGGTTGAAGATAAAAATGAAAATATATGGTTCACAACGACTGGAGACGGCATATCAAGATACGCCGGAAGTTCTTTTACCAGTTTTACAAAAAGCCAGGGGCTTTCATCTGACCAGATTTTAAGCATTGCCCGGGATAAAAAGGGAGACCTGTGGTTTGGCAGCGACGGAGGCGGAGCCTTAAGATATGATGGTAAATCTTTTTCCGCCTACACTACAAACCAGGGATTGGTTGATAATACAGTGTTTTGTATCTATCAGGCTAAAAACGGAAACATTTGGTTTGCGACATTACAGGGAGTTTCCTGCTATGATGGTAAGTCATTTACCAGTTATACCGTGAAACAAGGCTTGCCAGCTAACACAATATGGGACATCACCGAAGATGAAAAAGGGAATATGTGGTTTGGCACCTTCGGCGGCGGCGTCACTAAACTGAATGCAGATAAAAAAATTCTTACTAGTTACACTTCACCCGACAACCTTACAAACGACAATGTTC
Source organism: uncultured Mucilaginibacter sp. (assembly GCA_903864275.1). GTDB lineage: Bacteria > Bacteroidota > Bacteroidia > Sphingobacteriales > Sphingobacteriaceae > Mucilaginibacter. Next base: position 68,290 of record CAIPFE010000010.1, read on the forward strand.
ATTGCGTTTATGCAGCCAAAAATGGAAATATATGGCTTGCAAATGATTATGGCGGCGTAACGCTATATGATGGGAAAACATTTAAAAACTATAATACAAAACAAGGATTGGCCTCCACTGGCGTCATGGGCATTTTTGAGGATAGTAACGATAATATTTGGTTTGCGACCTACGGAGGGGGGCTTACACGGTATGACGGTAAAACTTTGATGAACTTTAATCATGACCAGGGATTAGCAGATGATGGGGTGCTCTGCATTAAGGGGGATAAAAATGGGGAATTATGGGCCGGAACCAAGCTGGGCTTTAGCGGCTTAAAATTTAAGATAAGAAAAAGCCGGACCGGATTGATCAATGGCGATAACAATTTAAGTAATCAATCCCTGAAAGAAAACTACGAGCCTGTTTTTGAAAACTTCAATTTCAAAAATGGGTATCCGGTAAGAGACATCAGTTACACTAATGCGATGTATGTTGATGCCGGCAATATCTTATGGGCGGGGACGGGCGACAAATTGGTGCGATTTGATTATGGCGGGATTCATAAAAATACACGTGCTCCTTATGTGGCAATCCAAAGCATCAAAATAAACAACGAAGCGGTTTGCTGGTATGACCTGAAGAAAACTAAGGAGAAAATTGACAGTGCAACAGTGCCTGCTTACGTTACTGAGGAGACAACTATTTACGGAAAAGAGTTGACCGGATTGCAACGCGATTCGATATTTAAAAAATTCGAACAGGTTAAATTTGACAGTATTACCAGGTTTTACGGTGTGCCCGTAAATCTGACGCTGCCTTACATGGATAATAAGGTAACTTTTGATTTTGCCGCAATTGAGCCTTCCCGCCCAAAATTGGTACATTACCAATATATATTGGAAGGCTACCAGGATAACTGGAGCGGTCCGTCAGAGCAGGCGAGCGCCAGTTTTGGAAATATACACGAGGGCAGCTATACCTTTAAATTAAAAGCACAAAGCCCCGATGGCGTTTGGAGTCAGCCCATCCTGTACACTTTTAAAATTCTGCCTCCCTGGTACCGCAGTTTGTGGTCTTACCTTCTATACATAATCGTATTTTTAGTTATGCTGTGGAGTTTTATCCGCTGGCGTATAAAAGCGCTAAGCAGAGAGAAAGTTTTGCTCGAACAAAAAGTTACCATAAGGACCAGCCAGCTGAAAGAGGAAAAAGAGAAAGTTGAAAGCACTTTATCGGAACTTAAAACTACCCAAACGCAACTTATCCAATCCGAGAAAATGGCATCACTGGGTGAGCTTACCGCAGGTATCGCCCATGAAATTCAAAACCCGCTCAACTTTGTAAATAATTTTTCGGAAGTAAACACTGAGCTGATCGATGAGATGAAGGATGACATTGTAAAAGGCAATCTTGACGAAGCATTGGCAATAGCCGATGATATAAAAGGCAACCAGCAAAAAATAAATATGCACGGCAAGCGGGCGGATGGCATTGTAAAGGGAATGCTTGAACATTCGCGCAGCGGCAGCCGCCAAAAAGAAGCGACAAATTTGAATTTGCTGGCTGATGAGTACCTTCGCCTGTCTTACCATGGATTGCGCGCAAAAGACAAATCATTTAACGCAGACCTCGTCACACATTTTGACCCACAGTTGCCAAAAATAAACGTGGTGAAACAGGATATGGGCAGGGTATTGCTCAATCTGTTCAATAACGCCTTTTATGCAAGCAATCAAAAGCAAAAAACCGGGGATGTGGATTACAAGCCGGAAGTAACCGTTACCACTTATGCAGAAAACGGCCAGGTTATGGTAAAAGTAAAAGATAATGGTATTGGTATCCCTGACCATATAAAAGACAAGATCATGCAGCCATTTTTTACTACCAAACCAACAGGCGAGGGTACCGGTTTGGGGCTTTCATTAACTTATGATATGGTGGTGAAAGGGCACGGGGGGAATATTCAAATTAACAGTACAGAAGGCCATGGTTCGGAATTTATAGTTATACTACCGATTAGTTAACGCGTATATAAAAGCACATTACTCCTTTTTTGCTTCACATCTCCGAAAACACAGAATTATTGATTTCAATAATTAATCAATTATACCTTAGGTAGGAGTGCATTCAAACGATTCCCCTTCGCGGTTAATTCTTAGTATTAATTATCTCCTCCTGCACCTTCTTTGGCAGACCGTTAAATACCTGCTCATACGAATGGTCGATCATCTCCAGCAACTGCTTTTTAGTTAACGCACCATCCATGCGAACCGTGTTCCACAACTTTTTATTCATGTGGTAGCCGGGCTGCACTTCAGTATAGCGTTCACGGAGTTCAATGGCCAGTTCGGGATCGCATTTTACGTTAAACTGGTTGCCGAGGCTGATGCTTGTAAGCAAAAATAATTTTTCGCCAACTTTAAAAACCAAAGTATCCTCACCAAAAGGTAAACCTTCGGTTGTGCCGGGTTTTTGCAGGCAATATTCGCGAAGTTCTTCTAAGTTCAACCTGTTTTATTTGAATTCCCTGATCAGCTTATTGTACGAAGTTACGTTACCAAAAAAGTATTTAACCATGATGGTGATCTGCCGGTATTGGTCGGGGGCGTTATTTTTAAATTTTGACGGAGGGTCATCATAGCCGTCAAGGCCTTCATTAAATACGAACGTGTGAACATAACCCACATCAATAGCCACACTTGGTTCGTTATACGAATCATATATCTTAAATTCGTAGCCAACGCGTAAAGGGAGCATCAGGTCGAGGCTATTGTCGTGGCCAGGAAATTTATAATAGCCGGGCTGAGGGTAAGGCGGCGCATAAATGCTATAGCGCTGCACGGTAACGGTATTGGATATAAGCCCCGCCCCGGTGCCAACATAAAAGTCTTTTAAAATTTGTAAAAGCCAGTCGCCCGAATAATCAATCCCTGCGCCAAGCTGAAAATCGCCATGAATGATCAGGGCTTTGTAATTATTACTGTATACGCGGCCGTAGGGGTCCTGGGTTGGCAAAAGCCCTCCACCGGATAAAGTCCCCACCTGAACTTCGGCTTCGATTGGCACGTATGGATTATAATTGTAGATAAAATTAACGTTGAATGCAGGGTGATTATCCTGCCTTGTAACATTTGTGTAACCGCGGATATAGCTGGCACCGGCTCCAATACCAAATTCCTGGTAGTTATACCCGCTTTGTGCTTTTGCGGTTATAGCGGCAAATGTGATAACTAAAAATAAAATATATTTTTTCAATGCTAAATGTTGATCAATATTTACAATATTAGGAGTTCCCTCAAAAATAGAAAATTTAACGGTATATTTTTTATATGATTTTAAATTCACAACCCAAATTTACTGTTACAGACCGATTTTTAAAGTATGTAACTATTGATACGCAGTCCGATCCGGCGTCAAACTCCAATCCATCGACCGAAAAGCAGAAGGAACTGGGGAAACTCCTGGTCAGTCAATTGCAGGAAATGGGGATCGCAGATGCCCATCTCGACGAATATGGATATGTATATGCAACCGTTCCCGCAAATTCAGGCAAAGCGAATACTCCCGTAATATGCTTTTGCTCGCACATGGATACCGCCCCGGATTGTAGTGGCGCAGGGGTCAAGCCAATCGCACATAAAAATTACCAGGGCGCCGACATCGTTTTGCCTGACGATCCGTCGCAAATAATAAAATTAAAAGAACACCCCGACCTGGAAAACCAGGTTGGTAACGACCTTATTACGGCAAGCGGCACAACATTGTTGGGGGCGGACAATAAAGCCGGCCTCGCTGAAATAATGGACGCCTGCTACCAGCTTGTTAATCATCCCGAAATAAAACACGGAACTATCAGGATATTATTTACACCCGACGAGGAAATTGGCCGTGGGGTCGACAAGGTGGATATTAAAAAACTTGGGGCTTATGCCGCTTATACCATGGATGGCGAAAGTGCCGGGAATATGGAAAATGAAACCTTTTCGGCGGATGGTGCGAAGCTTATTATTAACGGCATCAGCGCCCATCCCGGCTTTGCTAAGGGCAAAATGGAAAGCGCTATAAAGATAGCCGCGCAAATTGTTGCAGCGTTACCTTATGAATTATCGCCCGAAGGAACCGAAAATAAAGAGGGTTTTGTTCACCCTGTAGCTATTGCGGGGCACGTAGAAACTGCAAGTATTGATTTTATCATCCGTGATTTTGAAGAAGAAAAGTTAACCGATCATGCAAATACCATACGCAGGATCGCTGTTCAGGTATTAAAAAAATTTCCCGGGTCTTCCGCCGAATTACAGGTAAAACCACAGTACCGCAACATGAAAAATATATTGGATAAACACCCGCAAATTGTTGAGTACGCAATGGAAGCTATGAAGCGTGCGGGTTTAAATGCGAAACTTTGCAGCATACGGGGTGGCACAGATGGCTCCAGGCTCTCGTTTATGGGTTTGCCATGCCCCAATATTTTTGCCGGGGAGCATGCCTTTCACAGCAAACAGGAATGGGTTTCGGTACAGGACATGCAAAAAGCGGTTGAAACGATTTTGCATTTATGTATGATCTGGGAAGAGAATGCTTGATTTCGGATTTTTCACTTAATAATTTGTTTTTTAATAGAGTTCAAGAAGGCTATCAACGTTTCGGATTTTCGATTTGACTAGATATTACAAATCCGAAATCGAAAATCCGAAATCCGAAATCATTCACTCAACAAATTATCCGTCAGCTTATCAAACTCATCAATAAACTGCGTGTAGTAAACGCCTGTTCCGGGGCCGCTGAAGCCGGTGTGTATTTTACGCACCTCTCCCTTTTTATCAATAATGATAGTAGTGGGAAAGCCTTTAAAATCGGCCAGCATAGGCAGGCTTTTTTCAGGGTCTCCCTTTGAGGGGGTATAGCCGGTAATTAATAATAGATAAGGTATATTAAAGTGAGTCTTCATTTGCTGCACTGTTTTTCGAGATTTAACGAAATCAGTCGTGCGTTCATAAGCCAGGCCAATTACTTCAACACCTTTTTTATGATATTTTGGATAATAGCTGTTAACTATAAAATTGGTTTCGTCCATAGAGTTTGGGCACCACGAGCCTAATATCTGTACTATAACCACCTTGTTTTTAAAACGGCTATCGGTTAACGAAACTTTGTGGCCGTTAATATCTTTAAAAGTAAAGGCAATTTTTTTGTAGCCCGGCTTTAAGACTGTTAATGAATAGGCATCCGGCAGCTTGGCATTTGGGTCCTTTACCGCGCTCCATTTATCCAATCCCGAAAGGCCTGAATAATACTTACCGTCGCTGATGGTTTTTGGATTATTTATTTTCGCAGTAAATATAAAAGCATGACCGCCGTCGAAGCAGGATAGGTATAGCTGGTTGCCATTTACGCTTCCTTCAAGGTAACGGTAGTCGCCCGAGATGCTTAAAAATGTGCCGGTTAATTTTGAGCCCGTTTGCTTAAATTCTCCTACTAATTTTTTTTCCCCGGGTGTGCCTTTATCAAAAATAGCCGACCATCTGCCAGCCACATTAAAAGCAGGTTTGGCATCTTTAAAAAAGCGCCATCCGGTATTAGGTACAGCAGTAAAATCCATTGCGGCATCTTTATCGGCCAAATGTTTTATCCACTTGCCTGTCAGCGCTTTTCCGGCAAATTTTAACTTAAATTCCGAATTAAATAAGGGCATGTGTATAAAAACCGAATCGCCTTTGGTTTTTATATCAGTTACTTTAAAACGTTCGTCGCCGTTATGAATAGTAAGTTGCTGATGGCCGCCGACGGTCTCAACATCAAAATTAAAAGGTAGTTCATTGCCCGTTGAATTTTTCAAAACACCGCGCCAAATACCTGTTTGCAGTTTGGTTTGGGCGGAGGCCGAAACGGTAATTATAAAAAGTGATACGGCTATAATAGCATATCTTAATTTCATGGTTAATAGATTAGATGATAGGGATGTTTAAGGCTTTTTTGAAATAACAACTAAAAGATCTTTATCTGTCATATTAAATGGGGCCTATTTTACCTAACGCTTTTGAAAGCTCTTTAAGCCTATTAATACGCTCAAATGATTGACTTTGATAGTACAGAAAAAGGTTATCAGGTTTGTATCGGTGCGATTTATTTAACTCAGTGTTATTTGCCTGGTCTTTGTTGAGTTTACTTAACAACAGGTCATTCCACTTATTCATCTGTTTAAGTTGGGATAACAATTCTTTATTGTCATCACGCATTTGTTTCATTCGCAATTCCAAATTTTCCATGCGATGATGTAAATCATCCATTTCTTCTTCCATACCCAAAGCTATGAAATTTTCCATCAACTATTTCAGCACCTCGCGTGATATTACAATTCTTTGAATTTCGGACGTCCCTTCGTAGATCTGGGTGATCTTGGCGTCGCGCATTAAGCGCTCCACGTGGTATTCTTTAACAAAACCGTAGCCGCCGTGTATCTGCACAGCCTCAACGGTGGTCCGCATGGCAACTTCCGAGGCGTATAATTTTGCCATTGAGCTGGCCTGGGCATAGGGCAGGCCCTTATCTTTTAACCAGGCAGCCTTAAAGCATAGTAAACGGGCGGCTTCAATTTCTGTGGCCATGTCCGCGAGCTTAAATTGGGTAGCCTGCAGGTCGGCAATTGTTTTGCCAAATGCCTTTCTGCCCTTCGAGTACTGGAGCGCTAACTCAAAGGCCCCCGACGCTATACCCAGCGCCTGTGCCGCAATGCCGATACGGCCGCCTTCCAAAGTATTCATGGCAAACTTAAACCCGAAGCCGTCTTCTCCTATCCTGTTTTCTTTCGGAACTTTAACATCGGTAAACATCAGCGAATGGGTATCAGAACCACGAATACCAAGCTTATTCTCCTTTGCGCCTACGGTAAACCCTTCCATCCCCTTTTCAACTATTAACGCATTTATGCCATGATGCTTTTTTGAAGCATCAGTCTGCGCCATAACAAGGTAAGTTGATGCAGAGCCGCCGTTAGTGATCCAGTTTTTTACACCGTTAATTAAATAATGGTCGCCCATGTCAATAGCGGTTGTTCTTTGCGACATCGCATCTGAACCTGCTTCCGGTTCCGACAAACAAAAGGCCCCTATTTTCTCCCCTTTAGCCAATGGCACCAGGTATTTTTGCTTTTGTGCTTCGGTGCCGTATTTTTCGAGCCCGTAGCATACGAGTGAATTATTTACTGAAACCACGACCGATGCCGAGGCATCAATTTTTGATAATTCTTCCATTACCAGCACGTACGAAATGGAATCCAGCCCGCTGCCGCCGTATTGCGGCGAAACCATCATCCCCAAAAAGCCAAGCTCAGCCATTAGTTTCACCTGTTCAGCCGGGAATTTTTGATGCTCATCCCGCTCAATTACACCCGGTTTAAGTTCAGCTTGGGCAAAATCACGGGCTGCCTGGCGGATCATTATTTGCTCTTCGGTCAGTTCAAAATACATGGGCTTTCAGATTTGACTGCAAAAATAATGTTATGCATGCATAGTAAAAAATATAAGCACAAAAAAAGAGAGCCTTTTTGAAGCTCCCTTTCCCCTAATTAATTTAAACTATTGATTAAACCCAAAACAAAGAACAAAAAACCTCAGCCTGGGCGTCTGAGAATTCAAAAACAAATATTTTTCATAGGTAGATGTTTTATCGTTTTCGTAGATATATGCAGGGCCACTAAAGAAGGAACAAATGTTAAGCCACAGTTTCCAATTATCGGGATTTTTGAGTGCGTGCAATTAAAAAAGACCCCCGGGTAACATTTTATAGCTAAGCCTATATTTAGTTGAAATTTTATTTTTAGCTTGCATTAGTAAACATTGCGGATAATTTAGTACCAGATTGTTTTTTGTATGCTATTTTATACAAGCTTTGTATTTTTTTACCTACACAGAAATTAAGACACATGACTAAAAAGTTTGTTATCAAAGCTATTATTGTAAGCACTATTGGTATGTCGGTTATCAGCGCCTGCAAGGATAAGGCAAAAAATTATGCTGCAAATGATGTGATATATAAAGACCTGGATACTTCCGTTAAACCGGGCGACGATTTTTTCAGATATGCCAACGGCGGCTGGCTTAAAAAAAATCCCATCCCCCCGGCGTATTCATCATGGGGTATTGGCAATGTGGTTGACGAAGAATTAAGGGACCGGCTGAAAAAAATAAACACTGAAGCATTGAGCGCAAAGGCTGAAAAAGGGAGCAATACCCAAAAAATAGGTGATTTCTACTTCAGCGGGCTGGACACCGTGGCTATTGAAAAGGAAGGGCTCGACCCGCTTAAACCGGAGCTAAGCAAAATTGACAATATAAAAGATGTTAATGACCTTGTTGATGAGTTTGCACACCTGCATACTATAGGGGTTGAAACGCCTATTGCGGCGGGAGTTGGGCAGGATGCAAAAAACAGCGGTAAAAACATGCTGCAATTATACCAGGGCGGCATAGGCCTTCCTAACCGCGATTTCTATTTTAATACTGACCCGCACAGCGTTACCATACGGACCGATTACCAGGAAAAACATTTGCCTATAGTTTATAAATTATCAGGTTTAAGTGCTGATGAGGCAAGTGCAGCAAGTAAACAAACATACAATCTGGAAAAATTTTGGGCTGACAGCTCGAGGAAATTAATGGACCTGCGCGATCCTTACCGCAACTATAATAAAATGCCTTTAAGCGCCCTGGGCAAGCTGGCCCCCGATATTAACTGGAAAAGCACTTTTGAAAAAATGGGCTATAAAAACGTTGATACGGTAATTGTTGGCCAGCCCGAGTATTACAGGGCTTTAAACAAGTCCCTTAAGACTTTTACCATCGCCGACTGGAAAAACTACCTCCGTAAAAATGTCGTAACGTCATTCGGTTCATACCTGAGTAAACCTTTCGATGATGAGAATTTCAGATTTTTTGGAACTGTGCTGTACGGCAATAAAGAACAATTGCCCCGCTGGAAACGCGTATTGGATACAGAAAATGGCTTAATGGGCGAAGTGCTCGGCCAGATATTCGTAAAGGAATATTTCTCTGAACAAACGAAGGAGCGCTATGTAAACCTGGTGGAAGCTATGCGTTCAACATTCAAAGAGCATATTCAAAAACTTGACTGGATGAGCGAGCAAACCAAGCAGAAAGCCTATGATAAGTTGGCGAAAGTTGTCCCTAAAGTAGGTTACCCCGATCACTGGAAGGATTTTTCGACGCTGACCATCGACCGCGGGCCGTATTCCCTGAATGTAATGCGCGCAAACAATTTCTGGCACAGGTATAATGCCGAAAAATTGGGCAAGCCTGTTGACCGGACGGAATGGGATATTACACCGCAAACTTACAATGCTTATTATAATCCTTCAAATAATGAGATTGTATTACCAGCGGCGCAGTTCCTGGTGCCAGGCGTAAAGGATGAAGATATGGACGACGCCGTGGTTTATGGTTATGCTGCAGCATCAACCATCGGCCATGAAATGACCCATGGCTTTGACGACCAGGGCCGCCAGTTTGATGCAAAGGGAAACTTAAAAGAATGGTGGCTGCCGGAGGATTCGGTGAAGTTTACCCAGCGCGCACAAATGCTTATTAACCAGTTTAATGGGTATAGTATTTACGGACTGCACGTTAATGGGAAAGCGACGCAGGGCGAAAATATTGCCGATTTGGGTGGGATAGTTATCGGCCTTGATGCCTTTAAGAAAACTGACGAGTATAAAGAAGGGAAACCAATAAACGGGTTAACGCCAGTTCAGCGTTTCTTCCTGGGATATGCCTTAGGATGGCTTGGAGAGGATAGAAAAGAGGCCCTGTCAAGCCAGATACTTACCAATGAACATGCGCCGGGTTTTATGCGCGTTAACGGACCCTTTACCGATGTACCTGAGTTTTACGAAGCATTTCATATCAAAAAGGGCGATAAAATGTGGATTAACCCGGATAAGCGGGTTAAGATCTGGTAAGGTGTTCAATTAAACCCTTCGTAGAGACGTGATTCATCACGTCTCTTTTTGTTTTCAGGCATATAAATTTTACAAACCCGCTAAAGCAACCTGCAAAACTTTTAATTAAGTTTGTTTTCAACTGGCCGTCAAAAAAAATGAACAAAAAGACACTCCTTACCGTATGTGCGCTTGCTGCGTTCGCATTATGCGCTTATCAAACCAAAACATTATTAGATAAGCCAAACGACCCCATTTATAAAAACATCGACCCAACGGTTAGTCCCGGCAGCGATTTCTTTTTATATGCCAATGGCACATGGTTAAAGCAAAACCCTATTCCGGCAGCCTACTCCAGCTGGGGTATTGGCAATGAAGTAACCGAGGAGATCCGCGACCGGCTAAAGAAAATAAATGAAGATGCATTAAAAGCAAATGCGCCAAAAGGAACGGGCACGCAGAAGATCGGCGATTTCTATTATACCGGGCTTGACAGCGCCGGGATCGAAAAAGCAGGCATTTCCCCTCTGCAGGAAAAATTGAATTTGATTGACCAGGCAAAAAGCCCGCAGGATATATTAAACGCTGCCGCCATATTGACTACCATAGGCGCCCGCAATATAATAGGCATGCGTGTGAGCCAGGACGATAAAAACAGCTCAAAAATGATGGTGCAACTGGGCCAGACAGGTTTGGGCCTGCCTAACCGCGACTACTATTTCAAAACCGATGCCCGAACCACCCGCATACGCACCGATTATAACGACAAATATTTGCCCACCCTGCTTACTTTATCCGGCTGGGATGAACAAAGAGCATTGGCGGGTGCAAAAAGCTCGTATAATATCGAAAAATTTTTGGCTGATAGCAGCCGCAAACTGGAAGACCTGCGCGACCCCTACCGCAACTATAACAAAATGACGGTGGCGGGTTTAAACCATTTAACGCCGGATATTGACTGGAACATCCTTTTTAAAATGCTGGAACTTAAACCGGTTGATTCGGTAATTGTCGGCCAGCCCGAATATTACAGGGCGATAAACCAGGCTTTAAGGACTTTTACTGTCGACGACTGGAAAGCTTACCTGCGGTTAAAACTGGTTGGCTCTTATGCGGCATATTTAAATGATGCTTTCGCTGAAGAAAATTTTCGCTTTGGCGGAAAAGTATTGCGCGGCCAAAAAGAGCAGCTGCCGCGCTGGAAAAGGGTGCTGGATACCGAAAACGGCATCATGGGCGAATTGCTGGGTCAATTATTTGTAAAAGAATATTTCCCCGAAAAAAGCAAGGAAAGATATGTGGCTGAAGTGGAGGCCATCAGGCAGGCCTACCGGGAGCATATCCAAAAGCTGGATTGGATGAGCCCCGAAACAAAACAAAAAGCGCTGGATAAGCTAAATGCGGTACATCCAAAGGTTGGTTATCCCGACCAGTGGAAGGATTTTTCGGCGCTCAATATCAGCCGCGATTCCTACGCAGGGAATGTGATGAACGCGAGGCATTGGTTGTATCTTGTTAATATCAATAAATTGGGCAAGCCGGTAAACCACCAGGAATGGAACATGACGCCGCAGACCTACAATGCCAATTATAGCCCTTCGAACAATGAAATTACCCTGCCTGCCGCCCAGTTGCTGATCCCCGGTATAAAGGATGAAGATGTGGACGACGCCATGGCTTATGGCTATGTAGCAGCATCGGTAATAGGCCACGAAATAACCCATGGCTTTGACGATGAAGGCCGCCAGTTTGATGCCAAGGGCAATTTAAAAGGATGGTGGACGCCACAGGATTCCGTACAATTTACAAAACGTGCCCAAATGCTGGTGGACCAGTTTAATGGTTATGTGGTATTGGATAGCCTGCACGTCAACGGAAAAGCGGCCCTTGGCGAAAATATTGCCGACCTGGGCGGTATAGTTTTAGGGATTGACGCTTTTAAAAAGACCCAACAATACAAAGAGGGTAAAAAAATAAATGGCTTTACGCCGATGCAGCGTTTCTTTTTAGGCTATGCTTTAAGCTGGCTGGGCCACGAGCGCGATGAAGCGCTGGCTAACCAGATACTAACCGATGTGCATGCCCCCGGCTTTTTACGGGTGAACGGTCCGTTTAGCGATGTGCCGGAATTTTACGAAGCATTCCATATTAAAAAAGGTGATAAAATGTGGATTGATCCGGAAAAAAGGGTGAGTATTTGGTAGAGACGCGATGCATCGCGTCTCTACCAAATACATATTAAAAAAGCGACAAAAATGTGACTTGATACAGGGTAAAATGGTCAAGATCTGGTAAAAGCCCAAACAACCCTCTCCAAACGAGAAGGCTTTCTTCTATATTTGCCCTATGCAGGTTTTAGCGTTATCCATCGGGCAGCATATTGCCGAAGAAATTAAGCAAACTACCCTATTAGAATGGATTGGCGCTGTCACCGGTATTTACTGCGTTTACCTTGCTGCAAAACAAAACATCTGGAACTGGCCGGTCGCTATTATCAGTGTTCTTGCCTACACCATTGTATTCTATAAAAGCATGCTTTATGGCGACGCAGGGCTGCAAATCTATTTCCTGGGTACAAGCGTGTATGGCTGGTATTTTTGGATAAAGAAAAAAGAAAATAACGAAAAGCCCGTAACCAGCTTAAGTGCCAAGGAATATATCCTTGTAGTTATTGCAACGCTGATCCTTTCGTTGTTGTTAGGCCTATTTCTGAAAAATTTTACGCCTACCAATGTGCCCTACATTGATGGGTTTTGTACTGCTGTTAGCTTTATAGCACAGATACTAATGACCCGTAAAATATTACAAAACTGGGCATTGTGGATATTTGTTGATATATGTTATGTACCCTTATACATTTACAAAAACTTATATGTAACCGCTGTATTGTATATAATCCTACTGGTATTGGCATGGTTAGGCCATGTTGACTGGCAGCGGGAGTACGGGCGAGCTTCCAGCCCAGAAATCAATGGCCAGGTTTCGGAAACATGATGTGTAACCTTGAAATCAAATGACGCAAAAATCCGAAATCATAAAGATAGCCATAGTTGGTCCCGAATCAACCGGGAAATCAACCATGTCAGCCTACCTTGCGAATCATTACGATACGGTGTGGGTGCCAGAGTTTGCACGCGGCTATTGCGAAAAATTAACAGCGCCCCCAACCTGGCAGGATGAGATCAATATGTTTTACGGCCAGTTAGCGCTGGAAAAGGAAATTTTACCACAAGCGAACAGACTGCTTATTTGCGATACCACATTTATCACGGTAAAGATATGGAGCGATTATACTTTCGGACGATCTCCGCAGGAAGTGCTGGATGAACTGCCAAAACACCCTTACGATCTTTACCTGTTATTGGATATCGACCTCCCCTGGGAAGAAGACCCGCTCCGCGATTTCCCCCACATGCGCGAACATTTTATGGAGGTTTGGCATAAAGAATTGAAGGATTTAAATGCAAGATATGTTGTGATATCAGGAACAGGTATTGAAAGGTATGATAATGCGGTTGCGGCCATAGATGAGTTTTTGATTTCAGATCCCGGAATTTCGGATTTGTTTAATTGAGAGCAACATACGAACTCCAAAATAAATCCGACATCGAAAATCCCAAACGGCGAAGCCCTCAACGAAGTTAATCCGAAATACCTCCAAATTTCCCTACCTTCATGCAACGTTGTGAAAAACCTTGCGTCATATAACATGCAAGCTGATCAAAATTTGGAAGCAGTATACGTTGACAAGCATTATGCCCTTGTGGTTGAGTGCAAACAAGGCAGTAAAAAAGCCTGTTATGAGTTGTACAAATTATATTCAAAAGCGATGTTGAACATCGCCTTTAGGATAGTGGGTAATATTGCCGAAGCTGAAGATGTGTTGCAGGAATCATTCCTTGATGCCTTCGGCAAGGTAAAAGATTTCAGGCAGGATACTACTTTTGGGTTGTGGCTTAAACAAATTGTGGTTAACCGTTCAATTAACCTGCTGCGGAAACGCAAAATGGAGCTGGTTGATATGGAAGGCGACCAGCTGGAAAATATAGCTGACGAGGAGAGTGAGGACGATGAAGAAATACAATACAAAGCGGCGTTGGTTAAAGATGCCATGAAAGAATTGCCCGAAGGCTACAGGTTAGTAATTTCGCTTTACCTGCTGGAGGGTTACGATCACGAAGAAATAGGGCAGGTATTAAATATATCTGAAAATACTTCAAGAACACAGTTTTTGAGGGCAAAAAGAAAATTAGTTGAAATATTAAAAAGAAAAGGAATAACATCATGAGCAAGCGATTAGAGGATTTCATAAAAAAGAACAGAGAGGAATTTGATGACCTTGAGCCGTCAGCCGATCTCTGGGCACGTATTGAAATGCATTTGCCGGCGCAGGAATTCGAAATGATAAAGCGCGAAACAAAAACTTTTTCGCTGGGTTTTGTAATGCGCGTAGCGGCAACGGTGATTTTGGTGATGGGTGTTAGTTTTGCCATATACCTGCGAAGTACAAAAAAAGAAGGCGTTGACCTTGCGGCTATTAACCCCGTGTATGCGGAACAGCAGGTTCAATATACTTCGCAAATTGAATCACAACGCAGCGAATTGAAGGCGATAGAAAAATCCGACCCGCAGTTGTATAAAGAGTTTAGCGATGAAATAGCACAAATGGATTCAACATATAAAGAAATGAATAGTGACCTGGCTACCAGCCCTAACCAGGAACGCGTTTTACACGCCATGATCCATAACCTGCAGATACAGATACAAGTGCTTAACCAGCAACTGAAAGTTGTTAAGCAAATGAAAAATATGAAAAAAGATGAACAAAGCGATGTTAAAAATATATAAACCAACCCTTTTTGTTTTAATGGCGCTTTTAGCCGTTAATACCCGGTGTTTTGCACAAGACACAACAAATACCCGGCAGTCGAAAAAGTCAAAGGATTTTAGTGAAAAGCAATCTGACAATAAAATGGACGACTTTGATGTGAAACTGAATATGGGAATTAACCATTTGGTGAACAACATTTTAGTTAAAGTAAGCGACATCACTTCGAAAGTTAGCTTTGATGTTAATGACATTACAAAAGATATTGACATTGATGTAGACCCCAAAATTGACCTTAATTTAAACGGTCTGCTTAAAGACCTGGACCTTGATCCCTACATCCGTTTGGAAGTTGATGGTGACGGGAAGAACATTGATAATGACCAGGGAATTAAAGTTCAAAAGTTTAAAAGTTACAGTAAAAGCTACCCCATTGATGGGAACGACAGGATAAAGTTAAGCAACCAGTATGGTAAGATAACGGTCAACACTTGGGATAGGCACGAAGTTAAAGTCGACGTACAAGTCAAAGCCGAAGCAGACGATGACGATGCGGCCCAAAAACTATTGGATGGCGTACAGATACGCGATAGTAAAGATGGCGACCAGGTATCCTTCCGCACTTCTATTGAAACCAATAACAACGGCTCGTGGAAAATATGGAACTGGGGCGGAGGTAACAAAAAACATAAGCTTGAAATAAATTACACGGTGTACATGCCTGCCAAAACCGATCTGAATGTTGAAAACAGTTACGGCTCAATTGAGTTGCCCGATCTTTTTGGAAAGGTAAGGATAAGCTCGTCTTACGGCAATGTTACTGCACAGGATTTAAGTAATACAGCTAACCAGATCGAGGGGAGTTATGGCAATTTAAAAGTAGGTTCGTTTAACGGGGGGCACCTGGACTATTCATACGGAAACGTTGATATGGACGAATGCAACAATCTTAAAGCCGATCTTAGTTATGGCTCGTTTAAATTGGGGAAGCTAAAGGGAACCGCAGATTTAGACCTGTCGTATGTTGGGGGCTTTAAAATACAGGAAATGGGTACATCTTTTAAACGACTGAATGTAAATTCATCTTATTCAGGCGTATCGATTGGCGTGCCCGGCGGCAATAACTTCGACTTTGATATTACCACAAGCTATGGCGGGTTTAATTATAACGACGACAAAGTTACCATCACCAGCAAAACCCCTCCGGACGGAAGCAAACACATAGGGCCAACCCGTAATTACAAGGGTCATTTTGGCAAAGAAGGCGCGGATGCCCAGGTGAATATCCACACCAATTATGGCGGGGTGAGTTTTGAATAAATTAGCAACACGAATTTCACGAATTATTTTTGATTTGGTTTGTCTCCGTTTGAAATTTAATTTTCACTTGTAGCCTCAACCCCATATCGTATTGCCGCTTCAAGTATATTTATGTTTATATCTTTTAGCGTTTTGAACTTAATGCAATACCCGGTCACGCTCGCTTTGCCTAGTTCTTTCCCGAATGTTTGGGCTAAGTATGCCTTATCCCTTATACCAAGAATATAGATAGAGATTCCGGTTTTGTTTGCGCTCATACCAATTTGAAAAAAATCCCTGGTCTTTCCATCCGCATATTTTATGGTGTAAAATCCATAGCCTATATTAGGGTTACTAACAGTTTTATTTTCGCTGTTTTTACCATTGTCGAACCATAATTTACAACCTGGTAAAACTTTAAGTGCGAGATGGTGCAACTCCTGCATATCACTGCGTTTTTGCTCAGGTTGGCTTGTAATATACTCCTGGATTTGTTCTTGTACGTTCATATGAAATATTGAATTATGGGTTGCTTAATTACCTTTTCAAATCTCGCTTTATTTTTATTCATACGCCAATTCATTTCTTTTGCCTTACTTCGAAAGTACTTTAATCTTACCTATACTTTTCTCAATAGCCGTTTTATCTGTTTTTGATTTAGCCAGCTTCAATGCCGTTTTCAAATGCGCGACGGCTTTTTCATTATCAATATCGGTATATAAATAGCCAAGCAGCAAAGAATAGACATGGTTATTGGTAAGTTTCAATTTCTCAGCCTCATTTATGGCGATAAGTTTGCCGTCGGCTTTTGAAAGGGCATAGGTGCGGTTTAATGCGGCCATCGGCGAATATTCTACTTGAAGCAGCCTGTTGTACAACTGCAAAATGTTCTCCCATTTCTCAATTGTATCTGATTTTTTGGTATGCCAGTAAGCAATAGCTGCTTCCAGGTGGTATTTTGATACTTCGTTACCTTCAGCCGCCTTATTTAAGTAAAATTCACCCTGGGTTATCAGGTCGTTGTCCCAAAGGGTGGTGTCCTGGTCTTCATACAAAACAATTTCACCCTCTGGGTTTATTCTCGCCTCAAACCGGGAAGCATGGAAGCACATCAGGGATAACAGCGCATTAACCGCAGGCTTATTGGTGCTTTTATTTTCAATCAGCATAAAATTTAGCCGCATGGCCTCCAGGCACAGGCCTTTTCGCAAAGTAGTATTCTGTGATAAAGAGTAGTAGCCCTCATTAAAAAGCAGGTAGAGCGTTGTCAAAACGTTTTCCAGGCGTTTATTGATCTCCGATTGTGCGGGGAATTCTATTTTTACATGCTCCTTTCTTAATTTCTCCCTGGCCCTGAACAATCGTTTATTGATAGTTTCCTTATTACTCAAAAATGCGTCGGCAATTTCTTCAATGCCAAAACCGCAAAGGATGCGTAAGGACAGCCCTATCTGCGCTTCGGGCGGAATAGCCGGGTTGCAGATGGCGAACATCATTTGTAGCTGGCTGTCAACTATGTTTTTGTTCGACAGGTCGATCTCCATTTCATATAAATCAGCACTATTTTGCTTTACTCCACCAATAACTTTTTCTGTAAATATGGTACGATGTTTTAAATGGTCCTTCGCCCTGTTTTTTGCCACTGCGTAAAGCCACGCGACGGGGTTTTCAGGTAACCCTTTTATGCCCCAGGTTTCCGCGGCCAGTAAAAAAGTGTCGCTCGCGATGTCTTCGGCAACTTCTATATGTTCAAAGCCAAACAGCTTAGCCAGTACAGCGGTTATCTTACTATATTCTGTTCTGAATAAATGGGGGATGATTTCTTTGTCTGTTTGCATAAACAAACAAATTTAATGATAAAAAAACTGCCCCATCGGGACCCACGGGGCAGTTCAAGGTGATTTACATATTGATCTCTACAATACCTCTAACTTCAACATTACCGCCCATATTTAATACCGGGCAACCTTTGGCCAGCTCAACAGCCTCCGCCAGCGAATCTGTTTTAACTACAGTATAGCCAAGCATTATTTCCTTAATTTCGGCATAAGGGCCGTCGGTTACCACATTGCCGGGCCGCACCGTGGCGCCCTCAAAATCTAACCTGTTACCGCGGTTAGCCAGTTTGTTCTGGGCGGCCATGCTACCCATCCAATCCTGCCACGGTTTGGTAATGTTTTGTAATTGTTCAGGCGATGGCCTGGGCTCGCCCGAGGGGGCGCTTCTAAAAAGCAACAAAAATTCTTTCATTTTTTTAAATTTAATAGTTTATGCCGTAATGACGACTGGTTCGGTTAAAATTGGACAACGTGGTTGTTTTTTTTTAAATATTTAGTTGCCAGTAGGTATAACCGGCCTTACTTCAACATAGCCGCCAAGCAGCAGGATGGGGCAGCCATGGGCCATCTCAAAAGCATCATCAAGCGATGCGGCTTTTACATTAATAAAGCCGCCTAATATTTCCTTAACTTCTGCATAAGGCCCATCGGTAACTACGTTGCCTGGTTTTAAAATTTTACCTTCAGCGCCTAAGCGGCTGCCGCTTATAAATTTTCCCTGCCCGGAAATACCGGCAAGCCAGGTATCCCATTTTTTTGCGAACTCCTGCATCACTTCAGGCGTCGGCCGGGCGTCGCCTGTGGGGGCGTTTCTAAAAAGCATTACAAATTCTTTCATCTTTTTAATCTTTAATTATTTTTTAATGATGACGATTGAACCTTCTAAAATAGGACAAACCGGATATTTTATTAAAATATTCCCTATATTTTGCATTGATTTGAAGAATATTAGAAACAAGTATTTTTCAATATCAAACTTTCTATCTGTAAATAAATTTACACAAATTCATTTCCACTAATAAAACAAGGCATGATCTCTGCACTTTTACTGATGGCGGCGACACAAGGTGTCTTATTGTCGTTGGCATTAATTGTAAAGAAGACTAAAAACAGGGCCTCAAATATCTATTTGAGCCTGATCCTGATAATGCTGTCGCTGCAATTGTTTTTTTCATGGGGAGGGCGGACAGGTTTTAACAATCAAAAGGATGTTTTTCCTTACTGGATATTTTTATCCGACTTAATTATTCCACCCTCCCTTTGGTTTTTCCTGAAGCATAATTCAGCCATCAATTTTAAGTTTAAATCCAAACACTTATTACTTTATGTGCCTGCAGCTATTCAGGTCCTCATAGAGTTTTTTTACAGGAATGTATCCAATTCAACTTTTTATTCCTTAATAACAGCTATTGTCCAGTCAAAATTTTGGTATTTCTCTACCCAGCAATTGCCTTTATTCGCAACCATTGCTGTACTCATTATTTATTCGAAAAAAATCATCTCTTTAAGAAAGCAATTTAAAAACGGGTCTAACCCATCGGTTCATTTGCATTTAATAAAAATGCAAGTTATTTTCTTGCTTTTCTGCCTATTGGTTTTAATGTGGGCGGCCCTGGTATTATTTGATGTTCAGCTATTTCATTTAATTGAAATTGCTTGCAGCGCAACGCTTTTCATAGGAGGATATGTCGCTTATTTACGACCGGCTTTCTTCGAAGTCCCCAGGTTGTTCCAGGCAAAAAACCCCGGGAACAGCCCTTTTCAGAATTATGATGATGAACTGCAATTTTCGCGGTTGACAAAGCTATTCGAAGAGAAGGCCATGTTCAGCCGCGCAAAATTAACGCTTAAGGAGCTGGCCGATGAGCTTAAATTATCTCCTAAATATGTCTCGTACCTAATCAATACCTATGCCGGTTCAAATTTTAATGATTTTGTAAACGCATACCGGGTGCAGGATGTATTGCGAAGAATTAATATCGAAAAAAATAAGACGTTGCTTGGCATCGCAATGGAATCAGGGTTTAATTCAAAATCAACTTTTAACCAGGCATTTAAACAGCATACCGGAAAATCGCCATCTGAATTTCTTGTATAGGGCAACAAATATGTCCGGAGACCTGATTCCGGACGTCCAAAAATACAATGCAGGGCGACATCGCCCTTTTACCTGTGTTTCTTTGTCTAAAAAACATATGAAACCTCTTTTATTAGCTGCGCTGGCTGTTATCGGTTTTGCAACCGCCTCATTGGCTCAAAATAAAAATGCCCATGATCTTCAAAAAAATATAATCGTTGAAATTGAACCCAATGTCGAATTATTAGGCTTCGTCTATTTTTTGGGGTATGGCGGCGAAGAGATGGAACTTCGTGACCAGACATTTGAAATAAACGGCAAAAAAACCAATGGAAAAGAGTGGTATGCCTTTGGCTGGCAATTATACAATCAGTATAAGCATTTCGCAAAGAGCAAAAACCTTGCAATAGCCACCGGCGTTGCCAATAAAATATGGCTTGATTACCTGATCAACCTGCTTATCCAGCTCGATAATGTTCCGAATGCAAAATTAACCGACGACATTCCCGCGAAATATTACACCAGGTTTTCCGACGATGGAAATGAACAGGAAGCCAGGGCCAATGCAACCAAATTTATTGAGGCATTAAACAACTTGTATAAAGAAGTAAAATTTGATGAATATCTCTCAAAAAATAAACCGTATTATGATATTGTTATTGAACAAGTCAAGTCCGGTTTACCCGGAAGTAATTTCGTACCGGCGATGGAATCGTTTTATAAACGCGGGTTCGGAAGCTATCATTTAATCCCCAGCCTGACAATACCAACTTCGATGGGATTTGGTGTTAGCTATACAAAGAATAATGAAGTGGTGGTGAATAATGTTTTCGGGCCCTTGTGGGTCCAGCATTTGGAAAACAGCGTCAACCCGGATCTTGGCTTTGGCGACAAAAAAAGGATCAGGGAACTAAGCACGCATGAGTTTGGACATTCGTTTGTTAACCCCGTAATTGACAGCGTTCCGCAAAGCCTTATTGACGAAACCAGGCCGCTTTTTGATACCATTAAGGAAGCTATGTCGGGCCAGGCTTATTCTGACTGGAAAATTTGTTTGTATGAGCATTTCGTCAGGGCCGGAGAAATAATTATCGCCAGGAACCTAGGATACCGGGAAGAAGCGGAAAATTTATTGAACCAGTACGTGGTAACAAGAAAGTTTATTTATCTGCCGATAATTATTAAAGTTTTGGAGGATTACAACAAAACCCCCGGCGGCTCATATAAAGATTATGTGATTAAAGCAATTACTGAAATGAAGGAAAACTATACAGGAAAGGTGACAAATCCAAAACAAAAGTAGTTGCTCCTTTCGCCTTTTACCTTTCACCTCCTTAAAACACCCTGCAAAGCAACCCCTTCAAATATTCCCCTTCCGGGAACGAAGCCCTTACCGGGTGGTCTTCCGGCTGGCAAAACTGGTGGATAAATTGTACCTGCTTGCCTGCATCAAGCGCGGCCCAGGCAATTACCTGTTTAAAGGTTTCCATGTTCATAGCGCCTGAGCACGAAAACGTCGCCAGTAAGCCGCCGTTGTTAAGCAACAACATGCCGAGCCTGTTTAAATCTTTATAAGCCCGTGATGCCTTATCAAGCGCCGAACGTGATGGCGCGTATTTTGGCGGATCGAGGATAACAATGTCGAACATTTCCCCGTCGTCCCTGAATTTTCGCAGCTGTTTATTTACATCCGACGGAATGGTTGTTACTTTAGCCGGATCAATTTTATTAAGGATAATATTTTCCTTTAAAGTATCGATAGCCAAAACCGAACTGTCCACGGCCGTAACCGATGTCGCGCCGTTTTTAAGGCAGTTTAGGGTAAACCCGCCGGTATATGAAAAACAATCGAGCACTTTTTTGCCTTTGGCGTATGCAGCGGTTATCTTGCGGTTATCCCGCTGGTCGCAGTAAAAACCTGATTTTTGCCCTTCGGCGATATTGATATTATAGATCACGCCGTTTTCTTTAACCTCAACCCTCGTTGGCGGATGGTTGCCGGCCAACACGATATTTTCAGTTTCAAGCCCTTCGTGATCACGTGATGAGGCATCACTTTTATCAAAAATGCTTTCTGGTTTTAATAAACGCTGCAATTCATCAATAATAACCGGCATCATTTTTTCCATGCCCGAGGTGAGCACCTGTACTGACAGGTGATCTGCGTATTTGTCAACGATCAGTCCAGGCAGGTAATCCGATTCACTGAAAATTAAACGGCAGGTATTGGTTGTACCATCAGCTAATAAATTACTGCGACTTGCTACTGCCACTGCCACTTTTTCCCTAAACCAACTCTCATTAACCTCAACCGTCTCGTCCCATTCCAGCAGGCGTAAAGCCACCCGCGATTGATCATTATAAAAGCCGTAGGCCATAAAAGCGCCTTTCGCATCCAATAAACGCACTACGTCGCCGTTTTCGGCGTTGCCCTTTACCCGTTCAATAGCCCCTGAAAACACCCAGGGATGGCGGTGCAGAACTGCCTTTTCTTTGCCTTTCTTTAATATAACATCGATCATAAGGGGCAAAGGTAATAATACCACACATCATTTATCCCCCTAAACGTCGTTCCTCGCCGTGACGGTGACTATCAGGCGTTCAGAAACGGAAACAACGTCAACTGGTCCGTCGGCCTCTCCTCCTTCTGCTTAACAGCCACTTCCCCAAAATTGGAAAGCGATATGCCCAGCAACCTAATCTTTTTATCTTCAGGATTTGTAGCCGCCAGCAAATTTTTTGCTGTTGAACAGATGGTTTCCAAATCATTCAAACCAACCGGGAAAGACTGGTTACGCGTGATCTGTTTAAAATCACTGTACTTTATTTTCAGGGTGATGGTCCGGCCTTTTAGCTCGTAATGCTGTAAACGATTGCAAACGGTTTTGGCTATTTTGTCGAGCTCGGCCTCCATTTCTTCTATGGTGGTCAAGTCATAGGGAAAGGTATCTTCGGCTGCCAGCGATTTTGTTTCACGATGGGGCTGCACTTCGCGGTTGTCGATGCCCCTTACGATCTCGAAATAAAAACGGCCGACTTTGCCAAAGTGTTTTGTTAATTCGTCCTCGGTCAAATTTTTAAGGTCAGCGCCAGTATGCAGGCCCATATTTTTCATCTTTTGTGCGGTTACTTTACCCACGCCAAAAAACTTTTCGACAGGCAGCTTTTCCATAAAAGCCTCAATGGCTGATGGGCCGATAAATGTTAAGCCATCGGGTTTGTTGATGTCCGAAGCCGTTTTGGCCACAAATTTATTGATAGATACACCTGCGGATGCCGTTAATTGCAATTCGTCTTTTATGGCTTGTTTTATTTGCTTCGCTATCTCAATGGCTGAGCCGATATTTAATTTATCGGTAGTAACATCCAGGTAAGCTTCGTCCAGCGAAAGCGGCTCAATAAGATCTGTGTAGCGGCTGAATATTTCGCGGATCTTTTGCGATGCTTCTTTATAGGCAGCGAACCGGGGCCGTACGAATGTTGCATGAGGGCAAAGCTGCAGCGCCTGCTTCGATGGCATGGCCGACCGTATGCCAAACTTGCGGGCCTCATAGCTTGCGGTTGCTACAACCCCGCCGCGCCCCTCAGGCAAACCACCTACCACCAAAGGAATGCCCCGGTATTCCGGGTTATCGCGCTGTTCCACCGAAGCATAAAAGGCATCCATATCAATATGGATGATCTTACGATAGTTTTGAAGCGCGGCTTTTTCCATTAGCAATCAGTACAAGCTATGCAAACATAATCGCAGCGCCTATAATTAAATCCGAAATTGAAAATCCGACATCCGAAATAGAGCACTGGGAACAGCGGGCGGCATTATTGCGTTAAGTCGTAACTTATCACCACCGGCGGCAATAATGTAGATTCGCCCAGCGGCACCTGGTCAGAAGCCATAATAGGGCTGTGGGCCAGGTAATTACTATAAAGTTTCTTTTGCACTTTCAGCGTGCTTGTTTTCTGCAGTTTGGGATTACCTGGTTTTGGAGGGACAAAACTGAAAACAAACTGGATTATAAAATCATGTGTCTTTTCGCGTTTTGGCAGAATCCATTGATGGTTCGATTTTTTCAGGGCGTCAACGATCGGCGCCGCAAAAATGGCATCATCGGCATAATAGACTATGATCTTTGATATGTTGCCTTTTTCATCAGAAGTAAATTTAAAAACAGCAATGCCGACAGCTCTTTTTTGAACGATTTCGGGCGAAACCTCCAGGCTGTCCTTAAAAAATTGGGCCATTGCGTCTTTACCATCCTTGAACGGGAACGCCAGTTCTTCCTGCGCCATGCAGTAAACGGACTGGCATATAATTATTATAGATAAAAAAAGGATCTTTTTCATGACACAATCGATTTATAAATGGCTGATTGAGTATTTGATTTTTCAAACTTAATCAACTTAATACAACATAATCAACAAAAAACTAATCTTTCGGCTCTCTTTTGCTCCCGGTGTATAGCTCATATTCAAACAGGCGGCAGTCAAGCTTGCCATTGTAAAATTCTATTTTTCTTGCGGCGTGCAAGCCTATTTTTTTTGCAAGGTCGGGGTTGCCTGTAAAAACATAACCCCGGTAACCTAAACAATCTTTTTTCATAAAATCGCCGATGCGTCTATAAGTTGCCTCTAATTTAGTATGCACACCCATGCGCTCGCCATATTCAGGGTTAAACATTATAACCCCCGGTTCTTCCGGTACAGGTGTGTCTGCAAAGTCACAAACGCTAAAATCAATCAAATGGTCTACGCCGGCGGTTTTGGCATTCTTTTGGGCGATGTCGACCGCGTCGGGCGAGATGTCTGTGGCAATTATTTTAAACCCTGTTTCTTTTTTTGCTTTATCCTTTAATTTCCTTCTTTCCGTAAAAAAAACCGTTTCATCATAGCCCATAATATGCATAAAGCCATAATTCATCCTAAATAGTCCGGGGCACTTATCGGTCGCCAGCAAGGCCGCCTCGATGGCAAGCGTACCGGAGCCGCACATGGGGTTGATAAAAGTGCTTTTCTTATCCCAGCGGGTAGCCATAATAGTCGAGGCCGCCAGCGCCTCGAGCATAGGGGCTTTGCCCGGTATCTTACGGTAACTGTGCTTCGCCAGCGTTTCGCCCGAAGTATCTAAAAAAATATCGGCTTCACTGTCCTGCCAGTATAAATGAACCAGGGTCTTATTTGCTTCCGCGCCTGAGTTAGGGCGAATGCCTTTTATGGATTTTATCCTGTCGGCAATAGCGTCCTTAACTTTAACATTGGCATATAGCGGCGTAAGGATATGCTCATTGTTAACATTTGAGGATACCGAAAAATAACCGGCAAAATCAATGAGCTTTTCCCATTCTATTTTAACCAGTTCATCATAAAGCTGCTGCGGGTCATCGGCAGTAAAGCTCTTTATTAAATACAGCACCTGGCTTGCGCAGCGCAAATTAAGGTTTAAGGCAATGGTATCTGTAACAGTACCTAAAAGCTCAACGCCGGTTTGAAAAACACGGGTTGGTTTAAAACCTAAGTCCTCAACCTCCTGTTGCAGGTAGGTCGACAGCCTTTTATTACAGGTGATGATGATTTTATTTTCAGTGTGGAAAACTTGCATGATATTTTGCGAATTTATGAATTAAATACACCTGATTTCATTTCTTATCTATTAACTTTACACTTTTAATTTTTTGAAACTATGGAAATTAAGGGTAAGGTACATGAAGTGTCTCCAACCGTACAGGTTACGGAATCACTGAAAAAAAGGGAATTGATACTTGAATATATCGAGAATCCGCAATATCCCGAATATTTAAAGTTCGAGGCTATACAGGACCGTTGTGGTTTGTTGGATAATATTAAAGTTGGCAGCGATGTTGAGGTATTCTTCAATTTAAGAGGAAGACCATGGACCGATAAAACCGGCAAAAAGAGTTATTTCAACTCACTGGTTTTGTGGAAAATAAACGTATTAACACCTGCCGGCGCAAGCACCACGCCGGAATATGCCCCCCCTGCCGACATTAGCTCAACGCCTGATGAGGATGATCTTCCTTTTTAAGTTGCAGTAGCAGTTTTCAAGTGGCAGTTCGCACAGGACAATAACAAAACAGCCTTTAACTATTTAAAAGGCTGTTTTTATTATGTCATAAAAGACTGCTGCTTGCTACTCATTATTGCTACTCCCCACTGCCGCTAAATCCTATTGCTCTTTCACAATTCTTTTGATCGCGATATTATTGCCCTGTTTTATTTGCAGGTAATAGATGCCGTTCAGGCCCATTGCAAAGCTCTTAATAAACTTGCCATCGGTTGATTTGTCGTTCCATAGCACTTTGCCTTCGCTGTCAATCAGCTTTATATCAGCCAAACCTTTCTCAGGCAAATTAAACATTAACAAAGTTTTTCCCGTTGAAAATTCAGGTACCAGGTTCAGATCGCTGATCTCAAATTTACCGCCTTCAACATGGGGCATTTTCTTCAGGTCCTCGTTTGAAATTTCAGTCACGCGAAATCTTAAGCGTGTGCTTATGCCTTCATTGTCGGTACTTACATAATCGAAACTTTGGCTTACCCTCCGTTCAAATGGCCTCATCCCGGCGCCCGGGCCCCCGTCAAAATTCCTTTCACCCAATCCGGGCCGGTTAGTAAATGTCCTGCGCCGGCCGGGTTTAACCTCAACAATATTGCCCAGGCTGTCCCTAACTACTACATGTTCAGTTATCATCGGCTGGTGTACGCCGTTTTCCATTCTCCTTCTAAACTCTAAACGTTCGACTTTTCCATCTGTAGAGTCTTTCCGTTTAAAAGAATAAACAGCCGTGCCATTATCGTTGTTTAAATGTTTAATGTCCCTTAACGCGTTTTGCCTGTCTGTCGCCGAAAGCTCTTTGATATTTTTACCATTAACGGTAGTGTCGCCGTTCATGATCTTGATTTCTACATCCTTTTGGTTTTGCGCTAGCAACACAGGTGGCAAGCCAAGTATTACCATTAAACTAAGTGAGAAAATGAATTCGAAGCCGGGTTTTAAAAAAGAATTTTTCATTGGGGTATTGGATTTTTTTGTATATTAATTATTTTTAATAGCATTCAAAGCGGTTTTCGACAGTTCAGTTGTATAATGCTATCCTGACCTTTTCGCTTATTTACTATTTTGTGTTAACTATATTTACAATAGTTTAATAAGGGAAATACAATTTAATCGGTTTTAGTTTTAATTAAACTTCTATATAAATCTTTTATTATCGCTTCCGGAATATTAAAGTTTATAAATACGTACTGCAGACGTCAAATTTAACAAACTCCTATAATTCAAGTTATTAATTCTTGTTAATAATTTGTTAAAATTTGTTAAAAGCCAAAGATGTCAGTTAATTTAAAATATTTTTGTCATTAGCATGAAGAAGAGGAGCATTGCACTTATAATTGGCTTGATGAGTTTTGCACTTTTGGGTGTGATGGCCATGCAATTATACTTTTTACGGCAATCCTATCAAATGAAATCCGAGCTTTTCGACCGTTCGGTTAACGAGGCCTTAAATAACGTTGTAGCCAAAGTCAGCAAGCATGATGCGCTTAATTTTTTAAACATAAGGGCAAAGGGCGGGAGTACTTACAAAAAAACATGGGGCGCAAATGATGGCCGCTTAAATGCCGACGGCGGGATCGATGATAATGGTATGCCTATAAACCCGGCTGTTGAATCAAAAAGCAGGTTAAGCAGTCGCGAAAGAAAGATAGCCGTGTTGCGTGATAGCCTTAAACGCATGATCGCGCATAAAAAGATGGATGATGAAATGTCGCGTTTATTACAAAGTGGCTCTATAGATCTCCAGTTACATTATGAACAGTTTACCGATGAATTTGGTATTGTACACGGCCGGATAACACCAATGATCGTCAGGAACCCGGTTCCCAAGAAACATCAAAAGCTGCATAAATATGATACCATACGATATACATACATCGATCCGCAGTTTGGCAAACAGGTGATCTCGAATATATACCTAAACTCGGAGTGGCAGCATGAACAGGTAAGAAAGCAAAAGGAACGGCAATTGAAGCAGGTACAAAAAATGCTTGAAACCGACTCGCTTGAAAATACTCCGCGAGACAAATCGTCATTAATAGCAAACCTGGCCGAAGAGTATGGGAAATATGGCGAACCTTTAAAAATGCGCCTCGACCCGCTGTGGATTGATACCCTGCTTAGGATTGAGCTGCACAACAAAGGAATTGATTTGCCTTTTAGCTATGAAGTGACCACAGCAAACAGCGACTCGCTGATCTTCTCGAAAGCCAACGATATTACCGGTGCCAGGCCTGCTTTTAATAACATAACTATTTATCAGACACCTATATTCAGTAAAGATGTGATCAATGACCCGGGGTTGATCAGGCTTGCTTTCCCGCAAAAAAACTCGCTGATATTAAACCGGATGACCGCGACAATGGCTACTACCGGCGGCCTGCTGATTGTTTTGGTATTTTGTTTCGGATACACCATTTTTTCCATCCTGAGACAAAAAAAGGTGTCGGAAATGAAGAATGATTTTATCAACAATATGACCCATGAGTTTAAAACTCCTGTATCAACCATAATGATTGCCAGCGAAGCTTTAAAGGATAACGAAATAGCACAGGACAAAAGCCGTGTCTCGAGGCTTGCCAATATCATTTATGAGGAAAACGAACGCTTAGGCAGCCATATTGAACGGGTATTGAATATCGCCCGTATTGAAAAGGACGATTTTAAATTAGAGAAAACCCCCCTGGATGTTAATGATATGATAGCGGTTGTTATCGACAGTATGGCGCTTAAGCTGCAAAAGCACAACGCCACAGTAACATTGCAGCTTGATGCCGAAAATGCTGTGATAAACGCCGACGAACTGCATTTTTCAAATGTGATCTATAACCTGGTTGACAATGCTATTAAATATAGTGTAAATGAGCCTGACATCACTATAAGCACGCTGAATAAAAACGCGCAGGTAGTGATAAAGGTTGCGGATAAGGGCATAGGCATGAGCCGCGACCAGCAAACGAAGATATTTGAACAGTTTTATCGCATACCTACCGGCAACCTTCACGATGTTAAAGGCTTTGGATTAGGTTTGAGCTACGTGAATACTGTTGTAAAAAGACTTAACGGAATTATAAGTGTTAAGTCGGAAAAAGAAAAAGGCTCGGAGTTTGAGTTGAAATTCCAGGCGACGTGAATTGGAGTCCGAAAGTCGGTCCCGATAGCTATCGGGAGTCCGGAAGTCCGAAAGAAGCTGCAGAAGCGTTTTTATGGAGTGGATGATATTAATTAAAGACAAATAATCTTTCGGACTTTCGGACTTCCGGACTCAAAAAACAATATGAAAAAAATATTACTGGTTGAAGATGATCCTAATTTAGGTTTACTGTTGCAGGATTACCTGCAGCTGAAAGGTAAATTTGATGTTGTTTTGTGCAAAGACGGCGAGGAAGGATTGCGAAGCTTTACCAAAAACACTTACGATTTGCTGATACTTGATGTGATGATGCCTAAGAAGGATGGTTTCACTTTAGGTAAGGATATCCGCAAAATAAACAGCCATGTACCTATTATTTTTGCGACAGCAAAAGGCATGATAGAAGATAAAACCCAGGCTTTTAATTTAGGAGGGGACGATTATATAACCAAACCTTTCCGTATAGAGGAATTATTGCTCCGTATAAATGCTTTGCTTAAACGGGCCAGCAATTCCGAAAAAAATGAAGAGGAAAAACAAACCACATTTAAAGTAGGCCGCTATACCTTTGAATACACATCGCAAATAATTACTATCGGGGATGTACAGCAAAAGCTATCAACCAAGGAAGCTGAATTGCTGCGTTTGCTTTGCCTGCGTAAAAACGAAGTGCTTACCCGCGAAGAAGCTTTGCTGAACATATGGCACGATGATAATTATTTCAATGGCCGGAGCATGGACGTTTTTTTAAGTAAGATCCGCAAGTATTTGAAAGATGACCCCAATGTGGAGATCATAAACGTGCATGGCAGGGGGTATAAATTGCTGATCAATTAATCATCCCGCAGCTCTTCGCCGAAATGGATAATATTCTCATTATTATCAAGTATGCTGAACTGCTTCATTTTCCAGGGCATTTCCTTTAATGCGCCATTGGGGTGCACAACGCCAAGCGGCTCATATTCTGCATACAATTTATCCACGTCGGTTACATTAATATAGCACCCGGTATTTTTCGCAATTTCAGGGTCCGAACATGGCCACAGGTGCAGGTTTATTTTATCCCGGCCTAAAATAATATAGCCCTCCCAGCTGGAGTGAAAAGTAAACCCCAATTTTTCGGTATAGAAACTTATGGTTTCTTTTTCGTTTAATGATGCTAAAATGGGTACGGCTGATTTAAGCATGGTGTTTTATTAACTCATTAGCCAAATATACCTCAAAATAATAATTGCCTGTAACAAATTTGTTAAGGCACATTTTTAGTTTTCCAATTTTTAATAAATATGTTTGTTGATAACTGATCAAATTATTTGTTATGAATATAAAGCTACTGTATTCGTGCCTGCTTGTCGCAGGCGCTATCGGCACGTCCTGTGCACAGGAAACGGTTGACACCGCAATGGTTAGAAAAATACGTGAAGAAGGCTTAAACCATTCCAAAGTGATGGAAACGGCCTTTTATCTTACCGATGTTTCCGGTCCCCGCATTTCCGGTTCTCCGGAGCTAAAACATGCCCAGGATTGGGCGGTAAACCAATTAAAATCATGGGGGTTGGTAAATGCACAGCGCGAACCCTGGGGGAAATTCGGCAAAGGCTGGGAAGTTCAAAAAAACTACGCGGCTATAACAACGCCGTATTACCATGCCATTGTAGCCATTCCCAAAGCATGGACACCCGGCACTAACGGTCCGGTTCACGGTGATATTGTTTTAATAAAAGCCGATACCATTACCGACCTTGACAAATATAAAGGCACCCTGCAGGGTAAAATTGTGATATTTGATGCCAAAGCAGGCACCGAGCGTACTTTTAAACCCGATGCTACAAGAGTCACCGACGATGAGCTTGATGCAATGGCTAAAGCTACATCGCAGCCTGCCGGCCCCCGCAGGGCCATTGACCGTAACTCACCGGCCTTCAGGGCGCGTGCTTTGCGTACGGCTATTAATGCATTTTTACAAACTGAAAACGTTGCCCTTATATTGAGCCAGGCGCGTGGCAGCGATGGCACGGTATTTACAACAAATGGCGCCTCCTATGCCGATACTGCGAAAGCCGTTTCGCCCGAACTCGAAACCAGCGGCGAAGATTACCAGCGCATTTTGCGTTTGGTAAAAGCAGGCATAAAAGTGACGATGGAGGCTGATATTAAAACGCAGTTTTTCACCGACGACCTGCAGGGCTATGATGTTGTAGCTGAAATACCCGGCACCGATAAAAAGCTGAAAGACCAGGTGGTAATGGTTGGCGGTCACCTTGATTCGTGGCACGGGGCAACCGGCGCCACCGATAATGGAGCAGGAAGCGCCGTGATGATGGAGACAATGCGCATTTTAAAAGCCGTTAACTTTAAGCCCCGCCGCACAATTCGCATTGCGCTGTGGAGCTCCGAGGAGCAGGGTTTATTTGGCTCACGCGGATATGTGCTCAACCACTTTGGTGACCTGAAAACAATGGAGCTCAAGCCCGAACAGGCAAAAGTTTCGGCCTATTACAACCTTGATAACGGTACCGGTAAAATACGCGGTATATATTTACAGGGAGACTCCCTTGCCGGGCCGATTTTTAAAGCGTGGCTTGAGCCTTTTAAAGACCTGGGCGCTTCAACCATTACCATCCGCAATACGGGCAGTACTGACCATGTTTCTTTCGATGCGGTTGGTATTCCCGGTTTTCAATTTATACAGGACGGGCTTGACTATGGCGCACGCACACACCACAGCAACCAGGATACCTATGATAAATTGAGCGAAGATGATTTGAAACAGGCAGCTACCATCGTGGCATCATTTGTTTATAATACTTCGCAGCGCGATGAAATGATACCCCGGAAAGAATTGCCAAAACCACAGCCTGCAGTGGCGAGAAACTGAGGTTGGTTGAGTACTTCTTTTTTATTGTTTTAGTCTTTTATCAAATATAAAGGGTTGGGTTTTGATCAGCCTGATCTGTCTGAAATCTTTATGTTCAGGGTTTATCAGGTAATTGAATTCTTCCTCTATTATGGATGAGGGCACCTGTAATATCGCCGATTCGTTTCCGTTTATCCACGCCTCGCCGATATTTTGCGTGAATGACATTTCATTATAATCGGCCCAATAAGGCGGCAGATCATTTAGCCGGATAGCTTCTATTGCGATATGATCGGGGATTTCGATGGTCATGATGCTAAAAAGCTGGCTTAAGCCGGCCTGGCTGCGATGAACTGTATTTTCAAGACAAGCTAATGAACGCGAGGACGCAGTATAGATCATGTAAACATCATTTGGGTTCCAGCGTGCTGCGTTGCCGGAAGCGAACAATTTACCGGCGAACCTGGTGGCAGTTATCCTGTAAACCAACATAGTTAAGCCAGATCACCGAATTCAATGCGGATGAGTTCTTCTTCGATGAGCCGGATGCCGGTAATGGTATCCATCAAATCAAAAGGCAATTGGTTGCCGAGCCCATAAGCAGGTGTATTAAGCCATTGATGAAAGTTACTTGCCGAGCCAAATATTTCGGCGCCTTTATCAAAAAGGGCGAATGATTTAAGCAGCTTTTCACTTAGCGAGGCATCAAGCGTTAACTCACGGGTAACGTGGTTTTGTATAGTTTTAACGGTTGTTTTAAATGTTTCCTGGAACTCATCCTGGGTAAAGCCCGAAAGCGAAAGAAAATCAAGAGCGGCTTTGGCATTAAGCCCTTTTTTTGACTGATTTAACAAGCTGATATCATCGCTGTAAAGTGATTTGTAGCCGTAAGCTACCTCTGGCTCGGACACCCGATCAGCACGGTTAATATCATCATTGTTATAACTAAAGTATTTTTTGCCGCCCTTTTTTGCCGGGAGCGCAACAGTAGTTTTTTTTTTAGTTAGCGTAGCTTTATACTTTTTAGCAGCCATCTCATCTTTATTTATAAAACAAATATAGAAAAATTTCTATAAATAAAAGAATTTTTTCCACATTTTGTTTTTATTAAATTTCTATTTTTTGGTGCTGATAGGGTATCTCAACAGCATTAAATCCCTTATCCAATATTTTCAGCCGAAAATGCTTTTGTACTTCATATTCGCCATGCACCAGGAATATTGTTTTTACTTTTCCAGTATTTTGGGATGATATAAAATGCAGTAGGTCATCATAATCTCCATGAGCGCTCATTGATCTTATGGATTGTACCTGTGCTTTTACCTCAAATCTTTCTCCATAGATAGAAACCTCCTTGTCGCCCTTTAATAAATGCCCGCCTAATGAGTTCGGTTCGCAATAGCCAACTATTAAAATCGTGCAATTCTCTTTACCGATATTGTTTTTTATATGATGCTTTACCCGCCCTGCTTCCGCCATTCCCGATGCCGAAATAATCACGCAGGGTTCGTGCCGGTCATTTAATGCTTTCGATTCATCTGTCGATTCCACAAAATGCAGCCCCTTAAAGCCGAACGGGTTTGCATCTACTTTTAAAATATCACTAACTTCCTTATTGTAAACCTCAGGATGATCCATCATAACCCGGGTGGCTTTTTCCGAGAGTGGGCTGTCAACAAAATAATCCAGATCAGGCAGTATGCCTTTTAGCTCAAGCGAGTTTAATGCATATAATAATTCCTGGGTACGACCGACGCTAAATGCGGGGATAATTACTTTCCCGTTATTGTTTATGCACGTTTCCCTGATTATTTCAAGTAGTTTCTCAGCAATTGGCCCGGCTTCCTTATGTAACGAGTCTCCGTAAGTTGACTCCAGCAAAATATAATCGGCTTGTGGAAACTCCTGCGGGCTTTTTAACAATATATCTCCATAACGGCCTACATCACCGCTAAAAGTTATTTGGGTTTGTTTACCATTTTCTAAAACTGATAAATGTATTGCCGCGCTGCCTAACAGGTGGCCGGCATCCGTAAATTGAAATTTTACCGATGGCGTTATTGCATATTCCTGGTGATAATCGAGCGTTTTAAATTGTTTTAGCGCATCAGTCACCTGCTCTTCGGTATATAAAGCGCTCAGTAACGGTAAATTGTTTTTCCGCCGGTGCTTATTACTGTATTCGGTGTCCATCATTTGTATATGGGCCGAATCCAGTAATAGTATTTTCACAAGGTCTAAAGTTGGCGGGGTACAAAATATTTGCCCGTTAAAGCCTTCTGCAACTAGGCGGGGGATTAAGCCGCAATGATCAATGTGCGCGTGTGATAAAATAAGATAATCAACCCTTTGGGGATTAAAGCCGAAATGTTCGTTCAATTCTTCGGTGCGCTCGCCCATGCCCTGAAACATACCGCAATCCAATAAAATGCGCGTTCCGTCATTTAAAGTAACTAAATGTTTGCTCCCGGTTACAACACGGGCCGCTCCATGAAAGGTTATATTCATCGGTTAGTGTAAGGAGACGGAAAGCTACAAAAATGCCTGAAATAAAAGCAATTAAAATAAAACTAAGAATTTAGTTGTAAAATTCGTTTTAATAATTTAATTTTGATTAGGTTGTGATAAAAAGTTAAGAAAAGTTGTGATGGTTGTAAAAGTTGTAGATGGAATGCTGCAACATTTTTAACTTTTTACAACCTATGCAACTTCTTCCAACCTCTGCAACTGTTACAACAACAAAACAATGGAAATAAAAGAATTAACCCGAGCCGAAGAGCAAATAATGCAAGTGCTTTGGCAATTGCAAAAAGGGTATGTAAAAGATGTTCTTGAAGTACTGCCCGAACCAAAACCAGCTTATAATACAGTATCAACCATCATCCGGATACTGGAAACAAAAGGCTTTGTGGGGCATACGGCCTACGGCAAAAGCCACGAATATCACCCGGTGATAAGCAAAGATCAATATCAAAATTTCGCTACCGATAAGTTGATGAACGGATACTTCGACAATTCGGTGAAACGGATGTTCTCGTA
Organism: uncultured Mucilaginibacter sp.; assembly: GCA_903864275.1. Lineage (GTDB taxonomy): Bacteria > Bacteroidota > Bacteroidia > Sphingobacteriales > Sphingobacteriaceae > Mucilaginibacter. Next base: position 103,365 of record CAIPFE010000010.1, read on the forward strand.
TTTTGTAAAAAAAGAAAAGATCGACCTGAAGGAAGCTGACGAGATCATGAAACTTATTGAAAAACTTAAAGAAAAATAATTATGACCTGGTGGCAATATTTGATGCTGGTAAACATTTACCTGCTGTTGTTTTACGGTTTTTATGTTTTACTGCTCAGCAGGGAGACTTTTTTTCAGCTTAACCGGCTTTACCTCATATCGGCAGCGATACTTTCGTTTTTTATCCCGTTGATCCAGTCGGACTGGGTAAAAAATCTGTTCATCACCCAGGAGGTAAAATATACCATATACAACAGCCCCGTAATGTTGTACCACTTTAAACCCAATAGTGATACACCCTTTACGATAGGCAGGCTATTGGTTATTATTTATCTAGCCGGGATAGTTATTTTAATGGCACGCCTTGCATGGCAATTAATTGCCTTAAACAGGATAATAGACCAGCCACAGGCGTCAGGGGCTTATTCGTTTTTTAAGAAAATAAGATTGGGAGATGATCTGTCAAACCACGATGTTATAGCCGCCCACGAGCATGTCCATGCCCGGCAATGGCATTCGGCTGACGTGCTGATCATTGAAGGGGTAATGATTATTAACTGGTTTAACCCGGTGGTTTACCTGTACCGCTTCACTATTAAACATATTCACGAATTTATTGCCGACAGGCAGGCCATAATATCCGGCACTGAAAAAGTCGACTACGCATTGTTGTTATTGAGCCAGACCTTTAATGCGCCGCCGCATCAATTGGTAAACCCCTTTTTTAATCATAGTTTATTGAGACAGCGTATCATAATGCTCCAAAAAAACAGGTCGCAGCGGGTTGCGCTGATCAAATACTTTTTGTCGGCCCCTTTATTTATTTTGATGATGGTCCTTTCTTCGGCAACAGTAAATAATAGCAAAACTTTGCGGGCGATCAATAAAAAAGCCGAACAGGTATTTTTATCGCCCGCAACAGTTGAACCGATTGAGATAAACCCTGTCAGTGATCCTGCAAATAAAACTGAAACAAAAAACATTTTATCACTAACCGATACTTTGCGTAAAAATGAAGGGCCGGTTTTTACCTCGGTTGAACAAGTGCCCGAATTTCCAGGCGGAATACAGGCATTTGGTGAGTTTCTGGGTAAAAACATCAAATACCCTGCAAAAGCACGTGAAAACAAAGTTCAGGGGAGGGTAATAATTTCATTTATTGTTGAGAAAGACGGTTCGCTAAGTGATGTTCGCATACGACGCGGAATTGGCAGCGGTGCAGACGAAGAAGCTGTACGTGTGATAAACCTGTCACCAAAATGGAAGCCCGGCATTCAAAATGGCCACACGGTAAGGGTGCAATATTCGGTCCCAATATCATTTACGCTTGAGAACGTAAAACTTGGTAGGCCTGCAGAAAACAAAACCGGGGCTGTGGATGACAACGAGGACCCTCAAAAGGTCACTCTTGGGTCTATTGGCCTTGTTGTTACAAAAACAGATACCGGGCAAAAAATTGACCAGATCAATGTAAAAGACCCATCACTTACACCGGTATATATTGTTGATGGCAAAGAAGTTAACAATTTAACTACGATAAACCCAGTCGATATTGAAAGCATATCCGTGTTGAAAGATAAGTCAGCAACTGCTTTGTATGGTCCGAAAGGGGCAAATGGTGTAGTGGTCGTTACCACAAAAGGGGCTAAACTCCGCCTTAAGTTGATCGAGCCTAAAACAGATAAGCAATAGGCCCCGCAGCATTTATTGCAAATAATTTGTTTATGCTGATTAATTTTTACATTTATATAAAAATCAAATCACATGAACTGGAAGATCATTTTTCAATTATCAATTTTTGGATTGATAATGGCATTTGCTACCGTATCATTAATTCCGCAAAACTTTGAATGGATATTCTGGCTTTTTATTTTTCTTTTTTGCGCTTATGTTATCGCCAAAGTTTGCCCGGGAAACTACTTTTTACACGGCTTTTTTGTAAGCCTGGTTAATTGCGTATGGATCGTGGCTGTTCACGTAGTTTATTATAAAAACTATATAGCCAATCATCCTGACATGGCTTCGATGAATAAAAACATGCCTGCATCACTTGCAGCTAATCCGCGCCTGGCTATGGCAATTGCAGGGCCAATTTTTGGCGTGGCATCAGGCATTATCCTTGGCCTGTTTTCGTGGATAGCGTCCAAAATCGTCTCGAAGAAATAGTTTCTTTTAAGTCAGGGACCTGTTATTATTGCGTCAAGCCTTTCGACTTAAGACTCAGAAACAACTACCGGTGAAACTTCGGGTTAAAAGCAATAAGATACGTTACGTTTTTGTGCGATAACGAATTAGCATCAAAGCTATTTTCCAAATTGCTTAATGGAAGCAGTAATTTTGATTTAACCAGCCTGAATAACTCAAATAAAGCTTCCTGGGCAGGATGGGCTGATACAGTCGGATAATAATTCTTCTCTATTTTTGTTTTCTCAACATCCGTCACTAAACTAAATTCCCAGCCTTCAAGGGTGCTCTGTCCAAATTCGCTCGCGCAATTTTTCACATCATAAACATATTCCCGGGCTTGCGATTCTACTGATTTATTTATCATTATTTTTTCTTTTTGCTTGCTTCTATAATTGGTTTCACCGCGTCTTTTTTTCCTGATTGATAATCAGACGGTGCTTTTTTGCCAAGCGGGTTAGCCACCTTTTTTTTCTCTTTTACGTTTTGTCTGTCCTTGCTCATTGTCTTTTAATTTATTAAGTGGGCTTTCAGCGGGATGGATTATAATTGAATAGCAAACCTGGCCATGCAGAAGCGTAATCAATGCCCGATTTTAGCTGAAAGGAATTTTTTTATGGTAGAGATGTAAATTCTTAATGAATTTATAACGGATTTTAATAAAGATAGCGTTTATTAAGCAATTGGACGAATTTTATAGCTAAAATGAGACTTATAAAAGTATTTATTTATTTTAATGAATATTTATAAAGAAAGCGTTTACAGATAAATGCAAAATTTATACCTTTGGAGTCGGATACCTGTAAAGGATCATTACTGTACAATCATAGCAATACATTAACCGGCAAAAAATGAAACCATTCATTTCAACAGCATTCTACGGCGTTTTAAATTATCTCATCGCCCTTACACTTATAGCTTCTCCATGGCTATTCGATTTGGTTAATATTTCGAGTGCGGCATTATTGATCCCGATATATATCGGATGGCTGCAATTGATCATGGCTATTTTTGCAGATACCGAAGTCGGTTTTGTAAAACAATTCCCTGTACAAATACATTTGGTATTGGATGTTGTTATGGGCTTTTTCCTGTTTGTATCACCCTGGCTATACACGTTCTCCTCCAAAGCATTTTGGCCTGAGGTATTATTGGGCGGACTTTTATTCTTCCTCGGTATTTTTACAAAGAGGTCGCCTTTTTTAACCAGGCCGCACCAGGCACCGCCTGAAGGCCAGTTAACTTCAACAGATTCATACGAAGGCAGGCTAAATATTTAAGGGCACCGAGTCATTTCTATTGTAAATAGTCAACCAACGCATTCTTTAAAATTTCAGTTAGCCCGGTATCGCCAAACTGGTACTCGTCTTCAATATTCAATACAATTAATTGTTTTTGCGCAATAGAAAAAGCAAATCGCTGCCTAAGCAGTTCTTTATGCTTAAGTTCCATTACAAAAACTACATCTGCCCAATCAATTAGTTTTTGATTCACTTTTATCCTGGCCTTTTCACTTGTGCCTGCCGAACGGGCCTGGTGGACAGGATGGTTCTTAAACAGCATTTCTGCAGTTGGGCTGCGCCATTGGTTTTTACTGCAGATGAAAAGAAGGTTTGACAATCGCGGATTTTTAACTGCTTAATGCCGGCACCAAAAGGACCAGTGCGACTTTCGACTTCAGGCATAAAACTTCAGGCATTTTCAAAGCGCCTTTTTGGGCATCCAAACCTGGCTCTTTATCAGCCATTTGCCATCTATCATTCGTAACACAAAGGTAAAGGCGCCTTCCACTTTAAAAATTTGTTTTCGGGGAAGGTCCCCGGTATAAGTTACCGCCACTACCACGTAAACGTTTTCGGCCGTTTGATGAAAAACATTTATGGCTTCAATGTTGCCTTTAAGCTTCGTTAACCTGTTGTCCTTACAAGCCTGCTCAACCGCATTTACCCATTGAACGCCTGCTGTGGGGCCGTTCCACGAATAAGGCGGCTCGTCATCGGCAACTACCGCGTTTGGTGTGTACAGATCGGCCACTTTTTCGATATTAAAATTATTTATAGAATAAATGACCGCTGTAACAATGTCAACCACTTCAGCCGGCGGTACAGTATCCGATAATATAACACGACCTGTATAGATTTCGATGCTTTTATTACGTTGACCGTTCCCGGCCTGCCTGGCGTCACAAATCGTTGCGAGTGCTATCGCTGCCATTAAACTGACAGCTGAAATCATCAGCCTATTCTTCTTCATGGGGTATGCTATCTGAAATAACCGGGGATTTATCTAATTTAATTTCGACCACATAAATACGGGGATGCGGGTACAATAAAAAAAGATGTTTTTTTGATCCCCGTATTTTCCCCGAATATAAAAATAAATGGTGGCTTATTTAAAAACCTTATTACATAAAAGATCGGTACAACAACCGATGAGCCATTAATTGGTGAAGCTACTTAGTGTAATGGTAAATACCAACACAGAATTCGCCGGAATAGCTGCACTGGGCGAACTGTTGCCGTAACCCAGGGCAGATGGGATCAACAGCAGAATGGTGCCGCCTGCTGCGATATGAGGTACGCCAATTTGCCAGCCCTTAATAAAGGCGCTCAGGGCTGCGGTGGTTGTAGCCGTAGGTGCAAAAACCTCCCCGTTCAACAACGAACCCGTGTAAGATACGGTTATGGTGGAAGAAGTGGTTGGCAACGGCCCGGTGCCGGGATTTGTTATTTCATAATAGAGTCCTGACGGATCTTTGGTAGCAACAATTCCATTGTTGGATATATAAGCTTGTATCAAAGCGTCGTCAGTTGCTGCCTGCTTTGCTGCGTTAAACGAATCTTTTTTACAAGATGAAATTCCAATAAATAGTACGCATAATAGTAAAAAGTATTTCCTCATATATTGTTTTTGGTGTTATAACTGATTTTGATTTCAAAAATTATATGCCTGGTTTAAGTTTGTGTTAATTCGACGTAACAATTCACTTACATGCAGGGGTGTATTTGTTATAATCCCGGCCGGCAAAAATAAAAAATCCCGGTTATGGGAACGGATATCTTCAAGGTTTATAACTTTGCGCCATGGAAACCATCGGCTGGCACGAGTTTGAAAAAGTAGAATTGCATGCCGGAACTATAATTGAAGTTGCAGATTTCCCCGAAGCCCGTAAGCCTGCATATAAAGTTAAGGTTGATTTTGGCCCTTTCGGCATTAAATGGTCGAGCGCGCAGATCACCAAACATTATACGAAAGACGAACTTACGGGCAGGCAAATTTTGGGAGTCATTAATTTCCCTGAAAAGCAGGTTGCTAACTTTATGTCGCAATTTTTGGTAACAGGTTTTGCTGATGCCAATGGCGATATTGTTTTGGCCGCTATTGACAAACCCGTGCCAAACGGCAGTAAACTGATATAATGAGGTACATTAATTTTGGCGATGAGCCGGCCATTTCGCCTGATGATTTTTTCATGAACGAGGCGATCAGGGAAGCTAAACTGGCTTTGGCGGCTGACGAGATACCCATTGGCGCCGTGGTTGTTTGCAAAGGGCAGATCATTGGCCGCGGGCATAACCTTACCGAGCGATTAAATGATGTTTCGGCCCATGCCGAAATGCAGGCGCTTACCGCTGCTGCCAATTTTATAGGCGGTAAATATTTGCAGGACTGCACACTTTACGTAACGCTCGAGCCCTGTGTGATGTGCGCCGGTGCATGTTACTGGTTTCAACTAAGCCGTATCGTTTTCGGTGCATATGATACCAAACTTGGTTTTGGTAGGCTAAATCAAAAAATAACCCACCCAAAAACTATCATAACAGGCGGCATACACGAAAATGAATGCGCCGAACTGGTGAGGGGATTTTTTAAAAGCAAAAGGAAGTGAGATTAGTCCATGGTCGATGGTCCATGGACCATGGCAGAGTTTCTTTAGGTTATAATTTCTTACGGATTAAAACTATGGACTATAGACCATCGACTATGGACTAAAAATTACATTCATTTAAAACAAAATCACGTACAACACTCTATATTTGTCCCACTATCTTTAAAACTTTAAACTTAACATTATGGCATTCACACTACCAGCGTTACCTTACGCTACCGACGCACTGGAACCGCACATTGATAAAATGACTATGGAAATTCACCATGGCAAACATCACCAGGCTTATGTTACTAATCTGAATAAAGCCCTGGAAGGAAAACCCGAAGCTGACAGCAGCATTGACGATATCATAAAAAATATCTCGAAATTCCCGATGGCTGTCCGTAACAATGGTGGCGGGCACTTCAACCACAGCTTATTCTGGACATTGCTGACACCCGGCGGTGGCGGTGAGCCAACGGGCAACCTTGCAGCAGCCATTAACAGCACTTTCGGCACTTTTGCCGATTTTAAAACAAAAGTTTCGGAAGCAGGCGCCACCCGTTTTGGATCGGGCTGGGCATGGCTTATTGTAACACCTGATAAAAAACTGGCAGTAACATCAACCCCTAACCAGGATAACCCCCTAATGGATATTGCCGAGGTAAAGGGCACCCCAATTTTAGGTATAGATGTTTGGGAACATGCTTATTATCTGAAATATCAAAACCGCCGCCCCGAATATTTAGCGGCTATATGGAACGTGATCAACTGGAACCACGTTGCAGAATTGTACAGCAAGGCGTAAACCCCCTAACCCCCTGAAGGGGGAATTTTGTCTGAACCCGGATTCTTCCGATTTAACAGATTCCTTGATTTAAAATCATGACGATCTATTATTTCTGAAAACTATGGTTCAGACATTTTGTTTTTTATTTATTTATCATGAAAGCAATCGTTCTTGAAGCTGCCGATAAGTTATTGGTTTTAAAAGACGTCGAAAAACCCGTTTTAAAGCCAGGAGAAGCTTTGGTTAAAATAAAAGCCGCCGCCTTAAACCGCCGCGACTATTGGATAACTATCGGCAAATATGCGGGGATTAAATACCCGACTATATTAGGCTCTGATGGCGCAGGTATTATTGCCGAAGCGGGCAGCGATGTGGAAAAGCATTTAATAGGGCAGGAAGTGATCATTAATCCCGGTCATGATTGGGGTATCCATCCGGAATATCAATCAAAAGAATTTAAAATTTTAGGCCTGCCCGAAGATGGTACTTTTGCGGAATATGTTAAAGTTGGAGCGCAATACCTGTATCCAAAACCTGCATATTTAAGCTGGGAACAGGCGGCGGCGCTTCCATTGGCCGGACTGACCGCCTACCGGGCACTGTTTACAAAAGGCCGGGCGACTAAGGGCGATAGGGTATTGATCGTTGGGGTGGGCGGCGGTACCGGCACTATTGCACTCCAATTTGCTGTGGCTACGGGCTGCCAGGTATTTGTAACATCAGGGTCGGGGGAGAAAATTGAACGCGCCATACAACTTGGTGCAGTAGCGGGTGTAAATTATAAATTACCCGATTGGTCCGAACAACTGCAGCACCTTGCAGGAGGTTTTGATGTGATTATTGACAGTGCTTTAGGCGATGGATTTGCTAAATTGCCCGATATTTGTAATCCCGGTGCGCGCATTGTGATATTTGGCGGAACAGCAGGTAATATTCCTGAACTGAACGGGCGTAAAATATTCTGGAAACAATTGCAAATAATTGGTACCACAATGGGCACCAATGAAGAATTTAAGGCTATGATTGATTTTGTAAACCAACATCAGATTGTCCCGGTTGTCGACGAAGTATTTCCATTGGCTGATGCTGAGAAAGCGATCCGCAAAATGACGCACTCATCGCAGTTCGGAAAAATTGTTTTAATCGCCTGACGGGTATGCTTCAGTTAAAAGTTGAAGCAATAAAATGGGAGCTGCCGGACACCGCTACTTTCTTTTTCACTGAAATATCCGGCAAAAAAATTCACTATAAAGCCGGGCAATTTATTACGCTCGTATTTAGCCATCACGAGGAAGAGATACGCCGTTCATACTCATTAAGCTCATCACCCGATGAAGAACTGTTGTCAATTACCGTTAAGCGGATAGCAAATGGCGAAATTTCACGTTTCCTGTTAACTAAAATAAAAAAGGGCGACATCGTAAACGCCGTTGAGCCTGCAGGAAGGTTTACTATAACGGGTTTTGATACAGAAAAAGATATTTTTCTTTTTGCGGCGGGCAGCGGCATTGTCCCAATATTTTCACAACTTAAATATGTTTTAAAACGCCCGGGCAAAAGCAGGCTCACACTTATCTACAGCAACCAGAATGAGCAGGGGGTTTTATTTAAGAATGAATTGGATGAGTTATTGGAGAAAAGCGCCGGCCGGTTAAATATCATCCACCTGTTAAGCAGCGAAGGAAAGAGGCTTAACAACCTGGCAGTTGAACAGTTAGTAAATAAAAATTTAAAAGATGATTTAGCTAAGGCAGAATTTTATACCTGCGGCCCTTTCACCTTTATGCGCATGATCCGTTTAACGCTGCTGTTTATGGGCCTTGAACCGGGACAAATACGTAAAGAAAACTTTGTGCTCGAAACTATTAAAGTATCCCCCAGCCTTATTAATTTTCCGCCCCGAAAAGTTCGCATCCATTTTAAAAATGAAACTTACGACCTGGTAACCGGCGAGAACCAAAGCATATTACAGGCCGCATTACAAAACAACATTCAACTGCCCTACAGTTGCCGTGTGGGCGATTGCTCCACCTGCGCGGCGATATGCAAAAGCGGCAAAATAAATATGGTAAAAAATGATGTACTCACTGATGCCGACCTCGCCGCCGGCTGGATATTAACCTGCACCGGCCACGCAGTAACGGACGATGTTGTGATTAAATATTGAAGCAGAAAGGTAAAAGACTAAAGCTCAAAGCTTTCTATATTCCGACATGAAGATATCTTTCCGTTTTCCGCTTTATGGCTTTCAGCTTTCTCCTTTCAGCTCAATTAGTCTTATATACCCTAATATAATCAACATACATACTCGCCGGCAATTTGCTCAGATCGACGTTTTGCCCGGGAAAATCGCCAGCGACGGCCAGGTTTAAAATAATAAAGAAGGGTTTATGAAATGCATCCGTGCTGTTTATATTGTTGGATATATCACCTGTTGCGTACAAAGTATTATCCACATACCAGCGGATAGAGTTGGTATCCCAGTTAACCGCATAAATATGATATGCGCTGGGGCTCGTGCTTGTATTGAGCCCGTACGATGCTGCATTCCCTCCCGCGCTCCAATGTATGGTACCGTAAATTAAACTATCGGCATTAACGTGCTCCATAATATCAATTTCGCCGCAGCTGGGCCACGACACGCCGCTATTTATGTTAACACCCAACATCCAGAAAGCAGGCCAAAGCCCCGCGCCAACGGGCAGTTTAATGCGTGCTTCAATACGTCCATATTGGGCCGCCACTTTGTTTGCGCTGTTCATCCGGGCCGACGTATAGGGCCAGGCTCCAACCTGCTCCTGTTTAGCAGTAATAATTAAATTACCATTTGCAACTGTAGCATTTGCGGCCTGGTAATATTCTTTCTCGTTGTTTACGCCAAGGTTCCCTGTTTCAAAGGTCCAATTTGCAGGATCAACCGAGGTGCCGTTAAATTCGTCAGACCAGGTTAAAGTATAGGTTGTCGTATCCGTCGGGGGGGTAACTGGCGGTATTGGTGTAATAACAACCGGGGTATTGTTTACCGCGCTTTTTTTGCAGGAAAATGCGGCGATCGTAAGCAGCGCTACTATACCGGTGCTTTTTAACAGGTGTAAATATCTTCTTCTCATTCTATAATTGTTCACTAAGATACTAAAATCTCAACGATTATGAAACTGAAACGGTTTGCTAATTTTGCGCCGGTAACTTTCAACACCTAATAGCTACGGGCGATATCATTAACGTTAAGAAGAATAACGTGCTTATTAATAAGGAATTCTGAATGTCGAATTTCGAAGTTTTTTATTTCCTCATTCAGAATTTGTCATTCGGCATTCGATATTAAACCTAAAATTGCCTTCCGGGCACGTCCGTGCCCATCTGGAGAAACTTTTACCCGGCCAAACAATGCATGTCGTTAGCGGTAAGTTTGTTCACCATCTCCTTTAAAATAGTGCGCGCCCGGTGCAGGTTGGTGCGCGATAATAATTCGGTGATACCAAGGGTATTTCCAATTTCCTGGTGCGAGTAGCCTTCAATGGCGTACATATTAAATACGGAACGATAAGTTTGCGGCAATTTTTGCACCATATCCATCAATTCTTTTGCTTCCAGCCCATGTGCATTATAACTACTGCTGAACGATTTATTATCATCGGCAAAATCCTCCACCAAAACCATCGGTTTTAGTTTGCGGTACCTCGAAATGGCGGTGCGCACCATGATCCGGCGGATCCAGCCTTCAAGGTTACCCTCCCCGCGATATTTGTGTACATTATTAAACATTTTTATAAAGCCCTCCTGTAAAATATCCTGGGCTTCGTCTTTATCATGGGCATAGCGCATGCAAACAGCCATCATCTTTGGCGCTAAGGTTTTGTACAACAGTTCCTGTTGTTTGCGATCATTTTTCAGGCAGCCTTCCCACATGGCAACTAAACGGGTATCGGTGGTCATCATCTTGTTGTGTTTTGTATGACCATGCCAATATTGATACCCCAAATGTAATTTGTTAATTATCAAATGATTGTAAAAAAGGCACGCTACGAAACTGTTCGTTTTCGTACGGTTGGTGATACAAAGGCGGACGATTTTTGGAGGAAAACTTATATTTGAATATGATCAATAAGTTTACCCAATCCACCTACCAATCCATTTGCGATAAATTGGCCGCAGCTGATCCCGATCTTGCGGCTATCATCAAAACCTACGGCTACCCGCCATTTTGGTCGCGGCCCAATACTTTTGAAACTTTGGTGCATATCATCCTGGAGCAGCAGGTATCGCTGGCGTCGGCATTATCGGCCTTAAATAAATTGAAAGAGCGGCTGCAGGAATTAACCCCGGTGCGGTTATTATTGCTCACCGATGAGGAAATGCGGGCCTGTTACGTGAGCCGGCAAAAATCGCGCTACATCAAATATCTTGCCGAAGCATTGTTGAGCGGCCAGCTTGATTTGGCAGAACTGGAAGGATTGCCCGATGACATCATCCGTGCCAAATTAATAGCTATGAAAGGTATAGGCCATTGGACAGCAGACGTTTACCTGATGTTTGTTTTACAGCATCCGGGCGTTTTCCCCGTCGGCGACCTGGCGGCAATAAATGCCCTAAAGCGGGTAAAAAATTTACCTCCAGACATCACTAAAGAAGAAATTTTAGCCATTGTTGATAAATGGAGGCCCTATCGCACCATTGCAGCCATGCTGCTTTGGCATTTCTACTTATCATCACCGAAAAATAAGGGGCTAAATCCCTAAAAAATTCAGAATTGCTACAGAAATAGCAAAATACTTAACTATTTTTTTGTAATATTTCATGTACAATGGCTCGTGAAATATTAGCTAAAAAAATTTTATCAACACTACCCATCAGGCGTGCCTGCCTTTAATGGGACCAGCGGCATTTACCGAAAAATGGCTTCACAAATTTCAAATGAATGAAAATCAGTATTTTGAAATGAGTTTAAGGTTCAAATTTATAGTTAATGGTAAAGCGCCATGCCTAATTTACGAAACAATTGAAAGGCGATGTGGAAAACTGGCTTTGAAAAAATATCGCATACTTCCTAATTTCAACCATATTTATAAAAAATAAGCTAATGACAGAAGAATTTCATAAAACTATGAACCCCTTTGTTTATTAACAATCGAGTGATTACCAGATAAACAGGCAACTTGGCAAAAATAGTTCGGACAGGTGGTTCCAGATCATCGTATTAGCCTGCTTGCTGTTGTTAATGGTTGGCGCCTTCACGTTAGGTTATATCGTTCATAGATAGGATTTAATTTATCCCCGGTCCCCTGCACCGGGGAGGATTTCTGCGCTCAGTCAAAGTGCTTCCCGGATATTTACGCCCGCTCATCTTCAGCGCAGTGAGTGCGGTATGCTGTTTATTTTTTGCAAAAAACACACTTGCCATATCTTGCGGTCATTTTTTTATTGCCTAAAGATTTACAATCGAACTTCGTCCTAATAACAAATTGGCCATTCTTTGACGCCAGGATTCGGTTGCAGCACTCTGACTCAAAAATAAATATTGGTCCAAATGCAACGTATCCATAAAAATTCAGGTCTGTTTATATAAATCCAAATTAAAGATCATGAAAACTTATTTAACCTTATTTATTGTTGCCTGCCAAAGTGTTGCAGCCCTGGCCCAGGACAACGACAACCAGACACCGTATCTCACCAAATCATTAGCAAATGATGCGATCAGCAGTGTAGTGGTATCCACATCGGCAGGCGGTATATCAGTTAGCGGCAAAAGCGGGGAGAGTCCAAGGATAGAAGTGTATATCAGGGGCAATAACAACAGGGAACTGTCAAAAGAAGAAATTAAAAAACGCCTGGACGAGGATTACGACATGACCATTGCCGTTAACGGCCACGAATTAAATGCAACAGTAAAAAGAAAGCACGAGCACGAGATGAATATAGATTGGCGGAATAGTATTAGTATCTCATTTAAAATATATGTTCCCGAGCATGTTACAACTGATTTGAAAACCAGCGGCGGCGGTATAAACCTTGATAATTTAAAAGGGAATGAAAATTTCAGGACCAGCGGCGGTGGCTTAAATATCGACAAGCTTAGCGGGACCATACATGGCCACACATCAGGCGGCGGTATCAATGTTTCAAATTCAAGTGAAGACATTGACCTGGAAACCAGCGGCGGCGGTATAGTAGCAAAAAACTGCGATGGCACCATCCGGCTGAGAACTTCGGGGGGCGGCTTAGTACTCGAAGACCTGAATGGAACAATTAACGCACACACCAGCGGCGGCGGCATTGAAGGTAATAATATCGAAGGAGAGTTGGTGACAGGCACATCCGGTGGTGGGATTGATCTGCAGCACATGAGCTGCAGCCTTGAGGCAACAACCAGCGGGGGCAATTTAAACGCCCAAATGGTAAAAGTAGGCAAATACCTGAAATTGCATGCCAGCGCGGGGGATATCGACCTGCAATTGCCGGCAAAACAAGGCCTCGATCTTGATTTAAATGCCGAAAGAATTAACGACCGGATTGCTGATGGCTTTAAAGGCGAGTGGAACAAAAGGCATGTTGACGGGAGCGTAAACGGCGGGGGAGTCCCTGTTAGTGCAGATGCCCATAGCGGTAATATAGACGTGAAGTTTAATTAACATACAGGAATTCAAAGGCTGGGAGCCGGGATTCAAAAACAGCTTTCGGGGAGATACCCGGGAGCTTTTTTGTTAAATAGCAATCCGCTTCATAAAGGCTGAAATGTCATTAGGTTAAGAATTTTAATATCGAACACCGAATAACGAAGTAAGAAACTTCGTCGTTCGACATTCAAAATTCATCATTCGATATTAAATATTAAATCCACTTTTCCATTCATAATGCCCGGTAGTATATTTCAACCCTGAAGCCGCTCGGGTCGTCTAACCAGATATAATCTTTGCCCTCTTGTATGCCGCTGTTTTTAATTGATGCTTTATTCAATACTTCTTCAAATTCCCTCAATTCTTCAATAGTGTTTACTCCAAAAGCGATATGATTGAGGCCGCCTTTGTCTTTATCTCTTTCTTCAAATTCTCCCTGTGGCGATTTAAAAAACAGCTTCGTATAACCCACCTGGTATACGACTTTCTGATCATCATGAAGGACCGGCTTTCCGAGGAAGCTGCTATAAAATTTTTCCGTCTCCCCTATATATTTGACGATTAGTACAATGTGGTCTATTAGTTTTAGTTCCATGTTGAAATATTTTATTGAAGATAAGACTTCTTGTTCAAAAAATCAGCCAGTTCATTCGTTAATATACTCACTGCACCAAATCGCCATTCAACATTGTTTTCCTTTTGCCGAAATCTTCGCTGTACTCAACCGTAGCCGTTAGTTTGCTGCCGTCAAATTTAAAAGTAAATGCTTCACCATGCACGCTCTCAATATAGTGCAGCTTTAATTTCAACGTTTGACCGTCTATCCAGCCATAACTGCCGGCAATTTTATAAGATGTCAACATGCTGAAATTTTCATTGGCGCTTGTCAGTAAACCCGGGCCGGGCATGGCAGTTTGGCCAATGAGCCATTTGCCGCTGTCAAAGTTGAGGGTATAGGTTGTCGAATCCTTTTTCAATATTAAATGGCAGGTACCGTTACTAATGTTCAACGAAACAGATTTGAATTTCAGCGCATTAGGCTGAAACGAAAATGTTTGACCGGTAACACTTGTTGCCCCCTTGTCGGTATTCGACAATGGCGGCAAATTCAGCGCAGCCAAATGTTGTTCAAGAGCACTTTCCGCCGCATTATTAGCGGGCAACGATCCCGGCTGCATGGCCGGCAATAAATATTTCCAAACCAGGTTGAGTTCGTCCTGCATATCGGGAGATTCGGAATTAATAGCGATAACTGCGTCCTGTTCAGAGAATACGATTATATACTGGCCGAATGCCCCATCGGCCCTGAAAGCGTTGTGCCGGCAGCGCCAGAACTGGTAGCAGTAGCCCTGCATCCAATCGCTTGAATCCTTTTTGCTTTGTGCGACGCCGGGCGCCTGGTCAATTTTAAAGGTGGTGGCTTCTTCAACCCATGCTTTTGGCAACAGCTGTTTGCCATTCCACATACCTTTTTGCAGGTAAAGCTGCCCCAGCTTGGCAATATCTTCGGTTTTTAAACGCAGGCCCCAGCCGCCGGTGTTGATCCCTTCAGCACTTTCTTCCCAATCCATTCCTTTTATCCCCAACGGGTCGAACAGCCGCGGCTTCAGGTAATCTATTTCCTTTTGGCCGGTTACTTTTTGAACTATTGCCGATAGCATATAGGTAGCCATGGTATTGTATAAAAACACAGTCCCCGGTTTATTGGCAATCGGCAGCGCCAAAAAAGCTTTAACCCAGCTGCCGGGTTTAAACGGAATTGAACTGGTAGGATCAGGCGTTTGGCCCGCGCTCATGGTCAAGAGGTCTTTAACGGTAAGCTGCGCCAGGTAAGGGCTTATACTATCAGGCAGGCTTTTCGGGAAAAACGATATTACTTTATCATTCACTGTCAGCAATTTTTCGCTTACCGCAAAACCAACGGCGGTTGAAGTAAAGCTCTTACTGGTACTGTACAAAGTATGCTTTAACGTTGGTTTATATGGATCCCACCAGCCCTGCGCAATTACCTTTCCATGGCGCAGGAACATAAAGCCATGAAATTCGTGGACGCTGCGGGCTTCGGCAGTTAAAAAGCTGTCGATCCCGGCGGATGATACCCCCTCCGTTTCGGGTATGCTGGTTGGAAACGCGGTGGATTTTTGCCCGTAAACTTTTACGGCAAAAAATATATAAAGCAGGAAAAGCGTGAGTAAAAGTTTTTTGTTTGTCATAATAGCAGGTTTGAATTTAAAGGAGTGGTGGTGAAATAATAGCCTAAATTATGATATTAGTGTGGGATTACAAATGGGGCTGTAATCGCATTTAATAACAGGCAATTCTGTTTTATAAAATATCTCCAAAATATAAACCCAAAGCTTTTGTATAAAAGAAGACTATATTTACACATTACATTGCAAAATATGCTTCCTTTAGATAAAGATTTACAACAAAAGAAATCATCTATTTCTGAATTTGAACTGGTTGTAAATCGGGTTTTATTATATCTTCCTAATGTCCTAAGTGGGTTTGAAGAAAAATTTGGTTACGTGCTTTATTATTCAACCAATGCAGGTACAAAAAAATTTGTAAGACCCATTAATAAAAGCCTTTTTATTATGGACCCTGGCGAGTTTTTATTAACAATGCTTGAATTCAAAAACATCCTGGTAAAAATCAAAAATCGAGAAGGGTCTTTCTCGGCAATTGAAAAAGGGCTTATTGATAGTGTTTTATATACGATTCAGCAAGCTATGGGAGCCGGGTTTGATTTGCTTGTTGATCCAAACAGTGCAAGAAAGCATGTTGGGAATAGATTTGAAGAACTCATAAAATCAGTTTTTACAGAAATTGGTATTCCTAATAAAAAGGTTGTTATAAAAATTCCCTACGACACGGAGAATGGAACAAAAGATTATACCTGTGAAAATGACCTAATTTTATCTCCTTATCCAAATATTTCTTCAAATAATCAAAGAGAAGAAATTGTATTGGATGCAGAAAATGATCAATCTGAAGAACTGGTGCTGTCGAGGTCAGCTGAGGCTGCTGCTGATAAATATATTAATTCGCAGGAGATCGTTGTTTCGGTTAAAACAACGTCTAAAGACAGGATGGGTAAAATGTTTATGGATAAAATTTTGTTAGAAAAATTCGTTGGTCATGAACTGAAAGTCATCGGTATTTTCTTAAATGATGTTCAGCGTAAAGAGACGAATAATATTAGTTATACACTCGTTTCGGGATTATTCATGGTCTATAATAAATTCATTACTGAACTAAGCGGTGTTTATTATTTGGATCCTCCGCCCAATGCAGAAATAGAACCTTATAATAAATACATAAAACGATTCTCTGAATTGATTACAGAGGACATTGATGGATTGCTATCCGCGTAATTTTGATCGCCTTTTTACCGATTCTTTTTCGTCTTTAAGGTCAAAAATTCTTTGGATGTGAATGTGGTCGCTAACGCGATTTTTAATTACATTACAATAAGAAAGGTCTGATTCTGTACCTAACCAATTTCGCTGATATGCTTCTGCGACGGCAAATGTAGTACCCGATCCTCCGAAGGGATCAAAGATCGTGCTGTCAACATTCGAGGAAGACAAGATGATTTTACGCAATAACTCAACGGGCTTTTGAGTGGTATGAATTGTTTTTTCCCAGGAGCCGTTAGAAATAGTTGGGATTTCCAATACATCTTTCGGTTTAGCGCCTAAAGGATTAGGCTCCCATATATAATCATTCCTTTTTCCATTAGAAAATTGCGAGGTTTCTGCCTGGGTTCTTTTTGGATATCTAAGCGTATGCTCGTTGTAAGCTATCCTAACCTCATCGATATTAAAAATAAACTTTTCACTTTTTCTTAAATGTAAAATACTTTCGTGGGATCGTCCCCAATCATTACCGAGATTCCCTTTGTTCCTGTAAAACCAGACTAACCATTTACATCCTTTAAAAAGGCTTGATGATGCCCATTTTAGATCCGCCAAAATTTCGGAAAAACCACAAATATATAGTGATCCATGTTTGCTAAGTACACGATGTGCCTCCCGTATCCATGTCATACTCCATTCTACATATGCCTTTTGCGAAGCAAAAGTATCCCATTCTGCTTTTTTTATATTATATGGCGGATCGGCAAAAATCAAATCCATTGAGCCGCTTTTAAGCGTTTTCATAAAAGAAACGGCATCCTGGTGGTAAAGGCTGCCATAAGCTGATTTAAAATAAGGCTCGCAACCAGATTCTATTTCAGGCTTAACAACTTCAGTGCTTAGTTGAAGCTCCGTAAATAAATCTGACATTTGAGTTGCAGAATATACCCGGTAATTGTTTATAGGATGCCTGACGCTTGTAAATTTTCCGGATTTATCCCATCGGCGAAGTGTTTCAGAGCTGATATTTAACGCTTTGGCTGCTTCGCCAACTTTTATGAATTTATCCATAGAATAAAAAAACCTTATACAACCTTACACAACAAGTATCGTATAATTTATTTAATTCTACAAATTTTATCCCAATATTTTTAGCAAAATATTTTCAACCAATATTGTTATTTCGACAATATCCCGCTGACGAATATTTAAAGATACCTTAAAACGCTTTTACGGGATACTTTTGCCTGGTGTGTAAAGTGCTTTTCGTAAGCTTCTTTAGTAAGTTTATCCAATTTCGATAGGTTAGACTGCCTGATTTTAACACCAAGCTTCTTTAACTGGGCGATAATCTCATCTGTATTATTGTCGGGAATATCTATGGTGAAAGTTGTCATAGCTAATTTTTCAGTATACTCAAGGATGAATATTGGAAGTGGGGGCCTTTCATTAGTCCTTTAACGTGCCGGGAAATCTGCATTTAAATTCCTCTTTTAATAATTTATCCAGTTCAGTAAAAGTTTGTTTGTAATTGTTTGGATTCAATAATTCACTGATACGGTCAAAATGATTTCTTAAAAATTTATTCAACTCATTTATTCTGGTTGAATTATTGAAGTCGTCCCGTTGATTTATTTTATCGGCGTTATTTATTAAATTTTTTATAAATGACAAATCATACCATTTGGACGGAAAAGAATTGCTTGCAATTTGAATAGTTAAAAACAATCGATCCATTGAATAACGAATGGAGAATTCCTTTGAAGAAAGTTCAACAAAGAAATCCCCAAAATTTTCCGGATAATACTTCTCGTCTACTTTTTTTAATGATAGATCTTTCAGTACAGGCGCATATAATTTTTCGCGATTTTCATATATTTCTAAATTTTTCATGTTCTTAATTCCAATTTATTTCGGAAAATGAATTAAATCATTCCGCAATCCACATTCCGACTTCCGCATTCAACAAATTCGAAATCGCACATCCAAAATTCAAAATTCCCCCATCACACATTAAACAACCCATTCCTTTCCTGTTCCTGGTAGTTTTGTACGGTTTCGATGGCGTTGTCAATTACATCGCTAAGGGCGACAATAAATGCGCCGGGTATGGCCAGGCTCATAGAATGTTTAATGGCATCAATCTCGTTTGGCACGATCTCAAATTTCTTATCGATCTCCACCGATTCAATGCCTTCTATCAGTAAGCTCAAAATGTTTTCGGCGGTGCGGCCGCGCAGGAATTTCTCCTGGCGTAGGATAATATAGTCGAACATTTCGGCGGCTAATTTGCCAAGCTGGCGCAGGTCTTCATCGCGCCTGTCGCCGGTGCCGGCGATGATGCCTATTTTTAAAGGCGAATCTATATGGCTTAAAAACTCCTTAATACCCTCGAAGCCAGCCGGGTTATGCGCGAAATCGATCATAAAACGGAAATCCTTAAAATTAAAGATGTTCATCCTGCCCGGTGTTTGCGCGGCGGAGGGGATGAACGTTTCGAGTGATATCTTTATATCCTCGGTTTTAAAATCATATAAAAACGTGGCGAGGGTAGCAGCCAACACATTCTCTATCATGAATGGGACTGTTCCGCCAAAGGTAACAGGGATCAGGGTTGTTCTTTGCACCCGTATTTTCCAGTCGCCTTTTTGTATGGTGATATAGCCGTTCTCGTAAATACAGGCTATCCCGCCCCTTTTACAATGCGATTTGATGATGGGGTTATTTTCGTTGCGACTAAAGTAAGCCACTTTGCATGATGCCGCTTTGCCCATCTGCACACAATATTCGTTATCGGCATTTAATACCGCCCAGCCATCTTTTTTTACGGAATCAACAACTACATTTTTTACCCGTTTAAGATCATCCAGGGTATGAATATCAGACAAACCCAAATGGTCTTCCTGTATATTGGTCACTACGCCAATATCGCAAAAGCCAAAGCCCAAGCCTGCACGTAAAATGCCGCCACGGGCAGTTTCCAGCACGGCAAAGTCAACAGTCGGGTCTTTTAATATAAATTCGGAGCTTACCGGCCCTGTGGTATCTCCTTTCATCATCATGGTATTTTGCACATAAATACCATCCGAAGTAGTGAAACCAACGCGGTAGCCGTTATTTCTAACAATATGTGCGATCAGGCGTGTAGTGGTGGTTTTCCCGTTGGTGCCCGTTACGGCGATAATAGGTATCCGGGCCGATTTGCCCGGCGGATAAAGCATATCAATTACATGCCCGGCAACATTACGCGGCAGGCCCTCGCTGGGGGCGATATGCATCCTGAAACCAGGCGCAGCATTTACTTCAAGCACTACGCCGCCGTTTTCGGTCAGCGGCTCGGTAAGATTTTCGGCCATAATATCAATGCCGCAAATGTCCAGTCCAATGATCTTCGAAATGCGCTCGCAAATAAACACGTTTTGCGGGTGTACCATGTCAGTTACATCGACAGAAGTTCCGCCGGTGCTCAGGTTGGCAGTTGATTTTACAAATACTTTTTCGCCTTTTTTAGGGACAGTATCCAAAGTATAGTTTTTCTTTTCCAGTAGGTCGAGTGTATCCCTGTCGATTGAAATAAGCGTCAGTACGTTCTCATGACCGTAACCACGGCGCGGGTCTTCGTTTTCGGTATCTATCAGTTCTTTTATGGTCGATACACCGTTACCTTTAACATGGGCAGGGTCACGCAGCGCGGCGGCCACCATTTTATTATCGATCACCAACACCCTGAAATCGTACCCGGTTACAAACCGTTCAACTATTACCCTGCGTGATATATTAGCGGCGTGTTCGTAGGCGGCGATAGCTTCGTCACGCGTCTTTATATTAATTGAAATACCCCGCCCATGGTTGCCATCCAGCGGTTTAAATACCAATGGGAAACCTACCCTGCGGATTGCTTCATCCACCCCCTCGGTTGATGATATGGTGATGCCTTTTGCAACCGGGATAGCCTGCTCCTGTAGCAAACGCTTGGTTTCGTCCTTATTACTGGCAATATCAACTGCGATGCTGCTGGTTTTTTCGGTCATGGTAGCACGGAAACGTACCTGGTTTTTGCCATAGCCCAACTGCACCAACGATTGATTATTTAAACGTATCCACGGAATATCGCGTGCTATCGCCTCTTCAACAATTGACCCGGTACTTGGGCCCAAACGGGTATTCTCGCGAATCTCGCGCATTTGCTGTATATCATGTTCAAGGTTATAGTCTTCGCCTTTTATCACGGCTTCCGCAATCCTTACCGATGCCTCGGCAGCGAAAACGCCCACTTTTTCTTCAATGTAAGTGAACACCACGTTGTAAACACCCGGTGTTTTTGTCTCGCGGGTGCGGCCGAAACCGGTATCCATCCCGGCAAGCGATTGTATCTCGAGTGCGATATGCTCAATCACATGCCCCATCCATGTGCCGGCAACAACCCGCTGAAAAAATCCGCCGGGAACTCCCGGCGAGCACCGGTGACTGTACAAACTTGGCATCAATTTTTCAAGCCTTTCGTAAAACCCGTCGATCATGTTTGTTGGGCGAGCCTCCATTTCCTGGAGGTCGATGCGCATTTGAATTAACTTTTTGCGACTAACACTCCAGATGTTCGGGCCGCGCAATACTTGTATATTTTCAATTTTCATAGGTAAGCTGCAATTTTTCTAAGGGGGTAATTTGTTCTAAAACTAAAAAACTTAATAATGTAATGAAACTTTTGTGCGAAAAAAGGCTGGATTATTTATTAAAGGCACGGTTTCTTTGTAAATAACCGCAAGCAATATAAAAATTCGCCTTATTATATTATTGTTTACAAGTTATTGATTATTTGGCGTAATATCGTATCAGCCAATTTTTTCAAACCGGAAGAAAAACTCTGAATGGAACAATTATCCCGCAATCATGGGAAATAATCGTCTCTCACCAATAAAAAATAATTCATCAAGATGAAAAAAAATATCCCACTGCTGCCATTTATTCTTTTGCTGGTTACATTAAATAGTATTGTTAATGCACAGCCTTCAAAAAATAAATCCCCTGATAAGCAAAAAATTGACCTTTCCGGCAGCTGGGCGTACCAGCTTGATTCACTCGATAAGGGAGTTGAGCAGCATTGGTACAGCCGCAAATTTGCACATAAACTAACATTGCCGGGCTCACTGACCACCAATGGCATTGGAAACGACATCACAGTAAATACCCCATGGACTGGCAGTATAGAAGATTCAACCTGGTTCCATGCGCAGCAGTATGCACAGTACCGGGAGGCCGGGCATGTAAAAGTGCCTTTCTGGCTGCAGCCGGTTAAATATTATAAGGGGCCGGCGTGGTACAGTAAGGAAGTTGACATTCCCGCTTCCTGGCATGGCAAGTATATCGAGCTTTATATCGAGCGGAGTCATTGGGAAACTACCGTTTGGGTTGATGACAAGCGGGTGGGGATGCAAAACAGCCTGGCTACCGCCCAGGTGTTTGACCTTTCATCTTTATTAACCGCAGGGCATCACCAGATAACCATCCGGATTGATAACAGGATAAAGGATGTTAATATGGGCCAGAATTCGCACAGTGTTACCGATCATACGCAGGGTAACTGGAACGGGATGGTCGGCCAATTATATCTAGCTGCAAGATCGGCTGTGTATATTGATGATGTACAGTTGTATCCCGATTTAGCAAAGAAGCAGGTTATTGCGCGTTTGCAGGTCAATAATATGACCGGTAAAACGGTTAACGCAAATGTCAGCCTATTGGCTTCCCCTGAAAACCCGCAAGCAGAAAAGCTTAACGCAGTAATTAAAAATCAAAGCATAGGTAAAAGTGCCACGATAGAAATTGCTTACCCGATGGGCAAAAACCCGAAGCTTTGGAGCGAATTTCACCCGGATTTTTATAAGATGAAGGTGGCCGTTGCCACAAATGGGTCCGGGGCCGATCAGAAATGGGTGTTGTTTGGGATGCGTAAATTCTCCAGTCGCGGTACACAGTTTACCATTAACGGGCAATTAACCATGCTTAGGGGAACGCTGGAATGTGCGGCATTCCCAAAAACAGGTTACCCGCCAACTGACGTAGCGTCGTGGATGCATGAACTAAAAATTTGCCGCGCGTATGGACTTAATCATCTCCGTTTTCATTCCTGGTGCCCGCCGGATGCTGCGTTTGAAGCCGCCGACCGCCTTGGTTTTTACTTTCACATTGAATGCGACTCCTGGGCAAACGAAGGAACGGCGATAGGTGACGGTAAGCCCATCGACCAGTACATTTATGATGAAAGCAACCGGATCACAAAAGCTTATGGTAACCACCCTTCATTTTGTATGATGGACTATGGCAACGAGCCTGCCGGCGATAACCAGGTTAAATACCTTACCGGTTTTGTTAAATACTGGCAGAAAAAAGATTCCCGGAGGCTTTATACAACCGGCTCCGGCTGGCCCATAATTGCTGAAGCCGATTATAACAGCACCGCCGACCCAAGAATACAGGCCTGGGGCGCCGGGCTTAAAAGTATTATTAACAGCCAGCCGCCCCGTAGCGATTATGACTGGCTTGATATTATTAAAAAATGGCAGCACCCAACCGTCAGCCACGAAATTGGACAATGGTGCGTGTACCCCGATTTTACTGAAATTGCAAAATACAACGGCATTTTAAAAGCTAAAAATTTTGAGATATTCAGGGATCAGCTTGAAAAGAATGGCATGGGCAAACTGGCTGCCGATTTCGTTTATGCATCCGGCAAATTACAGGCATTGTGCTATAAAGCCGATATTGAAGCTGCTTTGCGCACGCCCGGTTTCGGCGGCTTCCAATTATTAGGCTTGAATGATTTTCCGGGCCAGGGCACGGCATTGGTTGGCGTAGTCAATGCATTTTGGCAGGATAAAGGCTACATCAACGCAAAGGAATACAGCGAGTTTTGCAATGCAATTGTGCCGCTGGCGCGATTACCAAAAATGGTTTATCTAAATAATGAAGAGCTGTCTGTCCCCGTGGAAATAGCGCAGTTTGGCCCGACTGCCTTAAATAATGTAACCCCTTTATGGAATATAAAGAATGATGCAGGTAAAATTTTATTCAATGGGGAAATGGCCAAAACAAATATCCCGATAGGTAATGGCATAAAACTGGGAGTGATAAAACAATCCCTGGCTTCAGTTAAAAGGCCATCCAAGCTTACCTTAACAGTGGATGTTGCGGGCCATCAAAATTCGTGGGATATATTTGTGTACCCGGCGGTACTACCTGCAACGAACCAGGAGATTGTAGTTACACAAACCCTTGACAGCAAAGCATTGGAAGCGCTCAACAATGGCGGCAAGGTTTTATTAACGCTAAAAAAAGGGTCGGTTAAGGCGGATAAAGGCGGGGATATTGCGATTGGTTTTTCCAGCATTTTCTGGAATACGGCGTGGACAAATGGTCAGCCGCCGGTTACCCTGGGTATTTTATGCGACCCCAAAAACCCCGCATTCAAATATTTCCCGACAGAAAGTTACAGCAACTGGCAATGGTGGGATGCAATGTCGCATTCCAATGCGATCAGGCTTGATTCGATTGGCAAAGATATGCAGCCAATTGTAAGGGTTATTGATGACTGGTTTACCGCCCGGCCACTCGGCCTTATTTTTGAGTGCAGGGTGGGAAAGGGCAAGCTACTGGTTTCAGGTATCGACCTGCTTGATGACGATGCGAAGCGGCCCGAAGCCAGGCAATTGCTTTATAGCCTCAAAAATTATATGGGTACAGCTGATTTTTCACCGGCTCAAGAAGTAGATATCCAAAAAATAACTTCATTGTATAAATAAACATCCCGGTAATAATTCACATAAAACTTAACATCCTGCAAACTTTTGCACAAAACGGGCATTATTACTTACAAAGGCCTGCCTTTGTGCTGGTTTTTATTTTAATTTGTAATAGTGAGTTGTGAATAAGTGAGTAGTCAGTGGTGAGCGGTTTTTGTTTTGCGCCTTTATTTACAACTGACCACTCACTACTCACCACCAAAGTTAATTAACAAAAACATGATCGTCCCGAAAGGTAAACTGATAATTATTGGCGGAGCCGTTGATATGAACACTAATTTGGGTTCGCAGGAAAATATCATAAAGCCAGATTATCTTAAGTTTTTTGAACAGGGCATATTAAAACGAATCATTACCGAATCGGCAAAGCAAACCGCGTCGATCGTGGAGGTAATTACAACCGCATCCCAGATCCCTGACCTCGTTCGTGTCGAATATGTTGATGCCTTTAATTCTTTAAATGTTACCCACATAGGTGTGCTGGATATTCGCAGCCGCGAGGATGCAAAAAACGAGGAATACATTGAGCGTATCCGAAAAGCCGATGTGGTTATGTTTACCGGCGGCGATCAGCTCAGACTCAGCTCGATTTTTGGCGGAACAGAATTTCTGCAAGTATTAAAGGCCCGTTACCATAATGATAATTTTGTAATCGCGGGCACTTCGGCAGGCGCGGCGGCGGCATCAACCAATATGATCTACCGTGGGCAAAGCAATAAGGCCCTTATAAAAGGCGAAGTGCAGATCACCGCAGGATTAGGCTTTATTGATTCGGTGATCATTGATACCCACTTTGTACAGCGCGGCCGCATTGGCCGGTTATTATATGCCGTGGCCAGCAACCCCGGTATGCTTGGGATCGGCCTGGGCGAAGATGCCGGCTTGCTCATCACCGAAGGCACAATGATGGAAGCTATTGGTTCAGGTTTAACGATCCTTGTTAACGGCCGGAAGATGGCCGAAACCAATATTTATGATGTAGAAATGGGCTCGCCGGTGTCCATTAAAAACATGCGGGTGAGCGTAATGTCAATTTTTGATAAATATGATCTGACCCAAAACCAATTAATTATCAAAAAAGCCGTTAAAGTAGAAGAAGGGGTGTTTATTAAGGCGCCCGGGAGTTAGTGATTGAGTCGATAGTCCATGGTCCATAGTCCATGGCTACCGATTCTTGCTATGGTCTATGGACTATCTACCATCGACTTTTTTCCTTCGGACTCTCTCAAATATTTGACTATGAAACTAATTATTCACGGTGGTTTTTTTAGCGAATCGCAAACTAACCAGGAAATAAAGAAAGCAAAACAAGAAGCGCTCGCGGAAATAGCAAAGCTTGGCTACAAGCACCTTCAAAGCCATACTGCTGCTGAAACTGCGGTTTACGCTGTAAGCCTGCTGGAAGACAGCGAACTGTTTAACGCCGGTACCGGCTCCCAGATTCAAAGTGACGGTAAAATACGGCTAAGCGCATCGCTGATGGATGGTAAATCGCTCCGCTTTTCGGGGGTGATCAACGTGGAAGATATAAAAAACCCGATCTGCGTAGCCGAAAAACTTTTAAACTTTGACGATCGTGTTTTAAGCGGTAAAGGCGCGAAAGATTTCGCGACGGAACATGGTTTTGGCTATTATAATCCCGAAACACCACAGCGCCGCAAAGAATATGATAAAAAACTAAGCGACTCCATCCGGCTCGGTACGGTGGGTTGTGTGGCGCTTGATGTTTTAGGGAACCTGGCAGCCGCCACCTCAACCGGGGGCAAAGGCTTTGAAATTCCTGGCCGCGTGAGCGATTCGGCAACTACGGCGGGTAATTATGCCAATACTTTTGCGGGTATCTCGTGCACAGGCGTGGGCGAAGATATAGTAAGCGGCGCGGTTGCATCAACCATTGTAACCCGCGTGACAGACGGGATGCCGCTGGCCCTGGCAACCGAAAAAACCTTTAACGAATTAAAACCAATTGATGGGTTTGCAGGCATCGTAGGCATATCAGCGACAGGAGAAATTTATCATGCCGATACACACCCTTATATGGTTTGGGCCTTGTGCGATGGGGAGGTGGAGGTGTTTTCTTAGTTGGTGAATAGTTGATCAGGTTGGATTAGGTTGATTAAGTTAGTGTGAAATATCCGTTTCTTTTTCCAACAATCCGTATATTTGATATAATTTTTAATATAATATAAAGATGACAACATTAACCATTGAGATTCCGGACAAGGAAGTGAAGGGAATATCAACCTATGTAAAGCAAAAAGGTGGTAAGGTTGTTGAAAAAATTTCCACTGCGGAAATTAAAAGATCTCAATTAGCCTCGCTAAAACAAGGGCTTACCGAGGCTATATTAATTAGCCGCGGAGAAATGGAAGGAACTCCTCTATCAAAGTTGTGGGATGAATAGAATTCTATTCGCAGCAGAGTTTAAACGAAAAATAAAGCCGCTTGCAAAAAAATACCACACCTTACGAAACAGCATAGATGACTTGGGTATTAAACTTGTTAAGAACCCTTTTTTAGGGGAATCATATGGCTCAAATCTCTATAAAATACGCGTTGCAGATGAAAGCAAGGGAAAAGGAAAAAGTGGTGGCTTTAGAGTTATGTATTATTTGACCATTGAAAAGGAAGATAGTATCGATATTTTACTAATGACTATTTATGACAAAGGAGAACTCGATACAATTAAAAAGAAGGATGCTGAACTGTTATTGCAAAAAATTTTGGCTGAATTAAAAATAAAACAATAAGTATCTCTATCTTATAATTGGTCTGATGGTTTTTAAATGATATGAGATTAAACAGAAAATGAGATCCGAAATAAAATACATAGAATTAAAAAGCGGGTATTCTGACGATGGCCCTGCATGGATTGGCAAAGTTGAATTCTCTAAAACAGGGCAAACCACTTATTTCAATAATCATGCTTTCAAAGGAAACGGTCACGGATATTGCTTTGATATTGAAACAAAAAAGACTTATTGGATTACCGGAATTAAAAAGAACGGACAAAATCGCCATTGGGCGGGAAAGGGTAAAATTATGATTGATAAGATGATCGTCGAGGATTATCTTAAACTAATTGACCTAAAGACTCTTGACTTGACCAAATTCGAAGTAGTCGAAATTGAAAAAACAGATAAAAAACGATTTACTGCAATAGAAAATGGTTCAACTGATTTAGTAGATATTGCAGACAAATATCCTGATCTTAAAAATTTATCAGTTGATGAATTAAAAACTGCTATAGAGTACTTAACCCGACGGGGAAATTATACGAATCCCAGTAATGGTCAAAAATACATTACAGTTAAGAAACTCGAAGCAGAGAAATTACTTGAAGAACTTCAAAATAAATGACAATCAGATTTACGAAGCTTCTTAAACTTCGTAAATCTTAAGGCCCAGCCTACTCAAAACGCTGATTGTACAATTTAACGGCTTTATTGCCGTGAAAAGCCGCTTTGGAAAGGTTAATGATTGATGAAACCAAAAATGCCGTTGCCGCCCCGGTTAAAATATATGCCCCGGTAAGGCTGTGGTGCTGGTAGATAATGGCAGGCTCGCCGTTAACGAAACCCGTTGTGGCGCCGGCGTTTTTATTATTATTTGCATACTCAATTATCGAACCTATTGAAGATGCGGCAAACCCGGCGCCTGAAACATAAACCCAGGTGACATTATTTTTGGCGGCCTTGTATTCCACAGCAGACGGTGCATATGCCATTAGCCTGATTGCAACGTCCTCCCGCGTTTGCAATTTACCACCAATGGTATATAGATAAAACGAATTCCTCCCTTCGCCGGCAGGTATAACCTTAATTACACTATCTGGTTGTGCCCTTGGTTTAGTACTGTCCTGGGCTTTGAGCAAGGATGAAGAGAGTAATAACAATGCGATGATACCAGTTGTTTTCATTTTGATTTAGATTTTAATTGTTAATATTATTCAGACTTATAATATTAAACTACTTCAATAACGCTTTGTCAATTCTTCATCGTGTAACAACTTTATCATTAGGTAACAAACTTATTATCAAGTAACAAACGTATCATAATCAAAACAAATAATATTTGGTTTTAATCATTGTTAAATCGTCAATAAAGAAAATCGCACCTTATTATCCGGAGATCTCTTCAGCATCCGCTTTTTTCTTATAAAGCGCCCAAACGTAAAAAGGGATACCGGCCAACAGCAACAGAAACCCCCAGTAAACGCTGCTTTGTCCTGCGCCTGCAATCGCCCACAGCGAATAGGCAAAGGCCATCACTGCAACAAAAACTGCTGCAACCCAGCCTCCGTTAAATTCTTTCCTTTTGTTGAAACGGATGATAATATACGCTGCCGCGCAAAAAATGTACGGCACCAGCGTACATATAGTTGCCAGGAGCGACAGGAACTTAAATTGATCGACCAGTCCCTTGGTATAATTCATCATCATAAAAAGTGAGACAATAGTGCTCGACACAATAATGCCAATATATGGGGAGCCCTTTTTATTTCTCCAGCCAAACGCACCGGGAAACAGCTTGTCACGCGCAATAGCGAACGGAATTTGTCCCTGTATCAAAATCCAGCCGTTAAGGCAGCCGAACGCGGCAATTGCAGCTCCTGCGCTTGCCCAATAGCGGGCATTGCTGCCAAACATGATCACTGCGGCGTCGGCATAAGGTGTCGGCGAACGCGCCAGCGTACCTGCCGGAATAATGCCCATAATGCTTACACTTCCCAACAGGTAAACAAGCACTGTAACCGCCAGCCCGATCATCGTAGCCCGCGACACGGTTTTTTCAGGGTTCTCAACGCTTTCGGCCGGTATGGTGGCGCTCTCGATCCCCACCAATGCAAACATGGCTATTGCGGCTGCGCCATTAACGGCCTCAAAAACATTTATTCCGCTGCTGTTAAACGGGTGAAAGTTTGCGGCTTTAATAAAGAAAAGGCCCGCAACCGCGACGACTGACAGCGGCAGCAGTTTCAATATGGTGGTAACAAGCTGCACCTTGCCTGACGCTGTTATGCCCCGTGTGTTTATCCAGGTTAGCAGCCAAATGGCGCCCAGTCCGGTTAAAACGGCTGCAACCGCGTTTGAAGTGAGCGCCGGGAAAAAAGTGCTCATCGCCCCTACAAATGAGACGGTTATGGCTGCGTTTGCGGTAACTACCGAGATATAATAACCCCATCCCACTAAAAAACCAGCAAAGTCGCCAAAACCATGGCGGGTATAAGCGTACAGCCCGCCGGCCTCGCCGGGGACCATTTTACTGAGCGCGCTGAATACCCTGGCGATAAAAAAGGTGCCCGCAGCAGCAAAAACCCAGCCCAGCAGGCCTACGCTTCCGAACGAGGCCATAGCCGCAGGCACCAAAAAAACCCCGGCGCCGATCATATTCCCAACTACAAGTGATGTACTGGTCCATAAACCCAGTTTGTTTTTTGATGCTGTTGCCATACCGGGTATTTTTTGGGATAAAAAGGGGAATTAAACTATTCGTGATAATAATTGTATTCCCCAATATTAGGCAAATTTTCTATATCTTCAACATTTACATAATTAACTGATATATAAATATTTAAGCCAATTTTTAGATTCATTCTATCCCGGCTGGCATGATTATTGACTTTTCGCCGCAATAAGTGTACTTTCGTAAACGACAATAAGTGTACTTTTGTAAAAAATTTAAACTATAAGAAAAAAATTTAATGAAGGGCGTACTGGTTTTTATTGCTTTGGTTACAATGAGTTTTGCGGCTTCCGCTCAATGGTACCGTGTTGACTTGTTGCTCAAAAAAAAACCAGCCCCCTATCGCCCCCCGTTAATTGAAAAGATAAGTTATGATTCTGTAACTTTTCAGTCTATAGCAAGGTTGCCACAGGCTGAAAAGCCTGGTCATCCCAAACTTTACCCGGTATATTTTGCCCGCAGCGAATATAGCTATGAGGCTGCTGAAGATATTGAAATGAAAGCCGCCCAGCACAATATGCGTTATAGGGTGTATGCAGACGCCAGTTACAATTTTAGCGAGCTTGCACGTTTATATATCCTGCAAAACAAATTCTCGGAAGCAAAGTGGTACTTACTGCAAAGCAACAACATTTCGCGCCAGCAAAATGATAATAAACATACCATCGAAAATCTGATCGATCTGGCGATTATAAAAACAGATATTGGTGATTATGCATTGGCCGAAGAAGATCTTTCAGAAGCATATAACCTTGCCTGTGTAAACAAGTTTAACGAGTATTTGGCTGAAATAGAAAAAAAGGCACTCGATTTAGCACAAAACAAGCTTACTCCCTCAAAACTTATATCCCGTTATTCGGACGAGCCTCAAAATAATGGCACAGCCGAGTAATAAATCACCTTCCTGCAGAGTTTAATACTAATGTGATTGTAACAATATCGTAAAATGCAAAATGTTTTGTTAAACAAATAAAACATTATTGTATAATTGTTATTCATAAAATCAGGGAGACGGCGTTGGCTGTCTCTTTTTATTTACATTAGCAAATTATTAGGCACGAGTATTGATGTTTTATTTGAACCCCGATTTAAAGACCGTAAAAGATATGTTTAAAAAAATTTATTTAGTGCTGGTGCTTGGCGCCGCACTGGCTTGTCACGCAGCACCTGCAAAACCGATAAAAGTTGCCGGCTCAAATGATATTCAGGCTGATGAACAGCAAAGCATTGTTTGCAAAACAGTAGCCGAACTTATTTCAAATTACAATTTTAAAAAGGTACCGTTAAACGATTCCCTCTCTGTTGTTATTTATAATCGTTATATAAAATCGCTGGACGAAAGTCATAATTATTTAATGGCTTCGGATATAGCCGATTTTGATAAGTACAAAACAGCAATGTGCAGTGACGTAAAAGCAGGGAACCTTAATGATGTGTTTTACATATTCAACGTTTACCAGAAAAGATACATCGAGCACGTAAAATATTCATTAGCCCAGGTGGATAAGGATTTCGATTTTAGTAAAAATGAGAGCTTTACCTACGACCGTACCAGCCTGCCCTGGGTAGCCTCACAAAGTGAAATGGATAATTTATGGACCCTGCGTGTGAAATACGACATGTTGAATTTGAAATTAGCCAATCCCGATGTTGCCAAGGATAAAGAAACATTAAAAAAACGCTATGAAAACTTATTGTCGCAGGCCGACAAGTTAAATAACCAGGATGTTTTTCAGTTATTTATGGATGCGTTTACCGAAGCTATAGATCCGCACACCAGTTATTTTAACCCTGCCAACGCGGCCAATTTTAATATTGATATGTCGCGCCAGTTAGAAGGTATCGGGGCCGGTTTATTTACCGAGAATGAATACATATCTATCCGGTCCATTGTTCCGGGCGGTCCTGCCGATAAAAGCAAGCAGTTAGGTGTTGATGACCGTATTGTTGCAGTAGCGCAGGGAAAGACGGGAGAATTTCAGAACGTTGTTGGATGGCGCATTGATAATGCGATAGCTTTGATACGCGGCACAAAAGGGACGATAGTAAGATTAGAGATATTGCCGAAAGGGGCCAGTGCAGGCAGTAAACCAAAGGTAGTTGAAATGGTACGCGAAAAGATCATCTTAAAAGATGAATCGGCGAAGAAGGAGATACGTACTTTTAATAACAATGGCAAAACAGTTAAGATCGGGATTATTTCTGTCCCAGCGTTCTATATCGACTTTAATGATTACAAATCGGGCAATCCTAACTATAAAAGCACCACACATGACGTAAAACTGATCCTCGACACCCTGAAACGCGAGAATGTTGACGGTATCGTAATGGACCTGCGTCAGAACGGCGGGGGCTCGTTAATGGAGGCTATTGAGCTTACCGGGTTATTTATTAAAACCGGCCCCGTAGTACAGGTTAGAAATGCAGATAACCAGGTTGAAGTTGATAAGGACGAAGATCCGGGCGTGGCTTATTCCGGCCCGCTGGCTGTATTGGTTGACCGTTTTAGCGCTTCGGCAACTGAAATATTTTCAGGGGCGATACAGGATTACGGGCGCGGCTTAATAATAGGTACACAAACTTATGGAAAGGGCTCCGTACAAAACGCTATCGACCTGGATAAAGTGATCCCCACTTCACTGCGCGAACGCGTGGCTTCGTTGGTTGGGAAAAGCGCCAAACCGGTATCAACAGGCAGCCAGAGCACTTTCGGGCAGCTGAACTTAACCATAGCCAAGTTTTACCGCATTACCGGCAACTCCACACAGCATAAAGGGGTTACGCCTGATATCCAGTTTCCATCAGTGATCCCAATGGATAAATATGGCGAAGATACCGAACCATCGGCTATGCCATTTGACATCATTGCTAAAACCGATTACGTGAAGGCCGGCGATTTTACCACGGTTATACCACAGCTCAAAAAATTGCATGATCAGCGTATGGAAGCCAGCGCAAGTTTCAAATACCTGGAAGAGGATATTGCCGATTTTAAAAAGCACGATGCCGAAAAGAGCATTACGTTAAATGAGCAGGATTTAAAAAAACAACGCGATGCCGATGAAAAGAAATCATTTGACAATGAAAATTTACGAAGGGTGGCTATGGGTTTGCCGGCTTTGAAAAAAGGCGAATCGAAACCAAGGACAGAAGACCTGGACTTTTTAAAACGCGAAGCCGGCCAGATACTGACTGACTATATTAGCCTGGATAACAAATTCAGCAGTACGATCGGTACGCCTGCAAACTAAGAATTTTAAAACCTGCAAACAGCAAATCCTGGCCCGGCCGGGATTTGCCGTTTAACCACAATTATTTATATCCCATGAGCATCCTCCATGTCCTCAACGGCGATTCCACCTTCCAAAGCTTCAAACATACAGGCCTTGAAGGCGACACTTTGGTCTGGCGCGAAGTATTGTCGGAAGGGCCGGTGGAAGAAAATATTTCATCGGCCAATTTCTGGGAGGCACGGACTGAATGGATAGCTAAAACATTTATTGAAACGCCTGAAGAATACGAGAAAAAAACGCTTGATCCCATTGACAAATTAAGCGGACCCTATGACGAAATTAATCTTTGGTTCGAGTTCGACCTGCATTGCCAGGTAAATATGCTTGGCGTGATGAACCTGCTTGAACAAAAAACGGATCTTTCGGGCCCGGCTATTTATCTTATTTGCCCCGCCGATTTCCCCGGCAAGAAAAACTTTATGGGGATGGGTGAATTGAACGGAAAAGAGTTGGAATATTTATATGACAATATCAGGGTACGGCTAAGTGAAATTGATTTTATAATAGCAGCGGAAGTGTGGCAGATTTATGTGTTACGCGATGCTGAAAAGCTAAAGGATTATTTAGATAAAACCCATTTCTGGGGCAGCTTGCATTTGTTAAAGCCGGCGCTTGAGGCACATCTCAGACGAATACAAGTAAACGAACATGGCTTAAATTATATCGAACAAAAATTGCTGGATATTTACAATTATGGTATTAGAACCAGGCGGGAGATTTACCTGCGATTTTGGGAAACCGAAAAGATATACGGTATGGGCGATTTGGAAATTGATATTTATCTTGCACGGTTAAAAGATAAAAGCCTGATCAGTTTATAGCCCCTTTGAAACTCGATTAGTGCAATATTGCCGCTATAGTTGGCGATGGGTCGCTTTCGTTCTTCAAGCGGTCCAATGCCGTGACCACGTATAAATAAGTCTTTCCTTTTCGAACAGTTTCGTCCCTGTAATAAGTGCTTTCGTTATATTGTATGTGCAAAATGTATTTGGGGTCATCCAGGTTTACCGTTTCGTCGCCATCAAAACGATAGATCACGTAACCGTAAACCGGCTCCTTGTCTTTTGCTAACGGGGGCGTTGTCCATTTTAATTCCACCTTATTATTTATAACGGTTGCCGTAAAATTTACAGGCGGATTGGGTGGTATCGAATCCAGCCAAAGCATTACGGGGGGCAAAGCAGGATGCAGGTAATAGGTTTGTTTAAGCGAATCGGTAAAGCCAAGCGGATTGTTTAAAAGCGACTTTGCGCTGAAATAAACACTTCCCTGTACCCTTGGGTTTTTGCGCAGGTATTTGATCTGATCAGGCATTTGCACAGGATCTTTAAACTTTCCTTTCCGCCGTTCATTGATACGATAAGCACCCATCCCGACATATAAATGCCGGTTATAAGTGTTGTCGCTCCACCAGTCGAGTAATTTATTAAAAGGGGCCGAGCGGTCGTCAATGGGCCAGTATAGCTGCGGGTTAATATAATCAACCCATCCTTCCTTTATCCACTTCCGCGAATCAGCAAATAGTTCAAAGTACGACGATCCGCCATGTGTTTCTGAGCCATCAGCGTTTTGGTAATTATTTGCCCAAATCCCAAAAGGGCTTACGCCAAACTTAATGTGCGGCTTATGTTGATGTATGCTGTCGTTCAGCATTTCTATGAGCGTATCAACATTATGGCGGCGCCAGTCTCTTATATCGGTGTAACCGTCGCCAAAGGTTTTAAAGGTTTGCACATCGTCAATGTGCTGCCCGTCAATGGGGTAGGGGTAAAAATAGTCGTCCATGTGCACGCCGTCTATATCGTAATTGTCGACGACGTCTAAAAAAACCTTGACAATATAATCACGAACGTCAGGTATCCCGGGGTTAAACAGTTTTATCCCGCCATAAATAAAAAACCATTCGGGTTTTATCCTGGTAATATGTTGGGGACTTAGCGCCCAAAACCTACCATCATTGGTAGCCCGGTAGGGGTTGAACCAGGCATGCAGCTCCATGCCGCGTTTATGGGCTTCTTTTATCGCGAATTCCAGGGGATCGTATGCGGGATCTGGCGCCTGCCCTTGTTTCCCGGTAAGCCACCTGGACCATGGTTCGCGGCTTTGGGCGTAAAAAGCATCCGCCGCGGGCCTTATTTGCAGCATCACGGCATTGATGCCTGTCCGCTGGAGGAAATCAAGTAAGTCGGTTAATTCCTTTTTTTGCTGATCTGTTGGTAATCCAGGGTGGCTTGGCCAGTCAATATTTTCAACTGTAGCTATCCACGCGCCCCTGAACTCCCGTTTCGGGGCCGATTTGTTGGTATCCGGCATGTTGTCTTTAGGCTGCGCCTGCGCTTCTGCAAAGATAATTAGGGCAAAAAAAAAGAAAATTAACTGGCGCCAGATGTGCATCAAAATCGTTTATTAAAAGCTGCAAAGATATAAACTCATAGCTTAGCAGTTTTAGTATCGGACATAATAATTGCCGTTATTTTGTGTTTTAATCATTTGTGCTTACTTTTGGGTTGCCGATAACTTAAAAATCATACCGCATGAAGAAAAAAATACTCTTTTTATTTTTAATATTTTAGGCACATAGTATAAACAATCCCATACTAAAACCCCTGTAACTAAACTATTTGAAAAATATTTTTTTGCTAAATAAGCTAAATTAAAGACTAATAACAAGCTGCTTACATTTAACTATATCGAAAACTTAAAAAACTAAAAAGATGGAAAACCAAACAGGGCAAACACCTAAAAAAAACTCAAATGTCATTTACTTCCTCATTGTAGTGGTATTGGCATTGCTGGCTACTGATGTTTACTTGTATCTGCAAAAAAACAAATCTGATGTACGAATAGTAACACAGAGCGACGAGAAAACCAAATTGCAGAATGCGCTGGATAGCCTGGAGTCCCAGATTGAAGAAGTGAATGCCGGAAAAACCAAATTGTCGACAGAGATGCAGGCAAAAAATGATTCCCTTAAGGCAAAGATCAAAGTTTTACGGGGCGAGCTTGCCAAAGGCAAGCTAACCCAGGCCGAACTTTCGAAAGCCCAGGAAGACATTAAGCAATTGAGGTATTTCGTGACTAAATATAATGCCGATATTGATGAATTAAAAAAACAAAATACCGCACTTTCGGGGGAAAGAGATACTTTAAAAACTACGCTTAAAGCAGTAAATCAAAAAGACTCCACCCTCTCGAAGCAAAACCAGGACCTCGGTGCAAAAGTTAAGGTCGGTTCGGCTATCAAGTTGGCTATGGCCGATATAGTCGCTTACAAAGTGAGGGGGAGCGGTAAAGAAGTTGATACCAAACGAGCAGGCCCGGCGAAAAAGATCAAGATCAATTTTACCGTTGCTAGTAATGATATAGCCGAAAAAGGGTTGCATGATATTTATGTGCGTATTATTGACCCGACCGGCAACTTGATCACCGGCAACGATTCAGGGCCTTTTAACGCCGATGGGCAGGACCTGCAATTCACCTACAAAACCTCCATTGATTTTAAAAATGATGGTACCGGTTATACTATTGACTGGGTCAATCCGGCTGCTTTCCAGAAAGGAAGTTATACCGTGCTGCTTTATGCCGATGGGTATACGATGGGAAAATCAGGATTTGAGTTGAAATAGGAGCTCCCGGATAATTATAAATGTCCCCGTTATGAAAAAACTATTATAACGGGGACATTTTTTTGTGATTTAATTCGGCTCTTTTAATTCCGCCTTAAGACTGGCTACTTGACTCTACGGCCGGCAAACTAAAATAAAAAGTAGTGCCGCCGCCAACCACGGTTTCAAACCAAACTTTGCCCCCGGCATTTTCGATGGAGTTTTTTACAAAGGCTAGGCCCAGCCCGGTTCCGGACGATTTGGTTGTAAAATTTGGCTCGAATATCTTTTCGCGTAAATTTTCGGGTATACCCTCGCCATTGTCCCTTATAGTTAACAAAATATTTTTGCTGGTAACGAGGTAATTTATTTCAATTATCCCCAACCTGTCAGACGGGATCGCTTCGATGGCATTTTTTAGTAAATTGTTAAAACACCTTAAAAGCTGATCGCGGTCGGCATTGATAATAAACGGATCTTCGGGTGCCCGGTATAAAATCCTGATATTATCCATTTCTTTAAAAATGGTAACTGCCTGGCTTAATATGTCAAAAATATTAAGCTCCTCGAGCCTTGTTTCAGGCATTTTTGCAAATGCCGAAAATTCAGATGCTATGGACGAAAGGCTTTCAATTTGCTCAACAAATGATTTACTGAATTTTTCAAATTTCTGATCAAACTTAGGGTCTTTATCCTTCCATGATTTATCAAGCAGCTGCAACCCGAGCTTTAGCGGGGTTAAAGGGTTTTTTATTTCGTGTGCAACCTGCTTGGCCATTTCACGCCAGGCACTTTCCCTTTCGGATTGCGCAAGCTTTTGCGCGCTGACTTCCAGGGCTGATATCATCTTGTTATATTCTTTTACCAGCGCGCCAATTTCGTCGTCCCGGTCCCAGCTTATGGGTTCATTTTTTTTGCCATACATCGTTTTACTCAAACTATATTGAATAAAATTTAATGGCGAAGTTATCTGCCTTGCAATAAACACAGCAAACAAACCGATGGCTATAAAAACTACCGCGTACACATTTATCATGATATTGAGCAAACCGCCAATACGCTCTTTATAATCCGTTTCATTCGAGAAATAAGGCAGCTGTAAATAGGCGATGGTCTCGTATTTGGCATTGCGCAATGGCATGTAAGCTGCTTTGTAACCCAGCTTGCCTATAATTTCATCATTAACAAATTCAGATATCTGGAGTTTACTAAGATTAATAAAAGCCCTTGCATTCATACGGCTGGCCTGTAAGCCATTCTGATATATCTTTGGCTGGGTAGTGATCAAAGCAACGCCATTAAGATCAAACAAGGTGAGATCAGCAGAATACCTGTTTGCAAAATCGTCAAAATCTACCTGGCTTTCTTCATTGATATTTGCGAGGTATTTGTTATATGGGCCTACCTCAAGCGCTGCAACTATTTTTGTGATCTTATCCTTTATCGTTTTATCCTGCTGCGTTTGATATTGGGTGCTTATTGAAAAAAAAGTGATAAAGCCAACCAGTATCAACGTGGCGACCACCGCGAACACCATCGAAAACTGGATCCTTGTTTTATAAAGTATCAGGTCGAAGTTTATTCTAAAATTCCATTTAATAGTATTATTGCTGATGGTTAATATTTTGATGCGGCCCCAAAGCCATCGCAGTATAATGACAAAAACGCTGAAAAGCAGGAATACAACATAGAAGAAAGTCATCGAGGTTACGCCGAAAAATAATGCATTATCTTCCTTACTTACAATGATCAGGTTGCGTTTACTTGGCTTGTAAATTAAATGGCTGTACGTAGTAAACCGCGAAAACCATTCGCCACCGTTACTTTTGGTGGTTTTTAAAACATACTTTTTTAACTGCCCTTTTAAGTCAGTATTGCGGAGGTTATATACATAATTGCCGCTTTGGCTCACTAATTTATCATCAATATAAAAAGCATATGAATAACCCTTAAATTCATCCTCCTGCTGCACCTGGCCATCAATTAATGTCCCGGGAAACGAGGGTGTTGCCTGCAGGGGTTTTGTTTTTAGCTCAATTACTAAAGTCCCCAATTTGGCACCGTTCTGCATTACAGGCAGGATTGCAAAATAATTCAGGAAACCGAATGATTCATTCTCCTTATAAAAATAACCGGAAACTTTATATGAGCTATAAAGCACCAGGTCTTTAAAGTCGCCCAGGGCGTAGCTTTTGTCCGCGGAAACAGGGTGTTCGTTCTTATCGTATGCAAGTACTTTAAATTGATATTTTGATAAATATCCACTGAAATACAGCTTTTGCAGGCGCGTTTCTATGTAATTGCTATTATAAAGGCTGTCGCCGAAATACCTGACGATGGACGTATCTGTAATAATTTGATGTTCGATCCTGTCAAAAATAACATCGGCGCTTACATCGTCCGGTACTTCCAGCTTCTTAATGAAATCTTTACGGGTGTTATTTTCTTTAAGCGACTCGAAGTGATTGAGTTTAATGGATGAAATAAGTGCGCATACTAAAATTATTATGGCAAGCGATCCGGAGTCGAGAAACCCGTCCTTGAACCTGTGTGCAAAAGCCCGTATGAAAACGAGAACGCCCCATAGGATATAAAACAGCGTAAATCCCTGGTAATACACTGAAATAATGCTGGCTAAAAGAATGCTTAGGATAAACAGGATGGCCTTTTGTACGTTGGGGATATCAAGCTTAAATGCTATGGTTAAAAACACTTCCGTGATCAGGTAAAAAATCAGGAAGCTAAAACACAGCATCATCACACCTAACAAGCTGAAAAAGGAAAGATTAAGAACGTTGCTTACATCAAAACTTATTGCGGATTTGAGTACCAACCCATAGAAAACATTAACCAATGCTGTTGACACAACGATAAGGCATAATATACCGCAAAGGAAAATAAGGTATCCCGCAAGTTTACCCGGTACTTTATTCAAAAGCTTGTTGCGCTGTGTATACAGGAACACAGCAAACCAGCAAATAAACAATATGTTAATGCACAGGTCGCCTAATGACCGGTAAACCGCAGTTGCCGTATAAAAAGCGGGGCTAAAAATATCAAGCTTATGGGTAAAATCGGGCCAGCCATAATACAAATTAACAAACCTGGCAAACACTATAAATGCCGCTAAAACAAGTAACGAAACGATAACATAACCTCTTTCGGAAATGTAATTGCAAACATTTTGTATTAGTATGACAAAGCTGATGAGGGTTATAATCCAGATCGCCAACTCGTAGTAAAAAAAAGTGAGGTTTACTTCTCCCGGCCTTATTTTCACAGAAAATAAATAAGTGCCATTGGAACTGTGTATTGGGTAAACATCTTTATCTGCAAAACCGGCTATTTCAATATTGTTGTCTTTAAGCAGGTTGGTGGCAAACGTATTCTGAAGGTATTGGTTGACAAAAGCATAGTCTGATTTTACCGGGATAAAAAAAATGGCTGAGAAATTGCCTTCGGTCTTTTTAATAGCCTCGTAATATCCGTTTGGCGCCTTTACAAAGGTGTGCCCTTCTTTTATGACCTCCGGGTGGTCGGGGATAATTTTTATGCCGCTCCAAAAACTAAGCCGCCCGTCTGTGAGGGTAATAAACCAGATGCGTTCGTGAGTGGTAAAATCCTGTATAAACTTTAGGGCACTTGTGGTATTATCCGGAAGCCTTTTCAGCTGGTCAAAACTGCTTTTATTGTTGAGTACGTCATTCACGTACCCTTCCTTCTTACGCAGGTTTTTTTCAAGCTTCTTAGCTGTTTGGTCTAAATTGTTTACGGGCGTGTACGTTTTCTGCACAACAACGGCAGTAAAAAGCAAACTGGCACATAACAATACCAGCATTACGCGTATTTTCCCGGATGTACTCAAATGATTATTTAGATAAATTGACCGCAAAAATTAAGCCACCTTGTTTTTAAGTCTTAAGTTCATAGTCCTAAGTCGTAAGGCTCGTAAGGCCAAAAATAGGCAATTAAAAGGCAGGTTTGTTCAATCCCGGGTGTTAAAAAAATAGCGCTGCAGACTTTCGACTCAATTAGCTAACCTCAGCGCTTTCGGTTGGTATCTGGCGGTCAACCTTTTTAACCAGTCCCTGCAATACATTGCCGGGGCCCACTTCGGTAAATGACGTTGCACCGTCTTCAAGCATATGTTTCACGATTTGGGTCCAGCGTACCGGTCCGGTAAGCTGGGCTATTAAATTTTGTTTTATTAATGCCGGATCAGTATAGGGCTTGGCATCGATGTTTTGGTAAATAGGGCAAACCGGTTCTTTAATTTCGGTATGTACGATGGCGTGCTCCAGTTCCATTTTTGCCGATTCCATCAGGGGCGAATGGAAAGCGCCGCCGACATTCAGTTTTAAGGCCCTTTTTGCCCCTGCGGCGGTTAATAATTCGCAGGCCTTGTCGACCCCGGCAATGGTGCCCGAAATTACCAGCTGACCAGGACAGTTATAGTTAGCAGGTACAACTATATCACTAATGCGAAGGCAAATATCCTCCACAGTAAAATCATCCAACCCGATAATAGCCGCCATGGTCGACGGCTGGATCTCGCAGGCTTTTTGCATGGCGTTTGCACGCGCCGCCACTAAACGCAGGCCGTCTTCAAAAGACAGGGCCTTGCAGGCAACCAATGCCGAAAATTCGCCAAGGGAATGCCCGGCAGCCATATCCGGTTTAAAATCATCGCCCAAAACATTGGCAAGTATTACCGAATGTAAAAAAATAGCCGGCTGGGTAACCTTGGTTTCCTTAAGGTCTTCAACAGTGCCATCAAACATAATTTCAGTAATTCGGAAGCCGAGTATCTCGTTGGCCTGCTCAAATAGCGTACGGGCCTGTTCCGATTTTTCGTACAGGTCTTTACCCATACCAACAAACTGGGCGCCTTGCCCCGGGAAAATGTATGCTTTCATTTGGTTTATTAGTTCAGTGGTTCATTAGTTCATTGGTGCATTATTCATCACCAGGTAGATTTTGGTGCTGATGCAAAGTAAGTAAATTTAAAATAACGTAACCAACTTTTCACTAATGAACTCAGGGCAAACGCATTAACATTATCCATGAAATTCAAGATGGCAATGCGCTAATTTAACTCATTAAAGGAGGTTCCGCTGGAACCCTGAAAATTTATTTGTATGTTTCTATAAACACGATGCTCCTCTGGAGCGCTTTTGCTGTCTATAATATCGTTTGTTTTGACTCCATGGGAGTCACGTGTTTATAGAAATCATGTAACCAACTTGCCCAGGCTCCGTAGGTGCCTCCTAATTGAACCGTAAACAATTCTAATACGTTTGCCTTGCTAATGAACTAATGAACCAGTGAACTAACTTAATTTTGCCGAAATCAGGTTCAAAAACTCCGTCCTCGTTTTTTCTTTTAAGAATTCGCCGGTAAAGGCGGATGTGGTGGTTACCGAGTTTTGTTTTTGTACGCCACGCATGCTCATGCAAAGATGGCGGCATTCGATAACTATCCCAACGCCATAGGGATGCAGCGTGTCCTGGATGCAATCACGGATCTCGTTGGTCAACCGTTCCTGCACCTGCAAGCGCCGGGCGAAAACATCAACCACCCGGGGGATCTTACTTAACCCTACCACATGCCCGTTGGGTATGTAGGCCACATGCGCCTTGCCAAAAAACGGCAGCATGTGATGTTCGCACATCGAGTACACTTCAATATCCTTTACGATCACCATCTGGCTGTAGTCCTCCTTAAACATGGCCGAACTAAGGATCTCTTTCGCATCAAGGTCATATCCCTGCGTTAGATACAGCATGGCTTTGGAAATACGTTCGGGCGTTTTCAATAAACCATCGCGTTCGGGAT
This sequence comes from uncultured Mucilaginibacter sp., assembly GCA_903864275.1. Taxonomy (GTDB): domain Bacteria; phylum Bacteroidota; class Bacteroidia; order Sphingobacteriales; family Sphingobacteriaceae; genus Mucilaginibacter. Next base: position 146,223 of record CAIPFE010000010.1, read on the forward strand.
TTTCGCCTATTTCCTTTAAAATTTCGTGGTAATGGCCAGACAGGCTGCTGATCAGCTCCGGGTTATACCGGTCAATTTTAACATACCCTTCAATATCATCATCATCCGTAACCGGAACGTGGTTTTCGTTAGTCATCTTTCAGGTTTAATCGCCAAAATACTCGGCGGAATTATTTTCGGTTTCATATAATTTAACTGAATGCAAAAACACACCCGGGTACGCTTCTATCGGCGCTTTCAGTTGGTTAAAAATTTCAATGCAAAGTAACTCAGTCGAAGCCATTTTGCCTGTCATAAAATCAACATCTTTATTAATGTTTTTATGGTCGAGCTTTTCGATCACGTAATCGTTGATGATCACTTTTAACTCTTTCAGATCGATCAGGTAGCCAGTGGCATGGGTAACTTCGCCCTTTACGGTTACAAACAAGTTATAATTATGGCCATGCCAGTTTGGATTGGCGCATTTGCCAAATACCTCGGCATTTTTTTCCTCGCTCCACTCCTCGCGGTACATCCGGTGTGCCGCGTTAAAATGTTCTTTACGCGTAATATGTATCATCATAACAAATAATGGTGCAAATATACAAAACAAAAGTAGGGCTTATGTTTTATCTTAGCTGTCAGAAAAAAGCAATATGCGGATATTGATTGTAGCGGCTACACGCGAAGAAGTAAGGGATTTGATTTACGATTTACGATTTACGGTTTACGATTCACTGCGGGGCGACAGACCGGCTATTCATGCAAATCCGAAAGCCGAAGTTCTCATAACCGGCGTCGGCATGGTAGCCACGGCATTTGCGTTGGGCAGACACTTGGCTTCTAATCAATATGACCTTGTTGTAAATTTAGGTATTGCCGGGAGCTTCGACAAGAACATACCTTTGGGCAGTGTGTTGGAGATTACAAAAGATACTTTTGCCGAGTTAGGGGCGGAAAACGACAATGAGTTTTTACCCATAGGTCAACTTGGCTTTGGAGAAGATACCTATTACCCCTTCTGCCCTTTGGGCGAGCTGTTAGGTTTTTCCGCCATTTCAAAGGTCAATCAGGCAACTGCTATAACAGTTAATACAGTCCATGGCAATGAAGGTACTATCGAAAAGGTGATGAAACGCCTAAATCCGCAATTGGAAAGCATGGAGGGCGCTGCTTTTTTTTATGCCTGCCGGGAAATGAATGTGCCTTGCTTGCAGATCAGGGCTGTGTCAAATTATGTTGAAAAGCGTAACCGCGAAAACTGGAACATAGGGCTTGCGATAAAAAATCTGAATACCTTTGCTGCAGAGTTTTTAAAGCTTTACGCAGAATAACATACTATGAAACTATCCCTGGGTTTTTCCCCCTGCCCCAACGATACCTTTATTTTCGATGCCCTCATCCATCATAAAATTGACACGGAGGGTTTAGATTTTGAAGTATTTTATGATGATGTGGAAACCCTGAACCAAAAAGCCATGCGCGGCGAGCTGGATATCACCAAGCTTAGTTACCATGCTTTTGCGTATGTGGCGGATAAATATGTTTTGCTTGACGCCGGCAGTGCGCTGGGTTTTGGCGTTGGCCCGTTGTTGATTTGTAAAGATGATCCCGAAACTCTCCGATCAAAACTCACTACTCACAATTCACAACTCACCATCGGTATTCCCGGCAAATACACCACCGCCAATTTTTTGTTAGGATTAGCTTTTCCAAATGCCACGAACAAAGTGGAATTGGTTTTTTCGGATATTGAAGACGCTGTTTTAGATGGCCGGATTGACGTCGGCCTCATCATTCATGAAAACCGCTTCACTTACCAGGATAAAGGCCTAAAAAAGATCATCGACCTTGGCGATTACTGGGAAAAACAAACCGGCTGCGCCATCCCGCTCGGCGGCATTGTGGCCAACCGCAATCTGCCGCTGGATATTCAGCACAAAATAAACCGTATTTTGCGCCGCTCGGTTGAATTTGCCTTTCAGAACCCGAAATCGGGACTGGAGTTTATCCGATCCCACGCGCAGGAAATGAGCGAGGAGGTAATGTATAAGCATATTGAATTATATGTCAATAAATATTCAGTTGATTTAGGCGCCGAAGGCAAAAAGGCGGTAAAACTGCTTTTTGATACCGCGCTCGAAAAAAAGATAATACCGGAAATAAAGCAAAACATATTTTTAACCGGCAATTAACAGTAACAATTTGAACAATACCTATACAAGAATAGAAGAATTTGCAGAAGGGCAATTGCTGCTGGTAAATAAGCCTTACAACTGGACCAGTTTTGACGTTGTAGGCAAGATCCGCAACTCCTTTAAGCCATTAAAGCTAAAGGTTGGCCATGCAGGCACGCTTGACCCGCTGGCTACCGGGTTGCTCATCATCTGCACCGGGAAAATGACCAAACAGATCGATACTTTCCAGGCGCAGGAAAAGGAATACACCGGCACGATGATTTTGGGCGAAACAACACCAACATATGACCTGGAAAGCCACCCGGATCAAAAATTCGATATTAGCCATATTACCGAACAGCACATAAAAGATGCGTGCGCGCAATTTGTTGGTGATATACAGCAATATCCCCCAGCTCATTCCGCTATAAAAATTGACGGCGAGCGGTTGTACGAAAAAGCCCGCCGCGGCGAAGATGTGGAACTGCGTTTGCGGAGTGTAACTATCAGCGAATTTGAAATAACAGGCATAGCGCTGCCCGAAATTAATTTCAGGGTAGTATGCAGTAAGGGCACCTATATCCGTTCATTAGTGAATGATTTTGGGAAAGCATTAAACAATGGCGCTTATCTTTCAAAACTCCGGCGCACCCGGAGCGGCGACTATAAAATTGAAGATGCCAGGGAGGTGATGGAATTAGTCAGTATAATTAGGGAATTGAAGATGAGCTTACCGGATGTGGAGTAATTAATTTCATAAAACAACCACAAAATAGAAATCGGCGTAATCATAACAGATGAAGATCTACCATAGTATTGATGAATTCGTTAGGCTAAAAAACGCCGTCGTCACCATAGGCACATTTGATGGGGTGCATGTTGGCCACCGTAAAATAATTGCCGGTATAAAGGAACTGGCCGAAAGTTCCGGCGGCGAAACCGTGCTGCTTACTTTTTTTCCTCACCCCCGGATGATACTGCATCCCGAAGATGAAAGTATTAAACTGATCAATACCATTAATGAAAAGGCTGGTTTGCTTGAAGAACTGGGCATCGACCATTTGATCATCACGCCTTTTTCGCGGGACTTCTCCAACCAAAGCGCCGAGGAATATATCCGCGATGTACTGGTGAACAAGATCGGCACAAAAAAAATAGTAATAGGATACGATCATCGCTTTGGCAAGGACAGGCTGGGTGGACTAAGTGATCTGCTGCGCTTAGGCCCGGTCTATGGCTTCGAGGTAGTTGAAATACCTGAACAGGACATTGACGAGGTGGCCATCAGCTCAACCCGGATAAGATCAGCATTAATAAACGGGGAAATAGAGTTGGCCAACACTTGTTTAGGCTATCCCTTTTTTATTACGGGCAGGGTGGTACGCGGCGACCAGATCGGCAGACAGTTAGGTTATCCCACAGCTAATATCGTGATACCGGAAACCTATAAGCTGATCCCGTCCGACGGGATATTTGCCGCTAAAGTTAAAATCGACGGTGTTAAGTATGGTGGTATGGCCTATATCGGCACCCGCCCCACTATAAACGGTATCCGCCGCAACATTGAAGTAAATATTTTTGATTTCGGCAAGGAGATATATAACCAGCAGGTAAGTATGGAGTTTTATAATTTTGTACGCGGTGATATGAAATTCGATTCATTAGATAAATTAATAGCGCAGATAGCGAAGGATAAGGTGGAGGTGGAGAAGCTGTTGGGGTAGTTCATAGTTCATGGATCATAGTTCATGGTAGCTGCAGTAAGAAGTTCATGGATCATAATTGATAATTGTTTTTTGCTATCATAACTAATAGGAAAGAAATGTTACTATGAACTAACAGTTTTGTTTCGAAATTGTTAAAGCTACAGATAACAACCAGCCAAACCGATGACCCATAAGCTTCTTTCTATGAACTATGAACCAAAAGAATGAAACTCAATCTCGATAAACAGGAAAGCGAATTTTTAAACAAGGCGGTGACGCATTGGGAAAAGGAGCATTTGATCGACAGCGAGCTGGCCCAAAACTTGCGTAACTCGTACGAGGTAAAAGGCTTCGACTGGATGCGGCTGGCGAAATACTCGTTTTGGATCGCTTTAGTTTGCGGGGCTATTGCTGTTGGGTCGCTTATTATTAATGATGCGTTTATCAACTGGCTTAAAAGCCTTTACTACACGCCTGATATAGTGATCAGTATCCTATCGGGCATTTTGGCCGCTGCTTCGTTTTTATTCGGCAGGCGATGGGAAAAGAAATATCCTGAAAAAATATTCAGTAATGAGGCAACTATTTTTACGGGGGTTTTATTTACGGCCTGCTGCATTGCCTTTCTCGGTAAAACTTTTGATAACGGTTCGGGTCACTACTCTTTGTTATTTTTATTATCGGTTTTTGTGTATGGCGTATTAGCCTGGCGTATGGATTCAAGGCTTATCTGGCTGTTTGCGCTTGTTTCCCTGGGCAGCTGGTTCGGCACCGAAACGGGTTACCAAACCCGGTGGAGCTATTATTTTTTAGGATTGAATTACCCCCTGCGATTTGTGCTGTTTAGCATTGTATTGGTAGGGAGCTGTTACATCCTCAAAAAACAAAAATGGTTCGACCGTTTTTGGGAGCTTACTTATGTAGTCGGGCTTTTATACCTGTTCATGTCGCTATGGCTGCTGAGCATATTTGGCAATTATGGCAATATTGATAAATGGTGGCAGATACGGCAGATCAGTTTGTTTTACTGGGGTATTATTTCGGGGGTAGTCGCCGCCGGGTTCCTGCTTTTTGGTTTAAAAACAAAAGATGTGATCGCCCGCGAGTTCGGTATCACCTTCCTGCTCATTTTCATCTACACCAAATACTTCGAATACTTTTGGGACCATACTAATAAAACGATCTTCTTCACCATTTTGGGAATTTCGTTCTGGTTGATTGGCCGCAAAGCGGAGCGAATTTGGAATTTCAGGAGTAAAGTTAGTCCATAGATTATGGTTCATAGTAGCTGCAGTTATAGGTCATAGTAAATAGACTTCTGGCTATGAACTATGAACCATGATCTATGAACTATTTGCAAACCCCGCATCTTACAACAACGGGTGGCCCAATATCGCTTCATAAAACAATGCCGATACGATTAAAAAGTATAGGACAGCAAAACCTATAGTGGCACTTTTATTATGCGGGCTTATCAGCAGCGCAAACAAGGGTATTATCTGTAGCGCATGCATGCCTGCAAAGTGTGCAATACGCAGGTCACCGGCGACACGACTCCAGTTGACAAGGGGCAGCCCATTTGTTCCATCTTTAGCCCCCACCGTATGCGACAAGCGCGCAGCCATCAACCCGCCTTCAAAAATAAAAATACAGGCTATGGTAATGCCAAGACGTACACCCCATAACAGCGAAACTGGTAATTGCCCGGCTTTCGTCTTAAAAAAAAGAATACCCATGTAACATGCATAAAGCGTTTGCAGTACAATAACCACCCCCATCAGGGAGAATAGCGTGGAATTATAGGTACCGGAAACATTAAAATGTGACATTTGTCCCCTTGCCGCCTGTGAAGCAATACATAGCATTTCAAACGACACGACAAATACGGTAAAATTAGCGTAGTATTTTTTTGGACGTTCAAAATGCAGGTATTGCAACAAAAAAGCCCAGGTTAAACAGTAGATAGCTATGGACAAAGCGAATTTAATTGGCTTTATCCAAAGGTTGATGCCAAGTAACTGCCGATGGTCAAATTGCGATACAATGATCAGCAATACAAATAAAGCAAAATGAGCAAGGCCGCAATAATACAAGGCAGAGTTGCCTTCCTTTATTTTTTTAAACAGCTTTTTCATTGGTCATTTTTATATATTTTATAATTTGATAAAGAAGAAAGCCCACGGGCCCGAACATAAAAGTGAGTATGAGGCACGGTACGATAATAAAATGCGATAATTTGAGCTCCTGTGCCGATTTGACGATTGCAAAGCCCGCTAACAAGTCGAAGGCAAGATAGTGGACCCAGCCTGCAAGCAACAAATTGTCATTATTAAAAAGCACACGTACTTGTTGCATTGAGCCGAAGCCGCCCCCCTGGACCTGGAAAAACCCCGCAATATAAATACAGTAAATTAGCGAGAGCAGCAGCGGTACAACAGCATAGGCCATCAACCAACGGTTAAATTTTGAATTTGGGAATATTATCAGTAGCAGCCATTGCAGGGTGGCCAGCATGCTGGCAGCCTTAAATATGTATTCAGTATTCATGCTTTTAACGTTTAATAAGTTTAAGGTTGAAATGAGTTATGTAAAATTGCAGTAAATACTTGAAACATAAAAGGATATGAAGTATATTGGAATAAAGATTTATTAACAGGAGTTAATTTTTGGCCGGCTGGATAATTTGGCCTTTTCAGAATAAACGATTCAACGCTTAAAAAACACCAAATACACCTGCTTCACCACATGGTATGCTGCAAAGGAGAAAAATAGTACTGCAATACCTGTATTTATAAGCCTCGTACTTAGGGCGAATTTGCTTTGGATATATTTTGCGAATTTGGCATACAAAAACAAACATAAAAAAGCCCCGGCTGCGGAACCAAAACTAAATATAACCAGGGCGAGTTTGCCGGTAAGTATCCATTGGTGGGTGATTAAATAGGTGCCGGTGATCATCCAGAACGGTATTTGCACCGGGTTTAAGAAGCCAAGCAAGATGCCGTATCTTATACTTTCATGTTCCGAATAATTGGTTTCCGGTGGTTTTTTGCGGTGGATCCAGGTAATAGTCCCTAAAACGCTGAATAAAATTACCATCACCCAATCGATAATAGTATCCAGCTTTACCTGCGCCGAAAGCCATTTGGCGGCATGCATAATGAAATAAGTAAAAAAGAATTCAACGCACGAAAATGATATAATAAAGAGCAGCGCCTGTCTGAGGCCCCGGTTTATGGCAATTTTTACGAGCGTAAGATTAATATTTCCCGGCGGGATATAACCAATAAAGTTGGCAAATAACCCGATAAAAAAAGTAAGCAATATCATTCCTCAAATAACGGGTTTTAAATGGAATGAAGATAAAGTGCAGGTAATGTTTCCATTAAGTCTGTCCAGCCCTTCCAAAATCAAAAACCCGCAATTAATAAATCCGAAATCGTAAATCGTAATTCGTAAATCAAATATGTATGGCTCTGTTCCCCGTCGCCGCCAGGCTGGCTTCGCGCATGGCTTCGGTATAGGTTGGGTGGGCGTGACTAATGCGGGCAATATCTTCGGCAGATGCCCGGTATTCCATGGCAACCACAGCCTCGGCTATCATATCCGCCGCACGGGGGCCTATCATGTGTACACCCAATATTTCATCAGTTGTGGCATCAGCAAGTACTTTTACAAAACCATCCAGGTCGCCGCTGGCGCGGGCGCGGCCGCTGGCTTTGAACGGGAATGATCCTACCTTGTATTTTATGCCTTTTTCTTTTAGCTGCTCTTCGGTTTGGCCGACGGCGGCAACCTCGGGCCAGGTATAAACCACACCGGGGATCAGGTTATAATCAATATGCGGTTTCTGACCAGCAATAATTTCAGCAACCAAAGTGCCTTCTTCTTCGGCTTTGTGGGCCAGCATGGCTCCCCTGATCACATCGCCAATGGCATAAACGCCTTTTACGCTGGTTTCCAGGTGATCATCAACCGTGATCTTGCGCCCGCGTTCCTCAACTGCAAGGCCTATCTTATCCAGCCCTAAGCCATCAGTATAGGCAATACGGCCAACGGCTACCAGGCAATAATCACCTTTCAATTCTTTCTTTTCGCCTTTAGGGTCGTCAAAGGTTACGGTTACTTCTTTTCCTTTTACGCTTGCGCCGGTAACTTTATGACCGAGGTAAAACTCGATGCCTATTTTCTGCAATACTTTTTGCAGTTCTTTACTTAATCCCCTGTCCATGGTTGGGATAATGGAATCCATAAACTCAATTACCGAAACTTTTGAGCCCAAACGTGCATAAACGGAACCTAATTCCAGGCCAATAACCCCGCCGCCGATCAATACCAAATGTTTCGGTATTTCAGTTAGCGTTAAAGCTTCAGTTGAGGTAATGATACGTTTCTTATCAATTTTTAAAAACGGCAGACTTGATGGTTTTGAGCCGGTAGCGATAATGATATTTTTTGAGGTAATATCCTGTTCGGTACCGTCTGTTTTTTTTATTTGGATAGTGTTTTTATCTATAAATGAACCCAGACCGTAGTAGGTGTCGATCTTGTTCTTTTTCATCAGGTAAGCGATGCCGCTGGTATTGGCGGCAACAACTTCAACCTTGCGCTTCATCATTTGCGGCAGATCAACCTGCAGGTTATCGAGCTTTATGCCGTGGGTTGCGAATGCATGCGCGGCATTATGATAATGTTCGGATGAATCAAGCAAGGCTTTTGAAGGGATACAACCCACATTAAGGCAGGTGCCCCCTAAAGTATTATATTTTTCAATGATAGCGGTTTTTAAACCCAGCTGGGCACAACGTATAGCGGCCACATAGCCGCCAGGGCCCGAACCGATAACGATAACATCATATTGCATAAACTTGTAAATTAACGGAGTGCAAAGTTAAGCAATATAAGAAGGGGAAGGGATAAGAAATTGATTTAATAACTAAAGTTGACGTTGGACTGATGCAGCATCTTCCTTGAAGACATCCCAACTAATCTCTAAACTCCGGCCTCTGATCAATAATCAAAAACATTCATTTTAAATTAAAAATAATTTATCTACCTTTGCATCCCCGCTGAAAGAACTCCGGGGACAATGTTGAATACATAAAAATAAAAAATGGCAACTAAAATCAGACTGCAAAGACATGGTAAAAAAGGGAAACCTTTTTACTACATCATAGTGGCGGATGCGCGCGCACCAAGAGACGGGCGTTTTATTGAGCGTTTAGGTTCGTATAACCCTAACACCAATCCGGCAACTATCGACATTAATTTTGACAAAACCCTTGACTGGGTAAACAATGGTGCACAGCCAACCGATACCTGCCGTGCAATTCTTTCGTACAAAGGCATTTTATACAAAAAGCATTTACAGGGTGGCCTTAAAAAAGGCGCTTTGACCGAAGAACAGGTTGAAACAAAATTCCAGGAATGGCTTGATCATAAAGATGACAAGATCACCGGTAAAAAAACCGGCCTGGTTTCTGCAAAAGAAGATGCCCGTAAGGCTGCTTTGGCTGTTGAAGCAAAAAGAAAAGAAGCAAAAGCTGCTGCTATTATTGCCAAAAACACGCCACCTGTTGAAGAAGTTGAAGCACCTGCTGAAGAAGAAGCTGCTGCAGCCGAACCGGAAGCTGAAAGCGCTGAATAAACAAGATTCAAAATTTAAGAGTCACGAACCGGGAATTTCTCCTGATCTGAAACTCAACCCAATATTAATGGCGAAGATCCTACACAGGGTTTTCGCCATTGTTATTTTTACCGACATGGCTTCATAGCGATGGGTTTCAAACCCATCGCTATATATAATAAAAATAAAAATATAACATGGTAACCGAAGATCATTTTCGTGTTGGCACTATTTTAAAACCTAAAGGCTTAAAGGGCGAACTGCACTTATATGTCGACTTCGACGGCCTTGAAAATATAAAATTCAGCACTATTTTTGTTGAAATTACCGGCAAGCTGGTCCCTTATTTTGTTAGCTCCATAAAATATCTTCAAAAAAATGCCGCCTATCTTGTTTTGGAGGATGTTGATACGATTGAAAAAGCTTCGCCGCTCGTAAAAAAACATATTTACCTCCCCAATAAATTAAAACCCAAAAAGAAAAAGAGCGAATTTACCCTGATGGACCTGGCGGGCTTTACCGCGATTGATGAAGATGAAGGCGAATTGGGCGTAATAACCGATGTGCATGAGTATCCCAAACAATTTATAGCCACTGTTAACTACAAAGGCTGCGAAGTGCTATTCCCGCTTAATGAAGATATTATTAAGAGCATTGATGTGGTAAAAGGGATTGTGCTTGTAGATTTACCCGAAGGGTTGCTGGATGTTTATTTGGATTAACATCACAATATTTTTTTGGTCAGAAACGGTACTTTTTCAAACACTCGATCTCCCTAAATAAACAACACGAACAAAAAGATCTTACTGCCTTTTGTGCCTCCTTCGTGGTAAAAAAGCAGCTGCAACATTCGCAAAACACTATAAAATAGACCGAGCCTAAATTTTTTTGTCAAATAAATTGGACACTATATACAATGTGGGACAAATAAACTTACAAAATTATGACAAACGAAAAACTAACACCAGAATATATAGCTTCAATAGCTAAAACAATAGCAGAACAAGAATTAGCCGAACTAATAAAAGATTATGGAGATCAAAGAGCGGACGATTCAGCATATTGGGTAGGTAAAAATTTATGAACTTTTTTATGAAGCTTTTTAACCTCTTTATAGCAACGATCTATTCGGCTTATTAATGATTTGAAAGTTTCTTTGCTGTAATCTATAGGCTTAATCACATCTCTAAAACTAAGTAACGTTACGGAATCAGTTTGATCATCCCCTACAAAATGGACGTAATGAGCAAACCTATTTCTTTCATCCTTTACATATCTTAATTCAGAAAACAATCTACTATAGGTCTTTTTGAATGTTGGTTTATCACATGATTGTTTTATCAACTCTTCGAAAACAGATATTTTACCATCAAAATGAAACCTGTCTAACATTACCGTCCAAAACACATAGTTTTTTTGAGAATCGGAAACAAAATAATCCGCAATAAACGTTTCTATTTCTTTTTCTAACACACTACAATATGCTATGACCGTCCCCCGCCATTTTATAGACAGGTTTGTTGATTTAGTGTAAATAGACATTGATTGGATGCTTGGATGATTGGCTAATAGTTTAATTCCCTAACATACAAAACTATTTTCAAATAAATTTGTCCCGTATTGTTATTAATATTATATTTGTCCCATAAAGTTATTAAAAGAAACAATGACAACTCAATTTAAATCCCTGTTACAAGTATTAGATTACTTCAAAGAAGAAAGCACTTGTATTGCTTATTTAGCAAATAGTCGCTGGGGTGAAACACCTTGTTGCCCTCATTGCGGTAATGTGGGTGCTTATAAAACCAATAGGGGTTATAAGTGCAAGGCTAAAGAATGTGGTAAAAAGTTTACCGTTACAACCGGGACCATCTTTGAATCAACTAAGATCAGTTTACGCACCTGGTTTGCCGCAATGTATTTATGTACTGCTCACAAAAAAGGTATTTCAAGTTTGCAATTGGGTCGTGATTTAAACGTTACTCAAAAAACTGCCTGGTTTTTATTACACCGTATCCGTGAAATGTTAGCTAATAACCAAACTGAACAATTAGACGGTATGGTAGAAATTGATGAAACATACGTAGGTGGCGCTACTAAGAATAAGAGCAATAAAAAACGCAGGGAATTAAAAGAGAGCGGACAACAATTCGTTAATAAAACCGGAGTTGTTGCACTTGTTCAACGCGGTGGTGAAGTTCGAACAAAGGTTATCTATACACAGAAACCGAAGATCGGGGATGTTTTACCTATTATACAGCAACACGTTTCAGAAAATGCGTTAATTATTACAGATTGTTCCAATATGTACACAAATCTGAAAACTAATTACAACCATGAAACCGTTAACCATGGCGAAAGTGAATATGTGCGTGGTATATTCCATACTAATACCGTTGAGGGCTTCTTTGGACAACTTAAACGCGGGATTATAGGAATATATCATTACGTGTCACCAAAGCACTTAGGGGCTTACTGTAATGAGTTTTCGTTCCGTTACAATACTCGTAAGGTATCGGATATAGAAAGATTTGAGGATGCCTTTAAAAAATGCAATAATGTTCGCTTGACTTATGAAAAGTTAATTTCGTAACTTTGGTTATGGCAGAAAAGAAAGAAATAATTAAGAAAAAGGTACGCGCTGAAAAGTACGAGGAAAAGGTACATTTTGAAGGTACTTTAGAAGATATGATTAAGATTGCAGTTAAGCCTATGGATAAGAAAAAAGAGGATAGGTAAAAATTTATCATATAAAATTCTACTAATTGTTGAAAAAAGACTAAAAATGTTAGGTTTTCAACAAAAAACCCAAAGGGCGTCATTTATTTTACGTCTTTTTGAACCTAAATTTTATATAAAACATTGTATTTCAATTCTTTATATTTCTTAATAATAAATAATTTAATTTATTTTTTTCAGACATATTAATTGATTGATTATCAAATAGTTATTAAATGTCTGGTTCATTAATGAACCAGACATTTACAAGTTATCAACATTATTTGGAATTATGAATGATTTAACAGGTTCATTAATTGATAGACAAAACATCTTAAATAATAAAGATGCAATAGAGAATATTCGAAAATATATAGGAATTAATGGGGTGTATTTCGAGGGTGAACTTCGATTTACAAGACAACAAATAATTGATTTTTATGATATTGATAGTTCTACAATCAAACGGTATATAAATAACAATCTTAGAGAATTAAACGAAAGCGGGTATAGAATATTAAAAGGGGTATCGTTGCAGAATTTTAAAAAGCAATTCGGCTCTACTTTAAGGGACGGGCTAAAGGCTCCATCTTTGGGAGTTTTTAATTTTAGAGCCTTCCTTAATTTGGGAATGATTTTAGTCGAAAGCGATAGGGCTAAATTATTAAGAGGCGCAATGCTCGATATTGTTATAGATACATTAAATAGCAAATCTGGTGGATCAACCAAATACGTAAATCAAAGAGATGAAGATTTTTTGTTTGCTATAATTAAAGAAGCTCATTATAGAAAGGATTTTACTACTGCCTTAAATCTTTACCTGGAGATGGGTAATTATAAATACTCCCTATTCACAGACGCCATTTATAAAGCAATTTTTAGAGGAGACGCTCTCGAATATAAGCAGATACTTCAACTAAAAGAGCAGGAAAACGAACGCCATACCATGTATGCTGAAGTATTAACACTTATATCATCTTTTGAAACTGGTATTGCTCACGAAATGAGAAAAAAATTCGAAGAATTGAGTAGAAAATTAACCGCAACAGAATTGTCCTCTTTAATTATAGAGTTTTCAAAACACCCATTATATTTTCCTTTGATTGAAGAAGCCAGAAACAAAATGGCGAGTCGGGATTACGGATTTAGAAGAATTATTCATGAGAAATTACAACCCTATATAAAAAGCGTTAGCTTGGAGGATTTTGAGCGGTTTTTAGGAGACAAAAGTAAAGAACTTGGAGAAAGGATTCAAGAAAATATTGAAGTATTTAAACGGCTTAAAGATAGATAAATGGCTTTTGTTTATTTTACCATTCAATATGCAATCGTAGTTCATGATGACATTATTGAACGAACCGGTGGCTTACTTGGATTTATAAATTTAGGTTTGCTCGAAAGTGTGGTTGGTCACATTACAAATGATTTCTATTATCCTTGCATTGAAGATAAAGTCACACACCTTTTATATTCCATAATTAAAAACCACAGTTTTAAAGACGGCAATAAACGTTCATCAATCGCATTAACTTCATATTTTCTTGAAATTAATCAACTCGGCTTTCTTATAGATAAGTACATTAAAACCATGGAAAACATTGTTGTTAATGTGGCGGAAAATCAAATTGATAAAGATTTGTTATTGGAGATAGTGACATCGATTATTTACGAGGATGAATTTTCTGAAGGCCTCAAACTTAAAATTCTAAGGGCAATTACTCCAGCTGAATAAATCTACAAAATTTCACAAAATATTTGTCCCATATAGTATATAGTGTCCAATAAATTTGTTTATTTGTAAAGTTTATTTTACATTTGGTAAAAAAAACTTTACAATCATGAAATCACGCTTTTTATTTTCTCATAAATGGAGAATTACAGGGGTAGTCATTTTTATAGTTGGCGTAATAGCGCATTTTATTAATCAATCCCCTTCAGACATTGTCGGCACTTTTCGCCAAACACACCCTCAAATTATCGGTGTCGATTCGCAGGTTTTAGCCAACGATATTGAATGTTTATCATTAGTGACAGGCTTGCTGCTGATCGCTTTCTCAAAAGAAAAAATAGAAGATGAACAAATTATACAGCTGAGGTCGGAAAGCCTGCAGTGGGCAATTTATGTTAATTATGCCATCTTTATAGTCTGCACTATTTTTATAAACGGCTCGGATTTTTTAGCGGTCATTATGTACAATGTGCTTACGCCATTACTGTTTTTTATTGTCCGTTTCCGATGGAAGATCTACCAGCTTAACCGTTCACTTAAAACCGAGGAAGCAACAGCCTGAAAAAGAGTCCATGCGGGCCGCTCTAATTTTATTACACGTTAATAATCTAAAATCATGAAATCACGCTTTTTATTCCCCTATTGGTGTCGCTACCTGGGCTGGGGGCTCGTCGTGCTGCATGTCCCCATCAGTATTGTTGGCCACGGGCAGGGGATGGTAAATGTACTGGATAGGGAAAGCACCGGACTTTTTACCGGCGAACACTTATTTTTTATTTGCACCTCTTTGTTAATGGTATCCGGTTTATTCCTTGTGGCTTTTGCGAAAGAGAAAATGGAAGACGAACAGATATGGCATATCCGGCTGGATTCGCTGCGCTGGGCCATTTATATCAATTACCTGATCCTGATCATCAGCCTGGTTTTTATTGAAGACGTTGGCCACATGCTCGAGCTGAACCTGTATGTTCCGCTCCTGTTTTTTATTCTCCGTTTCAGGTGGGTTATTTTTCACCTTAACCGTTCACTAAGCAGGGAGGGATAGCCATGAAAAATAATATCCGTGTAGAACGCGCCATAAAAAACATCACCCAGGCCGACCTTGCCGACCATGTGAATGTGTCGCGGCAAACCATCAACACCATCGAAAGCAATAAATATGTACCTTCAACCGTATTGGCATTAAAAATAGCCAGGGTTTTCGGCAAGCCGCTTGAGGAGATATTTATGCTGGAGGAAGGGGATTAAAAATAGAGCCAGGAGATCAAGAATCAAGAGCCAGGACAGAAAAATAGTATTAAAATGGAAACTACAACCACGTTTGTCCCCGTGTTATCAATAAAAAGCGGGATAACCGATATTGATTTTTATAAAAAAGCATTTGGGGCCATACAATTATGGCGGCTTAACAATTCCGACGGCACTGTACATGTTGCAGCATTTTCCATAAACGGCGCGATGTTCCGCCTTCATGAAGAAACTGCAAGGAGCTTGAGTCCAGGTGGAGCAGGCAGCACAACAGTAACTATCGGTTTAACAGCAGATGATGTGCATGCCGTGGTTGAACAGGCTGTAGCGGCCGGCGCCGTAGTACTGTCCCCGGTTACTGATTATCCGTACGGCTACCGGCAGGGGGAGATACGGGACCCCTTCGGTCACATCTGGCTTATTGAAAAACTGCTAAGCCAGGCGGCTTTGGATAACTTTTTGAAATAACAAAACATATACTATACCTTAAATAGAGACCATGAGCAACAAAAAAGGGCCCACTCTAGGCAATGGCAAAATTTGCTACATCGAAATCCCGGCAATAAACGTCGAGGAATCGGCGGTATTTTACCGGGATATTTTCGGCTGGAGTATCCGCACACGCGGCGATGGCAGCATGGCATTTGACGATGGGATAAACGAAGTAAGCGGCACCTGGGTTTTGGGCCGTAAGCCATCAACTGAACCCGGCTTAATGCTTTCCATAATGGTAGATAGCGTGGCAGAAACACTCGAGGCGCTGAAAGCCAGCGGAAGCAAAATTGTAAGTGAAATGGCCCTTGGCGGCGACCAGTTTATCGCCTGGTTTACCGATCCGGGTGAAAATGTACTTGGTATTTACCAGCATCCTGGCGGAGGGCACGGAAAGATATGTTATCTTGAAATACCGGCTGATGATATCGACAAGTCCGCTGGTTTTTACGAGGCTGTATTTAATTGGCCTTTACGGGATAAAGGCACCGAAAATGTTGCTTTTGATGATGGTGTGGGTGTAGTTAGTGGCATGTGGACATTGGACCGCAAACCGTCGCCGGAACCGGGGCTGTTGATCTATATCATGATGGACGATGTGGCTGCTTCAGTAAATGCCATAACCGCCAACGGGGGTAGAATTATACAGCCCATAGGCATGGATGCCCCCGAAATCACTGCGCGTTTTAGCGACCTTTTTGGAAACGTTTTGGGACTGTACCAGGAGCCGGCATCGTAACCGTACGCTGTACGGGCTTCTAAATTTTCTTCCCGTTAAACGTGATGTTATACAAATCTGTACGCCGGTCCTTAAGATTTTGTACACTCCCGTACTCATGCAATTCTTCCAGGGTTGAAAGGTCAACATCAGCAATTACTATCATTTCGGTATTGGGGGTGGCCTCCGATTGTATACACGTTGTCGGAAAACCAAAGTCTGACGGCGTATATACTGCCGACTGGGCATAGGCAAGCTCCATATTGTTTACATTGGGCAAATTACCCACACATCCGGCAATAGCCACATAGCACTCATTTTCAACAGCGCGGGCCTGCGCGCAAAACTTAACCCTGTTATAACCATTTTGCGTATCCGTTAAAAAAGGCACAAACAATATTTGCATATCCTGGGCAGCAAGTATCCGGGATAGTTCGGGAAACTCCACATCATAACAGATCAGTATCCCAATTTTACCTGCGTCGGTGTCAAATACTTTTACTTCATCACCGCCGCGCATCCCCCACGAACTGATTTCTGATGGCGTAGGGTGTATCTTATAGCTTTCTTCCATGCTCCCGTTACGCCTGAATAAATAGGAGACATTATACAATGAATCTTCGAATATGGTAGGCAAACTGCCGGCAATAATATTTACATTGTAGGATACTGCCAGCTTTGAAAAAGCTGCTATGATGGGCTGGGTAAATTTAGCCAGCTCGCGCATGGCTTTTGCGGCGTCCAGGTGGTTATAGTCCGCCATAAGCGGGGCATTAAAAAGCTCCGGGAACAATACAAAATCCGACTGGTAATCACTTACTGCGTCTACAAAGTATTCCGCCTGCTTCATCAGTTCGCCGATATTGCTGTAAGGCCGCATTTGCCATTGTACCAGCCCTATACGTACCACGGTTTTACTATTGATAACCTTACTAACCTCTTCGTAATACACGTTGTTCCATTCGATCAGGGTAGCAAAACCCTTCGACCGGCTGTCTTCCGGCAAATAATTACGCAGTATTTTACGTACGTGGAAATCATTAGCCAGTTGGAATGATAAGGTGGGGTCGTATATCTCCTTATACTTTACTTTGTCAATATACTCCTTTGGTGTAAGCTCATGCTGAAATTTCTGGTAATTGGGTATACGGCCGCCAGCTATTATACTTTTCAGGTTTAATTTCTCGCAAAGCGCCTTGCGCGCTTCATATAACCTTCGCGCCAACCGTAAGCCGCGATATTTGGGATGTATAAAAATATCAATACCATATAAAACATCGCCTTTTTCGGTATGTGTTTTAAAGGTGCTGTCGCCAGTGATCTGTTTGTAGGTATGGGTATCCCCGAATTTATTGTAATCAACAATGATCGCGAGTGCGCAGCCAACAACCGCATTATTAACAGTTACACATATCTGCCCCTCGGGGAAGATCCTGATCAGCCGCCTGATGGAATTGGCATCCCAGTAATCCTCGTCCATATCCATGTAGGCCGATTTCATTGATTTTTTTAGCTCCTGGTAATCCTGTACCTCCAGGTTGCGCATTTCTATACTTTGCAGGTCCATAAAATTTGTTATTGCTGACGAAAAGGTAGCATCGGTTGTAAAAGTTGTAATTTACGAATCTTCCGGCATTTATAACCTTTTTAACCTTTACAACTTCTTTCAGCTTTTTACAACCCGGGTGTACCACCAAGCCCATAATATCAATAAGGGCTGTAATATTATTAATCGTATCCAGGCTATTAAAGGGGTTACTGTAAGGTTTCCTAATTGTACCGGCGCATCACCTATCATCTTGATGTGTACCGGTAAAAAGGCGATCAGCAGCAGGATGATCCCCCAGGCCGCAAAGGCCCTGGTTTTGACAAAAATAAGCAATATCGCGAAGGTTATTTCAAAAAAACCGGCAAGCAGGTTTAAAATTGCGGGAAATGGAAAATAACCTGGTATAATTTTAAGGTAAGAAGACGGAGCTCTGAAATGATTTGCCCCGGCTATCAAAAAAAAGACAATCAGAACAACGAGGCCTGTTTTTTTAAGTTTATGCATCAATAAAGATATAATATTTTAGCAAACCGCGATATGACAGAATTAAATCGATCTAAATTCAACGTCGCCTAATTTATAACCATTCTAAATATAACTGTATGACAAAGGCTTGACATTGCATCGTATTAAAGCTGTTACTTTTGTTGGGTCAAATTTTAAAATAGCTTTGAAGTATTTAAAGGTAATAGCTTTTACGCATAAACAGATTGAGCTGAAGGAATTGGGGAGATTGGTGCTTTGCCAGGAAAATCTGACAGATAAGCTACGGCAGGTTAAAACGCAGTTTGGGATATCCGAGATATTCTATTTGGCAACCTGTAACCGCGTTGAATTTGTGATGATCACTTCACAAGTGGTGGATAAAGCATTTACAAAACAGTTTATGGGCGCCTTGAATATGGGGCTTTGCCCGGTTTCGACGACGGCTTTTTTAGAAGCAGCTTCGATTTACGAAGACAAGGAAGCGCTTGAACACTTACTTCGCACTTCCTGTTCCCTTGAAAGCCTCATCGTCGGCGAAAAGGAGATCCTTGCCCAATTGCGCAAAGCTTATGAAAACTGCAAAGAAGCAGGCCTTACCGGCGACGGGTTGCGCATGTTCATGACTTGCCTCGTAAAAACAGCGAAGGAAGTTTACACGAATACCAATATTTCAAAAAACCCTATTTCCGTTGTTTCTTTAGCATATCGCAAGCTTAAAGACCTGAAGTTATGCACGAACGCCCGTGTGCTGATCATCGGGGCCGGTGAAACAAACAGGACTATTTCGAAATACCTGCAAAAGCATAAGTTCTCCAATTTCGCGGTTTTTAACCGTACCCTTTCAAAAGCAAAGCAGTTAGCGGTCGATCTTGGCGGCGAGGCCTTTACACTGGATGCCCTGAAAGATTATAACAAGGGCTTTGACGTAATAATAACCTGTACTTCCTCTACCGAACCTATAATCACGACTGAAATTTATACCTCCCTGCTAAACGGTGACACCAGCCGCAAAACAATTGTCGACCTGGCCGTCCCTAATGATACCGCCCCCGAAGTGTTAAAGAAATTCCCGGTCAGCTTTATTGAAGTGCACTCGCTAAATGAAGTTGCCAAAAGGAATTTGCAGGAACGTTACGAAGAGCTTAGCCATGCCGAAAATATAATCGACGAGAATATTTCGGCATTTTTATTGGAATTAAAACAGCGGCGTATTGAACTGGCCATGCGGCAGGTGCCCGAAAAGATCAAAGAGATCCGCAATACCGCCATCAATTCCGTTTTCGCCGAAGAAGTGCAGGGAATGGACCAGCATTCCCGGGATGTACTTGAAAAAGTGATCAATTACATGGAAAAAAAATATATCAGCGTACCGATGATCATGGCCAAGGATATATTGATCAATAATTGATCAGGTAATTTTAAATGGCTTCGTCAATCACCTTCACAATCCAAATTTCTCCTTTCGGATTCAAAAAACTAATTTCTGGTCACTAACCTCCAATCTCTAACGATAAGTCACCCCACCTTCATATCTCAATTATTACATTAATCATACTTTTAAAAGGCTAAATTTGTCTTTGCAAATAAATCATCCCATTGGACAGAACACTCATTATCGGCACACGCGGCAGCGACCTTGCGCTTTGGCAGGCACATTTTGTACAGGATAGCCTTGCTGCAATTGGTATAACTGCGGATTTAAAGATCATAAAAACCCAGGGCGACCGTATCCTTAATTTAAGTTTTGACAAGTTGGAAGGCAAAGGCTTTTTTACGAAAGAGCTTGAAGAAGAATTATTGGCTGGCACCATTGATATAGCAGTACACTCGCATAAGGACCTGCCAACTGAAAACCCCCCGGGACTTATCATTGCGGCAGTTTCAAAAAGGGAAGACCCGTCGGAGCTGCTGTTGATCCTGAAAGATTGTGTTGATGTGCATCAAAAGTTATCCGTAAAATTTGGCGGTATTGTGGGCACATCGTCCAACAGGCGCAAAGCGCAATTGCTGGCCTATCGGCCCGACCTCGACATCATTGATTTGCGCGGTAATGTGCCAACAAGGGTAAATAAATTGCGCGTTGAAAACTATGATGCCATAATGCTTGCGAAGGCAGGCGTTACCCGGCTTGGCTTAGATTTGAGCGCGTTTTATGTGGAGGAACTAAGCCCAACCGAATTGATACCGGCTCCGGCCCAGGGTGCTCTGGCCATACAGATCCGTGAAAACGATGCAGAACTGTTTAATGCTTTGCAACCTTTAAACCACCCGGAGGTTGCGCATGAATTGGCTGTGGAGCGAACCATATTAAAACTGTTTGGCGGCGGCTGCCATTTGCCATTGGGTTGCTATTGCCGCAAGGATGATGGCAAGTACCAGGTTTTCACCTCGAAGGCTGATGAAGGTGATGCGTTTCCTGACAGGTTGTTTATTGAGGCCGAATCAACCGACGGCCTGGCCGAAAAGGTTGTTTCTTATTTTGATAAGGACCGGAAGTTCCCTCAAAAAGTATTCATATCCCGCGAGCTTTCGGGGAACAGCTATTTCCGTAAAGCTTTGGAAAAACACAGGATAGAAATTGAGGCGCGTTCGCTGATCCGCACGGTGCCGGTAATCACCAAACTTGATAATTTTATTCTTAGAAATGTGGATTGGGTGTTTTTCAGCAGCAAAAATGCGGTTGAATATTTTTTTCACCTGGATCCTTTATTGCCAAAGAAAACAAAATTTGGAGTTATGGGCAGCGGCTCGGAAGATATGCTCAGGCGTGAGGGTTATTTTGTGGATTATACGGGCGCAGCTATCGACGCTGCTGATGTAGCTGCTGAATTTGCAAAACTGGCCAACGGGACAACCGTATTGTTCCCAACAGCCAGCAATTCATTGAGAAGCATCCAACGGGCCTTGTCTCCCGATACAAAAATTATCGACCTGGCGGTTTATGAAACCATCCTTGAAGAAGGAGTAGAACCAAGCGGGGCTGAAGTAATGGTATTCACCAGCCCCTCAAATGTCGATGCTTATTTTGCTGATAATTTACTCGATCCTGATCAAAAAGTTATAGCCATTGGCAAATCTACCGGTAAAAAGCTTGATGAAATAGGAGTTAAATATACCCTGCCTTACTCACCCGATGAAACTGGTTTGGCAGAAGCTGTTTTCGGGACTATTTGCCTGAGCTATAAATGCTGATTGGGAGTTCATAGTTAATGGTTCATGGTAGCTGCAATTTGTTTACATTTCAATAACTTTCTTCTTTCTATCTTCGCACTATAAAATTGTTCAAATAGAAAAATGCTTCAAAGGCCCAGGAGAAATAGAAAAAGCGAAGTTATCCGCCAGATGGTGCAGGAAACGCACGTTAGCGCAGCAAATTTAATATTTCCGCTGTTCATTGTTGATGGTACTTTCCAAAAAACGGAGGTGGCTTCTATGCCTGGCATCTATCGATACTCGATCGACAACCTGCTCCGCGAAATTGAGAGTTGCTTAAAGCTTGGGCTCAATTCATTTGATCTTTTCCCCAACATCGACGAATCATTAAAAGATAAATATGCCACCGAAAGCCACCGGGAACAGAGCCTGTACCTGCGGGCCATCCGCGAGGTAAAAAAGAATTTCCCGGAAGCTTGCGTTATAACCGATGTGGCCATGGACCCTTACAGCAGCGACGGGCACGATGGCATTGTTGAGAATGGCGAGATTTTGAATGATGAAACGCTGGAGGTGCTTGGTAAAATGGCGCTGGCACATGCCCAATGCGGTGCTGATATCATAGCGCCCTCGGATATGATGGACGGGCGCGTGGGTTATATCCGCAAGGTATTGGACGAGAATAAATTCACCAACGTATCCATCATGTCGTACTCGGCGAAGTATGCGAGTGCTTTTTACGGGCCATTCAGGGATGCATTAAACTCGGCGCCGAAATTCGGGGATAAAAAAACTTACCAGATGAACTCCGCCAACCAGCGGGAAGCGTTGATCGAGGCCCGTCTTGATGAACTGGAGGGTGCAGATTTTTTGATGGTAAAGCCGGCCCTGCCATACCTCGATGTGATCAAATTAATAAAAGACAATACTGAACTGCCGGTTGCGGCCTATAACGTAAGCGGCGAATATGCCATGATCAAAGCAGCTATACAGCGCGGCTGGCTTAATGAGCAGCGCGCAATTACTGAAGTGTTAACGGGCATCCGGCGGGCGGGTGCGAGCGCGATATTAACCTATCATGCGAAGGAAGTGCTGGAGAATAAATGGTTTTGAGGCCCCCGGCCCCCTAAAGGGGGAGAAGTTAAGAGGGCTAATAATAAAATAGATGTACTTAGCGCATATGTTTTTATAAAAACAAAAAGTCTCTCTTATCGGGGGAGATTAGAGGGGGCTAAATGTTAGATTCATTAAAAAAAGTTTCGGTTGATTCAAATGAGTCAGGGGGTAAACCTGATATCAGCAGGGAAAGATCTGCTGCATTATATGCAAAGGCAAAAACGTATTTTCCGGGTGGGGTTAACTCGCCGGTAAGGGCGTTTAAGTCGGTTTATGGCACACCGCTTTTTATTGAAAAAGGGGATGGCAGCCAGTTATGGGATGCCGATGGCAACCAGTTTATTGATTTTTGCTGCTCGTGGGGGCCGTTGATCCTTGGCCATAACCATCCGAAAGTACGCGAAAAGGTAATATCGGTTATGCAAAACGGCATGTCGTTCGGGGCACCAACCGCTTTGGAAAACGAACTGGCCGAACTTATCCTCAACAATAATAAACTTATTGAAAAGCTGCGCTTTGTAAGCTCGGGCACCGAGGCAGTAATGTCGGCCATCAGGCTGGCAAGGGGTTATACCAAACGCGATAAGATATTAAAATTCGAAGGCTGCTACCATGGCCACAGCGATTCGCTGCTTGTAAAAGCAGGTTCGGGCCTGGTTACTTTTGGCGAAACGTCATCAGCGGGCGTACCAAAAGCATTTGCTGATGAAACCATTGTTGTGGCGTTAAATGATAGAAAAGCTATAGAAACGGCATTCGAAGAATTTAAGGGTCAAATTGCTGCGATAATTATTGAACCCATTCCGGCCAATAACGGCTTGCTTTTACAGGAAAAGGCCTATCTGCAATTTTTGCGTGAAATAAGCACCGAAAATGGCACACTATTGATATTTGATGAAGTAATATCCGGCTTCAGGATAGGTTTTGAAGGCGCCGCTGCTTATTACGGTATCAAACCCGATATACTTACTTACGGCAAAATTATTGGCGGGGGCTTGCCGGTTGGCGCCTATGGGGCTTCGGCAGAAATTATGGGCCATGTTTCGCCGGATGGAGGCGTTTACCAGGGCGGTACACTATCAGGCAACCCGGTAGCTATGGCAGCTGGCATCGCGCAACTAACAGAATTGCTGCAGCCAGGGTTTTACAGCGACCTTGATAAGAAAACGGGAGAATTTGTTGCAGCAGTACAAAGTTTTGCCGATGCACGTAATTATAAATTCAAGGTATTTAGCATTGGTTCCATTTTTTGGTTTGCTTTTACTGACCAGGAAGCTGTACGCAGGGCGGATGAAATAGATGCGTCAAGCATGGAATTGTTTAAAAAAATGCACCGCGAATTATTGAACCGGGGCATTTATCTTGGTCCATCAGGCTACGAGGTTGGGTTTATATCGTCAGCCCATACAAAAACAGACCTGGAGAATGCAAAACGTGCTATCTTTGATAGTTTGGAAGCCGTATTTAATTGAAAATAAGTGGCAGTAGCAGTCTAAAGTAGCAGTTCTGCTGCACCCGCCAATTACTGCAACTGCTACTCTTAACTGCAACTAAAAAAATGAGAAGGTCATTCATAATATTTTATGCGCTCATCATTTATGCTTTATCCGAATTAATTTGGTGGGGCTATCTGCTGGTTAAACTAATGCCCAGCAGTTTGGGGATGATCGTGGGCGAGGGATCGATATTCATCCTCGTGTTTTTTGTTGGCGCCTATTGGCTGCACAGGTCATTCATGAGGGAGCGTAAATTACAGGAGCAAAAAAAGAATTTTTTGCTTTCGGTAACGCACGAACTAAAGTCGCCGCTTGCCTCTATTAAAATTCTTTTGCAGACCATTCAGAAAAGGGATCTCACGAAACAGCAAATGCTTGATTTTATTGGCAAATCATTAACGGATATTGACCGGCTGGATGATATGGTTGAGAATATGCTGCTGGCTTCAAAAATCGACAATCGGTCCTATACATTTCCCAAAGCCAAATTTAACTTATCTGTTTTGGTGGATAGCATTGTAAACCGTTTACAGCTCACAAAATGCGAAGGGACACAACAGATCATTGACGCCGAGATCGCCCCAAAAATTGAGATCACAGGCGATAAATTCGCATTAACATCGGTCGTTACCAACTTAATTGAGAATGCGATAAAGTATTCGGGGCCATGCGAAACGGTAGGGGTGAAATTATTTTCGAAGGATGGTAAAGTTTTTTTGCAGGTGGCGGATCATGGTATTGGCATAGCCGATGATGAAAAACCCCGCATTTTCGATAAGTTTTACCGGGTCGGCAGTGAGGACACCCGTAATACAAAAGGCACCGGTTTAGGTCTGTATATTGTAAAAGAAGTGTTGGACAAGCACCAGGCCAGCATAAAAGTGAAGGATAACCGGCCGGCAGGTAGTATATTTGAAGTCGTATTCGATTAAAAACACGAATTTCACCAATTGAAGCGAATTTTCACAAATCTGCTTTTATAATTTGAACGATATTAATTCGTGCAATTCGACTAAATTCGTGAAAATTAGTGCAATATCAATTAGCGTATAAATAAAATCAGATCATGCCCAACAGAAAAAGAATTTTATTAGCCGAAGATGAAGAACATCTTTTGGAAGCCATAAAACTTAACCTGGAACTTGAAGGTTACAAAGTGTCGACCGCTACTAATGGGAAAAAGGCACTACAGATATTCAAAGAAGAGCGTTTTAACCTGGTAATTCTGGATGTTATGATGCCCGAAATCGACGGCTTTGTAGTTGCTGAAACTATCCGCCTCGAAAACTCGGAAGTGCCGATCATGTTTTTGACTGCCAAAAACACTAACGAGGATAAAATTTCGGGGCTAAAGAAGGGCGCCGATGACTACCTCACCAAACCTTTTAATCTCGAAGAGCTAATATTAAGGGTAAATAACCTTGTAAAACGCAGTCTGAAAGGCGATGAGCTTAAGGAGTTCAACAGCTATAAGATCGGTGATAAAACCATTCATTTTAACTCGTTCGAACTGGTCAACGCCGATGGGTCAGTTACGCCTTTAACCAAAAAAGAAACTATGCTATTAAAGCTGCTTATTGAGCGCCGGAATGATGCCGTATCGCGCGAGCAGATATTGGAAACGGTGTGGAACTACGATGTTTACCCATCCACCCGTACCATTGATAATTTTATCCTCACTTTCCGTAAGTATTTTGAACCGGACCCTAAAAACCCTGTTTATTTTCATTCAATACGCGGCGTAGGCTATAAATTTACTGATAACCAGCATTAATGTTTACAAACAGGACACGCTTATTCATTGGCATTATTTTTTTGCTGTCGCTGACATTGCTGGTCAATCTGCGGCTTTATGAATTTGCTTCCCTGGCGCTGATGTTCATCGTTTTACTTGGCTGGGACTATATCAGGCAGGGAACGCTCGTAGTGGCAGCAAGATGCTTTCACCACAAAGAATACGACAAAGCCGAACGCCTTTTACTGGAAATATTTAAGCCCGAATGGTTGCGAAAAAACCGCCGCGGATACTATGAGTTTTTAATGGGCGGTGTTTGTTTGCAAAAACAGGATTTTGAAGACGCCGAAAAACATTATGAAATAGCCGCACAATACCCCTTGCGTTCAGTAAATGACCACGTGGCTGCATTGGTGCATGTGGCCAATATCAGTATAAGGCAAGGCAATTACGACAAGGCCGCGGCCTACCTGCAGCTTGCTGAAAAACACCAGGAAAAGACAAACGCCAAAATGAAGGATGTAATTAACCGCCTTCACGAGGAATTGAAGAAACACAAACCGTAGGGACGCCCCTCGTGGATGCCCCTATCAGGTCGTCCATAAAATGAGGGCGGCCACAAGGGCCGCCGCTACGACGATTTACGATTTTATGAGAGATTCATTATTAATAAAAGCCGCATTTTCAGAAAAAACAGAACGTCCGCCGGTATGGATGATGCGCCAGGCCGGCCGTTTTATGAAAGAATACTGGGATATAAAAAACAAGTATTCTTTCCTCGAAATGTGCAAAACCCCCGAACTGGCCGCTGATGTCACCATGCTGCCTGTCGACCTGTTAGGTATTGATGCCGCCATTTTATTTTCGGACATATTGGTTACCGCCGAAGCGATGGGCGGCGATCTGAGCTTCACACAAGGAACAGGCCCCAAATTTGCGAACCCTGTACGTACACAAGCCGACGTTGACAAATTGGATACTGAAGTGGTGCATAAACTGCAATACGTGGCCGATGCCATCAAAATTGTACAGCAAAGGTTAAAGGGCAGTATACCCCTTATCGGGTTTGCGGGCGCGCCTTTCACCGTAATGAGTTACCTGGTTGAAGGCGGATCATCAAAAGATTTTAAGTTAACCAAATTAATGCTGCATAACGAGCCGGAACTTGCCCACCAGCTTTTATCAAAAATTGCAACTGTAACAGCAAATTATTTGAACCTGCAAATTGCAGCCGGCGTAAACGCTGTTCAAATATTCGACAGCTGGGCGCAGGCGCTGGCATGGGATGACTATAAAGAATTTTCCCACCGTTACATCTGCGAGATCATCGGCAAACTGAACAGGGAGGATGTTCCCGTAATATCATTCTGTAAAGGAAGCTCGGTTTTTGCGCCACTAATGGCCGAGGCTAAACCTGATGTAATTTCTATCGACTGGAATGTTGATTTACTTGACATTAAAAAACGTTTGCCTGCCGGCATAGCCGTACAAGGCAATCTCGATCCGCATATTTTGTATGCTGATAAAAAGGTGATAAAAGAACGCATTTACCGCCTGTTCGACAGGATGAAGGATGAAAACGGCTTTATTTTTAATTTAGGCCACGGCATTATGCCTGATATCCCGTTTGATAATGTGAAGTACGCGGTAGATATAATAAAAGAATACGGCCCCCCTGCCCCCTAAAGGGGGAGTTCACGCGGGGCTTCATTAATAATGCAAATCAAAAGTTCCCCCTTTAGGGGGTTAGGGGGCCTGAGCTATGTACAACTATATCCTTTCCATACATATTATATTCGTCGTCTGCTGGTTTGCGGGGCTGTTTTATATGGTGCGCCTGTTTATTTACCATACCGAGGCGCAGGAGAAACCTGAACCTGACCGCAAAATATTATCAGACCAGTTTGAGCTCATGGAGCGGAAGCTTTGGTATATTATCACAGTGCCATCCATGGTATTTGTTGTGGCCGCAGGAATCACAATGCTCATCATAGTTCCCGGATGGCTGCAGCAGCCCTGGATGCAAATTAAACTGGCTTTTGTTGCGGGCTTGCTCGTATATCATTTTATTTGCCAGAACAAGATGAAACAAATGGCAAAAGGCGTCTACTCCTGGACATCCACCCAGCTCCGCATCTGGAATGAAGTTGCTACTATATTTTTATTCGCGATAGTTTTCCTTGCTGTGCTTAAGGACAGCTTCAGCTGGATCTTTGGTGTTGTTGGGATTGTGCTTTTATCAATGATATTGATGTCCGCGGTGAAGATTTATAAGTATTACAGGATGAAGAAGTAGTTACTTAAGAGATTCTTCATCAAATTCTACTTTGCCCCATAATTCCAACAATTTATTTTGATTTTTGACGGTTAAAAATAATTTCAACGCAGCTTCGATCAAAGCATTTCTGTCAGTAATATGACTAATGCGCTGCGCCTTTGCCATCAATTCATCATTAATTGTCAGGTTGATCTTCATAAACCAAATTTAGATAAAAAATTGGAGACAGTACGGCTATTCAATCACACCTTGATAAAGATTATGAACAGGAAATATCAGATCATAGTCGTGCCAGTTTAAGTTGCCATTTGTTATTTCAAAATGTTTAAACAGGTTTTCATCAAGATATTTTGAAATTGATGGATGAAGCGATTTGGTAAGAAATGGTTTAAAGTCAACTAATTTTTCATTCCCGTCATTAAACAAAACGCTGATAGCATAATCCCCAATATAGTTGGCGGAAATAACCTCAGTTACATCGATTATTTTACTTGTATGATAGTCCTTTATAATTTTCGTGCTCCTATTTCTTCTCTTCAATCCCAATCAAAACACTTGTCCTCCCGTCCTTCACATCTGGATTGACACCTACCGTTATTAAAAACCGTCCCGTATAAGTGCCATCGGGGATACTTGATTTGGTGCCGGGGAACAGGTTTATTTCACTTATCGCATACATTTTATCCGGTTCAAGCCCCTTTAACCGGATGGGTAAGTTTGAGCCCACGCCATACCGATTGTTTACAAGGTAATTAAACATAATTCCCGTGCTTTTCAAGGTATCCACATACATGATCGAGGCCACATCGTTTTCCCGTGGGTTTTGCAGTCGGTATTGATCGCCGTGCCAAATTGCTTCCGAAAATTGTTTGTAGGTTTTAACAGCTTGCTGGCAAAAGGTAAGTTCATCAGGCGTTAGTTTGCCTACCACAATATCAAAGCCCAGCTTGCCCATCATGGCCACGTCGGTCCTGAATTTTAGCGGTTCTTTGCCCCAATTGGTCACCTGGTTTGAACTGGCCAGCGCGGGGTAGAAATAAGAATATTCCCATTGAATGAATATCCTTTCCACCGGATCTGTGTTGTCGCTTGGCCAGTACTCGGTAAAATACTTTAACGCGCCATAATCAACCCTGCCGCCGCCGCCGGAGCAAAGCATCATAGGCATCTTGGGGTATTTGGCACGCAAACGGTCGAGTATCTTATACAATGCAAAAACATAATCAGTATAAAAATTTGATTGATGGCCCTCATACGCCGAATTAGCATTATACATGATCGAGTTGCAATCCCACTTGATATAAGCCAGGTCGGGGTTTTTGGTGAGCAAATTATCTACTATACCAAATACAAACTCCTGCACTTTTGGGTTGGTCAAATCCAACACAAGCTGGTTGCGCATATAATATTCGGGGCGCTGGGGTTGTTTTACTATCCAATCGGGATGCTTTTCATAAAGTTCACTTTTGGGATTTACCATTTCGGGTTCAACCCAAATGCCGAATTTAACACCGTCTGCCTGCGCTGTTTTTGTTAAAAAAGCGATACCATCAGGCAGTTTTGCTTTGTTTACTTCCCAATCGCCGAGGCCGGCATGGTCATCGTTCCGGGGATATTTATTGCCAAACCAGCCATCATCTAATAGAAAAAGATCGACGCCAAGTGTCTTTGTGTCTTTTAATATACCCGCCAACCTGTCCTCATTAAAATCAAAAAAGGTCGATTCCCAATTGTTTAAAAGAGTTAATCGCGGGCCTTCGCCATCAACTATTTTATACTTCCTGGCCCAAGTTTGCAGGTTGCGGCTGGCTTCGCCTTTACCTTTGTCGCTTAGGGTGTAAACAAATTTGGGGGTTGTAAATTCTATGCCGGGTTTCAAGACATAATCGGAGGCATAATTATTAATGCCGGCAATTAACCTAAGATTATTTGATGGATCAACTTCCAGGTCGATGCGATAATTGCTGCTCCACTCTAAATTGCCGCATAATACTTCGCCCTCATCTTCTGTCGACTGTTCATTAAGCGACACCATAAATACCGGCGGCTGAAAAAGGTCGGCGCGCGAGCCTAATTTTGTGTCGAGTGTTTTTATGCCATGTGTAAGCTGTTCTTCTTCGGGGCGCATTTCCTTGGCCCAGTCGCCGTGAAAATGCTTTAACCAATAACTGCCTGCCCGCAGGTAGAGGTTTGCCGACGCATATTTATTAAGCACCACATCATGTTTTTCGTGGTGCTGTATTACGCTCCATTGCTCGGTAACATTCTCATTAAAATAGGTTTGATAATTGAGCGTCACTTCGAAATCGTAAACGGAGTCTTTCAGGTTAATGCTCACCAAACTAATATCATCGGTGAGTTTAGTAATCGTATGATTTACATATTTCAGATCGAGCGATTTATTGCCATCAGCATGGGTTACCGATATGGCGGGCTCCAATAAGTTGAGGGAACCGGATGTTGTATAGGCGGAGTTATAATCGCTGGTAGTAAGGTTATACCTGTAAGACCCGGCAATGGCGCTGTATTCGTTTTTATCCGAAAGCTTATTGCCAAAATATACCGTTTCAAG
This sequence comes from uncultured Mucilaginibacter sp., assembly GCA_903864275.1. GTDB lineage: Bacteria > Bacteroidota > Bacteroidia > Sphingobacteriales > Sphingobacteriaceae > Mucilaginibacter. The sequence goes on from CAIPFE010000010.1 coordinate 177,004, forward strand.
ATATTTTTCAGGAGTGACCTGTAATACCATCGCGTTTTGTTTTGTTTCGATGGGAATGGTAATGGTTTGCGCTTTCGCAATAAACGTTCCCGCTCCCAAAAAGGAAACAAAGGCTATCCATCTCAATAATCCTTTCGGGTTTATTTTGTTCATCATTTAATTAAGTTTTATAACTGGCTTATTCTTTTTTTCTGTCTTGATTTCTTGCTTTCTATTATTGCCCTGTATAGATCACCCCATTTTTCATCACCAGCCGCACCTGCTTGACTGCTTTTATATCTTCGGCAGGGTTACCGTCTACTGCGACAAGATCGGCAAAGTAACGGGTACTTATATTGCCTAAGCCTTTTAATCCGAAAACTGCCGCATTTACTGAAGTTGCGGACCGCAGTACATCTATCGGCTTCATCCCATATTCGGCCATCAGCAACATTTCGCGGGCATTATCGCCATGGGGAAAAACACCAACATCGCCGCCCATACAAATGATGACACCAGCTTTCATGGCTTCCGTAAAAATATAGTGCTTTTGTTTTACTCCTGCCGGATCAGGATCGATTCCCTTTTTCCATCCATGATATGTTGAAATAGCTTCGGTGGCGGCAATGGTTGGGCATAGGGCTATTCCTTTTTCCTTCATCATTTTAAACAATTCGGGCGTACCGCCATCGCCATGCTCAATGGTGGTTACACCTGCTGCTATGGCCCGGCGCATGCCTTCTTCGGTACCGGAGTGCACGGCAACTATCCGTCCGCTGCTTTTGGCAACCTGTACGGCCACTTTTAATTCGTCTTCGGTAAAAGTTGGCTGGGCGGTTTCATTCAATCCCCAGCGGTAATCCACATAAATTTTTACCACATCGGCGCCATGCCCAATTTGCGACCGCACCACATGGGTTATGCCATCCACACCATCTGCCTCTTCGCCGCCCTGCGGAATATTGTTTTCGGCCACATCGCTTTTGGGGCCATAGCTGCCGGTTGCGACAATGGCCCTTGTGGCACACATCATTCTCGGTCCGGGAATAATGCCTTTTTCAATGGCTTTTTTTAATCCCACATCATCATAAAAAGCCCCCTCGGTACCCAAGTCTCGCACAGTGGTAAAGCCTGCCATTAAAGTTGCACGGGCATGTGTAACAGCGCGGGCGGTACGTTCGGCACGGCTTTCGTTCATTACCTGTTCGTTCCAGCTTGTTTCGTCATAAGGGTGCAGGAACAAATGCGAATGACCTTCAATCATACCGGGCATCAGCGTCATTCCTTTCAACTCAATTATCTTTGCCGATGGTGGTACCGTCATCTTTCCTGACTCAAATGCGGCGGCAATATGGTCGCCTTTTACCAAAACCCACCAGCCGGTATGCATTTCCTGCCCGTCGAAAACGCGGTCGGGTTTTAAAAGCGTGTAGGTCTCGTCAGTCTTTTGTTGCCCGAAAAGTTGGGCGCATGATAAAAGGACCGCAAAGAAAGAAAGTTGGATGGTTTTCATTAAGGATAAAGATAAAGTATAGTTTAAAAGAGTTCAGGAAAACTTGCAAAATAACTTTTTGGGATAGGATAATATCGCTAGCCTTGTTGACTCACCTGGATCCTGAAACTTCGGGACTTCGCTCGTCCACCCTCTCTACCGCATGCGGTAAAGAGGGTTTGGCAAGACATTTTTTCTTTTTACCCTCTTTGCGACTTGTCGCAGAGAGGGTGGGTCGAGCGAAGCAAAGACCGGGTGAGTAAATTGCCCGCCATGCATTTTCGTTCCATTTTTTAATGCAGTTTTAATTACCATCTTACCAAAATTTATATTTATTTTCCATCCCATGCAACCATTTTAGCTGGCATTTCATCTTAATAATAAATGATGTTTTTGGAGCACAAGTACGTAGTTGAGGACCTGGTAAAACGCTGCAAAGCCGGTGAGCGCAAAGCCCAGGAATTGCTGTACAAGCAATTTGCTTCGAAAATGCTGGGAGTTTGTTCCAGATATGCGAATGACAGGATGGAGGCGGAGGATATGCTGCAAAACGGCTTTATAAAGGTTTTTCAAAAAATCGCGGATTATCGCGGCGAGGGCTCATTCGAGGGATGGATCAGGCGCATTATGGTTCATTGTTCAATCGAATATTACCGAAAGCACCACAAAATGATGCAGCTGGTAGACCTGGAAGATGCCGCCGGCGAAACATCGGCCAACCCTTTGGCAACTGCGCAGTTAGATGCAAAGGACCTGATGGTATTGATACAGCAACTATCGCCGGGATACCGCATTGTATTTAACTTGTATGCCATTGAAGGCTACTCGCATAAAGAAATTGCAGCAATAACCGGCATTACAGAGGGTGCCTCGAAGTCGCAGTTATCAAGGGCGCGAAGTGTATTACGACAACAGATAATAAAAATGGAGGGAAAACGATATGGATATGCAGGATAGGGAGTTTGACGATTTATTCCGGTCGAAACTGGATGGTTTTGAAACGGAGCCTTCGGCCAATGTATGGGCCGGCATTGATGCTGAACTTTCGGGCAAAAGGCGTAAAAAAACATTGACGCCATTTTTAAGCATTGCGGCAAGCATTATTGTTTTAGTGGCTGCGGGAGTTTTATTTATCCCCGAAAAGGGAAAAGTAACCGGCAAACATCCTGTTCAAAACAAGGTAGCTAAAACCGCCCTGGCGCCAGTCGTTTCACCAAAGGTAAAAAGCCCTTCGGATCCTGTTTTAAAATCACAGGCGGGCACTTTAAATGAAACAACCTTAGCGGGTAATCATGTACGGTCACACTCAAAAACAAATAAGGATCTTCCTGCTCAGCAAAGTCCAGAACCAGTTAAAGCCATAGAAACGAAAAATCAGCCCGAATTGGCCGCAATACCCCGTAAAGAGCCGGAAGTAATTGATGCGGTTGCACCTGATAAATCGACTCAAATTGCTATCAAACAGCCAATGGCGGAAACAATAGCCTTTAAAACTAAACCGCCGGTACCTGCTGTTGAAATGCCAACTGCAGATAAGCAAGATGAGTTAGCCGCCAAACCAGGCAAGAAATTACGCAGCCTTGGCGATATTATAAATGCCGCCGTGGCAAAAGTGGATAAACGTAAGGACAAGTTCATTGAGTTTAGCGATACAGATGACAATGGCTCAACCCTTACCGCAGTTAACCTGGGTATTATTAAAATAAAAAAGAGGGAATAGTTTTTCCCGGATAAATTACAATTATATGAAACGAATAATTTTTACCGCAATAGCACTATTGTTTGTAACCGGGGTATTTGCACAAAGCGAGCCGGCGGATACTACTAAGAAATCGGCTGATACTTCAAACTCAGATAAACCAAAGATCCTGATAAGTTATGGCAATCATCATTCGCCTGATGATACAGTTTATCACAGTAGCGGCAAACATTATCCTAAAGGATATATCGGCATAACATTTTCAAGGTTCGACCTTGGTTTGGCTACCCTGGTTGACAACGGCAGCTTTACTTTATCATCACAAAACCAGTTTTTACGTTACCGCTCATGGAAAACAAGTAATGTTGGTTTTGATGTTTTTCAAATGGGGATGAAATTCAGCCGGTTATTTAAAATTTATATATCCGGCGGGTTTGACTGGACATTGATAAGGCTCCGGGATAATATTACCATCGAGCCAGGACAGCCGGTATTAACTTATAAGCAGGACAACATTGATTTCAGTAAAAACCGTTTCTCATCAAGTTATCTGCGCATCCCATTATCCTTTGATTTTCGTTCAAACGGCGATAGAAACGGCAACAGGTTTCATTTTGTATTCGGCCCTGACGGCGGTTTCCTGCTGGATGGCATGGTAAAACAGATCAGTAAGGAATTCGGGAAACAAAAAATTGATGACACCTATCATTTTGCCACCTTCCGGTATGGCGGCTTTTTCCGCGTGGGCTACGGTGATTTCGGTATTTTTGCCAAATATTACGTTAACGATATGTTCGAGAACAGCCCCGAACAGGCGGGCTTGAAGAACTTTTCCTTCGGGTTTACTGCGGGATTTTGAGGTAGGTTGTAATAGGTTGTAAAGGTTAAAAAGGTTGTAGTGGTTGGAACGAGTTAAAAAGATTGAAAAGAGACCATCCTAACTAATTACAACTTTTACAGCCACTACAACTTTTACAACATCTACAACCCTTATAACTTCTTAAAACCATTACAACCTCTACAACTATTTACAACCTTAACAGCTATCTTTGCCAGCAATGGCAGCAACACCTTTTTTGCAGGCAATAGCAGTAAGTAAAACATACCTGGGTACAACGGTTTCGGGTATTAAAAGCACGGATTTAACCATCAGCAAGGGCCGTATAACCGCGATAATCGGCGAAAGCGGCAGCGGCAAAAGTACTTTATTAAAATTACTGTATGGCTTGCTGTCACCTGACACCGGCGAAGTGCTTTTTAAAGGGGAACGCATCTGGGGGCCTGCTGAGAAGCTGATACCAGGCCACAATGCCATGAAAATGGTTACCCAGCAAACCGACGACCTGAATTTATACGCCAAAGTTTGGGATAACATCGCCTTAATGCTGCCGCATACTGATTTAAAAGCAGAGCAGGAAAAGATCGAAAAGATATTGGTTCAGCTTAAAATGACCGCGCTCTCGGATAAGCAGGTGGTTAATTTAAGCGGCGGCGAAAAGCAGCGTGTGGCCATTGCAAGGGCGTTGATCGGCGATCCCGAAATACTTTTATTGGACGAGCCCTTTAACCAGGTTGATACTTCTTTTCGGGAAGGGCTGCAGCAGGATATCAGACAAATAGTAAAAGACACGGGTTTAACCGTGATCATCGTATCGCACGATCCAGCCGAAGTACTTTCAATGGCCGATGAGCTGCTGGTTTTAAAAGAAGGTGAAATTTTAGAATCGGGTAACCCAAAAACTCTTTATCAAAATCCCCAGTATTTATACACTGCCCGCCTGCTTACCAATTGCACCGTATTAACAAAAGAAGAAGCAAAAATTTGCGGGTTAAAGACAAGGGCCAACCATATTGTGATCTATCCCGAATGGATAGAAACAGTAAAAACATGGGGCGGCAATAATTGGGAAATTAAACAGGTTTTATTTAAAGGCTGTTATGAAGATATGCTGTTAGAGCGAAAAGGAATAACTATCCGTGTGCTGAACGACCAGTTTGGTAAATATAAAGAAGGCAAAAAGATAAATTTAAAGTTAAAAAAGTGGCTGGAATATTAGCGGCCGGCCGTTGGTACGTAAAATATTGATTACTCACCACTCACCACTCACCTTTCATCTCTCACAATTCACCACTCACCAAAACAATTGAGGTGTTTTTGGCTTTTATAGTATATCTATCAAATTCTTAACAAAAACACATTGACATGAACTCGGTATTATATATCATCGCCACGGTAATTGTTGTAATTTGGGCAGTAGGCTTCTTTTTTATGGCTTTAGGCAGCCTTATACACCTGTTGCTGGTTATTGCCATTGTTTTCTTTCTTTTCGGACTGATCAGGAGGCCGACGGCTGTTTAAGCAAGTAAAAAGGGTCGCGCTGATTTAGCGCGACCCTTTTTTATAATTTTAACTACTGCTATTTTTTCAATAACTCCAACGCCTTTTTAAGGTCTGCTTTTGTTTTGGTAAGATCTTTCCAGGGGTCATCTGTCTTTTTCACCCTTTCCACTGTATTAAAAATGCTGTAGTCCGAAAGCTTCAGGTTATCGGTCACTTCATTCCAATGGAGAGGCGTGGATACCGTGGCGCCGGGCTTCGGCCTTACTGAATACGGGCAGGCGATGGTTTGCCCGTGCCTGTTCTGCAAAAAATCAATATAAATCCTGTTTTTCCTTTTAGCGGGACTTCGCTCTACGCTGGTTGTATCCGGCAGTTCATCGTGTATCAAATTTGCGGTATACTCGGCAAACATTTTTACAAAGTCGTAATCGTATTTAGCGCCGAGGTAGCAATAAATATGCAAGCCCTTTGATCCTGATGTTTTTATAAAGGCATCAAGTTTCATGCGGTCAAAAATTTCTTTAGTTTTCAACGCCACTTCAACTGCCTGGGTGAACGGGACATCATGGGGATCAAGGTCGATCACCACATAATCCGGGTTTTCCGGGGTTTTGTAGGAACTTAACCAGGGGTTTATCTCGATGCAGCCAAGGTTTACCATATACAGTAGGGTAGCCGCATCATCCCCAATAATATAATTGATGTCTTTATCGTTGCTGTCAGAGTGCAGCGGTTTGGTTTTTATCCAATCAGGCAAGTGAGCTGTGTCGGTATCTTTCTGAAAAAAACCTGGGTCACCGGTCCCGTTTGGCTGGCGGCGCATGGAAATGGGTTTGTCTTTTAAATAAGGTACGATCCAGTCGGCCATATCACGATAGTAATTGATCAGCTGGCCTTTGGTTATCCCTTCTTCGCTCCAGAATACCTTATTCATGTGCGTCATTTTTAATTTTTTGCTGCCGAACGGGATAATTTCCTCATCAGCAAGCTGCTTGTCGGGTGTTTCCATAACTACTCTTTCAGATTTTTTATCAGTTCGTAAACCCTTAAAAACCGGGTGGCGCAAATGTTTGTCTGGCGTCCATTCGGAATACCATACTTCGCAAACCAGTTTTGGCTCAACCCAGGTAATTTTGCTGCGCCGGGTTATTCTTTCATCAAACGGCTTTTTATCAGTTTCAAGCGGGTGAAGCTTTGTATATAATTCCTTTATCCCGGTATCGTCAAACCCGGTGCCGCAATTGCCAATGTATTGTATCTTTTCCCCCGGCTTTATCCCGAGGACCAGGGAGCCAAAATATTTACGCGACCCCGTTGGCGCCGTATATCCGCAAATGATCGCTTCCTGCGAGTTCTGCAGTTTAAATTTCAGCCAGCGGTCCGATCGTTTCCCGCTATCATAATAACTGTGCTCATCCTTCCCGATAATCCCTTCCCAGCCTTCCTTTTTTGCTTTCTCAAAAAACTCAACGCCTTTGCCTTCTATAAAATCGTTGTAGATAATATCAGCGCTGTTAACCGAAGGCATCAATGACTTTAACAGGTGTTTCCGTTTAATAAGCTCCATCTCGCGCAGGTCGTGCCCCTCCAGGCTTAGGAGGTCAAAAACATAATATTTAAGCTTTAAGTCTTTTGTATCGCCATTATATTGCTGGATATCATGAAAACTGCTTTTTCCGTTTTTATCCTCGATCACCAGTTCGCCGTCAAGCACCGCATTTTTCTTTATTTGCTTTAAATCGTCAACAATTTTTTTATAGTCGGCGCTAAAGTCAATATCATTCCTTGAGATCAGCCGGGCTTTGGTGCCGGTATAACCGATGGCCCGGTAACCGTCAAGTTTGCGCTCGTAGATCCAATCTTCCCTGTCGAACACTTTAGCTTCCAGTTTGGCCATCATAGGTTTATAGGCCTTACCGGGGAGTGGCGCATCATCACTTTCAGTTGCTTCGGTTACCTCAGGACTTTTTTTTTCAGCCTTGATCTTTTGAGGCGATGGCAATCCCTTAGCTTTCCCCTCCTTGTTGTTTTTCATCGCCTTTATCTGGTCGGGCACAAGGTCTTCGCTGTTAAAATCATCAACGGCAAATTCATCCCTGTGCTTGATAAGCAGCCAGGAATTATCTTCGGCATTATGCAGTTTTACCAGGGCAAATTCGCCCTTTAAAATATTGCCGTTAAGCCTGAATTTTAAATTACCCGATTTTAAGCCTGCCCGCAATGTTTTCCGGTCATCTGCACGTTTTTCAGCTAATGAGGTATAGGTGCCTTTATCCCATATCAGCACCACGCCTGCGCCGTAATTGCCGTTTGGTATTATCCCTTCAAATTTGCGGTAGTCAAAAGGGTGATCTTCTACCATCATGGCCAAACGTTTATCATCCGGGTTCATAGACGGGCCCTTAGGAACCGCCCAGCTTTTTAATGTGCCGTCCAGCTCGAGCCTGAAATCATAATGCAGGTGCGATGCATGGTGCCGCTGAACCACAAATGCCAATTGCTTTTCGGTGCTTTTCCCGCTTTTTGGTTCGGTGGTTTTTTTAAAATCGCGCTTTTTAATATAATCCAGCAAGCTCATGTCAGGCCCCTTTCTTTGTATTTAAGCTTTGCATCAGTTGTTCGTAAAGGTCGTCGCCGGTAGCTTTTTTAGGCGTCAGTTTTTTAACAGTGGCCCGTTTGCCTTTTGATTTTGCTTTGATGATCTTCAGCAATTCATCATTGTACTCATCCTTAAATTTCGAAACATCAAAATGCTCGGCATATTGGTTGATGAGCGCCATGCCCACGTCCAGCTCCTTTTTACTTACGGTTACATCCTTGCCAATATTCAGATCATCTGTACTCCTGATCTCCTGGGCGAAACGGATGCGGGTAACCACCAGCACATCGTCGACCGGGTGAACAATGCAAAGAGACTCGGTGGTACGCAAAACAAAACGCGCCAGCCCTGCTTTTTTTGATTTTACAAGGGCCTGTACCAACAGGGCATAAGCCTTATTGTTTTTGGTGTCAGGCTCCGTGTAATATGATGTTTCGTAATACATAGGGTTTACATCGCCGATATCCACAAAGCTTTCGATCTCTATCACCTTGCTTTTTTCAGGGGCAGCGTCCTCAAAATCATGTTCATCTACGATCACAAAATCATCGTTCAGCTTGTAGGCTTTGACAATTTTGTCATAGGGCACTTCCTTATGTGTGTTTTCGTTGACACGCTGGTAACGGATATGCGCATGGTCGCGGCCATCCAGCATATCAAAATCAAGCGAGCTGGACTGAACTGCCGAATATAATTTTACCGGGATACTTACCAGCCCGAAACCAAGTGAACCTTTCCAGATTGATCTCATACTCGATGTATTTAAATACATAAATATAGCAATTATGAATCAGAAAGAGTTTTTGAAGGTTTTTTGTTTTAATAAATTACGTGAGTAGATATAAGAATTGAATACCATTGCAATATGCCCCGTTAGGGGCTACCGCTTTGTAGAAATCAAATAAACAAGGATAATTGCCACGTCAGTGGCTACCCTTCGCGAATTGGGTAGTCCGCCAGCTGGCGGAGCAAAAATAACGTTTGAATGATGTTCGACAAAGCGGTAGCCGGCAGGGCAAAGATTTTTCTTACATCGAACTCACGTTAAATTAAGATTTTCAAAGAGAAAAGAACTTCAATACCGGTCTCGAGCTACAATGATCGGAGCATTTTATTAGGTCTATTTTATCAATGTATCTGGGTATTACGCCGATAATTTGTGTGCGAAGGTTTTATGTTTGTTTCCGAACTGGGGCCTGACAAGCCAGCTTTTTCTGTTTGGCTTACGGAAATACAGCCAATAAAAAAAGAAAAGGGTTGTTATTATCGTTATCCCGGTAAAACTCCATTCGGGCATTATATTTCGCAGGTTTATCAATGATCCATCTTTACTAAAACTTCCATATCCGAATAAAGCAGGGATCCTGAACCAGTAATAACAAGATACGCCAGCGGCTGCAAAAAAACTGGTCAGTCTGCGTTCAAATTTTGGCTGGATTATCGACGATAATATGGCATAAATAACAAGTGTTATCGTAAACCCGAGCAAAGGCATTTCATAAACGCTGAAAAATGCGTTTAGCGACGTTAAATGGGCTTCATCCGGGACATGGAACCAACCCCAGATAAACCCGGGCAAACCGCCTACAATAAGCAAGGCGGTTGTTTTCTGAACACCGGTCTTTGCCGAAATCAACGGATTAACATTTGGCGTTGAATCAGGACAAAGCGCTACACATTTCATGCATTTATCGCAATGCGCGTTGGGGATTGACATAAATACATTACCCCCGTATAGTTTTTCAACCGGGTGGATAGGGCATAAGCCCGAACACCAGGCGCTTTTCCATTCATAAAAGAAACCCAAAGTTACCCCGATCCCCGCCATAGAAATGATCATTAAGCCCGTCGCCACCCCGTTTGCATTAAACAGGGAATGACGCAAGGGAACAATGGTGTACAAGGCCAATATAGCGATGAGGTTCAGGATGGCCAGTTGCTTTGCCGAAAGTTTCCTTCTTTTTGATAATTCGAAATGGCGCGGCAGCAGGATAGTAGTTGCCAGGGGGCAAACATTCCGCCAAACGCCTGTGGCCAATACAAGTAATGCCGGCGCCACGGGGATCAATATGTTCCAGAACAATAAGACACCAAGTGATGGATAAAAAAGTAAACAAAATAAAATAACAGCGCCAACCAGCCAAACGGCGCCCTGGACTATCCGCCAGGTTAAAATGGAACGGGCCGACAATTGATCGCCCGACTTAAATTCAGATTGTTTTACAGGCATAAAAACACAGTGATAATTTATTAGAATATTTATTAATAATGAGGTCAGCCATTATTGGTGACTAAGGTATAGGAAACCGCGCTTGCAAAAATGATCTGCATCACTTTGTTGTTTATTTATTTGGGGCAACGGGAACCTGGAGATTTTCTTTTTTTGCCCCAATCTGTAAATTTGTATTGTTGTTCAATAGGTATTGACAATTTCTTAATGAACTTGCGATGGCTGAAATAAAAACAAAACCAACCCGGATAACTGCTGAAAGTTTTTTGGATAATGTAACTGATGAAAAAGTACGTATGGATTGCGATGTCCTGGTACAAATGATGGAAAAAGCTACGGGTGAAAAGCCTGTGATGTGGGGGCCGTCCATTATCGGATTTGGTAAATACCATTATAAGTACGACAGCGGCCACGAAGGCGATATTTGTTTAACCGGGTTTTCTCCCCGCAAAGGGAACCTTTCTCTGTATGTACTGGCTGGTTTTGAAGGGCAGTCGGGCCTGCTTTCCACATTAGGAAAACACAAAGCAGGCAAAGGGTGCCTCTACATCAAAAAACTGGATGATGTGAACCTTGATGTTTTGGAAAGTTTGATAAAAAAGTCGGTTGACTTTTTGAGGGGGAAGTATCATAAATGAAATCTTAAGACCAAAAGCTAAAATTACAGATACTATAATCATTCACCACTTTTTTCCGCCATTGCCGTAACCGCTTGTAAAAACCAGGCTGCATGCGGTATCCACTCTTCTGTCCAGCGCCATTCGTTGCCTTTATCTTCGGTTTTAAAATCAATCCCGCTGCCATCGCCATTGCCTTCTTTGCCCGTGATGCCGTTGGATACCCCGCCCCTTTCTGATCCATGCCCGAAGTTGGAATGCATGTAAGGCACATTGCTTTTCCCGAAACCATACATAAAGCACATGGAATAAGGGTTACATCCCAATATCCATGATACCTGCTGCGAAGCAAATGCGGATAATTCGGGTTTTACGCCCCAGCCTCTTTTTTCAGGGTAAACCAATTTACCACCAACCAATGCTGCTGTAGCAAGTGAGCCTAAACGGGCGTCTTCTCCCTGCCACCACCAGCCGGTTTCATTATCATGAGGGATAAAAAACCCATCCTTAACCGCGCCTTTGTATAAAAACGACTGCCGCGCGTAACCAAATGGGTTGCTTGTATTATTGGTGACGGCGAGGTTGTAATTCAGCGCTTTTTTTATGGTTGATAATGCTGCCTCGCGACGGCCTGGGTTCTTTTCTTTAGTTAGATAGCGTGATAAAGCCACCACCGGCAATCCCGCATCCGAGGCATGCCAGTAAGGGCGGTTAGCGTCGTTTGCGATAAAATATCCATCGGGGCCCATTCTCTTATCCAGGTTTTGCGCCCGTTTCCGGGCCTCGTCCCGATAAAGAGGATCGTCAGTTGCTATCCAGAGTTCAGTGGCCGCCATCAGCGCGCAGTAATCGTCGATGATGTTTTCCTTGCCGTCATCATCGTATTTGGTATTGTATTTCAGCAGGTGCGCAAAGGCGCGTTTTGCACCGTCGAGGTATTGCTGCGAGGTAAATTCGCCGTTCTTTTTCCATTGCGAGATGCGTGCCAGCGCTGCAATCGCCATGCCGCCGCCTTCGCGGAAAGCGCATTGATATTCGTCAGTAGTAACGCTGTTGGCATGCAGGCCCACGATGCGGCGGGCATTGGGGTCTTTATTAAAATAGCTGAAGATGATCATATAGAAATAATCATCTTTTGACAGCGCCCGCATCATGTAATCAGCGCCGTAAAGCGCTTCGTTATCCAATGAATCCTTGATGTTCCATTTTGCGAGCAGGCCGGGGATAGCTTCCGAAGCGCTCACCATCGACCACACCACCAATGGCGTTTGCTGCGGCGACATAAAATTGGCATAAGCCAGGTGCGAAAAATACTTGCTTACATCCCCCGATGCATCGCACCAGCCGCCGCGCATATCCACCGTTTTATCGCTGCCGATCATGTGCATGTGCGCGTCGGCCTCCAGCTCTGCCGGGGTGTTGGCACGCTGTTTATTGTAGTAGTGGATGATGGAGGAGATGGTCAGTTTTGCCAGGGCGTTTTCCTCAATTGTGAAAGGGTAGGAAGTATAGGTTTTATTATCGATGGTTACGCTAACACTATATTTCCCGGATTTTTTAAAAGCCGAAAAATCAGCGGAATAATAACTTTTGCCGGGCGTCCATTCATCAATGGTTTGCGGACCGCTGAGCACGCCGGTAAACTCCGCTTCGTTGCTTGCGGTGTTTATCAGCCTGAACACGGTTTTCCGGGCAAGCGCTTTGTCGACACTCACTACAGCAATTTTTGGCCCCTTGAGATCAAAGCCAATTTGGTTTGCGTAAATGGTTGGCTGGGCAAAGCAAGTTGCCGATAACATGAAGAATGAGATGATTAAGGCGGCGATTTTTTTCATAATGGTTTGATAGATTGGTCTAACTAAGCCAAACAACTTTTTGTTCAGAAACATGCTCTTCGCCGATGATATCGCGGTACAATTCCGGCCTCCTCGCTTTCCGGTAACGGTAACCGCCGGCTTTTGTCAGCTTATCGGGCGTAATGGTAGCTATCGCGATGTCGTTGTCAAGTTTTCGGCATTCGGCAATAATATCGCCGTAAGGGTCGATGACCATGGAGCAGCCATTCTTTAACTGTTCCCCATCCATCCCGACGGCGTTTGAAAAAATGGCATAAACCGCGTTATCATAAGCCCGTGAAGGCAGCCATTTCATCAGCCATTCCCGTCCCTTAAGGCCATCAAATTCCTGGCGCAGGGATGTGGGGTCGGCTTCCCTGTTTTCCCACAGCTTAGGGTCGACAAATCCAGCGCCCGGCCGGGTTGACGGGGTGCACATGGTAACATGCGGCATAAAAATAATATCCGCGCCAAGCAATGCCGTGGCCCTTACATTTTCAACAATATTGTTATCGTAGCAGATCAGTATGCCGCACTTCCAACCCAAAAGATCGAAAACTACGTATTCATTACCGGGGGTAATATGAGGATTGATAAATGGATGAAGTTTCCTGAATTTGGCGACCAGGCCGTTTTTATCCACGCAAACATATCCCTTGTATATTTTTCCATCCTGATCCCTCTCAAAAAGCCCTGCTAAAATTACGATGTTGTTTTCCGCCGCAATTTCCTGCAGGTGTTTTACAGATGGCCCATCAGGAATAAACTCGGCAAGCTCAAGCATTTGCTGACGCGAAAAATTCAGTGCAAAAGAATAGCCGGTTATGGAACATTCGTGGAATGCGATTACATCCGCGCCTTCAGCAGCAGCTTTCGCCGATAGTTGACGGATAGTTTGCAGGTTATGATCTTTATCGCCGCTTTTGTGCTCAAATTGGGCGGTTGCTATTTTTAGGTTATTCATGACAATGTATTCTCAAAACAAGGTTTTCAATTAACTACTAAAGTAAGATAAAAGGTCGGTTTTGGGAATGAAATTTTATTTTGCGCCGATGATCCAGTTCCGTTGAAGTGGGCGCATTTCAATATGCTGCTAATTAAACCAGAACATGGCAACTCACCTTTCACTACTCACCACTCACTTACTCACCAACAGAATTTATTACTTTCCCCTATTGGGATTATTAGCCAAAACAGATATACTTGCATCGTATTCATATTTACCGTGGCCAAAACAACTAAGACCCTGGTACCATACCGAACGCCTTTAAAAACACTTTAAATTAATGAAATTCCGGACTGCCCGCCATACCACAGAATTAAACCGTATCATAGATTTTTACGGCCGCGTTTTGGGATTGAAAGTGCTGGGCGAATTTAGAGATCATCAAAATTATGATGGCGTTTTTTTAGGTATCCCTGGTGAAAGCTGGCACTTAGAGTTTACAGTTTCTGCAGATGCACCGGCCCATATCCCTGATGATGACGACCTGCTGGTATTTTATGCTGAATCACTTGACGAATTCAATAAAATTAAAGAACGGTTTATTGCCAACAAGGTTAAGTACGCCAAACCTAAAAATCCATACTGGGAAAGGAACGGGATCACATTTGAAGATCCGGATGGGTTCAGGATCGTCATTTCTTTGATAAGAAAACCCTGATATCCTTTTAACCCATAATTCAACATCAAGTAATTACCGCACGTATTTCGGGTAGTTTTACGCTTGTCCCCCCCCATCTTTAATGGGTCACTTTACAATATCATGCAAGGAGCTCACAGTATGAGGATTCGATATTGAACTCACGTCAGTGTAGTCAACAAAATAATGAATCTTAGCAAGGCTATGCATTTAACTGAAATCAAAACATAAAATTCAAGTCTCATGAAACAATTACGTTACTTTTTTATTTTCATTACTGCCGCGTTAGTGCTTAACTCATGCAGTAAAAATGGTGCTGTTGGTCCGGCTGGCCCAATCGGCGCTACAGGTGCAGTTGGCCCGGCCGGCCCGGCCGGTGCAAACGGAACTAACGGAAGCGTTATCTACAGTGGTACAACTACGCCTCCGGCCGGCACCGGAACAATCGGCGATTTTTACATTAATTTAAGTACAGGCTTATTGTACGGGCCTAAAACAGCCACTGGTTGGGGAACAGGCATTTCCTTGAAAGGTTCAACCGGGGCTGCAGGAGCGCCAGGCAGTCACATATATAGTGGCAACGGCGGACCAGCAATTACGTTAGGTACAGTAGGCGATTATTATCTTGATAAAACCAATTTTTTATTATACGGCCCTAAAACTGCAACAAGCTGGGGTGTGCCGATAGCGCTGCAGGGACCAGCAGGACCAGCAGGGCCAGCGGGGGCAGATGGCAACGCGAATGTTAAAACCGACGTATTTACACTTGCCGCCAGCGATTGGTTGTGGAATTCACAATATGTTTATGAAACAAGCGCCGGCAGTTATACCGAATATTTTACAAGGTATTATGTACGCATGAATAATACCGTAACACAGGACGTGCTTAATAACGGCATGGTATTGGTTTATTTTACACCAAGTCCTGTCAATAATCCAAACCAATGGGCGCCGCTTCCCTACCAGTTCGACTCCTCATTTGGTTATACTTTTAATTATGTGTACGTAACGGCAGTAGGCCAGGTAACGCTTCACTATTTCTTTATACAGACAGACCCCACAGCAACCCTGCCAACACTGAGTACTTATACCGATGAAACGCGCCAGTTTAAAATTGTAACCGTAACGGGGACGACTGGTAATTTTTTGGTTGCGCATCATATAAACCTGAATAATTACCAGGAAGTAAGCAGGGTTACGGGATTATGGCAGCAGGATAAACCTGGTCGGTAATAATTTAGTATGTTAGTTTAGCCCTGGCGAGTTCGGGCGTGTAATTGCGATGATAAAAAGCGCATGATATATTTTAACAGCGTAAATCATCATAAATATTGAGTAGTTACCGCACGTAATTCACGTAGTTTTACGCTTGTCGGCGCCATTTTTAATTGGTCACTTTACAATACAATACAAGGAACCTTATCACAGTATAAGAATTAGTTAGTTAGTTTGGTTAGCCGCTGCAGGAATTTCCTGCAGCGGCTTTTTTAGTTTTAAAGAACGTTTAAAAATCCTTTCATTTGAACTAATGTATTTGCGATGCGCAAGTGAACAATCAAATCTTTAATTTTGGACAAAACCTAATTTTGAGCCACAATAACAAACATATCGTGCAACCCGAAGACGATAGTAAGTGCATGGAACCGGAAGGTAAGATGCCTGGAAATACTATCTGCCTTGCATTGATCGCATCGGTTTGCATAACTATCGCGATTATTTCCTCATGCAATAAGGGAAAAGAATACGTTGATACCCGAAATCAGCCTGGTGCTATGGCGTCTCCAAGAAAAATACCTGCGGATGCCTGGAAAGCCCCTGATTCCACCACTATACCTGTGGGTAAAACTGGCGATATGATCCGCTACGGCAAAGAATTGTTGGCGCATACCGCCAGGTATTTCGGGCCAAACGGAAGTGTGGCGAAAATATCAAACGGGATGAACTGCCAGAACTGTCATTTAGATGGCGGCCGCCGGCTTTTCGGGAATAATTATGCAAGCTTTATAGCAACCTATCCAAAAATGAACAACCGGAGCGGTAAAATTGACCAGCCAGCCGACCGAATAGTTCAATGTTTTAACCGTAGCCTGGCAGGCCATGCCCCCGATACAAATGGGCGCGAGGTACGGGCTATGCTTGCTTACATGAAATGGATTGGCCAGGATGTAAAAAAAGGACGGAAATTGTTCGGGACTGCAACAGAAAAACTGACTTTTATGGATTACCCGGCTGATCCTTTTAAAGGAAAAGCGGTTTTTGTATCGAAGTGCAGGGTCTGCCACGGCAGTAATGGCGAAGGATTACTTGCCGCGGACAAGAAGTCGTACACCTACCCGCCGCTTTGGGGAGACCATAGCTATAATAATGGCGCCGGCATGTACCGCATTGGCAATTTGGCCGGCTTTGTAAAAAATAACATGCCTTTCGGAGCCACATACCAGCACCCGCAGTTAACAAATGAACAGGCCTGGGATGTTGCTGCATTTGTAAATTCGCAGCCGCGCCCCCATTTTGACCAGCGCAGGGACTGGAAGGATTTAAAAACCAAGCCGGTTGATTTTCCTTTCGGCCCGTATAGCGACGGGTTTAGCGAAAAACAGCATAAATACGGGCCATTTAAACCCATTGCAGTAGCGCAAAAAGAACTAACCAATAAAAAATCATAAAACCGAAGATCATGAAAAAATACGCCTTTATCTTATTTGCAATAGCATTGCTGGCTTTTGTAAAACCTGCACACGCACAAACAGACCCTGCGGTATTTACCGGCGCAACGGCAAAATTGGACCGCTACGATGCCTTGTATGTTATTAACTCGGGCGACGCGAAAAAAATTAAGGGCACGTTGCGTAACATGGCGAACGCGCTGGAAGACCCGCGTTTAAAAGGCAAACTCCATATGGAACTGATATGTTTTGGCGATGGCGTTGCGGTTTATATGAAAAGTGGAATATTTGAACAATCCTTAAAAGACCTGCAAATCAAAGGCGTTATTTTGGCCCAATGAAGTAATACCGTCAGGGAGCGGAATATTGACAAAAACGATTTGTTCCCTTTTATATCGTATGTGCCGAGCGGCAACGGCGAGATCATTTTGCGGCATTATGATGGTTGGGCGATAGTGCATCCTTGACCGACGTTTTAGAAACTGAACAAAAGAATTCATTGCCGTTGGCTTCAGCCAACGGCAATGAATTTACACGCCCAGCAACAACCTCGCAGGGTCTTCCAGCAATTGTTTTACCCTTACCAAAAAGCTTACCGATTCGCGGCCATCAACGATGCGGTGATCATAGGATAAAGCTAAGTACATCATCGGGCGGATCACGACCTGGCCGTTTACTGCAACCGGGCGCTCGATAATATTGTGCATACCCAAAATAGCTGATTGCGGCGAATTTAATATAGGTGTGGACATCATTGAGCCGAACACACCGCCATTGGTAATGGTAAAGGTGCCGCCGGTCATTTCCTCCAATGTCAGTTTATTATCACGTGCTTTAGCGGCAAGGGCGGCTACGGCTTTTTCAATTTCGGCGAGGCTCATGCTTTCGGCATTCCGGATAACCGGGACAACCAGTCCTTTAGGGGCGGATACGGCGATAGATATATCGGCAAAATTGCTGTAAACAACTTCCTCGCCTTCAATGCGCGCGCCAACGGCCGGCCAGTCTTTTAATGCTTCGCAAACCGCTTTGGTAAAAAACGACATGAAGCCTAAACCCACGCCATGTTTTTCCTTGAATTTATCTTTGTATTTGCTCCTGATCTCCATTATTGGCGACATGTCCACTTCGTTAAAAGTGGTCAGCATCGCGGTTTCATTTTTAACGGCGACCAATCGTTTGGCAACTGTTTTACGCAATGACGACATTTTTTCGCGGCGGTCAGTCCTTGAACCTGAAACTGCTGCTTCCGGTTTGAGAGCCCCAGCTTCCACCTTCGGACTAACAACTTCCGCCGTTTGACTTCCGCCGTCCGACTTCTTAACATCCTTAGATACCTGCGGGTTCTCTGATATCCGCTCAGCCAGCAAAGCGTCTTCCTTGGTTATCCTGCCTGCTTTGCCTGTGCCTGTGATCAACTTCGAAGGCACACCCGTTTCGGCCAGTATTTTTGCAGCCGCAGGCGACGGAACGCCGGAGGCGTAGGAAGAAGGTGCAGTAGTAGTGGCAGTAGCAGGTTGTGAAGAAGGTGCATCATCATTACTGCTACTGCTACTTTCAACTGCTGCTGTTTGACTACTTTCAATGGTACAAACAACCGCGCCTATCGGCAAGGTATCGCCTTCTTTGGCTATTGTTTTTAATATACCGGCCTTTTCTGCAGTCAATTCAAAAGTTGCTTTATCCGATTCAAGTTCGGCGATAGCTTCATCCATTGCAACAGTATCGCCGTCTTTTTTTATCCAGCGCGAGAGGGTTACTTCTGTTATGGACTCGCCTACTGTGGGTACTTTTACTTGTAAGGAGGTAGAAGTGGTAGTGGCAGTAGCAGGCTGTGAAGTCGGAGCGGAAGCAATTGCAGGTTGCGAAGCAGAGGCATCTTCTTTACTGCTACTGCTACTATCAACTGTTACTGGCTCAGAGGCTGAGCTGCCTTCTTCAATGCTTGCAACCACGGCGCCAATAGGTAATGTATCCCCTTCTTTGGCTACAATTTTTAAAATTCCAGCCTTTTCGGCGGTAAGCTCAAAAGTGGCTTTGTCTGACTCTAACTCGGCAATTACTTCATCCATCTGCACCTGATCACCGTCCTTCTTTTTCCAGCTTGCCAGGGTTACTTCGGTAATTGATTCGCCAACCGGCGGAACTTTGATCGTTAAACTCATATCAGAATTTTTGAATATATATCGTAGAGACGCAATACTTTGCGTCTCTGATAATTGCAAACCGGAGACGCAAAGTATTGCGTCTCTACAAATTAATCTGCACCAACATTTGCCATGTTCTCGGTCGTCGCTTTTACAACGGCTTTTGCTGCTTTCCCCGCGGGCGCTTCAAATGCCTTCGAAACAATATGCAGCTGTTGTGCCGCGTGCTGTTTTGCAAAACCGGTAGCGGTACTGCTGCCCTCGTGCCGCGAGATCACATTAACATTAATTAATTTATCGTTGTGAAATTTACGGCAGATATACGGCCAGGCCCCCATGTTTTCGGGTTCTTCCTGCACCCAGAAAAATTCAGCAGCCTTATTATATTTTGCCTTGACCTTCAATATTTGCACTAAAGGAGTTGGGTACAACTGTTCTATACGCACAATAGCCACATCCTTACGTTTATCCGCCTGTTGCTTTTCGAGCAGGTCGTAATATATTTTACCGGTGCAAAGCAATACCCGCTTCACTTTTTTAGGATCTGCATATTCGTCATCAATCAACTCATGGAATTTACCGCTTGTAAACTCCTCCAATTTTGATACGCATTTAGGACTGCGCAGCAAGCTTTTGGGTGTAAATATGATCAATGGTTTACGGAAATCGCGCAGCATCTGCCGCCTGAGAATATGGAAAAAATTTGCCGGTGTGGTACAATTTGCCACCTGGATATTGCTATCGGCGCAAAGTTCCAAAAAGCGTTCAACCCGTGCAGATGAATGTTCAGGGCCCTGGCCCTCGTAACCATGCGGCAGCAGCATTACCAACCCATTGCCGCGCTGCCATTTTGTTTCGGCGCTGGCAATATACTGGTCCACTATTATTTGGGCGCCGTTAAAAAAGTCGCCAAACTGGGCTTCCCAAATTGTCAGGGCATTGGGGTTTGCCATGGCATAGCCATATTCGAAACCTAAAACACCATATTCAGAAAGCAAAGAATTGTATATGCTGAATTTTGCTTCGGGCCCGATCGTATCAAGCGGTATATACTCTTCCTCAGAATCAACCAGGGTCAATACCGCGTGCCGGTGCGAAAAAGTACCGCGTTTTACATCTTCTCCACTTAACCTAACCGGGTAACCATCTTTTAACAACGTGGCGTATGCCAGTAATTCGCCCATGGCCCAGTCAAATACATGGGTTTTAACCACCATTTTGTTGCGTTCTTCAAAAAGCTTTTCAATTTTCTTAAAAAACTCTTTCCCTTCGGGCAGTACTGTTATTTTTTTGCCAATATCAAGTAATTCCTCTTTAGGAACGGCGGTTTCAACCAATGCAAAAAATTCGCGGGGAGTAGCGATGTGCAAGCCATGCCAAACCCCCTCAAACATTTGTATTGTTTCCGTTATTCTGTCTTCGGCCTTTGATTCATCCAGGTTTTCCTGTAACTGGTTACGGAACTTCTTTTCCAGCTCTAGCGCGAAACCTGAATCGACGCTGCCTTCGGCCTGCAGTTTTTGTTTATATATTTCGAGCGGGTTAGGATGCGCCTCAATGGCTTTGTACAATAAAGGCTGGGTGAATTTTGGCTCATCGGCCTCGTTGTGCCCATACCTTCGGTAGCATAATATATCTATAAAAACGTCTTCATGAAATACCTGCCGGTACTCCATTGCCAGGTTTGCCACGTAAGCCAGCGCTTCCACGTCATCGCCGTTAACATGAAAAACAGGCGATAAGACAGTTTTGGCCACGTCGGTGCAATAAGTACTTGAGCGGGCGTCTTTATAATTTGTGGTAAAACCTATCTGGTTATTGATCACCATGTGGATGGTGCCACCTGTGCGGTAGCCATCCAGTTTTTCCATTTGCAAAACCTCGTAAACAATTCCCTGCCCGGCTACTGAAGCGTCGCCATGAATTAAAATGGGCGCTATGCGGGAATGGTCGCCATTGTATTTAAAATCGATCTTCGAGCGGGTTAAACCTTCAACAACAGGGTCAACTGCTTCCAGGTGCGATGGGTTTGGACAAAGGCTTAAATGCACATGCTTGCCGCCGATGGTTACTACGTCGGTCGAGTATCCCAGGTGGTATTTCACATCGCCTCCAAAAGGAGTCTCCTCGTCAAAATTTTTGCCTTCAAACTCCGAAAAAACTTCTTTATAAGGTTTCTCCATAATGTTTGTCAGTATATTTAACCTGCCGCGATGGGCCATACCAATGATAAATTCTTCAATGCCCAGCTCCGAACCATTCTGGATAACCGAATCTAAAGCAGGGATCAGTGCTTCGGCGCCTTCGAGCGAGAAACGTTTTTGGCCCAAAAATTTTGTGCCTAAAAAATTCTCAAAAACAACCGCTTCATTTAGTTTATTCAGCATCAGCTTTTTCTCGTCGACGGTGAACGACGGGGTATTGCGTTTGCTTTCCATGCGGTTTTCAAACCACTTTATTTTTATAGGATTGCGTATGTACTTGTATTCGGCGCCAATAGCCTGGCAGTAGGTTTGTTCGAGCAAATCACGGATATCCCGCAACGTGGCGGGGCCGAGGCCCACCTCAACTCCGGCGTTAAACACGGTGTCCAGGTCGGCATCGCTTAGTCCAAATGTTTCCAGTTCTTTACCAGGGAAATATTTGCGCCTTTCGCGCACGGGGTTTGTTTTGGTAAATAAATGGCCGCGGCCCCGATAACCATCGATCAGGTTTAGCACATTTATTTCTTTTAAAATATGCCCTGGTGTTTCGGTATTTGCCGTGGCAGGCGCTTTCGCATCCCGGCCAAAATCAAAACCTTCAAAAAATTTTTGCCATCCAAAGTCAACAGATTCAGGGTCTTGCTGGTATGCTTCGTATAGGGAATTTATGTATTCAGCGTTTCCGCTGTTGATATAGTTGAGACGATCCATGAGAAACCAATCTTTAAAACGGTACAAAAGTACACATAACAGCCTGTAAACATTTAATTAATTTGTAATTTTAGTTATGAGGGGATAGGGCTTTATTAAGTTGCAAAGGTTTCAATATTTCAGGCAAAATTTTATTAATAATCATAATTTTTGTACACAACAACTTAATCAACAACACGCTAATCAATGAAATAGCCTGCGCAAAAAACTGCGCAAATAAGATATACCCTCGAAAAGAATAGCAAGGATGCCTATAACTACCGTATATTGCTCGAAGGGGTTCATTATGATTGTTAGACGCTAATACAGGCAAAATATTACATTTTTTACCTGGATTATTTAGTGCAGTTCGGTTTGAACAACCTGGAGGTCGATTGATTTGGCGGCAGGCAGCCAGGTATCAATAAAATCGTTTTTTGTTTCCAGCTCAGTTGCCGGTTTTGATGCGATAACATAACGGCTTTCGCGGGCATCGTTAACCCCGGCTATAAAGGCCCAGTTTCCCCAGTTACTTGCAGGCGAATAATCAATAAGTTTTTCTTCAAAATAAGCTGCTCCTTTTGTCCAGTCAACCTTTAGGTCGTTTATTAAAAACCCCGCTGTAATTTGCCTGCTATAATTATTGATGTAGCCGGTGGCATTCAGTTCGTGCATGATCGCATCGATAAGAGGGATACCCGTTTCACCATTTTTCCAGCTTTCAAAAAGTTCGTCCTGGTTATGGGCAAATAGTGAAGCTGTATCATCATTATTTTTAGCGGCTAAAAACTTTTGTCCGTGCTTTTTAAACATAAACCTGAAATAGTCGCGCCATAACAGATCCAGGATCAACAAATTGGTATGGTGGGTATTTGAATGCTGATGTTCGATAACTTCCCAGTAAACTTGCCTCAGCGAGATACAACCTAACGCGATCCACGGCGATAATTTTGATGACTGATTATTGCCCGATGAACTCCGGCTATTCTTGTTTGCATTTAGCTGGTCATCATTTAAAAAAAACTGTTCCAATTGATTCAGAGCGGCAGTTTCCCCTCCGGTAAATGCATTTGCCGCTCTGGGGTCATCCGCAGGTTCATCAAGCCCTAGTTCCTGCAATGTTGGCAGTTCTCCCGCATTAGTAATGCTGGGTGTATAAATAGTTTCGGGGGTGCCTATACAGGGCCGTACATTGCTGTCGCGCTCTATCTTCTTTTTAAAAACGGCAAAGCTATCCGGTATATCTTTTATGGGAAAAGGCAAGTCTTCTTTGTGGTATAACGTATGCCCTATAAAATGCTTTAAATTTAGTCGTATTTTCCACAAGGCAGTTTCCACCAGTTCAGATATTTCGGTCTCTTCATGGGCAACTTCCCTGTGGTGATAGACCTCATTTACATGATATTGTTCTGCTAACGCCGGCAAAATTTCAGCCGGGTTACCTATCCTGATAATTAATTCCCCGCCGAGAGCACGCAGGTTTTTCCTTAGGTCAGCAACTGATTCCAGCAGGAAACGGGCCCGTATATTACCTGTTTTTGGGTTGCCTGAAGGGTTTTTCCTGAAATAAAAGGGGTCAAAACAATATACCGGCAATACTTTATCTGCTTTACGCACGGCTTCCAACAAAATTTCATTGTCGCGGATACGCAGATCATTTCTAAACCATACCAGTATCGTTTTTTCACTCATAGTTAAACAGGGGGTTAACTGAATTGCAATCTACAAATTTGCAATTAATTTAGCGTTATACACATTTATAGCTAATATTTGACATCTTCGCAACATTAGAGGCAGCGTATTCCCTGCTAAATTTCACAAAAAATAAGTTTAATAATTGAATAAACGTTTATTTTTGCGACATTATATCCCTATATTTGGTAAAATTGTCGCAGATGAATATAGCCGAAAAAAAATCAAAATTAAACCCGACGCTAAGTTTCGTTCATTTACTTGGCGGGAAAGGTATTATTACTAAACCTATCCGTTCGGAATTTGATATTATATCATTAAGCAATGAGGGGATCACCAAAGCTTCGTTAGACGCGTTGATTAGCCACCTCGGAATATCAAAAAAAGCATTCTCTGAAAACATTCTCGATGCTTCCGTTAAAACACTCGAACGGAAAAAAAGCACCGACAAGTTAGACAAGCATACCTCGTCGCTCGTAATAGAAATAGCCAAAGTTGTTGAACATGCCATTGCTGTATTTGGTGATGAGGAAAAGGTAAAACGCTGGCTCAGCGCCCCAAACAGGGCATTAAATAATGCAAAACCCATCGACCTGTTTTATATTCCAACGGGCTTAAATATGGTAAATACTATTTTAGGGAGAATTGAGGAAGGTATTTATTCCTGACAGCAATGGTAGTTTACAGAATTGCAAAATCTGCTGAACGGTCGGAAGATATTTCAGGTTTTGGATCGTTTAAATTTGGCGGCAGGTGGAATAGTAAAGGCACTTATATGCTGTATACCAGCATGAACAGCTCACTTGCATATCTTGAAAGCCTGGTGCATTTTAATGAAATTGACGTCCCTTCAAATTTATATATTTCATCAATCAACATACCCGGCAATAATCAATTGATCTATCAGTTACCCGACAAAGAATACCCGCCAACATGGCAAGTACAGGATAACCTTGAAAATAAATTAATGGGCGACCAATGGATACTCGAAAATACGTTTCTCGCATTTAAAGTCCGTTCGGCAATAAACCCATCCGAATACAACTTTCTTTTAAATCCTCTGTTTCCGGGGTACCATGATAGGGTAACGGTTCATTCCGTCCAAAAGTTAAATATTGACACCCGCCTCATCCGCTAAGCAAATCGGGATAATTGTACTATCCTAAAAATCCAATCGTTAATTATATATAACTGTGACATTTACTTAAATGCAATGTTATAATTTTATATCGTTTATTAAATCACCCACCTATGGCTACTATAGAGAGTATTGAGAAAGCCTATATTGATTTTGTGCTCACCGAGGGCGAACAGCCAAAATCCGTGTACGTTTTTGCTAAGAAAAACAAAATGCCCGAAGAAGAATTTTACCGCTTTTTTGCTTCGTTCGATGCGATTGAACAACACATTTGGACCAAATTCGCCGTAAAAACCATTGCCGAAATAAAAGCCCAGGAAATATGGGTGCAATACACTGCCCGCGAAAAAGCCTTGTCGTTTTTTTATGCCTTTTTTGAACTGCTGAAAAGCAGCCGAAGCTTTGTGGTTTACAGCATTAAAAAACAACCCAAAACTTTTTCGACCCCGCAAATATTCCAGGGAATAAAGGATGTATTTGAAAGTTTTTGCAACGACCTGATCACAGAAGGCCTGGAATCAAACGAATTATCTGAACGGAAGTTTTTCAGCAACCGTTATAAAGACGCGCTTTGGGTACAGCTTGTTTTTGTGCTGCATTTCTGGATTAATGATAATTCTACAGGGTTTGAGAAAACCGATGAGGCCATTGAAAAAGGCATCAATGTTACCTTTGATCTTTTCCAGCGTTCGCCCATTGATAACCTGTTTGAGTATGGCAAGTTTTTAGCTAAAAACGGCGGAATTAAAGAAAAAATGGGCTTTGGGAACAACTAAACCCTCCTACGCAGCCATTTTTGATATGGACGGCACGCTGATCGATAACACGCCATATCATTTTAAATCGTGGCAGGCGCTTTACAAGAAATATGGCAAAGGCGAATTAAGTAAGGAGACTTATTACAGCGAGATCAGCGGTGTGCCGGTGATGGAGACTATCCGTCGCGTTTTTGGTGAGGGCCGGACCGAGGCCCAGTTAAAAGCCCTGCTAAACGAAAAAGAAGAATTTTACAGGAAGTTATACGCCCCGCACCTGGCCCCGATAAGCGGCCTGGTGAGCTTTTTAACCGGCTTAAAAAATGTGGGTGTAAAAATGGCCATGGCCACATCGGCAACGGTGGAGGATATTAATTTTATCCTGGATAAAGTACCCATCCGTGATGATTTTGATGCCATTGTAAATTCAACGATGGTGAGCAAACCAAAACCCGACCCGCAGATATTTTTAAAGGCCGCCGAAAAATTGAATAAGCCGCCTGAGAATTGTGTCGTCTTCGAAGATTCATTGGCTGGCATTAAGGCAGCCAACAGCGCGGGCATGAAAGTAGTTGCCATAACTACGGGGCATACGGCTGCCGAATTGCACCCGGTAAACCTGGTGATAAATGATTATACAACATTAAGTGCGCAGAAACTTGCCGCCTTATTTGAAAAACAACAATATGAGTGATAACACACCGAAAGAACAAAATAGCATACCAACCTCTAAAGTACAGCGCTCCGCAAAATTTGTAACCACCGGCTTTAAGATCGGGGGTAATTATATCAAGCATTATTCGAAAAAACTGTTTAATCCCGAAATGGACAAAAGCGAGTTAAACGAAGATAATGCATCCGACATTTATGAATCGCTGAGCGAATTAAAGGGCAGCGCGCTCAAAGTAGCGCAAATGCTCAGCATGGATAAAAACCTGCTGCCCCAGGCTTACACCGATAAATTTTCGCAGTCGCAATACAATGCGCCGCCATTATCCGGACCGCTCATTGTGCAAACATTTAAAAAGTATTTTGGCAAAACGCCCGATAAGATATATGATAAATTTAACGTCCGCTCATCCAACGCAGCCTCGATAGGGCAGGTACACCAGGCAGAGTTGAACGGTAAAAAGCTGGCGGTAAAAATACAATATCCGGGCGTGGGCGATTCCATTTCATCAGACCTGAAGCTGGTAAAGCCGTTTGCTTTTAGAATGCTGGGCATGAGCGAAAAGGAGCTGGATGTTTATATGAAAGAAGTGGAAGAACGCCTGCTGGAGGAAACGGACTATGAGCTGGAAGTACGCCGCTCCATCGAGTTTTCAAATGCGTGCGCAGGTTTGGATAACGTGGTTTTTCCAAAATATTATCCTGAACTATCCAGCAAACGCATTATTACTATGGACTGGCTGGAAGGCAAGCACCTGCGCGAGTTTTTACAAACCAGCCCATCGCAGGAATTACGCGACCTGATAGGCCAGGCCCTTTGGGATTTTTACAATTTCCAGCAGCACGAGCTCCGCGCCGTACATGCCGACCCGCATCCCGGTAATTTTATGATCACACCTGATGGGAAACTTGGCGTTATTGATTTTGGCTGCATCAAGGAAATGCCGGAGGATTTTTATTATCCCTTTTTCTCGCTCACGTCCACCGGCCTGATGGAAAATAAGCAGGAAACCATCAAAGCTTTCCGTCAATTAGAGATGATCCACGCCAACGATACGCCGGCGCAAATTGAATTTTATTATACCATGTACCGGCAGATGATAGGCCTGTTTGCGAAACCTTATATCACCGATCATTTTGACTTTGGGCAAACCGAATTTTTTGAAGAGTTGTATGGTTTTGGCGAAAAAGTATCAAAAATGCCGGAGTTTAAACAGGCCCGCGGCGTAAAGCATTTTATTTATGTAAACCGGACCAATTTTGGGCTTTATAATATCCTGCATGAGCTGAAGGCACGGGTGAAGACGGATACGTTTAAGCCGCATGTGGTGGAAGTGTTTGCGTAGCGGTTCATAGTTGATGGTTCATAGATCATAGCCGGAAACTTTTTAAAAGCTGGCGAATCTTTACTCACAATTTATTCCCATTTTAGCAATTAAAAAACACCCTCATGTTCCTAAAAAACACTTTCGTACACCATGTACATTTCTGGCTTAAAGATAAAGCCGATAAACAGCAATTAATCGACGGTCTCAACACCCTGATCCCGATAACGCATATCCGCGATATGCATATTGGTGTACCCGCCGAAACTTTCCGCGATGTGGTCGACCGCTCGTATGATGTGTCGCTGTTACTTTTGTTCGATAGCCCCGAAGCGCAGGAAGCCTACCAAATTGACCCTACCCATGTGCTTTTCGCGACTAACGTTGCCAAACCATTATGCGCCAGGGTTGTTGTGCTGGATAATGTGAATATTTAGTCGGTTAGTCCATAGTCCATGGACCATAGTCGATGGTTTTTTGTGGGATTGAACATGACTATTTAACCAATATTTGCCATGGTCTATGTACTATCAACCATGGACTTTTTACCATGAACCATGAACTATGAACCAAAAAAGCATCCTCCTCACCGGCGGCACAGGCCTTATCGGCAGGCGATTAACTGAACAATTGCTTGAAAAAGGCTATCGCGTAAGCCATTTAAGCCGCTCTGCAAGTGAAGATGCGCGTGTAACTACATTTTTGTGGGACGTTAATAAAGGTGAGATTGATGAACGCTGTATCGATAGTGTTGATATGGTAATACACCTCGCCGGCGCCGGAATTGCCGATAAACGCTGGACGGACAAGCGAAAAAAGGAATTGACCGGCAGCCGGACAAAATCGATCGCCTTAATTTATAGTTTGCTCAAACATAAGAAACACAATGTAAATGCTGTCATATCAGCAGCGGCCATAGGCTACTACGGCGACAGGGGCGGTGAATTAATGACCGAAGAAAGTTTGCCTTCCGGCGGTTTTTTGGCTAAATGCTGCATAGCATGGGAAGAAGCTGTGGATGAAGGCGGACAATTGGGTTTGCGTATCGTAAAGTTCCGCACCGGAGTGGTACTTGATAGTGGCGGGGCATTGGCCAAAATGGCAATGCCGGTAAAGCTTTACGCAGGCTCGCCCATTGGCAGCGGCAAGCAATGGGTGCCATGGGTACACTGGCAGGATGTTGTGGATATGTACCTGTTTGCTATAGCAAACGAAAAACTTAGCGGGGTTTATAACATGGTCGCCCCAAACCCAGTCACCAATAAACAACTTACGCAGGCCATCGCTGAACATTTGCATAAACCTTTATGGCTGCCGAATGTGCCTGCATTTTTTTTAAAACTTGTTATGGGCGAAATGAGCTCTATCGTACTCGCCAGTACAAAAGTATCTGCGCAAAAAATTGAGAGTGCGGGATTTAAGTTTAAGTTCCCGGTTGTTGAGGCGGCTTTAAAGGAAATCTATGGATAAAAATTCGCCCATCGCGGTTTTTTGGTTCAGGCGCGATCTTCGTTTGGAGGATAACGCAGGCTTGTACCACGCCTTAAAATCCGGTTTGCCTGTATTGCCAGTTTTTATTTTCGATAAAGAAATATTGAGCCAGTTACAGGATAAAGACGATGCACGGGTTACTTTTATCCATCAAACCATTGAAGAACTTGATCAGGAACTGCAGAAATATGGCGGCGGTTTACTGGTGTTGTATGATAAACCCGCCGGTGCATGGAGCAAGCTGCTGGATGATTTTGCAGTAAAAGTAGTTTACACCAACCACGATTATGAGCCAGCGGCCAAATTGCGGGATGAAGTTATCGGCAAATTGCTGAACACCCGCGGTATTCCATTTATAACCCATAAAGACCAGGTGATCTTCGAAAAGGACGAAGTTGTAAAAGATGACGGCAACCCATATACAGTGTATACCCCATACCAGCGTAAGTGGTACCAAAAGCTAACGCCATTTCATTTGAAAGCCTATCCCAATAAAAAATATTTCCAAAACTTTTATAAAACCGGTCCCTTAGCCATTCCCTCCCTGCAGCAAATAGGGTTTGAGAAAAGCGAAAGGAAATTTCCGCCGGTAAATTATAAAAATCATATAGCGGATTATGCCGAAAAAAGAAATTTCCCGGCTATCCGGGGCACTACCCATATCGGGCTGCATTTGCGTTTTGGTACGGTGAGCATCAGGGAATTAGCAGGTACCGCCACTGGGAACAGCGAAAAAACCTGGCTAAATGAGCTGATCTGGCGGGAGTTTTACATGATGATCATTTATCACTTCCCACATACCATTGATCATGCTTTTAAGCCGGTGTACGACCGGATTAAATGGGTGAATGATGAAGTACAATTTGAAGCCTGGTGCGCAGGGCAAACCGGTTTCCCGCTGGTTGACGCCGGTATGCGCGAATTAAACGCTACCGGCTATATGCATAACCGCGTGCGCATGGTTACCGCCAGCTTTTTAACTAAAGACCTGCTGATAGACTGGCGCTGGGGCGAACGATATTTTGCGCGCAAACTGCTGGATTATGAATTGGCCAGCAACGTTGGCGGCTGGCAATGGGCAGCCGGATGCGGCACCGATGCGGCGCCGTATTTCAGGATATTTAATCCCGACGCCCAATTAAAAAAGTTTGACCCTGAATTAGCATACATAAAAAAATGGGTCCCCGAATATGCTGATTTTAGCAAATATCCGAAACCCATCATTGATCACTCTTTTGCGCGTGAACGCTGCCTCAACGTGTTTAAAGAAGCAATAACCAAATAGCTAAGGCGTCACCGTTAATAGCTGCCATGTAAATCTTAGGCAACTAAAAGCTGGTATTGTTGATTGAGCGGGAAGTTGATAGCCTAACGATGAAGGTATTAACATCGAAATTTTGGTGCCTGCGGCAGCATGTTTTATTAGTGCGTCTTGCACGCCAGCCACAAAAGTACCCGGGTTGCCAGTGAAGATATTAGGACCATTATAGCCATAGTCAAAAAGTGTTCCGTTAAATAAAGAGCCGGTATAGGTTGCCGTAATAGTACTGTTTGCCGTGATCGGATTGGTACTTGTGGCAGGTGTTAATATTTTATAATAATAAATTGCAGAAAAATCAGTCGTTGGCGGGTTACCGTTTTTGCCCACCCAATAAACTAAGGGGTTCAATGGTAGCGGCGCCGCCAGCGTGTCGGCGGTATACCCGGTTAAATTGTTGGCCTTCATATAATTTTGAATAACCATATCATCGTATACCTGGAAATTATTAACGGCATGGATATAAAAATCAAGGCATGCGTTACCCGCAATCCTGTTGTTGGCAACCTGGCTGCTTCCTGATCCGGTCCCGTTTCTTCCGTAGGCCAGGTGCGATGGTATCAGCACACGCATGCTGGCATCGGGGTATTTTAACAAATTATGAATAGCGGTTTGCACTCCTAATGGATAATGGTTTGCATAAATATGCCCTACATAATCGTAGTAATGATTGGCGATGGTATCTGGCAGGATATAGGTGCCATCAAATGAGCGCTCCGTATATACAAATGCTATCTCGCTGGGATAATCAAGGGGGGTAACCGGTACGCCGTTTATTGACTGTGTACCGGGATTAAGGATCTGGTAATAAATACCTGTTGTGTCGCCGCCTATGGTATCGCGCTGCATGGCTGTTAATCCATGGGCAGCAATATAGCTTTGCATTTGTTGCTGATCGTATTGCTTGATGGTGATCTGAAGGTTATCTTTCCGGCATGACGCCATTCCTAAAACAGAAATTAATAAAAAGGCAAATAGGGTTTGTTTCATTTGTATGTATTAGTCGTTTTGCTTAATTTAATAGGCCGCTTTTAATTATATTTTCCTTTTAATTAATTCGTTACACTGTAAATTGTAATTTGAAAAACCAGCACTGCATTTGCAGGCAAACCGAGGTCGGGCTGCGGATAAGGGCCGTATGCATAACGCGACGGTAAATACAATGTAATTGTACCGCCTGTTTGAATTTTTGAACCTTCTATCCCTAATTGCCAGCCCCTTATCACCGAACCCAAAACAAAGGAGGGGTGAAAATTATTGGTTTGCCCGAATACCGGACCCAAAGTTTCATTTGCCGTTAACTGCTGCCCGGTATAACCAAGTGTTACCTGGGTAGAGTTTGTGTACAAGTCGTTACCTGTTCCGGGTGTATTAACAATAAAACAAACACCGGTTGTATCCACATGCTGTTCGGGCAAATTATGGCTTTTCAGGTACGTGCTTATTATTTTCCCGTCAATAATTGCCTGCGCATTTACTTGTTTAACTACATCAGTTGATTTTACACAACCGCTTAAACACATTGTAAAAAGCAATAATATTAACAGTAACCTGTTCATCTGATCCTTTTATCCAGTTTTTTTGCCTTTTATTTCAATCGGCAAATTTATTCTTTTATAATTCAAAAACAGCAGCTTAACATTTTTTAACAATTTTTAAGCCGTAACAAACCAAATGCATGCCTTTAAGGGCTGAATTTGATAATCAAATAACGATAATTTTGCAATAAACGTGTTGAGGTAATAAGTTATAGGTGGACTTGGGTTGTAAAGGTTAGAATAGTTGTAAAGAATTAACCAATGACTTATTGACCCAATGACTAATGACCAATGACCAATCAACTACAAAGGCTCCGGCTTAAAACTAAGCGTAAGGTCATTTATTTTCTTGAGCATTTTTATCAGGTATTCTTTATCGTTTTCGCTGATATGTGCGTTCAAGTAGTTATTAAACTGCCTTACCAATGCGCGGGCAAGGCGCCGCTTTTCTTTGCCCGTTTCGGTCAAATAAATTTTAACCGAACGTTTGTCGCCCTCGTTTGATTCCCGGTATATTAATCCCGATTTTTCCAACTGCCGCAGCATACGCGAAAGGCTGGTTGATTTAAGCCCAAGCAAAGCCGCTGCCTGCGAAACTGTAGTGCCTTCCTTCTCATCAATATTGATCAGCAGGTACCCGATTGATTGCGTAATGCCAAATTCGGTAACCAGCTGGTTATAGCGGTTAGCGACAGTTTGCCAAACTATTTTTAAAAAATAATCTATTGTTTCCTGGTGTCTTACGGGGCTTTGCATATTTTTGTTTTTTAGTCCATGGTCGATAGTCCATAGACCATAGCCAGTGTTGGACAATTTATTTTAGCCCATGGCCGATGGTCGATAGTCCATAGCGAATGTCGGGCAACTATTGTTCATGGTCGATAGTCCATAGACCATAGCCAATTTATTCAGTCGATGGACGATAGACGCGATAGACCATGGCTAATATTCGTCAATTTAATAATTCTGTTACTATTACCCATGGCGCTTTACCATGGACTATAGACCATGGACTATGGACCATGAACTAATAACCCAATTTAG
Source organism: uncultured Mucilaginibacter sp. (assembly GCA_903864275.1). Lineage (GTDB taxonomy): Bacteria > Bacteroidota > Bacteroidia > Sphingobacteriales > Sphingobacteriaceae > Mucilaginibacter. The sequence continues at coordinate 210,116 of CAIPFE010000010.1, forward strand.
TATCATCCCCTCTCGGGTCGGCGCCGCCTTCGTAAAAGCCCTGCGGGGTTATTAATATGGCGTCGACCCTGCCGATGGAACCGCGGTCGATTATTTTATAGCCTTTTTGCTGTAGCCTGCTCTTTTCGGCATTTTCCATAGCCCCCTTTTCAACAGCCACCTCATCAGGCAGCCATTGGTGATGAAAACGCTTTGCATCAACGGCCTGCTGCATAGCCTGGCCAAAATCAATTACGTTCAGGATGGTTTGAAATACCGATGTGATGATGGTCGCGCCGCCCGGCGTACCCACTACCATAAACAATTTACCATCCTTTTCGATGATCGTTGGCGTCATTGACGATAGCATGCGCTTGCCCGGTTGTATACTGTTTGCTTTGCCGCCAACCAGGCCAAACATATTCGGCACGCCTGGTTTTGAGCTGAAGTCGTCCATTTCATTATTTAGCAGGAAACCGGCGCCACCCACAAATATTTTTGAGCCGAATGAATCATTTAACGTGGTGGTGATAGACACGGCGTTCCCCTCGCTGTCGACAATGGAATAATGGGTAGTTTGATCGCTTTCATAGCCAACAAAAGCACCCGGCTGTATGCTTGCACTTGGGGTGGCCGCGTTCCAGTTAAAACTGCTCATGCGCATTTTATTGTAGGCGGGGTTTAGCAGGCTATCCACAGGCACTTTATAAAAATCGGGGTCGCCGAGGTATTTTGAGCGGTCGGCATATACCCGGCGCTCCGCTTCAACCATTAACTGCACGGTCGAATCCTGGTTGTGGCCCCATTGATGCAAAGGATAATTTTCAACCGATTGCAGTAATTGTAACAACGCGACACCACCGCTTGAAGGCGGCGGCATGGTAATGATCTTATAATCCTTATAGTTACCTGTAATGGCTTTCCGCCATACGGAGTGATAGTTTTCCAGGTCGCTTTTTGTTATAATTCCCTTGCCATTTTTCATTTCCTCAACCAATTGGTCGGCAACTACACCGCTATAAAAACCATCCCTGCCTTTATCTCGGATCAATGCAAGTGTTTTCGCCAGGTCCTCTTGCACCAGCAGGTCACCTTCGTGCCATCCGCCTTCTTTCAGCAAATAAGTTTTGCCGGGATTTAGTTTTATAAAGCCATTGCGTTCCTCATTCAGCGCGGATGCAAGGCGTTTGCTGATCTTAAAACCATTGTGCGCAAGGTCGATAGCAGGTTGTACAAGGTCGGTCCATTTTAATTTGCCGAATTTGCGGTGTGCTTCCACCATGCCGTCGACAGAGCCGGGCACGCCCGAAGCCTGGTGGGTATACAGGCTCATGTCGGGTATTACATTGCCTGCGCTGTCCAGGTACATATTCTCACTGGCCATTGCCGGGGCTTTTTCACGGAAATCAAGTGTATTGGTTTCGCCGGATGCCGAACGGTAAACCATAAACCCGCCGCCACCAATATTGCCCGCCTCCGGATGTGTTACTTCCAATGCGAACTGGACGGCAACGGCCGCGTCAACCGCGTTGCCGCCTTTTTTTAATATATCGATCCCCACCTGAGACGCGTTCGGGGTGGCACATACTACCATGCCTTTGCGATAGGGGCCCTCGTTGCTTTGGGCGGCCAGGCCTTGCGCATATCCTGGTTGTAAAAAGAGTGTAAGCATCAGCAGCCAGGCAACGCTCATTTTTAAAAGGAAACTGCCTGCTTTATTTATCGGGCTGCCTTTTTTTAACCCGGATTTGTAGTTCATCATTGTTAGCAAATTATTGGCCTAATTTAGCCTATTCTTTTTATAAATGGAATGTTAGGTTTTAGCTTCAGGAAGCCCCTTTCACTAAAACGACTGCGTCATGGAACTTGTTTCGGCATCCCACAGGATATTCACGCCCGCCAGGTGAGCGTTTCGTATGGGGCAGAGCTGCATGTTGCTTACCTTTCTGATGGGGTGCCGAAACAAGTAATCGGCATGACTGATAGGTTTGTTAAAAGTTAATTCTCTCTTTAGCTAACAGGTAATTGAATAATAAATTCCGAGCCTTCACCCTCTTTGCTATTGACATCAATACTCCCCCCATGCCCCTTCACCACCATATCATAAGTTAATGATAAGCCTAAGCCCGTACCTTCGCCCGTTGGCTTGGTAGTAAAGAATGGCTGCATAATTTTATCTTTGATCGCGTCGGGGATGCCAATACCGTTGTCTTTCACTTTGATGATGACCTGGTTATTTTCTTTTGAGGTAGTTACGGTTACTTCCGGCTTATAGTCTTTGCCCACTGTTTTCGCTTTTTGGTTTACTGCGTAAAAGGCATTGTTGAAAAGGTTGAGCATTACTCTGCCTATATCCTGTTGCACAACACTTATCTTCGGTAAACCAGTATCGAAATTGGTAACAAGCTCTGCGTTGAATGATTTGTCCTTCGACCTTAAGCCATGGTAAGAGAGGCGGATAAATTCGTCAGCCATGGTATTTATATCAGTCGGCTCTTTTTGCCCGCTGCGGCTGCGCGAGTGTTCCAGCATTCCTTTTACAATACTGTCGGCGCGTTTGCCGTGATGGTTTATTTTTTCTTCGTTTTCTATCAGGTCGTTTATCAATTCAACTTCCAGCCGCTCATCTCTTTCTGCTTTCGGCTTTTTGCTTTCAGCTTTCAGCTCTTCCAGCATTTCCTTGTTCACCTCCGAAAAGTTGTTGACAAAATTCAGCGGGTTCTGTATCTCGTGGGCGATGCCCGCGGTTAATTCCCCCAATGAGGCCATCTTTTCGGATTGGATGAGTTGGGTTTGGGTGGCTTTTAACTCACCGAATGCTTTTTCAAGATTATCCCGCTGTGATTCTATCTCCTCCTTTTGCTGCATTACCTCTTCAGTCCGCAGTTGCACCTTATGCTCCAGCACCTTTTTATCGTGCAGCAATTTGCGCGAGCGGTAAGCAATAAAGGCATATATTGCCGAAACAAATAATATTATCCAAAGCATCCATGCCCACCACGTTTGCCACCAGGGCGGGCGGATAATAATGACAAAGCTGTCGCCTTTATTGTTCCATACGCCATCGCTGTTTGCGGCTTTGACACGGAAAGTATAAGTACCCGGCGAGAGATTGTTATACGTTACACTGCGCTGAGCGCCTGCCTGAACCCAATGCTTGTCATAATTTTCTAATCGGTACGTATATTTATTTTGTTGAGGGCTTACGAAATGAATGGCTACGTAATTAAAGGTGATTTTATTTTTATTATAGGGCAATTCGAACTGATTTAATCCATATCTGTTTTGCGAGAAGGTAGTATCATCCGTTGCGGTAGGGTCGCTATAAGCTATCTTTTCGATGTTTACCACCGGGGGATAGGGGTTGCCATCAAGGTTACGCGGGTCGAATACGGCGATGCCATCCGATAATTCCAAAAGGAGCTTGCCGGCGCTTGCCTTTTTTAGATCAAGGCTGTTTACAATGCTTTTGCCCGGAAGGATGGAGTTTATAGGGTAGTTTTTTACAGAAAAGTTATCCGGATCTATGCGGCTCAATCCCCTTACGGTACTCACCCACAAAAATCCCCTCGAGTCTTCATTAATGTCAGACACATCATTAAATGCTAACCCCCTCTTTTCATCTATTAAACGTGTATAACGGCCTGTACGGCGGTCGAACTCCAGCAGGCCACTATTAAAGTTGCCGATCCACAAACGGCCTCTGCTGTCTTCAAATGCGACATTATTTGTACCTACCGGCAGTTTATCATACCAGTAAAAATTCTCGAAGGTGCCCGTTGCACGGTCGAACCGGTTTAAGCCCCCATTTATTGTTAGTACCCAAAGCGCACCCTCCCGGTCTTCATATATCCTGGTTACGCTCGTTTCCTCCAGCCTGTATTTGTTTACGATTTTATGATTGTCCTTATCAGGATAACGTATAAATTTATGTTTTTTCCTGTCAAAGGCGCACAGTCCGTCTTCGGTCCCCACCCAGATCATGCCGGCATGGTCCTCCAAAATATAGTTTACTATGTCGTTGCTTATTGAAGCAGGATCATTTTGTTTAAAGATATAGCTTTGCAGTGTCCGCCTGGCCGGATCATAAACCTGCATTCCTTTTCCGTTCGAGAAAAAAACACTGCTATCGCGCGCAATGCAAATCGGATCGATCAAACTTTCGCTCTTTTTTGTTCCATATACTTTTTTAGGCTGCCCGGTCCCCGGCTTCCACTTGTAAATAACTTCGTTGTTACTATACCAGAGGTAGCCATCGGTAGAAACCGCGATATTGTTACTGGCCGAGGAAGCGATCCCATTAGTAATTTTAGCCGGATAAATTTGAAATGCGCTGCCGTTTAAATCGGCGCGATTAACACCTCCTGTCCATTTGCTTACCCACAATACGCCGCTATGGTCAATCAGCAGGCCCGATACAGGGCCCTCGCTCAATGAATACGGGTCGCCAGGCCGGGAAAAATAACGTTTAAAACCCCGGCTAACCGGGTCGAAATTGATGATTCCATTTCCCGCACCGGCCCATCCAGTTTTTCCCGCCACCATCCACAGGCTCCCGTCTTTTGCCCGGGTGATTTTGCTAAACCGATTTTTATCAATGTCACGGTCGCCATCGTGAGGTATAAATGGCGTAAAACTAAATTGTTGCGGGTTAAATAGCATCAGCCCGCGCTGAGTGGCCAGCCACAGGCGCCGCTGTTTATCCTGGTACACATCATTTAGGGTATCGTTTGAAGCATTTAGCCTGGCATCCGTTATATGGCTGAAATCCCGGACTGTTTTATTCCGGGTATCCACCCGCTCAATGCTGGTCTGCTTTGTGCGATGGTCTACTACGCTGAGCCACAAAATATCCGGTTCTGTCGCGGCGCCCTTTATCGCAATAACTGTTTTTTGCTTTATAGTGTCGGTTGTTGTAAACCACGGATGAAAGTTGTCGTCGCGCTGGTCATAAAAATACAATCCGTTTTTAGTACCGGCCCAAACCCTGCCGCCGGGCACACGGGGCCTGAAAAGCGGGGCAGTTAAAACAATGCCGCCCGACATTGTTTTTCCCCAACCGGCTGAGGTAAAACGGTCGTCTCTTGTATTAAATTTAACGGGCCTCAATTTTTTATCAGCGAGCTCTGTACCCCATATATAGCCCTTGTCGTCGGCAAAAAAAAATTCCACCGTGTTGGTTGGCACGGATTGTCCATCCGGGGTGTGAAATTGATAGTACGTAAAATTGTCTGGTATACGGTTATATTTAACGATGCCCGACCATGAATTAAACCAAAGATGATCAGGCTCGTCGGCAATCATGGAGATGGCGCCGACGATCCCTTCCTCTTTGTATTTACTGTTCCACCATAGCGTTTGAAATTTAAAACCGTCGTATTTCGCTACACCCCGCTCAGTCGATATCCACACATACCCCTGGTCATCCTGACTCATGGAGATGATCAACGCGTCGGGCAGGCCTTCTTTTTCCGCATAATGGTCGAATTTTAATTGCATCGGTTGCGCCCGGCTAAACTGCCAGACCAATGCCAGCATTAAAAAAATGAAGTATCTTTTCATATAGGTCACGGCTTGAATTGATATACCTTGCTTAAAATTAATTATTTAATGGAAATGAGACCGTAAATTCTGCTCCTCCGCCGTCTTTGCTGTCTAACGTGATACTGCCGCCATGCCCCTTCACCACCATATCATAAGTTAAAGATAAGCCCAGGCCGGTGCCTTCGCCGGTAGGTTTTGTTGTAAAAAACGGCTGCATGATCTTTTCTTTGATTGCATCGGGGATGCCGATGCCGTTGTCTTTTACTTTGATGATCACCTGCCCGTTTTCGGTTGAAGTACTAACAGAGACTTCCGGCTTATAATCCACCTGTGCTGTTTTCGCCTTTTGGTTCACCGCATAAAACGCATTGTTAAACAGGTTAAGCATCACCCGGCCCATGTCCTGCTGCGATACATTTACTTTGGGCAGCTTAGGGTCAAAATGGGTGATCATTTCCGCATTGAATGATTTGTCCTTTGCTCGCAACCCGTGGTACGACAGCTTTAAAAATTCATCGCAAAGCACATTCATGTCCGTTAGCAGTTTCTGGCCGGTATTGGTGCGGCTGTGTTCCAGCATGCCTTTTACAATAAAGTCGGCGCGTTTGCCGTGGTGGTTTATTTTTTCTTCATTCTGCCTGATATCCTCAGCGATAGCGAGCGCTTCGTCCACATTCCCGCCTTTTAATTCCTCTTTCAATTCATCAATCATTTCCCGGTTCACCTCCGAAAAGTTGTTCACGAAATTGAGCGGGTTTTGTATTTCGTGTGCTATCCCCGCGGTTAGTTCACCCAATGAGGCCATTTTCTCGGATTGGATGAGTTGGGATTGAGTTGATCTAAGTTTTTCAAGCGTATTACTTAGGTTGTCCCGTTGAGCGGCTACTTCTTCCTTTTGTTCGTTCAGCAAATGATTATTTAGTTTTTGCTGTTTGTAATTACGCCATAGAATAAGTCCAATAATCATCAGGACCAAAGCTGCACCTACAACCAAATATAAGCGTACCCGGGCTTCAAGTTTTTCGCGGTCAGCCCTTAAGTCCTGGTCATATTGCTGATCCCGGTCTATTAATAACTGGAATCGCGCGGAATTAATGTTCAAGCGACTACTATCGCTTGCAGCTATCAGAGCCTTCAAATAATATAAACTTTTTTTATCGTCACGGCCTTCATAAGCTTTCGAAAGCGCCGCACAGGCATTAATGAGCAAGTCCCATCTTTTTGTTTGTGACAGCAGCTTATATGATTCGACTCCAAATATTACAGCCGAATCAGGTTGCCCCTTTTTTAAAAATGAATTCGCCATTACGTTTAACAGCTCGGGGTTTATTCCATGATTCTTCGCCTTTTCAATAGCCAATGCTTCGCGGGAATATTTTAATGAGGAATCAGGTTGATTCGCTGAATTCATGGCCTCACCCATGTCGCCCAATACGTTACTCTCAAATTCCCGCCTGTCTGGCTTGCTATAGTTGGTCAATAGCCTTAGCTCACGCCGGGCATAATAAAGCGCCGAATCCGGCTTTTTTAATTTAGCGTACGCTGTTTCGATATTCGATAAAATGTCAACAGACAAAAGGGTATCCCTTGCCGTTGTGGCCACGGCAACTGCCTGTCGCAAATAAGCTAAGGATTTTTGATCATCCCCAGTAAGCGCATAAACCAATCCTTCCAACTGTAGAAACGCCGGCAAATAACCCTCGTTCCGACTTTCCTTACTTACACGTATACCTTTTAGACCCGCGTTCAACGCTCCGGGTAAGTCGCCCATTTTAAACTCGAGCAAATCGATGAGGTGCAACGCTAATAGCTGTTCTAATACATTCTTGCTAGCTTCAGCTTTTACCAGGTTTTGTTTTTCACTTTTTAACAATTCGAAATCCCCGTGCGGCATTGCGAATATTTGGCGTAAAAGCCCCGTCGCTTTATGTTCATCAGCTAGTGCGTTTACCTTCGCTATTAAGCTGTCTATCCGCCTGTGTTGCGCGTTCATAGTTCCGGCAGCGAATAATAGAAAGATTGTAATAAGTAGTTTCTTCATAAAGCAATCGGTAAAATAATTATCAACTCGGTATACTCACCTTCCTTTGTATTTACATTGATCGTTCCCCCATGCCCCTTCACCACCATATCATAGGTTAAGCTTAAACCGAGGCCTGTACCTTCCCCTGTAGGTTTAGTTGTAAAAAACGGCTGCATGATTTTGTCTTTAATAGCATCAGGAATACCAATACCGTTATCTCTCACTTTAAGCCCCCCGACCCCCTGAAGGGGGAGGAAAAAGGTTTCCACCTCAACGGTTGGCTTATAATGCGCACCCGCCGTTTTTTTCTTTTGGTTTACCGCATAAAATGCATTATTGAACAGGTTGAGTAAAACTCTTCCGATGTCTTGCTGGATAACTTCTATTTTGGGCAGACCGGGGTCAAAATGAGTGACAAGCTCCGAATTAAATGCTTTATCTTTTGACCTCAGGCCATGGTATGAGAGGCGCATATACTCATCGGCCATTGCATTAATGTCGGTCAGTTCCTTTTGTCCACTATGGCTGCGGGAGTGCTCGAGCATGCCTTTTACAATGCTATCTGCACGTTTGCCATGGTGGTTTATTTTTTCCTCGTTTGCGATCAAGTCATTGATCAGCTCAGTTTCCAGCTGCTCGTCCCTTTCAGCTTTCGGCTTTTCGCTTTCAGCTTTTAGCTCCTCCAGCATTTCCTTGTTTACTTCCGAAAAATTATTGACGAAGTTCAACGGGTTCTGTATTTCGTGGGCTATCCCGGCAGTTAACTCGCCGAGCGACGCCATTTTTTCGGACTGGATGAGCTGGGTTTGGGTGGCTTTTAACTGGTTAAGGGTGCTTTCAACTTTTTCTTTTTGTTGTTGTAAAAGCACATTCGCTTTTTGCCTGTGACGGTTATTCCTGTAAAGTATTAAAGCTATCAGCATGAATATGAAAATACCGGCAAGCATTACATAGGTCCTGTTCCTGGTTTGTACCTCTATCTTCTCTTTTTCTAACTCCTGCACTTTAAATTGCTCGTCGAAGCCAATACTCAGGTATTGGGTAAGCTTTGTTTTTTCGGCTGTATTTAAACTGTCGCCCAGGGTTTTGGCGCGTTGTAAATAAATAAAAGCGCTGTCTGCGCGGCTTAACTTATAGGCAGCAAAAAGAGCGTTATACGCCTCCTCAATTCCGGGCTTGTCGTCGTTAATTTTAAAAACCTGTAAAGCAGACCGGGCATAATAAGCCGCCGAATCGCTCTTCCCGGCAGACCGGTACAAATCAGCCAGGGCGATATAAGTATAAGGCAGGTATCGCCGGTTATTTTGCTCGTTGTTTGCCCGGATCGATTCGATATAATACTTTTTTGCCGCCGCGCTGTTTCCCCGGCGAAAGTAGATCCGCCCGATATTAGCCAAAAGGTCGCCCTCGTATAGTTTATTCCCTGAAGCCTTGCTGTAGGCTAACGACCTGTTTGTGAAAAAAAGCGCCGAATCTAATTGGTTGGCTTCCAGGTAATAGCTGCCCAAATCCTCTGTGTAGAAGCTTAAGCCCACTTTATCGTCCACGCCCGAGGCAATTTTTATGGCGGTAAAATAGCTGGCCGTAGCCCGGGGTCCATTTCCTGTTTTCTGGTACAGGTACCCCAGTTTTTCATAAAGCACCGATAATATATAAAGCCGTGCTTTATGCGGGTCGCCACGCTTGTCAAATGCTGTTACATGCCAAATATTTTTTTCGCAGCTTTCATTTTCCGCGATCTTTATGCCTGCCATTGCCAATTTTAGCGACTCCGGATAATTGCCGGTTTGATAAGCCACATAACTCAAGTCATCGTACGACAGGGCTTCCCACAGGGGCTGCTTTAATTTACGGGTCAGCGCCATCCGCTTGTTAAAATAAACCGCAGCAACGCCGGTATTTATTTCGGTAAAATAACCGCCTAACTTGCCATAATAGTACATTTTCAAAGAGTCATTGTCCACGTGTGGGAGGATACGCTGCAAACTATCTGCCTGCCTGGCAAATGGGTTAGTGAAGGTCAAATTCTGCCCGCACAATAGGCCCGGCAATAAAAGCAGTATAATTTTCAGTAAATGCTTCATGCAGTTTAATTAATTGGTAATTGAATAATAAACTCAGTTCCCTCACCCTCTGTACTGTTAACCTGGATATTTCCGCCATGCCCCTTCACCACCATATCATAAGTTAAACTCAAGCCCAATCCCGTACCCTCACCCGTAGGTTTGGTGGTAAAAAATGGCTGCATTATCTTTTCTTTTATTGCATCAGCTATACCCACCCCGTTATCTTTTACCCGAATGATGACCTGTCCATTTTCGGATGATGTAGCTACTGACACTACCGGCTTATAATCAGCTCCCACGTTTTTTTGCTTTTGATTAACCGCATAAAAGGCGTTATTAAATAAGTTAAGCAACACCCTGCCCATGTCCTGCGGGATAATATTTATTTTTGCCAGATGGGGGTCAAAGTGAGTGCTCATTTCGGCATTGAAGTTTTTATCTTTTGATCGTAACCCATGATAGGAGAGCCGCATATATTCATCTGCCAAAGCGTTGATGTTGGTTAGCGCCTTTTCCCCGCTGCCGGTACGCGAGTGCTGCAGCATGCCCTTCACAATACTATCAGCCCGTTTACCGTGGTGGTTTATTTTATCCTGATTTTGCCCAATATCATCAGCAATGGCTAACGCTTCCGCTACATTGCCGCCTTTCAACTCCGCCTTTAATTCATCTATCATCTCCCGGTTCACCTCCGAAAAATTGTTCACGAAGTTTAAGGGGTTTTGTATCTCGTGCGCTATGCCGGCCGTAAGTTCGCCCAATGAAGCCATTTTTTCGGATTGGATGAGCTGTGTTTGGGTGGTTTTCAACTCTTTAAATGCTTTGTCCAGGTTGTCCCGCTGGGATTCTATTTCTTCCTTTTGCTCATTCAGTAAATGATTGGCTTTTTGCTTTTGGCGGTTATTGCGATATAGTATTATGGCTATTAGTAAAAACACAGCCAATCCGGCCAGCATAGCATAAGTCCGTATCTTGTTCTGAATGGTTATTTTTTCTTTTTCAAGCTGTTGTACCCGCAACTGTTCCGTAAAACCCACATTTTCAAATTGCTTTACTTTTTCAGCATTATTCAAACTGTCTTTAGCGGCCAGCGCCATGCCCTGGTATTTGTAGGCACTATCGATATTGTTCCTGAATTTAAAAACAGCCGAAAGGGTGTTGTATGCAGTTACGGCATCGCTCAGGTCATTGGTTATTTTGGTAAGTGCCAATGCCTTTTTTGCATAGTATAGGCTCGAGTCTTTATTGTTTTGTTTGACGAATAAGTCAGCGAGCGACAAAAAATTATGGGTAAGCTCCGCCGTGCCATTTTGCTGGGTGTTCATTTTAATGGACCTTAAAAAATTGGCTTTTGCAGCCGCATAATCACCCTTTATCAGCAAGGCTTTCCCAATATAATTCAAACAGTCCCCTTCCAGTAATTTAAAACCGCTCTGTTCGGAATATGCCTCAGATTTTTGCAGACATCTCAGCGCGGTATTCGTTTGGTGTTTTGACAGATAATAGCTACCCAATCTTTCATAAAGCTGCGATAATGCGGACTTATCATTGTTTTCCGTTGCTATTTTTTTTCCTTCCGACAGCTCGGTAAATTCCTTGGCGGTATAACCAGCCTCTTCGTACAAGCTTGCAAGGTCGTAATGTAACTGTGCGAGTATAATAAGCCGCGCTGTACGCGGGTTTTTGTCAGAAGTGTACCTTTCAACTCCCCATGTGCTTTTTTCACTGGCAGGGTCTTCAGCGATCTTGATGCCTTGTAAAAACCTTTGCAAAGCCCCCGGGTAATTTCCCAAACGCCAAAGCGCATAGGCGGTATTGTCGAGGGCGTCAGCTTCCCATAATTTCAAGCCAAACTTTCTTGCTATTGCCAGATGAAGGTTAATAAAATAAAAGGAGCTGTCACGTTTTGATTCTGCATAATAAAACCCGAAACGCCGGTAAATAGTCATCCGTTCGGTGTCGCTTTTAACAGAAGGGAGTACCCTTCGTAAACTATCCACTTCCCTTTTGTCCGGAAAATGGTAATAGGGATATTGCTGCCCGAAAGATAAAGCAGGCAACAGTGATAACAGTATCAATTTTAAGAATGACTTCATCAGCTTTTGGTTAATTGACAGGCAATAAATCCCCGGACCCCAACCGCAAGGTTGGTGATAAAGAATCGCTACAATCGTGATCTCATTTCTATCCAGGTTGAAAAATAAAGCAGTACAATATAATGATACCTGCGTTAATAAATGTAACGGGTTAGTTTTTATTGCTGAAAACCAGTGCATTGTTAACTAAAACTCCACCAATATTGGAAAAATAGCATAAAGCTGTATTTTCGCCGTTTAATATCAAAAAACACACCCATGAAAAAAATAATATCATATTCATTTATTTTAGTTGCCTTTTTACTCATCAGCAAACAATCAAATGCCCAATCTTCCGAATCTTCTGATAGTTACAAAACCGCCGTCGGTTTAAAATTTGGCGGATATGAAAACGGCGTATCCATTAAATACTTTACAACAAATGATATTGCGCTCGAAGGCATTTTAGGCTTCAGGGATCACGGCGTAGTGATAAGCGGCCTATACGAAATAAACCAGGAAGCATTCGGCGTACACGAACTAAAGTTTTATTATGGTGCCGGAGCACATATTGGGGCGGAAAGCGCCGGGGTTTACCAAACCTTCAATGGCGTTAACCAAACTTACAACAGCAGTCATATTTTGCTCGGTGTTGATGGTGTTGTGGGGCTCGAATATTTGATTCCCAGGTCCCCGGTGGCCATCAGCCTTGATCTTAACCCCCGCGCAGAACTGGCAACCGGCCCATTTTTTGACCTGGCGCCGGGCTTGGGATTGAAGTATACGTTTTAGTGGGAAGCTGAAAGCTTAAAGCAGAAAGCAAAAAGCGAAGAATACGAGTTAACGTGCTTTTAAGCTTTCTGCTTTAGTCTTTCTGCTTTTAGCTCTTCATCTTAACACAACAATCTTACTGCTGTACACCTTCTGCCCGATCAGCATTTTCAGAACATAGCCACCGGGGGGTAGGTTTGAAACATCAACCGATGTACTGAAATTCCCTTCGGGTATCGACTGTTGATTGGATAAAACAATCTGCCCGGCCGAGTTTATAAACGAAAAAGTGAAGTTGCCGCTTGTTTTTGATGTAAAAATAATATTCACCTGGGTACTTGCAGGCACCGGGTAAACAACCAGGCCGATTTCATTGATGCCGGAAACCAAAACGTACACATAATTATCTGACAGCAGCTGGCATCCCGTGCTCAAGTTAACGCCAACCGTGTAATTACCGCTTTTCACCGGGGTGTAGGCTGAACCCGTTGCCCCCGGAATAGGTTTCCCATCCAAATACCATTGGTTACCCGACGAAAAATTAGAGTTCAAAACGGTGTCATTTTGTGTAATAGTTAGTTTGGTTACAGTAACCGGCTGCCTGGCAGGAGAAGCACAACCGGCGCTTTTTACCTGCATATTATAAAAATAATAGTAAACGCTTTTATAAAAGGCAGTATCGGTGCTGGAAGTAGCATTATTGCCAATTATGCTGAATATGTTCCCGATACTAAATGGATATCCCGTTACGCCGGCATTGCTGCGATAAATGGTGGCTGTGCTGTCGTACACCGCGGTGATGGTATATGTCCCGGCTGCAGGAAGTAACAAATTGAGATTGTAAACCGCGCCCTTGTCATTAGGGTCATCAGCCTGTGCGCCGGGTTGTGGGCTAGTGCGGGTGGCCACGGCATTTATGGTAGTTGTTGAAACGATCTCGCCCGTTGTATCAGCCACGTTAAAAGTTATTTTACCCGAATTGCCAATGTACAAACGGGCGCTTTCAATGATCACCGGGATATGCGTATTTACGGTTACATAAGGCGTAAACTGGTTATACCCCCCGCCGGAAAAAACATATTTTGTGGTCGGGCCAACATTGCCTTTAAAATCATTAAGACCTGCATAATAAGTGTTGTTGACAGGAGGCTGGGCTACCGAAACCGGCGAACCATAAGCAAATGGTATAGTATCCGTACTATTCTGGTACCAAAGCATTTCCCCGTCCCCTGTGCCCGATAGCTGGTATTGCTTGCTGTTAATGCAGTAATAGGCTAAGAGGTCGGCTGCAATGGGCGGCGAGCTAACCATAAATGTTTCGGATACCTGGTTATTGGCAATAATTGGGTCATTTGCCAGGTTTGCGGTAGCTGTAATGCTGTAAGTTGCACCGGCAACCGCGTTAAATGTACCGTTCAGTGTAAAATTTTCCTGTTCAAGAGGTTCAAGCGCCGCGGTATAAGTTTGGTTCAGGGTGTTGACGTTATTATTTGGCCCGGTAATAACTACCGAAACAGGGATGTTGCTGATGGGTGCGCCCCCGAAGTTTTTAAGGGTAATGGTAACTGACGTAGCCGCCGGGCATGTGCCGGTGGCATCGGGATAAACAATTGCAGTTATACCGGCATCGGTAGTGGTTTGTAAAAATTGTACCCTGTAATCCTGTGTCTCGCCTTTTGCGTATGTACCGCAGGGTTTTATTACCGAGGTATCGCTTGTTTCGGTTAATACCACGCGCATCAAACTAAAATTGCCGGGGATAACTGAAACCGGCACAGTGATGTTAGTATTATAAGTGCCGGGCGCATTAATTATATTGGAAGTAGCCACTAATTCATTGGCTTCGAAAACGCCGTCGCCATTCCAGTCGATGTACACTTTAGCCGCTTTATTGAAGTTGGCGCCGCAGGTGCCTAAAGTTATGCTTAAGGGATAGGTTTTCCCCTGCTCCAGCTGAATGGTCATATTAGTAAGATCAGTATAGCTGGTGCAGCCGGCAGGCTGGGTATAATTGATATTTGAAAGCGTTACATTATTAACCCGCGAATCGGCGTTGGATAAAGGCCCCGATTTACAATAAGCGGCGCCCCCTATCCCGGTAACGATGAGCGAGTAATCCTGCGATCCCGCCAGCAAAGTGCCTTTATGTGAAACAGTTACGGTATAAACCCTGCCCGGAACGGCGTTTGGGATAAAAACCTGCTCGATGTTATCCACGATATTATCACCCTTTGTGGCCGGTGCCGATGGATTAGCCGGATCAAGTTTCCAGGGAAGAAAAGTATTTATACCATCGCTCACCCTGATATCAAGGTCGTCCACCAATTCCGGCGTACGGCTGTTGACTGTACCTTCGGCCGGAGGTGTACCCGCAGGGTCGGTCCATGATATAGTGGCGGTTAAAGGGCCGTTACCCGACGCGACTACTGTATATGTTTGCTGTTGCCCCTGTTGTAAGGTGTTTTCTTTTAGCAAGCTTTTTGTTCCGTTATCAGTTATTGCCTGGGCAGCTTTTTTCATATCCAGCAGGCCCCATCCGTAAATATAATCAGGGCCGGTATTGCCTGCGTCAAAGGCGGTATGGCAGGCAAGGCCTTTTAGGGTGGCTGCATGCATAAAGCTTCCGGCATTTTTTTCGGCATAATATTCCTGCAGCAGGTACAGAGAGCCGGTAACATTTGGCGCTGACATCGAAGTGCCTGATAGCGTGATATAGCTGTTTTGGCTGGTAACGCCGCATGAAAGGATGTCCACGCCATCGGCAACCAAATCAGGTTTAATGCGGCCGTCATCCGTTGGCCCCCAGCTGCTGAACGGCGCAATGGAAATGCCCTGGCTATTGGCCGGGCCAAAGGGCAAGGGATTTACCGCGCCTATGGTCAATATATTTTTAGCATTGCCCGTTGTGCTGATCACATCGTAACCTGTATTGCTGCTAATGCCGGCAGGCCTTGGCCCTTTATCAACAAGTGTTTGATTGGCGACGCTCAGATAGCCGTAGTAATCGGTGCCAACGGCCGGCCCCGGGGATGCGTGGGAATTACCTGCCGACTCGACGATCAGGTAATAAGGTGCATCAAAGGCTATCGCGTCCCATTGTTGCGCCCTTTGGGCATAAAAGCCGAAGGTATAGTCAACAGAATCACCGGGCAGCCCGTACCATTCCCAGCGGTTCGCGGCATCATTAAAATTCCAGCCGGCCTCATCGCCGTACGAATGGTTGGAAAGCAGCAAACCGGGCGCTGCGGCGCTCATTTTTGTTACGTCGTTATCAAAATAGTAAGAGTGTAAGGTGTTGGCGTTAAACGCCATGCCTTTAGCAGGTGGGTAAACCCCTTTTGCGATCATAGTGCCTGCAACGTGAGTGGAGTGGTCGAGTATACCAGCGTTATCTTCAATAGTTATAGTTTTACCGGTAAACTCCTGGTGGGCTTTGTATACCGAACCGCCATCCCAAATGGCCAATTTATCATTCAAAAAAGTACTTGACCCGGACAAATTTAACCCCAGAGTACCGCCGGGCTGCACGGTATTGGTACCGGTGGTAGCCGCTGCCGTCGTATTATTATCGGTAATAAGGTAAATGGGAAAACCCAGGCTGTTAACACCCTGCAATGAAATTATACCGCCATTTTTTGTTTTCCTGGTAATGGGCCAACCGTGGATTTTTGCCAATGCTAACGCCCTTTGGCGGCCCGATAAAAACAAGCTGTTCTGGCGTGCTGAAAAAGTTGCGAGCTGTTGTTTTTTGGCGCCGGTAACCAGCACTTGCTGCCCGAATGATCCAACGGTCAAACACAGCAACAGGAAAGAAGTTATAATTGCCGTGTAAAGTTTAACCATATTTATTTGCAGAATAACTGTTTAAGCAGGGGGTATCCGGATAAAACAAGTTTCTGTATTTTATATTGCATTATGAAATTTGTTTTTCATTTGAACCAGAGGTTATTTAAAACCCAAAATTTGTCAATGTCCCAAACAAAAAGATGACAATCGATCTCAAATCCCCGACCCATAACCATTTCAATTTAATTAAAAAAACTAAACGTTCCTGTTATATATAAAAGTGACGACGGTCATTAATAATAGTGCCGAAGGTCTCGTAAAAACCGTGTTTTCCGGAGCGATCGTACGTAAAAGGCTAAAGAAATGAAGACATAAGGATGTTTTTTTAAAAATGTGAGATATGGGAAAGTTTTTAAAAGGGTTTTTTACAGCGGTTGCGTTAACATTTATTTTCAGTGATGCTGGCGCCCAGGCTCCGGCTCCAGGCACCGTTACATTTAAGTACATGACGGGATTACAGACCAACTCCACCTCGGCGTATGCCGATTTTGTTCCGACAAGCGGACTTGGGCAGGATGGGGGTTACGGTTATGAGTTTATTACCCAGGGTACCGGCACAACTTTCAGCAAATATGTCCAGGTCTCCTATTACATGTTCAATGCCGGGACCAACGACGGCATGATAAGCTTTGATCGCAACTCGGCCGGCGTTACCATCCAGGCAGCTTTTATCAGGAGCGCAGCGACCGGGGCCGTGACTACACAAGGCGAAACATCCAAACCCGTTGCCGGCGGCGAATTTAAAATGCAGTCCTTTGATCTGCTGGCACTATCAGGCACACCAACTGTTTCTGTCCAGGCTTATGCTAACGGCGTTGCTGTTGGTTCACCGCAAACAGGCGCGATAAATTCCACAACTAAAACAAAATTTGACTTTTCAACAAATCCAAATTTTTACGATGTTGATGAAATTGGTATTACCGGTTTCAATGCCGACGGAATAAGGGTTGACAATTTGATAAGTACCACTATGGTAGTAAACACAGGGGCCCCGGCTTTTAGTTATGCGGGCCCGCAGGTATATACTGTCGGTACGGCCATTACCCCTTTGGCACCAACCGTTACCGGCGGCGCAGTTGGCGCTTATGGCGCCTTTACCACTTTTGCAAATGTAAATACGCCGGGCGGCGTACATGTTGATGGAGCAGGCAATGTATATGTATCGGACAGTAATGATGACCTGGTTTACGTCTTTAATTCCAGCGGTGCTGCCATGCCGGGAAGCCCGCACCCAGGCCCCGCAGGCGATACGCCATATGGAATAACGGTAGATGCTATAGGCAATATCTACGTAGCTAATGGGCCCGCTGGCACTGTAACAAAAATTACCCCGGGCGGCGTGCTTAGCAATATCACAGGATTTACCTTTCCAGTTGACGTAGGGACAGATGCGTCAAATAACCTTTATATTAGTGATTTAGGGGATTTTTCCGCAGCAGGCGGCTCTCTTCGTAAGGTTTTGGCAGGTACCCATACTGCCAGCATTGTGTTAACAGGCTTAAACAATCCTTCGGGGATTGCAATAAATACGCTGGGCGACATTTTTATTGCGCAATATCCCGTCAATAACATAATCAAAGTAGCAGCGGGGACAATGACCCAAACAACTTTCGTCAGTTCGGGCTTAAATTCACCCTACGGTTTGGAGTTTGGCCCTTTAGGGAATTTGTATGTTGCCGATGAGGGCAGTAATACTATAAAAAGGGTTACGCCGGCCGGGGTCGTGACCACGATCAATGGAACCGGATTATCATACCCTTACGATGTTGGTTTTGATCTCTCGGGAAATATGTATATCACCAACAACGGTGCAAATACTGTGCGAAAATCTCTTGCTTCGGGCTATTCCATCAGCCCTGCGCTCCCGGCAGGCTTAAGTTTCAGCAATTATTCGGGTGCCATAAGCGGTACACCCACCACCACATCGGCAGCAACCATTTACACCATAACTGGGACGAATGCCCAGGGTACCGCCACAGCTACTGTAAGTATAGCGGTTAACGCCGCCGCACCGGCCATTACCTATCCAACTCCCCAGGTTTACACGGCAAGTGTGGCTATTTCCCCTTTAGTCCCGACTAATACAGGCGGCCCTGTTGGGACTTATGGCGCGGCTACTACTTTTAAAAATGTTAATACCCCTTTTGGCTTGGACATTGATATGTCAAACAATGTAATTGCTACCGATAATGTCGATGGAGATCTTTACAAATACACTTCCGCCGGTGTTGGGGGTACCATCTACACTTCTTTAAATGCACCTACAGGGATGATGACCGATGGAGCCGGAAATATATTTGTCTCTAATTTTGGCAACAATACTGTTTGTAAGTTTAGCCCGACAGGTACATTGTTAGCAACAATAACCGGGTTCAACCAGCCTTATGGAATGGAAATCGACGCTTCGAACAATGTTTACGTAGTGAATTACGGAACCAGTTCGATCATAAAAATAGCTGCCGGCACCAGCACAACAAGTACCTATTTAACCGGGTTCAACCAGCCATATTGTGTTGCTATTGATCCATCCGGAAATACCTTCGTATCAGAACTTGGTACCAATTCTATAATCGAAGTAGCTTTCGGTACCACTACACACACTACTTTTGCCACTGGTTTTAATCAGCCACGGTGCTTAACTTCCGATGGTAGCGGAAATATATTTGTGGCAGACTATGGTAATAATGTGATCAAAGAGATCACCGCAGGCGGCGTTGTTAGTACTGTTCTATCCGGTTTAAATTCTCCCCGTAAAGCAGCGTTCGATGCATCGGGGAACATGTTTATAGCAGATTATGGCTCAAACACCATTAAAAAGTCAGTTCCAACAGGTTACGCCGTTACCAGCGGCACTTTGCCTGCAGGTTTATATTTAAATGCTTTTAATGGCTTTATTACCGGCACCCCTACCACCATCGCTGCTGCAACTAATGTAACAGTTACCGCGACCAATGGCACCGGAAGCAGCAGTTGCGTGATCAGCATAGCAATAGGCGGGGCGGTAGCATGGACCGGAGGCAGCAGTACGACCGCATGGGCCACCGGCGGAAACTGGAGTACAGGTACAGTTCCGGGCGTAAATGATGCGGTTACCATTGGGGTTACAGCTTATACACATCCTTTTGAACCTGCAATTACAGCGGCTGACCGTACCGTTAATTCAATCACATTTGGCAACAATGGAAGCACCCATTCATTAACGGTCACTTCGCCACGAACATTGACAATTAGCGGTAACCTGACGGTTCCGACTGGTGTAACGCCAACAATAACCGGGACCGGGGCGATAAATATAGCACCCGCTGGTATTATAAATATTAATGGCACCGGTGTTTTAAATACCACCCTGACCGGAAAACTGACATTCAAATCTAATGCAACAGGTTCAGCTTCATTAGGCCAGGTAACGTCTGCCTCTATTACCGGTTCAGGGGCCGATTCGATCAGCGTTGAACGCTATATAACCGGTGGCGCCGGTTACAGGGCATACCGGTTAATATCATCCCCTGTATATGCGGCAACTGTTAGTTCAAACAATGTTTACAGCGTAAATTACTTACGCGACCATATGTTTCTTACCGGAACATCAGGCACAACACACGGCTTTGATAAAGCAGGCAACCCTACGCTTTATTTATTCCGCGAAGACCAAATGCCTTTAAATACTTCATTTACAGATGGTAACTTTTGGGGGATAAGCAATATTTCGCCTAATTCTCATGCTTCCTATAATTATTCTGTTACCGGCGGCAACCCTGGAGCAACTAATTTATTTAATATTCCGGTTGGTAACGGGGTTATGGTCTTTTTCAGGGGTGACAAAACTACCGTTAACCCTTACATAACTACTACCGTTCCAGTGGCAACTACTTTAGTATCAACCGGGACACTAAATACCGGCCAGGTAATTGTACATGACTGGTATACGCCCGGTTCCGCATTTTTGGGGTGGACAAGTGCCACTGCAAATTCGGGAGTGAGGGGTTTTAACCTGGTAGGCAACCCCTATGCAAGCTCAATTGACTGGGAGCAATATAATACTACCTCGACTACCACAGGGATCTATGCCAATAATGTAGGAAATACCGTTTATGAATTTAACCCGGCAACCAGTAATTACGATACTTACCAGGTTGGGGGGGGCGTACACTAACCATGGTACAAGGACCATCGTGAGCGGGGAGGGCTTTTTTGTGCAGACTACGAGCAATTCCAGCCCGCAGCTAATTTTCAACGAATCAGCCAAAACAGTTACACAAAATGCCGGCCTTAACCTTTTTATGACCACCAGCAGTAGTATGGCAAGCCTGGATAATGGTACTGTTGCTCCGCACTTGCGTTTACAATTGGCCAAGGATTCAATTAATACCGATGATATTTATATCGGCTTTGATGCCGCAGCCAGCAGCAAATACGTTCTTAACGAGGATGCCCCAAATAAATCAGGCAATGGTGGAATACATTTATCCAGTATTTCCAGCGATAATGTTGCCCTGGCAATTAATAAATTACCCTTACCTAAGCAAATTCAATTAACTATTCGATTAAAAGTAAATGCAAGGGCTGATGGTGTTTATGAATTGAATATGACCGGCATAGTTGGTATCCCGCCTTTATTTGAGATATGGCTGATGGATGCATATCAACATGATTCATTGGATATGCGGCAAAATAAAACCTATGCCTTTAACATTGCATTAGCCGATACCAATAGCTTTGGCCCAGACCGTTTTAGCCTGGTTATTCGTCAAGACCCCGTTTTGGGCATGCATTTATTAAGTTTTACAGCAGCCAAATCATCTGACGGGGCAGAGGTTGCATGGACAATCGAAAATGAACAAAACTATACCAACTTTACTGTTGAAAGAAGTACCGATAATGGGGCGACATTTGATGTTTTAGGCGGCTTCGCTTCAAGCGCATTGGGCACTTACAGCTTTTTGGATAAAACCCCCGCAGCTACAGCAAACATATACCGTTTAAAACTTGAGGATTTGAATGGCTGCATTACTTATTCAGCTATTGTTACCCTGATTTATGGAAGCGGAGATAGCACTATTGCCAACAATATCAGTGTTTACCCTAATCCGGTAAGCCATGTTATTAACCTGGCCATTAACCAAAATAACGTCAGTAAGTTATCAACTCAAACTGCCGGCGCAACAGCTTCTTTTGCTAAGACCCCAGCCAATCCCGCACAATCTTATAGCATTAAAATAATAAACGTTACCGGTTCGGTGGTAACAAAAGCTACCTCAACGCAAAATACATGGCAAACCAATGTCGGTAACCTGGCGCCCGGCACTTATATTATCCAGGTGATTAACAACAGCAATAACACTATAGTTGGAAAAAGCACTTTTGTAAAAATGTAGCCTTAGTATGCAGGGGTCATACGCTAAAGAATGTTTCTTAATTTATGACCCCTGCTTTTTAGTTTTAAGAGCTGCTGCCAGGCGGACAGGTTTCAGTCGCTGATTTTTTTAATTTTAATTATTTTTTATAAACTAATAGTTGAATTAATTTTCCCTGTATCTTCACTTTTTTCTTGCTTAAGCTATTTATTATAAGCTACTTACCAGTTTAAATATACATAAACTTAGATTCTTCGATAATGCCCGTAGAGCAATTTTGTTGCCTCACGCTTGTTTACGGGCCACTTTTTTTACTTAAAAAAGACAATGGATCAATAAAAGAACGAAACTAATCTTCTGTCCATTTCGTAAAAAGACGAAGTTTTAATTATTAAGCAAAAAAACATAACTAAAGGAGACTCCTGGATAGTAACATTGCGTAAAAGCAAATGCTGGCAATCCAGTTTTATTGATGATCAATGCTTAATGCCGGCCCATAAGGGCCCTTTTAATTTAATTTTATGTTACTAAATATTCAAACTCTCAAACAGATAAAAACCCGGGCGCTGTTATTTTTTATCACATTTTTGTTGCTCTTTTTGGTTAAAAGCGCAAGCGCGGTAACTACCTATACATGGAAGGGTGGTGCGAGCGGCACATGGAATACAACAGCGAACTGGACATCATCGCCTTCAGGCGGTACTTTTCCGGGGGCATCTTCTACGGATATCGCGCAATTTACCGCCGGCGGTACGTTTACAGTTACTTTAACAAATGCAGTTACCCTGGCCAGTATAAACGAAACTTCGGGTACAACGTTATTGAGTATAAATACTGCGGGCAAGGCTTTAACAGTAAATACCGGCATAGCCCTGGGCACCAATTCGTCAACTTTAACATTTCTTGGGTCGGGTGCGGTTAGTATTGCTGCAATAACTTTTCAGAATGGTGATTTTTTAAGCTGTGGTTCCTCCAGTGATGCTACAGCCAAAGTTAGTTTTACCGGCGCGACCATTACACTGCCTGCTAATAGCGGGAACGGCATATTTAATTATGGTACGTTTAGCTTAACTACGTCAATATTAACAACTGGGGCATCCTCGCAAATTAATAACGAAAGCGGGGGTACTTTTAGCTGTACATCCTCTAGTATATACCTCTCAGGCGGGTCAAGCTCGCTTGTAAACAGCGGCACATTTAATATTCTTTCGACCTCAGTTTATTTAAATGTCAATCCCTGTTCCATAACGAACAACCCCACCGGTATATTTAACATGAACGGTGGGTCGCAGGTAGCTTTTACTGCCAGTAGTAACGAAGAGATCTATAACTACGGGACAATTAATGCGACAACCGGGGCAAATGCGATAACGATGATATCCGGCGCGTCGGATAATACCATCAATAATTACGGTACTTTTAACGCTGGTTCGGGCACAGCAGCTGTTTGTACAATTACATTGGCTGCAACCCGTGGCGACATTCAAAACACATCTGCTGTATTATCAGGAACTACGTATAATGGGAGCTTTAACCTGGGTTCAGGATCAATAATAAAATTCGATGCTTCGTGCAGCAATTGCCAGGTTAATAATGATGTGGCGTGTGCCTCATGTACGTTTACCCTGGTTTCTGACGCCAATAGTTCTGCAACCATATACCAAATCCCCTCCGGCTCATCTTGTCCCGGAAAATTTAGTGTGCAGCGTTATTTAGCAGGGGGAAGCACCAAATCCGGCAGCAGGTGGGTTTATCGAAATTACCGGTTAATGTCATCGCCGGTTAATACAGTTTCTACTAACGGCGGATCAACAAACAGCTATCCTGTCAGCCTGCAGTACCTGGCTAACAGCGCCATAGTTACCGGCGCAAAAGGTGGTTATGCTTTCCCAAGTACATTTAATTCCTCAACAGCCCACGGTAACCCTTCCATTTATTTTTTCAGGGAAGACATTACCCCAAGCAATACCAGCTTTACAAGCGGCGATTTTATAGGTGTAAATGATATTAGCGACCAAACCAATTATACGGTCGGGTTATCTGACGGATCGACCCCTAAAATCTCGGTTGGAAACGGCTTCTTTTTCTTTTTCAGGGGCGACAAGATCCATTCGGTCGGCACTTCTCCCGGTAAAACAACCAGTCCTTACGTTGCCCCCGAATCAGTGGTGTTTACAGCGACTGGATATTTGAACCAGCAAAGTTACCAGGTACAGAATTGGGTGTCAGGCGGAGGAAGTTTAAAGTATGAAAGCACTCCGACGTATAATGGCGTTTCGCAAAACAACGCGGCAGTACGGGGCTATAACCTGGTTGGCAACCCATACCCATCATCAATTGACTGGGAAACTTAGACCGCATCAAATGTATCAACTACGGGCATTGTAGTAAATACAACCAGTGGTGTTGCCAATGTGGCGCCTACCATTTGGGTATTTAACCCTTTTACAATGCAGTACAATACCTATATGAAAGGAGACGGCGGTGTCGGAAAGGGTAGCGGCGGAACAAGTAATGGCAGCACTAACGCCAATATTATAGCAAGCGGACAAGCTTTTTTTGTAAAAGCGGTCAATCACGCGTCCACTTTAACTTTTTACGAAACCGCAAAAGCAACAGCGCAACCCGCGTCAGGATTCCTGTTAATGGGTACCCCGGCACAAAGTGCAGTTGTACAATATATGCGCTTGATATTACAAAAAGATTCGGTAAATAATGATGATATGCTGGTTTTCTTTAATTCAACGGCCAGTACAAAATACAGCCCCTATGAAGATGCGGAATACAGGCCCGGGCCTGGCGCCCCCGAAAGTTTAGCAAGCATATCAAGCGACAGTGTTAAACTTGCCATAAACCGGCTGCCATTTCCAAATCAGAAGGCGTCACTAACTATCCCCCTGTCGGTTACTGCAACCGCAAGCGGTCAATACAGTTTAATAAGGACTGATTTAAAATCAATACCTCCATTGTATGATATTTGGCTGATGGATAATTACAAAAAGGATTCGTTGGATATCCGGAATAACACGACCTACGTTTTTAATATAGATTTAACCGATCCTGCAAGTTTTGGAATTAACCGCTTTAGCCTCGTTATCCGCGAAAACCCTGCATTGGGGCTGCGTTTGTTAAATTTTACAGCCGCCAAGACGCCAGCCGGGGCACAGGTTGTTTGGAAAACAGAGAACGAACAGAACTACACTAACTTTACTGTTGAACGAAGCAGTGACGGCGGCATAACTTTTGATGTTTTGGGCGGCTTTCTTTCAAGCGATCTAGGTACTTACAGTTTCCCCGATAAAAACCCGCCTGTCGGATCAGACCAGTACCGTTTGAAGCTCGAAGATGTCAACGGTGCTATCACCTATTCGGGTTTGGTTACTTTGATCTATGGCAACGGGGACAACACCATTCCAAATAATATCAGCGTGTATCCCAACCCGGCCAGCGGTGTAATTAATCTGGCTATTAACCAAAGCAGCAGCACCGGCCCGACTGACAATTTATCGGCCCTGCAAACCAATAGCCTTATGCCTTCCCTGGCGGCAATCCCGACGGGTAGCCCACAGCTATACAGCATTAAAATAATGAGTATAACAGGTTCGGTTATAGCAAGCGCAACATCGGCGCAAAATACATGGCAAACCAACGTTGGTAGCCTGCCCCCCGGTACCTACATCATCCAGGTAGTAAACAGCGGCAATAACGCTGTGGTGGGGAAAAGTACTTTTGTGAAAATGTAGTTTGGTGAGTGGTGAGGAACTGAGTGGTGAATGGTGAGTGGTGAATAGTGAATATGGGTAATGTAAACTGACTAACCACTCACTATTGACTACTCACCACTTACTACAGCAGCTCAGGCTTAATTTTTTCGGTAAACTCCTTTGCAAATTTATGCAGCTTTGGTTGAATAACCGCCGCGCAATACGGGTTATGCTGGTTATTATTAAAATAATTCTGGTGATAGTCCTCAGCCTTATAAAATGCAGTCGCCGGGGTAACTTCGGTTACTATAGGCCTGTCAAAAACCTTTTCATCTGTCAGTTTTTTTATCATTGCTTCGGCCTGCTGCTTTTGTTCGTTATTGTAATAAAATATTGCCGAACGGTACTGTGTGCCAACATCATTCCCCTGCCGGTTTAAAGTAGTGGGATTGTGGGTTTTAAAAAATATGAGCAGCAGTTCGTCAAACGACAGTTCATCAGCATCATACTCCAGGTCTATTACTTCGGCATGGCCGGTTTTGCCTGTGCATACGTCCTTATAAGTAGGATTTACAGTATGGCCACCCATATAGCCTGATGTTACCTTTTTAACGCCTTTTACTGTTTCAAATATCGCTTCGGTACACCAGAAACAGCCATTTCCAAATGTTATTTTTTGAATATTCATAATGATTATTGACGAAGGTAAGATTTGTCCGGTTTAGTAATGTAAACGGAATGTAGAAAATACAAATACCCGCTTTATGCAAGCAGGTTAGCAGTAGTATTTAGCGGTTATTGCTTCTTGATTTTTTTTGCACTTTTCGGTAAAAACGCAGGCCCTAATTTAAGTGAGGGTTTGAAAAATGTCGTTCCAGGATACAATTAACCAGCATTATTCGGCTAATACATACGATACTGTACTAATAAATAGCCAAAAAGTTAACTATTTGTTCAAATATGTAACACTTATTTAATATTCTACGTAGAAAATCAAAAAAATTTATAAACGTGCGTTTTTTGGTTTTTTGACATAAGTGTATTTGAGATAATTTAAATTTCCAACTTTCATTTTACCGCTTTTTGCCCTGTTAGCCTAAAAAACGTACGCAATACCTAATATTACAGTTGTTAATTGGCGAGTGCGACAGATCTGTGGTTTTTGTATAAGTTTAATTCTGTAATATTATTAAAAGTATTAAACTAATGATTAATTATTATTCGGTTATTTAACTATAAAGAAATAACATATCATCATGTTATACTTATTAGTTAGTGCCTGAGCGAGGATGTTGATCATTCAAAAAACATGCTTATGACCACTCACAAACGATGACCATTGACGCATCGGGTAATATTTACGTGGCCAACTATAATAACGGGACAGTAAGCAGGTGGAATTCAAGCCACACTTATTTAGGAACTTATGAAACAGGCAAAGCTATGGCGAACCCTGAGGGGATAGTTTTTGATTCGGCCGGTAATTCTTATGTAGAAGATACAGGCAATGGCGCTATTTATAAATTCAACGCGGCTGGGGTTTACCAGTCAACTATTATCACCGGTTTAAACCACCCACTCGGTATCAGTATCGATGCGTCCGACAATCTTTATATCGCGACCTATGTTTACACTTCACCATACACAAGTTCGGTAACTAAATACACCACCACGGGCACATTGCTGCAAACGCTTCCTAACACCAACATGAACGAGTCTGACGGCGTTGCCGTTGATCAATCTTCAGGGATCATTTACGTTTTAAACCGCGGTAATAATTTAGTCGGGACAAATATGGGTACAGTAACAGAATATAGCGCAGCAGGCGCCTATCTTGGGGTATTCAGCAGCGGGTATAATGACCCCCTGGCCATATCAGTCGATCCTTCGGGAAACGTGTTTGTTGCCGACTCGCATAATAACGAAGTGAAGATATATAGCTCAAATGGCGTATTACTTAATACTTTAACAGGATTTACCGATGTGGAAGGCTTTGTGGCCGACGCAAGCGGGAACTTATATGTATCGGATTTTACCAACAATACAGTTAAGGAATTTTTGTCACTTGGCGGTTATCACATCAACGCGCCGCTCCCCGCGGGCTTAAGTTTTAATAGTTCAACCGGCCAGATCAGCGGAACTCCCACCTCGGTATTTCCAACAACTACTTACACCATTACTGCCTATAATATTACAGGCAGCGGCTCTACAACTGTAACACTTTCATGCGTTACCGCTTATGATTGGATAGGTGTTACCAGCACCGACTGGAATACTCCCTCAAACTGGCTCAGCGGTATAGTGCCAACAAGTGCCAACCAGGCGCTTATAGGCGTTAACCGCACGTTCAATTATTTCCCCAATATACTTACCTCTGACGGCACTGTTAACGTTGGCTCCATTGCCCTTGGCAACCTGGGTGGCCAGTTGGCTGGTGTTAACGTGAATACCGGAGCTACATTAAACGTTTTGGGCGCCATAACGTATCAAAGCGACGCAAATGCCGGCTTGGGTTATACCGCCACATTGTCCGGGGCCGGTGTCCTGAACACAAATAGTATAAGTGTTATCGCTAACACAAATTTAGCCAGTTCGTACACCGCAACCATGGCCTCGTCAGTTACCAATCTAAATGTAACTGCAAATATTTCGTTAACCTCGTCTAATTCAGGCGCTGCCCTGTATAATTCAAAATTTAACATTACCGGTGGTACTACACTCGTGTCGGGCATCCTTCAAACCGCTAACACCGCTGCAAGTACGTCCAGTTTTGTAATTGCGCCGGCAACTACGGCTACTTTACAGCTTGCGGGTACAACTGCTTTATCCGGCTTGTCGGCTACCGGTACCAATGTGGTAACTTTTAACAATACAGGGGCTACTGTGCAGTATTCGGGCGTAGCACAAACGGTTTATACCAGTGCAGGCATTACCGGCTTACCTGCAGGAGTGAGCTACAATAGTATCGCATTTTCGGGTACGGGCATCAGCACAGCCTTAACAGGCAATTTAAATATTACAGGTGATTTTACAAATACTATGGTAAATGACGCCGCAGACTATGTAAATTTTGCAAGCCCAACCGTAAACTTTATGGGTACGACTCAAAATTTAGCAGGAGGGCCAGGTAATGGCACAACCCTTTACAATGTAACTTTTAGCGGGGCCGGAACAAAAACAATTTCAAGCGGGAGTTTTTATGTAGCAAGTTCGGGTGTATTAACCATGAGTGGAAATAACCCGCTTACTGTTTTGGCTGCAAACGGTTTTTTAACTCTAAATTCAGCGGCTATCGGGTCTGCATCAGTTGCAGCGATACAAACCGGCGGTCCCAGGATTACTGGTAACGTAAATGTACAGCGCTATATAACAGGCGGTACAGGTTACCGTACCTACCGCCTTTCATCATCACCAGTTTATGCGGCTACAGTTGGTTCAAATAATGTTTATAGTATAAATTATTTGCAAAACAGCATTTATCTTACCGGCGCCGCGGGCGGAGGCTTTGATAAAACAGGCAATCCCACACTTTATTTGTACCGCGAAGATCAAATACCTTCAAACGCTACTTTTACAAGCGGAAATTTTTGGGGCATAAGCGCCATCAATAATACCCCGGCTTATACTTATAGTGCGGTCGGCCTTTCATCGTCAGGCAATTTTAATATTCCGGTTGGCGATGGGTTATTTTTCTTTTTCAGGGGAAACAGGGCCGCAGCGTCTCTTGCAGCAGAAACAACTCCCTCATTCACTAGCGCCCCCACAGTTACCTTGACAGCAACGGGCACTTTAAACCAGGGCCAGGTTACCGTAAGCGACTGGTACACACCGGGGTCTGCCAATTTAGCTTATACCGGTAGTGGCACCGGCGCGGCAACTAATTTTGCTGTGCGTGGCTTTAACCTGGTGGGCAATCCATATGCCAGCACCATAGACTGGGAACTATTTAATACCGTTTCAACCACTACCGGGATCTATGGCCACAATGTGGGCACAACCATTTACGAGATGGACCCTGCGACTGAGAACTACGATGTTTACCAGGTAGGCGGAGTGTACACTAACCATGGCAGAAGGACCATAGCAAGCGGGCAAGGCTTTTTCGTGCTGGCTACCAGCAATGCCAGCCCACAGCTTATTTTTAATGAAAGCGCAAAAACAACAGCCCAAAATACCGGCCTTAATTTGATGATGGCCCATAAAACTAACCTTTTTGCTGCTAATACCAGTGGCGCCAATGTTAACCAACATTTGCGTTTACAACTGGCCATGGATTCTGTTAATACCGACGACATATATATCGGCTTTAATTCCGCATCCTCGGCACGATTTGTAGATGATGAAGATGCGCCTTACAGACGGGGGAACGGCAAAGTAAAAATGGCAAGTTTTTCAATTGATAATGTTCCGCTGGCAATTAATAGGATGCCATTCCCGGGAACAACGCAAACAACTATACCATTATTTGTAACGGCCAGCGCACATGGCACCTACAAGTTAAATATGACGGAACTGCAGGATATCCCGCAGATCTACGAAGTTTGGCTGATGGACAGTTTCAATAAAGATTCATTGGATATGCGGCACAATACTACTTACGCTTTTGATATAACCGCGGATACCAATAGTTACGGAACCAAACGTTTTCAATTAGTTTTGCGCCAAAACCCCGCTTTAGCGTTGCATTTATTAGATTTTGCGGCCGCCAAGGCAACCAACGGTGCGCAAGTAACATGGAAAACAGAGAACGAAGAGAACTATACTAATTTTACAGTTGAACGCAGTACCAACAATGGTGCAACTTTTGATTTGTTGGGCAGTATTGCTTCGAGCGCCAAAGGTACTTACGGGTTTTTGGATCCGAAGCCGGCGATCGCTGCAGATCAATACCGGTTAAAGCTGGTAGATCTGAGCGGTAACATCACTTATTCGAAAATAGTTACGCTGATGTATGCCAATTCAAACAGCCTTACAAAAGGTAATATTAATATTTACCCTAACCCCGCTGTGGGCACGCTGAATTTAACTATAACCCCGACTTTCAGCTCAAGTTCAAATACCGGGCAAATCACCAATTCTTCAGCAAATCCGTCTGCCCCAGCCGGAAATACAGTGTACGGCATAAGAATTGTTAACAATACCGGTTCGGTGTTAAGAACAGCTTCAACAAACCAGCAAGATTGGCAAACCGACGTAAGCAGCCTGATACCTGGAACTTATATTCTACAGGTTATTGACAACCATGATAATAGTGTAATAGGCACAAGTACGTTCGTCAAATTATAGATCTAAAAAGTGGAAAACCAAAAGCGAAAGACCAAAGCTTTTTGTTGTTCCACTTTTTAATTTTTTTTGAAAAAAGGGACATTTTTTTTAAAAATTATGTAACCCGTTTAAAT
The DNA here is from genome assembly GCA_903864275.1 of uncultured Mucilaginibacter sp. Classification (GTDB taxonomy): domain Bacteria; phylum Bacteroidota; class Bacteroidia; order Sphingobacteriales; family Sphingobacteriaceae; genus Mucilaginibacter. Next base: position 240,877 of record CAIPFE010000010.1, read on the forward strand.
TGTTCGCCGTATAAGTGATCACGGGTAGAACATTTCCTTTATTATCTGTATTAAGAATACAATTAATGCCGTTTGGGCGGTTAATCGTAAATTCTTTCTGAAATGATAAATTATAGGTGATTAAAACAATCAGCGCCATGAATTGCTATGAAAACAATCCTGGTCAGACGTTTTATATTAGCACCATTTATCATCGTTGGTTTCTCGAACCAATCATTGGCAACGCATACGTTCAATTGGAACAGTAACGGAACAAACCGGGGGCCTATCATCCGGGATATAAACACTACTCCAAATAGCAATACAATTTTTTGTACACTGCAGGGTTTCTTTATCACAAACTACACTACAATCACCCATAAAAGCGCAATCCCGCCGATTTATACAACTTCATGTGCGGAAGCAGCTTGCAGAACTGCAGATATAAATAAAGCAAACTTTGATCATCCGGCCGCTCGGGGACCGGAAATGCCACCATATTATTATTTATTGTTCACTCAAAAGTACTCTAACAGACCATGGAAACGTCATCAACCTTATTGCACCGTGTAGTAAAAATAACTATCCTACCTATCATGCTGGTCCTGTTCAGCAACAATGCACATGCCCAGGCAACTTATTATGATAACTATGCTTTTCGCATACCGTTAACGCTAAACAACGCTTCATTAGGAACTAGTACCGACCAAACAAATTTCGTCGCTTTGATCAAAGTGACCAGCCCTAATTTTATTTCGGGGGTTTGTTCAGATCAAACCGGGGCGCTCTCATCGTCGATCCCTGCTTTTGCTATTGTCGACAGCGCCTATTCAACGGCGACCGAATTAAATTACCAGGTTGAAAATTATAACAGCACAACGGGCGTAATTTATATTTGGGTAAAAATCCCAACCTTATACAAAACAGGGTCAGTAAACGGGGCAAATAAATTATATTGCTATTTTGGCTCAACAAGCCCCTCGGTATCACATACTACCGCATGGCAAAAATTAACATGGAGCAGTGTTACAGCAACTGCAGGTATTAATTATTCGGGCGTATGGCATTTTAACGAAGACCCATCCGCCGCCGCGCCTCAATTTTCAGATGCAACGGTTAATAATAATAACCTTTCTGTTGGAAGCTCGGGTTCAGTAACTCAAAACACGTCCTCTCAAATTGGCAACGGTATAACTTTGGCCGCAACGTCTGTACTTGATATCGGCACTACAGGAATGCCAAATACCAATGCCAGCCAATCATTGTCCATTTGGGCGAGTTATCCTTCAGTCCCGGCCACAACGGCAAATTTGATCGTACTCGAGAACAGCACCAATCCTGCCCTCACCGGCAATGGCACCCAATTGGGTTGCCTGGTTAATGGCGGAACCACAGATCTGCAAACCTGGCGTTGGGCCAACAGGCTAACTCCGCTAGTTAAATATGCTACACCGCCAACCGCCGTTACCTGGCACCATTATGCGTACACTTATGATGCGGCAGCTAATAAAAGCTATTTGTATGTAGATGGTGCATTAATGGCCGGACCAACGACAGATTCCGCAAATCCGCCATTTGCCGGCACCGTTGATATGGTCTCTTTCGGGGACTACATCAATAATAATATCGGCGGAAGCGGCTTACATACCGTGGGGGGACAAAGTTATACCGGTACGATGGATGAATCGCATGTTATAGGCGCCCTTTTGTCGGCTGATTGGATAAAAGCCGAATATGTAAACCAGAAAAATCCTGATGCTTTTACAACTTCAGGAGCTATGCAAACCAATTCGGTAAGGGCGTCGGCAGTTGCAGGTTATTTAGTTTATACGTGGAAAGGGGTAAGCACCGATATTACCAGCGCCAGCAACTGGAACAATACAACTTCGGGCGTATCGAACGAAGTGCCTGTTAATTCAAATGTTAACTGGGTTATACCAGCCGGTTTGGCACATTATCCTGTTTTAACTACCAGCACCGGGGTTTACGGATTAACTATCGCATCAGGCGCATCGATCAATTTGAATGGCTATACACTTAGCGTTGGCTGCAACATTTACAACAGCAGCGGCGGGCAATTACTCTATGGCAGTAATAATGCTTCAAAAATTACCTGGAACGGATCAATTGCTTCTCAAAATTATTACGGCACCAATATAGCATTAACCGCGCAGGTTGGCGCTATGGAGGTTAATAATTCCTCGGCAGGCACAGTAAGCATTAACGGGGGCCCGGTCGATATTTTCAGTTTATTAACAATTACAAAAGGCAACCTGGCCATCAGCGCATCGCCCGCAGCATTAACATTAAAAAGCTCGTCGACAGTATCAGCAAGCGTAGCTGCAATACCTGCGGCCTATTCCATATCGGGTAATGTAAATGTAGAGCGTTATATAAGCGGCGGAAGCAATAGCTATCGCGGCTACCGCCTTTTATCTTCGCCCATTTATACGGTCAAATCAGGTTCTAACTATTATTATGATCTGAGTAACCTGGCTTTATATGCGCCAATTACAGGCACGGGCGGCACAGCCGGGGGCTTAACCAAAACCGGCAACCCCTCTGCGTATTTGTACCGCGATAACGTCCCATTTACGAATGCTACATTTAATACAGGTAATTTCAGGGGGATCAACAAGATCAATAATTCGCCCCTTTACAATATAGGTGTGGATTTTGACGGAACGTTTAGTTTACATGCAGGTACGGGCGTTATGTTTTTTTACAGGGGCAATTTAACAAACATCGCCACAAAATATATACTAACTACCAGCGCCGAATCAAATGTTTTTGTCTCAACCGGGACATTAAACCAGCAGGCAGTAACGGTAATAAACTGGTATACACAATTGCCAACCCTGCAATATTCAGTCTCTTCGGGGAACCACGTTGGTTATATAGGTTATAATTTGGTCGGCAACCCCTATGCAAGTTCAATTGACTGGAACAAGTTTAGCACTACAACATCCACCGCCGGCATATATGGCCCCGGCGTAGGCCCGACAATTTATATCTATAACGAAGTATCAAAACATTATGCTACTTATAATGGCAGCTTAGGAATAAATGGCGGCACTAACATTATCCCCAGCGGGCAGGGCTTTTTCGTACAAGCCACCGGCACGGGCGGTTCGCTGACATTTAATGAAGCTGCAAAAACCAATGCACAGCTTACAGGCCCAACACAAGCAACGGGCAATACTTTATTGCTGGCTGCCAGGGTGGGAGAGCACAGCGGCCCCCAATATCTGCGTTTGGAATTGGCTATGGATACTATGAATAAGGAAGAAACGATCATCACTTTTAATAATTCTGCAAAGAACAAATTTGTTAAAAATGAAGATTCACAGTATTTAGACGGAGGGGGCGAAGTAAGTTTATCAACGATGTCTGCCGATAGTGTTCCGCTGGCTATAAACGCGGTGCCATACCCAAAGCTAAATCAAACGGTTATAAAATTAAAGGTGGATGCTGCAGCCAGTGGTGTTTATAATTTGAATATGACCGGGATTAATAATGTGCCCCGATTATTTGATCTATGGCTGATGGATGCCTACAAAAAAGATTCGCTTGAGATGAAACATACGCCATCGTACATGTTCAATGTTATAAAAAGTGATACAAATAGTTTTGGTGTAAACCGTTTTAGCCTGGTTATCCGCCAAAACCCGGCGCTGGGCTTACATTTGTTGGATTTTACGGCCGCCAGGGGGGCCAACGGCGCACAAATAGCCTGGAAAACCGAAAACGAACAGAACTACACAAATTTTTCGGTTGAAAAAAGTACCGATGAGGAGTTAACTTTTAATGTTTTGGATGGCTTTGTTTCAAACTCACTTGGCACCTACAGCATTTTGGATAAAGATCCGCAGCCAGGCGCCAATCGATATCGCTTAAAGCTAATTGATTTAAACGGAACTGTCAGCTATTCAAAAGTAGTGACGCTTATGTACGGGAATTTAAGTAATGCCATTACTGTAAATAATATTGCTGTATATCCTAACCCGGCAGCCGGTACTATTAATTTATCTATCAATCAAAATACCACCGGGCCGTTAAATAATACTTCTTATGACATTGAGATCATGTCGACAAACGGATCAGTAGTAAGGTCTGCAATTTCTTCACAGCCTTCATGGCAAAATAATATTAGTAACTTAATGCCCGGAACGTATATCGTAAAAATTTTTAACAATTATGATAAAAGTGTGGTGGGAAAAAGTAAATTTGTAAAACTGTAATCCTAATCTATAGTTCTATGTGGATAAAAATATCCTTTGGTGTATTACTATTACTAATCATCAATGTGGCTGCGGTACACGCACAAGCGCCCAGTTGCTCCTGCGGCTGCATTGATCCGGATGCTACCTGCCCGCTTGACACCTGGGTTATTGTTTTGGCTGCTGCAGCTTTTATCTTTGCCACTCTTAAATTGTACCGTAAACAGTCCGCTCAACAACAATATGCTGCCGGTGGCAGGCAGGATTAACACACTAAAACCGGCAGCCTTCTTAAATGCCGGAAAACAATTATAACAGGAAAACAACAATAAATAATAGTTGAATAACTGCCTTTCTACAATCCGTCGTACCGGTCAATAAGCTTAATGATTGGTGATCAAAATGGTTTGGTTAACTATTTAGCCGATAATACAATATTGGCCTCCCGGTTAAAATTATTTCTATATTTTGGGGTTGGAAGTATTTTGTTAGTTTAGTCCATCACAATTCATCTGTATAAATGGAACAACCTGATGCGGGTCCGGCCAAATGGTCAATAAAGGAGAAACTGCTGTTTTGCTTTTCCTTTATTTTTTTTGTTCTTTATATCTTTTTGAATCCTAATCACATCGTCCCTTACACAGATTACCTAAACAAAGTTTACATTCAGCCTTTTGCCGACCTGTTAGCCTGGCTTACTAAAGATATACTACATATTGTCAATCCTGCGATCGAATTTTATAATAGCACCCTCGATACGGTTTTTGGTTACCTGGCCCTGCTTTTTATTTTTTTGGTGGCAATTGCCGGTTCTATAATATGGCTGGTAATTGACAGGAGAGCACCTAATTACCTTAGGCTATATGAAGCCCTGACTATACTTGTCAGATACTACCTGGCTTTTACAATGATATCCTATGGTTCCTTTAAAATCATAAAACTTCAGTTCCTTTCGCTTTCACCGGTTATGCTGCTTCAAACTTATGGCAGCACAACACCACGACAATTTATGTGGTCATTTGTCGGGTACTCAGCCGGGTATAACTACTTCATCGGCTCCTTTGAATTGATTGCAGGTTTTTTACTGTTTTTCAGGAGAACAAGTATGCTGGGCAGTTTGATTGCCCTGGGGATATTAGCCAATGTGACGGTCCTTAATTTTAGTTTTGATATAAATGTAAAGCTGTACACCATTGTTTTAACGATGATGGCCTTATTCTTATTATCAAAGCAGATTACCCGGCTGTTTAATTTCTTTTTTCTCGACAAAATTGTTTATCCCTCAGTAGATCCGCCTATCCGCTTCAAAAAGAAATGGCGAAATACGGCCTTACAGGTATCGAAATATGCGTTTATCCTTTACACTATTGTTTTCGGCCTGCGTGCAAATTATTACCGCTCGCTCCAGGACCGCGACGGCCCGGTAAAACCACCATTATATGGCATTTATGATGTGACGACCTTTATACGGAATAGGGATACCATTAAACCCCTCACAACAGATGCGGCCCGCTGGAACAAACTAATTATATCCGCACCAAAAGGTAATGCAAGTATAATGCTCATGGGCGGCAGCTTTAAAACTTTTTTATTCAAAATAGAACCGGCCAAAAAGAAAATAGGCATGTACACCAAATCAGATACCTCAGATAAATATACATTTACTTATGATCTATCCAAAGACAGTGTACTTGTTATGCGCGGAAAATGGCACAAAGATTCCCTGGAAATAAAACTTAAGCAATATGATTTTAATAAATTTCCGCTGATAAATCATCGTTTTCGCTGGATACTCGACCATTATTACATCGTTAGGGACAAAACGCAGTAAAACCTCTGTTGGGCTTGAACAGGAGGCAGAAACAAAGCCGAAAAACATTTTGTGATGCTACATTACATTTTTAACATCACGATCAACTAACCGGAATGCTGCGGAACATCGTCCCGAAATAATGATCACGTAAAGAAGTGCAGACATCGCTGAAAATTTCGCCGTTCTACGATCTCCTCATTGCTTCCGGCGTAAGCTGTAACTGGTCGAGCACACCATTTACCACTTTTGGCAGGTCATCAATAGTTTTTTGTGGGTTATTATGTACTTCGCCAACGCCAAAACCTCTCCAAACAATTTTGCGGGTATGGGTATCTATCAGGTCGATAATTAAAGTGCCTTCTTTATAATGTTCCTTTTCAGCATAGGTGAGGCCGCCATAATAGGCGAACGGAGGGCCGAAGGCATTATAATAGCCGCGGTATCCCCAGCCTCCCCAGCCACCGCCCCAACCCCAGCCAAAGCCCCATCCGGGTCCCCAGCCGCCATAGTAAGGCGAGTAATAATTGGTGCGGGAGCCCCTGCCAACTGTAGTGGTATAGGTAATAACAAGGTCGGGGTTACGCTGGCTTAAGCGCAAACCCTTTAAAACCAGGTCATTCGTAGCGGCGTCCTTGATTTTGGCATCAGCCAGGTCGCCCAACATTTTTTGATCGCCTTTATTTGCCGAAGGCATCCATGCGAATGTATGGTAATTGCTTAAATTAGTTTTATTGATGGCTGCAGTGTAATAATTATAGCTTGTACAGCCTGATAAGCCAGCCAGCATCAGTACTGCAAACGTTAAACAGATTAATCTTTTCATGATAATTTCCCCCCAGGTATTCTCTTAGACAATACGGTTGTCAAAAGGTTTAAGTTGCTAATGTAATTATTTTTTAAAAGAAATTTAGCGGGGCGTTACGATAAATACTTGCCAACGATCGGCATACGGCGGCCCATGCCAAATGCCTTTGATGTTACCCTTAAAATTGGCGGGGTTTGGTACCTTTTATGCTCGGCAAGGTTGATCAGTCGGATCACCCGGCGCACGGTTTTTTCCTCGTACCCCATTTTTATTATCGCGGCCGACGAGCACCTGCCTTCAACATATTCGGCAATTATTTTGTCCAGTATATCATATTCGGGCAATGAATCGGTATCTTTTTGATTGGGCCTCAACTCGGCAGAAGGCGGTTTTATGATAGAATTTTCAGGGATAATTTCCCTGTCGCGATTAATATGCTTTGCCAGTTCAAAAACCTGGGTCTTGTAAACATCGCCGATCACCGAAAGGCCGCCGCACATATCGCCATACAGAGTGCCGTAACCAACCGCGGCCTCGCTTTTGTTCGAGGTGTTTAATAAAATATAACCGAATTTGTTGCACATGGCCATTAACAATACAGCCCTGCTTCGCGACTGGATGTTCTCTTCGGCAATATTAAATGGCAGGTCTTTAAACTGTGGTTTTAATGTGGCCTCAAAAGCATCAGTAATATCTTTTATTGCGATGATCTCATGCATGCAGCCCAGGTTTTTTACCAGGTCTTCGGCATCTTTTATAGAATGGTCGCTCGAAAAATGGGAGGGAAGCAATACCGCCATCACGTTTTCAGGCCCCAAAGCTTCGGCTGCCAGGGCGCATACAACGGCAGAGTCGATTCCGCCTGATAAACCTAAAATGGCCTGTTTAAAGCCCGATTTGTAAAAGTAATCGCGGATACCTAAAATTACGGCACGGTGGATCAGCTCAATATTGGTTTGCCTTTTTTTCCTTAGTGTAGCGGGATGCGAAAAAGTAATCGCCGCTTTATCGTCAAGATCATAATAAGCCATGCTTTCCTCAAAATAAGGCATCTCGTCGATCAGTTGGCCGGTATTGTCAAAAACCAATGATCCTCCATCAAAGATCAGCTCCGTTTGCGCACCGATATTGTTTACATACAGCAAAGGTAAATTGTATCTTTTGGCGTTATCACTCAAAATTTCAATACGCTCCTCATCATGATCATAATCAAAAGGCGAAGCGGCGATATTGATCATCAAATCCGGCTGTTGTTGTATCAGTATATCCATCGGCCGGGTTACATATAAGGGATTTTCGAAGGTGTTCCACAGGTCTTCGCAGATGGTGAGCGCTATCCGGTGTCCCTTAAATTCGATACAGTTGAACGTGGTAGAGGGTTCAAAATAGCGGTACTCGTCAAATATATCATAGTTGGGCAGCAGGGCTTTATTGGCAATGCCCTTCACCTTGCCGTTCTCAATAAAGTAAGCCGAATTGTTCAGGTCCTTGCCTTCGGCCCGGTGATTTGGCGTAGGCAGGCCTATAATACATGCAATATCAGAACACTCAGCCGCAATTTTTTGGGCTGATGTTTCGCAAAGGTCGATAAATTCATCAAACTCTAAAAAATCGCGCGAAGGGTAGCCGCAAACGCATAATTCGGCAAAAACCACCAGGTCGGCGCCGTTTTTACGGGCTTTTTGAATATGGTCAATGATTTTGGCCGTATTTGATTCAAAGTTTCCGATATGATAATTAAGCTGGGCTAATGCGATCTTCATTATAATTGTCGATTTTTAGACTGGTTCCTAAACTAACGCCTGAAATATGCCGTTTAGGGTGTTTAATAAAAATAAAAAATTATTTTTGCCCAAAGGATAAAAAATGACCCCCATCAACAAAACAACGCAAATTTATTTATTTTTTTTCATCGGCCTGTTACTTACCTCATGCGGGCGTCATAAAAAGGTTGATGTGAGCAATATACCCGTTGATGTTAAGATTGAACGGTTTGATAGAGAATTTAACGCGATGGAAACAAAACCCATGGCGCAGCAGGCGGCCTATCTGCAAAAAAAATATGGTGTTTTTTACCATGATGTTATCGCTATGATTTTGCAGGATGACGATATAAATACCCGGGATACCGCCTATTTTAAATTGCTCCGAAGGGTTTTTGCTACCCGTGATTACAACGACCTTATGCATGACGTGGATTCGGTTTACCCTAACATGGACAAAGAAGAGGCGGAATTAACAGATGCGTTCAGGCATATTAAATATTACTTCCCGCAAAAAAAACTGCCACAGGTAGTTGCCTATTGTTCCGGCTTTGAGATACAGATACCTGTGGACAACAACTATATTGGTATCGGGCTCGATCTTTTTTTAGGAGGCAACTCAAGGTTCTATCCTGCGCTTACTGCCGCCTGGCCACGCTATTTATCGCGCAATTTTAACGCCCAGAACATTTGCCCGCGCGTGATCGAAGGCATGGCGAAAGAAGATATGTTCCCCGAAAGCGACAGCAGCAAAACGTTTTTATCAAAGATGATCTACAACGGCAAGGTCATGTATTTTATGGACCAGGTGTTGCCTGATGTGCCCGACACCACCAAAATTGGCTATACCGGCGCACAGTTAAAATGGTGCCAGCAATTTCAATCGAAAATATGGGCTTATTTTTTGGATGAGAACCTGTTGTATGAAAGCGATTTTCTCAAAATTCAGAAGTTTTTCAACCCAGGGCCCTTTACCTCCGGCCTCGGCGAAAAAAATGAATCGGCCCCAAAGCTTGGGGTTTGGACGGGCTGGCAAATTGTAAAGGAGTATATGGAGAAACATCCCGATATTACGCTGCAGCAACTGATGGCCGATAATGATGCGCAGAAGATCTTGAATGAATCGAAGTATAAGGGGGAGTCCATAGTCGATGGTCGATAGTCCATGGCCAAAGTTCAATAGCAATCCATCGTTAACTGTTTTTCGATTTGGAACCCGATCATTTTTTCCATGGACTATGGACCATGGACTAAAACGGCTACTTCAGGATCGCAAACACCGCTTTCAAAGCAAGGCCCACGCCGATAATTAAAATGATGTTGGCAATGATGTTGTTATAACGGAAATCGGCAAAGCGAAGGTAAACACCGGTTACACCTATAATTGTTGCAACTACTATTAAAAGATAATGGCTTTCTGAATTTGCTTCTTCGGTTGGGTTCATTTTGCAGGTATTTAATTTAATGCAGGCAAAAATATAAATGTTTACTGAATTGTAGAAATAATTGGTTGATTAAGTTGATTGGGTGAGTAGCCGTTTTGTTTTATTAACTACTCACGCAATCAACTTATTCAGCTTTTAACTAAAACCCTTCCTTTATAGTACCTGAAAATAAGCCATACCCCAATCCCTGCTATTATAAATGCCCATAGGCTTGCGACGCCGATAATAACATCTACAAATACAGCCCACCCGTTTTCGATTGCCATACCCAGGCGCTTAAAAAATGGGAGGTTATATGCTGATGGGTCGTCATTTGCAATGATCTCTTTATTTATGGTATTGCTTTGGTAAAAACTCAACGTAACCACACTGTTTTTAACTGCATCGTCAATCTGGCGGTTGCCTATCTGCTGGTCTATCATATCGTCTTTTAAATTCAAAACATCTTCGGTTTTTTTTATGATGACCTTTCCCCGTTTTTGCTGGTTAACTAACTCTGTGCGGCTTTTGAGCTTCAGCTGTGCTGAAAGATAGTCAAACGATTTATCGGTAATATCCATGCTGCGGTCGTTAACGTAAATGCACATGTGCGAAACTTGATTCATAAACTCTTCTAACTTTGATGACGGTATTTTTACGGTTATGTCGGCACTTGTATGAAAAGAAGTTACCCGCATTACAGAATCATCGCTGATGCGGACATCAAGGCTGCGCTCCACGGTTGCGCCCATTTGATGATGCATGACCATCCCGTTAATGCCCGTGGCAAGCGCCCCTATATGCTCTTCAGTTTGTTGTACATTTTTTACTTTGAAACGGATACCGGCAGTTTTTACCAGTTTGGGTTGTGATGTTACTGTTGAATCTGTTTTGACAGAATCGGCGCTGCTGCTGCCGTTATTTACTGCCTCATAACCGGCGGTGCCTCTCCCCTTGCAGGCACAAAGCAGTCCTCCCCCCGCTAATAGCAGGATCAATAATTTTGTTTTCATGATGTTTTTTTATTTTGGTTTTGATATTAATACCGGGTTGCACAGAAAGGTAACCAAAGTAAATAATTGATTATCAATATGTTGCAGAAAATATGACAATAGGGGGCCTCTTTGTGGCGATGTTTCGGCAGGACCGGAACTTCGCCACAAGCAAATTATTTAATACCACAGAGCCCAGGCACAAAACAGCCCCTACCCGCCGACGCGGGATTAAAATTTTATTTTCATGATGTTTTTTGTTGATTTTTATATTTATACCGGATTGCAAGAAAAGGTGACCCTATCAGGGGATTGGTTATCAAATTGTTACGTGGGTGTTTTTAAAATGAAGCCAGTCGCAGAGACGCGATGCATCGCGTCTCTACCCGGTAGAAATTCCTTAATTCTTCCAAAATCATACAAAAAAGAGCCTTAATAGGCCAACTTCTATGCCACATTTTCAATATGTGTTTAACATCATATTTTGTTTAAAATTTTGACAATTATTATTTTATGGTTTAATGTAATTTTTGTATAATTTAGCCTTATTAAAAACACAATTGACCATCTCTTCAACGTTATTTAGAACAATTATAAATTAATTATTACCGTCATTTATTTGTCAGGTATACTGTAATAAATTATACTTTTGTGGCTGAAAAATTCGGGTATAACATACATTTCTACGTGAATATCAATCATTAATATAGAAAATTATTTAGTATAAATACACTTTATGAGGAGTTTCTCATTGATTTTTAAACAATTCTCAAGGTCGGTTTTACTGATTGCCGGTTTTGCTTTTTTGGGATCCTCAGCGTACGCTCAGGGCGATGCCACCAAGGGGGAGGCCATTTTTAAAGCCAATTGTACCACCTGTCATAAGATTGATATTAGGCTTATCGGCCCGGCATTAGGCCCAACCGTTACCTCGGATACGGACGACAAATGGTTAACCAAATGGATTGAGAATAACCAGGCCTTAATTGCTGCGCACGACAAAAAGGCGCTTGACATTTACAACCAGTACGCCCAGGCGAACATGACCGTGTTCACCCAGCTATCTGATGGTGATGTGGCAAACATTTTAAGTTATGTGCGCACGGCATGGAAAACCCAGCAAACCGCCGCAGCTAAACCCGGCGCATCCGGCCCCGCAGCTGAAACCGGCCCGAGCGACTTGGTTATTTATGCTTTGATCGGCGTTATCATCCTTGCCTTTATCATCATCCTTGTATTAAACAAGGTGGTTATTACCCTTGAGCGCCTGCTGGAAAAAAATCAGGGCCTTTTCATTGAAGAGGTAGCCGTTGAAAAAGTAGCTGTTGACCGTTTTGCCTTCGCCAGGAAACTCGCCAAAAATAAGAAGTTTGTGTTTTTTACTTTGCTTTGCGGCACTTTAGCCCTCGGCAGCTGGACCTGGATCACCATGTGGAACACCAATGTTCACCAGGGTTACCAGCCGGTACAGCCTATAAAATTCCCGCATGACCTGCATGCAGGCGCCATGAAAATTGATTGCCAGTATTGCCACTCGGGCGCATACAAATCAAAAAACGCGTCGATCCCCTCGTTAAATGTATGTATGAATTGTCATAAAACTATCGACAGGACGTTAAACAGTAAAACCGCGTCGCCTGAAATAAAGAAAATTTATGATGCATTAGGGTATGATCCCCAAACACAAAAATACGACAGCACCAAGACAAGGCCTATGCAGTGGATCCGTATCCATAACCTGCCCGATTTTGCATATTTCAATCACTCACAACACGTAAAAGTTGCCAAATTAAGGTGCCAGACCTGCCACGGCCCGATTGAGACCATGAAAGAGGTTTACCAATATTCGCCGCTGACCATGAAATGGTGTGTACAATGCCACAAGCGTACCAATGTTGACTTTAAAGGGAATGCCTACTATACAAAAATGGAAGCAGTGCATAACCTGATAAAAGAGGGCAAGCCGGTTACTGCTGCTATGATGGGCGGTATCGAGTGCGGTAAATGCCACTATTAATAATTGAATAAACAACGCATTATAGTTTATATAGCTTAAATGGATAGCAATAAAAAATACTGGAAAGGTTTAGAAGAGCTGAACAAAACGCCAGAATTTGTTGAGAAAAATAAACACGAATTCGCGGAACCTATTCCAATTGAAGAAGTTTTGACCGGTGGCGGCTTAGGCGGTAAAACCCCGCGCCGTGACTTTTTAAAAGCGCTTGGCTTTGGCGTAGGCGCCGTTACACTGGCTGCCTGTCAAAAAGTGCCTGTTCATAAATCTATCCCATATTTGATCAAACCCGAAGAAGTAACCCCGGGTGTGGCCAACTATTACGCCTCTACATTCGAGGGACATGCTATTTTAGTTAAAACACGTGAAGGCAGGCCGATCAAGATTGAAGGTAATCCTCATGATTTGCTGTCAAAAGGCGGTTTAAGCGGTCAGGCACAGGCTTCGGTATTGGACCTGTATGATGTAAACCGTTTAAAAAACTCAATGCGTGATGGCGGTGATTACGGATGGGGACAAACAGATGGTTTTATAAAAAGTGAACTAGCTGCCATTAAAGCAGGTGGTAAAAAAATACGTATCGTTTCATCAACCATTACCAGCCCGTCGACTTTAGCGGTTATTGCTGATTTCATCACGCAATTCCCGACGACAAAACATGTTGCTTACGACGCCGTATCTTATACAGGTATCATACAGGCTAATCAAAACAGCTTCAATAAAGCGGTTTTGCCACACTATTATTTTGACAAAGCCGACGTAATTGTAAGCTTTGGCGCTGATTTCCTGGGTACCTGGATATCACCTGCCGAATTTATCAGGCAATACGTACAAAACCGGAATAACAAATCGCTGCAAAACAAAAAAATGTCGCGCCACATCCAGTTCGAGACCGGGATGAGCGTAACAGGTACCAATGCGGATGTACGCATACCTATTAAACCTTCGGAAGAAGGCCTGGCGCTGGTTGCTTTGTACAATGCTATTTCGGGCACTACATTACCCGGCACAAAACCGTTAAAAAACAATATCGCTGATAAGGCAATAGCCATCGTGGCAAAAGAATTGGTCGCTGCAAAAGGCAAAGCCCTGGTTGTTGCCGGCTCAAACGACGTAGCTACGCAGGTATTGGTTAACGCCATTAACTCCCAGCTGGGCAGTTACGGCACAACTATCGACCTTGATAACCCTTCGCTTCAATATTCGGGTAACGACGCCGGGCTTGTTGAGTTTGTGAACGAAATGAAACGCGGCGAAGTTGATGCCGTATTCTTCCTGAACGCAAACCCGGTTTATGATTATTATAACAGTAAAGATGTTACTGACGGGCTGAAGAAAGTACGATTGAAAGTTTCTTTTTCTGATCACGCTGACGAAACAGCTTCGGCTTGTAATATTATCGCACCGAACCATTACTACCTTGAATCATGGGGTGATGATAATGCGATCGAAGGTTATTACACCATTTTGCAGCCAACTATTAACCCGGTTTATGATACACGCCAGGCTGAACACAGCCTGCTGATCTGGTCGGAAAACCCGGTTAAAGATTATTATACTTACGTAAGGAAGAACTGGGATGCGAACCTGCTTGCTAAAGGCGGCCTGTCAGGCCAGAGCGGCTGGGAAACCTTGCTGCAAACCGGCTTTGTAAAAGCTGCTGAAAATCCTAAAGGTACTTATACCTTTGGCCGCGACCTGAATGCGGTTGCACAAACCATTTTAGATCACAGCGACCTGCTTGCCGATGGCAAAGTAGAATTGCAGCTTTACCAAACCGTAGCCATGCGCGACGGCAAAAAAGCCAACAACCCCTGGCTGCAGGAATTGCCCGACCCGGTTTCAAAGGTAACCTGGGACAATTTTGCCGCGGTATCGCCAACTGATATGAAGAACTGGGGATACGAAGACGGCGATGTAGTTAAAATTGACGGAAATAACTATTCTATAACCTTACCGGTATTATCGCAGCCGGGCCAAACACAGGGTACTATTTCGGTAGCTGTTGGTTACGGCCGTACGCTTGCAGGGCCGGTAGGCGACAATGTGGGTAAAAACGCTTTCCCGTTCCATAGCCTGCGTAACGGTACTTTCCAGACCACTGCCACGGTATCTTTAACAAAAACCGGTGATAACTCGCCGCTTTCGCAAACACAAACACACCATTCAATAGAGGGCCGCAACAGTATTATAAAAGAAGCAACCTTTACTGAATACCTTAAAAATCCTGCGGCACGTACCGGAAAAGGTAAGGACCATAAGGATTATAATGAGAATAATCTTTTCTGGCAGGATTATGACCACCCGCAATACAATTGGGTAATGGCCATTGACCTTAACGCCTGCACCGGCTGCGGCGCCTGCGTGGTAGCCTGCAGCGCCGAAAACAATGTTCCGGTAGTAGGTAAGGCTGAAGTTGGCCGCCGCCGCGAAATGCACTGGATCCGTATCGACCGCTATTATAGCTTTGACGATAATGGCCAGGGCGGTGTTACCAAAGAAAAAGAAATTGCCAGGCTGGAAGATCTTGACCACGTACGCGTGGTTTACCAGCCGATGCTTTGCCAGCACTGCGACCATGCCCCTTGTGAAACTGTTTGCCCGGTATTAGCTACCGTACACTCATCCGAAGGGCTGAACCACATGGCTTATAACCGTTGCGTAGGCACACGCTATTGCGCAAATAACTGCCCTTACAAAGTACGCCGCTTTAACTGGTTCAATTACTGGAACGATGCCCGCTTTGAAAACTACCTGCAGAACGATCATACATTATTAGTACTTAACCCTGATGTGGTAACACGTTTCCGTGGCGTTATGGAAAAATGCTCGATGTGTATCCAGCGTATACAAGCCGGTAAGTTAAAGGCTAAAATAGAAAAACGCGCGGTTAGGGATGGCGACATTAAAGTGGCTTGCCAGCAAACATGCCCTGCAAACGCTATCGTATTCGGTAATGCTAACGACCCCAATTCGGAAGTTTCGAAAGCATTGGCAAGCGAACGGACCTATTACGTGCTGGAAGAATTAGGTGTGCAGCCGGGCATTGGGTACCAGGTAAAAATTAGGAATATATCTGAAACAGAAGCTTAATATTAATACAGAAGAGATTTTAAAATATGGCAGCTCATAGTGAATCAATAATCAGGGAACCGCTAATAACGGGGAAGGACATCACATACGCCAAGATCACCAACGATATACTGCGTCCGGTTGAAAATATGCCCGGCCGTGCCTGGTGGATAGGTTTTACTATAGCCTCGCTGGGCGCCAGTCTTTGGGTATTTGCCGTAAGCTGGACATTTTGGTATGGTATAGGTGAATGGGGATTAAACAAAACGGTTGGCTGGGCCTGGGACATCACCGGTTTCGTGTGGTGGGTAGGTATTGGTCACGCCGGAACGCTGATCTCAGCGATATTATTACTGTTCCGCCAAAACTGGCGAAATTCAATTAACCGTTCGGCTGAAGCGATGACTATCTTCGCGGTGATCTGCGCGGCCACTTATGTAGTATCACACATGGGCCGCCCGTGGCTGGCTTACTGGCCGTTGCCATTGCCAAACCAATTCGGTTCTATATGGGTTAACTTTAACTCACCGCTTGTTTGGGACGTATTCGCGATATCAACATATTTCTCGGTATCATTGGTATTCTGGTACACCGGCTTACTGCCCGATCTTGCTACTATCCGCGACCGTGCCACAGGCATCCGCCGCAAAATATATTCGGTTTGCTCTTTCGGCTGGACCGGTTCGGTAAAAACATGGCAGCGTTTTGAAACTGTATGTTTGATCCTTGCAGGTATTTCAACGCCGCTGGTACTTTCAGTTCACACCATAGTATCCATGGACTTTGCCACTTCGCTTGAGCCGGGCTGGCATACCACTATCTTCCCGCCTTACTTCGTTGCCGGGGCCATTTTCTCGGGCTTTGCCATGGTGCAAACGCTGTTATTGGTGACCCGTAAAGTGCTCGGGCTTGAAAATTATATTACGATGTTCCACATCGAGGCGATGAACAAGATCATCCTGTTAACAGGGTCTATCGTTGGCGTCGCTTATTTAACTGAATTTTTTATCGCTTACTATTCAGGTGGCGAATACGAGCAATATACTTTCCTTAACAGGTTCATCGGGCCGTACTGGTGGGCAGGCTGTATGATGTACGGATGTAACGTACTGATGACCCAGCTGATGTGGTTCAAAAAGATACGGACAAATATCCCTATCTCGTGGGTACTATCTATTGTAGTGAACATAGGCATGTGGTTCGAGAGGTTTGTGATCATCGTTACTTCGCTGCACCGTGATTTTGTGCCTTCAAGCTGGGCTATGTTTTATCCTACATGGGTAGATATGAGCGTATTTATAGGATCCCTCGGCGTATTTTTTACCTTGTTCCTGTTATTTATCCGCGTGTTCCCATCCATTGCCATGGCCGAAGTGAAATTGATATTGAAAAGCTCGAGCGAGCAGGCCAAGAAGAAATTATTACAGCACGGCGGCCTTGACCAGGAGCAGGTAGAGTTTTACAAAGAAGCATTAGTGCCATTTGATAGCGTTGAGATAGCTGATTACGAAAAATTATAGAAAATGAGCAGCACCAAATATATTTTAGGCCTTTTTGATGATCCTGATGAAATGATGCACGGGATTGATGAACTACAGAAAAATAGTATCCCTATTTATGATGTTTATACACCGATGCCTATACACGGTATTGAAAGGAAACTGGGCATAAAAGAATCGCGCCTTGGCTACGCGGCATTTATGTTTGGCTGCCTGGGCGGTACAACGATATTCAGCATGGCCTATTACATGCTTGTGCATGACTGGCCCATGAATATCGGCGGCAAACCTGCATTTGCCATACCCGATTTTGTTCCGATCACTTTTGAGTGGACGGTATTATTTACGGCATTTGGTATGACGGCTACTTTCTTTTATGCGACCCATCTGTTTCCGGGGCGCACACCAAGGGTAATGGACCTGCGGGCTACTGATGACAGGTTTGTTATCGCCATTGACGCAAAAGGGAATATACCGCACGAGGATATCACTAATTTATTAAAAAAAGCTGGGGCAGTTGAAGTAAAGCATAACGACAGAAAATATGTTAGCTATGAATAAAATAAAAATATTGGGCACAACGGTTATCATTATCGCTGCAACGATCATTATTTCATCGTGCAAGGATAAAAGGAGCACCGGCTGGGAATACGCTCCCAATATGTATGAGCATCTGGCATACGATCCGGATCAGAAAAACGATAATTTTAAGGATGGTAAAACCGCCCAGGTTCCGCCTGCTGGTACCACACCTATTGGTTTTATCAGGTTTGATTATGCGAATACCAAAGATGGTTACGAAAAAGCCGGCCTTGAATATAAAGATACAATAGCGGCAAGCAACCAAAACCTGGCAGACGGGAAAATATTGTTTCAACACTTTTGCTCTCCCTGCCATGGCATGTCGGGACAAGGGGACGGGCTGGTAGTGGCGCATGGTTTCCCGGCCCCGCCATCGTATTCAAAGGGGCAGTCGTCGCGCGGCGGCGCTATGAAAGATCTGACAGACGGTAAAATTTATCATACTATTACTTATGGTGTAAACGCAATGGGTTCATATGCTTCGCAGCTGGAGCCGAATGAGCGCATGAAAGTGATTTTGTATGTTCACCATTTACAAACTTTATAAGCTAATTTTTAATGAAGACTTCTCATAGTTTCGACGAACGATTTGAATTTCGGGGTAAGGCCAAAACCTGGAGCCTCGTTATGATAGCTATTGGTTTAATTGGGATAGCCTGGGGTTTTTTATCAGGCAGCGGCGAACGTACATTTTCAAACTTATTGCTAATGGGTTATTATATAACCTGCGTTAGCATTTGCGGCGTATTCTTTTGTGCAGTTCAATATGTGGCACAGGCAGGCTGGTCGGCTTCAATCCTTCGTATTCCGCAGGCATTTGCCGGCGTACTGCCTAAAGCAGCTGTTATATTGCTGGTGATTATTTGTGCTGGTTTGTATTTTACGCACCCAGGTTTAAATGTCGACGGTAAACAAACCATTCTTCCTTATCTTTATAAAGAATGGTCGCTTAAAGGTGTCACAACTCCGGGCGATCCAAACTATAATGATATTATAGCCGGCAAATCCGGGTTCTTAAATATACCGTTTTTCCTTATCCGTTTGGTTACCTACCTCGCCTGCTACAGCGGTTTAGGATGGCTGCTGGTAAAATATTCAAACAATGAAGACGAGTTAGGCGGTATGCTTAATTACAACAAGAGCTTTAAAGTATCGGTTATATTTTTGGTGATCTTCGGGTTCACCATACCTTTATTTGCTTTTGATACCATCATGTCGTTAGAAGCACACTGGTTTTCAACCATGTTTGGCTGGTACAATTTCGCAGCCCTTTGGGTAAGCGGTATGGCTACAATAACCCTCACACTCATCTATTTAAAAGAAAACGGGCGTATCCGCTGGGTTACCGAAGACCATTTGCACAACATGGGGCAGTTGATATTCGGGTTCTCTATTTTCTGGACCTATTTGTGGTTCGCGCAGTTCCTTTTAACCTGGTATGCAAACATTCCTGAAGAAGCGGCTTATTTTTACAAAAGGTGGGAACCTGAATTTAAGCCCTGGTTCTGGCTTAACATCATCATAAATTTTGCTACGCCCTTGCTGGTGCTTATGTCGCGCGATTCAAAACGGATGATCACCGTATTAAAGACAGCTTGTGTCATCCTGATCTGCGGCCACTGGCTTGATTACTGGCAAATGATAATGCCAGGCACTATTGGTCCGCAATCAAGCTTCTTTGGCCTTGGCGGCTCAAAATCAAGCTTTTTGTTTGGGATCGGCCCGCTCGAAATAGCTATTTTTATCGGTTTTGCGGGTTTGTTCATGTTTATGATGCTGACTGCCTTAAGTAAATTCAAGTCGCTGGCTCCTAAAAAGCACCCTTTGCTGGAAGAGAGCCTTCATCATCACATATAATAATTGTTAAATTAGCAAAACAAAAAGAATACCAAACGAACAATAAAATGGGATTCAAAAAACTCATATCTTCTAAAAAAACCCTGTCGCTTTTTGCCGCACTAGTGCTTTTCGGCACCAATATATTAATGGCGCAAAGTACAGGCGGCACGGCATTGGATGGCTCAACAACCAATAAAGGCGTTGCATGGGGCAGCGTTGGCTATTACACGTTGCTTTTCCTGGTTGCATGTTTATGCGTAGCCATTTTTGGTAAAATATTAAAGGTTTATGACCTTACCCAAAAAATGCAGGGTAAAAAAGGCCTTAACTGGAATAACATAATGGGGGTATGCTGTTTAATATTCCTGATCGCAGGTATGTATGGCGCTTACTGGTCGCTAACTGTGCAGGGGAGCATGAAACTGCCCATATCGGCATCTGTCCATGGTGTTGCCATTGATGATATGTTCGATCTTACAACAATACTCACATTGATCGTATTTGTTATCACACAATTCCTTTTATTCGGGTTTCTGTTTTTGTACCGGGGATCGGACAAGCGGAAGGCTTATTTTTTACCGCATAACAATACTATTGAGAAGGTATGGACCATTATACCTGCAATTGTTTTAACCATACTGGTGGTGTTTGGATTTTTTACCTGGCAAAAGGTAATGGATACCACACCTGAAAAAGGCGACATTAATATTGACGTTACAGGCCACCAGTTTGCATGGGAACTGCGTTACCCCGGACCGGATGGTAAACTAGGGGACCTTGATTTCAGGCTCTCAAGCCCTTTGAATATATTAGGGATCAATTATAAAGACGCGAACAGTTTTGACGACCTGAGGGCCGATACCCTGGTATTGCCGGTTAATAAAGTTATACGGCTGAACATTCATGCACAGGACGTGATACACAGCGTTTATATGCCGCATTTCCGAGTTCAATTGAATGCGGTTCCCGGATTGCCTACTTTTTTCAAGTTTACACCAACAATTACCACCGTGCAGATGCGCCAGATAACCGACAACCCAAATTTTGAATACTTGCTTTACTGCAATAAAATTTGCGGCGGAGGCCACTACAATATGCAAAAGGTGGTGCGCGTGGTGTCACAAGCCGAGTACCAGGATTGGATAGCCAGGCAAAAACCGTATTTGACCGACCAGCTGAGGCAGCAATTGAAAATGCCCGTTGCACCTGTTTTAGCCCCGGTGGCGGCGGCAGCAAAACCGGCAGGTCAGGACAAAGCATTAGCAAACAGGTTAGCGTTAAACAAATAATAATATAAGATTAGCGAGTATGTCAACATTAGCAGTTCACGATCACGGAGTTTTACATCACGAGGAAGGTCACGAACACCATCATAAAGCAACTTTCCTGAATACCTATGTATTTAGCCAGGATCATAAGTATATCGCCAAGCAGTTCCTGGTAACAGGGATCACTATGGCGTTCATTGCCATGACCTTGTCTATTTTATTCAGGATACAATTAGCTTATCCTGACAAGTCATTCCCATTATTAGAAACATTATTGGGCCGTTTTGCCCCGGGCGGGCGTTTAAGCCCCGATTTTTATATGTCGCTGGTGACCATACACGGTACTATCATGGTATTCTTTGTACTTACAGCGGGCTTGAGCGGAACATTTGCCAATTTACTGATACCATTACAGGTTGGTGCGCGTGATATGGCTTCGCCGTTTGTTAATATGCTTTCATACTGGTTCTTCCTGGCAGCAAGTATCATTATGCTTTCTTCCTTCTTTGTTGAAAAAGGCCCTGCAAGCGGCGGCTGGACGATATACCCACCACTATCAGCATTACCAAAAGCGATGCCAGGTTCGGCAGAGGGGATGACACTATGGCTGATCAGTATGGTCTGCTTTATTGGGTCCTCATTAATGGGCGGTATTAATTATGTAAGTACTGTATTAAATATGCGTACTAAAGGTATGGATCTCTGGAAAATGCCTTTATCAACCTGGGCATTGTTCCTTACCGCTATTTTAGGGGTATTATCTTTCCCTGTACTAGTTGCAGGTGTTGTGTTATTAATTTTCGACCGCAGTTTTGGTACAAGTTTCTACCTTTCGGATATCGTATTAAATGGCAAGGTTCAGCCTTATGAAGGCGGCAGCCCGATATTGTTCCAGCACTTATTCTGGTTCCTTGGCCACCCCGAAGTATACATTGTGATCATGCCTGCGATGGGCATATCATCCGAAGTTTTATCGGTGAACTCGCGTAAGCCAATATTTGGTTATCATGCCATGGTTTACTCCTTAATTGGTATTACAGTATTATCCTTCATCGTTTGGGGCCACCACATGTTTGTAACAGGGATGAACCCTTTCCTGGGCGGTGTGTTTATGATCACCACCTTAATTATTGCAGTGCCGTCGGCGGTAAAAACGTTTAACTGGCTTGCTACGCTTTGGCGGGGCAATATCCGCTTTACATCTGCCATGCTTTTTGCTATCGGGATGGTATCTTTCTTTATCTCGGGCGGGTTAACCGGTATTTTCCTGGGTAACGCTGCTTTGGATATTAATTTACATGATACCTATTTTGTCGTCGCCCACTTCCACCTGGTAATGGGTTCCGCCGCAATCTTCGGGATGCTTGCGGGTGTTTATCACTGGTTCCCGAAATTGTTCCGCCGCATGATGGACGAGCGCCTGGGCTACCTACATTTCTGGATAACCTTTATTGGTGCTTACCTCGTATTTTTCCCGATGCACTTTATGGGCCTTGATGGCGTTCCCCGCCGTTATTATGCATTAACAGAGTTTCCTGCCTTTAACCGCTGGCTAACCGTAAACACCTTTATTACATGGGCTGCTATCATGTCGGGGGTGGCACAGGTAGCATTCATTTTTAACTTTGTTTATTCTATTTTCTGGGGTAAAAAGACTGTTCAAAATCCATGGAAATCCAATACGCTTGAATGGACTGCGCCTATCGAACATTTCCACGGTAACTGGGTTGGCGAGATACCAACAGTTTACCGCTGGCCATATGATTATAGCAAACCTGGAGCTGAGGACGATTTTATCCCGCAAACGGTGCCATTTTCACAAACGATGAGCTCAAATCTTCCGCATGATTTTGAAGATAACCCTGCCGGCCTGGAAGAATACAACAAATGGACAACTGCTAATAAAGCTAACGAAGAAGTGAAATAAAGTCTTAAGTCGAAAGTCTTGAGTCTTAAGTCAAATGATTATAAAGCCCTTTTACCTGGACTTTAAATTCGGGCTTTAGACTTAAGACTCAGGACTTCAGACTTTAGACTTAAAAAATGAGGACATCCACGTCGAAATTAAGGTTCCAGAATACTAATCTAATTACAATCGTTCTGCTTTTCATATTGATACTTGCCGGCGGAATTGTGCGTAGTACGGGTTCAGGAATGGGATGTCCCGACTGGCCGAAATGTTTTGGGCAGTATATCCCGCCAACTGACGCTTCGGATCTGCCGAAGGATTACAAGCAGAAATACGTGCAAGGCCGGCTCGAAAAAAATCAAAGATTTGCTAAAACACTTGATGTTTTTGGGTTCGGGGATCTTGCCCGGCGTATCCGCGAAGATAAATCAATACTGGTGCCTGAAGAATTTAACGCTGCTAAAACCTGGACAGAATATATAAACAGGCTTATTGGCGCCATTTCGGGTATTTTTTTATTATTGACTGCCTTTTTTTCATTTAGTTACCGCAAGGAAAATAAGCTGATACCATTTTTGGCTATTATTAACGTGATACTGGTAGGTTTCCAGGGATGGCTTGGCTCTATCGTGGTATCAACCAACCTGGTAGCGTGGATAGTAACCGTACACATGTTGCTGGCATTGGCAATTTTGGCATTGAGTATAAGTACTTACCATTTAGCAAAAGTTTATGACAAGCATGGGCTTAATATAAGCCCGATCACCCATGTTGTAACTGTTTTTGCGTTAATATTATCAATACTGCAAATTGTTTTCGGCACCGAGGTGCGGGAAAAGATAGATGCTGTGTCGAGCCATCTGCAGGGCGGCTACCGGGAAGACTGGATAAGCAACGCGGGCGCTATATTTTACCAGCACAGGGATATTGCCGTATTAGTCCTACTGGTTAACGTAGTACTTTATGCTTTGCTACGGCACGGGTTTAGCCGGCACTCTTTACAGCAGCAGGTGATGAGCTTCACATTTTTAATGATCATGCTGCAAGTGGTTACCGGTATAATATTGTCCTACTGGTCCTTGCCGCCTGTAGCGCAAGCAGCACATATCATATTGGCAAGCCTTATATTCGGCGCGCAATTTTACCTGATGCTAAATTTATACCGGTCGGTTAATGCAGGGGAGGTTCGGAAATGAAGTGGAGCGATTTTTCGAAGCTGGTGAAGCTGCGGCTTACATTTTTGGTGGTATTTTCGGCCTCCATATCATTTTTAATAGGCAGTAAGGTAAATGGCGATATCAACTGGTTTAACTGGGGCAAATTAATTGTAGGGGGATTTTTGGTTACTGCAGCAGCAAACTGCTTTAACGAAATAATTGAAAAGGACCTTGACCGCTTAATGAAGCGCACCATGGACCGCCCCATTCCCGCCGGGCGTATGACCACCGGGCAGGCTTTGGTATTTGGCTTAACTATGGGGGTTTGCGGCACGTATCTTTTGGGCAGCCTTAATTTGGTTACCGGTTATCTCTCGGTTTTTTCAATTCTATTGTACGCGTTTGCCTATACACCGTTGAAGCGTAAATCACCAATAGCGGTATTTGTTGGTGCTATACCCGGCGCCTTACCGCCGCTGATCGGTTATGTGGCCGCGCACGAAAAAATTGACGATATTGCATTGATCTTATTTGGCATACAGTTTATATGGCAGTTTCCGCATTTTTGGGCCATTGCGTGGGTTTTGGACGATGATTATAAACTGGCGGGCTTCAGGCTGCTGCCCTCGGGCAAAAGAAATTTAAAAAGTGCAATAGTTACCTTTATTTTTACTTTGATTTTGGTACCGGTAAGTTTATTGCCAACATTTTATCATTTTGGCGGCTATTACGTTGGCGGTGTATCGCTGTTATTCAGCCTTATTTTTTTATACCTTGCATTTATGCTTTTACGGACATTACAGATAGGGTCGGCAAAGAAACTGATGTACGGTTCGTTTATTTATTTGCCGGTAGTGCAATTGATGTTTTTATTTGATTTTATTGGAAAGGGGAAATGATGGCGCAGATAAAAGAGGACAAGCTTAACCTGGGGGCCAGGAAATTTAACATGTGGATATTTATATTCACCTCGTTTATGCTTTTTGCGGCATTCAGCAGCGGTTTCATCGTTTACAGCGGGGGTAACGGGCACGGGTTGAATGTTATTTTGCCACATGCTTTTATGTACAGTACACTTGTGCTTGTGATAAGCAGTGTCACATTATTTATTTCTTCGCGTGCTGCCAAACAATTGCAATTTGAAAAGCAGCGCCGCTTTTTATGGATCACATTTTTTTTAGGAATAGCTTTTTTCGCGGTACAGATTTATGCGTGGTATATCCTCGCATACAAAATGGGGATATATTTTATTAACCCAAATGCGTCGCGATCATTTATTTATGTGTTCAGCGGGGTACATTTATTACACGTTTTTGCTGGTTTATTGGTACTATTGAATACCATAAGGGCAACTTACCGCAACACGCCGCAGGTGATGAATTTATTTAAAATGGAAATGGCATCTATTTTTTGGCATTTTCTCGATATTATATGGATTTATCTGTATGTTTTTTTACTTTTGAACCAATATTAAAACAAATACCCAGGTACAAATGAGTACAGCAGTAGCACAACAGGTTGATGACGTAAAATCAACACCATGGTCGGGCGGCAAATCGCCTTTTGATGTAGAATATGGTAAGTTAATGATGTGGTTCTTCCTTCTTTCGGATGCGTTCACGTTTTCAACATTACTGATTTCCTACGGAGCTTTGCGTTTCAGCGCCCCTGTATGGCCTGCGCCATCTTTGGTGTTCCAGTCGTTTCCCGGCCTTATTGAAAGTGGCGCGCCTTTGGTGTTTGTGGGTCTAATGACCTTTATCCTCATCATGAGCTCTGTTACCATGGTACTTGCCGTTGAAGCCGGCCATCGCAACTCAAAAAAAGAAGTAGTGATATGGATGCTGTTTACAATTTTGGGCGGTTTGATGTTCTTAGGCTGCCAGGCTTTGGAATGGAACCACCTGCATAGCGAAGGCTTCTGGTGGGGGCATATACCAACTGCGGAGAAAATGCAGGAGTTTTTTAAAGCCGGCGTTCCATATACACAACAGGCGATGTCATCGCACCAGTTTGCAAACTTATTTTTTACCATAACGGGATTCCACGGTTTCCACGTATTTTCGGGGGTCATCATCAATATCATAATTACCATTAACGTATTGGTGGGCACTTACGCCAGGCGTGGCAGCTATTTGATGGTTGAAAAAGTTGGCCTTTACTGGCACTTTGTAGATTTGGTATGGGTGTTTGTATTTACTTTCTTTTATTTAGTTTGATTATTTAAAACAATATATATATGTCAGCAGAAACCACACATGCACATACGCCGGAAGGTGGTGGTCATGGCGACCATGAGGGAATGTCGAAAAAGAGAATATGGAAAGTATTTTACATATTGTTAGGCATAACATGTGTCGAATTTTTTATAGCCTTAGTGATAGCACCTCATTACAGGGGTGCGCTTTGGATAAACCCTATGTATATAGTATTAACGCTTTTTAAGGCCTTTTATATCGTTGGGTACTTTATGCACTTGAAGTTCGAGAAACTGGATATGGCGCTTGCTATTATAATCCCTATTCTTTTTATTATCGGTTTAATACTGGTGCTTACAAATGAGAGCCATTATTGGATTGGTTTGAGGCTATAATGAAGAAAGCCGGTTTACTAAAAAAGATACTGATCCTGGTACTTGTGTTAGCTGTGCCAGGATTTTTGTATTATTTACTGGTTGCCGAAGGTAAAAACAGGTACCACCCTTTGCCCGTATTCGGGCCCAAAGCATTAGCTAAAACCACGCATCGTGTTAAAGGCAAAGATGTCCCGGATACGCTGTACCATACCTTGCCTGATTTTAACCTGGCCGACCAAAATGGCAATCTTGTATCATTAAAGACCTTTGATAAAAAAATATTTATTGCTGGATTTTTTTACACGCATTGCCCCGGGGTTTGCGGACTGATGAACACCAACA
Organism: uncultured Mucilaginibacter sp.; assembly: GCA_903864275.1. Taxonomy (GTDB): domain Bacteria; phylum Bacteroidota; class Bacteroidia; order Sphingobacteriales; family Sphingobacteriaceae; genus Mucilaginibacter. Next base: position 268,130 of record CAIPFE010000010.1, read on the forward strand.
TTAGCCAATTAGTATCAAACTACGCCAAAAATAAGATGGTATATTTTGTTTCCATCACGGTTGATCCGAAGCGCGATTCAGCAAAGGTTTTAAAAAATTATGCGGTCAGCTTTAAGCCGGCATCAGCCCGGTGGTTGTTTTTAACAGGCGATACCAGCATTACATATAACCTTGCGCGTAAGGGTTTTTTAGTTAACGCACTGCAAACAGGCAAAGATGAATTTATATACAGCGATAAGCTGATGTTGATCGACGGGGATAAACGCATCAGGGGCTATTACACCGGCGCATCGACAGATGATGTCAATAGGCTGAATGATGAAATTAAAGTATTGCTATCAGAGGAAATACTTAAACATGATACGCCGTTGTATTGAGGGGGCTTAAAGCGGAAAGACCAAAGCAGAAAGCGGTGTAACTCACAAGCTTTTAGCTTTATGCTTTCAACTAAAAAAACTATGACTGATAAATTTATATTCCGTTTTGTTGCAGCAGTATCCGTATTTGTGTTTGCTGTTGTGCTTGTTTTAAACCGCAAACTGATCCCGGCACCGGCAACGGTACCCTCATTTACCCATTATTTGCCGATGCTGAATGCAATATTGAACGGCACTTGCAGCATTTTGCTGCTTACATCCTTGTACTTTATAATGCACAAAAAGATTACTATACATAAGCGGATCAATATAACAGCCTTTTGCCTGTCGTCGCTTTTCCTGGTATCGTACATCCTGTTCCATTACCTCGCGCCCGAAACAAGGTACGGCGACTTAGATGGCGACGGAAAACTCTCAGCCGCCGAAATTGATGCGGCCGGCAGTGTAAGGTATGTTTACTATGTGATACTGACCTCACATATTATTCTGGCAGCGGGTGTATTGCCATTGATCTTGCTAAGTTTTTACCGCGGTTTGCAAATGCAGGTCGAAAAACATAAAAAACTGGTACGCTGGGCCTTTCCCATATGGTTATACGTTACCGTTACCGGTGTTATTGTTTATTTGATGATATCGCCGTATTATCATTTTTAACCAGGTTGTAAAGGTGGTAAGGGTTATAGATGTTGTAAGAAGTGGTTGCCTGCTTTAACGATGATAGTTTAAGAACCTTATAACAAGAAAGTCCCGCCTAATTACTGACGGGACTTTTTATTATAAAAATAAATATGATACTATTTCTTCTCCGGCAGCAATATCAGCTTGATCAAATTATTGCCGCTTAAATATTTGTTGGCGGCGTCTTTTGTGCTTTGTACGGTAACATTGGCGAGGTCGCCAACATGATGAAGGATAGCATCCGGGTCATCCTGGTTTTGCGATGTGGAGCCTAAATACCCGGCCCAAAAAATATTCTGTTTCAGCTGAACCTGGGTCGACCGGGCTTCCTGTACATTAGATTTTTCTATATCCACTGGCAAAGCGCCGTTTTGCCTGACCTTATCTATTTCTTCGATGGTAGCGCTGATCAGCTTATCCACGTTAGCAGGCGCGCATTCAAAATAAATTGTAAAAGCGTAGGTGCCGGCGGGGATTTTTTTGTAGTTGGACTTTACGCCGGGTGAGTAAACCGCGCCTTCTTTTTCACGGAGGCGCTGGTCGAGTTTAATTTGCAAAATTGATTCCAGTGCGTCCATCTGCACGTTATTGGCCTCGTTATAATCATAACTGCCGCTAAATACCAGTTGCACACTGCTCTTATCACCAATGCCCCTGTAAACTGTTTTTGTGATCTGCCCTGCCGGGGGATGAATACCGAGGTCTTTAAAAGTTTGTTTGCTGTTGGTTGATGGCAGGCTGCCAAGATATGCTTCAAGGTAAGGCTCTATAGTCTTAACGTCAAAATTGCCAACCAGGGTGAAAACAAACCCGCTTGCATCTGCAAACCTGTCCAGGTAAAAAGCAAAGGCTTTATCCAGGCTTGCTGTGCTTAGCTGAGCGGCCGTTACCACCATCCCCCTGAAATTATGGTTGCTTAGGGTAGCTGAAATAGTGTCCTGGAAAACGCTGCCGGGGTCAAGGCTGCGGTTTGCCAATAACGATTTCGTCTGGTTGATGTTCGACAGCCATATATCAGCATCCTTACGAGGTTGCGTAAAATAAAGATATATCAGTTGCATCGCCGTTTCAAAGTCCTTTGGTGTAGCGTTGGCAGTTATCCCTTCAGCGATATCGCTGATATACGGCGAAACACTTACATTTTTTCCGGCCAGCTTTTTATCCAACTGCGCCTGTGAGAAATCCGCAATGCCGCTTGAGCCGATGATCCCGGCTGAAAGGTCAGCCGAAGTAAAATCCTGGTCACTTGCCAATGAAGTACCGCCAAAGCTATAACCATTGATCAGTATCTGGTCATTTTTAAACTGGGTAGGTTTTAGTATCACCTTAACACCGTTGCTCAATATTATTGTGGTTGTTGCAATGGCGCTATCAGCCTGGGTGCTGGTTATCGTGCCGGAAACCGGTCGTTTATCCATTAAAGGTTTATCGGTGGTGTAATCAATATAAGGCTTTAAATTTTGGCCGGCGGCGTTTATCCAATCCAATAATGTTTTTTCATTGGGCAGTTTGTCTTTTTCTTTATCCGGCGCCTCAACAATGATCACCCTGTTTTGATCGCGCACAAATTTACCGGCCATAGCGTTCACCTCGGCAAGGGTGATCTTGCCTATGTTGTTTACATAGAAATTATACTCAAAGGAAATACCGGGTATTGCAGTGCCCGTTAAAAAGTTTTGCTGGTATTCGTTTGCAAAATACGCCGACTGGGTTTTATCCCTTTCCTTGTAAGCGTTATCGATTGCCAACAGGGCATTTTGTTTGGCCCTTTCAAGTTCAGTTATTGTAAAACCAAATTGGCGTACACGTTCGGTTTCTGCAACGGCGGCTTTTACCGCAGTCCCAAGATCCCCAGATTTAGCAACGGCCAGGGTGCTGAACGCATCCTGCCTGCCCACAAAGCTACCATAACTCGACTGGCTAAAAAGAAACGGCGGGTTTGGTTTTTGAAGCAATTCGCCCAAACGGTCGTTCAACATCTGGTTAAACAACTCAACGCGGATACTTTGCATGTAATCGGCACTCGTTTTAACAATAGTTTCAGGGTGTTTTACTACAATTTCAACAAGGGTGTATGGAAATTCTTTGTCTGTTGCTATTTTCACAGATGTCCCGGGTGTAGGCGGAACGGAATAGTAGGTTCTTGGTTTTTCGACTGCAGGGTTTTTGAGCGTCAGGAAGTTGGACTTGATTAGCGCCAAAACATTTGCCGGGTCAAAGTCGCCAACAGCAACAACAGCCTGCAGGTCGGGCCGGTACCAGTCATGATAAAACCTCGTAATGGCTTCCGGCTGAAATTTTTTCAATATATCTTCTTTTCCAATGGGTATGCGCTGCGCATATCGCGAATTGTTGAGCAACACAGGCCAGGTTTGGTTTCTTAAACGCTCCTGGGCGTTTTTACCGCCAGTGCGTTCTTCCTCCAGCACGACGCCGCGCTCAGCGTCAATTTCCTTAGGATCAAATGTTTGGAAAGCTGCCCAGTTGGCAAGTATATTAAATGCTTTTTCAAATACCCGGGTACTGTCGGTAGGTACCGGCAACTGGTAAACCGTTTCATCAAAAGAAGTGAATGCATTGAGATCGGCGCCAAACTTGACACCTGATTTTTGGAGATAATCTATGATGTCATTTTTAGGGAAATCTCGGGTCCCATTAAAAGCCATGTGTTCGGTAAAGTGGGCAAGGCCCTGCTGGTCGTCGGTTTCCAATACCGAGCCGGCTTTGTTTACCAGGTACAACGTCGCCCTGTTTTTGGGTTCGCTGTTTTTACGGATATAATAAGTTAAACCGTTGGGCAGTTTACCAATAAGCACATTAGGGTCGACGGGTAGTGCCGCACTTCGTAGCGGTTCGGTTGTTGCGGCCTGTTTTGGTTTTTGCGATGCGGCCGCCTTCTTTTTAACCTGCTGTGCTGATACCCCTCCGGATATGATAAGAAAAGCTAAGGCAGCTATGCAGATTTTACGTGTAAAATTCATTTTTGTTGGGAACTATATAAAGTTCGCTAAGATGCAAAACTTATAGGAATTTCACCGATAAAAATGTGCTTGCACTGATTTTTGGATGGTTTCGCAGATTTTGGATCACAGATTTCACAGATTACGCTGATGGCAAACTTTCAATATCATGGAAATCATTTAATCAACGGTTCAGAATATATACCTTACAAATGCCTCCATAGCCTCATATTCAGCCATGCCGAGCTTGTCATAAGCTTTGGCGGTTTCCCTGGTGCGGTCTTCTGCTCTTACCCAAAACTCCCTGGCATCATCACCGGGGAATACAGGCCGGTCCTTCTGGCTCTGGTGTTTGAAAATAGCATTTCGCTTCCTGATCACTTCCTGCGGGGATAATGGTACCGACATTTCTATCTCCCAGGTCTCAAACTCATGCCATGCACCGCGGTACATCCATAGCCAGCAGTCTTTTACCCAGGCTTCGGTCGCCTTCAGCCGATTGAGGGCAGCTAAGATGATCTTAAAACAAACCAGATGCGTGCCGTTGGGGTCGGCAAAGTCGCCGGCTGCGAAGATTTGGTGTGGTTTTACCTGTTGTAATAGTTCTATGGTGAGCAGGATGTCTTCTTCTCCTACCGAGTTCTTTTTTATTTTTCCCGTCTCATAAAATGGCAGGGCCATAAAGTGGATATGGTCATCTTCGAGGCCTGCATACCTTGCCCCCGAGATGGCTTCTGTTTTTCTGATAAAGCCTTTTACATCCCTGATCTCGATGGTATCTATCTGGTTGGGCTTCTTTGTCGGCATAAAGTTGCGCATGTCTTCATAAATGCCTTTAAGGCGGGTGCTGTCTTCGCCTATGCTTTCATTAAAGTCAATAGCGAATTCTACAAACCTCAGTACGTCGTCATCCCAGACAGCCGTGTTGCCAGAGGTTTGATATGCAACATGCACATCGTGCCCCTGGTCAACTAATCGGATAAATGTACCGCCCATAGAGATCACATCATCGTCCGGGTGAGGCGAAAAGATGATGGAGCGCTTTCGGGCCGGCTGTGCCCTTTCGGGCCTTTGCGAATCGTCGGCATCGGGCTTTCCGCCCGGCCAGCCGGTGATCGTATGCTGCAACTGGTTAAAA
>CAIPFE010000011.1 GCA_903864275.1 uncultured Mucilaginibacter sp.
AGGATCAAACTCTCCATTGTATAATGTCAAGTTTATCACTGACCCTATTATTATTCTAATAGAATCTGTAAAAAAAATTATTCCTTTTACAGTATCCCTATCTCTCTTCTTTTCTTAAACATTCCTTCCTCCCCAAGCAATAATGCTCCAGGATTCCGGCTGTTCGCTACATGATTATCTATACCTTATAAGAACGTTTATGGTTCTCTGTCGCAGAGAACCTATTTTAAAAACCTTGCGGTTCTTTATTTTTTAACCTTTTTGCCTCGTTGCCGAAGCGGCTGCAAAGATGCGATTTTTTATAATGCCTGTCAAGTGTTATTTTTACTTATTTTCAGTTTATTTTTTAATCACTAAATCTTCAAAAAACAGCACGCTTTTTACAAAGCGGGCTACAAATATACACAGGTTTTAACTATAAGACAAGAGAATTTTACAAAAACTCAAACGGCCATTTGTAACTACCTGTAAACTATAGCGATGTACAACCATATAAATGTGCGGATGCGCAAATGCTTATTTAAACACACCGATTGTTATCTTTGAAAATTATATGGATGAGCATAATTTTCCTGAAAACTTTCTAACTTCATTATCCGGTGAACCCGGTTTTGCACATGAAGATTTCATAAATGTTCATAAAAATTCAGTATCGCCCACCTCGATCAGGTTAAATCCTTTCAAAATATCATCCATAAATAAAGGTGAACAGGTACCCTGGTGCCCCGAAGGATACTATCTTGATGCCCGGCCATCCTTCACTTTCGACCCGCTTTTTCATGCCGGATGCTATTATGTGCAGGAAGCATCGTCCATGTTTATTGATCGTATCCTTAAATATATGCGGCAAAATGATGACGAACCCATAAAAATATTGGACCTGTGCGCCGCCCCGGGCGGTAAAAGCACGCTCATCAGTTCGGCTATCGGCAGCAACGACCTGCTGGTGGCCAATGAGATCATAAAAACCCGTGTGCCGGTTTTGTGCGATAATCTTAACCGATGGGGCACCGCTAATACCATCGTAACTAATAACGACCCAAGAGATTTCAGCAGGCTTACCGGCTTTTTTGATATTATACTGGTTGACGCGCCTTGCTCCGGGTCGGGCATGTTCAGGAAAGACCCGGTGGCGATGAACGAATGGTCGGAGGCGAATGTGAACTTATGCCACCAGCGGCAGGAGCGCATCCTGGCCGACATTTACCCCGCCTTAAAAGAAGACGGACACCTTATATATAGTACATGTTCTTATTCGCACCAGGAAAATGAGGCTATCATAGATTGGCTTTGTACAGAATTTGATATGGAAAGCCTGCGGATACCTATATATAAGGACTGGGGCATTGTTGAAACCCAATCGGACCAGCAAAAAGCCTGGGGCTACCGTTTTTATCCCGGCAAGGTAAAAGGCGAAGGCTTATTCGCAGCCTGCTTAAAAAAGAAAGGGCAAACGCCGCAACTGCCTGGCTTTAAAACCAAGGGCAATCAAAAGTTAGCCTTAAAAGAGATCGAGCTGGTAAAAACATACCTTAATACCCCCGACGACTTCTACTATTTTATGGTTAACGATGACTGGCTGGCTATTAACAAAGCGCATAAAGATAGCCTGGATACCCTGCAGCGCCATTTGTATATCAAAAAATCGGGCATAAGGTTAGGCAAGTTAATGGGTAATGATTTAATACCCGACCACGAACTGGCATTGAGCATCCATCTTAATAAAGATACCGTATTGCAAACTGAACTTGACTATAACCAGGCCATCCAATATTTAAGGCGCGAAAACATTGATTTGGAAATAAATCATAAAGGTTGGAGTTTGATGCAGTTTGAAGGACATGCACTAGGATGGGCAAAGCTTTTGCAGAATAGGATCAATAATTATTATCCGAAGGAGTTGAGGATACTCGCCAGCCCCCCGACCCCCTAAAGGGGGAGGTTAATTAGCTAATTTAATATTATAGCCGACAAAATTAGGCGGAGGCGGGGTTGGTTAGTATTTTACGGTATCTCAATTTATGCCTACGGCCACAAGGAAAGTATAATACTCATAACCATAAGCGAAATAAGCCAAAAGGCGTTATCTAATATCCACAGCCCCCAGGGCTTTTTCTCGTAAAGTTTGGTACACAGGGTTACGGTAGCAACAAATCCCAGCCAGATGAAAAATGCCCCCATCAGCCCGCCATGCACACCGCCTGTTTTTAAATACGCATCGCCAAAAATAATGGAATGGTCCAAAACATAGGCCATTACAAACGAGCCGATCAAAACCAGCACAATGTTCATTGGCGCGGGCTTCATATCGGTTATACCGGTGAGGCGCTGCCACAATTTACTAAAGATAGCACCATACCAGATGGCGGCAATAATGTAGCTGGCAACTGCCGCAGTGGCTACAGCAAGATAATTTACATGAACTTCCATAATCGTGTTTTAGGTTTATAATTGTTTAAATTAATTCTGAGGGGTGCTCGTTAAACATGAGCATAAACAGCCGCAAAAGCAGCTTTACTTTGGTTATAGTTTTGACAATTAATGATTTAAGGTATAAATTGATATACCAAATCTAACGAAAAACAATTTATATCACCAAGAATCGGGGATATTATTTTGTGTGTTGGGTGGTCCGTCATTGATTTTAAGCTTTTATAAAAAACGCATTTAGCCCTTGTAATTGAGCTTCTCCGGTCAGCAAAGGTTAAATAGCGGCGAAAAATCAGATAAAAATCCAACAGGATCGAACAAAATTCCCCTGCACGCGAGACCCCGGATTTCTATGAAAAAACATCGCAACATTCCAACTTTACACCCTTCCAACGGCCTGACAAAAGTTTTTCACCCAAGCCCTTGAAAATCAAAAAATAAGTCCGTACTTTTGCAGTCCCGAAAACCGGGTTAAAAAAGTAAATACAAAAAAGGAAAAATGCCTACTATTCAACAATTAGTTAGAAAAGGTAGAGTAGCTATGGTCGACAAGAGTAAGTCGCCAGCGTTGGACAGTTGTCCACAGCGAAGAGGCGTATGCACGCGCGTGTATACCACTACCCCTAAAAAACCAAACTCAGCAATGCGTAAAGTGGCCCGTGTGCGCCTCACCAACGGAAAAGAAGTTAACGCTTATATCCCTGGCGAAGGTCACAACTTACAGGAACACTCAATTGTTTTGATCCGCGGCGGACGTGTAAAGGATTTACCAGGTGTACGTTACCACATCATTCGTGGTGCATTGGATACATCAGGTGTAGCCGGACGTAACCAGCGCCGCAGTAAATATGGAACTAAACGCCCTAAACCGGGACAGGCAGCTGCCGCGACTAAAGGTGCACCAGCTAAGAAAAAGAAATAATTAAAGGAGGATAGTAACAATGAGAAAGTCAAAACCAAAAAAAAGAATCCTTCTTCCTGATCCAAAATTCAATGATATTTTGGTAACCAGGTTTGTAAATAACATGATGTACGACGGTAAAAAATCTACCGCATACGCAATATTCTATAACGCTGTTGAAATTGTTGAAACCAAAACAAAAGAAAACGGCCTGGATACCTGGAAAAAAGCGCTGAACAATGTAATGCCCGCAGTTGAAGTAAAAAGCCGCCGCGTAGGTGGTGCAAACTTCCAGGTGCCTACAGAAGTTCGGCCTGAACGTAAAGTAGCCTTAGGCATGAAATGGCTGATCAACTATGCACGCCGCCGTGGTGAAAAAACCATGATGGAGAAATTAGCAGGTGAGATCATATCTGCCGCCAAAGGTGAAGGCGCTGCTGTAAAGAAGAAAGAAGATACGCACAAAATGGCCGAAGCCAATAAGGCGTTCTCGCATTTTAGATTCTAATAAAGAGGTTGATTAAGTGAATGGTTGATTAGGTTGATTAAGTTGTTGGGGAAAACTCAATCAACTTAATCAACCCAATCAACTAATAACCAAACAAAACATGTCAAGAGATCTTAAATATACAAGAAATATAGGGATTGCCGCTCACATTGATGCCGGTAAAACCACAACTACGGAGCGTATCCTTTACTACTCTGGCTTTAGCCATAAGATTGGTGAGGTACATGAGGGTGCTGCTACAATGGACTGGATGGCGCAGGAGCAGGAGCGTGGCATTACCATCACTTCGGCTGCTACTACTATCGACTGGAAATACAGGGGAAAATCGTACCATATCAATATTATTGATACACCGGGCCACGTGGACTTTACCGTTGAGGTAAACCGTTCGTTACGTGTGCTTGATGGATTGGTGTTCCTGTTTTCGGCAGTTGACGGTGTTGAGCCGCAATCAGAAACCAACTGGAGGCTTGCCAATAACTATAACGTTGCCCGTATCGGTTTCGTAAATAAAATGGACCGCTCAGGCGCCGACTTTTTAAATGTTGTAAAACAGGTAAAAAGTATGTTAGGCAGCAACGCGGTCCCGTTACAGTTGCCAATAGGCGCCGAAGAACATTTTAAAGGTGTTATCGACCTGATCAACTGGAAAGGTATTGTTTGGAACGAGCATGATAAAGGGATGACCTTTACTGAAGTGCCTATTCCTGCCGATATGATCGAGGAAGCAACCGAGTGGCGTGAAAAGTTACTGGAATCAGTTGCTGAATATGATGAAGGCCTGATGGAGAAATTTTTTGATGCCCCCGAAACAATTACCGAACGTGAAGTTTTAGACGCTTTACGCCAGGCTGTTTTGGATGGCAAAATTGTCCCTATGGTATGCGGTTCGTCCTTCAAAAACAAGGGTGTACAAACCATGCTTGATTATGTTATGGAACTGTTGCCTTCGCCAATGGATGTGGAAGGTATCATCGGTACCAACCCTGAGACCGGCGAGGAAGTAATACGCAGGCCATCTGAAAAAGAGCCGTTTGCTGCATTGGCATTTAAAATAGCTACTGACCCGTTTGTAGGCCGTTTGTGCTTTATCCGGGTATATTCAGGTAACCTGGAAGCTGGTTCGTATGTGTATAATATGCGCTCCGAAAATAAAGAGCGTATTTCGCGTATATTCCAGATGCACGCCAATAAGCAAAACCCTATCCCAAATGTTGGGGCAGGTGATATTGCTGCGGTTGTAGGCTTTAAGGATATTAAAACAGGCGATACACTTTGTGACGAGAAACACCCGATCATATTAGAATCGATGAATTTCCCTGAGCCGGTTATCGGTTTAGCGATCGAGCCAAAAACACAGGCCGATGTTGATAAATTAGGCTTGGCCCTTGGTAAATTATCCGAAGAGGATCCTACCTTCCATGTGAAAACAGATGAAGAAACAGGCCAGACCATTATTTCGGGTATGGGCGAACTTCACCTGGATATCATCATGGACCGTTTAAAACGCGAGTTCAAGGTTGAGGTTAACCAGGGAGCGCCACAGGTTGCTTATAAAGAAGCCATTACCGGCAGCACGCAGCACCGCGAATTATACAAAAAACAAACCGGTGGTCGTGGTAAATTTGCCGATATACAGGTTATTATTTCGCCTACAGATGAAGGTGCACCAGGTTTACAGTTTGTGAACGAAATTACCGGTGGTTCTATCCCCCGTGAGTTTATTCCGTCTGTTGAAAAAGGCTTTAAAGCTGCCATGGATAATGGCGTATTGGCCGGCTTCCCGTTGCAAGCCATGAAGGTAAGGTTAATCGACGGATCGTTCCATGCGGTCGATTCAGACGCTTTATCTTTCGAAATTTGCGCACGTTCAGCTTACCGCGAAGCATTGCCAAAATGTAAACCGGTATTGCTGGAACCTATCATGAAGATCGAAATACTTACCCCAGAAGAAAATATGGGTGATGTAATTGGCGATATGAACCGCCGTCGCGGCCAGCTTTTGGGCATGGATTCGCGCGCAGGTGCACAGGTAATTAAGGCTACTGTTCCGCTTTCGGAAATGTTTGGCTATGTAACCCAGTTACGTACCATCACTTCGGGCCGTGCAACTTCAACTATGGAGTTTGATCACTATGCCGAAGCGCCGCGTAACGTACAGGAAGAAGTAATTGCCAAAGTGAAGGGGAAAAAAGCTGCAGCTAATGCATAATTAGAGATTAGTTGATTGGTGATTGGAGACTAGTTTCTTTATCACTAATCAATTATTAAATAGATAAACAACCGACCGCCCTAACAAATAGCTCTTAGGAACGGTCATAAAACAAAACAAAATGAGCCAAAGGATCAGAATCAAATTAAAATCGTACGATTACAACCTGGTTGATAAATCAGCTGAAAAGATCGTAAAAACAGTAAAGCCTACGGGCGCAGTAGTAAGCGGACCACTTCCCTTACCAACCGAAAAGAAAATTTTCACCGTTTTACGTTCACCGCACGTGAACAAAAAAGCACGTGAGCAATTTCAACTATGCTCATACAAGCGTTTATTAGACATCTACAGTTCAAACTCAAAAACTGTTGACGCTTTGATGAAACTTGAATTGCCAAGCGGGGTTGAAGTTGAGATCAAAGTGTAATAGTACCGGAAGATTAGATATTTAAAGGCCATTCTGTAAAGAGTGGCCTTTTTGCGTAACTAAAGTGGCTAAGCCTAACCTTATTATCAGCCTTCAATATCAAAAACGCACAATTGTTGTATCGAAAACGTACAATATACCTGGTTATCTAAATTATAACTAATTGAAATTTAATTAGATACTAAATTGGCATTTCATTGGGTTTAATATTTTAGTTGATATATCAAATAAAATATTAAATCGTAAACGTATGATAAAGAACTATTTTAAAATCGCATGGCGTAACATTTTAAACAACAAGGTGTATTCATCAATAAATACCCTTGGGCTTGCCCTGGGCATGGCTGTTGCCATTTTGATCGGCTTATGGGTATGGGACGAACTCTCGTACAATCATTACTACGAAACCCATAACAGCATGGCTGAAGTAATGATCACAAACACCTTTAATGGCCAGACTAATACGCACGAATCCGTTGCAATGCCCTTAGCCGAGGAGTTGCGCGTAAAGTACGGTTCTTATTTTAAGAATGTAGCACTTTCGTCCGGGGGAGCAACCTTTATCGTGGCAGTTGGCGATAAAAAAATATCTGAATCTGGTATGTGGGTACAGCCGGCCCTCCCATCCATGCTAAGTTTAAAAATGCTAAACGGCAGCATTGCCGCGCTGAATAATCCGTCATCCGTTTTACTGACACAGTCAACGGCAAAGTCCCTTTTTGGTGATGACGATCCAATAAACAAAATAGTGCGTGTTGATAATAAATTTGACTTAAAGGTGGCCGGGGTGTACGAGGATGTGCCCAAAAATACAACCTTTAATGATGTGCACCTGATGTTGCCCTGGCAGGTTTATTTAAGCACACAGGACTGGATAAAACAAGCGCAGCAGGAGTGGGACAACCATAGTTTTCAGTTGTTTGCGCAATTAAGCGACAATGCAAACTTTGAAAATGTAAGTTCGAAAATAGAATATGCAACCAAGCCTCATGTAACGGCCGGGAATGAGCGCCTGAGCCTTTACCCAATGGATAAATGGCATTTGTACAATAATTTTGAAAACGGCAAGATAGCCGGTGGCCGTATACTTTACGTTTGGCTGATCGGTACAATCGGGATCTTTGTATTGATACTTGCCTGTATCAACTTTATGAATTTAAGCACGGCCCGATCCGAGAAAAGGGCCAAAGAGGTTGGTATACGTAAAGCGATAGGCTCATTAAGGCCACAACTGATCATCCAGTTTTTAAGTGAATCGGTAGTTATGGCATGTTTGGCCTTCTTATTGGCAATTGTCCTGGTACAGCTGTTCCTGCCGTCATTTAATACAATGTCCGACAAGCAGATGGAAATACCATTCACAAGCCCCGTTTTCTGGTCAATTGCCTTATTTTTTACCCTATTTACCGGGTTAGTATCCGGCAGCTACCCGGCCTTTTACTTATCGGGTTTTAATGCAGTTAAAGTACTCAAAGGCACGTTCCGGGCCGGCCGTTTTGCTGCTGTTCCGCGTAAAGTATTGGTGGTGTTGCAGTTTAGTATTTCAGTTACGCTGATAATAGGTACAATAATTGTTTTCGAACAAATACAACATGCAAAAAACCGGCCGATAGGGTATAGCAGGGATGGGCTTATCACCGTGGATATCAATACGCCCGAACTATCGGGCCACTACGACGCTTTAAGAAATGATTTGCTAAAAACAGGCGCGATAGAAAACATGGCCGAATCGTCGAGCCCGACGACGAACCTTGCAAGTGCCAATGTCGGTTACGAATGGAGAGGAAAAGACCCTAACGTAACTCCGGTTTTTGGCCTGATGGCGGTTACACATGATTTTGGAAAAACCGTAGGCTGGGAAGTAACACAAGGGCGTGATTTTTCAAGAAGTTTTGTTACAGATACTGCTGGGATGCTATTGAATGAAAGCGCGGCAAAGTTGATGGGGTTTAAGAACCCGGTGGGTGAAATCATTAAATTTTATAAAAAATCTTATGTGGTTGTAGGTGTCGTAAAAAACCTGGTGATGCAATCGCCTTATATGCCTGTTCAGCCTACTCTTTTTATGCTTAATTATCACTGGACGAATGTTGTTACCATAAAGTTAAAGCCAACCCTGCCCCTGCACCAGGCCTTGGGTAAACTTGAACCGGTGTTTAAACAATACAACCCCGGCAGCCCATTTGACTTTAAATTTACAGACGAAGAGTATGCAAGGAAATTTTCGGAAGAAGAACGTATTGGCGAGCTGGCTACCTTTTTTGCTGTTCTGGCAATATTCATTTCTGCCCTCGGACTATTCGGTTTAGCATCGTTTGTCGCCGAGCAGCGGACAAAAGAAATTGGGGTACGTAAAGTTTTAGGCGCCTCGGTACTCAACCTGTGGGGCTTGCTTTCAAAAGATTTTTTAATTTTAGTAATTATCTCATGCCTTATTGCCGTCCCTGTGGCGAGGTATGGTATGGATAAATGGCTGCAGCAATATGTTTACCGAATTGAAATTTCGTGGTGGATATTTATTATCGCATGTGTCGGGGCTATAGTAATTACCCTGTTAACTATAAGCGCCCAGGCCATTAAGGCTGCACTGGCGAACCCAGTAAAAAGTTTAAGAACCGAATAGGTTGCCGGTATTAAAAACAGAGGAAAATGAATTAATATTAAAAAGGTCACTCGTTTTTGCGGGTGGCCTTTTTTGATTTAATAAACCCCATCCGGCGCACTATAGTCGATGATGAATAAAGCAACCTCTTTTTGTTCATCGTCGTTCAATTTATTGCCCTTGTATGTCCAGGTTCCTTTACCTTTTTCAATATTCATTTCTCCTAAAAAATTAGGGCTGTTTACATTATGCGGCTCGGGTGGATTATTGTTTTTGTTAGGCAAAAAGGCAGAAGCGAAAATGTGATAAATACCACTTTGCCATGTGCCCTCCTCGTTAACTATTTCAACTTCGCGTTCCTGCTCTGTACCAGTACCTATTTTTAAAATGACCATGTGATTTTTTTATAGTTTAAGATAAGACAGGGATTACCGTTACTTGTTTGCTTATTTAACAAAAATTAGTTTTCAAAGTTGAAGCTTTAGCCCATCAGGGTGTAAAAAGTCCTGCCAAACGCCTTCCAGTTCATCAACTAACTCCGGCCTTATAGAAATGCCAGATGCCTGCGGCGTCCAATTTTGGAAGGCAAGGTTGCCGGTTTTTAGTATGTCAAGCACAAGGATGGGTTGTTTATCAGGATTCAGCAAAACGTCTAAAGTGATCTCTATACGGTAATATGTTCGACCTTTTCGCAAAGCTAAAAATGGCGCTGATGAAATGTGGCCCGAAGCAAAGATCCCTTTCGGTTCCAGCCCTAGCCTTACTATGTACGCCCTGTCGCCCGGTTGTATGGTTTTGTGGCTCACGACGCTCCAATTATCCTTTATCGTGCCTTTTGCTTTAAGTGCGGCAATATCATCGTCCAAACCTTTCCACGGCCACTTTAGCGGGTTCCATCCAAACAGGTACGCTTTCATGCAGGCAATTATACAATTCTTATTGCTGTTTTATAATACCTGTGAGCATAAAATCTGTTTGCAAAACCGTCACTTGACGAAAGTTATCACGTTTTGCAGTTGAAATTGAGAAACGGCAACATAAATGAAATGATCTTCATCAGGGTGTTTTTTTATACTGATATGGGATATCGGTTTGTTAATTCTATTGTTTGGTGAGTTTTGTAACCAGCTTAAATTGTTTATCGCTGTCGGCGTCGGGCTGCTTATCAATCTCGGCCATCGAGAGAAAAGTGCCGCGGGTCTCGTCGCTGTAAACCTTTTGTTCAACCTGGTTGGGGTGGCTTCCGCCATTGTAGGTTTGAGCCTTTAACGATGGGTAATACCTGCGCTCGGCCACGATCATTTCGTTCATATCTCTTTCCGCCTCAGCAAGCGAACTAAACTCTCTTACTAAGATAACAAACTTGTTCCCGTCTTTACTGGTAACACGGGCTTCGCCCCGGCAGCCTTCGTACAAAACTTCATCCTTAATTCCATAAATAGATTCGTCATCGGTCTCAGAAATGATACCGGTTACAAACAGTGAATTCGGATAATTACCTGTTTGCCCCTCCAGGTATTTTATAGCCAGAGTTGTGGTTCCGCTAACCGTTTGTTGTGCGAAGCCGTGAGTTGACGCCACAAGAAACAGGAAAATAATAATGATAGCTTTCATAATTAATTGAAGGATTTTTTTTCTGAATGTACCTGCTTGTTTCGATAAGAAAAATGTGATAAAAGTAGTAAACGAAGAAAGCTCAAAAATGCGAAACTTGTTTCTAAAAGGTCAAGAAGATGCTACTGCGGGGATCACCATTACATTGAACGAATTTAAGAAAAGAAAAAACCAATAACGTACCCGGTTATTTAACCCCTTTCATATACATGTATAAACGACTTAAAGTATAGGCGGTCCTTATCATCAATTTTGCCACCGTAAAAATTGAATCGCGTTTGGAGTTTAAAGTACTTTTTTTTATCTAATAACGCCCAAATTTTTGCTTTTATACCAGGCAAGCTTTTCATGACATCACTTAACTTTCTCGGTAAACTTAATCCTGTTCCCAACCGGATCAATTACGGTAACGGTAATAACTGCCGGATCCCAAAAAGCTACCTCCAAACCAGGCCGGTTGTACTTATATTTTTTTGCGATCAATTGCTCATGGTATGCTTTTAATCCCTCAAAACCCTCGATCGTGATTTGTATCCCGGGGCTTCCGTCACCATGATGCTCTGATAAGTATAATACCACATCCCTTAACGAAACCTGCATAAATTTTGGTGTGCCCGGTTCAAAGGTGTGCGTAAAATCAATTTTAAAGCCGAGCCAGTCCACATAAAACTCAATAGTTTTATCATAATCAAAAATGCGGACTGTCGGTTTTATTATGGACATGTGGCTCCCTAACCCCCTAAAGGGGGAGTTTTTATGGTGATTAATTTTTAACTAAGATACTTCAACTCCCCCTTTAGGGGGCTGGGGGGCCAGGCCTATTTCCCCAACAGGTCATCCAGCTTATTGCGCTCGGTTTGCAATTCGCGGGCAAGCTTTTTCTCTTTATCGTTCGCTTTAGTTTTAAAGGCTTTAAACTCTTCTTCCAGTTCGGTGTAAAGCTGGGTGCGATACCTGGCTTCGCGCTTAGCCCGGCCCGAACTGGCAATAACTACTATTGCAGTAATGCCAAATACCGCTACAAGTCCCCATACGATAAGGTTGTAAGTAGTTTTTGACAACAAGAAACCAAATATATCTACCCCGTTAATCCGGGAAAGCGCCTCGTTTTTACTTGTTACCTGGGCGTTTAAACTATCAATGGTTTTACTTTGAACAGCCAGTTTACCTTGTGCGTCTTTTAGCTTACGCTTGTTGCTGTTTAAGGTATCCGAAAAGTTTCTCCACAAGGACGATATAAATGGTTCCTGGTAATGATAAACCTTGGTTAGCGCGAATTGGTATTGTCCGTAAAGGCTTTTATCAACCGCAACGGGAGCAGGAGTGCCGGGCGTCACAGTGGTCGCTTGTTGTCCCGCCGCAGCGGTTGAATCCGCTTTTGCTTGGCGCCGGTGGTACCTGTACATTTTATATTTAGCGTAAGCTTGTGCGCGGGCTGCTTTTTTGGCGCTGTCCTGCGCATAGCTGAATGATATAATACTGCATATAAGAAAAACTGCAACTTTTATCCGGAGCATATTGATTTAGTTTATAAAGTAAATTTAGTATTTAGATGTGAGATAATTTTTTTAGTCCATAGTCGATAGCCCATGGACCATAGCTATGTATGGTGTAGAAAAGAAGGCCAAATAGGATATAAATGGCTATCAACTATGGACTATGGACTATGGTCAAACTCCAATCTCAAATCTCATATCTCACATCTCACTTCTAAACAATATATTAGCACCATGAATATAGGCATTATCGGCTTGGGTGATATGGGACGCTTGTACGCTAAAGCTTTTTCGAAGGCCGGTTACCAGGTTAGCGGCTGCGACCTGCCCGAAAACAGGGCCCGGCTTGAAGATGAATTGGCGCCATTCGGCATAAAATTAGTGGATAACGGGCATGATATTTCCCGCACCAGCGACCTGATCATTTATTCGGTTGAAGCAGACAGGCTTACGCAGGTAGTTGCCGAATATGGCCCCTTCACTAAATATGGAGCTATTGTTGCCGGCCAAACCTCTGTAAAAACCCCAGAAATTGAAACGTTTGAAAAATACTTGCCTGCGGATGCGCAAATCATCACCTTTCATGCCATGCACGGGCCCGGTTTTGAGCCCAAAGGACAGAAGCTGATACTGATACCTCACCGCACAGACAAAAAGGCTTACCAGCGAATGGTTGATCTTTTTACTGCTATTGAATCGGACATTGTGGAGATTGACAATTACCACGAACATGATAAAATAGTGGCAGATACACAGGCAGTAACCCACGTAGGTTTTGAAAGCATGGGCACCGCATGGAAAGAAGCCGGTTTTTTCCCCTGGGAAAATGCCTCATACATAGGGGGCATCGACAATGTAAAAATATTAACTACACTTCGCATATTCAGTTATAAAGCGCACGTATATGCTGGTCTGGCTATACTGAACCCGTATGCCCGGCAGCAGGTAAAGCGTTATGCCATATCCGAATCGGAGTTGTTTAAGCTGATGATAAAGGAAGAAGAAAGCGCTTTCAGGTCGAGGCTGTACCGCGCCCGCGACTTTGTTTTTCACGAAAGCCGCAAGCCTATTATGCTGAATGATACCGTAATGAAAGAGTTTTCGCTCTCGCAAAAGCCCGAACTGCAAAAACCAAATTCGCACCTGAGTATTTTGAGCATGGTTGATGCGTGGTACCACCTCGGCGTTAACCCTTATGATAACCTTATTTGTCAGACCCCGCCTTTCCGTTTGCGCCTCGGTATCGCCGAGTACTTATTTAAAAACGAGGAATTACTTGAAGAATCCATCGAAACTGCCCTGTATGATAAAACCATCCGTGGTGATGACCTGGAGTTTCATTCAGCAGTAAGGGAATGGTCCTCTATTATCGGTTATGGCGATATGGAAGGCTACAAAAAGCATTTCAACGACGTTCAGGCCTTTTTTCACGGCAGGCTTGAAGAAGGCAACAAGCAAAGCGCTGAGTTGATCAGGAGGCTGATGATGGCGTAAAATAATTTCGTATGCCGGAATTTCGATTTCGGAATTAGATACAATAAATGTGGGTTCAGCGTGTCTATTTGGCATCATTTATCTGCCTGATAGCGTCACCTGCGGCTGTCACCGATATCGTATCGTTCAGCTTTGCGCGTGCCTCCTTTATATTGTTAAGGAATTTTATGATGTACGGGCCGACACCTGAGCCTTTGTAATCAACGCCAACTGTTTTCAACTGCTCAATACCCTGGAGCACATATTGCGTATTATCCATCCTGCTAATTATTGCAGCGAGCTTTTGTGTGAGGTGAATTTTATCCTGCAGGTTGCATTCCCTGTACTTATTATAAATAAAAGGCCATTGAGCTGTGCCTCCATTAGCAGCATAGATGCTAACGACTGCCTGGGTAAGCATGCCTTCGCTATCATTCTCAAAGGCTTTTGCGTCTTTCATTGCTTCGGCAGGATCCAGCAGCAAAATGCTGTACAATGCCGCACCTGATACTTCGTACGACTGACTTTTAAGGGCCTGTTTAAACAACGGCAAATACGCTGTATCTTTTAGTGGTAAAAGTGCTTTAATGGCTGCGGCCTGTACCAGCGTATTATCATCTTTGCGCGCATGAATTACCAATTCAGGCAGGGCTGCATTTCTTAAATCGGCGTTAATGTTCCGGATGTCTTCATGGTTCGCCGTCAGTATGTCGATGGTTTTTTGACGCAGGCCTGAAAATTTATCATTCAGCGCAGCCACAAGTATTTTTTGCGCGCCTTTATCATCCTGGTTTTTTGATGCAGCCTCGATCGCCTCAAAACGGTCGAGGTATAAAGGGGCATTGAAATATTGAAAAATATATTCCTGCAGAGTTTTATTGTCGGTTTTTTTGGTAACCAATACTTTATCTGCATCTACGTTTACCAGGTCAGGTTTTGATGCTGCTTTGAAAGTAAGCGTATCCGCCTTGTCGCGCATCCAAAGCTTGTAACGTTCTTTTTTCCCATTGGCATAAACATCAACGGCCATTGGTAAAATAAATGGCTGTCCATCCTGTGTTTGCTGCAGGTATACGTTTTCGGTTTTGGTGGTATCGTTCCATTTGTAACTAATGTTTAGCACAGGGTGGCCGGCGCGATAATACCATTGGTTAAAAAACCAGTTCAGGTCGAGGCCACTGGCCTCTTCCATTGCTAAGCGTAATTGCTGCGCTTCGGCGTTTTTAAAGGCATTTGTTATCAGGTAAATATTCATGCCTTTATTAAAAGCGGCATCGCCCAGGTAGTTACGTAACATATTTAGTATACGGCCGCCTTTTTGATAGGTCACTCCGTTAAAAACTTCCTTTACACTCTTGTAATAAAAATTAACCAAAGGCTTCTCAATATTTCCTGCATTATCAAAGTAACCCTGCAATCCATTGTAAACATGCTCATCTGCCGCATCCTTGCCGTATTTATGTTCCAGCCAGATGATCTCGCCAAAATCCGCAATTGATTCATTCAGCGTTAAATTGCTCCAGCTTTCGGTAGTTACATAGTCGCCAAACCATTGATGAAAGAGTTCATGTTCAATGCCCGTATCATAATACCTATCAATAAATTGCCGTCTATTATGGCCCTGTTCTCCAAACATCGTCGCCGTGGTATTTTCCATCGCCCCGCTTACATAATCACGAACGCCGATCTCCGAATACTTGTTCCATGGGAAATCAACCCCTGTGACTTTCGAGAAAAATTCTATGGCTTCGGGCGTATCTCCAAATATTTCTTTTGCAAAAGGGGCCGATTTAGGTTCCAGGTAATAGCTCACTTCTTTTCCATGCCAGCTATCCCTGTATATTTTAAAATCACCAACCGCGATCATAAACAGGTATGGAGCATTTGGCAGGTCCATCTTCCAGGTATCGGTGCGGGTGCCGTTGCCATTGTTTTTTTGTAACGCCAACCGCCCGTTTGATAAAGTAACATATTTGGACGGTACGGTCATAACGATCTCTTCCGTACATTTTTGGTTGGGATGATCAATCGTAGGAAACCAGGCCGAAGCGCCTTCAGGCTCACCCTGGCTCCATATCTGCACGGGCTTGTTTTTCTCGCTGCTATCCGGGTTAACGAAATAAACGCCGTGCTGGTCATTTCTTACATTTTTTAATTTTTCGGGTTTTGCGGTGTAGTCCAGGTAGATGGTATATTTTTCGCTGCGGTCATAAACTTTATCAAGCTTAATATTCAGGCTAAGGCTGTCATAAGTAAAATTGAGCGGTGTGTTTTTACCATTTCTGACCACAGAAATATTATGGATATCCATCCCTTTAGCGTCGAGCCTTAAAGTATCTGTTGAATAAAAGTGTGGCGTCAGTGTAATCCATTCCCTTCCATACAGGTAGCGTTTTTTATAATCAAAATGGATATCCAGCCTGGTGTGTACCAGGTCGTTGATCTTTGCCGGAGTTTCCCGGTAACCGTTTAACGGGTTTGCTTCCTGCGCCATTAACTGGCTGAATATCCCTGTAACTATAAAAATGAATGTAAGTAATGCTGCGAAGTGATGCTTTTTCATGTCCGTAATTTTAAATCCGGACAAATATAGGTAATTACATAGTACTATTTATTACATAGTACTATTTAATTTAAAAATTTGGTATTAAGCATGATCATTTTAGCCGATTTATCAGTCGACTGACAATAATCAACTCAAGTCAGTAATTAACATCAGCGAAATCATTTAATCAACGTAATCAGCGGTTCAGAACAGATATCTCACAAAGGCCTCCATGGCCTCATATTCAGCCATGCCAAGTTTATCATAAGCTTTGGCCGTTTCCCGGGTTCGGTCTTCGGCCCTTACCCAAAACTCCCTGGCATCATCACCGGGGAATACCGGGCGGTCCTTCTGGCTCTGATGTTTGAAAATAGCATTCCGCTTCCTGATTACCTCCTGTGGCGATAATGGTACCGACATTTCTATCTCCTAGGTCTCAAACTCATGCCATGCACCACGGTACATCCACAGCCAGCAGTCTTTTACCCAGTCTTCAGTTGCCTTTAACCGGTTCAATGCAGCTAATATGATCTTAAAGCATACCAAATGGGTGCCGTTCGGGTCGGCAAAATCACCGGCTGCGAAGATCTGGTGCGGCTTTACCTGTTGTAGTAATTCTATGGTGAGCAGGATGTCTTCTTCCCCCACGGAGTTCTTTTTTATTTTCCCGGTTTCATAAAATGGCAGGGCCATAAAGTGGATGTGGTCATCTTCCAGTCCTGCATACCTTGCCCCTGAAATCGCTTCTGTCTTTCTTATAAACCCTTTTACATCCCTGATCTCGATGGTATCGATCTGGTTGGGTTTCTTGGTCGGCATAAAGTTCCGCATGTCTTCATATATGCCTTTCAGCCGGGTACTGTCTTCACCGATGCTTTCGTTAAAGTCTATCGCGAATTCTACGAATCTTAATACATCATCATCCCAGACAGCCGTGTTGCCAGAGGTTTGATATGCAACGTGCACATCGTGCCCCTGGTCAACTAATCGGATAAAGGTACCGCCCATCGAGATCACATCATCGTCCGGGTGAGGCGAAAAGATGATGGAGCGCTTTCGGGCCGGCTGTGCCCTTTCGGGCCTTTGCGAATCGTCGGCATCGGGCTTTCCGCCCGGCCAGCCGGTGATCGTATGCTGCAACTGGTTAAAA
>CAIPFE010000012.1 GCA_903864275.1 uncultured Mucilaginibacter sp.
ACTGCGACGGGCTGACGAAATTCGGCGCCGATGCACGCCTTTTTGATGCCTTTTGCATATTTCCTTGCACTTGATCCCCACAAGTTCGCTACAACTACCTGTATTTCAAAATGGTTTAGGTTATTCAGCAGACCCTATTTAATTATTTGATAGCGAAGCATTATCGCCCCCGTGTGTAACAACAGCAGGCTTTAAATATTCGCGGGGCAAGTTGTTATTACGTTGTTACTTTCCGGTGCCTAATATAACATGATTTATAATAATGTGAAACCCATTGCGACAGCGTAGCGTTCACTTCACCATAGCACAGGCAATTATTTTATCGTGAACGCCTGAAAATCAATTAGTTGATTTTTGCAAATATTAAAAAAATGCAAAAACGAATATTTCGCGAAATCCCATTCCGACGGCAAAAAATCGAATCCTTTCGCCTTTTTTTTCCGTCTCAGCAGGTTCTCTCGCAGAGGAACCTGCGTTGTCTCGGGATACTGCAGCGCAGGGTCTCGTACCGAAGACCCTGCTGGGACAGAAGATATTGGCCAAACCAGTGGTTCAAGGGAAAATTGCCAAGAACAGATATTACGTTTGAATTGGTGTTTGATGTTATGACTGAAACAAACACGTGGAGGAACGACAGAGATTCAGGACACGAAAGAAGTCTCAATAGATTTTCCGAATTATTGCGAAGGGCTTATGAACCAACTGCGTTAAGTCGAGCAGACCAGTTTCACTGGAATAAAATGATAGGAACCATACTGCCCTTCGATCCGCAAGGCCTTGCTCTAATTGCTACATTTACAAAAAAGTGGAATCTAAATCACAGTTTTAAAGATTTGTCACAATCAATTGAAGCCAGTAATGATCAAAAACTGTTACTTCGTGTTGCAAATGGCATAATCTCTGGCGATAAAGGTGGTGACTTCGAGGTGCTTTCTTAAAATGTAAAAAGCTATCCAATAACCTTCTCGGTTTGTGGTTGGTGTTATCACAGCACCACAAAAACGTGTGTTAAGGTACAGTGATAAGATCGACCGTATGCTGGATATATTGGGCTGAAAAAAAATATTCCCCATATTTATTGTGTAGCACAGCACTCCACTCGGCGAACTTTAGCCCGCTGAAAAACATAAAGTGAAATCAGCGGGACGCCGATCCTGCCGTGCTATGCGCGAAACGCCTTCCAAATTCCCTCCCCCCCTCAAAACCCAAACGCCGCATAAGTAACCCTATTGATGGACCCGGTACCGAATGAGTAGTTAAGTCCCTGGTTTTCGCCGCCCGTGCCGCCTAATTTGCCCCAATAAGCGGTTGGGTAACTATTGTTGTTCAGGTGCGAGAATACCAGCGGCCCCGATACGACAACCGATACATGGCCGTGTGCCTGCCCGAGCTCTGCCGAAGTAAGGCCGCATAATACCAATTGCCCTGCGTCGGCCCGGTCTTTGGCAAGCGCTTCCTTCGGAGCCATATTGCCGGCGCCGTCCGTCAATTGTTCCCATCCATTGGTTTCATTACGAAACCAGGCAACAATATCGTCGGCCATTCCGGCCGACATGGCCACGCCAAGGTTGGCGCAAACTGCTTTTACAAATCCGCTGCAGTCCGCCTTGTTTGCCTCCCAGTCGTTCTGGCAGGCATCAATAACTTTTTGAGCTTTTGGGTCCATAGTGTTAAGGTTAGATTTATTTTGAATGGTTTAAGTTATAAATAATCAATTAAATTTCAAAATCAAAAGCATCGTTTTTAATTCGCCCTTTTGATTTTTTGCAACGAAAACCCCACCCCTGCATTGATAGAAATAAAAAAAAAATGAAAACAAATTTTAAAAAGATCGCCGTAGTGGGGTTGCTTTCGGCAAGCTTAATTGCCGGCTGTAAGAAGGAACAAAGCACTGATAAAAATTCGCCACCGCCGGCTAGGTACCAGGTTACTGACCGGATGCAGGTTAACAACGAAGACAGTAAGCCACGACCGTTTAACACCCTGCCGGTGATTAACGACGATGCAGTAGCCTTTGACGGAGAAGCCTTAAGCCGCGGACAGGTGACCTTGAAAAATACCGGCGGCGGAGACCTGTTATTAAAAGTGGAAGCTAACACCGGCGAAAAACTAACGTTAGCTCAAAACTACGCCGCGGCCGACGGCTTCGCCAGCGGAACGGTTTATTATGCTTTGAAAAACAATTAAATATTCTTCAACAAAAGGACCAATCCCGATGGTTGGTCCTTTTGCCCTCCGCCGGTGCAAACGTTCTACTTGAACCAGCGGAGGGTTGATTAAGTTGATGTAGATCGGGTTTTAACTTAATCAACCACTCACTTAATCTAACCGAGATTTTAATTATTCGTGGTGCGAATAGGTCCAGTTCCAGCCGGTACCGGTATTATCAGGCTGGTATTTTTCCTTATATTTTTTATACACCTCGTCGCTTTGCTTTTTTCCGTTTATGATCACCCCTTTATTACTGAGCGTGAAGGTCAAATTGTTCGGATCGGTGATCAAGCCATCCTGCAGCAGGTCGGCGATAAGCTTTTTATCTCTTTCAACTTCCACTCTATCTCGTTCTTTGCGAAGTGAGTCAGAATATGCGTCCCAGCGATTATAGTTCTTTGCGCTGGCCGAATAGGCTTCCGAAGTGCCATCATTATACGCGTTCTTGTTGTAGCCGGAATTTGCATCTTCCTTTCCCTGGAAAACACCGCTTGTTGAACCATCGGGTTGGTCGGTATCCCCGTTATTTCTATGGCCATTCATCAGATCCCACTTGTTTGTATCAAATTTATAAAACCATATCCAATCGCGGTGGCCGCTATGCTGGCCGTCTACGTATTCGGCCCTGTATTTTCTATAAATACCCTCAGGCTGCTTTTTATAGTTCACAACAAACTCAGTTGTACCGATCTTAAATGAGAGATCATTTGTGCTGGTAATGATACCATCTTTCAACATCTCGCCGATGATGCGCTGTGTCTTGACGCCATCACTTCCAAACCTGTTGTTGCGATTTGTATTGCTGCTGTAGTTGCCGTTATCACCCTTTTTGTAAAATTTCGTGTAGATCCTTTGATACACATCTTCCGGCATCCGCACGCCGTTAACGATCAGCTCCCGTTTGTCCAGGTGTGTGGTGATGCTCAGGTGGTTGGTATCCGTTATCAGGTGTTCGCGGTAGAGCTCCCGGCCAATGTCGTGCGTCTGCTTTAAAGTTTTCAGAATATTGCTGTCAGGCTTTTCCAGCAATAGTTGTGAGTTAAGCCTGGCCGTCATTAGCTTCGCCAGCTGGTTTGAATCAGCCTTTCCCAGCTGGGATAGGTATAAGTTGGCATTAAACCCCTGGTTTTCGGGGAAACCTGGGAGAGCGCTGTTTACCTTTAATAAACTGTCCAGGTTATAGTTAACTAAGGTCAACTGGTTATTGCCGGTCAATAGCAGCGTATCAGGACTGATCTGCCGCAACTGGCCCAGTAATGCATTCACGTCATTCACAGGTGCCGCCGGTTTCTTTTTTGTTGTATCGCCTTTAACTGCTTCTGCCTGTTTGGGCTGAACCTTACTTTCGTGATGGATGGCAGCCACTACCGAATGAATGGTCTTTTTGATCTGTTCGCGGACTGTAAATGCCGACACGCCCAAACCAAGCACCACCAGGCAAACAGCCAGCATCGTTTTTTCGAACATGTTGAGCGAGTGGTTGCGGTTAGCTATCATACGTTTTACCCTCGCCAGCAGGCTGTTTTTGCCGCCCGGGAATGCCATGGCATAAGCAGTGCCTGCCGCCTTATATTCCTCGCACGAAACCAGGGCGCGAATATAATTTTCCTTATTGTTGCTTTGCGCGAGCGCCATATCGTCGCAGCAATTTTCCCTTTCTGTTTTAATTAATTGTGATAGCCAAAGCACAGCCGGGTTAAAAAAGAAGATGATCTCCATAAAGCTTTGCAGCAGGTTTACCAGGTAGTCTCTGCGACGGATATGAGCCAGCTCATGCACTAAGATCGCCTCTACGGCATCGGCAGGCAATGAATTGATCAACCCTATCGGGATCAATATCACCGGTTTTAAATGGCCGATAACCATAGGCACCATTGCAATACCCGATTCCATTAAACGGATGGTTTGTTTGATGCGGAGTTGCTTTGCCAATTGTAAAAGCCTGTTTTCCCAAGCTTCTCCAACAGCAAAAACTTTTGTCCGCTTTAAATAATAAACACCATGCAGCCCCACCGCCATTTGTACGCTTTTGGCGCAGATAATTAAAAACCAAATCAATACGATGATATTATAATGGCTGTTGAAATAATTGAGCACCGTTTGCGTAATACTCTCTTTTTTATTTTCCGTGACAATTGGCGTTGCGATTTGTGCAGTAACCGGGGCAGGCGCGACGGCATTGGTCGGGTAGGTTATTGGCGCAGTCGCCGTCGTATTAGCATGGTAAGTTATCGAAGCATGATTCGCTTGCGGTTGCTGCAACTGTAGTTGCAAAATAAAGGTAAACAACACACCGCCCGCAAATAAAGTCAGCGCGCCCACGAGCAGGTTATACCTTTTGGCAGCGCTTGCCTTTTTTGTGAAAATGATGATTGCGCCGGTTAAAATGGCAAGTAAGATTCCTTGCCACAGCGAGTGCATTAAAGTATTGCACAATGCTTTTATGATATGATCGCTTACAAGCGTGTTTGCTGTCGGGGTTTCCATAACTTCGGTGTATATTGGTCGGTTATTATTATTCCTTTTCCAGTTTATTCAGCATTTCCTTAATTGCCTTCAGATCCTCTTTTGATGTATTTTTATTGCCCAGCAACTGCATCACCAGCTTGCTGGCCGAGCCTTTATACATCGAATCCACAAATTTATCAAGCAGGTGTTCTTTGGTTTTTTGCTCATCTTCGGCAACCAGGTAAATATGTTTCATCTGGCTTTCATCGCGGGCAAGTATGCCTTTGTCGGCCATTATCTGCATCAGCTTAAGGGTAGTGGTGTAGTTTACATCCTTTTGTTTAAGCAGTTCGTTGTTTACTTCGCGCACGGTACACGGGCCTTTTTCCCACAAAACCTGCAGTATTTCAAGCTCCGATTTGGTAGGTTCCAATTGTTTATTTTGATCTTTTATATTCATCACGAATCAAAGGTAGAAAAAATTTCGTACGAAACAAATATTATGTAAAATAATTTTTGTTTGCTTTATAATTAGCGATATTTAGCAATGAAAAAAACGGCTTTAATACTAATCCTGTTCTGCTTTGCCTGTTCGTCCAAACCAAAAACACCTCCCGTTCATATCATTAGGGCTGATAGCGGCCGTTCAATTGAATTTAAAGGGCTGGACTACGCGATAACCAGCGAGATCAGCCGCGATTCAGTAGCCGGCATCTGGCAGGGACTGATCCCCGTTTACCGGATGCCGGCAGATACGGACATGAAAGATTACCAAAAGCCTTTGCCCGGGGTTTATCGGCTAAAGGATAGCGCCGTGGTTTTTACACCCGACACCCCGTTCGTTAAAAACCAAAATTACTTTGTCCGCTATTTTAAATTCGAGGGAGGGAACAACGCCTGGGATATTATTAAGGGTAAAAAGCGGTTAGGCAAAACGCCATACTCAGATTTGATTTTTAAGCAATAAAGTACTTGAAAAACCAATAAAAATCATTACATTTGTATCCAAATTTAAAAAGAGGGGGCTATAGTCCCCTCTTTTATTTACCAATCAATCCGGATAGCGCTGGTTGTTATTGGGAGAAAGGCAGTAATGAATATTGAAAAAAGAGTAAGGGAGCTGGTTGAAGAGAAGATAGCAGATAAGCCCAGCCTGTTTATATTGGACGTAAAAATGCATTCCAATGGAAAATTGATGATCCTTGTTGACGGCGACCATGGTATTGGTATTGATGATATTGCAGCCATAAGCAGGCATGTTGGTTTTAGGTTGGAAGAGGAAAATGTGATTGAAACGGCATATAATCTTGAGGTTTCATCGCCGGGGATTGATACGCCGCTTACATCAATAAGGCAATATTTAAAAAATATTGAGCGAAATTTGTCCGTTAAAATGGCAGATGGAACAAAAAGAGAAGGTAAATTAACAGGCATTACAGAAGATGCCATTGTAATTGAAGAAAAAGTAAAAGAAAAAGGGAAAAGGGCTGAAATTATTGAAAGCGTTATCCCGATAAGTAAAATAACAGAAACAAAAGTTTTAATATCATTCAAGTAATAAAATGAGCAATATTAATTTAATTGATTCTTTTCAGGAATTTAAAGATTTCAAGAACATCGATCGCCCAACCATGATGAGCGTACTGGAGGAGGTTTTCAGAAGCATGATCCGTAAAAAATATGGGAATGACGAGAATTGCGACGTAATTGTGAATACCGATAACGGTGACCTTGAAATATGGCGCACCCGTAAGGTAATGGAAGACGGTTTTAGCGAAGATGACGACCTGGAAATTGAATTGGCCGAGGCAAAAACGTTGGACCCCAGCCTTGAAGTTGGCGATGATTACATAGAACAGGTAACCCTGGAAAGTTTTGGCCGGCGGGCAATCCTCGCCGCAAGGCAAACGTTGGTGTCCAAAATTCTGGAACTGGAAAAAGATGAGATATTTAAAAAATATAAGGACCGCGTAGGTGAAATTGTTACCGGCGAGGTTTACCAGGTTTGGAAAAAGGAAACCCTGGTACTTGATGATGAAGGCAATGAGTTATTGCTGCCAAAATCGGAACAGATTCCTGCCGATTACTTTAAAAAAGGCGATACTGTAAAAGCAGTTGTTGATAAAGTAGAGATGCTGAACAGTAACCCGAAGATCATTATATCACGTACAGCGCCCGAGTTTTTACAGCGTTTATTTGAAATGGAAGTGCCGGAAATTTTTGACGGACTGATCACCATTAAAAAAATTGTACGCGAACCTGGCGAAAGGGCCAAAGTTGCAGTTGAATCATATGACGACCGTATTGACCCGGTTGGGGCCTGCGTGGGTATGAAAGGATCGCGGATACATGGTATTGTACGTGAACTGAAAAACGAAAATATTGACGTGATCAATTACACCAATAACTTACAGTTATATATTCAGCGTGCATTATCGCCGGCCAAAATAACATCTATTAAGCTGGATGACGAGAAAAAAACTGCGGCAGTATATTTAAAGCCCGACCAGGTTTCGTTAGCCATTGGGCGCGGCGGCCATAATATTAAACTGGCAGGTAAATTAACCGGCTACGAAATTGATGTTTACCGCGAAGCAGATGAAACAGATGAGGATGTGGACATTGAAGAATTCTCAGATGAAATTGAAAGCTGGATAATTGATGAATTTAAACGCATTGGTTTGGATACGGCAAAATCAGTTCTGGCACTAACCGTAAATGAACTGGTAAAACGCACCGACCTGGAAGAAGAAACTGTTAAAGATGTGTTATCAATTCTGCAGGCCGAGTTCGAATAAGCATAATAACCAAAATTAAAATCGTATTTTTGCACAAAATAGCAGAGAAAGCATAATAATAAATGTCAGAAGACAAATCCATAAAATTATTTACAGCAGCAAAAGAGCTGAATATCGGTACGGGTACTATAGTCGATTTTTTAGCGACAAAGGGATACAAGGTACAAAAACATCCTATGGCCCTGCTTGACGGCGATATGTATAGCGCCCTTTTGAAAGAGTTTGCTGTGGATAAAATTATTAAGGAGGAAGCTAAACAGATCAGTATCGGAAAAATAAGAAAAGAAGAAACTGTTCAGTTCCCCGAAAAACCTGTTGAACACCGCCGCTCGCGCGATTTTGAGAATGAAGAGATCCTGATCAAAAATGCTGGTCATCATTTTACACCACCGGTAGTTGAAAAACCAAAACCGGTTGAGGTGCATCAGGCAAAAGCGGAAGACCATAATGAAACTTTACCCGGCGTAAAAGTTGTTGGTAAAATCGACCTTGACAACCTCAATGCAAAACAACAGCCGGTTGAAAAGGCTGCTGAGAAGAAAGAGGAAGTTGTTATAAAACAGGAGGCCACGCCCCCAAAGCCATTGCCTGAAATAGCCAAAGAAAGTATAAATGAAGGTGCCGCTGCAGAAGTTAAGAAGGCGCCTGTGGCGTCAGTGACGGATACAGCTTTACCCGTTGTTGAAAGTCCGGAAGACGATATAGATGAGCCGCAAGAGCCCGAAGTAATACGCGCCAAAGCCGAACGCTTAACAGGCCCTAACGTAGTTGGTAAGATACAATTGCCGGCAAACGCACCAAAACGCAACCCGGTAGCTTCATCATCAAATACCAACAGCGCGGCCGACCATAAACGCAAAAGGAAACGCAAAGACCACCAGGGCCCAGGCCAGAATCAACCCCCGGGTAACCAGGCCGGAAATCATGCCGGGCACCAGGCAGCCAATCCACCGGGACAACAGCAGCCACACGGCGGCAATCGCCCGGATTTCAGGAACAGGGGCGCTAATCATCCCCCAGCCGGAGGCGGTAACCAGGGAGGCGGGGCAAGGCCCGATTTCAGGAACCGCAGCGCTCCGCAAAGCACCGGCCCTAAAGAAGAACCATCTGAAAAAGATATACAGGACCAAATTAAGGCAACATTAGCACGCTTGAGCGGCGCCGGTAAATCCGGTAAGTTTGCCCAGCGCGCCAAATTCCGCCGTCAAAAACGCGATGACGTAGCTGCTACCGCCGAAGAACTGGCAATGGAGCAGGAGTTGCAATCGAAGGTATTAAAGGTTACCGAGTTTGTTACGGCTAACGAGCTGGCCTCGATGATGGATGTTTCTGTAACGCAGATCATCTCCACCTGTATGAGCCTTGGTATGTTCGTTTCGATCAACCAGAGGCTTGATGCTGAAACTTTGAGCATAGTTGCTGACGAGTTTGGGTACCAGGTTGAATTTGTAAAACCACAGGACGAAGAAGCCAACCTCGATGCACCTGATGATCCTGAGGATTTGATACCACGCGCACCGATCGTAACCATAATGGGCCACGTTGACCATGGTAAAACCTCGTTACTGGACTTTATACGTAAAACAAACGTCATCGGCGGCGAAGCCGGTGGTATAACCCAGCACATTGGTGCTTATGAGGTAACATTGCCTGACGACAAAGGAAAAATAACATTCCTGGATACTCCGGGCCACGAGGCATTTACAGCCATGCGTGCCAGGGGCGCACAGGTAACCGATATTGTGATTATTGTAATTGCTGCCGATGACAGTGTGATGCCGCAAACCCGCGAGGCCATAAACCATGCGCAGGCTGCCGGTGCGCCTATCATTTTTGCATTTAATAAAATTGACCGGCCCGGCGCCAATCCTGATAAAATCCGCGAACAGCTGTCGGCCATGAATATTTTGGTTGAAGAGTGGGGCGGAAAATACCAGTCGCAGGAAATATCGGCCAAAACAGGCTTAAATGTTGATTTGCTTTTAGAAAAAATATTGCTTGAAGCCGAATTGCTCGAGCTAAAAGCCAACCCCAATAAACGCGCAGTAGGAACTGTTATTGAGGCTGCATTAGATAAGGGGCGCGGCATAGTGACCACTATTTTGGTACAGGCCGGTACGCTGAAAGTTGGCGATCCGATACTGGCAGGCTGTTACAGCGGACGTGTGAAAGCGCTTACCAATGAACGCGGCCAGCGGGTGGAAAAAGCAGGCCCCTCAACACCGGTACAGGTATTGGGTATGCAGGGCGCACCGACCGCGGGCGATAAATTTAATGTGCTGGAAAGCGAAGTTGAGGCGCGTGAAATTGCCAACAAGCGATTGCAATTACAACGCGAACAGGGCTTACGTACACAAAAACACATTACCCTTGACGAAATTGGCCGCCGTTTGGCAGTTGGTAACTTTAAAGAGCTTAACATTATTGTTAAGGGCGACGTGGATGGCTCGATTGAAGCCTTGTCCGACTCATTGTTAAAACTATCTACTGAGCAGATACAGGTAAACATTATCTCGAAAGCTGTAGGGCAGATCTCAGAGTCGGACGTATTGCTGGCCTCTGCATCCGATGCTATTATCATTGGTTTCCAGGTGCGGCCATCAGCAAGTGCACGTAAACTGGCTGAACAAGAGCAGATAGATATCAGGTTATATTCCATTATATACGACGCAA
The DNA here is from genome assembly GCA_903864275.1 of uncultured Mucilaginibacter sp. Lineage (GTDB taxonomy): Bacteria > Bacteroidota > Bacteroidia > Sphingobacteriales > Sphingobacteriaceae > Mucilaginibacter. The sequence continues at coordinate 10,131 of CAIPFE010000012.1, forward strand.
TAAACGAGATTAAGGCTGCGATGGAAGGCATGCTTGCACCAACGTTCGAAGAGAAAATAGTAGCTAACGTTGAAATACGTGAAACCTTTAAGATAAGCAAAGTTGGCACGATTGCCGGCTGTATGGTACTTGACGGCAAAATTAACCGCAATAGTAAAATACGCGTGGTACGCGAAGGCGTGGTAATTTATACTGGCGAACTTGCTTCGTTAAAACGATTCAAGGATGATGTTAAAGAAGTAAGTACTGGCTACGAGTGCGGTTTAAACATCCACAACTTTAATAACATTGAAGTAGGTGATATTGTTGAGGCGTATGAAAACGTAGAAGTGAAGCGAAAGCTGTAGAGAAGCGAAGTTTAATATGAAAAAAGGCACCAGGTTAATTGGTGCCTTTTTTGTTTGGTTACATCCTGCGATGGTGATGACGGCGATGGTGCATTCTGTGGCGTTTGTGATGTACCGGCTGGGCGCTTACTGCACTGTAGCTAAACGCAGCTAACAGCAGGATTGCTAATGCTTTTTTCATAAATATGGTTATTGATTTTAAATTAAACTCAATAATACAACAGATTATTGGCTTGCTAAAATAAAAAGACCTGTAACATTATTATGACATTGATAGTGCTTTGGCAATAAGGACTTAATTTAACAACTATAAATTTGAACCGCCAAAAATCAACTATTTAGCACGAAAAAGATACTTTTAGAACCGCATTTTGCCGCCTGACCATTAATGTGAATAACTTAATTGTAACAAGTACCGTTTTCGCTGCGAAAAAAGTCCATTTTCATATAGTACCATTGGTCTTCTTAAACGACTACCAACAAGGGCGCAAATTTTATTATGAAGCGATTTGCGAAAGTTTTTTTGTCTTTAAAAAACTTAAACTAAAACAAGTAGCTGTTTAGTTTTTATGCAGATAGCGGACATCGAAACCTAATAAACCGGAGTCGGAGAATTTTGGAAATTGAGAAGATAACTAAAAATCAAAGACGAAATATAGTGAAAAGCTAATATTGAAAAAATGGATCGCAGTGCACTTTTTGGGTTTAAAATGCTAAAAGACAAGTAATGTTCACCAGGGGGAGATTTACGAACCATGATTTATTTGGCTACTGTGATAATAATTATTGAGAAGAATTTAACCAGTTACTACGCCCGGGCAGGAAACTGAAATTTTTTTTCAACTAACTTTTTGGTTTTTAACTTTAAGTAATGTAAATTTCACTTTTAACCTGAATTCATGAGAAAATGTATTTACCTATTTGCCTTCCTATGCTTTTTGTGCACGTTTATCAACAAAACTTCTTTCGCCCAGGTCGCCCGGACAGACAGCAGCTCGCAGCAATACGCATTAAACAATACTTTAAACCTCTTTTATGCCACGGTCGGCAAGCAGTCACCTTTATATAATGGCGCTGAATACTATTTTTACGATCCCCTGATTAAGGGTAATGCTTACTTTTCAGAAGTAAATGCTTTTACACCCGGCAGTGTTTTTTATGATGGGAATTTGTACACTGGTGTACCCATGTTATATGATATTTACAGCGATAAAGTTGTTGTGCTTTTATATAATCACTTTTCAAAGTTTTCCCTGGTAAAGGAAAAAGTAAGAAGCTTTGATTTTTTAGATCATCATTTTGTAAATATTAATGCGGATACGCTCGCAGCTAATACCATCATAAAATCTGGCTATTACGATGAACTCTATGGCGGCAAATCCCAGGTGCTGGTTAAACATTCAAAAAATATCCAGGTCAGTGTTGGCGGCGGATCAGCATCAGAGTCTTATTTCAATTCGGGAAAGGATTATTATTTAAGAAAAAACAATGTGTATTATAGCATTTCCAGCCAGGGATCAATGCTTAGCATTTTTAAAGACAAAAAGAAGGAAATTCAGCAATATCTCAGAGCTAATCAAATTAAATTCCGGAAAGACCCTGAAGAGGCTATGGTCAAAATAGCATCTTATTATGACCATTTAACCAACTAATATGAGAAAAACCTACCTTTTTAGTTTTTGCTTTTTGTTTTTTTTACAAGTGGCTGCGGCCCAGCAAAGTAAATTATTAAGCGTTAACTTTCAGCAAGCAACCATTGGGCAAGTTGTTAATGATATCGAATCAAAAAGCGGCTATCATTTTTATTACGACCAGACATCATTTGATAGTTTAAAGGTTACCTTACAGGTAAATGATAAGCCACTGGAGACTATTTTGGATATGGTTTTCAAAAATACCGATTTCCATTATGCCATTACCCCGCAGCAGCAGGTATTCCTGACAAAAGGGCGGCAAATAAAAACCGAATTAGCGCCCGGTTTTTTAACTACCACAACTGCCAATGTAAGTAAGCCGGTTTCGACGGTTGCCGACTATACTGATGAAAGAGATAAAAAAGTAGCGGAAGCGACAACTGAAAACAAAGTTTACGAAATAGGTATAAAAACCAATAGTATACCACCCGGTAACGCAACCTTGAGCGGATATGTACGGGATATAAAATCGGGCGAAGCTGTGGTTGGTGCAAGCATTTATGTTGTAAATACAAAAACAGGGGTAGCTACCGATAATTTCGGATATTTCACCTTATCGCTGCCCCGCGGAAGGCACATCCTTAACGTACGCGGTATAGGGATGCGCGATACCAGGCGGCAGATCGTACTATATACTAACGGTAAACTGAACATCGAGATGCAGGAACAGGTGAACAGTTTAAAGGAAGTTAAAATATCGGCAGACAAAGTGGCAAATGTGCGCAGCGTAGAATTAGGTGTCACCCGCCTTGATATTAAAAACATTAAACAAATACCAACCGCATTCGGTGAAGCCGACGTTTTGAAAGTGGTGCTCACCTTACCGGGTGTTACTTCTGTGGGCGAGGCGACTACAGGCTTTAACGTGAGGGGGGGCGCAGCAGACGAAAATCTGATCCTGCTTGATGGCGCTACAATTTACAATCCGGCACACTTTTTTGGATTTTTTGCCGCGTTTAACCCGGACATTGTAAAGGATATAGAACTCTATAAAAGCAGTATCCCCGAAAAATTCGGGGGCCGGTTATCTTCGGTTTTAGAGATAACCAATCGCGAAGGCAACAAAAAAATATTTACCGGTTCGGCGGGTATTGGTTTGTTGACCAGCCGCTTAAATGTTGAAGGCCCTATAGTAAAAGACAGGACCTCATTTATATTCGGCGCCCGCACAACTTATTCCGACTGGCTGCTCCACTTGCTGCCGCAGGCTTATAAAAATAGTTCGGCCTCATTTAATGATGCCAATCTCGATATCAGCCACCAGATAAATGATAAAAACAATATTTACCTGTCAAGTTATATCAGTAATGATAAGTTCAGGCTAAACAGCGATACCACCTACGCCTACAGCAACAAGAGTATAATTTTAAAATGGAAGCATAATTTCAGCACTAAATTATTCAGTTTAATCAGCGGCGGGTACGACCACTATAATTATTCGATATCAAGCACTGCAAACCCGGTAAATGGCTATGATCTTTCTTCCAACATAGGCCAGGCCAATTTTAAAACCGACTTTACCTATTATGCAAGCAGTAAGCATACCGTCAATTTTGGCTTAAGCTCAATTTTGTACACAAATAATGCCGGCTCATTTGAACCTGATGGCGTCAAATCTTTGGTAGTGCCCCAGGTGATAGCCACTGAGCAAGCTTTGGAAAGCGCTTTGTACCTGGGCGATAAATATGATATTAACACAAATTTGTCCATTAGCGGAGGCGTGCGCCTTAACATTTTTAATTACCTGGGCCCGCAAATTGTTAATACATATGCCCCCAATTTACCTAAAGAGCCCGACAATGTACTTGACAGCACAGCCTACCCAAGCGGCAAGATCATTAAAACATACATCTCGCCCGATATCAGGTTGTCGGCACGGTATTTATTAAACGACGATCTTTCGATAAAGGCAGGGTATAATACACTTCATCAATTTCTTCACCTGCTGACCAATTCAACTTCAATTTCCCCAACGGATGTGTACAAGTTAAGCGACCCCAATATTAAGCCCGAATACGGCGACCAGGTTTCACTGGGGATCTTTAAAAATGCAGCCGCAAACACCATTGAAATGTCGATAGAAGGATATTATAAACGGATGAGAAATTATCTCGATTACAGAAGCGGTGCTGTGCTGATATTAAACGAGCATATTGAACAGGCCGTAATTGTTGACGAGGGAAAGGCTTACGGTGTGGAATTTTTAATAAAAAAAACAGCCGGAAAATTAAACGGATGGTTTAGCTATACCTACTCGCGCACATTATTAAGGCAGAATGACCCTAACGCAGGAGAGCTAATAAATGGAGGTGCCTGGTACCCTTCAAATTGGGATAAACCAAATGCATTCAATTTTACCGGTAATTACAAGTTTACACATAGATACAGCATATCATTGGATATTGCTTACAGCACCGGCCGACCTATAACGTTGCCCATAGCCCAATACGAATATGCAGGTTCTGAAAGGGTATTTTATTCGGATAGGAATCAATACCGGATACCTGATTATTTCAGGTCGGATTTTTCCATAAATATTGACGGCAACCATAAAGTACACCAAAAGACACACAATTCATGGACGGTGGGTGTTTATAATATAACCGGAAGGCAAAATGCTTACTCCACTTTCTTCACCGAGCAAGGCGGCGTGATAAGCGGGTATAAATTATCCATTTTCGCTACACCTATTCCGTTTATAAATTATAACATCAGGTTTTAACCCATGAGGTTTTATTTCAGGTACATATTGTATTTTGCCTTTGCTGCAACTGTTGTTAGCTGCAAAAAACCTTATAACCCGCCGGCGATTGCTTTAGCCGGCAGTTACCTGGTTGTTGAAGGGGTGATAAACAGCGGCTCCGATTCAACATTTATTAAGCTTAGCAAAACGGTTAAACTTTCAAACGCAACTGTTACAAACCCGGTGGTAGGTGCAGTTGTGTCTGTACAAGGTGATCAGAACAGTGCTTATCCCTTAACCGAAGCGGCAAAAGGCTATTATGTTTCGCCCGGCTTAAATCTAAATAGCTCACACACTTATCGTTTAAGCATAAAAACCAGTAACGAAAAATACTATTCAGATTATGTCCCGGTATTAAATTCGCCGCCTATTGACAGCTTATCCTTTAAAATAATTGACACCGGCCTGACCGTTTACTCGGCAACACATGATCCTTCCAACACCATAAAATATTACCGCTGGGATTTCCAGGAGACCTGGATCATCCATCCCATTTTCTCTTCGGAGTTTATCTCTAATGGGGATACCGTATTGCTCCGGACAGAAAAGCAGAATGTTTATACTTGCTGGCGGACTGATACCTCGAGCATTATTGTTTTGGGCTCATCGGCTAAACTGGCAAAGGGTGTGATCTTTGATAATCCGGTTACATCCCTCGGACATTCATCGGCAAAGGTAGCTAACGAATACAGCATACAGGTAAGACAGTATGCGTTAACGCCGGAGGCGTATACTTTTTGGACAAACTTAAAAAAGAACACCGAACAATTGGGAAGTATTTTTGACGCCCAGCCATCGCAGATCAACGGGAATATACATTCGGCCAATGATCCGTCAGAGCCTGTGATTGGCTACATAAGCGTTGGCAGCACCGCGAGCCAAAGACTGTTTATAACAGCAAAGCAATTGCCTTCCTGGCCGCCCCCTTACCCTAACGAGGATTATCCCCATGGTGATTGTATGTCTACGATCGCCCTCTATACTTATTATCCGAAGGGCAGCACAATTCCGGTTAACCAGGTAAATGAATATATAAATTATAACAAGGGGGCAACTAATCCATTGATACCTTACCTCCCGATTGAGAATCCCGGAGGGCCTTTACTCGGTTTTGAAGCCGTCGCGCCGATATGTGCAGATTGCACCTTACAAAAAGGGGCAACAAATAAACAACCGGCTTACTGGAAATTTTAGATAAGTGATGAAGAAAACGACGTGCCTGTTGATGTTAACCATTATAGCCGGGGGATGCAAAAAACCTTATAACCCGCCAGCTATTGCTTTAGCCGGCAGTTACCTGGTTGTTGAGGGGGTGATTAACAGCGGCCCCGATTCAACATTTATTAAGCTTAGCAAGACGGTTAAACTTTCAAATGCAAATGTCATAAACCCGGTGGTAGGTGCAGTTGTGTCTGTACAAAGCGATCAGAATATCACTTACCCCCTAACCGGGGCTGCTACGGGCTATTATGTTTCGCCGGGCTTAAACCTCAATAGTTCCCATAAATATCGCTTGAGCATAAAAACCAATAATGAACAATACTATTCAGATTATGTCCCGGTATTAAATTCGCCCCCTATTGACAGTTTATCCTTTAAAGTAATTGACACCGGCGTGAATATTTACTCGGCGACGCATGATCAAACCAATACAATAAAATATTATCGGTGGGACTACACGGAGACCTGGATAATTCATCCAAAGTACGATTCCCATTTTATATCTAACGGGGACACCGTATTAGCAAGGACTGTGAGCCAGCAAGTTTATACCTGCTGGCGATCAGACACGTCGAGCGTTATTGTTTTGGGGTCAGCCGCTAAACTTGCGAAAGCAGTGATCTTTGATAACCCGGTTACGTCGCTTCCCGCATTGTCGCCAAAAATAGCCAACGAATACAGCATCCTTGTAAGGCAATATGCCCTCACAGCTGATGCTTATGATTTTTGGGTAAACCTAAAAAAGAATACCGAACAACTGGGGAGTATTTTTGACGCTCAGCCATCGCAGATCAATGGGAACTTACATTCGGCCTCAAATCCGTCGGAGCCTGTAATTGGTTATGTAAGTGTGGGCAGCACTGCAAGCCAAAGGTTATTTATTTCAACACAGCAATTGCCTGCCTTTGGGTCACCGAACGAAAATTATCCCCCTGATTGCATGCTTGCAGAACATTGTTGCTTATATGTCTATATTCCCCGGGGCACTTTTGGGCCGCCCGGCGACACTATTAACCAGGTAAATGAATTTATAAACTACAATAAGGGCGCTACTTTTATATTAATACCTATTGATCCGCTCCTCGGTGGCCCCCCCATACCCGGGTACACCGCTTCGGAGCCAAAATGTGTTGACTGCACTATACAAAAGGGGGCAACGAACAGGGAACCTGCTTACTGGAAATACTATAGATAAAACGATGAAAAAAATAACGTACATATTAATATTGGTTATTATAATTATAACCGAAGGCTGCAAAAAGCCCTATAGCCCGCCTGCTATTGCCGCGGCGGGCAGTTATCTTGTGGTGGAAGGGGTAGTCAACAGCGGCTCCGATTCAACTATTATAAAGCTAAGTAAAACTGTTAAAATCTCAAACGGAACTGCCCTAAACCCTTTGACGGGGGCAGCTGTAGCTGTTGAAAGCGATCAGAATGTGGTGTTTCCTTTAACCGAAACTACCAAAGGCTATTATGTTTCGCCTGGATTAAATCTCAATAGTTCACACAACTACCGCTTAAGTATAAACACCGGCAATGAACAATATTATTCGGATTATGTGCAGGTATTGAATTCGCCTCCGATTGACAGCGTATATTTTAAAGTGATAGATACCGGTCTAACAGTTTATACGGCAACACACGACCCTAACAATAGCATAAAATATTATCGGTGGGACTACAACGAGACCTGGATAATCCACCCAAGATTCACCTCTGGTTTTTATTCAAATGGCGACACCGTATTAACACGGACCTCGGCTCAACAAGTTTTTACATGCTGGCGCACGGATACTTCAAGCGTTATTGTCCTGGGGTCAAGCGCTAAGCTGGCAAAGGGTGTGATCTTTGATAACCCGATAACTTCCCTAACCTCTTTATCGCCAAAAATAGCGAACGAATATAGTATCCTTGTGCGACAATATGCCCTGAGCGCAGATGCTTATAACTTTTGGGTAAATCTAAAAAAGAACACCGAGCAACTGGGAGGCATTTTTGACGCCCAGCCATCGCAGATCAACGGCAATATACACTCGAGTACAAATCCGACTGAACCTGTAATTGGTTTTGTAAGTGTCGGAAGCACAACAAGCCAAAGAATATTTATTTCAACCGCGCAACTGCCGGCCTTTGGATCGCCGAACGAAAATTACCCGCCTGGCTGCAAAATTTTGGAAAACTGCTGTTACTACTCATTTGTTCCACAGGGCAGTAATCCCATTCCGATCAACCAGGTAAATGAATTTATTAATTTTAACAGGGGAGCCACTAACCCGTTAATACCCATTGACCCGATCTCAATGCCCCAGGGCCCAATACTTGGGTATACAGCCACGGACCCGATATGCGCGGATTGCACCTTGCAAAAAGGGGCATCAAATAAACAACCGGCATACTGGATATTTAGATAAAAATGATAAAAACAGCTTACTTCATTGTTTTAGCAATTATTATCGTAAATACAGGCTGTAAAAAACCATACAACCCGCCTGCTATTTCTACAACAAACAGTTACCTGGTTGTGGAAGGCGTGATAAGTACTAGTTCCGACTCAACAATTATTAAGCTCAGTAATACCGTCCAACTTTCAAGCGCTACCACCACAAACCCGGTGCTGAATGCGTTGGTAGATGTTGAAAGCGATCAGGGCACAGTTTTCCCCTTAACCGAAACAGGCAGCGGCCATTACGCATCACCGGGATTAAACCTCGATAATTCACGTAAATACCGTTTAAGCATAAAAACCAATAATGAACAGTATTATTCTGATTACGTCGCCGTATTGAATTCTCCACCCATTGACAGTGTGTATTTTACAACAACCAATAATGGAATAAATATTTATTCAAACGCCCACGACCCAACCAATACAGTAAAATATTACCGCTGGGAATACCAGGAAACCTGGATCTACCATTCAAATTATTATTCTTTTTATAAATCAAACGGCGATTCGGTAATACCCCGAAACTTTATTAATGATGAGGTTTATCAATGCTGGCGCAGCGATACATCAAGCACTATTAACGTGGCCTCATCAGCTAACCTGAAAACGGATATCATCAGTGCTAACCCTATTACGTTCGTCGCCTCGACGTCCGAAAAACTGGGCGCCAAATACAGCATCGTTAATACCCAGAGCGCCGGTTCAAGCAATGCTTACAGTATTATGGTAAAACAATATGCTTTAACCGGTGAGGCTTACACCTTCTGGTCGAACCTGAAAAAAAACACAGAAAAACTGGGGAGCATATTTGACGCGCAGCCTTCACAGATCAATGGTAACATTCATTCAAGCACACATCCAACTGAACCTGTTATTGGCTATATAAGCGCGGGCGCAGTTACAAGTAAAAGAATATTTATTAAAAACCAGCAAATACCGGATACCTGGGAACCTACCCCACTTTATACAGGGTGCCATCTTGATACCTTATTTCTTTCTTATTCGGACGCCAGCAGTACCGTGCCGGTTAACCAGGAGGATGAATACTTTAATTGGAACAGCGGGCTGCTGCTGTTTAAAAACAGGCAAATACCAGTGGTAGGAATTTTCAACCGCCTCACTGGCGCTATAGTAGGCCATTCAGGTTCGACGCCGCCATGTGTGGATTGCACGCTGAGGGGCACAAATGTGCAACCCGCTTATTGGAAATAAAATGAAAAAGGTTTTGTAACGTATAACATGGCTGAACCAATTTTTGTATTTGTGAAAAAATGGTGTAGTATATTAGTTTAAGTTTAAAAAGAAAGTAGTGATAGCGTGTGAAAACCAATAGCACCACGCACAACCTTATTTTTGGAAGTAAAATTTTTGATACGAGCTGACAATTAGTAACCGAAATGCAAATATTGCGATGAAATCATCATTGAAAAAAGGTATTTTTAAACGCATAATATAGTTATTACACCAATTATAAACCTGTTTTTATCCTTTTTATCTTTATTCATGCAAAAATGAAGAGAGTAAATACGTTGTTGATTTTACTAATTTCAGTTATGGCTTGTAAAAAACCATATGATCCACCTGCAATCGCATCCACCGGCAGCTATCTTGTTGTTGAGGGGGTAATTAACGGCGGAGCGGATTCTACGATTATTAAACTTAGCAGAACGGTTGATCTTTCACGCACCAATGTTACAAACCCTGTGCTGCATGCTGTGGTAACTGTTGAAAACGACCAAAACGCTGTTTTCCCTTTAACCGAAACTACAGGTGGCGACTATGTTTCGGCAGGACTAAACCTGGATAATACCCATAAATACCGATTAAGCATAAAAGCCAATAGCGAACAATATTATTCGGATTTTGTTGCGGTATTAAATTCCCCTCCAATTGACAGTGTATATTTTACAGCTGCGAATAACGGCATAAATATTTATTCAAACGCGCATGACCCCACCAATACTGTAAAATATTATCGCTGGGATTACCAGGAAACATGGGTATTTCATTCGAATTATAAATCGGGTTATAAATCCAACGGGGATACGGTAATAAGACGAAATTTTATTAACGACGAGATTTATCAATGCTGGGGTAATGATACCGCGAGTACCATTGCTTTAGGGTCAACGGCTAACCTGTCCCGGGATGTTATTACAAATAATCCTGTTACGTTTGTGTCCTCGACATCTGAAAAATTGGGTTCAGAGTATAGCATACTGGTAAGACAATATGCTTTAACAGGCGAAGCGTATACCTTCTGGCAAAACCTAAAAAAGAACACAGAACAATTGGGTGGTATATTCGACGCCCAGCCATCGCAGATCAACGGGAACATACATTCTGTTTCCAATCCATCCGAACCGGTCATTGGCTATATAAGCGTTGGCAGTACCGCAAGCAAAAGGATATTTATAAGGAATCAGCAGTTACCGGCCTGGGTGCCAACAAATCCATACCCTAATTGCCAGCTTGATTCTATCTATCTTTTTTATTCCCCGCCCGGTAGCACCGTTCCGGTTAACCAGGAAAATGAATATTTTAATTACAATAAATTAGCAAAACATAATTTATTAATACCAGTGCAGGCCATTACCGTGATCCCAAAAATTGGCCCTGAAATTACGATAGGGCATACCGGGTCTACTCCCGAATGCGTTGATTGTACGTTAAGGGGGACAAACAAGCAACCTGCTTTTTGGAAATAAAAAAAATGAAAAACTGGAAATCAATATTTTTAATCGCTTTCATAGTAGGCGCATGTAAAAAACCATATAACCCGCCTGCTATTACAGGGAATGGCGGTTACCTTGTTGTTGAGGGGGTAATTAATAGCGGGTCGGACTCGACCACTATTAAATTGAGCAAAACTGTTAATGTTGCAAGCGGCATTACCGCAAACCCGGTGCTGAATGCTGTGGTCGCTGTTGTTAGCGACCAGAATGCTATTTTCCCGTTAACCGAAACCGGCAACGGCAACTATGTCACAGTCGGCTTAAACCTCGACAATTCCCGCACCTATCGTTTAAGCATAAAAACCCCGGATAATAAGCAATATCAATCTGATCTTGCGCCTGTAATCGTTTCGCCGCCTATTGACAGCGTTGGGTATAATATAATAAACACGGCTGCTGAAACCGGGGTACAGATCTATGCCAATACCCACGACCCCAGCAACGCCACAAAATATTTTCGCTGGGATTATAGCGAAGCCTGGGCATTCCACGCAAAATATCCTTCATACTGGGTATCCAATGGTACCAAAATTGTAATCCGGTTGCAAGCCCAGGATATAACCGTTTGTTACGCAAATGATGTTTCGAGCACTATCGTTTTAGGTTCATCGGCAAAATTAAAGCAGGACGTGATTTATCAAAACCCGATAATATTTATTCCATCCACATCAGAAAAAGTAGGAAATGAATACAGTATCCTGTTACGCCAATATGCTTTAACTGCTGATGCCTATAATTTTTGGATAAACCTGAAAAAGAATACTGAACAGTTGGGCAGTATTTTCGATGCCCAGCCGTCGCAATTGGAGGGCAATATACATTGCATAACTAATCCGGCTGAGCCGGTTATCGGTTATGTAAGCGTTTGTGCAGTTGCTTCAAAACGGCTAATCATATCAAACGCCAAATTACCGGGATGGGCGCCTGACTATCCATATAGTTGCGAACTTGATACAGATAAAACGCCATATTCTATTTACAACGACCTGGTGTTCAGTTCACAGACAAATATTCCGGTGGGTCCACCACCGGCGGCGGGAGCTACAAGTTCACCATTTTATACTTATTCGAGCCGTAACTGTGTGGATTGTACAATAAGGGGGACCAAAACGGAGCCGGCCTTTTTTAAATGAAAGAAATTCAAAATAAAGCAGATAAAAAATCCCCGATAACCTAAATTTTGCTACCATAACATTTTTGTTACAGACATTAATATCAAAATCAGTATATTTAAAACTACAAAACCAAGTTATGATCATGAGAAATATTTTACCCGGCATTAAGATCACTTTGCTAACCTTAATACTTTCCCTGGCTTTGCTGAACAGCAGGGCCCAGGTTATACAGGAAGTGCAAAATAGCTTCAAATTGTATACGCAAAGCGCTTTACAGGAGAAAATATTTGTACATACCGATAAAGACACCTATCTGCCCGGTGAAATATTATGGTTTAAAGTCTATTGCAATGATGGAAACGATCATAAACCACTTAACCTGAGCAAAGTTGTTTATATAGACGTTTTAGATAATACACAAAACCCGATAATACAGGCAAAAGTCCTGATGAAAAACGGCGCCGGGGATGGGTCATTGTATATCCCGGTATCGGTGAATACCGGTAATTACAAGCTCAGGGCGTACACAAACTGGATGAAAAACTTTAGCCCCGATTTTTATTTTGAAAAACAGATCACGCTGATAAACCCCTTAAAATCGCCCGAAGCTATGGTTGCGGCTTCCGCCCCATCTTATGATATAAAATTCTTTCCGGAAGGCGGCAATTTGGTGGCTGGGATAAAAAGTAGAGTTGGCTTTAAAGCGGTTGGGCAAAATGGTAAAGGTGTAAACATTGGCGGCGTAATTATTGACCAGCACAATGATACAGTTGCGCGGTTTAAGTCATTAAAATATGGTATGGGTAGCTTTTCGCTCACCCCGGCATCAAATAGCACATATAAGGCTGTTTTAAAAATCGATGATCAAGCGCCAATTACAAAAGATCTTCCCGAAATTAACAGCCAGGGCTATGTAATGGGCCTGGCAGATAACGGCGCCGGGCAAATTGATGTATCTGTTCGAAGCAGCGATAATTCAGCAGGAAATGTTTACTTGTTTGTGCACACCAGGCAAATAATGAAAGTAGCTGAAACTGCCATAATGGCTAACGGCGCAGCCCACTTCCAAATCAGCAAAAGTGCGCTCGACGAAGGAATTTCGCATTTTACGGTTTTCAATGCTGCAAAACAACCCGTTTGCGAAAGACTTTACTTTAAACGCCCGCTGCAGCAATTAATTATTGATGCAGGTGCGGACCAGCAACAATATGGTACCCGGAAAAAGGTAAACGTAAATATTTTGGCAAAAGGCCAGGCTGGCAAACAAATAAATGCTGACTTGTCAATGTCAGTTTACCGTGTCGACTCGCTGCAAGCTATCGACCGAAGTGACATTTTCAGCTATTTGTGGCTGAGCTCTGATCTGAAAGGCAGTATTGAATCGCCCGGCTACTATTTTAAAAATGCTAATGCAGAAACTGACGAGGCGTTAGATAACCTGATGCTTACACAAGGCTGGCGAAGATTTCAATGGGACCAGGTGTTGGAAAACAAAACCGCGGAATTTAGTTTTTTACCCGAATACAGCGGACATATCATTACCGCTAAAATAGTTGCTATCGACGGCGGCGCACCGGCCAAAAATGTAATTACCTACCTGGGGATACCCGGGAAAAGAGTGCAGTTATATACGTCACAAAGCGATTCATCAGGCCATTTACTTTATGAAACGAAAGATTTTTATGGCCCAAATGAACTTGTAGCCCAAACGAACCAGTTAATTGACAGCACTTATCGTATTGATGTGGTAAGCCCGTTTTCGGAACAAGTTGCCAAAACTACTGTCCCAAGGTTTGATTTTAACGCAGGGATGGCAAAAGCACTACAGGAACATAGCCTGGGCATACAAGTATTGAATATTTATTCGGGGAATATGCTAAAACGCTATTACGACCCATTGGCAGATAGCAGTGCATTTTATGGCCGGCCCTATAAAAGCTATAAACTCGATGATTATACCCGCTTTACCACGATGGAAGAGGATCTCCGTGAATACGTATCGGAAGATAATATCGTAAATTCAAGGGGGCATTTTCATATAAAAGTGCTTAATGACCGCGGCTTTTTAGATGGTGACCCCCTTGTGCTGGTTGATGGCATACCTGTTTTTAATATCGATAAGGTTTTTACTATCGATCCACTAAAGGTGCGAAAACTGGAGGTTGTGCCTTTCAGGTATTTTTATGGACCGTCGCAAGAGGAAGGTATATTTAGTTTTACGACCTATAAAGGCGACCTGGGCGGCGTTGAACTTGACCCGCATGCGGTAGTAATTGATTACGAGGGGCTTCAATTGCGCAGGCAATTTTACTCGCCTGTTTATGATACCGAAGCACAAGCAGCAAGCAGGCTCCCGGATTTCAGGAATGTGTTATACTGGTCGCCCTCTGTGGCTCAGCAAGGCAAAGGCGCGGTGTCTTTTTATACCTCAGATCAGCCCGGGAAATATGTTGGGGTAGTGCAGGGAATTACGCCAAAGGGAAATGCCGGAGTCCAGTATTTTACTTTTGATGTGAAATAGTAGCTGTTTAATTATCCATGAAAATAAAACGCCTGTTGATATTTGCAATTTCGGCAGGCTTTATGTTGTTTGACCAGCATATCGCTACAGCGCAAACAGTTACCCTCGATTACTATTTTAATCACGAGGTTCATAAGGCAGCTTCAGGAACCATTGAGCGTTATCATTATACGTGGGAGGATAACAGCAATTCAGGCTTTTCAATTTTTGGCGAAGCTTTTGCCAGGGCCGGCGCCCGTTTAGATACCCTGGGCAGCGCGCCGACTGCAGGCAATTTAAAAGGAAGCGACATATATATTATTGTTGACCCGGATACAAAAAAGGAAAGCCCCAATCCAAACTATATCCAATCAAATGACATTACGGAGATTGCCGCCTGGGTTAATGCCGGCGGTGTATTGGTAATGATGGCAAACGACAGCGCCAATGTTGAGCTACCGCATTTTAACAACCTCGCTGCGAAATTTGGCATGCATTTTAATGATGACCTGCAAAACCATGTGCTGAATGACCAGTATTTTGAAGATGGGGCTGTTGTTACAACAGGTAACCCCATGTTTAAAACAGCTCATAAAATATTCATGAAGGATGTTTGTTCAATAGCAACAAAATATCCCGCCGAAGCAGCATTGAAAAACAGCAGCGGTGCTACAATCATAGCCATCGCCAAATATGGCAAAGGGACCGTTTTTGCAGTCGGCGACCCCTGGTTTTATAATGAGTACACCAACGGGCGTTTACCTAAAGATTTTGAAAATGATAAAGCAGCAACTGATGTGGCGGAGTGGCTGGTAAAGCAAGCAAACGCCAACCGGCACTGACTACTCAGTGTGTGTTGCGATGATCACTTATTCCTCAGCAAGGCCGCGGCAGCAGTGTCTAAAAACCATTCTATCTCACCAACAATTGGTTCAATTAATTGCGCGGGGAATTCTTCAATGTCCTCATCATCCTCCAGCACATGGTGAACTGCTATTGCTTTACCTTCGCCATATACCAGGAAGGCGATATGCTGCGCCTCGTTAATTAA
Source organism: uncultured Mucilaginibacter sp. (assembly GCA_903864275.1). Classification (GTDB taxonomy): domain Bacteria; phylum Bacteroidota; class Bacteroidia; order Sphingobacteriales; family Sphingobacteriaceae; genus Mucilaginibacter. The sequence continues at coordinate 25,983 of CAIPFE010000012.1, forward strand.
AGGCGCATTTAAAGTAATGCGGTAGATTTGCTGATCTTGTAAAAAAACTTCTTTTACGCCGGGTGTCCTATCGTGCAAAACGGGGGTAAAAGGGAATAGTGATGCTGTGTGCGAATTATCGCCGAGACCAAGGAGTATCAAATCGAAGCTCAATTCACCTTCGTCAAAAAAAGTTTCAATTTCTTCCTGGTATTTTTCCGCTGCTTGCTCCGGGGCAAGACTGGTATCGACCGGGAAAATATTCAGAATGCTGATATTCAACGGATCGAACAAGGCCTTTTTAGCCATCAGGTAGTTGCTGTCTTTATCGGTTTGCGGCACATTCCGCTCATCGCCGAAAAAGAAATACACTTTTTCCCATTCCACTTTGTCAGGATAAGCCGAAGCCAGCAATTCATATAATTTTTTTGGCGAATTGCCGCCCGATAAAGCAACCGAAAATTTCCCCCGCGCCGCAATAGACTCATCAGCTATTTTAACAAAATGCGCAGCCAAAGCAGCCAGCACTTCGTCTTCTGTATCAAAAATATTTAGTTCCATTTTGTTTATTGTTGGAAGGTTGTAATGTTATTAACCCCGTTTTTTTCTTTCGGACTTCCGGACTTTACTGACTTTCGGACTAATCACCATTCACTTCTCACCACTCACGATTTCTTACTCACCGGCAACGTAAACCAGTTAAATCCGTCACGGGCAATAAGCGCCTCAGCAGATTCAGGCCCCCAGCTATCCGCTGAATAATTGGGGAAATTCAAACTCTTTTTCGCCTGCCATGTACTTAATATCGGCATGATCAGGTCCCAGGCAGCTTCTACCTGGTCGGCACGCATAAACAGGGTTTGGTCGCCCAGCATGGTATCCAGTATGAGTGTTTCATAGGCTTCGGGCGGCTGCGTTGTATAGGTGCCTTTATAATCAAACACCATATCCACTGTATTTAACACCATATCAAGGCCTGGGCGTTTGGCCTGTACCTGCAGGCGTATGCTCATTTCCGGCTGGATGCTGATGATCAGCCTGTTTTGCTGCCAGCTTTCAACGGCTTCTATAGGGAATATTAAATGTGGCACATCCTTAAACTGGATGGTTATTACCGATGACGATTGGTGCATCCGCTTGCCTGTGCGCGCATAGAAAGGCACATCCTGCCAGCGCCAATTATCAACGAAAAACTTTACCGCCGCAAAGGTTTCGGTATTTGAATCTGGATTAACTTTTGGTTCTTCGCGGTAGCCGGGCACCTCTTTGCCTTCCATCCATCCGCTGCCATACTGTCCCCGCACTGCCGACATGCGCACGTCGTCAGGACTAAACCTGCGCATCGCTTTTAATACATCCACCTTGCGGTTGCGCACCTCGTCAGCGTTAAAACTAACAGGCGGTTCCATAGCGATATGACAAAGCAACTGCAGCAGGTGGTTTTGTATCATATCGCGCATAGCTCCGGCGCCATCGTAATAATCCCCGCGCTCTTCAACACCCAATTGTTCGGTAACCGAGATTTGCACATGCTCAATATAATTGCGGTTCCACAAAGGCTCCATAATGGAGTTGGCAAAGCGGAAAGCCATCATATTTTGAACGGTCTCTTTGCCGAGATAATGATCAATACGATAGATCTGGCATTCATTGAAAATACCAGAAAGCAATTTGTTCAGTTCCTTTGCGGTTTCGAGGTCGTGGCCAAATGGTTTTTCAATAACTATCCTTACCTTGAGAGGGTCGGTGGCCAATTTTGCTTTTGATATGTTGGAGGCAATGATGGGGAAAAAGTTTGGCGATACAGCCAGATAATAGATCAAGTTGGCTTTTACTTTCCAATCGGAATTGAACTTATCCACGTGTTTGCCGAATTGTTTGTAGCTGGCGGCATCATTAATGTCAGATACCTGGTAAAAAATATTTTTTGAAAAGGCATCCCATTTTGCTTTCGCGGCTTTACCGCTTCGCGAAAACTGGTTAATATCATCCAGTAAATTTTCCCTGAACTTATCGTCGGTGAAATGCGTGCGGCCGGTTCCTATTATTGCGAATTGGGCCGGCATCCAGCCGTCTAAAAATAAGTTATAAAGGGCAGGCGCAATTTTCCTCGAAGTAAGGTCGCCTGTTCCTCCAAAAACAACAAATACTGTAGGCTCGGTTTTTATTTTTGAATCCATGATATTTTTCTTCGTGAGAATAATTAATTAGTCATTGTTTTTTTCCACCCATTGCGTATGAAACGTACCTTCTTTCCCTATCAGTTCATAAGTATGCGCGCCAAAATAATCGCGCTGCGCCTGGGTTAAATTTGATGGCATGCGTTCACTGCGGAAGGTATCAAAATAACTTAACGCCGCGGTATAAGCCGGGGTGGCAATACCTGCTGCGATGGTAGCCGACAACACCGCTCTTGCACCGGGTACCGTTGCTACAACCTTATCATGTACATGCTCATCCAATAATAAATGCGCCAGTTTTGCATCTTTTTGGTATGCGTTAAAAATATCATTCAAAAATTCGGAACGGATGATACATCCACCACGCCATATCTTTGCAATTTCATCAAGCTTTAGGTCGTATTTGTATTCATCGGATGCCCTTGCCAGCAAATGCATTCCCTGGGCATAGGTAATGATCATGCTGAAATAAAATGCCTGCTCCAATTCTCCCAAAAAATCGTCGGCGCTGCTTTCTTTTAGTTGTATCTCATCTTTGCTGTACATACTTGCTGCTTGCACCCTTAATTCTTTATATTTTGAAAGGTCGCGCATAGAAACTGCGGTATCAATTACGGGGATCGGGGCCTGTAGATCCATGGCCACTTGCGATGTCCATTTGCCGGTGCCCTTGGCTTTTGCTTCGTCTTTTATGTCATCCAGCAACAAATGATCGGTACCAGGGGCCTTGTATTTGAAAATATCGGTAGTGATCTCTAGAAGGAAAGATTGTAACCTGCCCGCATTCCATCCGGCAAATATTTTGCCGATGATATCGTTCTCATATTTCAGGCCTTTTTTTAGGATCTCATAAGTTTCGGCGATCAGCTGCATCAGTCCATACTCAATGCCATTATGCACCATTTTTACAAAATGCCCCGAAGCGCCAGGTCCTATATAGGTAACACAAGGCGCACCATCAACTTTCGCGGCAATGGACTCGAGGATAGGTTTCATTACATTGTATGCGTCCTTATCGCCGCCCGGCATCATACTTGGCCCTTTGCGCGCGCCTTCTTCACCGCCTGATATACCCATCCCGAAGAAATGAAAACCTTTTGTTTCCAGTTCATCAACACGACGGTTTGTATCGGTAAAATGGGAATTGCCGCCATCTATTAATATATCGCCTTTATCCAGCAGTGGCAATAATTCAGCGATAACATCGTCCACAATTTTGCCGGCAGGCACCAGCATCATAATAGCACGCGGGCTTTTTAGGCTGCCGACAAATTTCTTTACGTCGCTGAAGCCTTTCAGGTTATGGTGTGTGCTTTCTTTTTCCAAAAGTTCTCCTTTTGAGGCATCGGTATCAAACCCAGCGCCTTTAACGCCATGGTCGCCCATGTTTAGCAGCAGGTTGCGGCCCATAGTACCCAGGCCGATCATGCCAAAATCATATTTTTCAGAGGTAGTGCTCATTTTGATTTTTGTTGATTTTCTTTTTTTAATTCTTCTAATATTTTTTTGGTAGACTCAAAATCTGTATGCTGAAAAGATCGTATCCCCAATTTCTTAGCGGCATTTACAAACATTATCCTATCATCAAAATATACGCACTGGCTTGGTTGTGCAAGTGCAACGCCCATGGCCAGGTTAAAAATACCCGGATCGGGCTTACGCATTTTTACTTCGCATGATGAAATAAATGCATCAAAGCATTCGTGTAGTTTAAATTTCTTTACCCGGTAATCATTGAGTTCTTTCCCTTCGTTATTAATGGAGACGATCCTGAACCCGCAATTATTCTGTTTCCATTGCTTCAGCCATTGCAGGGTGTCGGGCAGTTCAACACTTTGCCTGTAAATAAACTCCTTAAAATCTTCGCGCGCAAAGTCCCTTGGATGATTGAAAACCACCGTATCGAGGTATTCATCAAGGCTGATACTGCCGATTTCATACACATTGAATATGAAAGTGTGCAGCGCATTTACTTCCTCATAGTCGAGACCGAATAATTCCGAAGCCTCCTTACGGGATTGATGCCCCCAGCCATTACTGAGGAGGACGCCGCCAATATCAAAAAACAATATCTTTACAGCTGTAGCTTCCAAGGCGCTTAAACTTTACTTTTCTGATCTTCAATGGCCTGCAACAGTTTTTCGAATGGCTTGTTGAATTTTTCAATGCCTTCATCTTCCAACTGCTGGGTAATGGCATCGATATCAATACCATTGTTTTTTAACCTGTTTAAAGTTTGGGCAGCTTTATCTAAATTGTCCTCCAGTGTATTTGCAGCGATACCATGGTCGCGGAAAGCTTCTATGGTTTCCAACGGAACCGTATCAACAGTATCACGGCCGATTAACGCTTCCACATACTTAGTGTCTTTAAAAGCAGGGTTTTTACTACTGGTGCTTGCCCATAATAAGCGTTGTACTTTTGCTCCTTTGGCAGCAAGTGCTTCCCAGCGTGGGCCGCTGAACACCCTTTTATAAATTTCGTAAGCTTTTTTTGCTGAAGCGATGGCGACTTCACCTTTCAGATCGCCCAGGCCTTTTTCATCAAGCATAGGGTCAACCAAAACATCGATCCGGCTTAAAAAGAAGCTGGCTACTGACGAGATATGGCCTATAGAATGCCCCGCGGCCAGGTGGTCTTCCAAACCCGAAATATATGCTTCGGCTACTTCTTCGTATCGTGGCAGGCCAAAAAGCAGGGTAACATTAATATTGATGCCTTTTGCTATAGATTTTCGAATGGCTTCCAAACCCGGGTTTGTTCCCGGAATTTTGATCATCACGTTTTTGCGGTCGACCGCCTTCCAAAGTTCCTCGGCCTGCTTTATTGTTCCTTCAGTATCAAGCGCCAAAAACGGCGATACTTCCAGGCTTACAAAACCGTCGGCACCATTGGCATCATCAAAAACGCCTTTGAATACATCAGTGGCATTTTTAATATCGGTGATGGCGAGGCCAAAAAATATTTCTTCGTTGGTTTTATCGCTTTCAGAAAGCGTGCGGATCTCATCATCATAATCAGAACTGCCGGTGATGGCTTTTTCAAAAATAGCCGGGTTGGAGGTTACGCCGCTAACGCCGTCCTCATCTATCAATTGCTTTAATTTACCGGATGCGATAATGTCGCGGTCGATAAAGTCCAGCCAGATACTTTGACCAAGGCTGTGTATTTGTTTTACTTTATTTGTTTCCATAGTTATAATGTTTGAATGTCTTGTTTGATATTTTCTTATCTATTCTAAACCTTTTAATTTCCGTTGAACTGCTTCGTAAAGTTCACTATATTTTTTATTCTTCTTGAAACGGAATTTGCCATCTATTAGCTGATTGTACTCATCTTCGATATCTTTTGTTATTTCACCCTTACCTTCTATAAGTTGAATGACATTGAAGTTATTTTTCGTTGAATTATAATGCTGCGTAAATGAATATAGTAATCTCGATTGTACATTCCCTTTAACTGTCAGGGATGCTACGAGGTATAATTTTTTAGAATTAATATAGTGTATAACCGCTCCAACCTTCGTTTGCGTTATTTTTAGCTCCGTTCCTGTAGTTGGTCCACTATTGGTATCCATAACTCAATAATTCTGGTTCAAGGTAGCTATATAAATTTTTTACAGCACCGTTGGGTGCTAAATATCGGTAGAAAATCCATCAACATGTTTTTACCGTACCGATGGCACGGTAATTTCCTCTCTTTTATTTCTACCAATATTTGACCCCGATGGGGTCATCAATCAAAACGTTTTTATGCCATCAAAACCTCAACATCAAAACCCATAAACAGCCCGCTCTCGATAACGCCGGTTATTGATTTTATTTTTACCTCCATATCGCCCGGTACATCATCGAATTTCGCATCGACAATTAAGTTGCCGTTTTCCGTAATTACCGGCCCGTCTTTTCCTTTAGCTGGTCTTAATAATATACTGCATGCACCCAGAGCCGTGAGTTGTTCTTCCACGTGCAGTAAAGCTTGAGGAAAAACCTCTATCGGTATCGGGAATTTCGTGCAAAGCTTATCTACCAACTTAGTTTCGTCAATAATGATATAATTTTTAAGGCTCGATGCCATCATCAGCTTTTCCTTAAACATTGCCCCGCCGCGGCCTTTTATTAAATTGTGGCTGGGGTCGACCTCGTCCGCACCGTCAAATAACCAATCGGGCCGGTTTTCAAACAACGTTGTTAAGGGAACACCGAGCTTGCTGCAGGCCATGCTTAATTCAATAGATGTTGCAATGGCTTTTATATTTAACCCCTCGGCCTTAATCCTTTCGGCTATAGCTGTTAACGCGAGAAATGAGGTTGACCCGGAACCTACACCGATCACATCGCCATCCTGAACTTTTTCAGCAATTTTAAGCGCAACCTTTTGTTTGGCCTCCCGGTTGATGATTGTATCAGACCAGGAAAGGGTTTCGATAATATTGCTTTGCCACTGCATGTTCTGAGATTTGAGATTTGAGATTTGAGATTTGAGATTAAGACGGCTAAGAATACTGTCTCATATCTCAAATCTCAATACTCACATCTATAACAACGCTTTCGCTTTTTTAACTACGTTATCAACAGTAAATCCAAAATGCTTGTACAAATCATCCGCCGGGGCCGATTCACCAAAGGTGGTCATGCCAAGCATGTCGCCTTCGTCAGTGGTATATTTATGCCAGCCCATTGGCGATGCCATTTCAACGGCCAAACGTTTTTTGTGTGCTTTTGGAAATACTTTTTCTTTATAGGCAGCATCCTGTTTTTCAAACAGTTCCCACGATGGCATGCTTACCACGCGGGTTGATATGCCGTCTTCTTCCAGTTTTGCCTGTGCCTGTAAAATCAACGAAACTTCGGAGCCTGTGGCTATCAGTATTAAATCAGGTTTTTTACTGGCTTCTGACAATACATAGGCACCTTTTTCAAGCCCTGTAGCTTTGGCGTACTTGTCCTGGTCGAGTATCGGCAATCCCTGGCGGGTAAATATCAGCGCTACCGGGCCGTCCTTATGTTCTAAAGCCATGCGCCATGCCTGCGAAGTTTCGTTGGCATCAGCCGGTCTGATCAGCATAATATTTGGTATCGAGCGCAACGATGCCAATTGCTCAACTGGCTGGTGGGTTGTACCATCCTCACCAAGTCCAATACTATCATGTGTGTAAACATAAATAGGGCGGATCTTCATAATAGCCGCCAACCTAATGGGTGGGCGCATGTATTCTGAAAACATTAAAAACGTTGCGCCGTAAGGGATGATCCCCTTTGTCAGCGCCATCCCGTTAAGTATGGAACCCATGGAATGCTCGCGGATACCGAAATGGAAATTACGGCCGTCACGGTGCTCTGTGGTGAAGGATGTATATTCTTTCAGGTTGGTATCGGTTGATGGGGCAAGGTCGGCAGAACCGCCGATCAGCGAGGGTAAACTTGCCGCGATGGCATTCAGTACCTTGCCGGACGCCTGGCGGGTTGCCATTTTTGGGTCGGATGCTTTAAATACAGGTAAGTTATCGGCCCATCCCTTTGGCAAGTTGCCACTGCTGAACAATTCGTATTCGGCGGCCAGTTGGGGGTATTTTTCTTTGTAGGCTGTAAACAAGTCGTTCCATTTTGCTTCCAGGTCAGCGCCTTTTGCACCTTTTTCGTGATAATACTTCAGCACTTCATCAGGCACCACGAAAGATTTATCTGGATCAAAACCAAAAAATTCTTTAACCAGCCTGATCTCATCAGCGCCAAGCGGCGAACCATGAGCGCCGGCTGTATTCACTTTATTCGGACTGCCATAAGCAATTTGTGTACGCACTTTTATCAGCGAGGGCTTTTGTGTCTCGGTTTTTGCATTGCGCACGGCATTTTCTATCGCCTTTATATCGTTGCCATCCTCGATAGTTTGTACGTGCCAGCCATAAGCTTCAAACCGTTTGCCAACATCTTCATTAAAAGTAATATCGGTATCGCCTTCTATCGAGATATGATTATCATCGTATAAATAAATGATGTTCCCCAGTTCCAGGTGGCCGGCAATTGATGCCGCTTCGGAAGTTACGCCTTCCATCAGGTCGCCATCACTGCAAATGGCATATATTTTGTAGTCGAACAGGTCAAAACCAGGTTTATTGTAACGGGCAGCGAGGTGTTTTTGGCCGATGGCAAAACCAACGCCATTGGCAAAACCCTGGCCCAGCGGGCCCGTGGTTACATCAATACCGGGGCACAAACCGTACTCGGGGTGGCCCGCAGTTTTACTGCCCATCTGGCGGAAGTTTTTAATATCATCCAGCGAAAGATCGTAACCGGTCAGGTATAAAAAGCTATACTGCAGCATACAGGCATGCCCGTTTGAAAGTATAAAACGGTCGCGGTTTGGCCAGTTTGGATTTTTTGGGTTATACTTCATAAAATCGGCCCAAAGCACGTGGCCCATGGGTGCAAGCGCCATCGGTGTACCCGGGTGGCCCGAATTTGCTTTTTGTACCGCATCTGCCGATAATATCCTTACCGTATCAATTCCTAAAGTTTCTATGTCCTGTGTTTGTGTTTCCATTTTTAGTCCTTGTAAATAAATTATTCTGTTAAACCGTTACCGGGGCCGGCTGCGGCGTTTCGGGTTTTACCCATAGCCTTGCGCCGCCTTTTATTCCATCAGCATTGGTAACAATTTTCATGTTTTTATCCAGCTTAAAAGTGAGTTTATTGGAGTTACCGCCTCCTATATACAAATAGTCGTAATTGAAAACGGTTTTTAAAACTTCAAAAACTTTTTCCATTCGTTTATTCCATTTTTTAAGGCCTTCCTTTGCCAGCGCGCTTTCACCGATATATTTATCATAAGATTTGAATTTGTTGAACGGCTGGTGCGAAAATTCAAGGTGAGGCATCAGGTCGCCATTCTTTAACCAGGCCGTTCCGAAACCAGTACCCAATGTGATCACCAGCTCCAGGCCTTTCCCGTTTACTACGCCCAAACCCTGCATGTCTGCATCGTTAACAACCTGGGCTTTTTTACCCAGGGTTTCTTCCAGTTTTTTAGCGAAGTCCACATCTTTCCACAAACTTGTATCGAGATTAGGCGCTGTTTTAACTACGCCGTCTTTTACATATCCGGGAAAACCAACGGAAATCCGGTCGTGCGGGGGAAACGCTTTGACCAATGTTTTTATGGCGTTGAGGACACTTTCAGGGCTCGCGGGGTAGGGTGTGGGGATCTTTTCGTAATCCATAGTGAGCTCACCTTTTTCGTTTAAAACAGAGCCTTTGATGTTTGAGCCCCCAATATCAATAGAGAGGATTTTTAGTTCAGCGTTGGTTGGTTTCATTAAATTGCTTTAGCGGGGATATAAAAATTGATGAATAATTGGTTACAGATTTGCGGTGTAAATATCACAATTTAATGATAATTTATTGTTAACAGTAACAAGTATTATACAAGGCAAATAAACAATATATGAACAACATAAAGGGAAATTGTTTGTTTTTTTTTCGTCATGCTTTTAGGGTTTTGACAATGGGGTTGCAATGGGGATTATTGAGAAGCGATACTTCGCGTTTCTGATACGGCATGTGTGATTTTCACCACGGAGAGCACAAAGGTATTCACAAAGGGCACAAAGTTTTTATTTTTTGGTAGAAAAGACTTAAGAAGTTTCTAAAACTTCTTAAGTCTTATAACCTTAGATTTTAATTGAATTCTCTCCCGCTTTCAGGGGGTACGTTTTCCCCCTCCAAACTAAAATCCCTGATGTTTTTTCAGGAAGATTAATCTTTATATTCCATACCGATTTTTCTTCAATATATTCAACAGAAACTTTTCCATTTGGATGAGGTATCTCCCCGCTTGCATTCTTCAATTCTCCCAAATGCGGCTCGATTTTTATTTTGCTGAAACCCGGGGCATAAGTGTCGATACCTAAAATCGTCCTGAAAAATTCAATATTCGGACTGGCGCCCCAGGCATGGCAGTCGGAGCGGTTGCTTTCAAGGTCGGATATTTCGGCCCAGGTAGTAAGGCCCATTTTTATATTGGCGCGCCATATATCCAGCCAGTGCATATAGTCGTTGCCCAAACCGCCTTTTACCAAAGCCTGGTGCATATAATATTTAAAGTAAATGGAGCATTGCGTAAGCGATGTGTCCGCTAAAATATTTTTGCCTAGCGCCAGGGCTTCCCCATCTTTTACCATGCCCGCAAGTATCGCCAGCGAATTGGCATGCTGCGAAAAAAGGTCTTTTTCTTCCGTATCGGCATAAAGTCTCCTAACCGGGTCCCAATATTTAGTTTGGATGGTTTGTTTTAGCTGCGCGGCTTTTTTGCGGTACAGGTTTGCAAAATCGGGCAGGCCCATTTTGGCTTCCAGCTCCGCCGCAAGCTGGTAGGTCCACAGCAATTGCAGGTCAAGTATCGCCGAGTTACCTTTGGAGCCGGTTGGCGGGCCGCTTCCCCAGCCTTTGCTGTTTACCCAGTCCACAAAATTCCAATAGGGCGTATCTTTTAACGAGCCGTCGGCTTGCTGGTATTTGCTGAAAAAATCCAGCACCGCCCTTTCCCCGGGCAGTTTATCTTTTACAAAATTGCTGTCGGGCCGGTACATCCAGTAATCGTGCAAAACGCCGATATACCACAATGAAAAGGTAGAAATAATTTGCGGACTATAGGACGGGTGCCTGCTGAGCGTAAGCCCCTCGGCAATGCGTGAGTGGTCCATCAGGTTGATGGCATTGCGCGCCAGGCGGTCATCGCCGCTATTATAGTAGGATATCAGCGCCTGGATACGGGTATCGCCGATGTATTGCAGCTGTTCGTAGTAGGGGCAATCCATATAGGTCTCTATCGCGTCGAGCCTTGCGGTGCGCCAGCCTATATCCAGTATTTTTTGAATTTCTGGGCTTCCAGTTTGCAATTTGGCATTAAACTGGAATGGGTAGCCAGTGAACGTGCCGTAAATATCATCGATCACCAGCGGGTCATCCTTGGTTTGTATTTTTAACTGGATATACCGGTAAGTGCGCCAGTAAAGTGTGGTAAAGGATTGATTTGGCGTTCCATCGGAGATCAAGCTGTCTTTTCTCCCGGAAAAGATCTTCCCATCCACATCATCCCGGTTGCCCTTTTTTGTGCTGTAATGGGCCAAGCTGGTAAAAAGGGCTTCGGCATAGCCAAGGGATATGTTCGCGTCTTTACCATTGCTGAAATTTAATGTTAAATAGGCGTTGGTCAGGTAGGTTTGATCAAGCAAAAGGGTAACGGAGGTATTAGCGGGAATAGTTACTGCTGTTTTTGTTGCCGGGAATGAAGCCGGCACGCTTACCCCGTCCGCTTTGCGTACAACCGGGATGCGCTGGGTTGTCCGCTCCATTTGCGGGATGGAAGACGGCACCAGCATCCAGCCGAAAGCATCCGACATGCCTTTTGGTTTGCCATGATCAAGAACCGCGACCGCCGGCCATGCGCTATCATCAAAATCAGCAGCCATCCAGCCTTTAACCGATTTGCCCATATCCACAACCTCGCCCGGACCGGCAACATAATAAGTGGGGTAGCCAACGCCAGTAATGGCGCTGTAGGCCTTATTGCGGAGGCATTTCCAGGTGTTGTTTGTATTCAGTATTTCTTCATTCGCCGTATTGCCCTGCAAAATAAACCCGGTGCGTAAGGATATCTGCGCTTCGGGGCGGTATTCCGCTTCGTTCCATACAATTGCTGCGATGATATTTTTCCCGGTGGTGAGATAAGGCGCAAGATCAATCGTTTCATAATTCCAGTAATACGTATCACCACGCGCAGGCCCAACAGAAACCAAAGTGCCATTTACATATAATTTATAACGGTTATCCGCAGATACTTTTACGATAAAATTTGCTGGTTTAGCCGCAAGGTCGATGCTTTTGCGGAAATAGTAGACGCCATATTCCCGGCCCGATTCATGATCGGAGGCTACCCACCACGAGCTCCAGGGGTTTGTTGCAACGGTTTTATCGGCAATTTGTGAGTAGCCGGGTTTTACCAGCAGTAGGCTGCATGTGAAGAGGATGGCGGTAAGAAATGATCTCATTGGAGAGTTTTTATATTAAATTTAGGAAATTTAGCGTATTAACCTCAAATTCACACAAAATATTCAGCGGATGAAAAAAATATACCTCTTTATGTTTATCGGCATCCTTGCCATTGCACTGATAGTCTACAGCCTCTTAACTTTTGACCCAAAAGTTGAAACATGGACCAGCTTGTTCGGGGGCGCGGCTATTGGGTTTTTTATCGTTGGGATGCCATCACTTTGGGCCTGGTATAAAAAACGGCAGCAGAGTAAGATTAAATAGCCATAGCATGTTTTCCAACTTCAAATATCCGATCTTATTATTTTTAGCGAGTTTTATATTGCTCCTTGCCGCGATGTTGTTGAAACTGTTGCATTGGCCAGGCGCTCAATTAATGGCCATCGGCACAATAATGGCTCAGGTAATTGCTATTAACCGGTTAATGGCAATCTTTTTCAAATCCAGGTATCCGGTTGTATTATTTTTTTCGGGTTTTATATTGTTTATCATAGGACTGGCATTTAAAATTATGCATTGGCCCAATGCACAATTGATAATTGTCAGCATGATAATGCTGCAAATAATTGTCGTTGCATGGCTTTTCATTACAATTATAAAAACGCCGAAACCCTAAAACCCTTTTCTTCGCCCGACACCAGGCTTCCGGGTTTCGTTGCGCGGAGCCCGGTTGGTAACTAAGCCGCCTGCACCTTCCGCACCATATTGCCGGGCCATTTTGGCGATGCGCTCCTCCAAAGGCTCAGTAGTTAAACGCTCACGGCCCAAACTATCTACCATTATCGGAAATGCAAATGGTGTCGGCCTGTCGATGGTTTTTAGTATGATGTTTTGTTTAACGATGCGCTGCAAGGCGGCCCTTAACCTGAACTCTTCGAGCTGGAAAGCCAACGCTTCATTGTAGGCCTGCCGCACCAATAAATTATCGGGTTCATACTCGCTGAACACCTCGAATAAGAGGGAAGTGGATGCCTGCAAATGCCTGCCTTTTACTGGTTGGCCGGGATAGCCTGTAAAAACCAACCCGCCGATATGCGCAATATCCCTGAACCGCCTGCGGGCCATTTCGTTTGCATTCAGGCTATGCTGGATGTCCTCGATCAGGTTATCTATCGAGAAAAAATCCGAATCTTCCAGGGCCTGTTCAATGGGGATATCTTCTTCGGTCAGCAATTCAAAGCCATAGTCATTCATGGCGATAGAAAAGCTTGCCGGTTTTATTTTGCTGATGCGGTAAGCCAGCAGCGAAGCCATTCCCTCATGCACCAGCCTGCCTTCAAACGGATAAAACAACAAATGGTGCCCTTCGCGGGACTTGAAGGACTCGATCAAAAACTCATGGCTTTGTGGCAGATGCGATATTTCAGCCTGCAGTGCAAACAGCGGTTTCAATGCGACAACTTCGTCATCCTTTGCAATACCATGCGCCACTTCGTCCAGCTTGTCGCGGAACACCGCCGATAATTGGGATGATAGTGGCATACGCCCGCCCATCCAGCTGGGGATCATTCCTTTTTTGGCATTTGATTTTCTTACATAAGCCGTCATTTCCTTTATCCGAACAAACTCCAGGCTGCGCCCGGCAAACCAAAAGTTATTTCCCGGTTTTAGTTTAGAGATAAAAGACTCCTCGATGGTGCCTAAACTTCCGCCGCTTAGCCATTTAACGCGGATGCTCACGTCGCTGGTAATAGTGCCGATGCTCAGCCTGTGCCGCATGGCCACCCGCCTGTTGTTTACTTTAAACAAGCCGTTTTCAACTTCAACCTTCAAAAACTCATCGTATTGGGCAAGTGTTTTGCCGCCATTGGTGATAAAATCAAGCAGTTCGTTAAACTCGCTGCGTTTAAGATCGGCGAAAGCAAAGGTTGTTTTTACCTCTTTAAACAATTCATCGGCCCGGAAACCATCCGATACCGCCAGCGTTACCATGTACTGGATCAGCACATCCATGGTGAGCAGCATCGGGTCCCGGCTTTCAAAAATACCTGCTTTGATGCCTTCTTTTAAGGCAGCGCCTTCCAGCAGTTCGAGCGAATGGGTGGGCACAAACCAGGCTTTGGATATTTCACCGGGGCCATGCCCGCTGCGCCCGGCCCGCTGCATAAAACGTGCAACGCCTTTGGGGCTGCCCACCTGCACCACGGTATCTACGGGCCTGAAATCGACCCCCAAATCTAAACTTGAAGTACACACCACCAATTTTAACGCTTCTGCATGCAGCGCCTGTTCCACCCAGCTGCGCAACTCGTTATCCAGCGAGCCGTGGTGCATGGCCATAATGCCGGCGTACTCCGAATAGTTATCCAATATGGCATGGTACCAAATCTCCGCCATCGAACGCGTATTGGTAAATATCAGCGTTGTTTTGCTTTTTGCCACGATCTCCATCACCCGCGGCAGCAGTTTTAAACCAATATGGCCCGCCCAGGAGTAACTTTCAATATTCTCAGGAATTACAGATTTTATCACCAGCTTTTTCTCAATGTTCGCCCGCACCATTTTAACCAGGCCGGGCGGGAAATCGTTGCCTAAAAGTACATCTGATGCTTCTTCAAGGTTGCCGATAGTGGCGCTGATACCCCATATTTTAAGCGGTGAGTGGTGAGTAGTGAGTGGTGAGTGGTGAATTGTAAGTTGTGAATGGTGAGTAGTGAGTGGTGAGTGGTGAATTGGTAATGATGTCAAGTTTTTAGGTGCCATATCCTTTTGACCATTCACTATTGACCACTCACCACTCACTGCTTTCAACTTAGACAAGCCAAGTTCCACCTGAACGCCGCGTTTGGTACCCAATAGCTCGTGCCATTCGTCGATAACCACTACCTGCAGGTGCTGGAACATTTTGGGGTATTCTTTTTGGGCCAGCATCAGGTGCAGGCTTTCGGGGGTTGTTAGAAGTACTTCGGGCAGCTTTTTCTTTAAGGCCTGTTTTTCGGAAGCGGGTGTATCGCCTGTGCGCGTCATAATTTTCCATGGCAGGCCTATTTCATCGCAAACTTCCTGCATCGCTTTTTTTATATCGTTTGTTAAAGCACGCAGCGGGGTGATCCACAACATTAACAAGCCATTATTGATCTGATGGGTATAAGTGTCGGGGTGTTTATTAATAAAATCAGCTAAAAAAGGCAGAAACAGTGCGAAGGTTTTACCGCTGCCGGTTGGGGCATTCAACAAGCCGGAAAAGCCGCCAAGATAGGCATCCATCATCTCCTGCTGAAACGGGAACTGCTGCCAGTTTTTTTGTTTGTACCATTGACGGATGACCTGCTGCCCTTTTGTAACCATGCGTATAATATACAACGGATTTTGAAATAAGTTGTATAATTTTTATAGTGACATAGACATGCTGTACGGTGCTATTTAATTTTCTTCTGGCTATTTATTCATCACAGAAGTAGCGGGTACAACACCAGATCAGGCATAATTTACCTATTTTTGTTCCGGAAGCGAAGACCTATGATAAAAAAACAATATTTCACCATACCCGGCGCCAAAGGCCGCAGCATGCTGATGGACCTTACTTTTGATGAGACCCTCAAAGATGCGCCGGTGGTAATTTTTGCGCATGGGTTCAAGGGCTTTAAGGATTGGGGCGCACACAACCTTATGGCGCGGTATTTTGCAGAAAATGGCTTCAGGTTTTTGAAATTTAATTTTTCACATAACGGTACAACTACCGACCACCCTACAGAATTTGCGAACATCATAGCCTTTAGCGACAATACTTTCTCGATAGAGCTGCAGGACTTGGAAACAGTTATTGATTTTATATGCGGGGGCTCGGCAATGCCATCTGTATCCGGGGTCTATCTCATGGGCCACAGTATGGGTGGTGGTATCAGCATCATAAAAACCGCCGAAGATGAGCGCATTGTAAAACTGGTAACGATGGCATCGATATCGGGTTTCCGCAATTTATGGGCTAAGGAAATAGAGCAGCAATGGCGGCTGCAGGGCATTGCCTATTTTTTAAATAAGCGCACGGGCCAGCAATTGCCCTTAAAAGTAAGCGCCCTGATCGACCTGGATAAATACCCTGCGCGCCTGGATATTTTAGCGAGGGCATCGGAAATAAGACAGCCATGGCTGATCGTGCATGGTGATGCCGACCCAACGGTGCCTGTAGCCCACGCAGAAGAACTGAAGGCAGCAAACCCCGGCGCTGAATTAGTGATCGTCCCCGGCGCCGACCATACTTTCGGGGCATCACAACCTTATCTTGAAAATACAATGCCTGCACTTTTGCTGGAATTTTGCAGACAGGCAATAAGTTTTTTGGAGAATTAGTGAACAGTTGATTATGTCGCTTAATCGAATAATTAGCCCGCCGAGACATAGTATTAATAGATAGCATGATTAATAAAGAAATTCACTCACCAGTCATTACTCACAACTCACTAAAATAATATGAGTATCGTAAGGTCGCACAAAAAGGGAAGGAAATTTTTAAACCCTATACCAACGGATATGGGCGGTATAGGGGTAATGATCCCAATACTAAAGGAATATATTAATAATACAGCTGAGAATAATCCTAAAAAGACAATAGGCCCGTTTAAAACCGATGTTTCAATTTACAAAACGCCACCTGAAAGTGGTTTGAGGCTTACATTAATAGGGCATTCGAGCTTATTGATCGAGATAGATGGCACCAGGATACTTACCGACCCGGTTTGGAGCGAAAAGGTTTCGTTTACGTCGCTGTTCGGCCCTACACGTTTTTTTTTGCCGCCTTTGCAATTAAGTGACCTTCCGCGTCCTGATGCGATAATTATATCACATGACCATTACGATCATCTTGATAAAGAAACCATTAAGTTTTTTGCTCGCAAAGCCATCCCTTTTTTTTGCTCACTTGGCGTTGGCAAGCACCTTAGAAAATTCGGTATTTCGAGAAATTTCATTGACGAAATGGACTGGGGTGATAGTATGATGATTGGTAATGGCTGTGTGATTACTGCAGCCCCTGCCAGGCACTTCAGCGGTAGGGGGATTTTTGGTCGAAACGAAACTTTATGGTCGTCATTTGTAATAAAGGCCCCTAAGCACAAAATATTTTTCGGGGCGGATTCGGGCTGGTTCCCGGGCTTTAAAGATATTGGCGATACTTATGGGCCATTTGACCTGACCATGCTTGAAATTGGTGCTTATGGTAAGCATTGGCCCGATATTCATATGGGCCCTGACCATGCTACCGATGCTCACCTTGCCTTAAGAGGAAAACTGATGATGCCCATTCACTGGGGCACCTTTAACCTTGCACCACATGCCTGGTATGAGCCTATTGAACGATTAGTGGATTACGCCAAAGAAAAGCACATTAAGCTATTTGTGCCTGAGCCTGGGGAGCCGACCGAGGTTAAGGGCGCGTATAATTCGGAATGGTGGAAGAAATATTTATAGATGCGCAGATGCGTGAATGTGCCGATTGCAAATGAAAAAAATGTGCTGATGCATAAATCAATCAGCAGCATATTTTCATATCCCCGCATCCGCAAATTTTCTTATACGTTTTTAGCCAGCCAATCGCCTACTTCGCTTGTTTTATAAGCTTTATTTTTACCGGCAAGGTCTTCTGTTACGATGCCTTCGTCTAAAGATTTGTTAACGACTGCCCTTATCAATGCCGCTTCTTCTTTTAATCCGAAAGCATCTTCAAACATCATGGCAGCCGATAGCACAGTTGCCAGCGGGTTCGCAATATCTTTACCCGCCGCCTGTGGGTAAGAGCCATGAATGGGTTCAAATAATGAAGTATGTACGCCGATGGAAGCAGAGGGCATCAGCCCCATTGAACCGGAAATTACAGAGGCCTCGTCAGTTAAAATATCTCCAAAAAGATTTTCGGTGATCAACACATCATACGTATTTGGCCATTGCACCAGCCGCATCGCTACCGCGTCAACAAACTCATAGCTTACCTTAACTTCGGGGAAATCCTTTTCCATATCCTGCACCGTTTCCCGCCATAAACGCGAAGTTTCCAGCACATTGGCTTTATCAACACAGCAAAGCCGTTTATCGCGGGCCATTGCCATTTCAAACCCCAATTTTGCCAGGCGCTGCACTTCTGTTCTCGTATAAGTACAGGTATCAAAAGCAGTATTACCATCATCCAGCCTTCCCCGAGCGCCAAAGTAAATACCGCCGGTTAGCTCACGAAGAATAATAAGGTCTGTGCCTTCTATCCGCTCTCTTTTTAATGGTGAATTATCAATTAATGATGGGAAAGTAAATGTCGGGCGAATGTTTGCAAACAGGCCCAATTTTTTGCGCATTTTCAACAATCCCTGCTCGGGGCGAACGGTTGCTTTCGGGTCGTTATCAAAACGAGGGTGACCTATGGCGCCAAACAGGACAGCATCGGCTGCCATACATATCTCGTGGGTTTCATCGGGATAGGGCTCGCCAACAGCATCTATTGCACAAGCGCCGGTTAAAGCCGGTGTCCAGGTGATCTCATGGTTAAATTTTTTTGCGATTGCGTCAGATACTTTAACAGCCTGGGCAATAACTTCAGGCCCGATACCGTCTCCTGCTAAAAGTGCGATTTTTAATTTCATTTATTTGTAGTTGTATTTAAATGCTTGTTAAGCCTTTACAGCTGCGATGATTTTCAAAGCTAAGATATACCTTTCTATACCATTATAGCTAAGCATTTTGCTCATTGTGATAAAATGTTAAGTATATATTTTAAATTATATTCAACATCTTCTGTGTGGCCTTAATGGCGCAAACCGTTTGATCAGAATCCAACCCCCTGGTTATAAATTTTTTCATATCGGTTTGCCAGGTAATAATGGTCTCGCACAATGCATCGGAACTACTGCCGGGTGCTATCCGCACTGCGTAGTCGATCAGCTTTGGCAGGCACCTTTGTTTCTTGGCATAAACCATTGCCAGCGCATTCATAAAGGCATCAAACTGGCCATCACCCTGGGCATTTTCTTCAAACTTTTCCCCGTCAATCTTTACAGAAATGGTTGCAGAAGGGCGCAAACCCATCGAGTGCATTAAAACATACGATTCTACGACAACCTTCTGTTCATAAAGGCTGCTATCCAAAACATCCGAAATAATATACGGAAGGTCTTCTTTGGTTACCGTTTCTTTTTTATCACCGAGTTCAATAACACGCTGGGTAACTTTCTTCAGGTCGGCATCATTTAATTTTAAGCCTAATTCCTGCAGGTTTTTTTCGATATTGGCTTTCCCGGAGGTTTTGCCCAAAGCATATTCCCGCTTTCTCCCAAAACGTTCCGGCAGCAGGTCGTTAAAATATAAATTATTTTTACTGTCGCCATCAGCGTGGATACCTGCGGTTTGCGTAAACACATTGGCACCAACAATTGGTTTATTCGAAGGTATCCTAACGCCCGAAAATGTTTCGATAAGCTTACTTACCTTATAAATGGACGATTCTTTGATCCCTATTTCAACCTCGGGCGCAAAGTCATTTATAACAGCTACTGCGCTGGCCATCGCCGCGTTGCCCGCTCTTTCGCCCATGCCGTTAACTGTTAAATGCAAGCCGTTTACACCAGCCTTTACAGCTTCCAAAACATTTGCGGTGCCCAGGTCATAATCATTATGTGCATGGAAATCAAAATGGGTATCGGGATATTTTAATCTCAAATCAGTTAAAAATTTAAAGGTCTCTTCCGGGGTTAAAATCCCCAGCGTATCCGGTAATAGTATGCGCTTTACCGGTTGTGTGGAAAGAAAATCTAATAACCGGTAAACATATTCGGGCGAATTACGCATGCCATTACTCCAATCCTCCAAATAAACGTTGGTAGCGATGTTTTTACTCCCGGCCAGGTCGATAACATATTTTATTTCTGAAAAATGCTGTTCAGGTGTTTTTTTAAGTTGATGGGTTAAATGGTTTAACGAGCCCTTGGTCAATAAATTCTGCACCTTAACCCCCGATTCTATCATCCAATCGATAGAAACACCATTGTCTACGAATGACAACACTTCAATTCGGTCGGCATAGCCATTTTCTTCGGCCCAGATCAAAATGCTTTTTACCGCCTGGAACTCGCCTTCAGATACACGTGCAGAGGCAATTTCGACCCTGTCCACATTGAGTTCTTCCAACAGCAGTTGGGTTATCGTTAACTTTTCTGACATGGAAAATGACACGCCCGATGTTTGTTCACCATCGCGGAGTGTGGTGTCCATTATTTCTATTTTTCTTCGTTCCATGTAACAGATGTTCTTTGATTTGGTACTATATGAGAGTCAAGAATCAAGAGTCAAGAACCAAGACAAAACATGTCTGCTTTCTTGTCTTGGTTCTTGACTCTTGGTTCTTGATTCTATTAATTAAAGCGGAAGATTTGCTGCAAATTCCTCAATTTCCGGTTTGATGCTTTGCAGATAATCGATATCATCAAAGCCATTGATCATGTTGTCTTTTTTATAGGGGCTAATTTCAAATTTTTCCTTTTCCCCTGTCGCCAAAAGCGTAATGGTTTGCTCGGGTAAATTCACTTCTATTTCCGTTTTAGGATCTGCATGAATTGCAGCAAATAGCTTTTCAGAAAACTCAGGGCTAACCTGTACGGGCAGTACGCCAATGTTAAGGCAATTGTTCCTGAAAATGTCTGCAAAAAAGCTGGATACGACACACCTGAAACCGTAATCGTAAACCGCCCATGCGGCATGCTCCCTGGACGAACCGGAGCCAAAGTTTTTTCCGCCAACCAATATTTTGCCGCTGTAGGTCTGGTTGTTTAACACGAAATCCTTTTTAGGCGTGTTATCTGCATTATACCGCCAGTCGCGGAAAAGGTTATCCCCGAAGCCAATACGTTCGGTAGCTTTCAGAAATCGCGCGGGGATCAATTGATCGGTATCCACATTTTCTATCGGAAGCGGGACCGCTGTACTTATTAGTATATTGAATTTATCGTAAGCCATTTTATTTTTTTGATTTCACCGATGGGTTTTGATTTCACCGATTTATATTAGTCATTTTGTCATTGGGTCATTAAATCATTTTTTGATTTCTGACCATTCACTACTCACCACTCACTAAACAAGTTCTTCAATTAGCGTTCTCGGATCAGTAACCACACCGGTAATTGCGGCCGCGGCAGCAACTAAAGGACTTGCAAGCATAGTCCTTGCGCCGGGACCCTGCCTGCCTTCGAAGTTCCTGTTTGATGTACTTACAGCATATTTACCTGCTGGGATCTTATCATCATTCATCGCCAGGCATGCTGAGCAACCCGGTTGGCGTAACGAAAATCCTGCCTCCGTTAAAACATCCAATAAGCCTTCTTCTTTGATCTGCGTTTCTACGATATGCGATCCCGGCACCAGCCAAACTGTAACGTCATCAGCTTTGTGTTTGCCTTTTACAAGGGATGTAAATGCCCTGAAATCTTCTATACGGCCATTTGTGCAGCTGCCTACAAAGACGAAGTCTACCTTTTTACCAAGCATATGCTCGCCTTCAGAGAACCCCATATAGTGGAGCGATTTTTCGTATGTTGCCGCGCCGCCTTCAACATGGGCAGCGTCAGGTATATCGTTTGAAATTCCCATGCCCATCCCGGGGTTTGTGCCGTAGGTGATCATAGGTTCAATCGCAGCGCCGTCGAAAGTAAATTCTTTATCAAAAACAGCATCAGGATCAGTTTTCAGCGTGCGGTAATAAGCTAACGCCCTATCCCATGCTTCGCCTTTGGGGGTGAATTCACGGCCCTTTACGTAATTTATGGTAGTATCATCCGGGGCGATCATCCCGCCGCGCGCACCCATTTCGATGCTCATATTACAAACCGTCATCCGGCCTTCCATGCTCATGTTTTCGAAAACATCGCCGGCATATTCTACAAAGTACCCTGTAGCGCCGGACGTGGACAGTTTTGAAATGATAAACAGCGCGACATCCTTTGGCGTGACACTTGCACCCAATTTTCCATTGATATTGATGCGCATTTTTTTAGGTTTCGGCTGCATGATACATTGTGTAGCCAAAACCATTTCCACTTCGGACGTACCAATGCCGAAAGCGATCGCACCGAAAGCGCCATGGGTAGAGGTGTGCGAATCTCCGCAAACGATAGTTGCGCCGGGCTGCGTAATGCCATATTCAGGACCGATAACGTGCACGATGCCGTTCTTCTGATGGCCCAGTCCCCAATAGCTGATGCCATATTCGTTTGAGTTCGACTCCAACGCGTTTAGCTGGTTTGCAGAAAGCGGATCGGCAACCGGCAAATGCTGGTTGATTGTAGGCGTGTTATGATCTGCGGTTGCAAATGTACGCTCAGGGTATAAAACCCGTATCCCCCTGGTCTTTAATCCCAAAAAGGCAACGGGACTGGTTACTTCATGGATAAGATGGCGATCAATAAAAAGCACATCGGGCCCACCTTCGATCTTGCGCACCACGTGCGTGTCCCAAACCTTATCAAACAATGTTCTGCTCATTTTATATTTTATTAGGTATTACTCATTTTTGTACCGACTGACCATACAGGCTATCGCTGGTAACCAGCAATAAAAGATCGTCATCGTTTAAATTTAATTTATTATCGGCCAGCGTAAGGAAATTTTTATAGGCCACGTCAAGTTCCGCACGGTCAAGGTGATGGCCAAGACGGTCTAAATGGTACTTTAAGGCATGCCTTCCGCTGCGGGCAGTAAGCACGATGCTCGCATTCGGGAAACCTACGTCTTCAGGCTTTATAATTTCGTAATTCTCACGGTTCTTTAAAAAACCATCCTGGTGTATGCCTGAGCTATGCGCGAACGCGTTGCTACCCACAATAGCCTTGTTTGCCTGTACGGGCATACGCATTTGCGAGGCTACCATGCGGCTGATCTCGTAAAAATTGCGGGTATTGATATTGGTATGAAGCCCGAGGTTATGGGTTTTTAATATCATCACCACTTCTTCCAATGACGTATTTCCTGCGCGTTCGCCAATTCCGTTTATGGTGCCTTCTACCTGGCGGGCGCCATTCTGCAAACCGGCTATGGAGTTGGCTGTAGCCAGTCCGAGGTCGTTATGGCAATGGGCCGATATAATAGCTTTGTCAATATTTTGAACATTCTCTTTCAGGAAACGGATCTTATCGCCATATTGGTTGGGCAGGCAATAACCGTTGGTATCAGGAATATTGACGACCGTTGCACCGGCGGCTATAACCGCTTCTATCATTTGCGCTAAATAATTAATATCCGCACGGCCGGCGTCTTCGGCATAAAATTCAATATCCTCGACAAAGCGTTTTGCATATTTTACGGCATCAACAGCACGTTCCAGTATTTCCTCGCGGGTGCTGTTAAATTTATGTTTGATATGCATATCCGATGCACCGATGCCGGTGTGGATGCGCGGGTGCTTTGCATACTGCAATGATTCAACTGCCACATCAATATCGCCCTTGTTGGCGCGGGTTAGGGCGCAAACGGTTGGATTCCTGACAGCCCTTGATATTTCTACCACACTCTGAAAATCGCCCGGACTTGAAATAGGGAAACCTGCTTCAATAATATCCACTCCCAAGGCTTCCAGTTCCCTTGCTATCTCAATTTTTTCAGGGGTGGTTAACTGGCAGCCCGGCACCTGCTCGCCATCGCGGAGCGTGGTGTCAAAAACATAGACTCGGTTTGGATCGTGTATCATCGTTTTTTGATTTTAGATGTGAGATATGAGATTTGAGACTTTTTGCAAAGTTCTTTTCTGATACCAGACACCGGTTATTGTTTAATCTATTTGTTCATCAAATTACCATAAAAATGTAATTAAAGAGTGAGATCTTACCTTTCACATCTCAAATCTCACATTTCAATTCTCTCTTAAAGCAACAAACCTCAACCGCACATAATCGATATACCAATTGCCATTGATATTATAATATGGCTCAAGCAGATCAGTGATCTCCGCTACAATTTGCTCCTGCTCTGTTTCATCAACCCCTTCAAAAAAAGTATCGCCAAACATGTTGAGCCATTTTGCCACACCATCGCGGCCATCCTGCAATAATGTTGGCCTGTCGAAATGAATGGCTGATGTTACCCTGAAGCCCGCGTTTTCCAGCCTGGTGATATAATCTCCCATTGAAGGGAAATACCATGGTTTCTTAATCGCCAAATGTGGGTACCTACGCTTTTCAAGCACCTGCCGTGTTGTCGCCAGGATATGTGCGTTATTTCCTTTCCCTCCCATTTCGGCAACAAACCGACCGCTGGTTTTCAGGCTGTCATAAACACATTTTATCGCATCATCCGCTTTGTGCACCCAATGTAAAACCGCATTAGAAAAAACCGCGTCGAACGGCTCATCAAAATGAAAATCAGCAGCATCGGCCACCCGGAAATCAATACCCGGATAAGTTTTTGCTGCTTTCGCGATCATATCCGCAGATGCATCAATACCAATTACTTCCGCGCCATTATTTTTAATTTCATTTGTTAAATGACCCGTACCACAGCCCAAATCAAGTATCCGCTCACCTGGTTTTATTTCCAACAGTTCCAGCACACTTTCGCCGTATTGAAATACGAAAGCATGTTTGTCGTCATATAATTCAGCGTTCCATTTCATTTCTTAGTCATTGGTCATTTGCTTCGCGTCATTGGTCATTGGTGAATGAGGCTTTTACAATATCAATAGTTATCCCTTTTTTGTTCCCCCTTTAGGGGGTCAGGGGGCCATAATGTTCAACCGTCGGAAAAGGCTCATAAAAATGATGCAACAACCTTTTCCATTCCTGGTATTCCTTTGATTCCCTGAAGCCCACTGTATGGTCTGTCAACTTTTCCCATTCAACCAATAAAATGAACTGACTTGTGTTTTCAATACATCTTTTTAGCTGGTGCGATATGTAACCTGCCATTTTTGATATGATCGCCTTTGCTACAGAAAATGCTTTTATAAATTCATCTTCCTTACCGGGGATCACATTCAATATGGCAACTTCAAGTATCATCTTGTTTAGATTTGAGATGTGAGATATGAGTATTGAGATAAGAACATTCTGTCTCATATCTCAAATCTCACGTCTCATATCTTCGCTACGCTTCCACCACCTGGTTTTCCGGCCTTAGGCTGCGTACAGTTTTGCCGGCCTGCCACATTTCGCTGTCGCGTAATTCTTTTAGTTCAATATTTAGTTTTTCGCGGTAATCAGGCTTGCTGTTCGAATCGATTGATTTTTGCGATTCAACGCCTGTTGCCACGCTGTTATACAAATCTTCAAATACCGGCTTGGTAGCATCGCGGAAACGTTTCCACCAATCCAATGCGCCGCGTTGCGCAGTGGTTGAGCAATTGGCATACATCCAGTCCATACCATTTTCGGCCACTAATGGCATTAATGATTGGGTTAACTCCTCAACTGTTTCGTTAAATGCTTCGGATGGCGAATGGCCCTTGCTGCGCAATACATCGTACTGTGCCGCAAAAACACCCTGGATACATCCCATTAAAGTACCGCGCTCGCCGGTTAAGTCGCTGAACACTTCTTTACGGAAATTGGTTTCAAACAAATAACCGCTGCCCACTGCAATGCCGAGCGCGATAACCCTTTCTTTAGCCCTGCCTGTTGCATCCTGGAAAATAGCGTAGCTTGAGTTTAAGCCGCGGCCCTGTAAAAACATCCTGCGCAACGAGGTGCCTGATCCCTTTGGTGCAACCAAAAATACGTCGACATCAGCAGGAGGGATGATGCCTGTTTGTTCTTTAAAAGTAATACCAAAGCCGTGTGAAAAATACAAGGCCTTGCCCTTTGTTAAATGTTTTTTAACGGTAGGCCATAATTCTATCTGGGCGGCGTCGCTTAGCAGGTAGCAGATCACCGTTCCCCTGTCAAGGGCTTCTTCAATTTCAAAAAGCGTTTCGCCGGGTACAAAGCCGTCGTTTACAGCTTTATCCCATGTTTTTGTGCCTTTACGCTGGCCAACTATTACGTTTATGCCGTTGTCTTTTTGATTGAGCGCCTGGCCCGGGCCCTGAACGCCATAGCCAATTACAGCCACAACTTCATTTTTTAATACATCCTGTGCCTTTGATAAAGGGAACTCCTCGCGGGTTACTACGTTTTCTTCAGTGCCGCCGAAATTTAATTTTGCCATTGTCTTTTTTTGATTTCACCGATTTTTTTTGATTTCACCGATGTTGGTTTTTATTTGATTTGATTTCACCGATGATGTTTTGATTTCACCGATTTGTAATTTGCATTTTTTTACCTTTCAGCTTTCACC
Source organism: uncultured Mucilaginibacter sp. (assembly GCA_903864275.1). Taxonomy (GTDB): domain Bacteria; phylum Bacteroidota; class Bacteroidia; order Sphingobacteriales; family Sphingobacteriaceae; genus Mucilaginibacter. Next base: position 52,423 of record CAIPFE010000012.1, read on the forward strand.
TCTTTCGCCCTTCACCTTTTTGTTATGATCACTATCCCCGTTGCCCAGCCCATTTTCGTTAAAATAATATCCTCCCGGCTATCCAGGTCTGCTATTAACGCTGTTGCCTTTTCCGCATGACCTGTCGGCCAGTTTTGTTGGGGCAGCATGTCATCTATGATATAGATGCCGCCTTTTTCAACCATGTCCAGCACTTCATCCAGCAACAAATATTTACCGGGCCAGGTATCAGCAAAAATAAAGCTGAACTTCTGCCCTTCGTTTTGTTTTATCCAGTCGCCGCCATCAGTACAAATTAATTTTAAACGCTTGTCGACGCCTAAATTCTCTTTCGCAATATTCAATAACGTACCATCATTATCAATTGATATTAACGTCGACTTTTCATCCATCCCGTCCAGTATCCACGTGGTTGCCAGCCCGGTACCGGTACCTAACTCCAAGAACTTACCCCCGGGTTTTGTGGCCGCGAGCGTTTTAAGCAGCGAGCAGGTCAGCACCTCCGAAGGCATATTAAAACCATTCGCTTCAGTCGCTTTTTTTATGGCGTTGTAAGCTAATGGAAAGCCCCCAACCCCTAAAGGGGAGCCCATGGTTGCTATTTTATTTTCATTACTCATTTGTCTCCCGGTAATTCCTTAGCCTTACCCCACATGCTTCCCCCTTTAGGGGGTCAGGGGGCTGCGCTTTACATCGTAAACACCTTTTGCCCCTGGTTTAAATATTCATTCTCTATCACTTCTTCGCCCGGTTCCAGCCGCTCAAATTCACGGATTTTGCTGTTAAAGCCATCGCTGTCTTTGATAATTGCCACGCGAGCGCTGCGGACAAACTCAATCAACCCGTACGGCTGCAAAATGCTGATCAGTGTATCGGTTTCTTCGCGGTGGCCGGTGGTTTCAAATACCGTATAATCCTTGCGGATCACTACCACGCGCGCGCCGTTTTCGCGCAGCAAACGTTCAACGCTCACCTTTTCGGCAATAACATCTGTTGATACTTTGTACAGCGCCAACTCCTGCCATATCACATCCTCGTTCGTATGGAAATATACTTTCAAAACCTCCACCTGTTTTTCAATCTGGCGGCAAAGTTTACGCACCACGTCCTCCGACTCGGAGATCACAATATTAAAGCGATGGATACTATCGATCTCCGACGGAGATGTATTCAGGCTCTCAATATTGATCTTCCTGCGCGTAAATATGATCGCTATCCGGCTCAGCAAACCGATCTGGTTTTCCGTGTAGACCGTGATGTTATATTCTTGTTTTTCCATTTTAAATCTCTTCAAATAGTCATTTTCCTCAGGAGACGCAAAATATTGCGTCTCTACATTTCTCCTCCCCCTTTAGGGGGCCGGGGGGCCATTATTTCAACCTTATCTCCGCAACACTGCATCCCTGCGGCACCATCGGGAACACATTATTTTCCTTGGTTACCATCACCTCTAACAGGTACGAGCCTTTGCTTTCCATCATTTCTTTCAATGCGCCTGCCAAATCTGCCCTGTCCGAAACACATTTGCCAGGAATTTTATAGGCTGCGGCAACCGCCACGAAATCGGGGCTTTCAATGTCGACAAACGAGTACCTGCGTTCATTAAACAACTCCTGCCACTGGCGTACCATACCCAGGAATTTATTATTCAAGATGATGATCTTTATATCTATTCCGGTTTGCATAATGGTGCCCAGTTCCTGCAAGGTCATCTGGAAACCGCCGTCGCCGATGATGGCGATAACATCCCGCTCCTGTGCGCCAAATTTTGCGCCGATGGCTGCGGGCAGGGCAAAGCCCATAGTGCCTAAACCGCCGCTGGTAATGTTGCTGCGCGTTTTGTTTAATATGGCATACCGGCAGGCTACCATCTGGTGCTGGCCAACGTCGGTAACAATAACTGCCTCGCCTTTGGTAAGCTCATTCAGCTGCTTGATCACTTCGCCCATAGTCAACTCACCCGACGCAGGGTTTAATTCGGCATGTATAACCGCGTCGTACTCCTGCTGCGAGTAATCGTCGAATCTTTCATGCCATTTGGTATGTGTTTTCGGTTCGATGAGTGCTGTAAGCAGGGGCAATGTTTCTTTGCAGTCGCCCCAAACGGGTACGGTCGACTTTACATTTTTATCTATTTCGGCAGGGTCAATATCCAGGTGGACAACTTTCGCCTGTTTTGCATATTTATCAAGGCGGCCGGTAACCCGGTCGTCAAAGCGCATGCCTATCGCGATAAGCACATCGCATTCGTTGGTCAGTACATTGGGGCCATAATTGCCGTGCATGCCCAGCATACCCACGTTAAGCGGGTGATCTGTCGGGATAGCGCCCGCACCTAAAATGGTCCATGCTGCTGGGATGCCGCTTTTTTCAACAAATGCTTTAAATTCATCTTCGGCGCTGCCTAAAATAACACCCTGCCCCCAAATGATGAACGGCCTTTTGGCATTGTTGATCAGTTCGGCTGCCTGCTGAATATACTGCGGGCGAACGATAGGTTTTGGCCTGTAACTGCGTATATGATCGCATTTGGTATAACCTTCATAGCTGAATTTTTGTATTTGCGCGTTTTTTGTGATGTCGATGAGTACCGGGCCTGGCCTCCCGCTTTTGGCAATATAAAAGGCCTTGGCAAGCACCTCGGGTATTTCGGTAGCATCGGTTACCTGGTAGTTCCATTTAGTAACCGGGGTGGTGATATTGATCACATCGGTCTCCTGGAAAGCATCGGTGCCTAACAAATGGGCAAAAACCTGGCCGGTAATACATACCAATGGCGTGCTATCTATTTGCGCGTCGGCCAAACCGGTTACTAAATTTGTTGCACCGGGACCGCTGGTGGCAAATACCACGCCGACCTTGCCCGATGTACGTGCATAACCCTGCCCGGCATGAATACCACCCTGCTCGTGGCGGACCAGGATATGGTTTAATTTATCACTATAATCAAATAAAGCATCGTAAATGGGCATAATTGCACCACCCGGATACCCAAAAATGGTATCCACACCCTCGGCTATCAATGCATCTAACAACGCTACTGATCCGGATACCTCTGCTGCTTGTGATTTCGCCGGTTCTTCGGCGATTTCAACGATTGTTTGTGTTTCTACTGATTTATTTTTGTGATGATTTCACCGATTAAGTAGTGATTTCACCGATTTTCATTCTGTCATTTACTTGCCGCCATGCTTCCCCCTTTAGGGGGTTAGGGGGCCTAAAACTCATCAGTAACACAACCCTCTGCTGCTGTGCTCACTGTTTTTGCGTATTTATATAGTAGCCCGCTTTTGGCTTTCAATGCCGGCTTCACCCAATTGACTCGTCTTTCCGCGATCTCTGCATCACTAACTTTCAGTGTCATGGTGCGGTTTATTGCATCAATTTCAATGCGGTCATCATCCTTCACAAAGGCTATCAGGCCGCCGTCGTAAGCCTCGGGCGTGATGTGGCCAACCACGAAACCATGCGTGCCGCCGCTGAAACGGCCATCGGTAATTAATGCGACCGAAGCGCCTAAGCCTGCGCCAAAAATTGCGCCGGTTGGTTTCAGCATTTCGGGCATACCGGGTGCGCCTTTGGGGCCAATGTTGCGGATCACAACCACATCGCCTGCTTTAACATGACCACTTTGTATACCGTGGATGAGCTCAAACTCCCCATCAAAAACCCGTGCCGGGCCTTCAAAGCTGGTGCCTTCCTTGCCTGTTATTTTGGCAACGCTGCCGCCCTCCGCTAAATTGCCGTATAGTATCTGTAAATGCCCGGTGGCCTTTATTGGCTTTTCAGCCGGGCGTATAACTGTTTGTGTTTCGAAATTTATTTCGGGCACATCCTCCATGTTTTCGGCGATAGTTTTGCCGGTAACGGTGAGGCAGCTGCCGTCCAGCCAGCCCAGTTTCAGCAGGTATTTCATCACCGCCGGAACGCCGCCAACTTTGTGCAGGTCTTCCATCATGTATTTGCCGCTGGGCTTCATATCGGCCAGTACGGGGATGCGGTTGCTTATTTCCTGGAAATCATCCTGCGTTAATTTTACGCCGATGCTTTTTGCTATCGCGATGAGATGCAAAACCGCGTTGGTCGATCCGCCAAGGACCATCACCACGATAATGGCATTTTCAAATGCCGCGCGGGTCATGATGTCGGAGGGCTTGATATCCTGCTCCAGTAATATCTTTATCGCTTTTCCGGCTGCCAGACATTCAGCCTGCTTTTCAGGACTTAAAGCCGGGTTGGAAGAGGAATATGGTAAACTCATACCCAAAGCCTCGATAGCCGCCGCCATGGTATTGGCCGTATAAATGCCGCCGCAGGCGCCTGCGCCCGGGCATGCATTTCTAATGATCTCTTTAAAATCTATTTCATCCATATTGCCGGCTATCTTTTGGCCCAAAGCCTCAAATGCCGAAACTATGTTCAAATCTTCTCCTTTATAATGGCCTGGTTTTATGGTGCCGCCATAGACCATTATGGATGGCCTGTTCAGCCTGCCCATGGCCATCACCGAGCCCGGCATATTTTTATCACAGCCCGGAAGCGCCACCAAAGCATCATAATACTGCGCGCCTACCACCGCCTCTATGGAATCGGCAATAACATCACGGCTCACCAGCGAGTAGCGCATGCCATCGGTGCCCATGCTCATGCCATCGCTAACGCCAATGGTATGGAAGATGAGGCCCACCAGATTTTCTTCCCAGATGCCTTGTTTAACCAGTTTGGCAAGGTCGTTAAGGTGCATGTTACAGGTATTGCCATCATAGCCCATGCTGGCCACGCCAACCTGCGCTTTTTGCATATCGTCGTCGGTTAAACCAATACCGTAAAGCATCGCCTGGGCTCCCGGCTGGGTTGGGTCCTGCGTAAATGTTTTACTGTAACGGTTTAATTCTATCGCTGCTAACGTGTCGGTTGATGAGCTCATTTTATATTGCTGTAAGGCTATTTGTATAAATTTTTTTATTAGTAATTTAGATTTGCCTGGTATTGCAAATTGATATTTGTAAGTTAGATATACCAAAAAGGAATAACAAGGAATAAAATAAATTTCTTCAATTAGTATTTAATTTGGCATATCATATCAAATTCAATATAATAAACTGCAAATAACATTGGTTAAGATACAATATATTTAACAAAATAGACCAAAGTTCAAAACGGTATTCGGTACATATTTTATGCATGCATAGTAAATTGGTGATTTTCTTCGTGAAATGGGGATGTTGATGTGCGGATTTGCAAATGTGCGAGTGTGAGGATGAGGGGGAAATGGGCGGGGGTTGAACACCGTGGGGGTAACCCAGGTTGGAACGCTTTTAGGCGCTTGGCCGCGGTAAACTTAAACCCAGTGGTAGGGAGTTTTGGCGGCAATAAATAGGTGGCCAACATAAGCAGCCCAATTGTGTGCCATATTAAAAACAAAAAGCGCCCGGACAATTATGCCCGGGCGCTGTATTTAATATTGTTTGGAATTTATTTTGCAGTTATACCTTCGGCTAAAATAATAACCTTATTATTCGAGGCTTCAACAACTCCGCCTTGTATAAAATAAACTTCTTCTTTGCCTCCGCTGCCGCCGCGAACGGTAATTTTCCCGTCTTCCAAAGTGGAAACGATAGGCGCGTGGTGGTTTAATATCTCGAAAAAACCCAAAGTACCAGGCAGGGTTACCGAGGTAGCCTCGCCTTCGTAAACTTTTTTATCGGGAGTAAGGATCTCTAATGTCATGTTTATTTAGATATGAGATATGGGATGTGAGATATGAGATATAAGATTTGAGAATGTTATGTCCTCTTTTATCTCATATCTCAAATCTTACGTCTCATATCTATCCGTTAGCTTCCGCCAACAGTTTTTTGCCTTTTTCTATTGCTTCTTCAATGCTGCCTACCAGGTTGAATGCCGCTTCGGGATATTCATCCACTTCGCCATCCAAAATCATGTTAAAGCCTTTGATGGTTTCTTTAATATCAACCAGTACGCCTTTTAAGCCGGTAAACTGCTCAGCAACGTGGAACGGCTGTGAAAGGAAACGCTGAACACGGCGTGCGCGTGATACTACGAGCTTATCTTCTTCACTCAACTCATCCATACCCAGGATGGCGATGATATCCTGCAGTTCTTTGTAGCGCTGCAAGGTTTCTTTTACGCGTTGTGCAGTATTATAGTGTTCGTCGCCTAAAATTGTTGGGCTAAGGATACGCGAGGTTGAATCCAGGGGATCCACCGCAGGGTAAATACCAAGCTCGGCAATTTTACGGGACAATACGGTTGTAGCGTCAAGGTGGGCGAAAGTAGTAGCCGGTGCAGGGTCGGTCAAGTCATCCGCAGGTACATAAACCGCCTGCACAGAGGTGATTGAACCGCGTTTGGTTGAAGTGATACGTTCCTGCATGGTACCCATTTCAGTGGCCAGTGTTGGCTGGTAGCCTACCGCTGATGGCATACGGCCAAGCAGCGCAGATACTTCGGAACCTGCCTGTGTAAAGCGGAAAATGTTATCGATAAAGAATAATATATCACGGCCTTTGCCTTCAGCATCGCCATCGCGGAAATATTCGGCAATGGTTAAGCCCGAAAGCGCAACACGTGCACGTGCACCCGGAGGCTCGTTCATTTGGCCGAAAACGAAGGTAGCTTTTGAATCTTTCAAAGCTTCGGGATCAACTTTGGACAAGTCCCAGCCGCCTTCTTCCATGGAGTGCATAAATGCATCGCCATATTTTATAATGCCGGACTCAAGCATTTCGCGAAGCAGGTCATTTCCTTCGCGGGTACGTTCACCTACGCCTGCAAATACCGAAAGGCCCGAATATGCTTTCGCGATATTGTTGATCAGTTCCTGTATCAAAACGGTTTTACCAACACCGGCGCCGCCGAACAAACCAACTTTACCGCCCTTGCTGTAAGGCTCTAACAAGTCTATAACCTTGATGCCTGTAAAAAGTACTTCAGTTTCGGTGGAAAGGTCTTCAAAACGTGGAGGGTTGCTGTGGATAGGGCGTCCATTGGTATTATCAAGATTTTCGATCCCGTCGATAGCATCGCCAACCACGTTAAATACGCGACCCTTGATGTTATCGCCAACAGGCATTTTAATGGCCGATTCCAGGTCCAGAACGTTCATCCCGCGAAGCAGGCCGTCGGTTGAGTCCATGGCAACCGCGCGCACGCGGTCTTCACCTAAATGCTGCTGAACTTCTAAAATAACCTTCTGACCATTTTCTCTTGTGATCTCCAATGCATCATAGATCCGGGGAAGGTGGGCATTGTCTGCAAAGCTTACGTCAACTACCGGACCGATGATCCGTGATATTTTTCCAATGTTTGGCATATATAACCTTGTAATTTAATGTATTTACAATGAAACGGGCGGGGATATAAAGACACCCGCTATTTCGCGGCGCAAAGTTAAGATTTATCTGCAAAAAATAAAATAAGTCAGGAAGAATTTTCAGTTTGGTGTTTAGTCCATGGTCGATGGTCCATAGACCATGGTAAATGGGGTTCCATCCGGACAATCATCTATGTACTATGGTCTATAGGCTATCGGCCAAAATATTTTTCATAAACTATTGTAAAATAGTATTTTATATTGTTAATTTTATTTCATCAAACAATTTAAACCATGAAAAAACTATTCATTATCACAACCCTGTTCCTGATCGGGGCTGCCTGCCTGCTGTCGGCATGCGGCGGCAAGTCAATTTTCGGCTCTTCAAACGTCGACAGTACCGCGATGAGGGTACAAAAAAACAAGCGAACCGCTTTGGATGCCGAAATGGCCATGAACTCACACGATGTGATTGGTTTATTTAAGGATTGTGCCCCCGATTATGTAGAATACCAAAGCGGGGAGTCGAAACCCATGAACATTGATTCAGCAAAAGCTGCGATGAAAGATTTTTTTACGGCCTTCCCTGACGTCAAGGGCGATAGCCTGATTTACCTGGGCCAGGGGGATACAGTAGTTGTGATGGGTACCTGGAGCGGCAAGTTCAAAGGGGCCATGGGGCCGATGAAGCCGACCGGAAAACCATTCAAGGTGTTTGATGAAGATATTTTTTCATTTAATAAAGATGGGAAAATAACATCTCATAGGTCTGTACAGTCCGTGAATACTTACATCAGCCAGGTATCAAAGAAAGCTCATTAACGGTATATTAGCCCCACCCAAGCACTTTGCATAACAGTGCTGGGTGAGGCTTACGGCCAAGTCAATACGATCTTGCCGATATGCTTGCTGCTTTCCATCAGATCGTGCGCCTCATCTGCATTTTTTGCATCGAATACCGAATTTATAATTGGTTTTATCTTACCCGACGCCAACAGTGGCCAGATCACGTTTTCGAGGTTATAGGCTATATTGGCTTTGAATTCCGTGTCTCGTGCCCGAAGGGTTGAGCCGGTTATGGTAAGCCTTTTACGCATGACCGCTGAAAGGTCGACCTGCACATCTTTTCCCATCATCATGTTTATCAATACCAGCCGCCCGTCGTCGGCCAGGGAATTTATATTGGGCTGAACATAGTCACCGCCGACCATATCCAAAATTACATCAACGCCTCTTCCGTTGGTAAGCTGCTGGATAGCTTCTGCGAAGTTTTCGGTGTTATAATTGATGGCTTTGGCGGCGCCCAGATGTTCGCAAAAACGGCATTTTTCGTGGGAGCCTGCGGTTATATAAACTGCGTGGCCCAACGCTTTTGCCATTTGGATGGCAGCAACACCGATGCCGCTTGAGCCGCCATGCACCAACAGGCTTTCTTCGTTTTTTAAGGCGCCTCTGTCGAACACGTTGCTCCAAACGGTAAAAAAGGTTTCGGGCAAAGCCGCGGCTTCAATAAATGTAAAGTTGTGCGGTATTGGCAGGCATTGCCCTTCGGGAACGCTGCAATATTCCGCATAACCGCCGCCGGTTACCAGGGCGCAAACTTTATCGCCAATTTTCCAACGCCCAACTTTTGTACCTGTTTTTACAATAACGCCGGCAATTTCAAGTCCGGGGATATCCTGCGACGCCCCGGCGGGAGGCGGGTAATTACCTTTGCGCTGGGAAACATCCGGCCGGTTAACGCCCGCGGCTGCAACTTTTACCAGTACTTCATGTGCTGCATAGGCGGGGGTAGGCCTTTCGGCGATCTGCAAAACTTCGGGGCCGCCGGGGCGGGTTATGATCACTGCTTTCATTAGGTAAATATAACCTTATTCAGCAAGGGAATGTTTGTTAAAAAAGGAAATCAGCAGCGCATTCAAAGATCTTTCTCCTTTTACCTTCGGATTTAACCTCACCTCAATCATTCCCCCAACTGTCCATCGTATTAGCCATCGTTAAAATTGACTTTCTAATTATAGAGCTACGGCCAGACTTTGGCTTAATTGTTATTCCTTTGCAGAAAAAATCAACTATGTCATTACAGCCAGGTCAGCCCGCCCCACAGTTCACTTTAGTATCCTCTGCAAAACAAAAAGTATCCCTGTCAGATTTTAAAGGTAAAAAAGTAGTCCTTCAATTCTTCCCGATGGCATTTACAGGTACCTGTACCACCCAGTTATGCACTATGCGCGATAATTTCGGCTATTACGATGGTTCTAATGCCGTAATTTTGGGTGTATCGGTTGATTCGCCTTTTACCCTTGCAAAATATAAGGACGAGTACAATTACCAGTTTGAATTGCTTTCAGATTTTAATAAAGAAGTTTCAACGGCGTATAATTGCATTTACAAAGAGTTTGTATTGGGATTAAAAGGGGTTGCCAAACGCGCGGCTTTTGTGATAGATGAAGATCAGAATATCGTCTATGCTGAAGTGCTGGAAGTAGCAACCGACCTGCCCGATTTTGCCGCCATAGCCGAAGCTATAAAGTAATTTTGAAAAATATTATAGCGGAATGAAAAGAAATCCTATTTTTGCAGTCCGTTTTAAAAAGCACTTGTACCTGCCTGCCGGCAGGCAGGGCTCAATTGAATAGAGCATCTGACTACTTATATGTATTTTGTATATGTTTTACTAAGTGAAAAAAACGGACACAGATATGTTGGGATGAGTAATGATCCTGAAAAAAGGGTACTTCAACACAACGCGGGGTATACTAAATCAACTAAAGCCTACCGGCCTTGGGTAATGGTTTATTCGGAAAGCTTTGAAACTTTGTTAGAAGCTGTAAACCGCGAAAAGTACCTCAAATCCGGTATCGGACGGGAATATTTGGATAGAATATTGCACTTGTAGCTCAATTGGATAGAGCACCTGACTACGGATCAGGAGGTTAGGGGTTCGACTCCCTTCAAGTGCACTTGGTCAATAGTCATTGGTCATTAGTCATTAGGTGAAATTTACCAGGGACTAATGACAATTGACAAATTCAAAGCCTTTATGTGATGTACCGGAAGGCTTTAATTTAATCACAGCATGCTTAACCTTGTATTGTTTGGTCCTCCCGGAGCCGGGAAAGGTACACAGTCGCAAAAGCTTATTGAAAAATATGGGTTGATCCACCTTTCAACAGGCGACTTATTACGCAGCGAAATTTCACAGGGTACTGCACTTGGCCTGGAAGCAAAGAAACTAATGGACCACGGCATTCTTGTTCCCGATGAAGTGGTGATCGGTATGATCAGCCATAAGCTGGATGCTAATAAAGACGCAAAGGGATTTATTTTTGATGGCTTTCCGCGCACAGTGGCCCAGGCCGAAGCTTTGGATAATCTGCTCGAAACTAAGAACGCGCCAATATCAGGCATGATAGCGCTTGAAGTTAACGATGCTGAATTGGAACAGCGCTTATTATTACGGGGTAAGGATTCGGGCCGCCCCGATGACGCTAATCCCGAAGTGATCCGCAAACGTATAAAAGAATATAACGATAAAACTGCACCCGTTGCCGGCTTCTATAAGACCCAAAATAAATTTAAAAGCATAAACGGCATTGGCTCAATTGGCGAGATATTTGATGCCATCAGTGCGGTTATAACCTCGTATTGATCTCAGATTTTTTTTGATTTCGGATTTTCGATTTCGGATTTAAAGAAAGAAGATGATTCCAACATCAAAAATAATTCCGAAACGGCGCAGCCCTCTTGAACGCCATTGAAAAACAAACAACAGTGAAAAATCGTAATTCGTAAATTCGAAATCAAAATGTCTCAAGGTTCAAATTTTGTTGATTATGTGAAGATATGCTGCCGTTCCGGTCATGGGGGGGCAGGCTCATCTCATCTACATCGCGATATACTGACTTCAAAAGGTGGCCCTGATGGCGGAGACGGCGGGCGTGGCGGGCATGTGATTATAAAAGGCAATAGCCAGTTATGGACAATGCTTCACCTTAAGTACCGCAAGCACGTAATTGCCGGCGACGGTGATCCCGGTGGGAGTTCGTTACGAACTGGTAAAACGGGGAGGGACGAGATACTGGAAGTCCCTTTGGGCACCACAGTTAAAAACGCAGAAACCGGCGAAATTATTTTTGAGATAACCCAGGATGGCGAGACAAAGATATTGACACCGGGCGGCCGGGGTGGGCAGGGGAATTGGCATTTTAAAACGTCGACCCAGCAAACCCCTCGTTTTTCGCAGCCCGGGGAAGAGGGCAAAGAGGACTGGAATATTCTGGAATTAAAGATACTGGCTGATGTAGGCCTCGTTGGGTTCCCGAACGCCGGGAAATCGACTTTACTTTCAGTGGTATCTGCAGCTAAGCCCGAAATAGCTGACTATGCCTTTACCACCATCGTGCCTAACCTTGGGATAGTTGCCTACCGGGGCGGCAAATCATTTGTAATGGCTGATATTCCCGGAATTATTGAGGGGGCGTCGCAAGGGAAAGGGCTTGGGTTCAGGTTTTTGCGCCATATTGAAAGAAACTCTGTATTATTGTTTATGGTGCCTGCTGACACTACGCGTACCATAAGAGAAGAATACCGGATACTGCTGCACGAATTAAAAGAATATAACCCCGAACTGATACACAAGCCGCGTGTTTTGGCAGTTACAAAATCAGACATGCTGGATGACGAGCTTCTGCAGGAAATGAAAAAGGAACTTCCCTCGGATGTTCCTTCGATCTTTATATCATCGGTAGCTCAGAAAAACATTAATGAGCTTAAGGATTTACTTTGGCGGGAGATAAACAGGGAGTCGTTGTAAGGGTTGTAAAAGGTATAATAAATTGTAAAGGTTAAAAACAACTTACAACACTTACAACATTTTTAACCTATACAACCCTTTATAATCAACAGCTCACCTTCTCATCTTAGCTGCATAAAGTACATAGTTATTGCTAAGCATGGAAAGGTTCCACCCGGCGTACCCGGGGAATGATTTCATGATCATTTTTTCTTTTGGCCCGTTGTAGCTTTCGGGAAGCACTATATAAAGCGGCCCTGCAAAACCTTCGTATCTATAATCGTCAACATCAATTTTGAGGTCATCTTCGATAGGTCTTAGTGTTATGATACGGTTATGAAAAATTTCAAGCCCCATATCATTGCTTACAAAAACAAAAGTTGCGTTCCGGTTTTCCCTGTCAAGCTTCATGATTTGATTTAGGGACTGCTGATCGATATTTGGCTGGGCTACGCCCGTCGCACCTCTTGGATTTATGCTGTTTATTCTAAACCCTTTTACTAAATAGGCAAAACTAGTGTACGCTATGCCGGCAAATACAAGCGCAAATAAGAATTTACCCAACGGCCTAAATTTACCCACCAAATAAATTACTCCGGGGACAATTAAAAGGCCTATGATGCGAAAATGCCGGGATTCGTACGAGATATTAAGCTGGAGTAAATAAGAGAAACCAAAAAACAAAATAGCCGCTATGTAAAAAACAACCAGCAACAACCTGTAATGATTGTTTGGCATATAGCGGATAATGTTTAGCAACAGGATTATGCTTAGCATGGCGATCAATATCAAAATAAGGATGCCGGTGTCTGAATTAAATACTGGTTTCCATGTATGGTAGACGAAGGTGTGAAAAAGATCATCAATTGAAAATCCCGATAAAATTGGGGAAGCGATGGGAAAGCTGAAGGTTTGCGCAGTCAGCTTAAAACCGTTTGCCGTTGAAGCAGGGCTTTGGCCTTTTGAAATGTAAAATATATAAATTACGGCCAATGATGCAGCTGCCGGTATAGCTATCCATACGGCTTTTTTTACCCAATCCGCAATACCCGATCGGGTTGAAGATAATCTTATCCATAAACAGCATAAGCCTGCAGCATATATCCATAAAAATGATGATTTTAAAAAGAAACCGATCCAGCCTGCAAAAAGCACGAATAATATCAGTTTAAAGCCGGGCTTATTAAAGGAAAGGCAACCATACAAAAACCAGCCTTCAAAGGCAAATAGCAGCAATTCGCCCCCATTATAATAAACATAAGGTACAACAAAAGCCTGCTGGCAGATGATAAATAGGAGGCTGATCGTAATTACCCAGGGCGTAAAACCTGCTTTTTTGAAAAAAGCGTAAAACCCGGCCAGTCCGAGTATTTCACAAATTGTAACTGTAACAGCTATGGCCTGCCCGGTATCAATTTTAGCAATCAACATAAAACAATAAGGTACAAGGTATTGCCCGGGCGACCACCATGTTAAAAATTCGGTATAATTTTGTGATATATCGCTTTGATCAGGGCTTACAAAATTATTAAAACCGCTGCCCATTTGCATGGAACGCAGCACCTGGAATCCCTGCCCCGGATCAGGAAAAACGGCCGGTGGAATAAAAAATAATATGATTCCAACTAAAATCAGGCCTAAGCCGACTATTGTAAGAACAACTTTATAGGGCTCAATTTTTGAAGTACTCATTAAAATAATTTAACCAGATTTACTCGATGGTCCTGGAGCGGACCTTTACGGCCGGGTTTCCCTGGTAGATAGTGTAGGCATCCATGTTCTTTGTGGCCACAGATCCACTGGTGAGTACTGAATGCGATGCGGCAATCACACCGGCGCTTACTATGGCACAAGCGCCAATCCAAACCCCTTCCTCCAAAACTACACTTAGCGTTATCAGGTCAAATGATGTTTTTTTATAATTGTGGCTCCCGGTAAGTATCACTGCCCCCTGCGAAATGCAAACATTACTACCGATTGTAACCGGAACCAGGCAATCTATCCAAACATTTTCGCCAATCCAAACCTCGTTACCGATTGTCAGCCACCAGGGATATTTTATATTTACACATGGCTTGATCTCCACTTGGCTGCCAATTTTTGCCCCGAATAGCCTTAGCAAAAAAACTTTTAAAGCATAAAATGGAAATAAATTTGATTTAAAAAAAACGGTATTGGTATAGTGCCATAACACCCTTTTAAAAATACTCCCACCCGGATTATAAGGGAAGTTATCATAACTCAACAGATCAGTTTGCTTCATTGACGGTTTTATTGTCGTCTTGTTTCACCCAAAAGTACAGGCTAATTGCGATAACCAGGTAAATAATAATATTAAAAATCGTGTGATGATCAAGGATCAGGGCATGTTGTTTATCCCAAAATATGGCAAGCACTACAAAGCGTACAATATTTAACAATTCGATGCCCAAAATACCGGTAACCAAAAAAATAATTTTCGATTTCAATTTTTTCGGATACGATATAACAAATGCTGCAAAAAAGCTGATAACGCCCAAGCCGAGGCACGAATAAACCAATTTTAGAATTCCGTGGCCGGCTACTAACAGATCGTATTCATTTGTTATGGCCGCAAAGCCCAGCCAGTTAAGTACCCGGGCACTGCTTTGTAATAATATCCAGCGCAAGCCCTTTATGTAATTTAAATAATCATCAAGAAATACGCTGTAATAATGATGGCCGCCTGGTAAAGTAATGCTAAAAAAGAAGAGATTAAAGTAATAGAATAAGGGGAACAAAATAATAAAAGATAATACAAACCTGAAGGGTTCATTTTTCTTATGGTAATCTGTTTGTGCTATTTTTTTTTGCTGCTGGATTTTCTCATCAATTTTAATGTCAACAATCAGCCTGAACCAAAAGCCCTGCAAAAAATGAAATATCACACCGGTGCGGCCATCAAGTATCCCCAGTTGGAAAAACATCCGATATAAAAAATATACCATAGGCCTTACGTATCGGGGTAATTTCCACCATATATTCTTTAGCCAGGCCCGGCGCTCGTCCGGCGAGCCCCAAAAATGAGGCGCAACCGTTTGTGAACGCGTTTGCTCAATGCGTTCAAGTTCCTCCAGTGCAACGAGGTCACTATAGCGATTATGTTTTTCTATCCAGAAAGCGATCTTGTTTTCTTTTAAATTTTCTTCTAAAATATGGCCATCTTTCCAAATAATAGTATTGCCAGGCACTACAAAACGATGATCCATATTTTCATTTACGTCTGAATAGCCCATGCCATACCTTATCAGTTTAAGCTGATAAAAAGGGTAATAGCCCCCATGCTTTATCCAATGGCCCTTAAAAAAATTTTTACGGTTAAAATATATTCCGTTCACGTGCTTATAATCTTCGTCACGGAAGTTGGCCAGGCGCTCCCTTAATTCGGGCGTTACAATATGATCAGCGTCTAACCCGATTACCCATGGTGTTTTTATATCGAAATTTTTAAGCGCATAATCCCATTGGTTGGGATGATTTTCAAATGAATGCTGCAAAAAAGTAGCACCAAAGCTTTCGCCAATTGCAATTGTATTATCGGTACTACCCGAATCTAATATGAAAACCGCGGCATTGAGCGTACTGATAGATTGAAGCAGCCTTGGCAGATGCATTTCTTCATTATAAGTAAGAACGACAAATGAAAACTGGCTGTTCAAGATATTTTGGCTTTGATGATCATTGATTTTAAACTAGCTCGTTGCTTTAGTCGAAATAGCTTTAACAAATGGTTAGAAACTACCATTTACTACCATTTTACTACCATTATTAACGCCTAAAACCATACTGTTTCTCATTTTAACTACCATTTTGGTTCCAAAAAGTACTTATAATTACCAAAGGAAGATAAAAAAACAGTGAAATTATTTCACTATTAACTATAAAATCAAACCTATCTTCTGACTCAGTCCTCCCTAATCCCAATCGGGAATTCACCCTCAAGTCAGGTTGGCTTTGATGATCATTGATTTCCAAAAATAAGGGATTCGTCCGCTACCTTCAAAAGCAGTAACGGTGAAACCGGCGTTGGTTAATACCCGGCTCAACGTTGCCTTCGACCAAAATTTAATATGCCCGCCATGCCATAACGGGCCATGGTGCGCGTCCCATTTATTAAAAATGCTTAATGCCAGATTTTTTAAATAACCATGATAAGGGGTCGTTATGATAATTTCACCATTTTTATTTAATACCTGTTTGCAAAAATCAATAAAGCCTTCGGGGTCGTATAAATGCTCAATTACTTCTGTGGAAATGATCGTATCAAAAGTTAAATTCTGCAGGCCGTCTGGCAATTTACCTGTTGACAGGTCCTGGAGGAAAAATCTATCCGGGTTCGCCTGCCGGGCAATGGCGATCCCTTTTTCAGATGCATCTGTCCCATAGGCGTTAAAGCCTTTAGCAATAAGATAGTTGGCCAAATACCCGTTACCGCAACCCAAATCCAATATACACCGGTTCTTGTTTTTATCAAGCACCGAAAGCAAAGGGGGCAGCAGGTAGTCAAAAGTATGGGCTGGCTGGTCAGTATGAAAGCCGTAATCTTTGTAATCCGTCATTTAGTAATTAATTTTTCATACATAATGATATACTTTTTCACCAAATTGTCTTCATTAAAATCATTATATATAATTCCGGGAGCAGCTTTTCTGATTCTTTCAAGGTCATGCCGGTGATCTGCAGCAATGTCATTTATACTATTGCTGATTGAATCCGGGTTTGTTTGGCAAACCCAGCCCAGGTTATTCCCCGTTACATAGTCGGCCAGCCCCACCTGCTCACTTATCAATACCGGCGTTCCAACACTAAGGCTTTCAATTACCGCGTTACCAAAATTTTCATCATAGGACGGCAGTACGAAAAGATCATGTTCCTGTAGCAGGTCGAATTTGTTCTCGTTGTAAAAGCCCGCCCAGTTTATTTTATTCTCAATAGCATTGTCAACTGCGATCACTTTCAAATGTTCTATATAATTCTCATCCCCATCGCCGGCTATGGTGAGCTTAAAAGGGACCGAAACTTTAGTGAGCGCTTTAAACAATATATCTAAACCTTTTTTTTCTTCTATCCGCGAAAAGAAAAGCAATCTTAAAATAGGAGAATGGCTATGTTCGCGAAAGTTCATTTTCCCGGGTAATTTAACAAAATTTGGCAGTACTGTGGTGCTTTTTGGGCGAATAAGGCGCTGCATTGCTTTGTTCTCCATCTCGGAAGTTACATGTATGTGGCAACTGTTTAGCAGGTGTTTTCCTAACAAGTTGTGGATGGCCCATTTTACACCAATGTTTTTATTTTGAAAGGAATATTGACTTAAAGTGCCCCTTGGCGATACTAAAACCGGCACCTTACGCATTAAAGCAACCAGGCAGGCAAATATCGATACCAGGTTCCACCAGGCATGGATATGTATTAAGTCAAAATCCGGGCCCTCTTTCCATAATTGTTTTAAAAGCGACGGTGAAAATTGGGTGTGATCTTTGGTGATCCGTTTAAAATAGCGCACCGGAACTCCGTCTACAATTGTTGTTTGCCCGGGCGATACCGGCAATTCAATTTTTCCGTTGGCGGTAGTGGTGAAAACTTCCGTGGAAATTCCGGCTTTGGCTAATTGTTCGGTTAACATGGAAACCGACATTGTTGGCCCCCCGTATATAAACGCCGGTTTATATGCCGCGCAAATCTGTAATATCTTCAAATTTCTTTTAATACTCCTATCGCCCTTAACACCCTGAATAGCATCAGCATACTTATATAACTCCAGAAAACAGCATTGATAATGAATTCAAAGTTTAGCCCTCTCCAAAAGATCTGAAATAAACCGGTAAAAACGAGCGCCGTGCCCAAGATGTAACCGCCAAAAAGATGTTCAGCCTGGAGCGAAATTAACTGGGCTATGGCGCCATATAAAAATAATGCTATAAAAACACCCAAGGTACCATCCGAAAGATAGGCATCAACTATAAAAGCGGTTTTAGCCGAAGCGCTTGAGCCTCTCTGGACCACGCCCGCGTCGTAAACGCGTTGCATCGCGAGTTCTTCTGTTATCGGTTTTGCCGGCCAGAATATACGCGGAACAACAGCGATGGCGGACTGTTGTAACAATTGAAAGCCATAATAGTCGATGTTTGCAGGTGTTGATTTTACGAACGTAGTAAACATATCAATTTCACTTAGCCTGAAAACAAGGAAGGCCCATTCTGTATCGTCTTTTGATGACTCATTGTGATTAATTGCGGCATCAAGCGCAAGCGAATAGGCGTCATCAGCAGCAACGTCGCCTTCCCAGTTATTTTCGCGAAATACCTTGTTAAAGGTGGGGAGCAATGCAAATAGTATTAACAGAGCCGGTATGAAGATTACAAGTACCAGTTTTTTATAATTAGGGTATAAAAATACCCCCAACACTAATACACTGATAATAATAGGTTCCTTAAAACCCGAAGTGAGCGCCTGGTAAAAGTTAGAGCCAAAAAGCAAAGCACAAAGAATTGTATTCCCTATTTTTTTTAGGGGTATGGCAAATGCGAGGGCAAGGGTACCAGCAATAAAGCTTAAGGAACTGTATTGATAATAAAACTGACTTAAGCCCGCAACTTTCGAGAACGCCACAGAAACCGGCAAGGCTATTAAAGCGATCAACAATAATACATTTGCCAGTTTTTCTTTTTGAACATGATACTTCTGCTTATCCGGGTACTTCATAAAAGCGATGACACCAGTTACGAAAGCGGCATGGCCCAGCACATAGTAACGTTGACAAATTGCGGTTAATTCTAAATTTTCCTGGTCGACAGAAAAATAAGAATTACTCGTCCTATGAAAATCCTCAAATCCTAAAACGTTCAGAAAATAAAAAATTGAACTAACGGCCATATAGCCTATAAATATGATCTGGACCAGGAAAATTGGCCGCATTAACTGTTCAGCTATGGCCCTGTCTCTAGGGATAGGCCTTATCCATCCGCTCATGGTCAGGTAAAGAATTAACAATGAACCCAGCCACGCGATGAAATATGATAAAATAGGATCAGATTGAAACAATAGAGCAAGCGCCCAGGGCAAGTAGAGCACTAGATATCGTTCAATCGGTCGATTTTTATTCATATTTAATAACTGACTCAATAGCTATTGCCTGGTTTTCAAAGCTCCAATCTTTAATTAGCTCCTTTGAGTATACCCCCATGCCATTTAATTCTTTTTTACCGGCGGCTATTAATTTGCTTAAATTAAAGACCAGGTCAGTTAATGAGCCTGATTTAAATATTGCGCCGTTAAAACCTGGTTTAATAAGATCAACTGCAGCCCCAACTTTATCTGATGCCAAAACAGCTCTGCCGCAGGCCATCGCCTCATTAACCGACAAGCCCCAGGTTTCACTAACGGAGGGCAGGCAAAATAAATCTGACGCTTGGTATAATACCGGCATATAGGTTTGATTTTTAAAATCTAAAAAATGGATTTTATCTGCTACGCTGCATTCATTTGCCTGCGTTTTCAATGCTTGTTCATTAATGCCATTACCAACTAAGAGCAGGTGAGCATCGGGGCTGTTCAAATCGATAAATGCTGACAATAACAGCGCAACGTTTTTAACAGGCTCGAATTTGCCGGCAAATAAAATAAGGATATCATTTTGTTTCAATTTTAGCGAAGAACGCAATTCAGCTGCTTCAAGGGTGAGATCGGCATTAAAGCGTAAATTGTCAATTGCGTGAGGCGCAAAGATTAGCTGACTTTCTTTTAAACCATATTTTCTAAAATAGGTCTTATTGTTTTGTCCAACATAAAAAGCATAGTCAACATGTTTGTATACCCACCGGAGAAAAATATACTTTAAAAATTTCTTTATCCCTTTGGGTTCATCTAAAAGAGTTGAATCACCACGAAAATATACGGGTATTTTATTTTTATAATAACGCAAAGCTTTTAGGTGGCTATGATACGCCCATCCGTAAACCAATATGGCATCAGGTTTCCATTTATTGATCTGCCCGGTTGCCCGTGGGTTAATTATTCCGTTAAAATGGTGCGACCCCGGATCATTAGAGGTGTTTTTCAGCCATTCAAAGGGGTAGCCATCTAAAATTTCAATGTCCCAATTAATCGTTTTATTAAAACCATGATCGAATTTATTAATAGCCTTTTCGCCCCAACTATAAAAAACTTTAATTTCTACCTGCTTTCTCTCATGTAAAAGCTTAAAAACGGGTGCGTAATATTGAATAGGATGGGTTGTAATAATGGCTAAACGCATCTTTATATCAATTCTCCAATTATTTTTACACCAGGTGCATTTTTAATGCGATTATTGATAAAATCAAGATCTCTGCAATATAAAGTGTTGGATTTGCCAAATTTGGATGTTGCTGTTAAGGCTCGCCTAAAAGGATCGTAGTTATATGCTTTAAAACAATTTATCAATAACAATTCATGAATTTGATTCTCATTATAACCATATCTGGCACCACTTCCATTGAGTTCAATGATTATTGATTTCAGTGATGGCGATGCTAATATTTGGCTCATCCCCTTTAAAACTTCAGTTTCATAACCTTCTACATCAATTTTTATTAAAATAGGTTGTGTTTTCGTTGACAAAGAATCTACTGTTATAACAGGAACTTCAGTTGTATGGTCCCGATTTGTTTCGTTGAAAGCGATAACATGATTTGTAGTATCTTCATTTGACGAAAAGAATAAAGTACCTTGCTCGCTTCCGACACCCGAATTAAGAAGTGATACCTTGTCCTGCAACTTGTTTAATTCAATATTCTTTGTTAAAATGTCAAACGTTGATTTTACCGGCTCAATAGCTACGCTTTTGGCCCCGCGAACCCCCGAAGCTAAAAGGGTGTATGAGCCCACATTTGAGCCTACATCAAAAAAGGTATCATTTTCGTTTAAAAAGTGAAGTAAAAAAGCCATCTCATCAAACTCATGCAGGCCGGTGTAAATATTACCGGTAATTCCTGTTAGTCCTTTTCGTGCATAAAATTTTACGCCTTGTACATAGCTTTTAACAATGAATTTTCCCGGGGAAATACTGCTTTGCAGTTGCCAAAATATAAACCGATAAATGCTTTTAAGCAGGTGTTTTTTACTTAGTGGATGAGTGAATATAAAACCTATTGTTCGTTTAATTTTTTCCATTTAATACGATATTGAAAAGCACACATTGCCGCTCGGTCATTTTTTTTGCAGAATATTTTTCTAATGCCGTTTTATTGTAGACCGTCGACTCAGCCTTTCCAGTAGCTACCTTTATTAAAAAGTTATTTATTTTATCAATGAGACCATTGGTTTTATCATAAGTGTAATTATCAATTAATCCGAATTCATTTAAAGTATCAACTGCCCCACTCTTTGAATTAAAAATTGAAAGCAATGGTTTACGGGTAAGCAAATAAGGGTATATTTTTGAAGCTGTATATTTTGGATCGTCAGACCCCGGAATAAATAAAGCATCAGCCTGAAGCAATGTTAAAAGTGCATGATAATAACTTATTCTGCTCGTAATTTCAACTATGGACTTTTCAACTTCATATTGTTTTGCTAAGAACAGTATGGTAGCTGTCCCTTTTCCGGCAGGGGCGTAGCTGGTGCCTATAAAATAGAATTTCAATTTACTAAACAGCTCCGGTTGGTTTGTTAACCCTTTTTTGAGCGCTTCAAAAACAGGTTGAATTGCTTTATGCATATCCACGCCCCCCCTGCCTACATAAACTATATTCTTAAACCCGGTTTGAAGTAAGGAATTAAATTTATTTTGGTTATCCTCTGCTATTTTAATGTCTGGTTCAAAAGCGCCGAATGTGATTGTAGCCGATGGTATGTACTTTAGCGCAGGGTACCTGGTTTTTAAATCATTAATATAATGGTCGGATACACTTATCAACCCGTCAACCTGTTTCATTGCAATGGGCTCTAAAAATTTATGTAAGCGGTACGAAAACCAATATTTTGCAGGTTGCTGATCTTTGGGTTTACCCTGATAATAGTTGGAATGCCATGGGTCTTGCATGTCTATTACATAAGGAACGCCAAAACGTTTTTTCCAGTAAGCCCCTAGTATACAAAGTGGAAATTGAGTAGTTGAAAAATAAACAAGGTCATATTTCTCATTTTTTAAAATATCATTTACTTTTTGACGATAATACCAAAGTGAGCGCAAAGCATCACTGCCTAAGCCGACTTTCGCAGTTAATCTTTTATTTAAAGCTTTTACTGTGTGAATTTTGATATCAGGGGGAACACTTTGAACCAGCAAATCATCCATCAAAATATCTGAATATTTTGCATCTGTTGTCATTATCGTCGCCTCCCATCCAAATTCTTTAAAATAAGGTAAACTCATGCGAACACGATGCATATCAGCCGCATTTAAAGGCGGAAAATTGGGTGAAATAATGAGAATTTTAGAATTCAAGTCTTGCTCAAGGTTTTTTTCACAAGAGTTAAAAACTTTTGACTTTCATTTTCCCAGTTTAATTCGTTATGCGCAATCTTTAAAGCTGTATTTCGGGTTTCAAAAAGCTCTTCCCGATTTTGCAAATAGTATAAAAGAGCATCGGCAAATGACTGCATATTGTGTCTTTTATAGAGTTTTCCGATAGAGGGATACCGTTCTAAAAGCTCTGTTTGGGCCGTTGTATTGCTTGCTATCACAGCAAGCCCTGCTTGTATATAAGTGAATATTTTGTTCGTTAAACAAATGTCGCGATTAAACGGGACTTCTGTTTCTAAGGCAAGGCCGATATCAAATTGAGCAGCAAATTCAATTATTTTATCGGATGGTATTGGCTCATGGAAATGTAGTGTACTCGATTTGTCTTTAAGACGCATCTTGAAAATATTCTTGATACCCCGATCAGCTTCTCCTAATAAATGCAGCTCAAATGCAGTACCCTGCAAAAACTGCATCGCTTCAATAATATCCTCCAATCCGCGGTTAGGTCCAATCGTCTGCGAAAACCAAAAAAGCTTTAAAGGCATACTTTTGTCATTACTAATAGCAGGCTGCAGGGACGTTGCCGGAAATACATTTAACAGGGTGGTAACTTCAATCTTGTACAATTTAGCATAACAACCGGCGATGAGCGGGCTTGCCGCTGACATATAATTTACCAGTGGCAGGTACTTATCTTCAAGATAGCTGCAAATTTTGAAATGGAATGAATTAATATCGTCGGTGATCTCTTGCCTGTGAAAATCTTCAGCGTCAAAGCCACAGGGCTTTTTGTATAACGCGGCCGTTTTGACTACGGCAGGCAGTGCCCCGAGATTATGTGCAATATACAGATCGGCTTCATATTTTTTGGCGCCCCGGATTAAAAAATAGCTGCTTCGTGAAATGGCCAGGGCGCCAAAATATTTGTACCCCCCGGCTTTTTGAACAATAAATTTCGCTATTTTGAGTATCAAACGGCTTATCAGCCATGTGAATGGCTGCTGGTCAGGGTCGCCGCCTACACGTATAGCTTTCCATTTTTTTCCGGACAACAATTGCTGATCATACCGGGTTCCCCAATCATTCCAGTAAGCATATAATACGGTTACCTCGTATCCTGAGCCGGCCAAAACATCCGCCTCTTTTACCAGGCGCGGATTAAGTGATGGCTGTCCCGAAGAGACAAGCAATATTTTTTTGCTATTAAATGAAGACGGTTTTTCCAGGGCCATAAGGGCAGTTGAATATTAGCATTTTTATTTTGCAGGCCTCATTACTTGCCCGGTAGCCAATTGTTTTGTTTTAATATTATTGAACCTCGATTTTGATTTTAGAAAAGAACGCCCGTAAAAATAATAATGGCTGCGATTTAAACTCCAATCAATTCTGTATTAATCAATAATACGTTAAAGAAAACGTTAAACTTGCCAAACCCCCACCGGTAAGGCTCGTAAAAACCGGAAACTACAAACCCATTATCACTTGTAAGCTCCAGCAGATCGGAAATATAGGTCTTATAGGGATCATTTTTATTAAATCCTACTTCGGAATATATCATTTTAACATTTGTTTTTAATAAAGGCCCAAATCCCTTCAAAACTTCCGCTTCATAACCTTCAACATCCATTTTCAATAAATCGACAGTTTTGATTTGATTTTGAATAAGGAAATTTTGGCCCGTATTGATTTTTACAACCTCGGTTCTTAAAAATGTTCCGTCATTACCTTTCAATGAAGAGCACCCGCTTGAATTATTTAAGTGTATGATATGATCCTCGATGCTTGAACCTAATCCCTGGTTAAATGTGCGAATGTTTTTGCTGCTGATATTTGATACCAACTCCTTGTAAGTTGCTTCAACAGGTTCAAAACAATAAATATCGCTGTCCGGGAAATGTTTAATAAAATGATTTGCTGTTTGCCCGACATTGGCCCCTACGTCAAAAATAACTTTTGGATAAAAATTCGCTCTTTTCAGGTCCAATGGCAATATTCTGCCATTTGGTATAAAGGGAGTTAATTTATAGTTGTATTTAATGAGGTTATTAAAGCTCCTGCCTATAACTTGTCCAATTCGTAGTTTGATATTCATTTATATAAATTTAGATAGTCTTTTGCAATTTTATTAATATCGAATTTTTTATAAGCCCCCGCCCGGCACCCAACACGATCAAAATGGTTTAAATTACTTAGGGCTTGTACCATTTCGTCAAATGTGTCAACCACGAAGCCGGTATCGTTACTGACAACTTCCGGCACCGAGCCACGATTAAAAGCAATGACAGGCGTGCCGCAAGCCATCGCTTCTACCATCACCATTCCAAAAGGCTCATCCCATTCGATAGGGAATAATAACGCCCGGGCTTGCCGCAGATAGAAATTTTTCTGTACATCATCTAAAGCGCCAACATATTTTATTTGCGCATTATCAATTTGCGGTTCAATTTCGTTTTTAAAATAAGCATAGTTGTCGGGCGTGTGTGATATATTGCCGGCAAGGATCAGCTGGTTATTGGTCGCCTTTGCAATTTTTATAGCGGTGTGTGCCCCTTTTACCCGGTCCAGCCTTCCTAAAAAAATTAAAGGTGCGTCATTGTCCACCGTGTCGTTTAATTCATATCGCGAAAAGTCGATCGCATTATAAACGGTATCCCATTTGCCGGCCATATTACCTGTTGATACACAGTAATTACTGCATGCAGTAAATGTTAAATTACGGTTTGGCAGGCCATTTACAATTTTTATTCCTTTCGTTGAAACTGGCCTCCCATATGTCATTATTTTCTTTACAGGTGAGTCCAATACCGGCAGCAAATAGATCAGGCGGCCAAAATTATGTATGAGGTCAAAGTTGTTCCGGTTTTTCCACAAATATTTCCAGGCAAACGCTGCTTCCTGAAATCTTACCGGACGGGAGCGACTGAGGTCGTTTGTTCCAAAGGTTACAGTTTTGCCACTGCAATGTGATTGCGGGCCGGCAAGCAAGGTGACCTCATGGCCAAGCTTTTGATATTCTTCAGCAAATAAATAAACCAGCCTTTCATGTCCTCCATATAATGTCGGCGGAATGGGTATTCCCGGATCCATCACAAGCAATATCCTCATCTATAAACGCTGCCTATTATTTGCAACATCCTTTGAGCGCTTTTTTTTAAGGTGAGATTTTCTAAAATATAATCGCGCGGACTATAAATATCATTTTTTATTCCATCCCAAAAAATATTGATCTGCTTTTCAAAATCTTCAAATTTTTTGAACCGTATCCCACATTTATCATTAAAGAACGGAACAGAACTTGCCGGGACGGGGTTTAGTTCGCCCCATGTAAAGCGGTTGGGGTCAAGCCAAAGGCCCTGATCCCATGCCAATACAGGCACATTCATCGATAATGCTTCGCAAATTGCAAACCCCTGGCTTTCGTGCTCACATAAAAATACCATGCCTTTGCATTGCGATAATAAATTGTGATACGCTGTTTCCTCGTATTGCCCGTAACTGATCTCGCGGTATGATAAGGCCAATTGCTCTATTTTTTTTAGTATCGGTAATCTTAATTCATTGTCTATTTGCTGTTTATTCCACATGATCTTGTTGTAAACAAGCAAATCAAACTTTTTATTTGATGTACCAGCGGGCGACCATTTTTCAGTGTCGATACCAGCGGGCCATAATTCGCATTTGTCGGCGCCATACCAGGGGATATAAATATTCCTTGTCCAGGCAGAGTGCTGCAGGTATTTTGCAACCGGGTATTCTTCACAAAGCCCCGGCCACTGCGCAGGATGGGTCACCAAAGCAATACCTGCAATTACCGGGTTGGTTTGTTTGTACCCATTCAACGCATATTTACCATTACCTAAAACGACAACTGGCTCAGCGGGCTTGATTTTTTTGAAAGGTAAATTGATGTCATAAGCAACTTTCAACTGGTCCAATCCTTTACAGAGGTTGATGAATACTTTTTCAACACCGCTTATTTTTTTTCGTCGGATTATTTTTTTGAGCAGCCCGATCAAGTGCCTGTCTCCCCTGAAATAGCGATCTTTTGCGGGTTCCGTACGGAAGTAAAGATGTATCGTGCTCATTTAGTTCGGAGCAGCATAGTTAAACGCCCATTAAAGTCGCCGATGGCTTTGTTAAAACTCATTTCACTGTCGGTAAAAAATCACATGTATTTTGCGATACAGATTTCAACCGAGGGTTGTAGAATTTTTGAAGAAATTGAATTGCTTTAAGTTTTTTGATAAATCCATCGATGGTTTTTCTATCAATCTGTAAAACAAATAAGCAAATGCAATACTAACAACTAAACACAATGGATATAATATAAAATTATTAGTGATAAAGGTGTGCATTAGTGTTGCAAAAAAATAGCTAATTGGCAAATGCACTAAATATAAGGAATATGATATTTTACCGGTAAAACTTATATAGTTTGGCAGTTTATTGTTTTTATAAAGGAGGATAAAAAGAGCAGTTAATAATGGTATAATACCTGTGATATATGATACCTCAAACATTAAAAAAACAGCATAAAGTACAAGGATAATTATGGTTCTGTTTTTAGTGATTTTATTAATAAAGCCTAAAAACGCAATGTACCCGATAACAAAATCATATAAATTTGATATGATAATTCCCCTGTAAGTAAACTGCATAAAAATGCACAGTGCACTAACCGATACTAAACATATCACTGAAATATTTGGACCAATCCGATTTAAAATAGGATAGAATAAACCAAGCAGGATATAAAATTGAAATTCAATTGAAAGAGTCCAGAAAATACTTGAATACCATTGCGCACCCTTTACAAATGGCACTAAATAAAACAGATGTAATACAACCAAATTTAAGTTTAATAGAGAAAATGGCAATCCCCCAATAATAAAAAGCAACGCTACGGTGCACCAATAGGGAGGATCAATCCGTACACTTCTTCTAATTAGAAAAGTAAAAAAATCGCTTAACTTATAACCCTTTTTGTAGAGCGAGTATGGTATTATAAATCCGGAAATTACAAAGAAAATGGGTACCCCCTGTTGCCCATTCATAATTATATAATCGACTAATCTGTTTACGTGAAAATTAATTACTAAGCCTATATGCACAAAACAAACTGATAATGCTGCGATGCCTCTTAAAATTGTTACGCTGTTTATCTTATTATAGCTTTTGTCCAATAAATTATAGTTTGCCTGCAATCTTTTATTTTATATAAATCAAGTTATTTTTAATATAATTTGTCGAGATAATGAATACTTCAATGGCGTACCATTTGTAATATTTTTTTTAAAGAACTGCTGATTTGATGATCATTCAAAGCCCTTTTCCTGCCGTTGACTTTCAGTGTTTTCCTTTTTTTAAAATCAACCTGGAGCGCTTTTGCTTTGAAGATCAATTCGGATGCATCTTTATAAACAGCTATCTCATTTTCTGTATCGTATAATTCTTCAATACCTTCTGTCCACTCCGTTAAATAACAGGCCCCAAGCATTGGCGCTTCTATATCACGCAGCCTAGAATAACTGTCGGGTTTTAAAAGCGGGAAATGAAATGAAGGGTAACGGTTAATACCTAATGTGATCATGCTTTCGGCCGTTAATGCATTGTATTGCTCAAATGTTGGCGGTTTGTTAATTTTTGAAGTCAATATACTGCTCAATACGGCACTACTGTTACGGTGTTTTATTTTACGTAAATAAGGTATAATACCCAGTTGTTTAATTGAATTAAGATTAAACATTATTTTTTTGTCGAGTGTATAATCCGGCGTAACCGGATGCAGGGTTATTTCGGGGTCTAACCAACCATTACCATAAATGGCTAAAGGCAGATCCGGAGCTTGTTCAAGTACCTGCTCAACTAATAACATTCGTTGAATATCCATTGACCCGATAAAAGTAACCTGGTTGTTTTTTTCTTCCTTTAAAACCCGGTATTTCGGATCGATCCACATGGGCATCGGTAAATTTATATAAGGGTAACCGGCTTTTTTATACCAGTTAACGGCCTTGTACTCGGGTACCCAATTAAGGTCGAAAACTTCAAATTGGGAAGGGACCCTTTTGAAATCACGAATGTGATCGCAAAAAAAATTCACACATGGAATGCCCGTTTTTTGTATTTCCTTAATGGCTGTTTCATCGATCTGCCCTGGGTACAGGTAACTTAAAAAAATATCTGCGGGATTTTTTTTTAGCCAATCAACGGTTTTCCCCCAGGTATCCTGCTTCCATTTCAAAAAGCCATCTTTGCTTTGGGGCACCAGCCCGAATGCCCAGTCGGCATCGGGGCACTCCGTCCATTGATAGCCGGCTTCATCTATCCCGTTTTTTATATAGTATTGCCAAAAATCGTACGCCGGGATTGGATGTTGCTGATCTGATTGGAGAAATGATAAAAAGATATTCACTCCGCTATCTTTTCTTTGTGACCCGCACCTGCGACCAGGCCTTCTATATTGATCATATCCAATTCGGTAGTATTATAACTCCCAGCCTTTAACACGTTTGCAGCTGCGAATTCTATTGAAATATTAAGCGGCTGCTGTGTTTTTTTAAAAAAAAAGCTACTAAGGTTCTTGAGTAAACTTCTGGCGCCAACTATTCGTTCGGGATAAGCAAATACTTCATTTAAACACTTTAATAAAACCCCCTCAAAAGTTACGGCGTCTTTTATCCAATAGGCACGGGTGGAAATGGTGCCGGTTTTATTTTTATAGTTATATCCTTTAAATGCAATATCCTGGAAAATTGGTTTTTTGAATAATTCCGTCGGATAATATCTCCCGGTTATTTTAAATATATTTTGACCGGGCGGCAGATACTTGGCTATAAAAAGCAGCATTAACAATTCGTTTAATCCTTTATTAACAAACTGGTATTGCTGCATATGGAATAATTTAACCCGTGGAAAATCTGATAATAATTCCCTGAGCTGCAGGTCATTTAACAAAGGCGAATTGTCGATTAAAAAGATGGCGTCAAATCCTTTACTTTGCAATGCCGATAACGTAGCCCTGGTTTGATCAAGCCGCTCTTCGAAGGAATAAAAACTTTTTATATTCCCACCCTGTTCGGTTGATGGCTTAATGGTCGAAGTAACGACAGCGATCACTTAATTGCAGATAAATATTTATTTCTGAAAACATAGGCATAATAAAATTGAATTATCCTTGCCGTTTTCCAGCCAAATATTTTTTTAATGAACTCTATATTCTTTCCCCCTAATTGCGGAATGTAGTCTGTCCCCCCCAAATTTTCAATAACTTTTAATATTTCATCAGTTAATTCTTTATCAACCAGGTAAGTTTCTAAAGCCAGATCCATCGCGCTGTGGGCCAAAGCTTTTTTTGCTGAAACATCTGTGGTTGCATTTAGCAAGTGCTGTTTTTTAAGCAAAAAGGATTCGAACCGGCCATGCAACGCCTGTTTAGTATTGGCTGAGGCCAGGCTAACACCATCTTTATATTTTCTATAATAGTTAAAACAGTCGTTTGCATAAACAATTCCTTCGCTTGCAAGTACTGCCCGGCAAAAGAATTCTCCATCATCATCGGGCGAATAAAATTCAGACCAGTAGCCAGCTTTTTTGATTATTCCGGTAGGGGTCAACCATGCATTTGTTTGAATCATAGAGCCGCGATTATTATTACCCCCGTATAAATTTGACAAAAACGCGGCCGGGTCATCAGTTTCATATAAAAATGAATCTTCATAGGACGAAGAAGAGCATTCGAAAGGGTTTTGATCACTAAAGAAGTGGACCGTACGGCAAACAGCGATCTTTCCGGAATGCTGTAAAAGCAGGTTTAATTGACCGGTAATTTTATTTGCGCCTAACAAATCATCCGCATCCAGGAATTGTATAAACTCCCCTTTCGCCTCAGTTAAGCCTTTATTACGCGCTGCGCCGGCACCTTTATTTTCCTGCTGAAATATCCTTACAGCTTTACTTTCATATTCTCGTGCAACGTTTAATGAACCATCTGTTGAACCATCGTCTACTATAATTATTTCCTTATTGATCCAGGTTTGAGCTAAAGCGGAGTCAATACACTCAGCTAAGTATTTTTCTGAATTATAAACAGGAATTATAATAGAAACTAAAGGGTTCACCGGGAATTAAATATTTCCATCCAGCGTTTTTTCGAGGAGGAGTTTTCGGGAACAACGTTGTTTTTAAACCAGGGCTGCTTCAGATATTCCAGGTATAATTCGGGTTGTGTATCTAATGCTATTATTTGTTCAATTAAGGGGCCGAAATCCATCCCGGAAAATTGAAGTTTAATTTTAATGCCCCTCGCATATGACTTTAATTTTCGTTTTATCCTGATTTTGGGGCCTTTCAGGTATCGCGGAAGAATATCTTCGAAATCCAATTGGCCTAATTTCCCTATTTTTTTTATTGCCTGCTGATATTTTTGAGGAAAATATTCCGGGGCATTAATAAAACTCTTCGTGTTGAAAATATCGCCTACAAGCGGGTCGCCACAATAGATCGGGATACTGTTTGTCAGCATCGCATCGTACAATTTTTCTGTTTGGTAACCCGGATAGATATCGTTTTCAAACGCGATCGTAAATTTATAAGGGGATAAAAACTGTTTCTTAACATCCCATTTGTCGCCTTTATAGTGGGCATCAATTCCCGGCATGTTATTCATCGACTTGCCCGGCGCATCCACTTTTTTATACCCGGACAGTTGTGAAAAAAAAGCCTCGCGGTATGGAACTTTGTGCGAATATAAAAAATTACAAAATTTTGTTTTGGAAGCTAGTATTTCTTCGGGATTGTAATCAGGCTGTTTAATTAAAAGCTGCGGGTTTAATGCATGCCACTGGATCCGTTTATAGTTGGCATGATTAACATCTTCTTCGCCAGGTATGCCAAAGGCCCATTCACAAATGGAAAAATCGGGCCTGATATTCTCGCAAAAATAACCTATCCGCACATGGTCACCTTTTGGGGGGATATCGTTGCCATAAGGCCCGAAGATAATGAAATCCGGTTCAGCAGATTCCTCGAAGTGATAAATATCCGTTAATTGTTCAATATCAAATACTTCTTTTTTAAATGTTTCTAATGTAAGGCCATTTTGAAAATGGAGTTTTATTAATCGTTTTGACGAAGAATTCATGAACTAAACTGGGGTTGTACTTTGCCCGGTGAGATGAGGTTTAATTGGTGGGACAAGGATATAATGAACATATTCTTTTTTAGTTTTATAAACAACAGCGTTTAACAATTTAGTCAACCTTTCTGAACCATATATTAGCTTCCGGATAATCGTCGCCCAAATTAAATTTATTTCCGAGAACATTATTTGACTCGTATCCTAAGTCTATAATGTAATTATAACATTGTTCCATTGTATAACCTGTTCTTTCCATTAAATCAGAAAACTCCATAATTATATTTTTTGGCTTAATTGAATCCTGGTTAAAAAAACCTTTGAATACGTTCATCTCAAAGCCTTCAACATCAATTTTGATCAAATCGATACTTTGTATATTAAAGAATTTTATAATTTCTGAAAGCGGACATAACCTGATTAAATATGAAGTCTCGTCATTCGATTTATCTACAACCTGGACAGTCCCCGAATTTCCGGGAGAGCTATTAGTAAGGTATCCGAATGAGTCTTTATCAGATAATCCAATATTTATGGGTATAATATTTTTGCTATGGTTTAAATAAATGTTCGATAATAATTTTTGGAAATTTAAAAAGGAAGGCTCAATGGCATAAATATGCAAATTTTCTATGTTACTTAAATGTATACTATAAAGCCCCATATTGGCGCCTATATCTAAGAATATACCTCCGTTACCTAACAAACTTTCGCATAATTCTAAGGTTAAGGGTTCATAGTTGCCAGTGAAAACGATTTCATTGGACATGTATTCTCTTGTCGAAACTTGTAATAATTTATCACAGGGACCTTTAACCCTTATTTCATTATTAAAGAAATAGTCATTTATATAATTTACAATTCTAATTTTAAAAGGATGACCCGGTATTTTTCTTATATAAAATAAAAGTAATCTGTCTTTTAACCGGCTTCCGGAGTATGCCATTTATTATTTACTTAGTTTTAATTTATATGCCCTTAATAACAAAAGCATCGTCATTCACTTCTGAAATATATTTGTAATAATAGTTATAAATAGAATTTATATCCACGACAGCTTCATTATTGGCGTTAACATTGGTACTTACAGTCTTAAGTCGCTTGCCCAAAAATATCTTTATTTCGGACCATAAGCTTATTTCCGACCTATCACCGGCATATTGGTAAAAAATGCATGCTCTTTTACTTTGTTCATTAACTAACTTATTGTTTTTTAATGAACTAACTGTTTGCGGATGTGCCACAGAAAGTGCATTATAGCCTGTATAAAAAGCAATATTGGCCTTTAAATAGCTTATTCTTAATGAATACTCCCAGTCCATCATTATAAAAGCAGGATTGTAAAGGCCTACCAAGGCTAATGAGTTTCTTCTTATGAGCATGTGAACATCACCAAAAGTAAAGGAAGGCGTAATCCCTTTTTTCCAATTTTCAAACTGTAGTGAACGGCTAAGTTTTTGTATTTTCTTATAATCGTGCAGCGAGCTGCCCAGGTCATTGGAGATCAATACGTCAACAGCTGGACTGGCCAGCATATAATTTTTACATTCCCTGATAGCCTTATAGCAAAAAACATCGTCATCAATTATCTTTTTTATAATGATGCCTTTTGCCATTAACATGGCTTTGTTCCAGGCATGTGCCTGGTTTTTGTCGGGTTCTGAAATAAACTGGTGAATTTTTCCTTCATCGAAAAGTGTTTGCAGGTATTCTTTTGAGCCATCGGCGCTGTTACCGTCCACCACCACAATTTCTTCATCAGCCTGTAATTCATCTAATAATTTTTCTAACGTAATTTTTAGAAAGGGCAGGCGGTTGTAGGTAGCAATGATGTATGATAAATTAATATTTTTCAATTCATTAATGCTTTATTCACAAAAAGCGCATCGCCCTGCAGTAATTCTCCATTTGGGGACGAGTAACCGCCGCTTACATTTACGAGTATGAAATTATTTTCGTAAAAAAATTTATAAAGATCAAAGAATGTTGAAGAGTTTTGATAAAGAGGCTTATACGAAAACTCCGTGTAAACGAGCTTAGTTATTTTTAGGGCTTCAATACCCCCCTGGAGTACCAAATGCTCAGCTCCCTGCACATCAATTTTTATAAAATCAATATGTGAAAGTTTTTGTTCTTTAACAATATGATCTAATGTTAAGGTGTTAATTTTTGTTTTAACCGGGTCTTCAAAATTTAAAGATGCAAATCCCTCCCCTTTATTATCAATCCTTAACAACGAGCTAACAAAGTGCGCGTCCTCGTTATAATAAAAATCAGTTTCAGAGGCCGAATTGGAAACAGCGGCATTAACGATTTGGAAAGTTTCCCTATCGGGAAACGTTTGTTCGAGGATAGGAATTAATCCGGAAACCGGTTCTACTAAAATGCCCTTTTTGATTTTATATTCACCACAAATGCTCTTGGAAAAATGCCCTACGTTCGCCCCTATATCAAAAAAAGTAATGGGGTTATTTTTCGGCAGCCAGTTCAAAAGTTCCAAAGCGGCCCCGGAACGGGAGTAGGGTATTTTTAAAAGATCAAGTAAAACATATTTGCCTTCTTGTTTAATCGAATTTGGTATCAGGCGTTTAAATAAATTCAAATTGTAATGCTTTAATTGGATATATATTTAATTATTTTTTTAATGCAGCTATCTTACGGTATACAGAAACAGTTTGAAAATTGTATTTAAAATAACTGATGGCTATGTTTTTCCAACTTATATGATTTATTTCTTCTACCGTTCCTATTCTATTTCTATAAACTAAATATTGTTTTGGCCAGTATTTTAAATATATCCCCACGAAATATAGGGCTTTTTTTAACCAATAAAGTGATGGCAAGTTCGAATTTTCAGAATTTAAAGCTCTTTCGTATAAGCTTATAATGATATTGCATTGGGCCAATCCAGCATGTAGTTTTTTGATGTAACTCCATGTAAGACGTTGGGTTGTCAAAAAATGTTTAAATGTTAATTGGGGTGAATATAATATCTGGTATCCTGCAAGCCTTATTCTTAAGCATATTTCAGCGTCACCACCAGATGTCAGCTGGTTTTGTTTGCGGTCGTGCAAAAACATTGGTTGGTTTGTTATTTCGTTGAGAACCGATTTCCGCACTGCCATCCCGGCCCCATATACGCCATTTACCGTGCATTCTTTTTCTGCCTGCGGACCTACAGCGTATCCATGATAAAAGTTATCGAACCATGGTGGTTTTAAACCGTCATCCTCTATCTCTGCCGTGCCCAGGCCACCTATAGCAGCAACTGTCGGGTCTTGGTTAAATAATTTAGAAACGTTGCTGACATAATTTCTATCCAACCAGTTATCGTCATCGCAAAAAACCAGGTATTTATAACGGGCATTCATAACGCCCCTTTGCCGCGCATAAGCTAAACCTGGTTTTGGTTCATAAACAATTGACAGTTTAATTTTATCGGATGAGGTTTCAGACCAGATCGTTTGGGCTTTTTCCTGTGTATTATCTATGGATGCGTTATCGACTAAAATAACTTCGCAGGCCAAATCAGCATCAAGTTGCTGTAGTGCAATATGCGTTAAAGTTTGTTCCAAAAGTAACGCGCTATTATAACAACATATAATAACGGAAACGCCTTTGTTCAACGGCTAAAAATCAATTTGTATCCACTCTTTGGGATAGATTTCCCACGGCGTTTCTTTCTTAATTCGCCACCCCATAAAGTATTTTGGAGCATATATAATTTTGTCCGGCTTGTTATTAAGCCATGCACCCCACCAACTAAAAGTGCTGTTTGAGATGATGCAGCCATCCGCGTTTAGCAAATGCTGAAAATCCATTATTTCTGTTTCGGCAGCAATAGTTTTATTGCTGATTTCTTCAAAATGTTGCTTTACAAAGTCTAATTCATCGCTTATGAAAACGAAATGAATATTCTGCCCATCGTAGTTTGCAATGGCCTTTTTATAATATTTAAGCGGTAATGAAAGATCATCACCGCCTAAGTTTAAATGCCGCAGATCCTGGTAATCCGTGCGGCGTATATGAACCGTTACAATTGAGTTGTTTTGATAAAGAAGGCCGTATTTAAGCCTGAACTGTTCAGTGATTTTTTTTTTTAAAGTAAACTTATTCCTTATACTGTTTTCAGCAGATTTGAAAAATAGCTGGGATTGGAAATAGCCTTCGTAAAGAACACTGTCTCGCAGTGTTATTGCCGTGAGTGGGACATTAAAATCGTATTTTTCAGTCGAAAGTTTATAAAGCTTAGCAACGTAATCATAGTAAAAACGGCATAAATAAAAGCTAAAAAAGTTTTTAAACCCGGTAATGCCAAATAAATTAATGATAAAGGTGCTTCCTTTAGGCGTTAAATTCTTAAAGTATTTACCTGCAATAAATTTCTCATTGTACTGGTCAATGTAAAACGAGGTTTTTAACTGCTTTGCGGCAGTATAAGCAAAAGCGTATTGAAAAAGCTGGTTACCAAGTCTGCCGTTAAGCCTTACTGAAATCATCTTTTATTGGGCGCTATCCAAAAACATTGTAAAATCATCAATATCCAAAAACTTTTTATAATTATCTTCTATCCATTTATGATCTCTATCCCACCATTTAGATTTTAATAACATTTCAATTTGTGATTCATTAAACCTGTATTTAATAACTTTTGCCGGGCATCCAACGGCGATGGCATAATCAGGCACATCCTTTGTCACCACGGCGCCGGCCCCTATTATTGCACCGGTACCCACTGTAATGTTATTTAAAATTATTGCATTAACGCCTATCCAAACATCGTTCCCAATGGTATTGGTACCCATCTCTTTAAAATGGGATTCTTCCGTAAAGGAATAACCGCATTGCTTTAAGTTCGAAAAAAAAGCAGGATGTGTTGAAACGAATTTACTGCTGGGATGATCACCCAGGCCTATGCAGACACCCTGTGCAATCGAACAAAACTTGCCGATGACACAGTTCATCACAGTTACGTTTTTTGACAGATAGGTAAAATCACCTATTTGGGTATTGAAAACATAGCTGTCTTTTCCAACCGGGCAAAATTTACCTAACGTACTTTTATCAAGGACATAGTTCAGGTCTTCAGTTTTTTTACGGTAAAACACACTTCTAACTTTGTTTACAGCTCTTTTCAAAAGATATAAGTTTCCCACTATATTATATACCTAATTTTAAGAGAAATAAAAATATGCCTGATATTTTACCAGTAAATCCGCAGGCAATTATCTCGTTTCGCGTTGAGATATTGTATTTTTTGCATATATGTAGCAAATGGAGCGTGCATTTAATTAAATATTGGTAACCAATAAAATGCTTGATCTTTTGAAAAACATAAAAGTTTTCAGAAACTTCAACCTCACGGTTGTTGCAATAATCGCTTACCCTGCCTTCGGCGCCATAGGTGGTTATTAGCGGCAATGAATTGTAGGCCGGTTTATTGAATTTACAAATAACCCTTATATAAAACTCGATATCAACCAGCCAGATTAAGTTTTTGTCAAAATACTCAAAAACACTTTTTCGGTAAATAACCGCGCTCGGGCTCCCAATTTTGTTGCTTAATAGTAATGATTCAGGGTGCGATTGAATCCTGTTTATATCGTTTGGTGATACCTGGTGTACCCAATTATCCCCGTTGGCCAGCAATACAAAAGAACTTGAAAATGCCAACGAACACTGCGGATTATCTGAAAGCAGGGCGACAAATTGCGCTAAACTGTCCCCAGTGGTAAACCAGTCATCATGATGTACAATTTTTATATACTCGCCCGAAGCTTTTTTTATACATTCATTCCAATTTTGGGGAGATCCAAGTGTGACATCATTTTTGAAATAAAATAATCTTCCTTTAAAATCATATTTTTCAACAAATTCTTTCACTATCAAACCTGGTGAATCATCTGTAATTATAATTTCATAATCCTGGTATGTTTGTATTAATATTGAGTCAAGGGTGCGTTTGAGATGAATGGTTTGGTTATAGGTCGGGATACAAATAGATACTTTGGGCATTAATTTTTTACCGCTATACAAATTATAAAATCCTTTTCATTAAGTGTACTTTCTACTTTATGGGTTTTATAATTCTGATAATAAAAAGATACCGGTTTTAGGCCAGCGGTTGATAGCCATCCTGTTATTTTATTTTCGTCTATGTAAAACGTTTTGTGAAATCCAAGGCTTCGGGCCCCTTCATCGTCGACTTGCATATACGGTGTCGAAAATATCATCATCCCACCTTTTTTTAATGCGTTAGCAAATTTTTTGAAAAGGATTTTGATTTCTGCCTCGTCAAAATGTTCTATGGTCTCAAATGATACAATTTTGTCAAATTCATTTACAAAAGCAAGATCCAATAAATTCAGGCAAAAAAACTCTACTTTATTATTTAGGATATACCTGCTTTTAACTGCGTCAATTACCACATTATCGATATCGGCTCCCGTCACTTTAGCAGCTCTCTTGCTTAACATTACACTGCCGTACCCTGTACCGCATGCAAAATCTCCGCAAACGTCATCGTTATCGATTTTTTTTTCGGCAAATTCATAACGGCGGTAATGATTTATTTGATAGATATCTAATTTATCTAATAGAAGATCGTTACTGTAAATAAAGTCAACCCGTTCGCCGTTGCCGCCTAAGGGATTAGATCTATTAAAATCATAGCTCTCTTTCGGCTTATTTCGAAAAAAATTCAGTATCCGTTCAAACATATTTAATAACTATTACCAGGTAGAACATGGTTAAGGCTTAATGATTAATCCCTGGCAAGTGGGTAATGTTAAAACCATCACGCCCTTCGATTTAGCAAAAGCATCATGTGCTTCTTTCTGATCATTGGACATGTTAAGATAACCGTAATCATCTAAAATTATAATTCCCCCACTCACAAGTTTGTCCCAGAAAAAGTTTAATGCCTCAAATTCGGGCTGGACGCAATTCATGTCTATGGATAAATAGCAAATCTTTTGCGTATCAACCTGGGACAAAGTTTCCGGGACCGGCCCTTTTATAATTTTTACATTAAAGTTTTTAAATGTTTCGATCACCTGTTCATAGACGTCGTTTTTTTTTCCGTAACCCAGAATTTCATGCCGTTCCATTTCACGGGGAGTACTGTATTTTTCAGACATTCCGGAAAAGGTATCTAACAGGTAATACTTTTTATTTAGGTCTTGAAAATTAACGAAGTTAATTACTGACCTGGCAAAAATACCTGTACTGACACCACAGTCTACAAAATCGCCCTCCAAATGAGCTGCATGATATGCGGCCCAGCATTGTACATGCGTTCTCCAGTGTATATCATAGTTTTTTAGCAAATGGCCCCCATCGGTCTGTTTTCCCAATTCATATGATTCTATAAAATGCGGATCCTTCATAAAGTCAGCATTATGAAATGTATATAGAAAATCCTGAGCGTATGTTACATCTGATTTTTTAAGCAAATAATAATCATTTAAATCAATTCCATTTTTCCCTTTAAATACATTGGATTTTCTTAGGATATCAATCAATCTTTTTGGTAAGATTTTCTTTATGGTTTTTTTCATATGCTTAATGTATCCCATTTTAAAATGGGGCGAACAATACCTGGAAATTCTCCTACGTAATTTCCCCGGGCCGATGCCACATCTAAATTATCAAATACAGTAAAAGCTACGGCGTCCAGTTCCTGGAAA
Source organism: uncultured Mucilaginibacter sp. (assembly GCA_903864275.1). GTDB lineage: Bacteria > Bacteroidota > Bacteroidia > Sphingobacteriales > Sphingobacteriaceae > Mucilaginibacter. Next base: position 91,843 of record CAIPFE010000012.1, read on the forward strand.
TGTAAATAGAACGGCTCCTGGTTAAATATTGCGACTCCTACATTAATCAATCCGTCCGAAAGAAAATTTCCGGGTATCCACATCGTTGAAGAATATTTTCCTACTTTTCTTTTGTCTTTTCTGATAGGAGAGGTCACATCATGAGAATTTAAAATATTAACGCCCTGACTGTTAAATAGATTCATTCCATGAGTGAAGATATTTGTTTCTTTTAAAACCTTATACTTCATGGTAATACCCACTTTGGTTGTAATATCAAAGCTTTCGTTTGGCCTATACTGTTCGTCATGAACATAAACTTCTAATAGTTTGACAGTTTCATCACCGGGAGCCGATATTTCATCCCATTTCCTTATAGCTGAAGTATCATTATCCGATCTCAAATACTTGTCAATTATATTGCTTGTACTACCGTATCCATTTAGAGAGCCATTCTTCAATAAAATCGCACGCGAGCATAAACGCATTATCGCTCCCATATTATGGCTCACAAACAAAACCGTTCTGCCTTCACCTTTACTCATATCGTCCATTTTGCCAAGGCATTTTTTTTGAAACTCAGCATCACCAACGGCAAGTACTTCATCAACTACTAATATTTCCGATTCCAGGTATGCTGCAACTGCAAAAGCCAGGCGCACGTACATTCCGGATGAATATCTTTTTACAGGTGTATCTATATAGCGTTCAACGCCGGCAAAATCAACTATTTCATCAAATTTTCTTTTGATCTCGGCCCTACGCATGCCAAGTATAGCGCCGTTTAGGTAAATATTTTCTTTACCGCTCAGTTCAGGATGGAAACCTGTGCCTACCTCCAACAAACTCGACACACGTCCTCTTATTTTTACTGAACCCGTAGTTGGAGAAGTCACCCGGCTCAAAATTTTAAGTAAGGTGCTTTTACCGGCACCGTTACGGCCGATAATTCCAACTGCATCGCCCTGCTCTATTTCAAAATTAATATCCTTTAAGCTCCATACGATATCGCTTTCGCCTTTTTTTGTCCGGTCATTTACTTCGCCGATTTTTAAAAAAGGATCTTCTTTGCCGCGTGCACGTGCCCAAAAACGTTCAAGGTCACGGGAAACGGTACCCGTACCAAAGTTACCTAACTGGTAGGCTTTCGAAAGATTTTCAACTTTTATTACAGTGGCCATTATACGGTATCCACAAAAGTTTTTTCTACCCTATTAAATACTATCGCACCAACAATAAGGATGGTGAACACCGCGCCGCATGCAATGCCCAATAAACTCCAGTTAAAACTGCCTTCACCTAAGAAGCCTTTTCTGAAACTCTCAATTATAACAGTAATTGGGTTGTATTTGATCAGCCAGCTATATTTAGGATATTTCGTCTGAACAGTTGATAATGGATATATTACCGTAGTGGTGTACATTAACAGCGGTACGCCAAAACTTACCACAAAACTTAAATCGCGGTATTTGGTGGTAACAGCAGATACCATCATACCTAAACCTAAACCCAAAGCGGCAATTAATACAATTAATAATGGGAAAAGTAACAGATAGAGATTAGGGTGGATGGGAAACCCCTTAACACCATAAATGGCCATCATTACCAGGAATAATAAGAATTGAACACCAAAACGAATTAAATTTGAAAGCACAATGCTCAAAGGCATGATGAGGCGGGGAAAATAAACTTTACCCAGCATTGCGGCGTTATCTTTAAATACAGTTGACGTCTTGATCAGGCAGTCTGAAAAGTAGTTCCAGATAATTGTGCCTGCCAAATAAAATACAGGTGCGGGAATTGACCCGGTGCTAATTTGGGCAATGTTGGCAAAAACAAAATTGTAGAGGAGGATGGTAACTAAAGGCTGTAAAAAAAACCACAACGGTCCTAAAATGGTTTGCTTGTAAAATGCGACAAAGTCGCGCCTTACTAGTAATATAAGGAGATCCCTGTAATGCCATACATCTTTTAGTTTTAAGTCGAATAAATTATTTTTTGGCGTGATTTCAATATCCCAGCTTTCCTGCTCTGATTTATTCATTATTAATTAGCTTCTCCAATTTATTCATGTAATCTATTGCGTTAAAATGCAGCAGGCATTGGTCCTGGAGATATTGTCTTTTACTTTCGGTCAAAGGGTTTTCTAAATATTCAATTATAACCCGTTCTAATTCGTCCACATCATCTGCATTAATAGCTGTTCCTAATTGTCCGTTACAAATGGCGTCAACACTTCCGTCTGAATTACCGCAAACTACGGGCAATCCACAGGCTAATGCCTCGATAAATACTATTCCGAACCCTTCTTTTTTACTCGGTAAAACAAACAGGTCGGCCAGTAAAAAATAATCCGTCAGTTCGCTTTCTTCAATAAAATCTGTTAAAATAACTTGCTCATCTACTTTGTATTTAGTTATTAACTTTTGAATACGTATCTCTTCCTTATGGTCATGATGCCCGGATAATACGTACCTGATTCCGGGGAACTTATCTTTTAATTTTCCTATTACCTTTAGGACATGGTCGTGCCCTTTATATTGCTCAGAAGAGGCAAGGCGTGTCAATGTAAATATTATGGGCTCTTTACCGGTTAGGCGGTATCGCTTCAACAAGCGCCCTGGTTTTGTAAATCTGACGGGCAATTTCATAAAAGGATCGACAGCATTATTTAATACAGTGCATATGGCGGGGTCGGTTTGGTGCCGGCTTACCATTTGTTGCTTGGTGAAGTTGCTTACGCAAATAATTTTATCGCAACGATTTAGAAACAATTTTTTTAAAAAAGATAGCGGCCGCCAAACTTCAATGCCGTGCGCAATAAGCCAGACTTTACATTTGGGATTTATCGATTTTATAAGTAAACCAATTATTGCAAGGTTAATGTGGCTTATGATGATTAGATCAGGCGTTTTGGCTTTAAGAATAGTTTTCAAAACAAAGCTTACCCTGTTTGTGCCAAAACCTCTGAAATTTTCCTCAGGGAGATATTGCGGCATTAAATCTTGATTTGAATCATAAACTGACCAAAGTTTAAAATCCCATTCATTGCGCTTCGAGAGCAGGTATAGGGAATGGGCAAGGGTCCGGGTCATTTTCTGGATGCCCCCGGTAGTGCTAAAAGATTGCAATGAATAAAGTATTACTTTTTTAGTCATGTATTTGTATCTGGTACAGCGCGAAAGCTTTTGACCAATGCATTTGCCCGCTTTTAAACTTTTTGACTGCGTTTTTTGCAACTGTACCTTTATATAGGTTTATGTTGCTTATTTCGGTATGCTTGCTCATCCATTCCTGCAATGGAAATGTGAAGCCCATTTTTGGCCTGTTCCAGGTCGATTTAGGTAAAATTTCGTTAAAGCTATCAATTAATATTTTTTTTGGCTGATTTTTATTAAATCTTATTTCAGCAGATATATTTTCTACGAGTTGCTGAAAATCTTCATCTAAAAACGGTACCCTTACCTCCAGGCCATGGCTCATACTCATAACATCCGTGTCCCTTAGCAATTGATTTTGCATAAACAAGTTAGTTTCAAACCATGCAGCATGCAATTCATTATAGGGGCCCAAGTCGGGAATAGAACTTTCACTAAACAAAATCTCATCAACTTCGCTTATATCTGCATCAAGTATTTTGGCAATCTCTGAAGGGACAAACAGGCCACGCAGCAAAAGGTAATCAGCATAAGGGTGGTCATGCGTTAAAAATGATACCTTTCTGTATTTGTCTTTGCTAAAATAATTTGCAGCGTTTAATAGCGAAGAAGGAATTTTCCGCAAATACTGCAGGTATTTGATCCTGTTGAATGAAGGATAGCCTCCAAAAAGTTCATCGGCGCCAATGCCTGATAATACGGCTTTTAAACCATCCTCATGTGCATATTTGCTAATAAACCAGGTATTAATGCCGTCGGTCGTTGGCATATCCATTGCATCGATGATGTCCGGGAAAAATTTTGCAAAGTCCTGCTGCTGTACTAAGTGACTATGTTTTTCGCCGCTAATGCGGCTTAAAATGATATTCTGGTAAGCGCGCTCATCATAATTTTTTTCGTTAAAATAAATAGAAATTGTTTTAAGCTGCTGTTCCTTTTGCTGATTAGCCAATAAGGATACTATACTTGAGTCGACGCCCCCGCTTAAGAAAACACCAATAGGGGCGTCTGCCATGAGCTGCCTGTTCACTGCCTTTTTTAAGTAATCCTGAAGATACTGTTTGGCTACTCCAGGGTCAGTGATGAGCGCCTGACCTGATGCTTTGATTTTGTACGAAGCAAGTTGGTGCGTGTCCGAATGATGGCTCCAGGACAAATAATGGCCTTTTGCCAGGCTATATACATTCTTTAGGGTGGTAAAGGGTTCAGGAATATGTCCAAAAGCTAAAAACCTAACCGGCCATGTTTGATCCTGATCGTTAGCGATGCCGGCAATTTTAAGTGCTTTTGTTTCTGATGCAAAACTTAACGTGCCGTTTTCGATATGGTAGTAAAGTGGTTTTACACCGGCAGTATCGCGCACCAAATAAGTTACAGCGCTTTTGCTGTCGTATAATGCGAAGGCAAACATCCCGCGAAATTTTGAAAATGCGTCCGTTCCCCAATGCGAATAAGCATTCAAAATAACTTCGGTATCGGTATTGGAACGAAATTTAGCCCCCGCTTTTAATAGCTGTTGCTTTAATTCCCTGTAGTTGTAAATTTCGCCGTTAAATGTGATCCAGGCTTTTTGCTCAATATCTGCCATTGGTTGATGGCCGTTGCTGCTGAGGTCGATAATTGATAGCCTTCGATTACCAAATGCCAGGCCAGCTTTTTGATCAACAAAGACACCCTCATCGTCGGGGCCACCATGTTTCAAGGCATGGCACATTATACCAACCCTGTTGCTAATTTCACCTGGTGGTAACCTATTTGATATTATTCCAGCTATTCTGCACATGTCTGTTCTATATTCACAGCTTCGCCCCGTAAGTCACATTAATTTAATGTAACTTATTTATTATTAAGATATTAACTTTATACTTTAATTGAAATATAACAGCCTTAAATTAAAGTAAAAAATGCCATTTGGTATATAAAACTATAATATAAAATACTAAAATCTGTCGATCAATGAAGCTGCGATATATATAATTATTGAATATCCCAGGTTTTCGAGCCTTAACGCAAGTTGTTTTTGGGAACGATAAGATATGATCTCGCCCATAAGGCCTTTTAGTGGCCCCGCTTTAATCATAACCTTTTCTCCGGGCTGCAAGTCTTCTTCAGTGATTTCCAATTCAAATGGACTGGCCATCACCAGTTTCAGGCTATCAATTTGACGCTGCGGCATCGACGCAATTTTGCCTGAGAAATATATAAAACGCGACACTCCTTTTGTCATCAATACCTCTGTTTGCTGATGTTCTTTAATATGAACAAATAGGTATGATTTAATAAAAGGTTCCTCCACCCATTTCTTTCTGTCACTCCATTGCTTAAGTTGCCTGTGCAGGGGTAAATAGGTTTCAAGCCCTTTGTTAATTAATGCCTGGCAGGCTTTTTTTTCTGTACGTGGATGTGTATAAACAGGATACCATTTGCTGATGTCAGTATTTGATCTTGGAACCATAGTTTACCTGCAAGAAATTATTTTTTGAACAACCGCCGAATATCCCACCATTTTTTTTCTTTTTCATCAATATAATAACCAGAACTCGCATATCCGCTATAATCCGAGTAATAGTAATAACGGCTCCCATAATTTTCTCCTGTAAACTTAGTCGTATAATATCTGGAGTGTAACAGGTCTTCAGCAAAAGCGTTCAGTACTATTGCAGTATTATCCAAATGATATTCCAGGGCAATACGCTGCGGAATTGTAGCAGCATAGAATTTTGACTTTCCCGAGCGTATTACAAAAAGGTTAATATCGCTGATTCTTAACAAGGGTATAGCATCCGAAACCAACCCTATCGGCGCCGTATCAATCATAATAATATCATAACTCAATTTAAGTTGTTCTATTAACGTTGTCATCCTTGCTGTGTATAATAGTTCAGACGGATTAGGGGGAACCGGCCCCGAGATTATAAAATCGAGATTTTTTTGATTGGAATGATTAATTATATCACTTGCTTCGCATTGGTGAGCCAGGTAATTACTTAAACCAATGTCATTTGACACCTGGAAGGTTTTATGCAATTTTGAACGCCGGAGGTCAGCAGCGATCAATATTACCCGCTTATCAATAAGCGATAGGGTACTTGTTAAGTTAACGGCTACAAATGATTTTCCCTCTCCCGCTACTTCCGACGTAATACAAATGATCTTACTCTTTTTCTCTGAGGCAAGGAAATTTAAATTTGTACGAACCGAACGTACCGATTCGGCAAAGATAGATTTAGGCTTTCGGATCGCTAATATTTGCGAGCTGTATTCGTCAATTTCTTCCGGAAATTTTCGTATTACCCCAATAATAGGGATGGTAGTAAGGCTTTCGATGGTTTCTTTATCGTATATATAAGGGTTTAACACCCTGATGAGGATAATTAACCCCAAACCGATGGCTAGTCCCAAAATTATCGCCGAGCGATGAATACTTTGCACGTCGGGAGACACCGGATTGCTATTAGCATGAGCGACGTCAATAATTGTTGCACCGGGTAATATCCCGGCGCTGCTGATCTGCGCATCTAATTTTTTTTCTGATAAAAAGGAATAAACTTTGTCATTGATCTCAAAATCACGCTTTAAGCTGACCATATCGCGTTGGTCGGCCGGCATCTCTGCTATTTGCTGGTTTACAGGGGTGAGTTGCTGGTCTAAAAACTTTAGTTTGTTATCAATTAGTAATATAGCCGAATTAATACTGGTTAAAGCATTATTTTTAATTAATAATATTTGTCGGTCTATATCCTGTATAGGTTGAGAATTACTATTATAAGTTTTTAGGAGGGAATTTTTTTCGACGAGTAAAGAGTTAAGGCTCGTAACGTAATCACCTAATTGAAGATCCGTCGTGCCCCCGATGTTAAAACTAAGGTTAACATTATCTTTACCACTGATTATTTCCTGTTTCAACTGGTCAATTGCAAGAAGCTGTATCTTTAGTAAGGAGCGCTGTGTCTCGATTTCCTTTGCCTTAGTAACCGCTTGGTCTGAGGCAGCGCTTACATCCATCAATTTTTTATTTTTCTGATACTGCGCTATTGAGTTTTCCGATCCTTTAACTTCGCCAGCAAGGATATCTAATTGCGTGTCAATAAAATCGATCATATGCGAAGCCGACAGCGTTCTTTGGTTGCGATCATAGTTCAGGTATTCTTTCATGACCGCATTTAACACATCAGCCGCAAATTGGGGGTTTGAATCAAATTCCTGTAATGATATAATATTTGAATTTTTGGCAGTTTCGCTGGTATGAAGGCCGCCCTTTACCCTCGGTACAAAATCCTCGGCCGAATTAAGTTTAAACAAATAGGCTACCGTTTTCGGCAAATCTCCGGGATATTTTACGCTGAACGAAGTTGGGCCAATAGTAAATGGTATACCGTACCTGTAGTTATTTTGAATGTCTTTCCCTGCAGCATTATAGCTAATACTAAAAGTGCTTTTATCGATTGGTTTAAAAGTGACCAGGTCACGAAAAAAATTTAAACTATCAAATTTAACAAGCTGGATATCAAGCGGCTTACGGGGGTATATTTCATTGGTCCTGTTTACAACACGACCCACGATATAAAAACTTATCCTGTAATCAAGATGCCTTATAGCATTAAGCAAAAGCGGTGTGCTTTGCAACACTATTGTTTCGCTTTGTACCCGCGACGCGTTCGCCTGGTTGGTAGCGGCCGTTGTTAGTCCACTTAAATCCGGTATTTCAGATTTCTTTTCCTCAAACTTCATGGTGCCTGATGTGGCATAGGTTTTTGGGGTATACCACAAATAAACATTGGCAATGATCATGCAAACAGTAAGTGATCCTGCTACCCAATACCAACGGCTCAATAGTATTTTGGCGATCTTGAAATAATCAATTTCCTGGATTGGCAGTTTATGCGGTATCTTTTCGGTTTCTTCCATTTATCTATGGATTAGCGTGTAAAGAATTAGCACTGTATTAAATAAAATCAAAACCGGTTGGAATAAAGTCGAAAAGTTTTGCAAATTATCCCCGCGTGCAGCGCGTTTGCTTTGGGCAACATAAATTATGTCGCCGCTTTGAAGTATTGTGCTTGGATCATTTATTGACCGGATATTATTAAGATCAATTTCGATTACCTTCGGGTTTTTCTCGGTTCCCCTTATAATTTTAACATTTTTTTCGTTTGCCTTGTCGGTAAGGCCCCCTGCTTCGCCAATGAGTTCGACCAGGGTTATTTTATCTTTCGTCAATAAATAGTTTCCCTGGCTCCTTATCTCGCCAAGAATTGTTACTTTCAGGTTAACTATCTTTAGATCAATAATTGGATCTTTGAGCAAACTTTTATGATAAAGGTCTTCAATCAGCTTTTGAGCTTCAACCCGAGTGAGCCCGGCAACCGGTATTCGGCCGAGGGCAGGCAAAGCAACTGTTCCGTCCTCTTCTACCTGGAAAGTTTGTCCTTGCGCGGCATTCCCACCGGTGGTATTAGCATTGAGCGGGGCGTCATTTGCAATATATTTGATATCCTGCAGGTTCCTGATCTGTAAGAGGTCCTGGGATTTTATATGATATTCACTAAGTGTAAGCGGGCTTTTTTGCGACAGCGTATCTGAGATTGAATTTTTTTCCTGAAAAAGAGCCTGGTACTGCTTATCAGAGCATGATGTACAAATAAGAATTGCCCCTAAGATCAGGGATGAAAGTATTAATTGACGCATATACACATCAGTTCTGGTGCTGTTTATTTAAATTAGGTAACGATGTCAAATTTACATAATTTTACGAGTATAAACAGTTTATTGTTTCTTTAGCGTGCAGGATTTAAAAATTTCTTTGATAACTGTCTGCTTCAATGCCGAAAACACTATTAATCAATGTATTCAATCAGTTTTTCGTCAGAACTATAAAAATATTGAATATATAATTGTCGACGGTGGGTCAACCGATAATACCAGCCATATTATTAGTCAATACAAGGATAAGATAAATATTTTTTTATCAGAACCGGATGCAGGTATTTATGACGCCATGAATAAAGGTATTAAATTGGCTGACGGGGATATTATTGGAATGCTTAATGCGGATGACGCCTTTGCTGATGATAATATTTTAAGCATAGTAGCCGAGGCCTTTAAGCAAAGCGATGCCCGAATTATATATGGCGATCTTGATTATGTAAACTCACAAGGCCATATTGTCCGCAAATGGCGCTCGGGGCAATATTCACACGGTATCTTCAACTGGGGATGGATGCCCCCGCACCCCACTTTTTACTGTAATAGGGAATTATTTCATCAATTTGGCTTTTATAGTCTCGAATATGGAACCGCTGCAGATTATGAATTGATGCTAAGATTTATGCACCACAACAGGATTAAAGCCTTTTACATAAAAAAAGTTTTAATTGGTATGAAAATTGGAGGAATTAGTAACAAAAGTTTTGGTAATCGCGTAAAAGGATTATTCTTTGATTTTAAGGCAATGCGTAACAATGGTATTTTACTTCCGGTAGTAACATTAATATGTAAGCCTTTACGAAAGATTAATCAATATTTTAAATGATCCCAGAATGTTGAAATGTTAGTAAGAATTGACACTCAGAATTAACAAATGTTGGTTATTTGCGATGTTCAATAATTATTAATACGTTTACTATACCTAATACTAATTTAAATTAAATGATGGATTTTGTACATAACTATACAATTATATATTACCTGTTTATAGTAGTATTTTCTATCCTTATTACAGCATTTGCAATCCCGTCAATTTTACATGTTGCCCGCTTCCGCCATTTATATGATGATCTGGGCCATTTCAGAAAAATGCATGACCATGGGATTCCCCGTCTGGGAGGCGTAGCCATTTTTGTAGGCTTCACAATTACTTCCTTACTATTTTGTATGACGGATAAGTCATTACCCATAAATTATTTGCTTACAGGCTGTATAATGATGTTTGCAATGGGATTAAAAGATGATCTTTCGGGGGTAAATTCAAGCACAAAATTTATCATACAACTCATCGTTTGTGCGATCCTGGTTATGCTGGGAAATATACGCCTTACCAGCATGTATGGGGTGTTTGGCATATACGATCTATCATATATTCCAAGCGTGGGTTTATCGATCTTAATAATTTTGATGATTGTTAACGCTTTCAATTTAATTGATGGAGTTGACGGCCTGGCAGCTACAACAGGGCTGGTTGCTAACAGCGTTTTTGGGGCTTTATTCATCTACATCCATCAATACGAACTGGCGGCGGTTTCCTTCGCAATGGCGGGAGCAATAATCGGTTTCCTCCGGTTTAACTTAACACCGGCAAAAATATTTATGGGCGATACAGGCTCATTATTAATCGGGTTAATTTCGGCTGTTATGGCTTTAAAGTTCGTAGAGACCGGCAGGATTGTGGATGCAACGTTACCCCGCATTTATTGCGTACCAGCGCTAACATTTGCAATTTTGATAGGCCCCATATTTGATACCGCAAGGGTTTTTATTGTGCGGATTACAAACGGCGGTTCACCATTTGTGGCCGATCGTAACCATATCCATCACCGCATGTTAAAACTTGGTTTTAATCATCTGCAAACCACTATTATATTAACGAGCATTAATGTCGCTTCCATCGCGATGGTGCTTTTGTTTAGAAATTATGGCAACTCGTTGTTAATCATTCTGATTATCAGTGTGTCCCTTGTCTTTAACTGGCTGATAACATTTTTTATTCGTTCAAAAGAACGCGAAAGTTTGGCCATCCGTAATTTATTTGTTTAAGATATTCCTTCAATTTCCCCTTAACGATTTTTCATTTGCATGTAAACACTGCTTATTGATATCTCGTTGCTTATACCCACCATATTAATTTTATTAGATTTGCAGCTTTAAACATGCTGTGATGAGGATTGGTATAAATGGATTTGGCCGCATAGGCCGTATTTTTTTAAGAAATATTTTAAACAGGGCCGGCATATCTGTAATTGCAATAAATGATCTTACTGATACCCAAACGCTTGCCCATCTTTTTAAATATGATTCTGTTCATCGGGGCTTTCACGGATCAGTTAATTTTGATGATAACAACCTTTATATAAATAATCAAACCATAAAAGTGCTGTCAGAACACAAACCCTCCGCTTTACCCTGGAAGGAGCTTGATATCGACCTTGTTATTGAATCGACCGGCAAATTTACCTCAAAACAAGGTGCCTCAGGGCATTTGGAAGCTGGTGCAAAGCAAGTAGTTATTTCTGCCCCGGCTACAGACAAAAGTGTGCCCACAATTGTTTTGGGCGTAAATGATGCATCAATTGACCTGCGGTCGCCCATATTATCCAATGCTTCGTGTACAACCAACAATGTAGCGGCAATGGTAAAAATACTGGATGATAACTGGGGAATTATTGATGGTTATATTACCACCGTGCATTCAATGACCGGCGACCAAAGCCTGCATGATACACCGCATAAAGACTTGCGCCGGGCAAGGGCAGCATCAGCATCTATTATCCCCACAACCACCGGGGCCGCCAAAGCCATTACGGCAATTTTTCCGCATCTTGAAGGCAAGCTTGGCGGGGCCGGGATCCGCGTGCCTGTTCTTAACGGTTCGTTAACCGATTTTACCTGCAGCTTAAAGAAACAGCCAACAGTTGAAGCCATCAATCTGGCATTTAAACATGCGGCTGACGGCGCTATGAAAAGCATTTTGGAGTACACCGAAGACCCCATCGTATCAACTGACATTATTGGGAATACTCATAGCTGTATCTTCGATTCCCGGCTTACTTCAATTGTTGGCGGCCTGGTAAAAGTTGTTGGTTGGTACGATAATGAAATGGGCTATTCAAGCCGCCTTGCCGACCTGGTTGAAAAGATTGGTTCTTTAAGAGTGAGTGGTGAGTAGTCAGTGCCGGGTAGATGAGTAAATGTTCAAACCCCACTGACTAATCACCATTCACTGCTCACCAATCACCGATTGTTGTTTAAGGATAAATTTTAATTTATGGAATATAATAGCCAACTATGGGGAAAATTATTCCCACTCGGAAAAAAATACAATTTAACTAAATGATTAGGTTTGTTAATGTTGAAGATACTTTACCTATCCGGAATAATATTTTGCGCGGGGGAAAGCTATCGCTCGACGAATGCAGGTTCCCAAATGATAAAATACCCGGTGCGTTTCATTTAGGATATTACGAGGGTGACGAATTAGCCTGCATCGCCTCTTTTCATCCGAAAAAATATGGCGAATTTAATGACGCCGGTTACCAGCTGCGGGGAATGGCTACTATCGAAAAATATCGCGGGAAAGGTTTTGGCAATCAGTTGCTCAATTTCGGCATAGTTTACCTGCGCGGGCAAAAAGCAAATTACCTGTGGTGCAACGCCCGAAAAAAAGCACTTCAGTTTTATTTGAACATGGGTTTCGAGATTATTTCACCTGAATTTGAAGTGCCCGTTATCGGTCCCCACTATGTATTATATGTTAAGATCCAGTAATATTTTTGTTATTTAAAACACCTTTGCAATTTTTACGTTCGGATTTTAGAATTAATTGCTGAATTTGGCACCTCAAAAAATGCTTGTACCTACGTTATGAAGACAATAGATCAAATTAGTTTTGCCGGTAAAAAAGCCCTTGTCCGGGTAGATTTTAATGTACCGCTGGATAAAGATTACCAGATCACCGATGATAACCGGATGACAGCGGCCCTGCCAACTATCCATAAGATATTAAAAGACGGCGGCGCAGTGATCCTGATGTCGCATCTGGGACGGCCAAAAGGTGGCCCGGAAGATAAATATTCGTTAAGGCACCTTGTGCCGCATTTATCCAACTTGCTTGGCCAGCACGTTGAATTTGCGGACGACTGCATAGGCGTTGAGGCAGTTGATAAAGCAAAAGAACTGGAAAGGGGTGAAGTTCTTTTATTAGAGAACCTGCGTTTTTATAAGGAAGAAGAGAAAGGCGATGTAGCCTTCGCTGAAAAGCTTTCGAAATTAGGGGATATTTATGTGAACGACGCTTTCGGCACAGCACACCGTGCCCATGCCTCAACAGCGGTGATAGCCCAGTTTTTCCCAAATGCCAAATTTTTTGGTTACCTGATGGCGGCTGAACTCCAAAATGCTGAAAAAGTGCTGAATGATGCCGTAAAACCGTTCACAGCAATTATGGGCGGCGCAAAAGTATCCGACAAAATTGAACTAATAGAGCGTTTATTAGATAAAGTAGATAATTTGATCATCGGAGGCGGGATGGCTTATACTTTCGCGAAAGCGCAGGGCGGCAGTATCGGCAAATCATTGGTTGAAGCGGACAAGCTCGACCTCGCACTAAGCCTCATAAAAAAAGCGAAAGAGAAACGTGTAAATTTATTATTGCCAACTGATTCGGTTATTGCTGATAATTTCTCGAACGATGCTAATACCGAAGTTGCCCAAAACGACAGCATTAAAGATGGCTGGATGGGTTTGGATATAGGCCCCGATTCAATAGCGGAGTTTACGAAAGTGGTAGAAGCATCAAAAACCATATTATGGAATGGCCCGATGGGGGTTTTTGAGATGGAAAAATTTGAGACCGGCACCAAAGCCATTGGTGAAGCTGTGGTTAAAGCCACCGAAGGTGGTGCATTCTCATTAATAGGCGGCGGCGATTCAGCTGCGGCAGTAGCCAAATTTAATTTAACGGACGAGGTAAGCTACGTTTCGACCGGCGGCGGCGCTTTATTGGAATATATGGAAGGCAAAGAGCTTCCGGGAGTCAAAGCGATAAACGATTAGAATTGATTTCGGATTGCTGAAAAATTGAGAAAAGAAGCATGGCAGAGAAAAACATCTTAGCCTTACACCATAATGATTTTGCGAGACAACCCTCATGGTTGTCTTTTTTGTTTTATTCCGTACTTTTAAAAACTAATATAATACTACATGAAGAAACTGAGCCTTTTCACTTTTAGCTTTCTGCTTTTTGCTTTTACCTCCTCTTTCGGTCAGGGGAACAGTCCCGATGCCGCTTACGTTAAAGATAACTATATAAAACACGAATACCAGGTACCCATGCGCGACGGCAAAAAACTGTTCACCTCAGTTTATGTGCCTAAGGATTCAACAAAGAAATATCCTTTTATGATGGACCGCACCTGCTACAGTGTTGCGCCTTACGGCCCGGATAAATATAAAGGCAGCCTTGGCCCCTCATCGCTGTTTTTGCATGATGGTTATATTTTTGTTTACCAGGATGTGCGCGGCCGCTGGATGAGCGAGGGCATTTACGAAGAAATGACGCCCGAAAAAGAAGTGCACAAGACGAATAAGGATGTGGATGAAGGCACCGATACTTACGATACTATTGACTGGCTGCTAAAAAATATCCCCAACAACAATGGCAAAGTAGGCGTATGGGGCATATCGTATCCAGGTTTTTATACCACTGCGGCTTTGCTCAGCCGTCACCCGGCATTGGTGGCTGCATCGCCGCAAGCGCCTATTGCCGACCTGTACCGCGACGATGCCTTCCACAACGGCGCTTTTATGCTGGTGGCCAATTTTGATTTTTACCCATCGTTTACCAACCGCCAGGATGATAAGCCTACCCAGCGCCGCGGCAATCCCGTTAACTACGAGATCAATGATGGATATAAGTTTTTTTTGGATATGGGCAACATGAAAAATTCCAACGATATGTATTATAAGGATACCATCCGTTTATGGAACGAAATGCTCGATCACCCCAATTACGACCAGCATTGGAAAGACCGTAATGTATTATACCACCTGCACGATATAAAAACTGCCGTGCTGGTTACCGGCGGATGGTACGACGCCGAAGACCTTTACGGCGCCATCAATACCTATAAAACGTTGGTAAAAGATAACCCGACCACCCCCATTTACTTTGCCATGGGACCCTGGGTGCATGGCGGTTGGTCGTGGGGCCCGGGCGACCATTTGGGCGATATTGATTTCGGCGGCCAAAACGGGCCTTATTACCGCGAAAAAATTGAGTTGGCGTTTTTTAACCATTATTTAAAGGGTACGGATACCGATATCCCGAAAGTTTCCACGTTTGAAACCGGGGTTAACAAATGGAAAAACTATACCGTTTGGCCGCCAAAAGAAGCCGTTGAACAGAACCTGTACTTACTGCCGGGCGGCAAGCTTTCATTTGACGCACCTGCCGCATCAGCAGATAGCTTCGACCAGTTTGAATCCGATCCCAACAAACCGGTGCCCTTTACCGATGCGATAACCGCCGATATGAAACGCGAATACATGGATGGCGACCAGCGCTTCGCCGAACGCCGCCCGGATGTGCTCACTTACCAAACCGGAGTGCTGGACCATGACGTAACCATTGCCGGCAATATATGGGCCGACCTTAAAGTATCCACCACCGGTACCGATGCCGACTGGGTAGTAAAAGTAATAGATGTGTACCCCGACAGCGCTAAGAACAACCAGTGGAGTAAGGAAACTTACCTTTCGGGATACGAGCAGATGGTGCGCAGCGATGCCATGCGCGGCAAGTTCCGTAATGGCTTTGATAAGCCCGAACCTTTTGTGCCAGGTAAAGTAACCCCCGTAAACTTCGAGCTGCAGGATGTTTTGCACACCTTTAAAAAAGGCCACCGCATAATGGTACAGGTACAAAGCACCTGGTTCCCCCTCATCGATCGCAACCCGCAGGTGTTTGAAGATATTATGAAAGCAAAGAACAGCGATTTCAAAAAAGCAACGCACAGGGTTTATACTTCGAAGGAGAATGCGAGCTATTTGAAGATTAGGGTGATGGAGTGAGTGTTAGTTGGAAGTAGCAGGTGGCAGTAGCAGTGACTCCCCGATACACAAAGGCGTTCACACAAGCGTTCACTTCACAACAGCACAGACACTTTTCAACATGTGAACGCTTGAAAATCAGTTAAATGATTTTTTAGAAGTATCAAAAAATGCAAAAAAGCGAAAACTATATTGAATACACTAAGGGGAAAACTATCTACTATAATAACTGCTACTGCCAACTGCTACTGCTACTTCCCCAAAGCGGTTTGCAAGCGCGTAAAATGATTGCCCTGGCGGACCGAAACACAAAGGCGTTCACGCAAGCGTTCACTTCGCAACAGCACAGACAATTTTCAATAGGTGAACGCTTGATAATCAGCTAAATGATTTTTTGCAAATATCAAAAAATGCAAAAACTTGAAAAACCATCTTGATTACACTAAGGGCGAAAAACCATCTACTATAATTACTGCTACTACCACCTGCTACTGCCACTTACTCAAAGCCGTTCACCAGTGCATAAAATGATATTCCTTGGCGGCCCGATACACACAGGCGTTCATACAAGCGTTCACTTCGCAACAGCA
>CAIPFE010000013.1 GCA_903864275.1 uncultured Mucilaginibacter sp.
GGATCCAGGGTTCCTTCTATTTATTTTTGATTGCCATTATCACTTTCTACACCGGGGTACTGGTCTGGAAGGAACGGGATTCAAAATTTAATGAAATGCAGGATGCCACACCAATCCAAACTTCGATGTTGTTTGTTTCAAAAGGCCTCGTTAAGGGCTTCGCCGTTTAAAAACTTCATAAGGCTGCGTTAAGCGGTGATTTTATTTATATTGCAAACAGCATTCATCATTACTATGGCTAAAAATGTTTGTGATTTAAAAAGTTGTTTTCTCTGCAGGTTTTGTCTTAACGACTGGTTGCCAGCCATTGCTGCAGCCCGGCAAAACTTTGAATTAAAAAGGGGGCAGCAATTATTTAATGAAGGCGACCCGGCGAAAGGTATTTATTTTATTTATTTGGGCATTGTAAAAGTCCATAAACGCTGGGGTCGTGAAAAAGACCTGATCCTACGGTTCGCGAAGGCGGGCGTTGTTGTCGGCCAGTTAGGATTGGGCGATGATGCCAGTTACCCCGTGTCGGCAACTGCAATTGCGCCGGTTGTAGCATGTTTTGTCGATATGGAATTCTTTGAATCGACATTAAGCGTTAACGCGGGCTTCTCTCGCCAGGTAATTAAAGTGCTTGCAAATGACCTGCAGGAATCAGAAAAAAGGATGCGTAACCTCGCCCATATGCCGGTTAAAGGACGGGTTGCGCAGGCGTTGATCACCCTGAAAAATCAATTTGGAATAACAGCAGATGGTTATATTAATATTGACATAAGCAGGCAAGACCTCGCCTCGTTTACCGGCGCGGCTTATGAGTCGTTATTCCGGATGATCAATGAACTGATAGAGGAGAAATTGATTACGGTTTCGGGTAAAAGTATTTTGATAGCCGATGAAAATGCATTATTGAGGCTGACGGAAGATGCCGGCCTGTAAATTTAATATTGAAACGAAAAATTAATAACATGACAATAATTCATAAATATTTCGCAGCGGGCCTCCTGGTGACCGCCGCCCTTTTTACGGGCAATTACGCCGCGGGGCAAACCTCGGGCCCATTGTTCAACGAGGTTGCACACCTGGATTCAATCCAGTTCGCCGCCTTTAATGCCCGGAACCTGGACCAACTGATGAACTATTTCGACACCAGCCTGGAGCTCTACCAGGACAATACCGGCGTGCGTAATTATGAGCAAACGAAACAAGCCTTCGGCAGTCTTTTTAAAATGAATTATGTACTGACGCGGAAACTGGTTCCCGGAACGATGGAAGTGTACCCGATCAAAGATTACGGTGCTATCGAGACCGGTCAGCACACCTTTTCGCACGTGGAAAACGGCCAGTTGCAGGCGGGAACCTATAAGTTTATGCAGATCTGGCAAAAGAAAGACGGCACCTGGAAAGTGACCCGGGAAATCACTTATGGCCATTAAAACACCTTAAGTTTCCCTAAATACCCGGCAAAAAATTGATTGAGTAGAAATTGATAATATTCTGCATAATGTTTAACGTGCAATGGCGAATACATTTCTGAAACCACGATGCCATTGCATATTCCCGGCTGCGTTGTGAATTATTTCTTTAAATAATGTTAGCTTTAAATAAATTTATCAATTCTTTAACCTGTATGTTCATGAAAAATACAATTTACTGCTGCCTGATTGCCTGCTGCCTGCTTTCGTTGTCGGCCACAATGAAAAGTGCTTCGGACGGATGGATATCCCTGTTCGATGGCAAATCCCTTAACGGCTGGAAGGTTGGCGACAATGCTGAAACATTTTCGGTGGATAGCGGGCGGATCACGGTTCACGGAAAAACCGCGCATTTGTTTTACGATGGGCCGGTTGAGAACCATAATTTTAAAAACTTTGAGTTTAAAGCAGATGTAATGACCCATAAGGGCACTAATTCGGGTATTTATATTCATACTGCATACCAGCAGGGCGGGTGGCCTGCAAAGGGGTACGAGGTACAGGTAAATAATTCGCATACCGACTGGATAAGGACAGGCAGTTTATATGGTATAGTTAATATTAAAGAAGTTTATGTAAAAGATAATGAATGGTTTACCATGCACATTACCGTACAGGGCAAAAGGGTGACCGTAAAATTAAATGACAAGTTGGTGCTCGATTATACCGAACCCGATAATGTAAAACGCGGCGAAGGCGAAGAGCAGCGTGTGCTTTCCAGCGGTACTTTCGCCTTGCAGGGCCACGATCCAAATAGCCTTACCTATTTTAAAAATATTATGGTGAAGCCGCTACTGTGATCAAGAAATTAAACCCTGCGGCGTGATCTCATTAAGTTAACGCGAGTTGTATGTAAGAATTCGATACCTTTTTCAAGATGCCCCATAGGGGCTACCGCTTTGTAGGAACCAAATAACATGGATAATTGCCACGTCAGTGGCTACCCAATTCGCGAAGGGTAGCCACTGACGTGGCAAAAATAACGTTTAAACGATGTGCTACAAAGCGGTAGCCCCGATGGGGCAAAGCCTTTTCTTATATCAAATACCGAGTAACAAACATCGAATGATGAAGTAATAAAGTTGATCTTTAAAAAAATGAATCTTAAAAATTTGCTTTTCCTGCTTGTCATTTTAAAAAGTATACCTTCATATTCCAACGGGCTTGATACCATCAAATTGTATTATAAGATCAACCAAAAAGAGCTATCCCCTAAAAACAGGGGTAAACTCGATTCACTCAACAGATTTTTAATTGACAACACGTCGGTACATGTTTTGGGGTTCGCGGATTATTTAGGAAGTATAGAATCAAATTATCCTTTATCACAGGGACGGGCTGAAGTAGTAAAAGCCTATTTGATGCACCTGCATAAAAACAATGTGCAAATAATTGCCAACGGCAAAGGTGAAGTAACGGCAACTACAAAAAAAATTTCAAAGTTGGGTGAGCCTTTAAACCGAAGGGTTGATATCATTTTCCCCCACAAAAAAAAGGAAGATAATTTTCATACCAGGGTGAATAATTTGTCGAAACTGAACGTTGGCGAAAGTATAAGCTTTAAGGAATTAACCTTCCAGGGAGGCAGGCATTATTTAAATGCGTCCGCGATACCATACCTGGATACATTGACCACATTCCTTAAGAAACACGAAAACCTTAAGATCGAAATTCAAGGCCATATTTGCTGCGAGTATAACCACCCGGACGGGTATGATATTGATGTTGGCAAAAATAATTTATCAGTAACCAGGGCGAGATTTATCTATGATTACCTGGTAAGCAAGGGCATAAAAGGCCAACGAATGTTATTTAAGGGCGTAGGAAGCTCCGATCCTGAGATTTACCCGGAAGTAACTGTCGATGATCAAACGCGGAACAGGCGGGTACAAATAGTGCTGATTGGGAAATAGGGCGGCAATTATTTTTTAAAATTATTCGTGAAATTTCCGATGGCAGCGGTCTGATTAAATTCGTCAAAGGAGGCTCCGCCGGAGCCCAGAAAACTTGTTTTTATGTTCTATAAACACGATGCTCCTATGGAGCGTTTTTATTGTCTATAATATTGTTTGTTTTGACTCCGGCGGAGTCACGTGTTTATAGAAATAACAGGATCAATCTACCAGGCACCGTAGGCGCCTCCTAACTAGACCTCAAACAATTTCAATGTCGAAAGATTTTCGGCTTCCCTACGGTTTTTGCAGTTCTGTTTTTTCCATAAACGCATAAGTGATCATATGACATATACCCATATGCGCATCTTCAACCCTTCCGTAATGCGTGTCGTCTATGATCATAACTGTATCAGCCAGTTCGGCAAGCCTTCCTTTTTTACCACCCACCAATGCGATGCTATGCAACTGGTTTGTTTTGGCCCATTCAATAGCTTTAACAAGGTTGGGCGAATCGCCGCTTACGCTTAAAACCATGACAAGGTCGCCGGGGTTGGCGAGGTTCATTAGTTGCCGCATAAATATATCTTCGAAAGCATAATCATTACCGATAGCGGTTATCCAGCTGGCATTATCATTCAGCGACATACACCGAAAACGTTTATGGGTTTTATCCGACGATCCTTTTCCCAGGTCGGTAACAAAATGCGAAGCATTGGCTGCGCTGCCGCCATTACCGAAAACAAAAACCTGCCGCTCTTCATCAAGCGCCGACTTAAAAAGTCCGATCACTTTAGCCAGGGTTTCCCTGTCAATGCTCTCCAATGCTTTTTTTTGAAGGCTGATATATTCTGAACAATAATTGATCACTATGCTATTTACTTAATTGTTTTTGTGTTGAATGGCAAGTTCAAGCGCCCCGACGGGCACAGCGTCCTCTTTCAGTAAAGATAGCAGAATTGGAGGCCCCGGCTGAAAGACATCCATCAAATACCCGGTTATTTTTTGCGCCACCAATTTACGAAGCGGTTCGCCTATAAAGGATAATCCGCCACCTAAAATAATAATCTCCGGGTGCAATAAATGAACAGCGTGTGAAATACCGAAAGCCAGGTCATCGCAGGTTTTATCAAGTATTTCCCTGGCTTGTACATCGCCCAGGCTTATCGCTTCGGGAAGCGATCTTGCTTCGGCCCCCGGACCTTTTTCATTTACCAATTTTGCTAATATGCCTTCGGGGTAATTAAGTACAGCATCGCGGATCTTTTTATCCACCGCCCATCCCGAGCATGCCGACTCGATAGTCCGCCCGGTTTTATCCAGCCGGATATGCCCCATTTCGGCTTCGCCGGGGAATGCGCCGTGATATATCTTTTTATGCAGTACTATCCCCGACCCTACCCCGCTGCCAAGTGTTATATATAACACATTATTATAGTTTCTGCCAGCCCCGTGCAAGACTTCGCCCAGTGCTGCCACATTTGCATCATTATCAACAACCGTCGAAACTCCTGTCAGGTCGCCAAGCCACTCCTTTAGCGGGAAGCCCGACCATCCTTCAATTTGGTAGGAGACCAGCACTGTTCCCGTAGGCCTGTCAATAGGGCCGCCATAGCCGACGCCAATTGCTGAAAGCTTTTCGGTTTTCAAATGGTGCAATGTTTTCGCGATGTGCTGCCTTATTTCTTCTGCACCCGCATTCCGGTCAACAACAAAACGGAACCGCTTCAAAATTTGGGCCTTTTCGTTACCTAAAACAAGCTGAAGCTTTGTGCCGCCAATTTCTATTCCGAGGTAAGTTTTTGAAGGCATTGGATTTAAGATGAGTAATTGTTTTCTGCACAAATTAAATAAAATTTGCAGCATTATTCTTTAACTGCTAACCGTTGCATTTTTCATAGCGATGGGTTTCAAACCCATCGCTATCCGGCTAATTGAAAGTCCAGCCCTTGTCCACTTACTTTTTCAATTTCAAAGGCACATTCGTACCGCCCTCAATCTCCAACCCCTTCGCGCCATTTAACGACATCACCCGATACAAACGGACATCAGTTACACCATCCGGCAGGGCAATAAGCGTACCGGGGTGAACGCTCGTCATATTTGCCAGCATGTCGTTCACAAACGTTTGATCATACGTTCCGGTATTTGGAATTGAAGTACTGCCGCTCCCTGTAATATTTGATTTATAGTCGCGGGTCCTGCTGAACAGTACCCTTATATCCGCTTTCGGCGAAGACGTATCCGCAACAACCGGGTTGTCTTCCGCCATAATACCAAGCGCCAGTATCTTTGCTCGGGAGCCATCGCCGCTAACGGCAAAGCGATCGGTAAAATCATCAGCAATAAATAGCGCTTTGCCCGAAAAATTATTAACAATGACAGAGGGGACATTAGTGTGCTGGGGTGTTGCAATGTGGTCGCCATCAGCGGTAAAAATACCTTTTCCCGAAAGTTTTGCGTAGGTGCTTTTATTCCCGCCCTCGTACCAGGAATCCTGCACCATTAAATTACCCCCGCTTGATACCTCATGAGAAACATCGTTCCCCGACTCGGCCCCGCTGTAAATAATAGTTCTTCCTTCGGCCGGGGTCCCCGCCGCGGCCAGCGGCCCTCCTATTACGCTTACAGCCTTTTTCAAGCCGGAAAATTGAATATCATTTCCCAATACTATCGTATGGTCAAGCTGGTTTGTTAGCATACCAACCTGTCCCCCTGCCTGGCGGAATTCCTGCAGAAAAATGCGTGATCCTTTTTGATCGGCGTTAGTGATAAGGATATTGGTAGTGACGGTATTACCTCTGAAGGTTATATCCCGCAATGTAGCCTTAGCGGGGCCGGTAATTAAAATAATCGGGCTCGGCGTGGCGCCCGTCCATGTAAGTATGCTGGAATTTTGATTTCCATTGCCATCACCCACCATTTGTACATCACTATTTGCAGGAATGGATAAAGTGGCGGAAATTTTGTAGTCCCCGGAAGGGAAATGAACAACCGGGCGCGTTCCCGAAACTTTCGCGGCCTTGTTGATCACAGCTTGTATAACAGCAGCACTTGCACCCGGGGGCACTTCAAATATTTTACGGTTCAAATTGGGTTCGACGCCTGGCAGCGTTTGCCCCGCAAGCCGGCTGAGGCTGCTCCTGGCAACTACTTTGTTATCGTATTCAATTTTATTGCCGTCGATTGCAACAGGGTTCGTGACCGTGAATGTGTTGCCGATAGCTATATAATCTGAATTAGCCGCACCGTTAAATGACACCGCCGGGCCGCTCGTTGCCGAAGTACGGGAACGGATAATGTTATCCATAACAATTGCCGGCCCCTGGTTGCCGATGGTTATTGCCTGGGTGCTGACGGGATCAATTATGGTATTCCCTTCAATAATAGTGGAGGCCGGGTTCCGGGTGCCCGCTGCGTAAAAGAATTGGTTGGAGCCGATGGAGGAATTATCGCGAACCGAGAACTCCCCGGTGTTGCGCATCGACATATCACTATTGGTAGAATTGCGGAAAACATTCCGGTACACCCTAAAGTTCCCCGCGCCGTAGGTATTCGTTATGCCGACGGCACAATCAAGGAAGTATGAATTTCGTACCCAGATATCAAGCGCATTGAAATTGCCAAGACTAACCCCGGCCGATGTATTCCGTATAAACTGGTCGCGAAGAATAGATGTTTCCGCAAAACCATGACCCAGGTGCCCGCCATGGATACCGAAACCTACATCCACAAAAATGTCATCGGCATATTCATTACTCGTATCAAAATGTGGTTTAGTGCCATCCCACGACTGTTCAACGGCAACATCAGCAACACGGTTACCATTCCATGCAATGCGGTCAAATTTAGAGTAGGCAGTGCCGTTTACCTGCATCATCGTACCGTGTGCTGCGCCGCCCCATTTAATGATGGTGGTTTTAGGATCGGCGCCAACAATTGAAACATGGATATGGTTATTCATGGTCAATGTACGGGTGATCAGGTAAGTTCCAGCCGGCAGGTAAAGTGTGCTGTTAACCGTCCCCTTTGCCGCTGCATCAAATGCTGCTTGCAGTGCGGCAGTATCATCAGTTACCCCATTGCCTTTTGCCCCGAAGGCTGTTTTCGCGTTCAGCCAGCTATTGAACGGCCCGACAAATTCATCCCCTGTTTTGGGGATTGAGCCGCCCGGCACTGTCGCCTTAACCTGGGCATAGCTATTGAATGCAAAAAGAAATGGCAGGGCAAGTGATAAACATCTAACAGTAATAGCTTTAAAATACATTGATCTGTTTTGATTAGCAACTTAAAACAGGAAGGTAGGAAATTACAGCTATATTTAAAATGTACAAGAGCAATATTGTGTTATATCTTTTTAAGTGTATTTTTAAAGCAAATGAGGAGACTAAGTTTAATGTGATTTTTTTTAAACATATTCAAATAAAATAACCAACCTGGTAATAATTCGTCAATCTTTTTTTATTACTATATGGAAAAGTGGCCGCAGCAAGAAGAAATTCCAAGATCAATTATAAAGGGCAGCGGCGGTATCGGCGCTGATTTAAGCTCCTTGAATGGCAAGGGCAAAATACTATTCGTTGATCCAGAATGTGCGGTCATAGGATTTGGCGATTTGCCT
The DNA here is from genome assembly GCA_903864275.1 of uncultured Mucilaginibacter sp. Classification (GTDB taxonomy): domain Bacteria; phylum Bacteroidota; class Bacteroidia; order Sphingobacteriales; family Sphingobacteriaceae; genus Mucilaginibacter. The sequence continues at coordinate 7,974 of CAIPFE010000013.1, forward strand.
TATATGTTGTTTATGACTCCTGATTTCCGTGAGGAAAATTTGCCGCCCGATATTAGAAAAAATGTATACGAGGTGAAAAAACTTGTTGTGCAACCTACATTTTCAGGAGTTTCAAAATCGGCAAAATTTTGTACTGTCCCAAAATGGTTGGTCAATTTTAAAAAAATTGAGTATTTGCGTCTTGCATACGTGGAGTTGGATGATTTAAATTATTTAAAAGATTTGCCAGTCCAACATTTAGTCATTGAAAATATTAAATATGACGATAGTAAAAGGCTAATTGCCGCTATCAAACAGTTTAAGCACTTAAAAGAAATTTCTTACGATCGATCACTTCCTGAAGATTTAAGACTTTCCTTTAAAGAATTGAATTTAAAATTAACATTTGTTCCTGCAAATTTGTAATTAGCAGGTAGTGTCTCCCTTCTTGCACGAGTGCGAAGCGCTGGCCAAAAGAAGTGACCCACTAGTGCCTTGCCCGGCGTCTAGCCAGCTGACTTCAAAGCGAAATTCGATTTAAGCCTTTTTGAATCCGAACTTATTGAATCAAAGAAAGATAAACAGCGAACCCAATAACCGAGCTTGAAACAAACAATTTGCCGACGACAAACCAACCAGAACCGATAAACCGCCAATTTTAGCCGATTGAAGCTTATCCAGGTGGCTGTAAATCAACAAAATACCTTTTGGCGGTTAAAAATATCCCTTAGTCTATAGCATCCTACTCATCGTCTATTTCATTTTTTAGTACAGCGGAAAGGTTGTTGTTTTGGACATTGAAACAAACAAATAAACAAAGCACAACAAAAAATATTAAGAAAATGAAAACAGCAATTTTAACCATCGCAATCGCAATTTCAACAGTATTTGGAATAAGCAAATCAGCTTCAGCAGCAACAGGGAGCAAAGAAGAAGTTAGCACACTTTTAGCCGATGTAAGCAACATCAGCACAATTGAAGTACATGGTAATGTTGAACTTTACTTATCGGACGGTACCGCCGACCAGGTAAAAGTTTACAACAGTTATTATGCCGAAAGCGCACTGGTACAGGACGAGAACGGCACACTGCGCATTTCATCCTACACCGCAAAAAAATTGGTGATCTGGGTTACCGCCAATGACCTGCGCAGCCTTGCAGTTTATGACAATGCCGAAGTTAGATCATTCGGAAAGCTTTCAGCTATTGACCTTGATGTAAAATTATTCAACAATGCATCGGCACACCTGGACATGGATACTTATGCCGCAAGCATCACTTTGAACGACCACGCCAAAGCCGATCTTTCAGGAAAAGTGGATGAAGCCAGCCTTCAATATGATCGCCATAGCTTTTTAAATACCACCAATCTTGTCGCATCGCACCTTGTTAAAACAATAAAATCCGGCCGTGTTTGCAACGATGACCGCCCGGAATTGGCATCCCTGTAACTATCCGCTTTGAGAACCCCCCGCGTTAAAATATAAGTTAGAAAAAAAGCCTTTAGTCGAAAACTAAAGGCTTTTTGTATATCGGTGAAATCGTCCTAATATCGGTGAAATCACCCCCTAGTCGGTGTCCCGATAACTATCGGGATCAAAAAACAATAAATTTATCCATCTGCTCGTCAGTAAACTGAACAGTGTCTTCTTTAAAAAGGTTGCCGTTGTCGTCAAATTCCTGTTTCACGGTGGCAATGTGGATCTTTAAGGGCATCAGGTGTAAATGCATATAATGGCAAACCCCGGTAAAATGGTCTAACCCGCGAATATTGCCGTATTTACCGGACGAAAGGCCTGTGAGCGCTGCTTTTTTTTCGTAAAAGCTTTCGGGGAAGCTGCAAGCGTCCATAAATACTTTTAAAACGCCGGGGAAACTGCCATTATACTCGGGTATGATGAATAAAAATTTTTCTGATTGGGTAATAATGTCCTGGATAGGTTCAAATTCAGTGCTTCTTTTACCGTACAAGTCACTTACAATAATGTTGGCCGGCAATTGGGTCAGCGAAAGCAAACCGGCTTCCAGGCCCTTTTCAAGCAGTCGTTTTTGATAATACTTAGCCAGTTTAAGTGTCCAGCTTCCGGGCCGGTTGGTAGATGAGATTATAGTAACCACGTTTTAATTAGCGAATTAGTGAGTAGTGAATGGTGAGTAGTGAGTGATGAATAGTAAATAACATAGTTTGAATACGTAACGCCATGAACAAAGAAACACTACAAATTAAACAAATTTAAGATAAAAATTCATTAAAACGCCAATCGACCGCTCACTATTCACCCGGAGCAGACGCATTAAAATTATTCACAAAATTCAAGATGGTAATGCGCCAATTTAACTCATTAAAGGAGGCTCCGCCGGAGCCCTGAAAACTTGTTTGTTTATGGTTCTATAAACACGATGCTCCTCTGGAGCGCCTTTGCTGTCTATAATATTGGCTGTTTTGACTCCAGCGGAGTCACGTGTTTATAGAAATCATGTAACCAACGTACTCCGGCGCCGTAGGTGCCTCCTAATTGGACGTAAAATAATTTTAATGCGTCTGCCTGACTATTCACTACTCACCACTCACCAATGTTTGTAAATAGGCCAAAGCTGTGGATTTCTGAATTATTTAAATACGTATCTTTAGCCCCGGGCGAAAATGTGCGTCGAAGAACGAAATTTTCATCCCGTTAATTCGTTGTCACAATAACCTTTTATAAAAATTTTAAAATATAAAATGAGTAAAATTATTGCTTTAGCCAATCAAAAAGGTGGCGTCGGAAAAACTACATCTTCAATAAACCTGGCCGCAAGTTTAGCCGTGCTGGAGTTTAAAACACTATTGGTTGACGCCGATCCGCAAGCAAATTCAACATCGGGGATCGGGTTTGATCCGCGAAATATAAAAAATAGTATCTATGAGTGCATCATCAACCAGGTTGACCCGCATGATGCTATCCAGAAAACGGAAACACCCAACCTGGACCTGCTGCCAGCCCACATCGACCTGGTAGGCGCCGAAATTGAAATGATCAACCTCACCGACCGCGAGTACAAAATGAAAGCGGTACTGAATATGGTTAAAGACGAGTATGATTTTATCATCATTGATTGTTCGCCGTCACTGGGCCTTATTACCATTAACGCTTTAACCGCCGCTGATTCGGTAATTATCCCCGTGCAGTGCGAGTATTTTGCTTTGGAGGGTTTGGGTAAGCTGTTAAATACTATCAAGATCGTTCAATCAAGGTTAAATCCGCAGTTAGAGATCGAAGGCATCCTGCTAACGATGTATGATGTAAGGCTCCGCTTATCAAACCAGGTGGTTGAAGAAGTGCGCACCCATTTTGAAGATATGGTATTCGATACAATTATTCAGCGCAACACGCGGCTAAGCGAGGCCCCAAGCTTCGGAATATCGGTGATCATGCACGATGCTACCAGCAAAGGCGCCATAAACTATCTTAATTTAGCCCGCGAAATTATACGTAAAAATGGCTTGGTTAACAGCGAAGCCGTGGCCACAACAGAAACAGCATAACAAATGAGTGCAGAAAAAAGAAACGCATTGGGAAGAGGATTAAGCGCATTGCTGAATGATTCTGATAATGTACAATCATACAAAAACCACGTTTCATCCAGCCCGGAAATTAGCAGCCCGGATTCGGTAAATGAAATAAGATTAGCTGAAATTGAAGTAAACCCTTTTCAGCCGCGTACCGATTTTGATGAAACTTCGCTGGCTGAACTGGCCGATTCGATCAAGCTGCAGGGGCTTATCCAGCCTATTACCGTGCGGCGGATGAACGCCCATAGTTACCAGCTGATATCGGGCGAACGCCGTTTCCGCGCTTCAAAACTGGCGGGTTTAACGCATATCCCGGCCTACGTGCGCACCGCCAATGACCAGCAAATGCTCGAAATGTCGCTAATTGAAAACATCCAGCGCGAAAACCTGAATGCCATTGAAGTGGCCTTGAGCTTTCAGCGGATGATCGATGAATGCAGCCTGAAACAGGAAGAATTGAGCGAACGTGTAAGCAAAAACCGGTCGACAGTGACCAACTACCTGCGGCTATTAAGATTGCCCCCCGGTATACAGGCTTCCATACGCGATGGCCAGATCACCATGGGCCATGCCAAGGCGCTGATAACCATTGACGACCCGGCCAAACAAATATATATACACCAACATATCATAAAGGAAGGTTTATCCGTTCGTAAAGCAGAAGAACTGGCAAGGGAAGTGCAAAAGGCGCCTGTAAAAAAGGAAGGGAAACAGCCCGGGCCTATCTCGTTCCAGGTTCAAAAAATACAGGACGACCTGGCATCGAAATTCAGCACAAGGGTTAAACTTAAGATCGGCAGCCAGGGCAAGGGTACCATTGAGATACCTTTTTTATCAGAAAGTGATCTCAGCCGTATCCTCGAAATTATGGATTGGTAAAATATAAATCCTCGTTTAAGGAGGTTTTTAAGGTAAAAAATGTATAAATATTTGCTCGTAATCTGGCTGTTGGCATCATGTACTTTTGCTGCAATGGCACAAAAGCCCGATACCTCCGGGGCTGTCGCTAAAGCCAGGTCAGATAGTCTCAAAATAAAAAAAAGGGATACTGTTGTCAGCGCGACGCCTGTCGCTAAAAAGAAAAAGGAAAAAGTTTATCACCCAGATAGTTTGCATAGCCCGCACACGGCTATGATCCGTTCATTGCTGGTCCCCGGCTTGGGGCAGGTGTATAACCATAAATGGTGGAAAGTACCCGTTGCTTACGGCGCCCTTGGCGTTTTAGCGTATTACATTGTTTGGAACAATAATAATTACCAGGAGATATTAGCGGTATCAATATACAGGGAACACGGGACGGTGCCGGCGCCAACGGCTAAGTATTATGCCCAGTACCAGTTATATGTCAATCAGTCGACCCAGGCCCTGTACGATGCGACAGATTACTACCGCCGTAACCGCGACCTTTGTTATTTGGGTGTTTTTGCTGTTTGGGGCATAAATGTTATAGACGCCTATATCGATGCAAAATTCATGAACGCCTACACTGTCGACACCAACCTTTCGATGAAGGTCACCCCCACCTTACTTAACCAGCAGCAGTTTGCAATGAACCCGGTCGGTTCTTTTATTCCCGGTATAAAAATTACCTTTGCACTCAGATAATAAATTTACAGGAACCGAAACAATGTTTTAAAATAAAACTTTTTATAGGTTTCACCGGATAATAAATAACAGCATGAAAATCGCATTGTTAGGGTACGGTAAAATGGGCAAAATAATCGAAAAAATTGCCACCGACCGCCAGCACGAAATCGTACTAAAAATTGACCTTGATAACCAGCATGAACTGACGGCCGAAAACCTGCAGAAAGCTGAGGTAGCCATTGAGTTTAGTACCCCCGGTACTGTAGTGGGTAATATTGCACAATGCTTTGAGGCTGGTGTCCCAATTGTTGTGGGAACAACCGGCTGGTATGACGAAATATCGAATATAAAGCAGCAATGTGAAGAAGGTAATAACGCGATAATCTACGCCTCCAATTTCAGCGTTGGCGTAAATATATTTTTCCATGTCAACAAGGTGCTTGCTAAAGTGATGAACAACTACCCGTATTACGAGGTGCAGGTAGAAGAGATACACCATATACAAAAAGTCGATTCGCCAAGCGGTACCGCTATCACGCTTGCTGAAGGCATTATTGATAACCTTGATTCAAAAAAGGAATGGGTTAATGTGCTGACAGCCGATGGTGAAGAAACTGCGGATGATAACATTAAAGATGATCAGTTATTGATAGAATCTTTCCGGATCGACAGCGTTCCGGGGACGCATACAGTGATCTATGACTCGGAAGTAGATAGTATAGAATTTAAACATACCGCCCATAACCGTAACGGCTTTGCCTTAGGCGCGGTAATGGCCGCTGAATGGATACAGGATAAAAAAGGCTTTCACCCGGTGCAGGATATGTTTGATTTCAACGTGTAAAAAGAGAGCCAAGAATCAAGAGCCAAGAGTCAAGACAGGAAATAGCAGATGCATATCAAGGCGATTTGAAATTCCGTCTTGGTTCCTGGCTCTTGTATCTTGATTCTTAACTCTTATAATTAATAAATTATTCCCAATATTGCAAATATGAACTGGAAATTCTGGAACAAGAAGAAAAAAGCTACGCCTGCCAAGAAAAAGAAAAGCGCTACGCGTGAATGGGTCGACGCCATTGTTTTTGCCGTGATAGCCGCAACGCTGATCCGCACTTTTTTTATCGAAGCTTATGTTATACCAACCCCTTCAATGGAGCGGTCGCTGCTGGTTGGCGATTTCCTGTTTGTAAGCAAGGTTAATTATGGCGCCCGCACACCGATGACTCCAATTGCCTTCCCCTTTGCACATCATACCATGCCGCTGATCGGCACCAAAGCTTATTGGGACGGCCTCGAGCTTCCTTATTATCGTTTGCCCGGCTTTAGCGATGTAAAAAAGAATGATGTGGTTGTATTTAATTACCCGCAGGATACCATAAATAACCGCCCGGTTGATAAGCGTGAGAATTATATAAAACGCTGCCAGGGTGCACCGGGCGATACCTTAAGCGTTGTTGATGGCCAGGTATATGTAAACCATAAAGCCATGCCAAACCCTCCGGGCGAAGAGATGGAGTACAGTTATAAAACAACGGGTGAAGATGTAAATCCGCAAATATTATCTGACCTGAACATAACCACCTACGAAGGGCACCAGTATCCCGCTATGACAAAGGCATCGGCGAATGTTTTAAAAGGTTATTCAAATGTGCAATCGTTTGCAACGGTGATTTCGCCAAAGGGGGTGTCGGATCAGATGAACCCGGTTTTCCCTCATGTATTTCCCATCCATGTAATGCTTACACCTCAAATTCCTGATTATAAATGGAGTGTAGATAATTTTGGGCCTATCATTATTCCTAAAAAAGGCTGGACCGTAAAATTAGACAGCATGACCTTCCCGCTTTATGAACGCTGCATTGAAGTGTATGAAAACAATAAGGTAAAGGTGGTAAATGGGAATATTTTGATAAACGGTAAACAGACAAATAGCTATACCTTTAAAATGGATTACTACTGGATGATGGGAGATAACCGCCATGATTCGGAAGATTCGCGTTTCTGGGGTTTTGTACCTATTGACCATATTGTAGGCAAGGCATTGTTTATCTGGATGAGCTGGGATGATGCCGGTTCGTTTTTCAGCAAGATCAGGTGGGGCAGGTTGTTCAACGGAATACATTGATTTCGGAATTTCGGAATTTCGATTTCGGATTTATTTAAGAATATATACCGATCTGCAGAGACAACAAAAAAAGCGCCGTCAGGTGCTCAATATTGGTAGAAAAATAAAGACGAGGTTTTGCGTGCCATCGGTACGCAACTATTGAAGCGAGGTTAGCGCCAACACATGGCGGTGGTTCCGTACCTAAGGCACGGCATATCTTCCAGCCGGTTTTTCTACCAATATTTGACCCCTATTGGGGTCTTGTCCATTACCGTAATAGAATTAAGTATCCACCAAGGCACCCCGCGTGTACTTGGGGCATAGTCGCTGTTCAATCCAAACCGATCAACTAAAAACCTGCAATGGGCACCTACATCGGCATACTTATAATAGCTTCGCCATTTTTAATCGCGTCTTGTGCGGGCTATTGGAAGTTATTTCAAAAAGCCGGCCGGCCCGGCTGGGAATCCCTCATCCCATTTTACTCAAGCTATGTGATGCTTAAATTGAGCGGGAGGCCCGCATGGTGGGTTATCTGGTTTTTTATCCCGTTGGCAAGCCTCATAGTGGGCGCAGGTATCGTAATTGATTTTATAAAATCGTATGGAAAGTTTACAACGAGGGACCGTGCGGCCGCCATACTTTTAGGGTTTATTTATTTGCCGAAATGGGGCTTTGAAAGCAAGACGCAATACGTTGGCCAGTCGGCATCTCCAGATTTTAAGAAAAACTATCCAAAAAGCGCAAAACATTCGTCCGTTTTTGAATGGAGTCAAGGGTTGCTTTTCGCGGTGATTACCGCTATGTTTATCCGTGCATTTTTTATCGAGGCCTATGTAATGCCAACGCCATCAATGGAAAGGACGCTTTTAGTTGGCGACCATATTTTTGTCAGTAAAGTAAATTATGGCGCAAGGACACCAATGACACCCATAAGCTTTCCGTTTGCTCATAATACATTGCCCAATTTTTATGTGAGATCGTATTGGGATGGATTTGAGTTGCCTTATTTTCGCTTGCCTGGCTTTAGCAATATAAAAAGTGGCGATGTGATCGTTTTTAATTACCCGCAGGACACCATAAACAACCGGCCGGTTGATAAGCGTGAAAATTATATAAAACGCTGCGAGGGCATTGCCGGCGATACCGTAAGTATGGTTGATGGGCAAGCTTACATCGATGGAAAAGCGCAGGAAATCCCACCGGATGGGCAACTTGAATACACTTATAAAACCATTGGCTCCGACGTTAAACCAGAGCTTTTGAGTGAACTCCATATCACAGCTTATGAAGGCCACCAGTACCCTGCGATGACAAAAGCATCGGCAGGAATTTTAAAGGGGTATGCGAATATCAAAGCACTTATGCCGGTTATTTCACCAAAAGGGGTATCGGATTCTTTGAACCCTGTTTTTCCGCATGTATATCCTTTGCATGTAATGTTAACCAAAACATTACCTGACTATAAATGGAACGTGGATAACTTTGGACCGATCGTCGTACCCAAAAAAGGATGGACGGTAAAACTGGACAGCATGACCTTCCCGCTTTATGAGCGCTGCATCGAAGTTTATGAAAACAATAAATTAAAGGTGGTAAATGGCGATATTTTTATAAACGGCCAAAAAACAAATACCTATACTTTTAAAATGAACTATTACTGGACGATCGGCGATAACCTGCATGATTCCGAAGATTCGCGCTTCTGGGGCTTCGTACCCGAAGACCATGTTGTCGGCAAGGCCCTGTTTATATGGATGAGCTGGGATAGCGATGCCGGGTTATTGCACAAAATAAGATGGGACAGGTTTTTACGGGGGGTAAATTAACCCTTTCTGTCATTGCGAACGAGGAACGAGTGAAGCAATCTCCTCGCAATGCACGCCTGTTATCTGTCAGCGACGAGATTGCTTCTCCGCCTGTCGGCGGATCGCAATGACAAAAGTTCGTTATCGATATTTGAAATCTCCCCAGTAGTGTGATGGTTTTTTTATATATGGCTTAGTCCAAACCGGGTAGCCAACCCATTTAGATCATTAACCACTTCATCAACCAGCGGGATGCCGTTTTTCCTCCTGTCAATTTCCGCTTCCAGTTCCGGCTCACCGGGGATAATAACTTTTTGATTGGGATCAATTGTTGATGCCGACTTAAACCGCGCTATCCAGTTATCCAGGTGTGCTTTAAATTCATCAACCGGGCGGAAACCATCCACACGCATGGCGCCGACGAAATGGCCGATGCCCAAACCGACCGGATCAGCCGGCGGCTCCAAAAAAGAAACAAAAGGCGGTACCCATGGCCCGTAATTAGCGCCGGATAATACAGCCGAAAGTATATCAACCGTAGCGCTCAAACCAAAACCTTTATGGCTGCCATGCTCCCTGTCGCCACCCAGGGGCAATAATGAGCCGCCATTTTTTAAAGCATGCGGATCGGTGGTAACATCGCCTTTGGCATCCTGTATCCATCCCTCCGGAACCTTTTTGCCCATGCGCTGGGCTATTTCAAGCTTGCCATTGGCTGCGGCAGATGTAGCCATATCAACAACTACAGGCGGATATTTGCCTGCCGGGAAGGCATAGCACATGGGGTTGGTGCCCAGTAAACGTTCATTTGAAAAAGTCGGCGCCACCAACGGACTGGCGTTCGTCATAGCAAAACCGATCATATCTTTTTCAACGGCCATTAAAGTATGATAACCCGCAATACCAAAATGGTTGGAGTTACGCACCGATACCCAACCTGAACCATACTGCTCAGCCTTTTGTATAGCTAAACGCATGGCGAAAGGCGCAACAACCAGCCCTAAACCGGCATCGCCATCAACGGTTGCGGTGGTAGGTGTTTCGTGAACGATGGTTATATTGGGTTTGGTATTGATGCGTTTATTTTCCCATAAACGCACATAGCCAATTAAACGGGCAACACCATGTGAATCAATGCCGCGAAGATCAGAGAGCAGCAAAACATCGGCAGCAAGCGCAGCATGTTCATCGCTGCAGCCCATGGACAGGAAGATGTTTTGGGTGAAGGAGCGGAGGGTGGATTCGTAAATGAGCATGTTGCAAATATAACAAGCTTTAGGGTAGGCGAAACTTATCCATCCAGTTGCTTTAACAATTTTAATCCCTCATCCCACTCTCCAAACCCAGACGCCACATTAATATGCCCGGCCTCGCCGACATTTACAAATTCACTGCCCCAGCTATCGGCAAATAGTTTGGCGCGGTCAAACTTTACATAATAGTCATTTGTGCTTGCTGCAACGATTGATTTAAATGGCAATTGTATAAGCGGTACCGGGGCAAAGCCGCTTGTCCCCGGCGGGTAAGTTTCAGCTTCAGTATCACTTGGCCCAACCAATAAGGCGCCTTTTATATTTATATTAAATTTCTGCGCCCAGTAGGCTATTGTGGAACAGGCCAGGCTGTGGCCGACAAGTAACACCCGTGTGGGGTCGTATTTTTTAACTTCATTATTGATATTTTCAATCCAGTCGGCGCATACCGGTGCATCCCATTCTTTTTGTTCAACACGGGTGAAATTAAATTGCTTTTCCCATAAAGATTGCCAGTGCTGCGGCCCGGAACTGCCCAGACCTGGGATGATGAGGATGATGGATTGAAAAGTCATAGACTATAAAAATAACCTTTTAAGTAAATAAGATCAGCGAAATCATTTTAATCATTTAAATCAACGGTTCAGATTAATCCTCCGTCAGCACCGTAAACTTAAATTCCAGCGGTTCGAAATTTCGGATGAGCTCGTCGATAAAGCTTTGCCCCCATTTTACATAAAATAAGCCAAAATTTTCGGTGCGTTCTTGTAAGCTGTCTTTTGGGAAAAGATCAGCTTTGATATGTTCCACCTGCTCCAGGCGGGTATGGTAATTTATCTTTTCAGCCTTAACCAGTTTTTTCTCCAGGTTATCAATGGCATGTTTCAGCCGGGCCTGTACCGCGTCGGCCGAGGGTGCAAGGGTGCGGTCAATTTTATAGGCACGCAGTTTTATTTTCTCAAAAATGCCGGATAGTTCGCGCCATTCTTCGGACAAGCTTAAGCTATGTGTACTGTGCCTTTTTATCCAGTCATTTTTTATGTGATCACAGCTTTTAAAAAGGTCGGCTGGCTGCAGTTCCATCTTAGTGATCTTCGCTGCCGTTTCTTTGTCGATAACCAGTCCTGAATTGCGGAGGATGAGGATCGGAAAATTAACTTTATAATGATCGAAAGTTGATTTCAGCTCAAGCCAGTAAACTATCTCGGCGCCGCCGCCGATATAAGCGATATTTGGTAAAATACATTCCTGGTACAGCGGGCGCATCACCACATTGGGACTAAACCTTTCAGGATGCTGGTTGATCTCCTGTTTTAGTTCCACTTCCGAAAAACCGATTTCGGTATTTAATATCCTGTATTTATCTTTTTCAAACACAATGCGTTCGCGCAGGCCGTCCAGCAAATAAAAGAAATTTATCTCGCGCGGGTTAACCTGCACGTGTACGCCCAGTTGCTGCAATTTTTCGTTAGTGGCGCTTATGTTTTTAAAGCTGTTTTGTTCTATAATATCAGCTTCAATTATTGGTGCGAATTGCGTTTTAAATTCATGGTCATCGGCATCGATAACCACAAGCCCGTATTGGCCAAACAGCGCATTAACAAGGTAACGGGTGGCATCCGCCAACTTGCCAAATTTTGTATAGGCAGTTTCAACGATTTCAGCAAGTTCGTGGGCATGTTTTTCAATTCCTAAAGCGCCTTTATACTGGTTCAGGGCCTGGCGCATAGTTTCGGGGTTTATGCGCCCCGTGGCGCCCGAGGCCTCGAGCCACCAATGCACCTTTTTGCCGCCTATATTGGTATAATTTATCTCTGCAAAATCGTGGTCTTCGGAAGCCATCCAATAAACCGGCACAAAATTTTTATCTGGAAAAGCTTCTTTTAGCTGCCGCGATAATTTTATTACTGTTACAATTTTATAGATAAAATACAGCGGGCCTGCGAAGATGTTAAGCTGGTGCCCGGTGGTGATTGTAAAAGTGTTGGGGGATTTTAAGAGAGAAATATTGTCCAAAACCACTTTCGAGTAGTCGACTTGCCCGTTGTATTGTTTGTTGAGTATATCAAACAATAACTGACGGTCCGCAATAACTTTTTTATTTTCAAACAGCTCTGCAAAGCCTTTTAAATCCGGGCGGTAACTATAAAATGAGCGGAGTTCGGGATTATTTTCGAGATAATCGATAACGGTTGGGGAGAATGATCCGGTGTCTTTATAGTCTATACAGGAGGCTTCCATTTTGATTTCGGATGTTCGATTTCGGATTTCGGATGTTCGATTTCAGATTTAAAAAAAGCCTGGTTCAAAACACCAATAAATATAGCGTCCGAATTTAGATTTTTAATTTCTAAAACAAAGAGCGGGAAAAGCCAAAAACAGTTTATTTTACAATATGTCCATAAAGATCGAAGTCTTCGGCGGTATCTATTTTCACATTTACAAAGCTCCCGATGGTAGCGTAATCTACTTTGGCGTCAATTAAAACTTCGTTATCTACCTCGGGGGAATCATATTCAGTACGGCCGACGAAATAACTGCCGTCCTTTTTATCGATCAAAACTTTGTAGGTATTGCCAATCTTCTCCTGGTTCTTTTCAAAGGAAATTTCCTGCTGAATTTCCATAATGGCGTCTGCGCGCTGCTGTTTTACCTCAGCAGGCACATCATCAATCAATGAGTAGGCATGCGTTTTTTCCTCGTGCGAGTAGGTGAAACAACCCAGCCGGTCGAACTTTGTTGCCTCCACCCATTGCTGCATTTCTTCAAAATCTTGTTCGGTCTCGCCGGGGTAGCCGGTGATCAGCGTGGTGCGCATGGCAATCCCGAGTACTTTATCGCGGATAGTATTTACCAGGTCAATGGTTTTTTGTTTGGTGATGCCACGGCGCATGGATTTAAGCATATTATCGCTGATATGCTGCAATGGCATATCCATATACTTGCAGATATTATCCCGCTCCTTCATCACATCCAAAATTTCCATCGGGAAACCTGAAGGATAAGCATACTGCAGCCTGATCCACTCGATACCGTCCACATCCGAAAGGCGGCGAAGCAATTCGTCCAGATTACGTTTGCCGTATATATCAAGACCATAATAGGTTAGGTCCTGCGCAATTAATATAAGTTCCTTCGTACCGTTTTTGGCAAGGTTTTGAGCATCTTTTACCAGTTGCTCAATGGGCTGGGAAAGGTGCTTACCCCGCATCAGCGGTATGGCGCAAAATGAGCAGGGGCGGTTGCAGCCTTCGGCAATTTTAAAATATGCAAAGTGCGAAGGCGTTGTTAACAGCCGTTCGCCAATCAATTCATGCTTGTAGTCAGCGCCAACTGATCTTAGTAAGTTTTGAAGGTCGTTTGTTCCGAAGTAAGCATCAATATTGGTGATCTCCGCTTCCAGTTCGGGTTTGTAGCGTTCCGAAAGGCAGCCGGTAACGATAACTTTCCCAACTTTGCCCTGGTCTTTTAGTTCGCTGTATTGTAAAATGGTATCGATGGATTCCTGTTTGGCGTTATCAATGAAGCCGCAGGTATTTATTACGATGATGTCATCATTCCTAATCTTATTATCCTCATGCACCACATTAAAGTTATTGCCTTTAAGCTGACCCATCAGGATTTCGGAGTCGTAAATATTTTTTGAGCAGCCGAGGGTGACTACGTTTACACGTGGTTTGGTTTTTATTATTGGATCGTTGATTGATTTTGTTCTCATTATGTTCCAATTTGTCATTGCGAGGAGGAACGACGAAACAATCTCGTCGTCGTCCATAACCGTCACCTGTAAGCGAAGAGATTGCCACGCTACGCTCGCGATGACAAAGTTTGTTTATTATTGTTTAAACAGGCTATCTACGAATGCCTGGCGATCAAATAATTGCAGATCATCTTTACTCTCTCCTACCCCAATATATTTTACCGGTATCTTAAACTGGTCGGATATGCCTATTACCACCCCGCCTTTTGCCGTGCCATCCAGTTTTGTTAGTGCGAGGGCATTTACGGCTGTTGCGTCGGTAAATTGTTTACATTGCTCAATGGCGTTTTGCCCTGTCGACGCATCAAGCACCAGCAATATCTCGTGCGGCGCGCCGGGGACTACCTTTTGCATCACATTTTTTATCTTGGTAAGCTCGTTCATCAGGCCCACCTTATTATGTAAACGGCCTGCGGTATCAATAATGGCAACATCGTCGCCGTTGGCTACGGCCGAGCGTAAGGTATCATAAGCAACCGAAGCCGGGTCAGAGCCCATGGGCTGCGCTACCACTTTTACACCCACACGTTCACCCCATAATTGTATCTGGCCAACGGCCGCCGCGCGGAAGGTATCTGCGGCGCCTATTACCACTTTGTTGCCCGCCTGTTTTAACTTATGGGCTAGTTTGCCAATGGTGGTGGTTTTACCCACGCCATTCACACCTACCACCATAATTACATAAGGCTTATGATTGCCATATTCAAAATTCGAAAAATCGTTGCTGTTATTTTCGGCTAATAATTGCTGAATTTCATCTTTCAGCAAGCCATTCAGTTCGCTGGTGCTTACATATTTGTCACGGGCTACCCGGGCTTGTATGCGGTCGATGATCTTTAATGTTGTTTTGACACCGACGTCTGATGTTACCAAAACTTCTTCCAGTTCGTCAAGCACATCATCATCAACGGTCGATTTACCGGCTATTACCTTGGTGATCTTTGAAAAAAAGTTATCCTTGGTTTTTTCCAAACCGGTATCCAGCGCCTCCTGTTCCTGCGGCGTGCTTTCCTTTTTCTTGAAAAAATCGAATAGTCCCATTTTTGCCTCACCTAAATCCTCTCCAAAGGAGAGGACTTTTAGAATTTAGTTACCTGCGTTCACCATCCCGCTTCTTCACCCTCTCCTTTGGAGAGGGCAGGGTGAGGCAAACAAAAAAAGCCTTCCCGTTATCACAAGATGGCTTTTATATTTTGATCAAACCGACCGGTTATAATTTCCCGGCGATCGCGTCTTTTATAAAATCGTTAGCTACGATCTGTGTTTTAAATGAGTAAGCACCTGTACGCGGCGATTTCACCATGGTGATCACTTTTGAATAATCTTTGCCTTTACCTGCTACTTTCAGCGTTGCAACTACTTTCTTTGCCATCTCTTTTAATTTTGATCCCGATAGCTATCGGGAAGTGAATTATTGAATTAGTGAATCGATTAACTCAATCAACCAATTTATTTAATTTCCTTATGAACTGTTACTTTTCTTAAAACCGGGTTGAATTTCTTCATTTCCAGCCGTTCAGTTGTATTTTTTTTGTTCTTGGTCGTAATATAACGCGACATACCAGGCATGCCGCTTGTTTTATGCTCGGTGCATTCTAAAATTACCTGAACCCTGTTGCCTTTTTTAGCCATCTTTTTAATTATTGAATTGGTGAATTATTGAATTAGTGATTTGAGTGTTGTAAAAAACCACTCACCATTCACCACTCACTACTCACCTATTAAATGTATCCCTTTTTTACAAATTTACTGATACAGGCAGATATACCATTTTTGCTGATAGTTTTTACAGCCGAAGTTGAAACCTTCAGGGTTATCCACTTATCTTCCTCAGGAATATAAAACTTCTTAAGCTTTAAGTTTGGATGAAACCTGCGTTTGGTTTTTACGTTCGAGTTTGAAACGTTATTACCAACCAAAGATCCTTTTCCTGTTAGATCACAAATTCTTGACATGACAAATCTTTTTAATTATACCCCTTTTTGTAAAGAGTTTGCAAATATCAGGATTTTTAGTTGAATAGGCAAGAGGGATTTTAAAAATTATTTTTGATTTATCTGGGATTAATATTATACGAGCAGGAACTATGGAATATTGGTGCTACTCTTCGTCCTTAAACGCGGGATTATTAGAAAAAAGGCGGGAATGGTGGTGAATGGTAAGGATGTTGAACTGTTTACCGGGTATTATTTCGTAAATTATCCTGTAATTTCTAAAAATCAATTCCCTAAGGTTTTCGTTATTTAATTCAGGTACAACCCTGCCCGATAGGGGTTGTTTGGGTATCTTGTTAATGGCATCTATTATTTTCTTTTTTTCGAGGAGGGCATACTTTATGGAATCCCGCTTAATATAATCCACAATTTCTTTAAGATCAAACCGCGCGGTTTTTGAAAGAACGATTTTCACCACTGCTCCATCTCTTTTTTAAAATCTTCCCAATCCATTCCTTCCCCGTTTTCAATTTCTTTTTGCGCCTGTTCTATCTTTTGTAAAAGCAATACCCGTTCAACCAGCTCATCAACCGAAAATGTATCGGGCATGTGCTCAACAAGCGCTGCAACTTTATTTTTTGTAAGCATTTTAAACTCCTTGTTTATATAAAAGTAAATATACAAATTTTCCAGAAAGTTTGTAGCCGACATTGCTGGTAAATGGAAATTTGACGAGTACAATTTCACCTAACTTAAAGTCTATCATATTTACAGACTATCATAAACTGAATTTGTATCATCGTAGCCGTTTAGAAACTGGGCGCTTGCCATATTTTTAAATGCAGTTTCTTCGTTTTTTTCAGGGTCGTCAATCAACACAATAACGCGCACATGTTTGTCTTTTGATAAAGACAACTCCAGCCGGAAATTTTCAGGTATATTAATCGTGTTATCCGATAGCTGCGTTTCAAATTCTACTGCTTTCATTTGCTTTGGTACTTATTACAAATTTACTTTTATATTTTTAGGAATGCAAATTGACATGGGCAATCGGTCAATTGGCCTGGTTGTTGACCCATTGGATGAAGATGCGGTTGCTTTTTACAAAAAATTCGGATTTATCCCGCTGCCGGATAGCGGAAAGATGTTTTTGGTGATGGCGGATGTGGCGTAGCTGGGGTTGTGATTTGTACCGCTGAGATTGGTCTGTTACCTGCCTGCGAGGCATGAGTGCGCCACCGCTTTTGGCCCACACCGTACATTCACGCTTGACGACGAGGGAAATAAACGCTGTCCCTTCAAAATTCCCCATCTTTATCAATGGCGATATCGATAACGGTATAGAACTGAAGTGATGGCAAGTTATTGTCGGGGTTCGCCTTTAATTCGCCTTTGCCCAATTTGGTATATTCCCTATTATCAATTTTAGCAAGTAGTTCTTTTTCAAACTCAGCGCCTTTATCGTTGAGCCTTCTTGCTGATTTGCCAAGTATCTTACCTAATGTGAGTGTGTCGCCGACCTTTAATTTGGAAATTGCGGAACTTAACAACGTTCGGAAACCTTTAAAATCCGTAATGACCTTTTCCAGTCCACCTTTGATTTGCTGATCAATAATATACAAGTTATTTAAGAGATGATCGACAATATTCAGAACTACGTAAAGGTCTTCTTTCTTTGGAACGATCATTTCATGAGCAGAGTCATTGCCGGAAAAACGGATGGTGTGTAAACGGGCGGCCTCTCGCGGAGTGATCAACCCATTTTTAGCCATTTTGTCGATCTGTGGTTTTAAATCTTCTACCTCCTTTACTTTTATCGATTGATTGATACAAATTGCTTCAATGATCGTTCTGAAACCGATCGCAGTAAGTAGATAAGATCCGGCGGTAAAAGATTTAATAGTGTCGTCATATACGATTCGAATTTTTTCAGGCAACAGCGAGGTATCCAGTTCGTTGCGGTGAGAATTTAAAGTTTGCGGATAGAATTCGGTTGTAGTTCGGGGAAAGTAATCATTTTCCTGGTAATCAAATTCCATTAGTTCATAATCCTTGGTTTCTGTCCTGTAGGATACAGTATTACAACCATCACACTGAACGACACCGTAAAACCTGTTGACTTGGTATTCAAAAGAGCCTTCTATTTTAAAAACCTCCCTAACTGTGTGATTGGTGTTTTTAAAACAATCTGTGCAGTAGTTATCAATTTTTTCTCCCTTTTCCATGCCGTATTATTTCAAATATTTCATTGTTAAACGCCGACCACCGGCGGTTCAAGCGGGACGCTTTAACTGGCGACGGGTAATTAAAAAGTTCTTTATAAGTTAACGGTATCAAAAGTTTTGGAAGCCTATTATTCAATCCTTCTTCCAAAACTTGGGAATAAAGACAAAAGCAAATCCTATAAACATATAAAAAATGTACGCTCTGAAACTATAAGAGTTAAAAATTCCATAGAAATGGCAGTGCGTTGTATGCACATCGAATGAAGTAGGATGTTCTTCATCATAATAAGTAGTAAAAGGCCAAAAATCATCGGATTTATAAGTAGTAAATAGGCAAACAGTAAGATGATTATTATTGGAATACGCATAACCCCAACGGGTATGTAGTGCTAAAGCAGAGGTAGTGTCTACCTCTCCTGTATCTCCCGGCTTTAACTTGAACATATCGTTAATAGACTTAATCTTCTTAATCTTTTTAGTAGCTGGAATAGTAGCATGAATATTTGGTGTGTCTATTTTTTTATGTGCTTGTGTATCAATATTGGCCGTACTAATATCTCCTTCATAAACCTTCCCTTGGAAATTGGCTATATTTACAAGCAGAGCAAACGAATGAAATGTTATCCAAAATATTAAAAACCTGCGTTGATTTTGAGTTAGCTGGAACCTTTTCATAACGGATTAGGGTACATCGCGGGAATAAATATTATACAATAATAAAGAAAATAAGACTAAGTTTAACAGCAATAATTAACCATTCTTTTGTTGCAAAAGGACTTTGTTTCTAAATAGTAGATTTAAGTTCAGTTACTATAACAACAAATAAACAACCAAAATGAAAAAGAAAGTAACACTAATAATCCTGCTTCTTATTTGGATTATGCCCAAATTAAGTAAAGCACAATGTTTAGTTACTACAATTCCTAATGGTGAAACGACATTTTTTGGAGGCGAAAGATTAATTATAAATAGTGATACTGTGAGTGAAAGAATAGGATTCATGTTAATTCTTAACGTAACAATTGCAGTTGATATAAAGACGCTTGGCTATAATCCCATGTTAATGCTCCAACTTCTAAAGCTGTCTTCTAAACCACTACACTACCCTAATTATGTAAAATTTAGATTTGTAAATGGAAGGACACTTGAATTCTATTCGAACGAAAATGATATACAGACAAAAGATGAGGGCGGAACTAAATATAGTCAAGTATTATTTAATTTAAAAGAAGGTGAATTAGCGGTTTTTCAAAAGACACCGTTAACTATGATAACTATAGCCGATGCAACAACACATCAAATTATGATTGATAAGTCCCGAAGTCAAGACATAATGGTAGAAACAAATTGTGTTATGAAAAAGGCTGGCTTAGAATAACGCATTTTAACAAATTATTCCTTGTAAAAGGAGAAGAATAAAGGGACTTATCGAAGAGTACGATAGTAGAAAGACAGTTATACTTCGGGTAAGAAATGGAGACACAGATAGAAGTAAATGTATTGTAGATTAAGTAGTTATAACTTTCATAGGAAGAAAAAATAGTTTGGCAAAAGCTTTTTTTTCACATAATTGTTTCTCAAATTTGTTATCGAAGTATAAAAACAGCTTCATAAATAAATGGGAAAAAGAGTGATACGGGAAGTCGGAAGAGATTCTGGGAATGGTCAATTTATCCCTCTTAAAGAGACGCAAAAAAGGCCAAAAACAACCGAAAAAGAAAAAATTAGTTACCCTGCACCAAAGAAAAAGTAATTCAAAATTCAAAAAATCTAATTGCCCCTTGCTAAACGGTGAGGGGCTTTTCATTTATTCTCCCCCGCCTATCCAAGCCTGCCGCTTGGATACACAACCGTTTAAGCATCCCGCTTAAATTAAAAAGCCCAAACCTGCATATTTGCCAGTTGGCGGCTACATCAGTCATCCTCATTTCTACCGTCAGGACTCCCGCATTTTTAAACCGCAGTTTCCCTATTTTTCAAAAATACAAAAATTCAATACGCTGATTTCCAGCCGTTCACGCATTTTAATACGCCTGTGTTATGACGAAGTGAACGTGAACACTTGTTTACTTACCTCTTGATTTCATACCAATAATCCCGCTGTCCGAAGTCGTAAAATCATGGTTTACACTTTTTGGCTGTTTATTTTTTTAAATATCTGATTAATAAGTACTTATAAGCATGTAAACCCTGAATTATGTTAACCATGTAAACCATGATTTTGTGCTTGCATGGCGTGGTGCGGGTGTCGAACTTCGAATGATTATGCTTATAGATCATACACAACACTTCTTAAAATATTTTAAAAAGCATCATTTTTATTGCCCGCTTAACACAAAAATTAGTAATTTTCACCCACCAATTTTTAAGCCGATGAAAACCTCGATGAAGATCAGCTCATTTGATGAATATAAGCAAGTTTATAAGCAAAGTGTAGAGCAGCCCGAAGAATTTTGGGAAGGCATTGCCAGTAATTTTTTATGGCGTAAAAAGTGGGATAAAGTGCTGGAGTGGAATTTTAAAGATCCGCTTATAAAATGGTTCCAGGGCGCGAAACTCAACATTACGGAGAACTGCCTGGACCGTCACCTGGAAGCCTGGGGCGAACGGCCAGCCATAATATGGGAACCCAATGACCCCCATGAACATCACCGGGTATTAACCTACCAGCAGCTTTACGAAAAGGTATGCGAGTTTGCCCATGTGCTGAGAAACAACGGTGCAAAAAAGGGTGACAGGATATGCATCTATATGCCCATGGTGCCTGAACTTGAAATAGCTGTGCTGGCCTGCGCGCGGATCGGCGCTATTCATTCCGTTGTGTTTGGCGGTTTTTCGGCACAATCAATTGCTGACAGGATAAAAGATGCCGAATGTAATATCGTGATAACTGCCGATGGCGGGTACCGGGGAACGAAGGAAATCCCTTTAAAAAGCATTATTGATGATGCCCTGGTGCAATGCCCCTCAATTAAACGGGTTATTGTCCTTACACGCAGCCGCACGCCCGTTTCCATGATAAAAGGACGTGATGTTTGGTGGGAAGATGAAATAAAAAAAGTAGAAACGCAGGGAAGTACGGATTTTCCGCCTGAAGAAATGGATGCTGAAGACATGCTGTTCATCCTGTATACATCCGGCTCAACCGGGAAGCCAAAAGGGGTGGTGCATACCTGCGGAGGTTACATGGTATATACCGGTTACACTTTTGCCAATGCATTTCAGTATGAACCGGGCGAGGTTTATTTTTGTACGGCTGATATTGGCTGGATCACCGGGCACTCGTACATAGCTTACGGTCCTTTAACACAGGGCGCTACCACTGTTTTATTCGAAGGTATCCCCTCCTGGCCAACTCCCGGACGTTTCTGGGATATTGTTGAAAAATACAAAGTAAACATCCTTTATACTGCCCCAACAGCAATCCGTTCGCTGATGAGTTTTGGTGATGATGTTTTAAAAGGAAAGGATTTTAGTTCCCTTAAAAAGCTGGGATCTGTTGGCGAGCCGATAAATGAAGAGGCCTGGCATTGGTTTGATGAAAAGATAGGCCAGGGAAAATGCCCCATTGTTGATACCTGGTGGCAAACAGAAACCGGTGGTTTTATGATCTCGCCTATCGCGGGCATAACACCAACAAAGCCGAGTTATGCCGGCCTGCCTTTACCCGGGGTACAGCCGGTATTGGTGGATGAAAATAGCCAAATAATTGAAGGGAACGACGTAAGCGGAAATTTATGCATCCGCTTCCCATGGCCGGGCATGCTCCGAACAACTTATGGCGACCACGAACGCTGCCGTACCACTTATTTTGCCACTTATCCAAACCTGTATTTTACCGGGGATGGCTGCTTACGCGATAAAGAAGGCTATTACCGCATTACCGGCCGCGTTGATGACGTGCTGAATGTGTCGGGCCACCGCATCGGCACCGCCGAAGTGGAAAATGCCATTAATATGCACAGCAGTGTAGTTGAATCAGCAGTGGTCGGTTACCCCCACGATATTAAAGGCCAGGGTGTTTATGCTTTTGTAGTAAGCCCCAATAAACATGGCGATGACGACCTTGCCCGCAAGGATATTATGATGACCGTTACCCGCATCATCGGCGCTATTGCCAGGCCGGATAAAATACAATTTGTTACAGGTTTACCAAAAACACGCTCCGGAAAGATCATGCGGCGTATTTTGCGCAAAATAGCCGAGGGCGATACCGATCATTTGGGTGATACGTCGACTTTACTTGACCCTGCGGTTGTGGAGGAGATAAAGGAAGGGGCGTTGTAGGTAGTTGATGGTTCATAGTTCATGGCAAAAGCGTAAAACCAAAATGATGTCCCGGATGTTATAACTGTACACCTTAAATAAAAAAACATCATGGACAAATTAGAATTAAAAGGCGGCTGGAACCAGGTAAAAGGTAAAATAAAACAAGCCTACGGCGATCTTACTGACGACGATTTATTACACGAAGAAGGCAAGGACGATGAAACGTTAGGAAAGCTCCAGGCAAAAACGGGAAAATCCCGCGATGAACTGGTGAAGTGGATAAATGGTTTATAAAATTTGAAAAGCCCTGGTAAACCGGGGCTTTCTTATTTAAATCCTAAATTACATCATTGGCTATAAAATCCTTATTTAAATAAATAGTTTAAATCAAAGCTAAAGCCTTGCAAGATGAGGGAATGTAACAACTCGTTATTTTGGGCCTTTTGATGTAAGTAATAAATGCCATCTTTTAATGCATATAAATGAGCGTTTTTTGCGATAGGATCAAGGATGATATATTCTTTGACCCCATACTTTTCATAAACTTCCTTTTTCTGGATTAAATCATAATAGGCATTTGTGGGTGATAATATTTCAATTGTTATATCGGGCGCACCTATAATCCGCCCCTTTATAAGTTCGGCTATCCTGTCATCCCGCACGTACAGAAAATCGGGCTGAAAAACATTATTTTCATCAAAAACAACATCCATTGAACCAGCGAGGTACCCGCCAATTTGTTCATCCTCTAAAAAAGTGAGCATTATTTTAGAAAGCCGGACTACAATTTCCTGGTGAAAGGGATTGGGTGATGGTGACATAATCAATTCGTTATTAATTAATTGAAAAGGCGCACCTTCTTCCAGCATCAGGTAATCATCAACGGTGTATTTCTTTTTATTTTCAACAGTAAGCATAAATCAAATATAACTAATTTTGCGCCAAATGAAGAAATCCAAACCTACCATTCTTGTGGTAAACGATGACGGCGTTACCGCGCCAGGCATTAAGGCGTTAATTGATGTGATGACGGAATTAGGCCGGGTAGTAGTCGTAGCACCTGATAGCCCGCAATCGGGCATGGGGCATGCCATTACGGTTGGTAAGCCTTTGCGGTTGGACAAGGTTAATATTTACGAAGGCATAGAAATGTACAGTTGCTCGGGCACCCCGGTTGATTGTGTTAAGCTGGCGGTAAATAAAGTATTAAAGGGGCAAAAGCCTGATCTTTGTGTTTCGGGCATCAACCATGGCTTGAATAATTCTATTAACGTATTGTATTCGGGTACTATGTCGGCAGCGGTTGAAGGGGCCATTGAGAGCATACCTTCCATCGGTTTTTCGTTGGATGATTATACTTTACAGGCTGATTTTAGCCACTGCTTGAAATATGTAAAGGAAATAGCGCAGCAGGTTTTACAAAACGGCCTGCCAACTGCTACTTTACTCAATGTAAATTTTCCAAATACGCCGCACATAAAAGGTATAAAAATATGCCGCCAGGCCAATGCAAAATGGGCCGAAGAATTTGATGAGCGCATGGATCCGCACAATCGTCCTTACTATTGGCTTACAGGCGTATTTCAATTAAATGATGGCGGCGAGGATACGGATGTTTGGGCGCTGGAACATAACTATACATCGGTTGTGCCGGTACAGTTTGACATGACGGCGCATCACGCGATACCGGCATTGCACGGGTGGAAGTTTGAGTTATAAAAATATGCTTAACAAAAATAGTTTGCCCGCAGGGATTTTAATAGCGTTAATAGCCCCAGCTTTGGCCTGGGCAGCTGCATACATGTTGAAAGACAATAATTTAATTATAAACAAATCCGCCTTGCCTTACTTCATCGCAATTGCCTTAAACCTGGTGCTGATCAGGGTTTTCTCAAAAAAAGCTGCGGACAAAACCATCAGGGGGATAATACTGGTTACCTTTGTGTTTATGGTGCTGATATTTATATTCAAAATTCACCCGGTACGATGAGGTATTACCTTGTAGCCGGCGAAGCTTCGGGCGACCTGCACGGGGCTAATTTAATGAAAGCATTAAAAGAGCGGGACCAGCAGGCTGAATTCCGTTTCTTCGGCGGCGACCTGATGCAGGCGGAGGGCGGCACTATCGTGAAACACTTCGCCGACATGGCCTTTATGGGGTTTTTTGAAGTGGCCGCCAACCTGAACACCATTTTAAAAAACCTGAAATTTTGCAAAGAAGACATTGCCGCCTGGCAGCCCGACGTGCTGGTACTGATCGATTTCCCAGGATTTAACTTAAAAATAGCCGAATTTGCAAAAAAGAAAGGTTTACTGGTTTGCTATTATATCTCGCCGAAAGTTTGGGCGTGGAACCAGCGCCGGGTGCTCAAAATAAAAAGGGTCGTCGACCATATGTTTTGCATTTTACCTTTTGAAGTTGATTTCTACAAAAAATGGGGAATGCAAGTTGATTATGTCGGTAATCCGTTGCTGGATGCGGTAGCAGCATTTAAACCTGATGAGGCTTTTTTAGCGGATAACCAACTGCCGGGAAAAAAAATAATCGCATTATTGCCCGGAAGCCGGAGGCAGGAGATCAGCCGCCTGCTGCCGGAAATGATCCGCGCAAGCGAAAAATTTCCGGATTACCAGATTGTTATTGCAGGCGCACCCTCATTTAAGCGGGCATATTACGAACTGTTTTTTAAAGGCAAAAACATCCCTGTGTTGTTCAACGCCACTTACGATCTGTTAAGCCATGCTGACGCAGCGGTAGTCGCGTCGGGCACTGCAGTGCTAGAAACCGCCCTGTTTAATGTGCCAGAGGTATTGGTTTATAAGGGACATCCGGTGTCAATAGGCATAGCGCGGGCATTGATAAAAATAAAATTTATCGGGCTGGTGAACCTGATTATGGACGGCGCGGTCATTAAGGAACTGATTCAACACGATTGCACGCCTGAAAACATAGCGGCCGAATTGGATAATATTCTCAACAATAAAACCTACCGCCAAAATATGCTTGCCAATTATGATAAACTCGATGAAAAAATGGGTAAGCCTGGTGCATCCGCAAAAACTGCCGGGCTCATTATAAAATATACTTCAAAAAAATAAAGCTTTGCCAATTGCAAAGCCTTATTTTTTTCACAGGTGTTGTAGGGTAGATTATATGATGGTCAGGCTACTGACAATGTTTGTTGCATGATAGCCTGTTTGTTGCTCATTATAAAAGGATTTTTAGCCATAAACAATTTCAGATCACTCGTTAATAAGTTTTTCAATTCGTTATCAAAACGTGTCATTAATTTGCTTCCCGAGGATTTAGTTTGAGTTTTCATGGCGTTGTATTTTTAGGGTTTTTAATTATTTTGTTTGCTGGTTTGATCGTCTTCTGTTAAGTTATTTTTTCTGCGTTTGGCTTCGTTATATTGTCTTAATATTTGCTCCTTGTCCCTATCGTCCGAAGTCATGGCAGGATTAACAGGGTTTTCCCATTCTTTTTCCTCGCTTCCGCGATTTTTCTTCCGATCAAGCGCCATCATGTACTGCATTTGAAATTTAGTATTCCAAATCAGTGCCAAAGTTTGCGGCGCTCTACCAAACCGCCACGCTTATATACGATTCCATTTTTCAATTGGATGTCTGGAAGCGAAAAAATAAATTTGATGAACTAATGAGTGTTGCAATTTTACTTTTCAGTGTATAAAATTATAGTCATTGCTTCGCCGCGTTTCTCCGACTTAAGACTTTGGACTTGACGCCTTCAGGTTTAGGATGGTTGGCGAAATGAATGATAAGCGTCGCCACCGATATAATAACGCCGATGGCGCAGACGCCGTTCCATTGGTAGCTTTTCCACAGCTGCGTAGCAAAAAAGGTTCCGGCAGAGCCGCCTATAAAATAGGTTACCATATAAATAGTATTGATGCGATTACGCGCTTCGGGTTTTAAAGCAAAAATTATCGACTGGTTCGAGATATGCGTGGCTTGTACGCCCATATCTAATATAATTACGCCGATCACCAATCCCGCAATACTGTGGCTCGAAAAATAAAAAATTATAAAGGAGATCAATATTAATAGTATGGTGTAGGCGGATAATTTATATGCATCCATTTTATCACTTAACCTTCCCATTAAGCCTGCTGCCAATGCCCCAAAAGCGCCAACCAGGCCAAATTCACCAGCCACATCGCTACCCAAATTAAAGTTTTGCTTCAACAAAAAAACAATTGTGGTCCAAAAAGCGCTGAAACAGGCAAAACATAGGGCGCCACGCAGCGCCGCGACCCTGAGTTTAGGTTCATGTTTAACCAGGTCGATAAGCGAGGCCATCAGCTGCCTGTAGCCGTCCTTATGGTCGGGTTCAACCTCCGGCAAAAACAAGCCCAACAGCAGCCAAATCACCAGCATTATGCCCGCAGCGATATAATATACCGACCTCCAGCCAAAATATTCGCTGATAACACCGCTGAATGTTCGTGACAGTAATATGCCTATTAAGAGGCCGCTCATTACAATGCCGATCTTTTTACCGCGCTCACCGGGCTTTGCCAAATGGGCGGTCATTGGCACAAGCAGTTGCGGGATCATGGACGACGCCCCTAAAAGAAAGCTGGCAAATATGAGTAAATTAATACTTTGAGATGATGCAGTAATGATCAGCGATAAAATGATAAACGCGAAAATAACCATCATCATTCGTTTACGCTTTAGCATATCAGCAAGGGGCGCCAGGAAAAACATACCTGTGGCATACCCCAATTGTGTTAACATCGACACCTGCCCTGCTTTCGCCCTGGTGGTATGAAAGGTACGGGCCATATCCTCAAGCAAAGGTTGATTGTAGTAGAGGTTAGCCACGATCAAACCTGTAGCTACGGTCATTATCCACAACGTCAGCGTTGTTAGTTCAGGATGTTTTTTTGCGCGGGGTATAGCAGTCATAAATTATTGCAAAAATTATTCGCAAAAATGTTAAAGCATTTTTAAAATGATGTTTGATCCAGGTAATTTTTTACCTGCCTTTTTAATTTATTGGCTGCTTTTTTATAACTATTTAAAATTTCAATTGATTTTTTATAATTTCTTTTAATTCTTTTAGTCAAAAGAATAAAGCGATGTAGAAAAACTTTCTCAAAACACGCACAAGGTTTAAACTACTTTTTCGCGAATGACAATTATTTTCAGCAAAATCGATGAAAAAAGGGTAATTTATGTCGTAAATTGAAAATAAATGATGCAGAATTCTAATTTACTGGTATAAATTTCCTGTTTGGCATAGTTTTTACATTAAATTAATTAATAAAAGCCGTATAAAATCATCTTTTATTAAAAAACACAGTAAAAATGGTATTGTTTTTTACTTACAGGAAGCAATTTTTAGAGATTTTAATTTTTTTGAAAAAAATTAGCATATTTATAATAAAATGTTTGTATTTTTGAGAATCAAATAGGAGCAAATAGGTTTTTTACATAAAGATTACAAAAAAAATCATATTAATCTTAAATGTTAGTGTTACATTTACACCGTAATACAAATAAAATAGTCTTCTCATAATTTAGGTTTATAATTGGTTAGTAAAGGCCCCTGCCCATCAGGGGCTTTACTTATTTTAAGGGGTTTTTGGAAAGTGTTTGAATATCGAACACTGAATAACAAATTATGAATGACGAAGGATAAACTTCAATATTCTTCATTCAAAATTCATTATTCGACATTTCATTTTGAAACTACATAAATTCTGACCTGATTGAACCGGAAATTTGTGTAATTATAAAACACCGCTTGACGTTTTCCTTTAAAGCCCTATATTTGCAATCCTTAATAAACAAGGGGGATTAGCTCAGCTGGCTAGAGCGTTTGCATGGCATGCAAGAGGTCATCGGTTCGACTCCGATATTCTCCACACATTGATTATCAGGCTTTTAGATTAACTTCTAAAAGCCTGATTTTTTTGCGGGTACAACATAGGTACAACACTTTTACTCGTTATGATTAAGTTTTTTTGCCCGAAAAGCGCGCAAAAAACACATTGCCTAAGATTTTTTGGTCAAATTCGATTAGCATAGCATAGTAAATACTGGTCAATTAGCGATTTTAATAATTTCGACGAAATGGTCAAGATTGCCAATTTTAACTACATCACCAACACTTCTTTTAAAAAGCGCATTACCTAACGGTGATTTGTAATAGACTTTTTGCACTCCGGATTTATCCTGTATGTTATTTTCTGTTGAAACCATTTGAATATTAATGTCTTTTCCGTTGTTGACATATTTAACATGCACCTTACTGTTAATTTGCACTTCATCTTTAAAGATTTCGATTTGAATTGGAAGCGGTTTGTTTATACTTTTTATAGTTGCGCTTTCCACATCTGTATCAAATAATGAAGCCTGAGAGATATACTCTTCAATGATTTCTACATCATCTGTAAATGCCAATGCGGTAGATGAAAAATCTGTCAAATTAGAGCTTTGAGATGATTCAATATGTTTTATAAAACCAATTAGTTGTTTTATTTCTCTGCTCGAATTACGCCACCAATTGGTACTCCAAATCCTGTGAAATACAAAGCCG
Source organism: uncultured Mucilaginibacter sp. (assembly GCA_903864275.1). Classification (GTDB taxonomy): domain Bacteria; phylum Bacteroidota; class Bacteroidia; order Sphingobacteriales; family Sphingobacteriaceae; genus Mucilaginibacter. Next base: position 37,017 of record CAIPFE010000013.1, read on the forward strand.
TGATTTTCTAATATTTTTTGTCTATGTAAATCATATAAATACGCCTCTCTGCTTGAATGATATTTTGCCCCATCACATTCAATAGCAATTTTTGGAACTCCAACCTTTTTAGGGTCGTAAACGATGTCGATTCTAAAACCAGCAAATTGTAATTGCGGAATTAATTTTTCTGTACCAAAATGATCGGCAAGGCTTTGGTAAACCTCTTCTTCAAAAGGCGACTCCAAGTCACCACCCATAAAGTCGAAGCCTGCGCTTTTTGAGGTGTTTTCTGCAAGCGTTGTAAGTACCGATAACCGCATTTCACTATTGCATTCACTTACCGCCTTACAATAAGCTAAATAAGCAAAAAATACCGCTCTCCTGTTATTTGCGCCCTCAACATTTAAATAATTCTTATAGTCTAAGAAAATATTCTCCGGTACTGATGAACAAACATATACTTTGTACTTTGCTCTGGTAATGATAACATTTAATAATCTGTACCCGCTCTTACTATTAATAATTTTCAAAAGGGTATGAGGGAACTTTTTCTCTTTCGTCACCCCATAAGTCGTTGATAATATAATAACGTCACATTCATCGCCTTGTATGTTTTCAAGGTTCTTAATAAAAAAGCCGTTTTGCTCTAATTCATTTATTTTTTCAATAAACTTATTGAACTTTTCTAATTTTCTCCTATCGTTAATTTTACCCCAAATTAAATCCCTCTGCTTTATATTGAAAGTTGCAATTCCGACAGAAGGATATTTCCCGTTAGGTAATTTATCAATATTTTTATCAATAATTGCCAAAACCATTTCTGCCTCAGCTTCATTTGTATGGTCTGAAAATGTACCATTTACTTGAATGTATTTTATTGGCACATAGTCAAAATTGTTGGGTAATGGTTTTAATCTTTGATTGTAAAAAGCATAATTGGAAAAATCAATTAAGTAAGGATGCTTTGAACGGTAGTGAAAATCTAAATACTTTTTTTCAAAATTCAGTTCTGAACCGAAGTCAAGTAGCGATTCGCAAGACAACAAAATGTTATCCTTGTCTATTACTATTTCGTCTTCTTCATCTAAGTCATCTTCATCTTCGGTAACACCATCAAAAACTTTACTAAAGTAGCTTGACGGTGGCATTTGATGCTCGTCACCCGCAATTATAACTTGTTTTCCTTTTAATATAGCTGGTAAATTATCTTCAAGTCGCAATTGGCTGGCTTCGTCAAATATTACAATGTCGAAATACCCGTTCATTCCCTTAAATAGGTTACTTGCGACATCCGGGTTGATATTCCGGGGATGTTGACCACCTGATTCCGTGGCAAAGTGACCAGGCAATTAGCTGGCGAACGATAGCAGCGAGAGCTGTAAAAGCGTTTTCAAAGTTAGTTATTAAAAGTGGTTATTGATAACTGACTTCTTTA